>CAVYFY010000013.1:0-251543 GCA_963767835.1 uncultured Planctomycetota bacterium
CCACGGCGTGAACGGGATCGTCGACGAATCAGGTCGCGCACTTTTGCGTCTGCGATTGAAGCATCCGACCGAGGAGTCCGTAGCGGAGTTGGACGTGTGGGTGGACACCGGATTCACCGGAGAGCTTGTCGTCCCCCGCCGCCACATTGCTGCCTTGAATTTGCCGCTCGGACCAGCCGTGAAAGCGTCCCTTGCGGACGGCTCAGAAATCGAGCTTGACACCTACACGTGCATGGTCGAGTGGTTTGGCGCGTGGAAGCGCATCGAAGTCGTCGTCAGCGATGGACAGTTTCCGTTGCTCGGCGTCGGCCTGCTCTTGGACCGAGAATTGCGAGTCAACTACCGCGAGCGGACCCTCAGCATCGAGTAAGAGCCGTCTGCTATTTCTTGTCCGCTTGCTTTCGAAGCCGCAACTGTATGAGCTGGGCGTCGAGGTAATAGTAGCGAGCCATTTGGTACCTGTCGGGGCCGGCTCCAGCGGCGCCGGCCTCCATCTTGATACGCGGGCGAGAATTCCTGCGACTCCAGCGTCAAATACTCCACTTGCTTTAGCGACGCGATCTCTTGCATCTCCTGGCCCGAAAGTTGCGTCGCACTGATGTCAAGGCGTTTAACGGTCGGCAAATCCTTAATCAGCTTCACCTTTTCATCCGTGAGCTTGGTCGCGCCAAGGTCGAGGCGAATCTTCTCCAGGTTCTTGAACCGGCGCAGAAATCTGGCGGCATCAGGAAAATCCGGGCGCGAGCCATCGATTTCGGCAGTCCAGTGGTCAATGTCCCTTTCGAGCGGGAACAGTGGATAGCCGGATATGCCGAATTTTCGGAGCTGCTTGGCGACCTCATCTTGGCCCTGGGCGTGCACGGCGGCCTTTCCACTCAGCCAAAGTGCCACGACGACAATGAAGAGAATCCGGGTCATGGCGAATCTCCCAAAGCTGCTGTGCGACCTCACAAGAACACTGACGATATCATAAAGGCTCGCAACGGCTTTTGCCAGCAAATAGCGTCAACGGCCATCGAGAATGCGCGTTGCCGGCCCCACGCGATCGCGCAGCGCCGCGACGCTCTTCATGCTGATCCGCGCCGGCAGCACCTGCATGACGTTGGCGGCCGCAGCGGCGACACCCAAAAACGCCGCGTCCAGCAGCGAATCGCCGCGCGCCAGGCCTAACGCCAAGCCCGCGGCCAGGCAATCGCCGCTGCCGATCGGGTTGACGACCGGAGCGACTTCGGGCGGCGTCAATTCCCAGGCCGATGCCTCTTCCATGACCCAGACCAGGCCTTTGCCCTGCGTGACCACCACGCTGCCGGCGCCGCGCTCGATCAAGCCGCGCATCGCCGACAGGATGCTGGCCCGGTCCGGCAAGGCTCGGCCAGCGGTTGCCGCCAGTTCCTCGCGGTTCGGCTTGACGACCCTGGGCCGGCACGCCAGCGCCGCCTCCAACTCCGGGCCGCGCGCATCGAGCACCACGGGGCACGCCGTCCGTTCCAGCAGCGTCTTGTAGAACATCGCCGGCGTTCCGTTGGGCAACGAGCCGGTCAAGACGACCGCACCCGCTTGCCTCGCCAAATCGCGATATGCCGCGAGAAAATCAGCCAATTCCGCGGCGCTCAAGGCCGCAGCGTTCTCGACAAGCTCCGTGGAGGTGCCGGTGTTATTATCGAGTACCGTCGTGCAAATGCGCGTGGGGGCGGCGGTGGGGATCCAGGTCGCTGCCAACCCGCGTTGGGCGAATTCCGCCCGCAGCGCCTGCCCCGACCAGCCGCCGCTTGGAGATATGGTGTGTGCCGAAGCGCCCAAGGCGGCCAAGGCGATGCCGGCGTTGAGCACCTTGCCCGAAGCGCACCAGTGGACCTCGGCTGCGCGGTTGACCTCGCCAGCGCGCACTTGACCAAACCGCATGACCTGCTGCCACGACGGCGTCAAACCGGCAGCGAGAATCATGGACACGCCCCAGTGCTCAGGATGGATCGGCGCTGCTCGAGAGCTCTTGCAGTTTTTTCTCGGAATCGGCGGGAAGGCCGACGCCCTGAACCCGCTCCGGATCGGCCGATCGAAACCAATCGACGTCGGCGTCCCACAGCAGTTGCCGATTCTGGTCGCTGAGTTTGGGCAGTCCAAGCTTGCTGAAGTTGGTTTCGCTGGTGAAGTCTTTCCACTCGCGGACCCGGTCCTGGTCGAGGTTGGCGTAGAGATTTTGCTCGCCGCGCCAGTCGAGGTACTTGATGAGCTCGCTGTTTTTCATATCGAGCAGCACGACGGGCCTGTCGGGTTGAAGCGATGCAAGCAGGCAGCCCTTGATGTCGGCCTCGGTCCTGGTCAGGCCGACGCCGGTCATGCAGCGCAACGCAAAGATGGAATCGGTGGTGAAGACGGAGGAGCGCTCCATTTTCCAGCGGACGCCTTGATCCATGGCCATCGCCTTGTCGGAGGCCGTAATGTCCAGCAGCGACCCGTCGAGGGCGACCAGGGAGTTCTTCATTTCGACGTGCAGGAGCCGGCAGCCGTGCAAGCAGGCGAGGTCCCCCTTGCCACGGATAAAACACTCGTGGAAATCGACGCGCCCGGCAGGGGGAGTGGGGGTTTCCATCTTCATCATGCGCTCGAGGTCGAGGCAGGTGACGGCACTGAGCGGGATCTTGGTTTCGGTGCGCAAGGAAATGACGCATTGCTTGAAGACACAGTGAGCCGCCTCGCCGAGATGGACGATCGATTGCGAGGCAAAATCCCCCTGACCTGGATCGAGCAGAACCCCGAGCTGCTCGAATTGCAGTTTACCCTCTTGCAACTTGAACAGGGCGGAATCCTTTTCGCCCCGGTACTTCTTGGCGAGCACGAGAATCGGCTGGAAGCCTACGTGGGCCTTCAGCGTGACCGATACGCCGCGCAGCGGCACCGGCAGCACCTCGACTTCGCGCTCGGCGCCATGCTTGATTTCGATGACGTCGTCATTCCTGGCGCGGAGAAGCGCCTCGGCCACGCTGGCAAACTCGTCGCTCAAGCGGCGCGCATTGTCGGGATCGACGATCATCTTCTTCGGCAGCGCCGGCGCGATCTTCACGACCGGCACGGCCGCTTTCGGCATGAACGTGTCGAGCCAGGTCCTTTGTAAACCCAGGTCTAGGCGGGCGTAATCGTGCCGAAGCTGAAAGGCGAGGATGCCAGGTTCACTCAGCGCGTCGGCGAGAACGAATGGATTCTTCGCGGCATCGGGCAGGTCGATGCAAATCGAGTCAACATCGGATCCATCGTTTGGCGCCAGGAACTTCTTGAATTCGTCGAACTTGCTGATGAATTCCGCCTTTTTTTCGACGAAATCATTGAGAGCGTAATACAGGTTGCGCCGGCCCTCGTATAAGACCGGGTTCTTTTCGCCGGCGAGATAAATCAAACCCGGCTGGGCGAGGCTGGGAATTCTGGTGCTCAGCTGGGCAAATACGCTGTTGCTGACGCGGACATGGGCCGATGCTTCAGCGCTGAAGCGAAAAGCGGGACCGGTCACGACGAAGCCGGTGCTATCCTGCAGATTCAGCCGCGTCTCGGCACGCGTGCATTTGTCACGGAAGCTGAACAGGACGCTGTGGGGTCGGAAGGCGGTATTTGTCACATTGACGATCGCCGGGCCGTTGACGGCGATGGCGACCTGGCCGCCCGTTTCCTTGTTGCTGTCAAAGTAGCAGTCGTTGAGAGTAATGACGGGCTGGGCGTAATCGGGGTTGTCGCCGACGTCAATCAGCAGAGACGCCAGTGGCGCCCGCTTGACACCGGGCGGCGGGATCGCCGGCACCTTGGTCTGTGCGAAGATGCATTGCTCGAAAAGCACTCGCTTCACGCCACGCAGCGCCAGGGCGGCGACGGCGGCCTGGTTCGGCGTCGTCAAAGAATCAACCTGAAATTTGACCCTGCGAAATATAACCTCTTCCCCTCCTTCCACAAGCAGCCCGACCGGAGTATCGTTATTCTGATACTGAAATTTCAGGATGTTGCTCTCGGCATGATCGGATTCCAGCACCAGCCGCCGATTCTGATTCCCCTTGAACACGACGCCATCGAGTTCAATCACGCCGGAGGCGTCGATCCTGGCGTTGATATTCTGGGCTTGGTCTTCAACCACGGCCCGAAGATCGGCGAGGCTGCTGACGACGCCGAGGCGACGTGCCGAGCCCGGGGTGACCGGCGCAAGCAGCGGTTTGCCTCCGTGGGTTCCCTTGGCATCCGCAACCTCGGACCCCTTCGCAATGCCGGTCCCCTTCCCCGAATTGGCAGCCCTCTCCGGCGCCAACGATAGCAGCAACGTCACCGCAACCAGCGCCGCCAAAGCCATGCCGATGAATACGAGCGGCCTATTGTGCGCTCGGCCCGGCAGCGGCGCGTCCACGAACAGCACCCCCTCGGGCACGTCGTCCGCCGCCCCCACCTGCCGCGCCACCTGCATTAAATGATGCACTAGATGGATCGGCCGTTGATAGCGGTCCTGCGGATGCTTCGCCATCATCTTGCCGAGAATCATCACGATCTCGTCGGGAATGGCCGGGTCGATTTGACGCGGATCGACTGGGGCCAGATGTTGATGGTGATGCAGCTTCTTGGCCGGCGTGCCGTCCGGCACCGGCGCCTGCCCCGTCAGCAAATGATAGAACGTGCAGCCCAGCGAATAGATGTCGCTGCGCATGTCCGCTTCGCGCGGCTCCAACGCCTGCTCCGGCGAAATGTAGTCGAAAGTCCCCAGCGTCACGCCCGATTGCGTAAGGTCGGCCTGGCCACGCCGCTCCAGGTTCCGCGCGAGCCCCATATCGACAAGCTTGGCCCGCCCCGTCGGCGTGATGATGATATTGGACGGCTTGACGTCGCGGTGCACCACGCCGCGCATCGCCGCATGCTCCAGGCCGGTCGCAACCTGCAGGACGTAGCGCACCGCCTCCGCCACCGGCACGCGGCCGCGCTGCTCCAGCATCGTCCGCAGGTTGACGCCTTCGACATATTCGAAGGCGATGAAATGCAGCCCCTGATCTTCGCCGCAGAAAAACACCCGCGCGATATTTTCGTGGTCGAGCTTGGCGGCTGCCTTGGCCTCCTGATGAAAACGCTGGACGTTGTCCGCCTCCTGCGACATTTCCGGCGGCAGAATCTTGAGCGCGACAAAGCGGTCGAGCTGCGTGTCGCGGGCGCGGATCACCGCCGCCATACCGCCGACGCCGATCGGCTCGATCAGCTCGAAATGGGCCAGGCGTCGGCCGCGCAGGCTGGCGACAATCGACTCGGCGGTCGATTTGCGCGCCAGGTCAATGATCTTGTCCTGCGTGCTGCCCTGCGCTGACACAATGGGAGGCGTCTTGGAGATGACCGTCGGCGCGTCGTCCGTCGGGCGCGCGTCCTCCGGCACGACTGCCGCTTCCTCCTCGGAAACGAGCCGTAAGCGGGGATCGGCCTTGCCCTGGACGCTACTCGCCATGTGCTCCTCAATAGGCGCCAGTGGTGCGGACACGCGATTGTACTTGGGCGCTTAGACGCAACAACTCAAGCCAATGTTCCATCAGGGCAGGGGAGAGCCCGTGTTCTGCCGTTGCCCTCCCATCATAAGAATTGACAATATGGGAGAGGTAAACTAACACTGGAAGTATAATCTTCTATGCGGCGTTGTGTCAATCATTTCGCCAAAATTGGCAGGATGGGGATTTCTCGAATGGATGCGATCGAAGCTCTTGATGATGGCGCCTATGCCCATTTCGGCTACCAGGCGCGGTTGAGTCCCAATGTCGTCTGGTTCATGCAGCCGCCTTATTACACCAGCAATTACATCGGTGTCGCCGTATTGGGTGCCATCGTGATCCTGATTTTTCTCGTGCAAGGCAAGCAGCGCGGAGCCGTGGTGGCGCTTATCAGCTTTGCATCCGCGGTCGCGCTCGTTGAAGCCATTCACATGCTGGTGCCGCGCCCGCATCCTCCCAGCGCCGAGCAATGGATTGGCGCCGCGGCGCAGAACGGCAGCTATCCATCGGCTGCTGTGTTCCTGTTCACGGTGTGCCTGATCCTGCTCGGCTTCGCGCTGTGGGATCGCCTGGGGCTTGTTGGGCGCGCGGTGTACGTGACGATAGCGGCAGCGCTCGTCGGCTGGGTGTGCATGAGCGGATTCTACCTTGCACTGCATTATGTCACGGACGTGATTGGCGGGCTCACCGGCGCGGCCCTGGTGGGATGGATCGCGAGCCGATTCATAGGCAAGCGCAAGGATACGTTTAGCCCACCATTTGAGGTGGGCGGACTCTGCTCACTCCCGCCCGCCTCTATGAAGCGGGGCTAACCGAATCGCTATTTCTTCCCCTTGGCCGGCTGCACGCGGACGATCAGGGTGTAGCCGCCCGTTTCACCGGGGCCATAGGTGGTGGCAATGATGCGGTAGCTGCCGGTTTCGGTCGCCCGGAAGACGATCTTGGCGTTGGGGAAGCCGCCGGAGTTGTCATCGGCGGCCAGCTGGCTTCCATTCGCGTCTTCGAGGATCAGGTAGGGATCGACATCATCGCTCTTCATCTCGATGATGTAAGTGACGCCGGCAGTGAATTCGATCTCCTCGACCTTCATATGGCGCTTGGCCTTGAGCCCCTGCCGATCCTTATCAATCTTGTCGGCGTCGGCAAGCTTCAAGCTCTTGCGCAGGATCGGCTCGGCTTCTTTCGGCTGCTCCACCTTGACGGTGTCTTCCTTGATGGCGAATTCACCCTTCTTGAACCTGGGCAAAAGCGCCAGAATATCCTCGGTGGGGATGGTGTAGGTTTCAGTGCGGCCCGCGCGGGCGATGTTGATGCCAACCACCTTGCCGTCGATATCGACGAGCGGGCCGCCGCACGCTTCGGGACGCAGGCCGGAATCGTGCTGGAGGATGAAGGGGAAACCGCCCCGGCGATTGCTGAGCTTGGTCCCCATTGTTTCCTGGGGATTGCCCGCCAACTCTTTCGGCCGCTTGGCCAGTTTGGCGGTGATTTCCAGGTCCTCCTCGCCGCGCGTGATCTTGAGCATGACTTCATCGCCCGGCTTGAGCTTGCCCACGGTGTCGATGAGTGCTTCCGGATTGGCAATTTTGCGGCCGGCGACTTCGTAGATGAGATCGTTGACCTTGAGCCCAGCTTTTTCCGCGGGACTCTTGGCGGCGACGGAATTGATCTTGGCGCCGGTACCCATGGCTTCCTCGAGGCCCACGCCGAGCCAGCCGGAATTGACATTCATGCTCTTGGGCGGTTGATCGCCGAGAACGAGCTTGCGGCGGGCGACGCTGATGACGCCGACGGCCAGCGGGTCTTCGCCGGTCCCTGCCGACGCGACCCAGCGGCCAACGGTCGCCTTTTTCGAGTCTTCCCACTGCACCGTCGGCAGCTGGCTCGCCACCACCTTGAGCATCGCCAGATCGAATTCCTTCTCAACGCCGATCAGCTTGGCCTCCAGTTCGGTGCCGTCCTGAAGTCGGCAGATGATCTTCTCGCTGCCGCGGATTTCATCCCATTTGGTGAGGATGAGTCCGTCGGCGTCCACGATGGTGCCGTAGGCGACCGCCTTGCCGTGGGCGAAGACGCGCACCGTGGCCTCGGCGGTCTTGGCGACGACGGGGCGGAACGTTTTCAGCATCGCCGGGCTGTCGCGCAGATGCTCCTTGCTGATCTGGGCCTGTGCGGCCCCGGTCGCGGCAAGCATCACCGCCAGGATGAAAAAGCGACGCAAGTATCTCATAGGTGTCTCCGCGATTGCTGTTGGTGCATGCGTGTGTCAAAATCCCCGTCTTTCGTTTAGCGTTCGCAGGGAACCTGCGAACGCTAAACGGGGAGATGGAATCAGTTCTTTTCCGTCTTCTTCTCGTCCGGCTTGGACCCGACCGGGACGGCGTTGGTCTCACGAACGGTCAGGCGATAAGCGCCGGTCTGGCCGGCATCGAACGTCGTCACGGCCAGGCGGTAGATTGCGTCTTCCTTCGGCGTGAAGACGATGCGCGAGTTGAGGTTGCCGGCGCCGTCGTTGTCCTCCGCCAACTTGAATTTCGATTCGTCTTCCACGCGGAGGAAAGCGTCGAAATCGTCGCTCGCCAAATCGAGGGTGTAGGTCTTGCCCGCCTTCATCTGGAATTCGTGGACCTGGGTGCGCGACCGGGTCCGTTCGCGGTCGAACGGATCGCGGTCCGTGAGGTTGCCATCGAACGTCCTGACGACCGGACCGCCGGCGCTCTTGACCTTTTCAACGGTCGAATCGCCATCAATGAACTTTAGGCCGACGCCATCGGAATCGGTCAAGGCCAGCATGGCGCGGATCCCCGTGGGAAGCTGCATGGCGAGCTGCCGGCTCTTGTCGAGGGCGAGCGGCCAGCGGACCACCCCGTCCTTGTTGCTCTTGAGCGTCTGCGTGCCTTTTTCCCATTTCAAGACCAGCTCCTTGTTCGGCTGCGGGTTGCCCTTGTCGTCGAGGAGGATGGCGTTGATGTGCAGGGGGGTTTTCTTCTTGGCGAAGTCCCTGACCAGCTTGCTGACGGCCGGGGTCGGGAGCTTGATGGCCTTGAAAATCTCGACATTGCCGGTGACGAGGGCGTCAATGAAGTCGGCATCGTAAATCCTGAGCGTGAAATTGCCGGTCTGGCCCGGTTCGAAGGAGGTGACCACGATGCGATAATCGGCATCCTTCAGCGACTTGTGGACGATGCGCGAATTCGGGAAGCCACCGCCGTCGTCGTTTTCGGTGATCAGCGTGCCCTCGGGGGTTTCGAGACGCAGAAACGGGTCGAGATTCTTGCCGGACTTGTCGCCGGAGATGAGATCGAGGGTGTAGGTATGGCCGGCCTTCATGCGGAAGGCGTATTCCTTGAAGTAGGAGTTTTCGGTCCTTTTCTCTGGGTTCGGGGCCGCAGTGGCATTATCGTCCTTGCCGAGCAGATCTTTCTTTTCGAAGACCATCTTGCCGCCGGCGGAGCGGACCGTCTCCAACTCGCCGAGCTTCTTGCCCCAGCTTTCGCCGCGGGCTAGCTTGTCGAAGGTGGTCCGGAAGGTGTCCACGGGGACATGCATGTTCTCGGTGATGGTGAATCCGCCGATGCGGCTATGGATGCCGACGACGCGGCCTTGCATGTCGAAGAGCGGGCCGCCCGAATCGCCGCCGACCAGCGTGCAATCGGTTTGGATGACGAAGGAGTCGGCATGCAGGATTCGGCCGACGCGGACAACGGGGGGGCGGTTCTTGCGGAAGCCGCCGGGATGGCCGATGCCAAGCACCCATTGCCCCTTGACGAGCTCGGACGATTTGCCCATTTCGAGGAACGGGAGTTTTTTGTCCTTGAGCTTGTCCTTGTTATCCTTGTTGTCCATCTCGATCTGGACCATGCCGCTGTCGATGCTTTTATACTGTCCGAGCGTTTTGGCACGGAGGGTGGTGCCGTCGGCCAGGACGACGAAGGCGACTTTTCCCGGCGTGCCTGAGACGTGGCCGGCGGTGAGGATATGCCCTTCGTCGTCGATGATGACGCCGCTGCCCTGGCCCGGGCCGACGCGCACGCCGACGACAGCGGGCATAACCTTGTCGATCACCTTCTGCGTGTGCTGTTCCATCGCCCGCAGCTCATCGATGCTGTTTGGCGTGGTGTTTTTCTGGATGGCCCTGGGCAGCGGCAAGAGCTTGGCGGATGTTTTCTTGCCGTCGTCGGTCTGTGCCGCGACGAAGCCCATGAAGACGCCGCCGCACAAAAGTAGCGTGGCGGAATAGGGAAGGAAGTGACGAGCAGCCATCGTGAACCTCAAGCGAAGTAGGAATCCTGGAGTGTTGGGCTGTCGGCGGGCATCCCATAGGACGAGCGACTCGCCCCATGCAAACGCGGTGGGGGGATGCTCTAACCAATGCTATTCTTTCTACACCTAAAATTCATTCTGCGAAAGGGAAATTTGCTAAATTTGCAGCAAGCTGGAAAAAAAGCAGGCAGCCGACTGCGTGTTTGCCATCGGCTGCCTGCCCTTGGGTTGCTTAGCGTTACCTATTTCTTATCGGGAATCAATTCGATGACGAGCGGCGGCTTCCTACCGCCAGCGGGTGCCACCGCATCCTTGACGGCCGGCGGCGGATTGGCGGCCCCCTTGTTCTTCTGCTCGTGATGAATCAGCCTCTTTGGATCTTTTGGATTAATCGGATTGAGCAGCCAGCGGGCGACGATGTCTTTGCCTGCATTGCCCCAATTGACATCGTTTTCCGCATCGTGGCATTTGATGCAATTATTCGCCTCAATGGCCCGCCGCCGCGGACCGGACAGCTGCAGCCACTGTTGCAGGGCCTTGGCGTCCTTTGGGTTCTTGACGAGGTCGTCTTCCAGCTTCCGCTCCGCCGGCGTCGGCTTGTACGGATTCATTAACTTTCGGACTGCCATATTGTTGGGGTTCTTGACATGCTCGCTGGCCGGGCCGTGGCAACTTTCGCAGCCGACGCCGCGCAGATTCTTGTTATGCTTGGCGATCTGGGCCGCGTTCGGCAGGGGATTGGGCTTCGCCGGCCAGTCGGCGATGTTCGGCACGAAATCGTTGTACCCGCCCGGATTCTGGAATCCGGTAACGTGGCATTTGATGCACTCCGGATCGAATTGCCGATTCGACGGGTTCTTCTCCTTCTCCAGCCTTTCCATTGCCTTGGCATGGGCCGACTCGCTCCAGACGTCGTAAGCTTGCTGGTGGCAGCTTTCGCAGCGAGCCGAACCGACATACGTCGCCCCCAGCCCCTTCTGGTTTGCGCCGACGAGCTGATTGAAGTGCAGCGTGCGCGGCGCCTTGGCGAGCATGTCCTGCGTCTTCAGGGCACGCTGATAAATCTCCTGCAGCGCGATGATCGGCTGCGTCGCTTTCTTGTTTTTCGGCGTCAGCCAATCCTCGCTCATCAGAACTTTTTGGTATTGCAGGCGATAACCGTCCTTGTCGCGATAGACGCCGACCAGACCGACGTATTTCCCCTTCTGGCCAATCTCGACGGCGTAGGTCGGTAGCTCGGGATCGAGCCGGGTCATCAGGAACGGCGGTTCGGGGTCGCTGCTCAGATGCATCATCAGCTGAATCGCGGGAATCTTCGAATCGTTCTTGCGTTCCTTCGCACAGAACTTGGCACAGGTGAGCGCCTGCTTGTGGCGTTCCTTAATGATGGCATTCATCTGTTGGATGCCGTTGAGCTTCGGATCGACTTTTGGATATTCGTGTTGCAGGATGACGCCGATCTCGACGCCGGCCTTGGCGAAAGCATTCAGCGCTTTGGGGAGCTCGTCCTTGTTGTTCAAGAACACCGGCTTAAAGGGCTTGGGATTGGGATCGAGCTCGTCGCACAGATCGGGGCCCATCATGTTGATGACGCCGATCTTGGGCGTGGCGTCGGCGATGATTTCAAAGGGGCGGACGTTGAGATCGGCATAATGCTTTTCTGGGTCGGCGAGCGACAACAGGACCGGGCGCGGATACGGTTTTCCATCCCATGCGTTCACCAGAAGTTCGTCCAGCCCCGCGCGGAATTCATCGCGGCCGATGCCGAGGACCTTGTAATTCATGGCCCGCAGCGCCTTGACACTCAATTTGTATTTGAGCATATTCTGTTCTTGAATTCCCCTCGCATCCGCCAGTTCGCCCAGGTCGATGCCAACGACGTCCCAGCCTTTGGCCTTGAGCGATTCGATGAAGTTGTAGCGACGCTCCAGGCCGCCGTTCTGCGGATGCGAGCAACCGCACGGGTTGATGTAGCCGTGCATTTCGCCGGAAACGACGATGGCGACGAGCGGCTTTTCCCATTTGGCGAAATTACCGTTGAAATCGCCGTCGGACGGCAATTCCGGTGGAAGCTCCGATTCTTCACTGCAACCGTGCGGACCTTGCGGCAAGGCCCCGCGCAAAACGAGATAGCCGCCGCCAACAAGGAGCGTCACGAAAAACGCCGCGAGCACGAGCGACACGGCATGCCGGGCGACCGGCGCCTGGGGTTCATTCTCCATCATTCGGATCATCCTCGTTCTGGGAGCGGGAATCCATTCCGCGCTTAAGAATCGCCTTTTCGGCAAACTTTGTCAACCGCGTCTCATCGCCGGAGCCGACGCCGCTTTGCCGAACCTTCCACGCTTGCGTTTCTTTGCGGCTTTGCGCCTTCGCGTGAGATGCCCTCTTCATAGAATATGACCGGACTCATGAACGCCATCACCGGGGAGTCGCCATGATTCATATCGCACCGTCAATCCTGGCTGCGGACTTCAGCCGGCTAGGTGAAGAGGTCGCTAAAACCGAACGCGCCGGCGTGACCAGGCTTCACGTGGATGTCATGGACGCGCATTTCGTCCCCAACCTTACCATGGGTCCGGTCGTGGTCGAAAGTCTAAGGCCGCACACGCGGCTGCTGATCGAGGTGCACTTGATGATCGAGGAGCCGGCGAAGTTCGTCGGGGCTTTCATCGCTAAGGGGGCCGACCTGGTGACGGTGCATCACGAGGTGCTCGCCGATGCCCGGCCCGTGCTTGCCGAGATCAAAAAGCGCGGCAAGAAAGCGGGCCTGGCGGTCAACCCGGAAACGCCGGTCGAGGCCTTGACGCCGTATCTGCCGATGCTCGATTTGGCCCTGTGCATGACGGTGCATCCCGGCTTCGGCGGCCAGGCGTTTCTGCCGGAAAGCCCAGCCCGCATCGCCCGGTTGCGGCAATTGATTGCGGAGCACAACCCCGCATGCGATCTGGAAGTGGACGGCGGCATCGAAGCCAAGACCGCCCCGGTCGCCCTCGCCGCCGGCGCCAACGTCCTGGTCGTCGGCACCGGCATCTTCCGCCATCCCGCCGGCAGTGCCGCCGCCATTCGCGAACTGCAAGCGCTTGCAACTCAATGATTGCAGTCGGATCTTGTCGCAATCAAGGTTGTTCTTTATCATGACGGTTGCCGAATCGGAACCTTCAAGGAATCCTGCCATGTCGATTGATAAAAGTCTGCGTCGCAAGAACTCGTTGCAGCGCGCCCGCAATGTCCTGACCCGCGGCGAGCGCATCGCCAAGCTGCAGTCCGAGGAACGCTGGCCCGATGGCCGCAGTCCTTACGGGTTGCCGAAGGTGAAGGTTATCAAGCTGATCGTCAAGAAGGCGAAGAAGAAGGAAGAGAAGGCGGAAGGCGCCGAGGGCGAAGCGGCTGCGGCCGGTGCGACTCCTGCAGCAGCTCCTGCTGGCGGCGGCGCTGCCAAGAAATAAGCTGGAAAACCACAGTCCCAACGCGACACAATGCCCAAAAGCTGCGTCCAAAGAAAGTTCTTGCTGATAATCGCTGTCCTGCCGCTCAGCATTGCATTGGCAGCAGCGGCCCTTGCAATGATGCCACCCACCACCGGCGTTACAAAAGCGAACGTTGACCGCATTCAAAAGGGCATGGAAAGGGCCGAGGTTTGCGAAGTCCTCGGCGAACCGCCAGTAATGACCATCGACCAACCGCCGGCACTTATCGAAACGTGGAACGGCGGGCATGGAGTTTTTGCGGTGACCTTCGACGAGGATCGACGAGTAAAGGCTACCCTGTGGTCAGATTCGCAGGATACATTCTTCGACAAGATCGGCCGCTGGGCACACATCCGCTGAAACCCGCAGCGGGGCGGCCGATTTCCATTCGTTTTAGACAATCCGTCCATTGATCCCTTTCGTCTAGTAGGATGAGGGGTATGAGCGACCTGGCGGTTAGCACCCGTGATCGGCGCGATTCGGAGTCCGACGGAGCCGTTATGGACACCGAGGAGGACTTCGTTTGCGCCTTTAACGGTATGCGCACCGAGCTTGTCAGCACGCTGTTTTTTGTCCTGGGCAACCACGAGGACGCCCAGGATGTCGCCCAGGAGGTGTTCATCAAGTGCTGGCGAACGCGCGCCGGGCTGACCGATGTCAAGAACCTCCGGGCATGGATTTTCCGCATCGGGCTCAACGCCGCCAAGGACCTGCAGCGCAACGCGTGGCGGCGCCGGGCAAGGCCATATGGGGATGGGCCGCCGCCGGAGGTGCCAGGCCGGGCGGCAACCCCCAGCGAGGCGCTGGAAAACCGGGAGGCGCTGGACCGCCTGCGCCAGGCGCTGCATCAGCTCAGGCCCGAGGAAAAGGAGATTTTTTTGTTACGCCAGAATGGCGATTTGACATACGAGGAAATCGCGGACATGCGCCGCGCCCCCGTTGGAACCGTGAAGACGCAAATGCGAGCCGCGCTGCAGAAATTGCGGCGCGTGCTGAGGGAAATGTGATCTGCCATGCTCGAATGCAAACCATGCCGTGATCGCCTGCTCGATGATGTTTACGGGCTGCTGGACGAACCCGAAGCGGCTCAGGTGCGCGCCCACGTTAGCGTGTGCGCCGCTTGCCAGACGGCGCTGACGGCGGCGCACGCGGAGCACAAGTTGCTGGCTCAGGCGGCCCGCGCCATTCGCACGGTGCCGGAATTCGCGGTGCCAAGCGAGACGGCGCCGGCGCCGATGGAGCAGGCCCAGACGCTGCCATTCGTTGCCGCGCCGTTAGCAGCGAAGCGATCCATGTGGCGGCGGCCCATCGTCGGCTGGGCCATCGCCGCCGCGATTTTGCTCGCCGTGGGAACGCCGCTGGCCTGGTATCGCGTGCAACTGGACGGCTATCAAAACGCCCTGGCGGCGGCGCGCGACGAATACAAGCAAACCGAGCATCTGCTCGCGGTGTTGCCGGCCGCGCAGGCGCAGCGCCATCAGGAAGCGATTCACAAAGTTCATGCGGAGGCTGCCCCCTATCTGCACGTGGTCGGACCAACGTCGCTGCAGCCCCGCGCCAAAGGCAATTTGCACATCGCGACACGCCATCCCGAAGGCAACCTAGTCCCCGCCAATATACGCGTCAAATTGGTCGATGCCGGCAGCGGCGACGTCGTCAAGGTGGCCCGATTGCAGACCGATAACAACGGTCACGCTCGCGCCGAGATCGATGCTGCCGGCGCCAAGGCGAACAGCAAGCTCAATCTCTTGGTTGAAGCCGACACCGGACTCGCCCAGGCACGTGTCCAGGAAACGTTGCACGTGCAAGCACCGTCCTTCGTCACTCGCATCGATACGAACAAGAACATCTATCAAGTAAAGGACGTGCTCTTTTTCCGCGTTCTCGTGCTTGATCGTCATACCTTGCAGCCGCCGGCCCAGCCGCTCCGCATGCACGTCGATCTGGTTCACGACAAAAAGGTGGTGCGCTCGCTCGAGCAAGACACGGGCGCGGGCGGCATCCTGGCGGCGGAGTTCGCCGTGGAAGAGAAATTCATCGAAGGGGAATACACGCTGAACGTGCGCTCCCACGCCGCGGTGCAGTCGGCGTCAGCCCGGCTGGAGATCGTCCGCGCCTTGCCGGGCATTCGTCTTGATCCCAACAGCTATGCCGCCGGCGGCACGTTGACCGGAGAACTGGCATTACCCGGCGGGACGGGCGCCCCGATGCCGAAGCAGATCTCCGGGACCATCAACGGCATGCCGGTGCCGGTCACTCTTCAGCCGCAGCCGAGCGCACAAGCCTTCGGCGGCCCGATCAATCCTCCTCCAGGCGCGAAATCCAAGGATGCAAAAAAAGCCGCGGAGAAGAAAGACGGCGATACCGCCGCCGCCGAGGACCAGCGTCATTTTTATCGCTTCGCAGCGCCGGTCCCCAAGGATCTGCCCAAGGGGACTAAATCGCTGCAACTCTCGGTGCAAGTGCCGGGAGCGGCGAAACTAAAAGAAGAATTACGGGCGGTGGCGCCGTTGACGCCGACCGAGTACGACGTGGATTTCTTTCCCGAGGGGGGGATCTGATCGCTGGCGTGCCCAACCGCGTCTACTTCCGCGTGCGCGCCAAGACCGGCGAACCGATCACCAGCGACGGCCGACTCATCCTATGGACCAAGGCGAAAGACGGCTCGCTGCAAATCAGCGCCGACGAACCGTATCAGCTTGGCATGGGACAGTTCGAATTTACGCCGGATGTCAAGGAAACCTACACCGTCCGCATCACGACACCCAACACCACGGCCGAAGTTGCCGACCCATTCGCCAGGCTGGGTGGGCCGCGCGCCGACGGTGTCGTCCTGCACGTCGCCAAGGCGGTCGGCAAGCAGGCAGAACCGATCCGCATGACCATCCGTCGGCAGGGTCCGCCGCGCAACCTCCTCCTGGTTGCCCAGTGCCGCGGCCAGATCGCCGATGAGCGCTGGGTCGAAGTCAGGCGAGGTTCCATCGATTTGACGCTCGAGCCCGCCACCGATGTCCGCGGCATGATCCGCATTACCGCGTTCGAGGTCCACGGCGCCGACGTGACGCCCGTAGCCGAGCGCCTTGTCTACCGCGCCTCGACGCAACGGCTCGATCTCGCCTTCAGCCCGAAATTACCTGAATTCGTCGCCGGCAGCAAAACGTCCGCGGGGATTAGCGCTCGTGATGAGACCGGCCAACCCGCCGCCGCCTGGGTTCTCGCCAGCGTTGTGGACGACCGCTTTCAGGTCAAGCCTCGCAGTCTGTCGGCCCATTTCCTGCTGATGAACGAAATCCACGGCGGCGCCGACCTCGATCAGGCCCAAATCATCCTGCACGACGGCCCCGAATCGGCCGCAGTGCTGGAGCGCTTCCTCGGCACGCACGGCTGGCGTCGCTACGTCGCCAAGAAGACACCGGCCATCGTACCGGCCGCCAAGGCCGGGGAGCAGAAGTTCGCGCCGGTGCCGACACTCACGGTGCCGCAACAGAATCATCCGCTTCCCGTGGGCGGCTTGGGCGTGAACGCCTTCGGTCCCCCGCCGCCTCCGGTCGATCCGGAAACGCCGCTCATCTTCAGCCGTGAGAGTCTGCCGATGGCTCAGGTGCAGAAGCAGTATGAAGCGAAGATCGCGGCAGCCGTGACGCCGATCCACAAGGAAGCCATTGCATCCGAGCATCGCCTGACGAGCGAGCGCGAACGCCTGGCCGACGCCGTGGCGCTTGCATCGGCGAACCTGGCCGGCTTCGAAAACCGCGTGCAGATCGGCATTCGCCTGGCGTTCGGCGCATTCATCGCGCTGCTCGTTGCGGTGAGCTTGATCCTGATGGGCGTCGGCGCCTACCGCATTCTCCGCGCCCAGCGCTCGCCCACGCCGGCTTTCGGCGGCGCCTTCGCGTGCCTGCTCTTTTGTCTGGGCACGTGGCTCGTGGGGCACTTCTTGCTCGGGCCGCCGCAATTTGCCGACCCGCGTGGCGACCGTCGGGCGGAGGCCCGCGCCGGCGCTGAGCTGGACAAGCTCCTCGGCGATCAGCTTCCAAAGGTTCGCCACGTGGGCGACCGGGCCCCGACGGGCGTATATGAGGCGGCGAGAGCCGAACGAGCATTGGGTGAAGGAAAGGCCGATGCCGGCGGGCAGGATGAGGTTTCGAAATCGGCCAAGCAGTTCGCGCGCACGCCGCTGACGGCGCAGACGGATCGCGCTGCCGATCTGAATCTTGTGAAGCGTTATCAGATGGCTGCCGCAACGCCAGCCACGATGGCGAAGAAGATGGAGCCTGCGCCGCCAGCCGCACCCCACGTGCCCCCGCAAGCGCCGGTCCGCGCGGCGCTGTTGCCCTGGAGCGCGAATTCGCCCACATCCATGCGCCGGGCTTGCTCGCCGATACGCTCCTGTGGCACCCCACGCTCTGGCTCGACAACGGCGCAGGCGAGGTGCGATTCGACGTTGCCAGCGGACAGGCCACCTATCGCGTCCTGCTCCTGGGCCATAGCCCGACCGGCCGCTTCGGCTTCCTCGAGTCCCACCTCGACGCCACCGGCGCCAGCCGCTAAGGTCCAATGGCATCGCGCCGCTGCAACACTAGCGGATTGTCCGTTTCCTCCCAGACCGAGACCACCCGCAGTCCCGCCCTCGGCAACTCCACGCCGCCGCGCGTCATATAGCCTTGCGCGGCGTCGATGCGCAGCTCCACGCGCCGGCGCAATTGCTCGTCGAAAAGGGCTAGCACCGGCTGCCTCGCGTCATCGTACGCTTGCACGCACAGGCGCGGCGTTTGCGAATCATTGCCAAAGTCGATGCGATCGTGCTCGCGCAAGGCAGGCATGAGATCGAAATGCCCGAGCATTTGCGCGAGGCCAACGGGCTTGGTGCGCAGGATCACGAAATCATCGGCGACCTTACGCACATCCGCAAGGGCAGCCACCGGGCGCGGGCATTCGGCCAATTCAGCGTGCGGCAACCCCGAAGGCCAGACGCCGCTCTCGAATAGTGCGTCTAGCTTGTCCGCATCAATTTGAATCGCCAGCTCTGCGCACAGCTTCTTCAGCTCGCCCCAGCGCCGCCGCGCAATGGACGGGCTGAACGCTTCATGCGCCAGGATCGGCGTCAAATCGGGTTCGCCGACCTGCTTGGCGTAACCGAGCGGCCGATCGATAAACAGGCCAAGGCCCGTCTCGACGCGCTCGTCGAGATGCTCCAGGTCGGCGATGCTCTTTGCGAGCACGGAAAGCGCGGGCGGCGACAGCAGAGCGGCGAGCGGCTCGTCAGAAAAAAGCTGCCGCCGCCGGCGCATTGTCTGCGCCATCTGCTCTTCAGGCACGCGCGGATGGCTTTCAGGCAGGACGCGCGCGTTCTCGCCGGGTGAGGTCGGTGTATCCGGCACGAGATGGCCCTGATAATGCCATCGCAGCAAGCACGCTTGCCGGAGCGGCCGTCGCAGCCAACGCCCGTCAATGTCGTCGGCACAGGACGTTGAACCCCATCCATCGACCTCCTGAATGTAGCGACGGAGCGCGGCATCCAACAGGAGCGCATCGGGGTAGTTCGCTCCTCGATGGTGAAAGGTCACTAGATCGTAGGCCGTCAAGTGCTGACAGACCTTCCGTAACAGACCGGTGAGGCCGGAAAAATGGGCGAGCGCCGCTTCAAGGAAATGCGTGTGCGGCGACAGGGAAACGTTGTTGAACAGGGATGCCATCAACGACCGCTTCCATTGCGCGTCCAGCGGCCGTGCGCCGCAAAGCAAGTCATCGAGTTGAGCAAGTGGTGCCGTTGCCGGTCGCCGCAGCACGAATTCCACGAGTTTCACGGTTTCGGGCCAAGCACATGGTGCATTGATTCCACGCATCAGCCAATGCTCCCAAGATGCGCACGGCTGCTTGTCCGCTTCGGCGTGGTAAAGATAATGCAGCTGCCCGAATGTGAACGCTGGCAGCGGCGCCTCCACCGATGTGAGCGGCAATCGGCTTGTGCCGACAATCGCGTGCCAGATCAAGCAAATCAACTCGTCGCGCACGCTGCCCAGATCGGCGAATTCCTCCAGCCGAATCGTGCCGACCAGCTCGCGCGTCCATTTGACCGTTTCGCGGCTCTCGATGACGCCGCCTCCAGCGTCGTAGCCTTCCCAGACATATGCCAGCAATCCGCGCGTGACGTGGATCTGTTTTTCGTGCACGTCGAGCTTCACCGAAATGGTCGGCTCCGTCGCGGGATGCGTGTCATTCTCTTGGATGACGTGCCAGGAGAGGAACGTCTTCTGCAAACGCGTTTGGCTTGCATCGACCAACCGGCCACGAAAGATTTCCCAGGGAATGGTCTCACCCCGCGCTACGACCCATGTGAGGCGCAGTTCCGGCGCAACGAAGAAGTTCCCCGGCCGCATTGAGTCATCGATTAGCTGGCCGGCGGCCAATAGATCGGTAACACCGCTCGCGGGAGGCTTCGCAAACAGTGGAATGAGGCGGAGCATGAAGGAATCTTGGTTTGCAGATTTCAGAATGCAGCATGAAGGAATCTTGGTTTGCAGATTTCAGAATGCAGGTTGAGCCTTTACATCAGGTTGGAGAAAGATTCCTTGCCAAGGCGCGGCAAGAATCTGCTGGCCTGGCTTTGCGGAAGTCCTCCAAAGACCATGGGAAACGAGTCGCCGATCGGTCTTTCGAGACACACCCTGAATCATTGTAGGTCACAGCCGTTGCATCGGCGCGAACTGCCGCTTGGGAAATAGTTCGCGAATCCGTTCGGGAGAAGCGAGGTGCTCTTCGATCAGGAATCGGGCGTAGCGGATCATGGGGAGAAAGGTCTGCGGGGTGAGGGCGTCGGACATTTCGGACCAAGGGGCGTTTCTTTCGATGAGGTCGCGCATCTGGTCGCTGACGGTGAGGATTTCGTAAGCGCCGGCGCGGCCGAGCTCGCCGGCACCCCGGCAGATGTCGCAGCCCTGGCCGCGGTGGGCCGTCCCGGTCCAGGAAGGCTCAAGGATTCCTTGAGATTCCAGAAGGCCGATTTGGGCGTCGGAGGCGGCGAGCGGCTGGGCACAGGCCGCGCAGATGCGCGGCAGGAGCCTTTGGCAGATGACGCCGCGCAGGGCCGCTGCGAGCAAGTACGGCTTGACGTGCAAGTTGCGCAAACGGGCAATGGCGTCGAGGGCGAAATCGGTGTGCAGCGACGACAGCACCAAGTGCCCCGTTAAGGCTGCTTCCACCGCAATGGCCGCCGATTCTTCGTCCCGGATTTCGCCGATCAGCACCACGTCGGGATCCTGCCGAAGGATGGTGCGCAGAATCTGCGGGAAGCCAAGGCCAATGACGCGGTCCACACCGATCTGGGTGGCGAATTCGAGGTGGTATTCGACCGGATCCTCCACCGTCGTGATGTTGATGGTCTGGTCCGTTTCCCACAGCTCGTGCAGCCCGGCATACAAGGTGGTGGTTTTGCCCGAACCGGTCGGGCCGCAGACGAGCACCAGGCCGCTGGGGGAGACGAACAGATCACGGGCCAGGCCGGCCACGACGCGCGAATGCATCAAGCCGTTCAGCTCTGGCTTGCGCCGCTGCGGATCGAGCAGCCGCAGCACCACTTTTTCGCCCCCCTGGCAAGGCGTAATGGAGACGCGCGTCTCCACGCGCCGGGCGCCGGCCTGAAGCGAAATCCGGCCGTCCTGCGGCAAGCGGTGGTTGGTGATGTCCAGTTCACTCATGACCTTGATGCGCGAAATGATGTGTGTGAACACCTTCGGCGCGATCGCGTGATCGAGCGGAAACATGTTTCCCTCGACACGCATGCGGACCCGCCCCGCCTCCACGCCCGGCTCGAAATGCACGTCGCTGGCGCCGCTGGCAAGTGCCTGACCCAGCACCCTCTGCAAAAGATCAGCCGTCTCATGGTGCCCCAACGATTGCGCCTTCCCCTCCGCATCAATGTAGCTCAAGTCGATCTTCTCGACGGGCGGCAATGCCAGCGCACCCTGCAGCGAGTCGCGGTGCCGCTTGTAATCGTCTTCAGCGATGGCGGCGAATTCCAGGCGATAGGAGCGCAGCACGTTCTCCAGAAACGAGCGAATTTTTTCGTCATGCGGATCGACCAGGGCAACCCTCACATGGTCCGCATCACGGGCGATCACGATGGCCTGGCACAGGGCGGCCACCCGCGGCGGCAAGAGCGCTTGCAGCTCGTCGACCCCCGAGTAGTCCTCCAGCGCTACGAACGGCACCACCACTACCTCACGCCGCGCTTGCTCCAGATAGCCGGCCATGCCTCGGCATAGGGCCAGGCCGACCATCGGAATGCGCTGGACCAGTTCGACCAGGTGCGACCGCGAAAGCGCCCAGGCCCGCCCCGCCGTCAAGGCCCGCACCGAAGCAAGACGGGGCCTGCCCGTCAGCACCGCGATCTCGCCAAAGTAGCCGCCCGGCCCGATGCGCCGCACCTCACGCTCCAGGCCAAGGGCCGGCTGCGTGACGTACATCTGTAGCTCCCCATCGACGACACAGTACAACTCCTCGCCGGGATCTCCCTCGCGGAAAAACAGGTCGCCCGGCTTGAAGATGCGCTCCCGCACTCCATCTGCTAAATGCTGCAACGTTTCATCGTTGAATTCCTTGAACAGGCCGATGACACGCATCCGGGAAACCAGATCGGTCGAATTGCTGGGCATGACAGGCTCGCTTGGGTGTGAAAACGGTTGGGGCGGCGCCGATAGCAACAAAATATGAGGAACCGGACCGCTCGTCCTCGTTTCCGAGGATGATAGCCGAGCGGACCGGCGGGCACGACGCGTCATGCGCGTCGGTTTACACGCTTGCCTGGGCTGAGAAGCCAAACCGAATGGGCGAGCGGCATTCAATGCCGTCGTCGCTGTGGCGGGCGCGGCGGCGCTTCCTCGACGAGCGTGAACTTCACCTCGTTGCCGTTGTTGTCGTAGCACATGAATTCGAGGAATTCCGGCGACACGGCGGCGCCGGCGCTGGTGATGGCCACGGCCTTGCTGGTCGGATCCTCCAGGGCGACAATTTCCTTGCGTTTGCGGTTGAGCAGATACTGGGCGACCTCGTCATGAACGCGGATATCGATCCGGGCAATATGCTCGCGATTGACGGCAAGTTGCAGCATGCGCATCACCTCGATCGCGACGCTTTCGCAGGTCTTGACGTGGCCGGTCCCCTTGCAGTGGGTGCAATCCTGGAAAGCGCTGCGCTTCAGTGACGGGCGGATGCGTTGGCGAGTCATCTCGATCAGGCCGAACTGGGAGATGCGCAGGATCTTGCTGCGGGCGCGGTCGCGCTGGACTGCGTCGCGCAGGGCTTTCTCGACGCCGCGGCGATGGCGATCCTCGCGCATGTCGATGAAATCGTTGACGATCACGCCGCCCAGATCGCGCAGGCGGAGCTGGCGGGCGATTTCCTTGGCGGCGTGGAGGTTCATCTGGTAGGCGGTTTCCTCGGCGTTGTTGTTGTCGGCCCGGAAGTTGCCGCTGTTGACGTCGATGGCCACGAGCGCCTCAGTCTGATCGATGACGATCGAGCCGCCGTGGGGCAGTGAAACCTTGCGCTCCTGGATGCGGGCGATCTCGGCCTCAATGCCGTACTTGTGGAACATGGGCACGGAGCCGTCGTAGAACTTGATGCGGTCAGCATAGCGCGGCATGACGGCTTCCATGAACTCCTTGGCCGCTTCGTAGGCCCCCCGTTCATCGACCCAGATCGTGTCGATGTCGCTGGTGAAAATGTCACGGATGGTGCGCGTGACCATGTCGCTTTCTTTGTAGATTTCGCAGGGAGATTTCTGCTTCTGGATACGGCGGGCGACGACTTCCCACAGGCGCGACAGGTACGCAAGATCGCTTTGCAGCTCCTTGGAATCGCGGTCTTGACCGGCGGTGCGGATGATGAAGCCGATGCCGCGCGGCGGTTTGAGCTCGTTCATGATTTCGCGCAGCCGGCGTCGGGTTTCCTCGTCGTCGATTTTGCGCGACACGCCGATGCGGTTCAGGCCGGGCATGAGCACGAGGTATCGGCCCGCAATGCTGATGTACGTGGATAGGGTTGGTCCCTTGGTGCCGATGCCTTCCTTGATGACCTGAACCAAGACCTCCTGGCCGCGTTTGAAGATTTCTTCGATATGGGGCTTGGGTCGGAGCATGCCGGGGCGGCCTCCGCGGCCGGCGTCGCGGCCGGCATCGCGACCGCCGCGGCCGCCACGTCCCCCTTCTCGGTCGCCACGGCCACGGCTTCCGCCATCGCGTCCGCCGCGGCCTCGATCGCGTCCGCCGCGTCCGCCGTCTCGACCGCCTGGACCGCGGTCGCGCGGCGTGTATTCGGCCCTTTCGCCGTAGTCCTCGCCGACATCAGCCTCGTGCTCATCATCGCCGCCGATCTCGGAGATGGCGATTTCCTCCTCCTCCTCGACTTCGTCGCCCATCGATTTTTCTTCTTCAACCAGCTCTTCCAGGCTTTCATCGGGATCGTCCTTGAGGATAGCAGGCTCGAGCGGCCCGGACTCCGCTTCCTCCGATTCATTCACTCCTTCGCTCGGCTCGAAATTCTCTTCCTGAATGATGATCTCTTCATCGGGCTCGGGTTCGACAAACGGTGTCGGCTCGGGCTGCGGCGAGAACTTCGGCTCGGAGTGCCCCGTTGGCGGCGGCGAACCGGCGCCCGCGAAAAGCTCAGATCGTCGTCGCTCAAATCTTCCCGTGGTGCCGGGCGCGGCTCGATGGGCCCGAGCGATGGATCGTCCGCCCCGGTGCGCCGCTCGCTGGAATCCATCGGCCGCGGCTTGGGTTCTTTGGCCGACTCCTCGGCGGCAGTGCGCTTGCGGGGCTTTCTCGGCTTGGCGGTCTTGCCTTTGCCGCGGCTTGGCGTTTTACGCTTCGTCTTGGGCTCGTCGGCGTCGTCTTCCTTTTCGTCAGCGGATTCAGGCGGAGGCGTCTCTTCCGCTTTGGGCGCTTCTTCGACCGGAAGTTCGGCGTGAGGTTGCTCCGGCGCCTCGACTGGTGCGAAAGACGGCGGCGCTTCGGCGATCGGTTCGGCGGGCAACTCCATCGGGGCCGGCCAATCCTCCGACAGCCCGGTCGGTTCGCGCATCTCCGTCATTGGTTCGCGCATCTCTTCCGAATCGCTTTGCGCCGCGACCGGCGCCTCCGGTTGATAGAATTCGTCCGGCTCGTCGTAGATCTCCTCGACGATGATATCCGGCCCATCGGCCTCAGGCGGCGCCGGCGGCAACTCGTGCGACATCGGCGGCGTCTCGCCAGGCTGACCCAGCAACTCGTCCCTTTCTTCTGGTCCGACGGGCGGCCGGCCATACTGGCGCGGCGGAGCGCTGGGATCGTCGTAACGGGGCTGCGGCCGACCGCGCCCACCGCGGTCGCCGCGATCACGACCGCCCCGGCCGCCCCGGTCTCGACCGCCCCGATCACGACCACCACGGTCCCGATCACCGCGCCGGCCATGCGATTGCTGCTCGATGTGGCGATAATATGCGGGCTCGACATCGGAGACATGCAGGAAGCCGTTGCGCCCGACGCCGAAATCAACGAAGGCGGCCTGGATGCTTGGCTCGATATTGACGACGCGCCCCTTGTAGATGTTTCCCACATAGCTTTCGTGGCTGGCGCGCTCCACGTAAAGCTCCTCAAGCACGCCGTTCTCGACGATGGCGATGCGAATTTCCTCCGACTGCAAGCAATTGATCAGCATTTCTTTCTTCATAATTTTCCTTTCGCCCCCAGGAACGCAATGGGTCCGGGGCGTGAACGTGAACGAATATCAGGTCTCGAACGAGAACGGGCTGTCGATGATCGCCGTCGGACGCGCGGCCGACGGCGCCTCGAGCGATGTCCCATCATTCGCAATGGATTCTTCTTGTGCCGCTTGGATCGCCGGAGGGCCGGAGATTCCAGGGGGCAACTCGTCGTAGATTTCCAGATCGGTCCGCTCAATCACCGCGCCGGCGTCGAGCAATTCTCGCAGTCCCAGGGCTGCAATGATTTCTTCAGGGCGGGCGGCGCCATTGGGAGTGATCCACAAAGCCATCGCGAGATGATTCTCGGCGGCATGCAGCTCATCGACGTAGGGGCGAATATTAATGCGGCGTGGACGCGGGCGGTAACGATCCACCCAGTGCGTCTCGCCACGCAAGAATGCCTGGCAACGAGGTTCGATCTCGGTGTAATTTCCATCGTGAGCGACCCGATACCACGCGCGCCGCACGTGTGCGCTCGTTTTCACGTCGATCGCT
Source organism: uncultured Planctomycetota bacterium (assembly GCA_963767835.1). Classification (GTDB taxonomy): domain Bacteria; phylum Planctomycetota; class Planctomycetia; order Gemmatales; family Gemmataceae; genus SIAQ01. Next base: position 25,461 of record CAVYFY010000013.1, read on the forward strand.
CGCAAGCTGACAATCACCAGGCCCGGCGGACATTGATCCTTCAGCCGTCGTTTGACTTCCTCGGCTGAGAGTGGCGCGGCGACCTCGAACTCCAGGACTTCGTGATGCCCGGCGATTCCCAGCGCCAGCGACAGCGCGAACCACATGCGCGGACGCGGATTGAAGCCTTGCGTCGCCGGGATCGGCAAGTCGGCGCGGCGGAACATTCTCTCAAAGACGTGCATCAGGTCGTGATGGCTCACCAGGCGCAGATCGCCTGCCTTGCAAAAGCGGACGCGGTACTTCGAGCGCGAAGGGGGAGCCGCCTGAAAAATGGGAGCGGGGTGTATCGAATCAAGCGCCATGCCGAGTTCTCCCCCGCTTCGGGGGAGCCAAGGTCGCACCGCGCAGAGGAATGGGGATTCATGCTGCGGATCGACCGGGATCCACGGTTGCGCAATCCTCACATGGATGTGTGTGGGGCGCTGTAGGCGCCAGCGAACAGGCATTGTGCCGCTTGCGGGATAGCAAGTTTTGCGACGCCGCAAGCGGCAGGAGTGAGTCAGTTCACCACGACTTCCGGGAGGATTCGGCGGGTCTGTTCCCGCAGGTAATTATTCACATCGCGGGCGGTTGCGTACCGCATCGCTTCCTGAGCTATTTGCTTGGCTTCCTCAATGGTGATCGATCGGATGATCTTCTTGATCTCCGGCAGGTTCTGGGGGGTCATGCTCAGTTGACGCAGCCCCAACCCCATCAGCAGGATCGTGTAAAGCGGGTCGCCGCTCATCTCGCCGCACACGCACACCTCGATGGCATACTTTCCCGCGGCACGGATGACATGGTCGATCAGCCGCAGCACCGACGGGTCGCCTGCATTATAAAGGCCGGCGACATGTTCGTTCGTTCGGTCCGCTGCTAAGGTATACTGTATCAGATCATTGGTCCCGATGGAAAAGAAATTTGCTTCTTTTGCCATTTCCTCCGCCATCAGGGCCGCCGACGGAATTTCGATCATGGTGCCGATCGGGATTTTGCGGTTGAAAGGAATCCTCTCCTCTTCGAGCTCCTCCTTGACGTCGCCGAGAATCATTTTACACTGGCGCAACTCCATGAGGGTGCTAACCATGGGGAACATGATCCGCACATTGCCATGATGGCTCGCCCGCAGAATGGCACGAAGTTGCGTCTTAAACAAGGGCAAGTTGCGCAGGCACAAACGTACACTCCGCATGCCCATCGCCGGATTTTTTTCGATGAGCTGAATGTCTGGACGATGAAACAGCTTGTCAGCGCCGAGATCGAGGGTGCGGATGACGACTTGCTTTTCCGGGCCAATGGCGCAGGACCGCCATGTAGGCTTCGTATTGCTCATCTTCGTTCGGGTCGCCCGTCTTGTTGAGATAAAGAAATTCGGTGCGGTACAGGCCGACGCCGTCAGCGCCCCGATCGGTGCAATGGGCGGCTTCCTGGGGAAATTCGATATTGCCCAGCAGTGCGGCGCGGACGCCATCGGTCGTCTCGGCGGGCAGGTCGCGCAGCGCATCGAGGCGTTTGGCGAAGGTGCCGAACTGGCGTTGCAGCACCAGATAGCGTTCACGGGTTTCCTCATCGGGGTTGAGGATGATGACGCCGCGATTGCCGTCCACGATGACTTCATCGCCGCCGGAGACATCGGTGAGAATTCGCCCCAGGCCGACGACGGCGGGGATTTCGAGCACGCCGGCCATGATGGCCGTATGGCTCGCCTTGCCTCCCGCTTCGGTGGCGAAGGCGTAGACGAATTTCGGATCGAGATTGGCGGTCTCGCTTGGCGTCAGGTCGTGCGCCAGGATGACGGCCGGCTCCTGAAGATTTTGCAGTGGGTCGCCCTGATCGCCAACCAGATGCTTGAGAACCGACTTTTCGATGTCGAAGAGATCGGAGGCTCGCGTGCTGAACATCGGCTGATTGAGCGCTTGCAGCGTCTTGGCGTGGCGGCGCATCGTTCGGCTGACGGCATATTCGGCCCCATGATTTTTCTGGGCGATCAACTGCTCGATTTCGCGGACCAACTCGGGATCTTCGATAAGCAAGGCGTGGGCGGCAAAGATGGCGCCGTATTGCTTGCCGAGCTTCTCGCTGATCGCTTCCTGGTTAGCGCGGGCATCCTCAACGGCGTCGCGCAAGGCCTGATGCAGCCGATCGATTTCGCTCTTGGCCTGGCTTTTGTCAATGAACTGACGCGGAATGCGCACGCCTTCAGTTTCGACGACCAGGGCCTTGCCGATGGCGACGCCAGGAGAAACGGGAATGCCGCGTTTGATTTCCATCTTTGGTAGGCGCCCCCGCCTCGGAAGGCGTGAATTCGAACGGTCACAAACGCATGAAATCCGTCACGACGGTTCTTCCTCTTCGTAATTGCGTTCAAAGACGCCGAGCAGCGCCTGCAATGCCTCGGCCGCACGGGGGCCGGTCGCTTCGATCACGAGTTCGGTGCCGGGGATGGCGACGAGCCCCATCAGGCCCCAGATGCTGGTGCCGTCCACCGGGTCCATGCCGGCGCGCGTGACGGTGACGGAGCAAGGGAACCGTTTGGCGGCTTCCACAAACGCCGCCATGGGGCGCATGTGGAATCCTTGCGGATTGGTGATCACGACGGTTTGCCTGGCCGATTCGCCCGTCATGGTAAAACCAGAGTGGTGAGTGGTGAGTGGTGAGTGGTTGGATCGGATTCACCACTCACTACTCACCACTCACCGCTCTGACTATGCTCCGCGGTCGTGGTTGCCGATTAGGTCCCAGATTTCTTGCGGCGAGGTCGCCTTGCGCAACGACTGGACGAAGTTCTTGTCCTTCAAGCAGCGCGACACGCCTTCGAGCGCGCGCAGATGGTCGCTCGGGCGTTCTTGGGGCGAAACCAGCATCACCAGTACGAACACCGGGTCATTGTCCACACTGTCGAACGGCACTCCTTTGGTCGAGACGGCGACGGTACCGACCAGGCGATCGACGCTGGCGTGTTTGGCGTGCGGGATGGCCACGCCGTCGCCGATCCCCGTCGAGCTGAGCAACTCGCGCTTGAGTATCGCCTTGACGACGTCCTCTTCGTTGCCCTTGAAATAGCCAGCAAGACGGATGTTCTCGACCATCTCGCGAATGGCTGCTTCTTTCTGAACGGCCGCCAGATTCGCGGAAACGGCTTCGCGAACGATGAACTCGGACATGCGCATCGGTTTGTCTCCGTCAATATTCGTAGTGGTGAACCGTACTAGTCACCTTGCACCGCTCACCATCAATCCTCATCCGTGCCCTCGGCGTCGCTGGCGCCCGTATCGCTTGGCGCCGGTCGCCGGCGATGATGATCCTGCACTTTTTCCTTGTACTTGCGGACTTGCCCTTCCAGCTTCGCCAACACCAAATCAACTGCCGTCAGCAGATCCTTGTTGGTTTCACGGGCGACGAAATCATGCTTGTGCTCCGCCGAAACCAGGAATTCGACGAGCTTGTTGTCGTCCTGCAAATCGACGAGCACCTCGATCATCATGATGCGTGGGAAAAAGTGCAGCAGCTTGCCAGCTTTATCGCGAATGTGTTCCTGGGTTGCTTCGTCGAGATGGCCGTGACGGGCCGAAATCTTGATTTGCACGGATAATGCTCCTTAAACTTACCTTCACGGCCCCGCAAGCGGGGATTGGCAATCGCTTAACTCAGGATGCCTCATTGTAGTCCGGGCCAAGCAACTGTTCAATGGGACTCACCGGCAAAACGGCACCGCCGTTCCCGCCGATTGGGCCCTCCGCAAGTGCTTAGGGAATAATTCTGATTAAGCGCACTGAGTGGACCGACGGCGGCGCGATTATCAAAGCCGAGGTAGACGTGGCTGGAAGCGGACTGTTTTGCCGAGCAAAAGGAATTCATCAATTCTTCATTTGAATTTGGTTGCAAACTCGGTAGGTTAGGCCACGTCAATTTCTACATTGCAAGGGCGACGCCATTCGCGGCCCGGTAAATCTGGGCGTTTCCGGCCCGCGAACGTGAATTCCTGGCTCTTGGGAAAATCCGGGCGTTTTGCGATGTAGGCGTGAAAGCTGATTGAATCCCCAATGCCCAGTTCTCGAATGAATTCGGGAGTTGACGTGGATCCTCTCCGCACGTCTATCCATGCGCTACAGCTGCGCCAGGGCAATGGTCTGCCGCAGCCGGCCACTCTGCCTTCTCAGAGCGCGCAGCCGTCGTCACCGTGCCGAGTCACCACATCACATTCCTGTCAGCAGCCGATCTCGCCAACATTCCAGCTTTTTTCACTGATTGTTATTACGGATGCGTCATCCGTTTTACGTTTGTAGCCTGGGCCGATTGAATGTAGTTGCACGCCCGTATTGAAACGGTGCGCTTGGCTCTGCATAGTGCCGAGTCGCGCCAAAATTCCTCTTCCGGAGACTCTCCATGTCGTATCAATTGCGCAATTGGATTAAGAAATTGAGCGAGACGCTGCGGGGTGCCAATTCGCGGCATGTGCGCCGGCATCGGACTAATACTTCGCGGCCCACCCTTCAGCTACTGGAAGATCGCATTACGCCGACCAATTTCAACGTCATCGATTTGAGTGATAACGCGGGGAGCGCCTCGGATGTCACCCTACGCTATGCCGTCAACAACGCGGTCAACGGCGACAGTGTCACTTTCGACCCCAGCATTTCCGGCCCTGGGAACACGATTACCCTAAGTCCTGGCAACGGCCCACTTGTGCTTAGCCAAAGCATCACGATTACCGGGCCCGGCGCCGCGAACATGGCGATCAGTGGCGGTGGCTCGGTTCAAGATTTCGCCATTAGTAACGGCGTCACGGTCAGTATTACGGGCCTGACCATCGAGAACGGCCTCGCCGCCACCGGTGCCGGCATCTTCAACGCCGGCACGTTAAGCGTGAGCAATTCCACGATCACCGGCAATCATGCCACTGCCCTTGCCGGCGGCATTGCCAACGGAGGTACGCTAACCTTGACCGGCAATTCGATCACCGGCAACACCGCCGCTAGCGCCGCCGGCGGTGTCGGAAACTCCGGCACGCTCACAATGAGCGGCGACACGATCAGCGGCAATTCTGCTGCCGCCGGCGGTGGCGTCGGCAACAACGGCACGCTGACTTCGACCAGCGATATCATCACCGGCAATACTGCCCTGTTGACTGGCGGCGGCATCGGCAATGAGGGCACCCTGAGTTTGACCGACTCCACCATTTCCGGAAATTCGGCTGCTGGCTCCGGCAGCGGCATCTACAGCACCAGCAGCAGCGTTTTGTCGATATCGAGCTCCGCCGGCACCAACATCAGCAACAATATCAATACCCAGGGCGCTGGCGATATTACCCTGGCCGGCAGCGGCAGCACCACCATCTCCGGCAATATCAATCTGGGGCCGACTGGCAACCTGGTCGATTCCGGGACCGGCGCTGCCACGGTCAGCGGCGTTATTAGCGGGTCGGCGGCCTCGGGGACGACTACCATCCAGGGGCTCGTCGGCACCTATTTCAACATCAACAACCAGCCCGCTTCGGGCAATGATGGCACGCAGATGATCGCGCCCGCCAGCCCCAGCAATCCGCTCTGGCTGGGCAATCAGACGCCTGCCGCCACCGCGCAGCTCGTCGGCCCCATTGACTTCCAGAATATCTCAGGCAACGGCTTCGCGGATAGCGTCGGCAATCCGGTTTATTACAATGCCGGCGGCGGCAACAACAATGTCGAGGCGCTGGTACGGCGACATCACCATCCCTGGAACCGGCGCCACGCCGGTCCCCATCAGCTTCGGTTTGGCCAGCGACGACGGCAGCATGCTGTACATCGATGGCCAGGCGGTGGTAAGCAATAACGCCTACCAGGGCTCGCCCGGCTATCCAGGCCTGCAAGTCACGCACACGGTCGATTTGAGCCCCGGCGTGCATACCATCGACGTCGAATACTACAACGGCGGCGGCGGCGCCTCGGTGTGGGCGCAATGGGATCCCACGGGCGGCAGCAACTTCGTCGATATTCCCAACTCGGTCTTTTCCTCGGTCGTGCCGCAAAACGGCGTGATCCAGAGCGGCAGCGGCACCTTGACGCTGTCTCATAGCAATTCTTACATCGGCTCCACGACGATCAACGCCGGCAAGCTGATCGCGGCGGCGGATGGCGCCATGGGGCCGGCGACAGCGGCAGGCGTCGTGGTCAATAAGGGGGGCGCCCTGGCCTTTGCCGGCGGCGTCAATTACACCACGGCCGAGCCGGTCAGCATCTACGGGACCGGCCCGACCCAGCCCAATCCGACCTCCTACGTCGGCTTCACCGGCGCCACCGGTGGGCTCAACTCGGTGCAGGACATTCTCAACTGGACCTACACCAGCGGCGCCACCACGATCGACGACAGCGGCGGCTTTTCCGCCAGCAACTTGCATCTGAATGGCCATGCCTCCATTCTCGGCAACGGCAATCTGCAACTGACCGACGGCAACAACAACGAGAGCAGCTCGGCCTGGACCCCCGCCCCGGTCAACGCCGGCAGCTTCACCACCTCCTTCCAGTGGACCTTCGCCGGCACCAATCCCAACCCGGCGGATGGCTTCACCTTCGCGGTCCAGAACGACAGCAACACGGCCCTGGGCGCCGGCGGCAGCGGTCTGGGCTACGGCGGCATCCCCGGCGATAGCTTTGCCGTCCAGATCAATCTTTACACCGGCAGCGGCACGGGCAGCGGCAGCGACTTTGGCGTCGGCATCAACGGCTCGGTCAGTCACCCGATCGATTTGACCGCGCACGGCATCAATTTCCAGACCAATCCGGGCGACACGTACCAGGCCACGATTTCCGATGACGGTCAGGGCAATGTGACGGTCACCCTTCTGGACACCAATAGCGGCGCCACGTATACGCAGACGTTCAACGTCAGCGGTTCGTATAGCGTGCCGGGCAACGGGGCCATTGAGAACATCAGCGGCGTCAACTCGTTCGCCGGCCCCATCACCGTGGCCGGTCCGGCGACGGTCGGTGCGGATGCCGGCTCACTGAATCTCAACGGCGGCATGTCCCTGGGTTCGAGCGCGCTCACCCTGTCCGGCGCCGGCGCCGCCACGATCAGCGGCGCGGTCAGCTCCAATGGCGGCACGTTGGCGGGTGCTGGCGCGGGCGCCGAAACGGTCAGCGGCAACGTCTCGTGCTCGGGCAGCGGCCTCAACCTGGATAGCACCACCGCTCTGACCATCTCCGGCAATATCGACCTGGGCGCGGCCGGCAACCTCACCGACAATAGCACCGGCCACGACACGATCAGCGGCGTCATCAGCGGTTCGGGCACCGGCTCCGAGCAGGGGCTCATCGGCCAATATTTCAACATCGGCGCCACCCAGAGCCTCATCCAGCCTGCCGCTCCCAGCAATGCCAATTGGCTGGGCAATCATACCCCCGCCGTCACGGCGCAGCTCGTGGGTCCGATCGATTTCCCGGATATTCAGCAGGATGGCAATGCCATGGGGTTCACGGACACCGAGGGCAACACCTATTACAATCTGAACCCGACTCCGGGCGCCGGCGACAATAACAACGTCGAAGGCCGCTGGTATGGCGACATCGACATTCCCAACAATGGCATTGCCGGCAATCCGATCAGCTTCCAGACCGGCAGCGACGACGGCAGCATGCTGTACATCGACGGCAACGCCGTCGTGAACAACAACTTCTTCCAGGGCGTTGTCTACCGGTCGGCCACCGTGGATCTGACTCCCGGCTTGCACACCATCGACGTCGAATACTACCAGGGGGGCGGCGGCGCAGCCATGGACGCCCAGTGGGATCCCAACGGCGGCAACAGCTTTGTCGATATTCCCAACTCCGTCTTCTCCGTGCCCAACAACGGCGTGACCATGAACGGCAGCGGCACGTTGACCCTGTCGAACGGCAACACCTACAACGGCCCCACCACGGTCAACGCCGGCATCCTCCAGGTCAATGGCACGACGGGCACCGGCAACGGCGCCGTGACGGTCAAGAGCGGCGGCACCCTGGCGGGGCACGGCACGACCGGCGCCGTCAGCAACGACGGCACCATCAATCCCGGTCTCGGTACACCCGCCACCCTCAGCACCGGCAGCCTCACGTTCGGCTCCGGCCTCTACACCGTCACCGCCGATTCCAGTTCCAACTACACCTCGCTGAACGTGACGGGCAATATCGATCTGACCGGCGGCATTCTCAACGTCAACCTGGGCTACACACCGGCGGCCGGCGTCAGCTTCACGATCCTCCACAACGTGGACAACACGCCCATTACCGGCACCTTCAGCGCCGTGCTCGACGGCATCACCTACAACTTGCCGGAAGGGGCGTACTGGGACTTCGGCGGCACCTACTTCACGATCACCTACCTTGGCAACGCCGGCCACGACGTGGTGCTCACCTCGACCGCCACCCACCCGACCTACGGCGAAACGCTGGACGCCAGCGGCAACCTGACCATTTACCAGGAAGACCCCGGCGCCAACGATAACCTGCAATTCTCGCTCGCGGGCGGCGTTTACACGCTCACGGATGTCGGCGGCCTCTTGTTCGACAACCCCGGCGGCGCCAATTCCGTCGAGATCAGCGGCGGGCTCACCAGCACGATCACCGTTCCCAGCGCCGACGCGACTTCCATCACCGTCAGCCTCGGCGTCGGCATGAACGTGTTCGACGTCACCGCCGCCGACGCCACGCTCGCGCCCTTGAGCGTGAACACCGGCTTGACGGCCGGCGACCAGTTGAACGTCGAAGTTCCGTTGACGGTCAGCGGGGCCCTGTCACTGGCGTCGAACGCCGTCACGGACGGCTCGACGCTGAACGTCGCGTCCCTCAGCGTGGACAGCGGCGGAACTTCCACGCTCAGCGGCAATGTCGCCACCTCCGGCAGCGGCGTCGCCCTGGGCGGCAGCGGCAGCATCACGGTCAGCGGCAATATCAACCTCGGCGCCACGGGCAACCTCAGCGACGCCAGCACCGGCAGCGATACCGTCAGCGGCGTCATCAGCGGCACGGCCGCGACCGCAGTCGTGCAGGGACTCAGCGGCGATTACTATAACCTTGGAGCGAGCCAGAGCCTGATTGCGCCTGCCAATGCCAGCAATCCCAACTGGCTGGGCAATCAAACCCCCGCCGTGACCGCCCTGCTCGTCGGGCCCATCGACTTCCAGGACATCAACGACACCGGCGCCGCCATGGGCTTCACCGATCCCTTGGGCAACACCTACTACAATCTGAACCCGACTCCGGCGCCGGCGACAATAACAACGTTGAGGCCCGCTGGTTCGGCGACATCGACATTCCCAACAACGGCAACGCCGGCAATCCGATCAGCTTCGGTCTGGCCAGCGACGACGGCAGCATGCTGTACATCGATGGCCAGGCGGTGGTGAACAACAACTTCTTCCAGGGCTCGCCCGGCTATCCGGGCCTGCAAGTCACCAACACAGTCGATTTGACTCCGGGCCTGCACACCATTGACGTGGAATACTACAACGGCGGCGGCGGCGCTTCGGTGTGGGCCCAGTGGGATCCCGCCGGCGGCAGCAGCTTCGTCGATATTCCCAACTCCGTGTTTTCCACCGTCGCGAATATCAACAGCGTGACCAAGACCGGCAGCGGCACCCTGACCCTGACGCACGCCAACACCTACGTCGGCGCCACCACGATCGACGGCGGCAAATTGATCGTGACGGCGAACGGCGCCATGGGGCCGGCCAGCGATCCGGGCATCTTCGTCAATTCCGGCGGCGCCCTGGCCCTGAGCGGCGGCGTCAATTACGCCACCGCCGAAGCGATCGCCATCAGCGGCGCGGGGCTGGCCGGCAACGGCGCCATCGAGAACCTCAGCGGCAACAATACCTTCTCCGGGTCCATCACCGTCCAGGGCAACGCCACCATCGGCTCCGATGCCGGCGCCCTCACCCTCAATGGCGCCGCCACCCCCACCTGCAGCATCAACAACGGCAACCTGACCACGACCGGCGCCGGCAACATCGACCTCGAGGACGTCCTCCAGTCAGGCCAGGGCGCCAGTTCCTACGTCGGCTTCACCGGCGCCACCGGCGGCCTTAACGCCACGCAAAACATCCTGACCTGGACCTATCAAAGCGGCGCCACCTTGATCGATGACAGCACCGGCTTCGCCAGCAACAATCTGACCATCAACGGCAACGCTCAATACAATGGTGCGTTCCCCGGCACGAGCCTGCAACTGACCGACGGCAACAACGGCGAGTCCGCCTCGGCCTGGACGCCAACCCCGGTGCCGGTGGGCAACTTCGTCAGCACCTTCCAGTGGACCTACCAAAACACCCCCAACCCGTTTGACCCGGCCGACGGCTTCACCTTCGCCGTGCAGAACGACAACAACCGGGTGGTCGGCGGCGGCGGCGGCGGTCTGGGTTACAATGGCATCCCAGGCAATAGCTATGCGGTCGAATTCAATGTCTACTCCGGCAGCGGCACGGGCACCGGCAGCGACTTCGGCGTGGGCTACAACGGCGCCGTCAATCACCCGATCGATCTGACCTCCCACGACATCAACTTCCACAACAACTACACCGATACCTTCGAGGCCACGGTCGTCAACAACGGCGCCGGCCTTCTGACCGTGACCATTTGGGACGCCACCCTGAATCCGACCGGCAGCCCGACGGGGGGCGCCTATTACAGCACGACCTTCACGGCGCCCACCTATGGCGCCCTGATCAAGAACGGCACGGGCACGTTGACCCTGTCCAACGCCGACAACCCCTTCACCGGCGCGACGATCATCAACGCCGGCCATTTGCTCGTGACGGCGGACGGCGCCATGGGGCCGGCCAATGCCCTGGGCGTCTATGTGAACAACGGCGGCGCCCTGGCCTTCAGCGGCGGCCTCAACTACACGACGGCCGAAGCGGTCAGCATCAACGGCGCCGGCCCGGCCGGCAACGGCGCCATTGAGAACCTCAGCGGCGTCAACTCCTTCGCCGGCGCCATCAGCGTCGCCGGCCAGTTCGCCACCATCGGCTCTGACGCCGCCTCCTTGACGCTCAGCGGCAATATCGACCTGGGCGCCGTCGGCAACCTCACCGTCAACGGCGCCGGGCAGACCACGCTCAGCGGCGTCATCAGCGGCACGGGCACGGGAAGCGTCCAGACCGCTGGCCTGGTCGGCACCTATTTCAACCTGGGAGCCAACCAGAACCTGATCTCCCCCGCCAACTCCAGCAATCCCAACTGGCTGGGCAATCAGATCCCCGCTGCCACCGCCCAGCTTGTCGGGCCCATCGACTTCCGCAATATCTCGGCCAATGGTTTCGCCGACAGCGTCGGCGACCCGAATTATTACAACCCCAGCCCCGGCAACAATAACAACGTCGAGGCCCGCTGGTACGGCGATATCCTCATCCCGGGCACCGGCGTCACTCCGGTCCCCATCAGCTTCGGCCTCGCCAGCGACGACGGCAGCATGCTCTACATCGATGGCACTGCCGTGGTGAACAACAACTTCTTCCAGGGCTCGCCCGGCTATCCCGGCCTGCAACGCACCAGCACCGTGGACCTGACCCCCGGCCTGCACGCCATTGACGTCGAATATTACCAGGGCGGCGGCGGCGCCTCGGTCTGGGCCATGTGGGATCCCACCGGCGGCAGTAACTTCGTCGATATCCCCAACTCCGCCTTCGTTGTCCCGGGCGTCAATGACCTGAACAAGATCGGTTCCGGAACGCTGACCCTCGCGAACACCAACACCTACACCGGTGCGACCACGGTCAACGCCGGCCACCTGGTGGTGACGGCGGACGGGGCCATGGGACCGGCCAGCGCCGTGGGCGTCTTCGTCAACGCCGGCGGCGCCCTCGGTTTTACCGGCGGCCTCAACTACACCACCGCGGAACCGACCACCATCGTCGGCTCCGGTCCGGCGGGCAACGGCGCCATCGAGAACCTCGGCGGCGTCAACTCCTTCGCGGCCCCCATCACCCTGGGCGGCAATGCCACGATCGGCGCCGACGCCGGCTCGTTGACGCTCTCCGGCAACGTCAACATGGGCCTGAACAACCTCACCGCCACCGGCGCCGGCCAAACCACCATCAGCGGCGTCATCAGCGGCACGTCGGGACCGGGCCTCACCGGCACCTATTTCAACCTGGGCGCCACCCAGAACCTGATTCAGCCCGCCGCCGCCAGCAATCCCAACTGGCTGGGCAATCAAATCCCCGCCGCCACCGCCCGGCTCATCGGCGCCATTGACTTCCAGAATATCGCCGCCAACGGCTTTCAGGACAACGTGGGCAACACCTATTACGACCCGGCCCCCGGCAACAACAACAACGTCGAAGCCCGCTGGTACGGCGACATCATCATCCCCGGCACCGGTAATCTCCCCGTGCCCATCAGCTTCGGCCTCGCCAGCGACGACGGCAGCATGCTCTATATCGATGGCGTCGCGGTGGTGAACAACAACCACTTCCAGGGCTCCCCCGGCTATCCCGGCCTGCAGGTCACCAATACCGTGGATCTGACCCCCGGCCTGCACACCATCGATGTCGAATACTACCAGGGCGGCGGCGGCGCCTCCGTCTGGGCCCAGTGGGACCCCACCGGCGGCAACAACTTTGTCGATATCCCCAACTCCGCCTTCTTCACCGGCGGCGACAACCTCATCAAGAACGGCGCCGGCTCGCTGACCCTGGCCAATTCCAACACTTATCTCGGCTCCACCACCATCAATGCCGGCACCCTGATCGCGACCTCCACGGGCGCCATGGGACCGTCCAACGCCCTGGGCGTCCAGGTCAATGCCGGCGGCGCCCTGGCCTTCGCCGGCAACGTTAACTACTCCACGACCGAGCCGATCACCATCAATGGCTCAGGGCCCGCCGGCCACGGCGCCATCGAGAATCTCAGCGACAGCAACACCTTCTACGCCCCCATCACCCTCGGCAGCGATGCCACCATCGGCTCCGATGCCGGCACGCTGGACCTCAATTACCCCAACCTCAATTTGAGCGTCCACAACCTGACCACCACCGGCGCCGGCATCACGCTCATCACCAGCGCCTTGCAGCAGCAGCCCGGCAGCTTCGTCGGCTTCACCGGCGGCACCGGCGGCGCCGCCTCCGAGCAGGATATCCTCAACTGGACCTATGTCAGCGGCAGCACCGATATCGATTACAGCGGCGGCTTCGCCAGCAGCAACCTCTCCCTCAATAACGGCGCTTCCGTCCAGGGGACCGAGCTCCAGCTCACTGACGGCGGCTACGGCGAAGCTCGCACCGCCTGGACCCAAACCCCCGTCCCCGTGGGCGGCTTCAACACCTCCTTCCAGTGGACCTATGGCAACACCTTCAGCCCCCAGGCCGACGGCTTCACCTTCGCCATCCAGAACGACTCCAACACCGCCGTCGGCAATGCCGGCGGCGCCCTGGCCTACTCCGGCATCCCCGGCCAAAGCCTCGCCGTCCAGTTCAACCTCTACAACGGCGTCAGCACCTTCGGCATCGGCTACGACGGCGTCATCAACGATCAAGCCGTCGATTTGACCGCCTTCGGCATCGATTTCCACGCCAATCCCACCGATACCTTCCAGACCAATCTGGTCAACGACGGCGCCGGCGATTTGACCATCACCATCTTCGACGCCACCCTGAATCCCACCGGCAATCCCGGCGGCGGCGCTTACTTCACCTACACCTTCAGCCTCAGCTCCGCTTTTGTCGGCTTCACCGGCGCCACCGGCGGCGCCGCCTCTACCCAGCAGATTCTCAACTGGACCTATTCCAGCGGCGCCACCAATATCAACTACAGCGGCGGCTTCAATCCCAACACCTTGAGCCTCAATGGCAATGCCTCCGTCCAGGGATCCGCCCTCCAGCTCACCGACGGCAACAACGGCGAGGCCAGCTCCGCCTGGACCGCCACCCAGGTTCCCGTCGGCAGCTTCACCACCACCTTCCAGTGGACCTACGGACCCAACCCCCAGGCCGATGGCTTTACCTTCGCCCTCCAGCAAGCCGGCAACACCGCCCTCGGCGGCGGCGGCGGCTCTCTGGGCTATGCCGGCATCCCCGGCAATAGCGTCGCCGTTGAGTTCAACCTCTACAACGGCGTCAGCACCTTCGGCATCGGCTTCGACGGTGACATCAATCACCCCAGCGACCTGACCGCCAGCGGCATCGATTTCCACGCCCATCCCAGCGATGTCTTCCAGGCCACCATCACCGACAACGGCCTGGGCGATTTCACCGTCAGCATCTGGGACACCACCCTGAATACCTCCGCCACTCCCAACTACACCGTGACCATTGCCTTCCCCGTCGTCCCGCTCAGCGTTGCCGACGAGGTTACCCAGGATGGCACGGGCACGACGATCCTGTCGGGCGTCAGCGATTACACCGGCGCCACCACCGTCAGCGAAGGCACCCTCCAGGTCGATGGCAACATCACCACCAGCTCCGGCGTCACCGTGGCCGCCGGCGCTACCCTCTCGGGCATCGGCACCGTTCCCGCCACCACCGTCCATGGCACCCTCGAACCCGGCGACATCCCTCAAGCCGGCACGCTCAACACCGACCTCGACTTCACCGCCGGCAGCACCCTGCATATCAACGAGGCCGGCGGCGTTTGCAGCGAGGTGAACGTCAATGGCTCCGCATCGCTCACCGGCGCTGCGCTCAGCGTCTCCTTCGCGGATATCGTCGGCGTCGGCTCCATGTACACCATCGTTCACACCACCGGCGGCCTGGGCGGCACCACCTTCAACGGTCTGCCCAACGGCGGCACCGTGGTCGATACCACCAACGGACAGGTTTTTGAGGTCACCTACACGTCCACGGATGTGATCCTCACCAAGATGACTGGGTCGGCGCCGGCGCCGAGTATCACGAACGTGGTGATCAACCAGAACATCTCGGCACTGTACAACGCGGCGGGCCAGCCTGCGCCCGGCACGCAGCGATCCATGGTCAACGACATCGTTTACACGTTCAGCGAGGCGGTCAACATCGTTGGCCCGGGGACCGATCCGAACGTGTTCACCATCGCCATTGCCGCCGGCTGGACCGGCACGTTGCCGACCCTCAGTTGGGCGCCCGTCGCCGGCTCGGGCGACACCCAGTGGGCCGTTTCCTTCACCGGTTCCGGCGTCAGCGGCGGCTCGATCGCCAATGGCGCCTACACCATCACCGTCAACCATCCGTCGGAAATCACCGCGGTATCCGATGGCCAGGATTTGAGCCTTGCCGGCAGCGGCATCGGCAGCGCCACCCAATCCTTCTACCGCCTGTTCGGCGACATCAACGGCGACGAGTTCGTCAACGCCGCCGACAACCTGAAGTTCAAACCGGCCCTGACGACCTACAACGCCGCCTTCGATTACAACGCCGACGGCTTCGTCAACGCCTCCGACAATCTGAAATTCAAGGCTGACCTGACCGTCAACTTCAGCGGCTTCACGCCAACCATCTAACGTTCCCGAACGCATGATAAAGGGGCTGGTGCTCGGCTAAACCCGATGCTCCAGTCCCTTGATCTTGGACCATGCAATGCAACGGCTCGACGTTGGATTCAAATATCCCGACAGGAGTCGAACCCCTAACCTTCGGCTCCAGAGCCGATTGAGAAAACACGTCAGCACAGGCTGAGTGACGGCTCGTTCCTTCTTGCTACCGACCTTTTCGACAAACACGATTGCCTTCACATTAGCGTCTTCCTTTCTGCACGCGCATTATACCCCGCGCGGAATACAAAGCATCAGGTTCCCGCGCGCATCTTCACCGGATTCGTCAGCCGCCCGATGCCCGCGATGTCGATGCGCACGACGTCGCCGGGGGCCAGCGTAAAATCGTCCGGCGGAACCACGCCGGTTCCCGTCAAGAGAATCGCACCGTTGGGGAAGCTGGTTTCCTTGCCGAGCCAATCGATCAATTCCTGGAAGGAGCGTTTCATGGCTGAAACCTTGGTCGCGCCGTCGAAGACGGTCTTGCCGGCGCGTTCGATAAGGAGACGGATGGTGATGTCGTCGGGGTTCGGCATGGCGTCGGCGAGGGTGATGCAGGGGCCGACGGCGCAGGCCCGATCGTAGAATTTTGCTTGGGGCAGATAAAGAGGGTTCTCGCCTTCGATGTCGCGTGAGCTCATGTCGTTGCCAATGGTGAAGCCAACCAGTTGCAGTTGCGGCGAGATGACGAGTGCGAGCTCCGGCTCGGGGACATTCCATTTGCTGTCACCGCGGATGTGAACTGGTTCGCCGGGATGAACGACGCGGTAGGCAGGAGCCTTGAAGAAGAGCTCCGGGCGAGGCGAGGAATAAACCAGATCGTAGAAGCGAGCGGCGCCGGCCGACTCGCGCTCGCGGGCTTCGTGGCTGCGCTTGTAGGTGACGCCGGCCGCCCAAACCTCCTGGAGAGCCAGCGGCGCGAGGAACTTGGCCTGATCGAGCGGAATTGGCGCCTTGTTCGAATCAATCGCACTCTGAACCGCCTGCGCCGGCGCCGCGGCGTGCAAAAGTTCGACCAGGCTGCCGCGCAAAAGA
Organism: uncultured Planctomycetota bacterium; assembly: GCA_963767835.1. Taxonomy (GTDB): domain Bacteria; phylum Planctomycetota; class Planctomycetia; order Gemmatales; family Gemmataceae; genus SIAQ01. The sequence goes on from CAVYFY010000013.1 coordinate 41,973, forward strand.
CGCACCTGCTGGCCATCGATCCAGCCGGCGGCGATTTGAGTGGAGCCTAAGCGCAATTTGCAAAGACGCATCGGATGCCTTTCATTCGAGATTACTTCGTTGGTCGCTGTCAGTATATTCCCACGGAGTTTTTGCCGTCGCGAAATCCGCGCCGATATGGGAGAATAGGCCAGGGGTGAGGTAATCCGAACCCCTGGGACTCGGAGTGCTCCCCCCATGCCTGGTTACGCCTGCCCAAACTGCCGAAAGTCGTTCACCGTGCCGTCGGAGGCGCAGGTGCGCTGTCCGCATTGCCAGCAACCGGTGGAGGCGACGTCGGCGTCGCGCTGGTTCCTTGCCCGCGAAAAGAAAAAACTTGGCCCCTACACCTGGCGGCAACTCCTGGCCTTGGCGAAGCGCGGCGACGTCGGCCCCGGCGATATGCTTCTGCGCGAAGGCTCCAAACAATGGCAACGCGCCGACTCGGTTCCCAAACTGTTCGCGGTGGCGAAATTCGCGCCGGCAAAGACGAACTCGGCTCGATTATCGACCGCAGCCCTTGTTGCCATCTTCGCCGGCGCAGCCGTGTTGGTGCCTGTCAGTGCGAGCCTGATCGCCGGCTATTTTTTCTATGTTCGCAAGCCGGCCGAAATTGAGCATGTCATCCGCGACAAGTTCGGCGATGACAAGAAGAGCAGCGACGGCGATCGCGCTGCGAAGACTGACGGTGGGAAGAAGAAAAACGATGACGTTCCCAGAATCGACGACAAGAAGAAGCCGCCGCAAGATGCAATGCCTACGCCGAAACAAAACGTCATCGGCGCCAAGCAACTTATCGAGAAGATCAATCGCTACCGTAAGATGACCGGGTTAAGGCAAGTCACGCTGGATGAGGATTTGAACCGCGCCTGCCTGGCGCATGCGAAATATCTGGCAAAGAATTTCGAATCGGCCAAGACGGACGAAGCGAATGTCCACGCGGAAGACGAGTATCAACTGGGCTACAGTGTCGAAGGAGCCCGGGCGGCGCGGAATGCGCTGATCGCTACCGCCGAACCGACGATCGCGCTGGAACAATGGATGGGCCGGCTGCTGGACCGCGTCGCCCTGCTCGATCCGGATTTGCATCGAATCGGCGTCGGCTTCGAGCGGACCGGCAAGGGCGATTGGATCACGGTCCTCGGCCGTGGCGAGCCGATCGTCATTTATCCAGCCCACCGGCAAAACGATGTGCCGCCGTCGTTCGGTGTCGGACCGGAGTTGCCGGCGAAGACTCTCGCTGGCTTTCCGATCACCGTCACTTTTCCGCCCAATCAAAAGATCACCGCCGGCAACATCGAGTTGCGCGACGCCAAGGGAAACAGCGTCGATGGTTGGCTGTCCACGCCTGAAAAGCCGGCTCGCCCCAAAGGACAGCGTAACTCCATCGCCGTGATCCCGAAGACGATGTTGCACCCGGACGCCGTCTACCAGGCAAAGGCGTCGGCTCAACTCGACGGCAAGCCGTGGCGTCTCGAGTGGTCGTTCCGCACCCAAGACGATGCCGACAGCAATGGGGTGTGGGCCAAGAAAGCGCTTGCCAAGGTCAACGCCTGCCGCGTCCGCGCCGGCCTGAACCCGGTCACGCTCGATGATGCGCTGAGCCGCGCCTGCGTCAAGCACGCGCGCTATCTGGTGATCAACGAAGGGAACAAGGCGCTGGACGGGCTCAATGCCCATGATGAAGATCTGAAGCTGCCCGGCGCCAGCGAGGAGGGACGCGACGCCGGCCTGAAGTCGGACATCACCATCGGCGATTTCGATCCCCTCGACGCCGTGGACTCCTGGATGGCAACCCTTTATCATCGTGTGCCAATTTTGGAGCCGAATCTCGAGCGCGTCGGATTCGCCTGCGTGCGCGGGCGGCGGCAGGGCTGGGTCACGGTGCTAAACGTCGGCGCCGGCCGTGCCAAGGGGCCTCGGCCATTCCCCGTCTATTATCCCGCCGACAACCAGCTTGACGTCCCGCTGAGTTTTCCCAGCAGCGGCGAGGTACCGAACCCAATCCCGGACGACAAGACCGGCAAAGCGGGCTACCCGATCACGGCGTCTTTCCCGCCAAAAATGGCGCCCGTGAACGCCATCGGTAAATTGACCGATTCACAGGAAAAAGAGCTCCCCTGCTGGTTCTCGTCGCCCGACAAACTCGCCAATCCGAAATACAGACCCGAACGCCAAAGCGCCACTGTCTGCCTGATCCCCAAGGAGCCGCTCAAGCCGAATTCCACCTTCCACGTCTTTTTGCAAGGGCAACTCGACGGCAAGGCGTGGGAGAAGAAATGGAAGTTCACGACCGGCGCCGGCGGTCTGAGCGTCGCCCAGGCCAAACGCATCGTCTTCGAGCGCATCAATCATTATCGCGATCAGGCCGGCCTGAGCGCGGTCACACCCGACGAAGAGCTGGGCCGCGGTTGTCAACGGCATGCCGAATATCTCGTCCAGAACACGCTCGCCCTTGCCAATAGCAAAGTATCCCCCAACGACGAGGATCCGCTCCTGCCCGGCTACACGCGTGAAGGCATGCTCGCTTCCCGGCAATCGGACGTTTTCATCAACGCGCCGACGCCGTTGATCCAGATCGACGACATCATGTCCACTTTCAGCCGCCGAGTTTACCTGCTCGATCCGACGTTGCAGCGCGTTGGCTATGGTTGCGCTCAAGACGTTGGCCAAGGTTGGCGCTGCGTGCTCGACCTGAACGGCGGGCGCGGCGATTCCCGCGTCCTCGTCTACCCGACGCCAAAGCAAGCCGAGGTGCCCCTCGTCGGCTTCGACCGCATCGATCAGGCCAAGGACAAAGCCGGCTTTCCCATCAGCGTCATCTTTCCCAGTCAAACGCTGCCGCAGCGTGCCCAGGCGGTGCTGACCGACGCCGCCGGCAAAAACGTGGACATCGCCATCAGTTCGCCGGAGCGCCCTCTCTTCGATAAGCAGCCGCGCAATCTGATTGGCGTGCACCCGTTAGCGCCGCTGCAACCAGGCCAGACTTATTCAATCACCGTCGCAGCGATCGTCAACGGCACGGAATGGCGGCAAGAATGGCAATTCACGGCGGCGAAAAAGGCAAATTAACGCATATTTATTTGATCGAACGCGAAGTCGAAGCTCGCCTGGCGTTTTCGCGCAGGCTGTGTCCCGCGCCATCATTCATTTCAGGTTGCCCTGGAATTTCTCCGCCGATCCCGCTACAAGCCAGTTCAATCGATGGACGCCCGGTCCTGGCGTCCGATTCCTGGTCTGGAGAATTTCACCATGCTCGCGCAAAGTACCCGTCTCGCCATCGCCGCGGTATTGTTTGGGGCTTACGTAATCTACACCGATGACACGTCTTCGCAGGAGCTGCTGCCGCCGCCGGGTGGCCAACAGGCGCCGGCACAAGACAAGCCGCCGGAGATTCCCAAGGGAGTGGAGGTGCAGGGGCGTGGGCCGATTCATGAGGCGTTCGCGTCGCCGACGACCGAGCCGAAGCAACCGTTGTTGCTGCCGAAGAAACCGCCGGCGCCAATCGAGGAGATGCCGCCCGAGGAGAAGCCGGAAGGCGATGTCGTTTGGATCGGCGGCTATCACAGCTGGGACGATGATCGGCAAGACTTCATGTGGGTGAGCGGTTGCTGGCGGGTGAAGCCGGCGAGCAAGGAATGGGTGCCGGGGTACTGGCGTGAAGTCGGTGAGAACTGGCAATGGGTATCGGGATTCTGGACGTCAGTACAGGAGCAGAAGGCGCAGCCGGGTAGCCAACCGCAGGCGGCGCAGCCGGTCACGTATTATCCCGAGCCCCCGGCGCCTCCGAACGTGGCCCCGCCCGGCGATCCGCCTCGTGCCGACATGATGTATGTGCCCGGCTACTATATGTGGAACGGTGATCGCTATATTTGGCGCGCCGGTTACTGGACGCCGGGCCGGGCGGACTATGTATATGTGCCGTCTCATTATCGCTGGACGCCCTATGGTTACGTCTATGTTTCAGGGTATTGGGATTTGGCCGTGTCGCGTCGCGGTGTTCTTTATGCGCCGGTTGTCGTGGACGTAGCGATTGTTGGACGCGGCTATCGATATGTGCCGTACTACGCCGTGCGTGATACGGTCGTCGTTGATACGCTATTTGTACGGCCGGGGTTTGGGATTTACTACTTTGGCGATTATTATGGTCCACGCTATGCGGCGGTCGGCTTTGAACCGGGCATCGTTTATAGTCGCCGATATTACGATCCGCTGATCGTGCACCAGGTTTGGGTTTACCGCGATAATCCGCGTTGGCGCGAAACGCAGATCACGCTGGTGGCGGAGCGTGGGGCTGGGCGTGCGCCGCTGCCGCCGCGCCGGTTCGAGCTCGGCAGGCCCAATCCCGCACTGGCGTCTGCACGGGTGGTGCTCGCCGACCGGGGCATCAGGTCGGTTCGGCTTTCGGAAGCCGCCCGGACTCAGATTCATCGCGAGACTACGGTACGGCATGAAGCGATGTCCACCGAGCGCCGCAAGACCGAAGCTGCCGGCGGCCATCCGACGGGGCCGCGTACTTCCGACATGAAGGTCCATCCGTCCACACCCGCGGCACCGCACGTCGGCCCGACGCCCACCCCTGAAGCCAAGGACGCGGCCGCCAAGGGAACAGCCCATGAACTCCTCAAAGGCGGCAAAACCGGACCAACCACTAAAAAGGACGAAGGCAAAAAGAAGGACCGATAAGGTCGGCCGTCAATTCGCCATCACGCATGAGGAATGAGAAATCAGGAATGCGTAAGTTACAGTGATCTACTCATTCTTAATCCTCGTTCCTCATTGTCCTTGAAAGATCACGTAGTTGAGGTGCCGCCGCCAAACTTTACGGCGTCAAGAGAGATATCATAGTTTTCCCATGAGCCTTGGAGATTGCAATCCTATCCATTGACGCGATCCGGCGAGTTTCTACCGCCGGCATTATCGTTACTGCAATAGTTTGCGTTAGAGACAAATTATCTTTGGTCACTTTTCTGTGTTTCTTGACTGCCATCATTTCTCCACAGCGCCGATGTTAGGCATATTAGTGGTGAGTACAATCACTCGCTGTCGATCCTAACCCAGCGGGCGGACCGTAAGGGCGAACCGGATCGGCGTGTATTACCAAGGAGAAGGCATGGTGTGCCAACCTCTTCGTCTCGCATTGTTGATTGGCGCCATTACCGCCGTGGCGGTTTCGCCCGCAAGGGCCGATTTTCGGGCGCCTGGTTGTTGTGATCCTTGTGGACCGTCTACGACGGGCCCCGCGTACCGGACCGTGACCTGCACGGAATGGGTGCGTGAATCTTATACGACCAAGCGGACGGTGTACCGCGTGGAGTGTCGTACGGAGACGTACGATACCTGCCGGACCGAATGCGTCCCGGTTTGCCGGGATCAGGTCGTGACTGTGATGAAACGTGTTCCGTGCTGGACCGAGGAATGCCGCAAGGTGTGCCATAAGGTCACCTGCTATGAAGACCGGATCGTCAACAAGACTTGCTACAAGCACGTCCAGGAATGCTGCATGAAGAAGCAGCTGGTTCGCCTGGGCCACTGGGAGTGCAAGGAAGTGACGCCTCTGTTCGGCGGCGGCGGCGGCCTGTTCAGCGGCCACGGCCACAGCTGCTGCTCCAGCGGTTGCGGCGATGCTTGCGACTCCTGCGCCCGGCCTGCACCCGCACCCGGAAAGTCTGGGTTCACTGCCCGGAATACCGTGAATGCCCGGTGACGGTCTGCAAGAAGGTCGCCTATTGCGAACAGGTCCACTGCAAGGTGGCGGTCTGCCGCAACGAATGGCGTGAAGAGAAGGTCAAGGTTTGCAAGTACACCTGCGTCCCGGAGACGTGCGTCAAGAAGGTCACTTGCTACGAGCGCCGTCAAGTTGCTTGCAAGGCCACCCGCACCGTTCGCGTGTGCGTGCCGCACGAGGAATGCGTGACCTGCTGCAAGCTGGTTCCCCGCACGGTGTGCCGCCAGGTCCCGTGCGCTCCGGCTTGCGAAAACGCCTGCTCGAACAACTGCTGCGAGCGCGAAGGCCTGTTCAGCCGCCTGCGTAACCGCTCGTGCGGTTGCGGCCACAGCCGCGATTGCTGCCGCCCGAGCTGCTGCAACTAATCAACTGGATTGAACCTCATCGGTTTGACCCCGGATGCCTCGTCACCCTGTGTGGCGAGGCATTTTTGTTGCGCTTGTGGGGCGACGGGGTCGCCGATATGATGATCGTTCAGTATTGATTTGCCCGCATTTGGAATCCGCATAGCAGAGGCCAGCGCGATGAAGCACGATTTTGCGGTCAACGAACGAATGTCCATCGAAAAGCTCGAAGTCGGCCGCGAACGCCAACCGGCGCTGATCGTGGACGATTTCATGCGCGACCCCGAGGCGCTGATAAGCCTCGCAGCCAACGAAGCACGCTTCGGCCCTTCGCCCGCGATGTATCCGGGCATCGTTGCGGGGGTGCCTGACGAATACGCTGAGTCTTTTTTGAACGTCCTGGGGCCGAGGATTGGTGATACGTTTGGCGTGCGCGTCGATACGGCGTTTCTAACGAATTGCTTCTTTGCCATCGTCACCTACCCGCCGGAGCAACTCCACTATCGCCAGCGGCTGCCGCACATCGACGACTTCGGCGACGGCGTGATTGCCGCCCTGCACTATTTGTGCAACAGCAGTCACCGCGGCACCGCTCTGTATCGCCATCGCGCCACCGGCTACGAGTCGCTCACACAGGAGAAATTTCAACACCTGCAAACTCTAATCAATCAGGACATCGCCGGCAATGGTCCCATTCCGCCCGAATACATGTCGGCCAACAATCGTCTGTTTGAGCAGACTGCTGCCTTCGAGGCTAAGTTCAATCGGCTCGTCATCTATCGCGGTTCGATTCTCCATTCCATGATCGTGGACTCCAACGCCAAGCTCGATCCCAACCCCCGCGTCGGCCGACTCACCATCAACATGTTTCTCCGCTTCGAATGTGTTTAGCCCGTGAGTGCCTTGATCAAAGCCTTCAGATGGGCGCGGTAGGGGTGCGCCAGGCCTATCGCTTCGACGCCGACCGGGGCGCGCGGCAGTTCCGCCCCCATGCAATCGTCCCACTCCAGACCGCAAAAGGCGATCAGCTCGCGAGCGGTTTTCTCTTGATCCTGGATGAGCGTTTCGTAACTCACGTCGTGGAACTCAAGCGGCAATACCCGCTTCCAATGCGCCAGCAGCTTTTCGTGCTCTCGGCAATACGATCCAATGTCCTCCAGGGAGCACGCAAAGGCCAGCTCGGGCCAATACTGAAAGTAGCAAGCCAGGGCAACATCAAGGGGCTCACGCCGACAATGAACAATGCGGGCGCCGGGAAATAGAGTCGCGATCATGCCCAGGGCCTGGACGTTGTCGAGGCTGCTGACGATCACCCGGGCCGCGCCTTGGCCTAGTTGGGTCAGATGCTGCAAAAGCTTCGTCGCCGCCGATCGCGTGGCAGGCTGATCGCGCAAGAGCAGCGTGGAATTCGCGGCGATCCGATTTTCCGCGGCGAACTGGGCCAGGAAACGCGGCACGCTCGCAGCTGCGCTCACGCCACTGCGCTTTGGGATGGCCGGCGAGGATCTCGGCCACCCGCGTCCCGCCCGAGCACGGCAAGCCGATGACGAATACGGGCAACGCGGTGCGGATGCCCCAATCTTTGATCATCTCGACATAAGCCGGCCCTTGCTCGGCGATGATCCTGTCAATGTTGGCCTGAAAAGCGTGCGCGTTGAAGGCAACATTGCGCTTTTTCAAGATACGCACTTGCAGGTCGTTGCCCTCACGGTAATACCGAAGGGCTTCGTCGAATGCGCCTTGCAGATGGAGCATATTGGCGGCCGCAAAGGCGTACAGGCTTCGCTCCGCATCGTCACCGCGCCCGGCGGCCAAATCTTCTTTGAGGTGGGCCAGCTCTTCCGGCGAAAACGTATGGCAACCCGCCGCGGCCATCTCGCTCAAGTTATAAAGCGCCATGGCATGGCCGGGCCGGAGCCGGAGCGTTTCCTGGTATTGGGCAACGGCTTCTTGCCAATGCCCTTGCACTTTCAGGGCGGTCGCCAGGCTGTTGGAAACCTCCGCGGCATAAGTCGGCTTCAGGTTCAGGGCCCGGCGATAGCAGGCGATGGCGGCGTCCAAATCGCCCTGGTCGAATCGAGTGTTGCCCAGGTTGTAGGCGATATCCGGACTGTCGGGCCAGAGCCGCTGGGCCGCTTCAAACGCCGCTGCCGCTTCATCGCGTTTGCCCAGCCGGCGCAGCGCTGAGCCCAGATTGTTGTGGGCCGGTGCGGAGGAGGGTGCCAGCAGGACGGCGCGTTGGAGGCATTCCACGGCCCGCGCCGCCTGGCCGACGCGCTGGAGCGCCAATCCCAGGGTGCTCCAACCATCGGCGAAATCGGGGCGTAAACGCAGCACTTGCTCGTAATAGGTGATGCCGCCGGGAACATCACCGCCGCTCATGAGGATGTCGCCGGCGTGTTGCCAGGCGGCGGCATTGGACCCGTTCGCGGTCAACGAGCGGTTCAGATAGACAATAGCCGCCCTGAGGTCGCCTTTCTGCTTGGCGATCAGGCCAAGCAGATGCAGTGCTCCGGGGTGGTTTGGCTCTTCGTCAAGGATAGAGGCGGCATACTGTTCGGCCAACGCGACGTTGCCGCTGGCGTGATATTGGGCCGCCAACTCCAGGATGTCCGAGGAATTTCCCATGGTGTGCCGCCTTGTTTTCCGAACTGAATTGGGTATCGTCGATTATACGATCAAAGCCTGGGGCGAGAACGGCGGCCAGTTACTCACCGCAATCGCCCCGCAAGCTACCATGGTCAGAGGATGCCTCCGATGCCGCAAACAAATGCTCAGACCAAGTTCGAGGACCCGATCCAGGCGCAGTACGAGCGCTGGGTTTATCCGATGCGGCGCCACGATTTGGCTGAGTTGCAGCTCACGGCGCCGCTAATGCCGTATCAGGATTTGCGCAACTCGTTCTGGTTGTTTTGGCCGAGCGGGTCGATCCGTGAGGACATCGATATACTCGTGGCGGGATGCGGCAGCCTGCAAGCGGCGGCATGGGCGTATGTCTATCCAACGGCGCGCGTGGTGGGCATCGACATGAGCCAGGCATGCCTTGAGCATACAGAGCTGCTGCAGCGCAAGCACAATCTTGCGAATCTGGCGCTGCATCAATTGCGCATCGAGGAAGTGGCCTCACTGAGGCTCGATTTCGAGTTCATCATTTGTCACGACGTGTTGCACCATCTGGCCGATTCCGCGGCGGGGCTGCGCGCTTGGCCAGGCCCTTCGGCCAGACGGTGTCATCGACCTCATGATCCACGGGAAATACGGGCGGCAGGGCGTGACGATGATGCAAGAACTGTTTCGCGTCATGGGCCTGGAACAGGACGCGGCGGGGGTGCAGACGGTGCGCGATGTGCTTGCTTCGCTGCCGGCCACTCACCCCGTGCAAAATTATCGCAGGCTGGCCGCCCAGGATTTAGCCAACGACGAAGGGCTGGTCAACACATTCTTGAGCCGGCGCGACCACACCTATTCCGCAGGCGAATGTTTGGACCTCGTTCAGGAGGCTGGCCTGGTCTTTCAGGGCTGGAAGGAGAACGCACTCTATCATGCCGATACGCGGCTCCCGGCGGGCGACCGTCTGTGGCCGCACCTTAGCACGCTCAAGGAACGACAACTCTGGCAAACGGTCGAGATGCTGGACGCCACCATTGCCGCGCACCGCTTGCTCGTGTGCCGACCCGACCGCGATCCGGCAACCTACCGAATTCACTTTGACGATGACGCCTTTCTCGATTACATTCCCGTCGCCCGCGTCAGCCAGACGGTGGCGGCCAACCGCTTGCGGCGCCAGTCGGCCCTCATCGCCCGTCCCCCGTTTCCGGCCATGCCCCTGAATGAGCAGCAGGCCGCCGCCTTCAACCAGATCGACGGCAAGCGTAATGTCCGTGACTGCCTCGCCGCTGCCGGCCTGCCCGACGATCCCGTCTGGGCGCGCCAGTTCTTCGGTTCGCTATGGCGCGCAGGTTATGCCATGTATCGGCTTCAGCGGAATTCTTGAAAGCGCCAAGCTGGGGCAGGAGGCGGATTGCCCCTGCCCCAACGTGGACCGCATTCAAGACGACGCGCTGCCGATGGCACTGCCGACGGCGCCGAAGGTGGTGTTGGCGTTCTGTCCGAGCGTAGTGATGGCGCCGATGCACACGACGATGATGAGGGCAAGCATCACTGCGTACTCGACGGCAGTTGGGCCGTCTTCGGCTTGCAGAAACTGGCGAGCAATGCGGCAAAGTGAGACAACATGAAGGATCCTTTCTGGTCCAGAAAGATGATGCGACGCGGGCCTTCTGGCTTGGCCTCGCGAAGGTCAGCGGCAAGGTTGACGGGGAGCGTTCGCACTCTGCGAACGTAGATCGTGTGGACCACTCCATTCGGTAACCTGGCGATCCGGAGTTTGAGCCGGACCCATGGCTTTGCGTCCCACCTTTGCAGATGGTTTGCCATTGTCGTGGATACACGATCGCGAACATTGCCGCGACGGCGCTGAGAGTAACTCGTTGGGGATTCCGGCGGCATGTGAAGGAATGCGGGGGGACTTGCCGGCTGAACCAAGATGGGGAGGTGACGGGAAGCCGCGCAGTCCGATTGATCCGAATGTACGATAGATTACAATTGGAGCGTTGTCAAATTCTTCCGGATTTTTTTTCCCCACCGGACCGCTTACGAGGCGGGCTTGTCGCATTGCTCCGCTTCGATCTTGGCGATTTTGTCAACGCGGCGCGCATGTCGGCCTCCCTCAAACGGGGTTTCCAGCCAGATGCGGATCATCTGGGCCATCTGGTCTTCGCCGAGAAGGTCCGCGGAGAGGCAGAGCACGTTGGCGTCGTTGTGGCGCCGGCTCATCTCGGCGGTGAGGAGGTCCTGGCAAGCGGCGGCGCGGACGCCACGCACCTTGTTGGCGGCCATGCTCATGCCGATGCCGGTGCCGCAAATCAGAATACCGCGCTCCACCTGCTTCGTGCCGACGCGCTTGCCGACCTCGTGGGCGTAATCGGGGTAATCGACGCTCTCAGCTTCCTGGGCGCCGACGTCGGTCAGGTCGTGCCCCATCGCTTGGATCACCTCCACGAGGCGCCGTTTGACCTCCACGCCGCGATGATCGCTGCCAATGACGATTTTCATGCCGCCAACGCCTCCACGACGATTCACGCTTCCAGCAGTTCCGGCAAGCGCTGCTGCAGGGATTCGAGAATTTGATGGGCACAGGTTTTGTAATCCGCCCAGGCGCCGCCGATTGGGTCAGCGATATCCGTGCCGTCGATCGCCAGAATGCGCGGCGCGGGAATCGGGGCCGGGACGCTTTCCAGAGTCCAGCAATGTCCCGCAGTCATGCCGAAAAGGTAATCCGCCCATTGCAACACTTCCAGCGTCACCATGCGGCTGGAGTGGTCTGCCAATTCCGCCCCCAATTCCCCGACGACGCTCACGGCATCGGGACTCGCTTGAGCCCCCGTCATGGCAGCCAGGCCCGCCGATTCCACGCAAAAGCCGCGTCTCTTCAATTCGCCGGGCGGACATCCCAGCGCGTCGGCCAGCAGCTTGGTGCAAAGCGCCTGGGCCATCGGACTGCGGCAGGTGTTTCCGGTGCAGATGAAGACAATTCGGCACAGGGCCAATTCGTCAATCTGTTCGGCTGACATTGCGCCGGGTTGTTCCACTGCAATGCGCCGCCCCGCCACCCGCACCACCGTTGGCACGGCAGATCGCGCCGTCTGGCCGGCATCAACCACGCATGCTACGTGAACACCACGCAATTGGGCGGCCTCCGCGGCATTGCTGCCCGCAGGAATCGGCGTCGAGACGAGCGGGATGCCAAATTGCCTCAATTCTCTCCAGATCGGGTGGTTCGGCCAGCGCACACCGATGCGATTGTCGAGCACGAGATTGTGCCGCACTCCATCTGGCAATCGACTCCACAGCCCCAGCGCAAACCCGGCGTCGGCCCGCAGCATGACGGGGCCAGCCCCCATCTTGCGAAACAGACGCTCCGCCGCCCCGCGCAACAACGGCAGCCAATCTGCCAACTCCGCGTAATCGGATATCGCTAGCGCCGGCTGCCCGAATTGCCGTAATCGCTCGACGGCGTCGGGCGCAATGCCGATGCGACGAGTTCATAGGTCGATTCTGTTGGCAGGACGACGCAATCCCCGAGCAGCAAATGACGCATCACAAGGCTGCACGATTCATTCGGTTGCCAGGGAAAGATTTCGGCCATTCGATGGACCAGACGCAAATCGGCTGAACGGGTGTATCTATTTTTGATAGGCAAATTCGGGAGGCTTGACAAGCGGGAGCAAATCACGGCAGGAACAGTCTTGCGCTTCCAACGACGGTCTCTATCCCTTTCAATATTCACGTCAGCGAGAAGCGTGATCGCCATTTCGGTCCTGCTTCTTTTGCCGAATCAGGCAGCGTGCGCATTCCAGGCGTTGAGAGTTGCATTCCACGGCCGCGATCCACGATTTCGATTATTGTTATAACACGGCGCCAACGTCGGACAAAGGATTCTGGGAATATTATATCTCTTCCCATCTTGCCGCGACTCTGATATTTTATGGATTGTGTGGGCGTCGCCTTCGCCTTGATCTTGTACGCCGTCGCCTTTATAAGCGCTGCCGCCTGCGCGGGTTGTGGGTGCCGCTTTTCGGAGGAAGGTCGATGCAAAGGACAGGCGTCAAAATTGATCGCTGCTGCGGGCTTTCCGTCGCATTGATTGCGATCCTCTGTGTTCTGACGCCGACGTTCAGTCAGCAAGCCGTCAACAATGAGCGCGAGGTGAAGCCGCAGGTGTCGGAGCTCGACAAGGGGGCCGACGTCTGGGCGATGGAGGTTCGCTTCAAGGATCCGCGCATGATCAAGGTCAAGCTCCCCGCGCGCGGCGAACGTGTCTGCTATTACCTCTGGTATCAGCTCATCAACCGATCCGAAAGGCCGCAGCTCATTCTGCCAGCCTTCGAGCTGGTCACTCTTGACAACCCCGGCCTTTATCGCGATGAAATCCTCATCACGGCCGAGGAGGCCATCAAAAAGCTCGAGGATCCAACCGGATATCAGGACATCAAGAACACGGTGCTGATGGGGAAATTCGCGATCCCGGTGTCGAAGCCGCCGGATGAAGCTTTTCCGCGCGCGATCACGGGGGTTGCCATCTGGGACGCCGGCCCCGCTGATCCGAAGTTGCGCGATCCCAAGGAAAAGACGCTGATGGACAGCACGCGCTTCAGCATCTTCATCCGCAATTTGAGCAACGGCTCCGTCGAGGTAGACGCTCCGGCACCCGGCTTGCCGCCAATTCGGCAATACAAGACGCTGCAATTGAATTTCAAGAAAAAAGGAGACCGTTTCTCCACCGATTCGCGCGACATCGAATTTGTTTCGCCCGCCCAGTGGATTTATCGCTCCGCCTCTCGTACAATACCGGTCCCGAAAAAAGGGGACGAAAAAGACAAGAAATAAACTGTGGCTTGCGTTTAGCGCTCGGGTTGAACCCTGCGAACGCTAAACGCAAGCAGAGGGGTTGCATCATGGCTCATAAAAAAGGGCAAGGCTCCACGAGGAACGGCCGCGATTCCAATTCGCAGCGGCTTGGCATCAAGACCTACGGCGGTCAAACCGTCACCGCCGGCAGCATCATCGTCCGCCAGCGCGGCACCAAGTTTCACCCCGGGCGCAACGTCGGCATCGGCCGTGATGACACCCTCTTCGCCCTTGCCGACGGCGTCGTTGAATTCCTCGCCAACCGCCGCGTCAACATCATCCCGGCGGCGACACCGAAAACCTGACCGGCCTTCGTTATAGCGCCCGCATGGCACCCTACGAACGCAAAATTCCGCGCCGATTCCATGCATCGACCACTTCGCGAAACGCCCGAATATGTTCGGGCGTCGTGCCGCAGCAACCGCCGACCATCGTCACACCCGCTTCAAGGAGCGCCAGCAGCCGCGCCGCCATCGTTTCGGGCGTGCGCGGATACCTCCAGCCAAAGCGTGTGCGCTTCGGCGTCCCGGCGTTGGGTCGCACAAAGATCGGCAAATCACACGCCGACCGATAGCTCTCGACGATTCGCAGCATGTCATCCATGTCAATCTCTTTGCCGCAGTTGGCCCCGAGCGCAACGGCGCCGCATTTCTTCGCCACCCGCGCACACGCCTCGGCAGAAACGCCATCAAAAGTCAACAACTCGTCGCGGGGGCCATGAAGGTATGTGAACGAGACAAGCAGTGGCAATCGCTTCGGGCACGCCTTCGCAAAGATTCTCAGGGCAGGAATCGACGACCATGTTTCCAGCAGCAGGCCATCCAGCCCATTGCACTCCGCGAGAATGGCACTGGCGACCGCCTTCGTCGGCTTTTCCATCGGCCCAACATCCGCGAGCATGAACTGAGGCCGAGGCCGGGCGCGCTGCGCATATCGGATGGCGGCCTGCAATTGCTTGTGCTCAACCGCTTGAAACGTGTCGGCGAGGATAACCTCGGCGCCCACCGTGGTATAGGCGGAGTGGATTTGCCGAACGATCTGCGACTTCCAAGTCGCCGCCCTGGGCGGCGGCTCGGGGAAGCGCTGCAACTCGGTCCCCATCGCGCCGTCCATGACGAGGACCTTGCCGGATCGCAGGGCTTTCAGGAATTCGCTCATCGCATCATCGCTGCACAAAGGAATCGAACACGCGCACCTTCTTCCAGTTGTCCTTGTTCTCGTCAATGAACTGGACGTGGCGTTTGGCAACCGCGTACTTTTCAAGCGATGCCTGGTCCTTGAAGACGATGTGCAGGGCCACGTCGAATTCGACGTCGTTGACCTCGCGCTTGAGCGATTCCACGCGCGTGCCGGCCGAGAAGAAGACTTCCCCTTCGTGGCCGCTCAGGTGCTTCTTGCACGCCGCGACCAGCTTCTTCTTGGCGGCCGGCGAGTTGTCCTTGAGCGCGAAAAAGACATCGTGCGACAGAAGCACTCCTTCCTTCTCCTGGGCAATGGAAACGCCGTCTCGTTGTGCGAGGACGTAGGTGAAAAGACCGACCAGGCCGATCGACGCGAACAGCAAGCTACGACGCATGGGTTTCTCCTTGGGGGTGATTGAGTCTACCGACAGTTTATGAACAATGTCCAAAACGCGGCAACGGCCTAAGCTAATTCGTAGAGGCCCACCATCTCTCGCAGCCATTGGTGGGCCTCGCGTTGCTCGACCCACCCTACGAATTCTGGGGCTTGCCATGATTCATCGCGCCGCCGTGATCTTGATCCTGCTCGCCGCGTCGGCCCATGCTCCCGCCGGCGAGAAGAAGCAGCCGAAATACACCAATCTCTTGGCCAAGGAGACCAGCCCGTATCTCCTCATGCACGCCCACAACCCGACCAATTGGCATCCGTGGGGACCGGAAGCGTTCGCCAAGGCCAAGAAGGAAAAGAAACTCGTCTTCCTGTCGATCGGCTACAGCTCGTGCTACTGGTGCCATGTGATGGAGCGTGAATCGTTCAACAATGAGGAAGTGGCGAAGATTCTCAACGATCATTTCATCTGCATCAAGGTCGATCGCGAGGAACGGCCCGACATCGATCAGATTTACATGACGGCGCTCAACGTGCAGGAACGCCAGGGCGGCTGGCCGCTGTCGATGTTCCTGATCGCCGACGGCCGGCCCGTCGTCGGCGGCACGTATTGGCCACGCGAGGACACGAAGGCCGACGGCCAAACCTATCCGGGCTTCATGACCATTCTCAAGTCCATCAATAACGCCTACAACAAGGAGCCCGAGAAATTCGAGGAACGCGCTGACGACATCGCCAAAGCTACTACGCGCGTGCTGGAAAATGCACGCGTTCCCGCCATCGCCATCGTGCCGCTCAATCGCGATCTGGTCGAACGCATCGTCGAGGAAGTCAAGGACGAATTCGATCCCGAGTACGGCGGGTTCGGCAATCCAAACAAAAACTTCAAGGGGACCAAGTTCCCGTCGCCGCCGAGCCTCGATTTTCTCTTGCAGATCAACGCCCGTGCCAAGGACAAGAAGATCGCCGAGTTTCTCACGCGGACACTCGATCAAATGGCAATGGGCGGCATCTACGATCAGCTCGGCGGCGGGTTCCATCGCTACTCCACCGAACGCACCTGGACCGTCCCCCATTTCGAGAAGATGCTCTACGACAATGCCCAGCTCGTCGAGATTTATTCCAGGGCGTATCGCACGACCAAACGCCCGCTCTATCGCCGAGTCGTCACGGAGACGCTCGCTTACATCGAACGCAAGATGACCTCGCCGGAGGGAGCGTTCTATTCATCGCAAGATGCCGAGACGCATCACGAGGAGGGGCGCTGCTATGTGTGGACACCGAAGGAGCTGGCCGATGCGCTGCCGGACAAGGCTGAGCTGGATTTCATCAAAAAGATCTATGTTCCCAAGGGCAAGCTCAATTTCGAGGAGAAATATCACATCCTGCGCTGGGCCGACACGCCGGCGGAGATGGCGGCGCAGTTGAAGATGAACGAGACCGAGTTGTACGCCAAGCTCGATCCGTTGCGCAAGAAGCTGTTCGCCGCTCGTGAGAAGCGCGACAAGCCGTTCCTCAACAAGATCGCGCTGACCGCCTGGAGCGGCCTGATGATCGCGGGTTATGCCGAGGCGGGGCAGGCCTTCGACGAGCCGAAGTATGTGCAAACCGCGGCGAAGGCGGCCGATGTCGTGCTCAAGCATCAGGTAAGGAAAGAGGGCCGATTGCTGCGCACCTACGGCGCCGCACCCGGCCAGCAACCCAATGCCGCTGTCAACGGCTACCTCGAAGATTACGCCTTCCTGGTGCACGGTTTGCTCAATTTACATGATGCGACCAAGGTCAAAAAATGGCTCGACGCCGCCCGCAAGTTGACCGAAACCATGCTCGAATTTCACGGTGACAAGAAGATCGGCGGCTACTACTACACCGCCCACGATCACGAAAAATTCTTCGCCCGTTCCAAGGACCAGCACGACGGCGTCCAACCCTCCGGCAACAGCCAGGCGACGCGCAATCTGCTGCGCTTGGCGAAGTTGACTGGCGATAAACGCTACGAGGAGGAAGCGGAGCGCACGCTGAAATTCTTCGCGGGCTCCATGCGAGCCTATGGACCGGGCCTGGTGTCAATGGCGGCGGCGCTGGATGTGTATGTCGAGGGGAGGCCGGCGGAGGGGAAGAAGGACGAGAAGAAGTGAGCCCGACGCGCCGGCGAGGGATACCGTTCGCCCTCGCTATGCGCGTCGGGCTCCGTCACAGCTAAAAGTCAGGTTGTCCGAGCCCGAGCGCCAGCGAGGGTTTTGAAGAAATCCCTCGCTGGCGCTCGGGCTCCGAATCGCCGACCCGACAATCAAGCTGTGACAAAACACTAACTCGCATCCATCGCGCGTGTGGCCACGATGCCCAGGGCGTACGTCAGGCCTCCCAAGATGACAATGATCACGCATGGCCAAAGGAATCGTTGGCGGCGGCGCGCAAAATACAACCCGCTGCTCACAAACGCCGCGCTCAGGGCGATACCGGCTCCGAGAACGGCTTGCTTCTTCGGGGCGTCCTTGATTTCTTCGCCGTCCTTTTTCTCCGTGGGCTCGGCCTTGGGCCTGGGCGGCCGTCCGCCGCCGAAGCACATGTCGCCCCAGGACGTGGAGGCGGCGCATAGAACCAGAACCATCGAAAGTGCCAGCAAACGATGCCCAAGCATGTGATCCTCCCCTTTAACTGTGCCGATCAGAGGATCGGCTCGAGAACGATCCGCCCGAACGCTATGAACGCCACGAGCAGCCCCAGCACACCGCTCATGACGATCGGCCCAACCTCGCGATACTTGACGTGAACCCCAACGAAAACGAGACTCTCGGCCGCCAAAAGTGTCGCGGCCACGATCGTGAGCCACGCCTGCCAATGGAAGGCCGCGGGAACGATCAGCCCGACGGTGCAGACGAGCTCCAGAATGCCCAGGCTCATCCAGACTTTCCGCGGCAACGCGCCAAAGGACGGGACATCGTGGCTTATCTTGTCGAACAGGAAGACCTTCATGACGCCCGACGATGCGTACAGGAACGCGGCGAGGATTTGCAGTATCCACAACAGAATGTTCACCGTGTGCCCCTCGGCTCCTGTTCCGACTGTAACGACCGCCACCCCGAGGATTATGCCTACATGGCAGTTCTTAGCCCCGGGCCTCGAGGATGAGGTTCATCGGCGTCTGGGCCGCCCGGCGGAAGTGCATGAACCCGGCGTCCTCGAACACCTTTCGCAGCCGGGCCTCGCCGGCCTGTGCGCCGAGGGCCAACCCCACCTCCTGTGACAGCGAGTTGGGCGTGCAGATTGACGCCGACGCCACGTACATCATGGCTGCCATCGGATTCTCGGCGATGTTGCGCGGCCGACCATCAAAGGCGAACGGTTCGACCAGCAGCACGGTGCCGCCGGGGGCCAGGTGTTCGCGCGCGTGCCGGGCGGCGCCGACCGGGTCGCCCATGTCGTGCAGGCAGTCGAAGAAGCAGATCAGGTCGAAGTGCCCTGTGTATTCGGTCGCGTTCGACACCTCAAACCGGGTCCGCTCACCCACCCCCGCCTCCGCCGCCCGCCGACCTGCCGTCTCGATCGATGGGGCGTGGAAGTCGAACCCGCAAAAGGTCGAGTTCGGGTAGGCGGCCGCCATGGTCATGACGGACGCCCCATGACCGCAGCCGACGTCCGCCACTCGGGCGCCGGCCTGGAGCTTCGTCTCGACTCCGTCAAGCGCCGGAATCCACTGCGTGGTGAGGAAAGCCCGGTATCCGGTCCGGAAGAACCACTCGGTGCCGCAGAACAGGCACGGGTGGTGCTCGCCCCATGCCAGAGCCCCGTTGCCCCGGAACGCCGCGGCCACCTTCTGCATATCGAAAAACATCGAGCCGAGGGCGTTCATGGCACGAGCCACGAAGACGGGCGAACCGTCGTCGGCCAGGGCCAGAGCCGCCTCGGGGCTCAAATCGTAGGTGTCCGCAGCCTGGTCATAAGCGACCAGCCCGCCCGCCGCCTGGCCATCGAGCCATTCCCGCACCAGCCGGGCGTTGCACCCAGTCTTGGCGGCGACCGACTCGGCTGTCCGCGGCCCGGTGCCGGCCAACTCGCGGTAGAGCCCGAGCTCGTCCCCCAGCCAGATGCTGTAGCAGAGCGCGCTTCCGGACATGTGCCCGACCATCTTGCCCATGAACGCTTCGAGTTTTTTTGGATCGACGTTCACTGTTCCCTCCGGTTTTTTGGCGAACCTCACCGGGGTCTGAGTACAGACTTCAACCGAATATCAACTTGGTCGCCTAGGCTAACACGGCGCCAACCATTTGTCAAACATTGGACAGAGTTTTTACGAAAAGCCTCATTTCGAGGAACGTCTCGTTCCGCATGACGATTTCGGCCGCCCCATCTCATACCATAAATCCCATGCCGTCAATCGCGCTCGAACAAGCCCTGTATCATCGCCCCGATCGGCAAACGCCCATGCTGGCCGCGCGCTCGCCCGGCTTTGACGACGCCTGGCTTGGCGAAGCGGAACGCATGGCGCTCGGCTTCGGCGATCGCACGCATGGGCTCCCCTGCCCTTTGGCGGTGTTTGCCTTGCCGATGGGGCCGAAACACGTTGCCGTGGTGCGCGTCAAGGATGAAAACGCCGGTTTTCCCGTCGGCTTGCGGTTTCACTTTCTCGTCGTCGAACGCCGCCTATACGAAATGGGCATCCGCGATCCGTTTCATCTGGCCGACAAGATCGAGCCGGACTGGGACGGAAACGCCACGCTGCCGACGTTGATGCTGGCCCAGGAGACGTTTTCCTGGCGCACCATCGAGCAGTTGCGAAGCGTGCTCAAGCGGATTAAGGCACACGCGCTCCAGGAAGGGGAAGATCCCGAAGCGCCCGATTTCGAGCGTACCATTGAGAATTCGGAAAGCCCCGCACTGTTGGGCGGCGCGCAGATTCTGGTGGACGGCGGCCGGCTCGTCTTCGAGCGCCAATCCGGCGACTTGCGCCTGGTCGCGGGGCTTTGGCTGCTCCTGCCTGAATCCACGCGCTGCCGGCTTTGGCCCACCAGCTTCGCCTTCAGCGGCGATCTGGAATTCGATGTGCTCGTTCTGCCGCACCTCGACGATCCGCCACTGGACGGCTACACGACCGAGGAGCAGGCGGCCGATTATCCTGAGGGCGCGTATGAACTCGCCTTGCAGCGCGCAGTCGAGCACGGCGATCAACGCGATCTCGACGCCGTCTTTAGCAAGCGCGATGGCCGGCAGACGCTGCGACTCGCAATCGGCATCTTGATCCTGGTGTCGGCCATCGTGCTGCTGACGCGCTGGCTCGATATCGGCGGCGGTTCAGCGCGCCCAGCGCCGCTCACCGTTCCACAGCAGCAAGCCGCCGCGGCAGCTGGGATTATCGCTGCCGGTGAGCCATGGATCGCGCTCGGTATGATCGCGCATGGCAAGGCCATCTGGAATGAAGAAGCCGATCATGCCAAAAAATGAAGAACACGTGCTCGTCATCCCGACCACGATTTTGCACGATGCCGGCCTGTTCCAGGGCTTGAGCCGCGATGTCGCGCATTATCTGCCGAGGTTGCTCGATCCCCAGCACTTCTCGTTTCTGCCGCGCAGCCGGGCCGAGGACGATCCGAGCTTCAAGCAATTGATCCCGTACGTCGTCATGAAGCATGGCAACCGCGTCTTCCACTACAAGCGCGGCCAGGGGGCCGGCGAAAAGCGTTTGCGGGCCCTGCGCTCCATCGGCATCGGCGGGCATATCAATCCCATCGATCAGGCAACCAGCGAGCATCCGTATCGCCAGGGAATGCTGCGCGAAGTCGCCGAGGAGGTCGAGCTGGCCTCGGCCTATCGCGAAACCTGCCTCGGCTTCATCAACGACGACAGCCTGCCGGTCGGCCAGGTGCATCTGGGCATCGTCCACGTGTTCGAGTTGGAGACGCTGGCGGTGAAGCGGCGCGAAGCCGATCTGACGGAAGCGGGCTTCGCACCGATCAGCGCATTGACGGCGGCGGCGGATGCATTCGAGACCTGGTCGCAATTCGTGTTGGTGGAACTGGATCGAAACGGCTGAGCTACCGCAAGCGCCGCACGCGCCAGCTGGGCTTCCTGCGTCGAGCACGCGTCAGGGCTCCCTTCGGCCATCGTCTTGAGCAATGCGGCCGCTCCGTGCGTCCCGATCTTCTCCAGGACGAAGATTGCGCGGCGTCGAGCGAGAGTCACTGGATTGACGTAGAGAGTGGCGTATTCGAGCATCGGTTCGATGCGACGGCTCGCTTCCAGAGATGCGCCCGATGCGAGCAGCTTTCGCAGCGGCGCGTCGGCCAACTCGCCGAGTTCGATAAGACCTTTCTTGCTCGCCTCGCGGACGGCGAACCGGTCGCTGTCCAGGTCGGTCAGGAGCTTTTTCAATCGCGCCGGATCGACTTTCGCTGGCTGCAATTCCCTCTTGAAGAGCGCGACCGCGTCCTCCGGCGCGTCGATCAAGGTCCAGGCGGCACGATGGGCCTTGCCGGCGTCGAGGCTGCCGAGGTCCGTCCAGAGCGAGGCGGCGGCGCCGGCGGGCAACTTTGCGGGTTTACGCTTGGCCGCTTGCTGTGCCGGTGCGAGGTCCCAGAGGAGAATGGTGCCGTCACGCAAGGCCGAGGCGAGTCGGGAGCCGTCGGGGGATATGGCGAGCAAATGGGCCTCGGCGACATACCCCTGGAAGCGGTGGAGCTCTTTGCCGGTCGCGGCGTCCCAGATGCAAATGTGCGGGCGATCGCCTTTGGGATTTCGCGAGGCGGCGATGAGCCGGCCATCCGCGGACATGGCGACGGGCTGGTCCCACGATTCGCCAAGCGCGAACGTGAAGATCGTTTTGCCGGATGCCAGCTCCCACAGCCGCACCGTGCGATCGTAACCGCCGGAGGCGAGGAATCGGCCATCGCCGGACACGGCGACGTGCGGCGCCGCTCCCTTGTGCCCTTCGAGTGTTTGCAGCAACCGCCCGGCTTGAAGATCCCAGACGTGGATCGGCCCTCCCTTAGTGAAATCGGTCTGCGTTGACGGTCCGCCCGTCTGCGTTGACGGTCCGCCGAATTCGAATTTGATGACTTTGCCCTCGGCGGTCGGCGTGATCGCCGTTTTGCCGTCGGGCGTGATGAGCAAGCCGACAAAGAAGCTATCGCGTTCCGTGCTGATCCGGCGCACAATTTTCCCGCTCGCCAGATCCCAGAGCAGGAGCCCGTCTGTGCCCAGCGGCCTCAGCGGCGACTCCGAGTTCCGGCCATAATAGGTCTTATTGCGGGTCGTGATGAGGTGCTTCTGGTCGTGCGTGAATGCCGCCCACCGAAGAGTCTCCTTCCCGTAGTATTTCCCGTCGGGAAATTCGGGGAACTCTTTGCCCGCATCCAGTTCGTCGTAGTGAATTTCCGAATTCCAAGCACGGGCCGCCCGCTTCAAATCGGGCGAAAGGGCCGGGCCGTAATAGTCCTCGAAGAGCAGTTCGCGGCCGCCTAGGTGAAACGACCGGGCTGTAAGTGTCCCCGACGGACAGCACACGCCGCCGTTCGCCGGTGTGCGCATCCCAGAACAGGAACCGACCATGATCGGCGCTGGCGAGCGTCTTGCAGTCGGCGGAGAATGCGAGTGCGTTGATCGAAAGCAGGTGGCCCGGCTCATCGGGAATCTCTCGGTCCGCGGCGAAGTCGTAGAGGCGGATGGTCTCGAAATCGCCGCGGCTGTCGCCGATGGCGAGCGTCTTACCGTCATGGGAAAGGGCGAACACGGGATGTCGGTGGCCATCGGTGGCGATGTCGCATTTTTTCTTCTTGGTTGCCAGGTCCCAAAGCTCGACGCCCACCCCTTGCGATCCGGAGATGACGTGCTTTCCGTCCGCACTGAATAGGCAGACGCCGTCGCCGAGGCATTCGAACTCGGCGCCCAGTTCCCCGCTGGCGACATCGGCCGTCTGGACCCGCCAGGCGATGTCGATCCATGCGATCTTTTTGCTGTCGGGCGAAAAGCAGATTGAGCGGGGGAATGGTTTTTCCTTCATCTTCGCGTCGCGGATGCGCTTGCCGGCGACCGGATCCCAGAGCTGCGGCGCGTCGTTGTATGGTGCGATCGCCAACCAGCGGCCATCAGGTGAAAAGGCCAGGCCGGTGACCTTTTTGACGTCCTTCAGCGTCACAGGTTTGTTTGCGGCGGCCCAATCGTACAGAATGACCTGCTCGTCTTCCGCGACCGCCAGTGTTTTGCCGTCGTGGGAAAAGACAATGGCCACATAGCTTGGGGCGGTCCCCGGGCCCTGCAGCGTTCGTGTTTTCTTGCCGTTAGCGGTGTCCCAAATTCGAATCTTTTTCTCGTCGAGCAGGGCGAGGTGTTTCCCGTCCGGGGAAAGCGCTGTGGCCGAGGAATGCGGGATCGCGAATTGCCGAAGCTCCTTGCCGGTAGCACGATCCCAAACGACGACGGCCTCATTCAGGCACGCCACCAGGGCGCGGTCGTCGTGGCTGAACGCCAGGTTGCGTACCCAGCTGGCTGTGCGGAATCGATTCGAGCCCAACCGCGCAATCGCCCCGGCCGGCAACGGGTCGCCGTGGGCGTCCACACGCGGGTCACCCGCATGCGATTGAGCGTAGGAAATAATCGGAACCAGCAGCGCAATGAGCAAACCTGATCGAGCCATGCAAAAATCCCTCCACAATCCGCTATTTTCAGACCTTCATCTGGTCGGCCAGTTCTCCACGTTCATGGCAGCGGCGGCAGGATGATCGGGGCGGCGATCTCGTGCTGCCAGACCACCTTGTCGCCGTTGGCCGCTTGCAGCGTGCGCTGCCGCTGGAAGGGGTTCTTCGCATTCTTGGCGGCGCCGTCCTTGTAGGTCAGCGTCAATTCGCCCGCATTGGCCGATTGCACGTCGCCGGGGATTGGAAAGTATTTGCCCTCGGCGATCTTGTCCGGCTCGAGCGCGGTGCACTTTCCAGTTATGACATTGATTCGGACGACGCCGGTGGCTTCCTTGCGAGCCGCTTTTTCCATTTGCGGCGTCGGAGGGCGCCTCCGGCGTAGAAGGCGCGGGCCTCCCAGGCCACATACAAATCGTTGCCGTCGAGCCGGGCGCCGCTGCGATAGCTTCGGCCATAAGCGACGGCGACGGAGGCCCAATCGGGCAGCGCGATCGGCTCGGTTTCGAGAACGGTTTTGCCCTCTTTGGTCGAATCGAGGACCACGACGCGGAACTGGCTCGGCTTGCCGGCGACCTCCTGGTGGGCGAAGACGCGGTCGGCACTGGCCAGGAGGGGGCGGCTGGCGTCTTTGCTGGCCCAGAGCAACTTTCCGGAGCCGAGATCGAGGGCATCGATGCCGCCGGTGGTATTGCGGAAGTAGCCGATTCTGCCCGCCGGGTCCGCGACGCCCGGGCCCGGCAGTTGCTTGGGTGTGACCTTCTTGTCGCCCTGACCGGCGACGAATCCGGTGGCGACGAGCGGCACGATGGCGGCGCAGGCCAAGAAGCGAAGGGATCGAAGCATGACATCACCCTGGAAGGAAAGATCGGCCTCACTGCAAACGCTGACACCAATGTAGCCCGCCGCCGGGGCTCGCGTCAATCATCTTTTTCGCATGGTGGTGGCAACGAATCCGCCACATTTTCCGGCGGCGCCGGGAGCCGTCCGAAATCCAACGTCCGGCAAATGCCATCGCGCCGACGCTGGTTGGCCCAAGTTACCGATACTCACTCAGTGGCGATCGGTGCGGCGATCCAGGCGGATTAACCGGCACCAACGAACTCGCGCGGGTTGGCAGAATTCATGGACAATACCAAGATCATCGACATGAAGACCGTCGATCCGGCCGTCTCAGGTTTCGGGTCGCCAACCACTCCTGCCCGGTTGTTGCTGAAGGAAATGATCGATAGCCGAGTGATTCTGCTGGAAGAGTGGCATTCCTTGCACGAAGCTTCCCAACGGCAGATCCTCGAGACGTCGACTTCTGAGGAACTGCTGCCGCGCTTGGCGGAAGCGCACCTGCTGACCGAATACCAGGCGGTCCGCATTCTGGCGGGCGGGATGACCCATTTGGTTCTGGGCAACTACCGCATTCTCGATCGGATTGGTTCGGGCGGCATGGGCGTCGTCTATCGCGGCGAGCATGTGCTCATGCGCCGGCCCGTTGCGATCAAGGTATTGCAGACGCCGCCCGAGCAAGGCGAGATTCTCTTGAAGCGGTTCTTCACGGAGATGCGCGTGCTGGCTCGCGTGCAGCATCCGAATATCGTCGGGGCGCTCGATGCGGGCATGCGCCGGGCGGGCGAGCATGAGACGCAGAATCTCCATTATCTGGTCATGGAATATGTCGTCGGCACGAACCTGGAACAAATGGTCGAGAAGTCGCCTTTGAGCGTGTCGCACGCTTGCGAGTTGATCTATCAGATGGCCGGCGCCTTGGATGAAACGCATCGTCACGGCCTGATTCATCGCGACATCAAACCATCGAATATACTGGAGACCCCGGACGGCGTGGGCAAACTGCTCGATTTCGGCCTGGCGCTCCACTTCGGCCGACGCCGTTGGACCAATCCAGGCACGCTCCTGGGCACGCTCAGTTACATGGCGCCGGAACAGGCCGCCGACTCCGCGAGCGTGGACATCCGAGCGGACATTTACGGATTGGGAGCGACGCTTTACTTCGGTCTCACCGGCAAGCCCCCTTTTACCTCGCAAGGCGCCTGGACACATCAGGTCGCAGCCCGGCTCACGCAGCCGCCGCCGGAGGTGCGCGCCCTTCGCGCCGACGTGCCGGCCGAGTTGGAAGCGGTCATTCGCCGCATGATGGCCCAGCAGTGCGACGAGCGTTATCCGACGCCGCAATCCGTGATGCGGGCCTTGCTGCCGTTCGTCGCGCCGGTGGTTCATTTTGGCGCCCAGCGAGCCAAGAGCGAGTCGTGCATCATGCTGCCCGACCTGGACGGGTTGACGCCGGCGCCCCCGCGGCGCCGCGCATTCTGATCGTTGACGACGAAGCGCCCGTGCGCCGTGTTTGCAAGACTTTTCTACATCACGAAGGATTCGACTGCTACGAAGCGAGCGATGGCGCCGAGGGAGTGCGACTTCTCGGGGAACGGCCGTTCGATCTGGCGCTTTTGGACGTGGACATGCCGAAGCTCACCGGAACGCAAGCACTGCGGCGGTTACGTGAGCACCCTCCGGGCGAGCATTTGAAGATCATCATGATGTCGGGGGGCGTCGCCGCGGACGAATTGGCGGAAATGCTTGCTCTAGGCGCGGACGATTACCTGGCCAAGCCATTGGACCGGCAGCAACTCATCGCGCGCGCCAAGGCCGCCGTCGTTCATAAAGCGACGCAAGATCGGTCGGTCGCATTGAATCGACAGTTGCTGAGCATGAATGCCGGCTTGGAGACGGCCTTGGCCGCCCGGAACGGCGCGCTGGTGCAGGCGCGGAACGCTCTGGTTTTCGCCCTTGCCAAAATCGTCGAGTCGCGCTCTCAGGAAACCGCGGCGCATTTGACGCGCATGTCGCTGTACGCCGTCGCGCTGGCACGTCATGCCCAGACGACGCCACGGTTTGCGACGGTGCTCGACGAGACGTTTCTCACGACGCTCGAGTCTTGCACGCCGCTGCATGACATCGGCAATGTCGCCTTGCCGGACGGCGTCCTGCGTGGCCATGGTCGGCCTGCACCGGAAGACATCATGATCCAACAAGCCCACACGACGATCGGCGCCGACACGCTGAAATCGGTCGCCAAGCGCGATCGCACTGCCGCCGCGTTCTGGCAGATGGCCATCGACATCGCCCGCCATCATCACGAGCATTTCGACGGCAGCGGCTATCCGGATCGACTGTCCGGCAATGACATCCCGCTGGCTGCTCGAATCGTCGCACTCGCCGACCGGTATGACACACTGCGTCGTCCCATCGATTCAGGAATGGCCCTGTCGCACCACGCCGCCGTTGGCATGATCGTCCAGGGATCGAGCGGCCGCTTTGATCCGCTTTTGTCGCAGGCCTTCCAGCAAGGACATGCCGAATTCGACAGGATATTTCAGAACTGCCCGGACAGAGTTCGCGACGCAGCAGAAGCCTTGCCATCGGGCAGCGCAGAAATTGGCAACCCGATTGTCCATGAACGCAGGAAGACGGCATTGAACCAGGACACGCGACCATGAACCCACCTCTGCAAACCGCCACACCGGATCCGTTCCTTTATCTGCGCAGTGCCGGTTCGACCCGATCAGGTTCCTCGCAGTCGCTGCTGGGACAGTTGCTCGGCGCGTCGGTCATCCATCCGGACGACTGGGACAGTTTGCCGAAGGAGACCGGGGATCAACTTTTCGCGCTCGATGATCGCGATGGATTGTTGCGCCGCCTCGCCGAACTCCATTTGATCAATGCATATCAGGCCGATCGGATCAAGGCCGGCATGTTGCCGCGTCTGGTGTTTGGCAATTATCGAGTGCTGGGGAGCATGGGATCGGGCGGCGGCAGCGTGGTGTTCGAAGCCGAGCACGTGTTGTTGCGCCGCAAGGTGGCCATCAAAGTGCTGCCGGTGAGCCATGATGAGGACCCGACGCTGCTTGCGCGGTTTCTGCGTGAGTTGGCGCGGTGGCCCGGCTCAATCATCCCAATATCGTCGCCGCCTTCGATGCCGGCCAACTCCCCGGCGCCCATCCGGGCGAACCGGATATCTACTACTTCGCCATGGAACGATTGACCGGCAAGGATTTGGAGCAAGAGGCCGGTGGTCATCCGCTCGGCATTGCGGAGGCATGCACGCTCGCTTACCAGATCGCCAGCGCCCTGGATGAAGCCCATCGCCATCAGCTCGTGCATCGCGACATCAAGCCGTCGAATGTCTTCGTCACTCAGAATCGGCAAGCCAAACTGCTTGATTTTGGCCTGGTGCGCCATTTGCGCGGCGATGCGTTCACGACCCCCGACGTTGTGCTCGGAACACTTGAATACATGGCGCCGGAGCAAGCGTCCGACGCCACTCAGGTCGATATCCGCACTGATGTTTTTGGGCTAGGGGCCACACTCTTTTTTGCCTTGACTGGCGCAAGCGCCTTTCCGATTCAAGGAAAGTTGCTCGACGCGATTCGGCGGCGTCAGACGCAAGCCCCGCTGCAGGCGCGCTCGTTGCGTGAGGAGATTCCGGAGGAACTGGAGGATGTCCTGCAGCACATGATTGCACTGCGGCCGGCCGATCGTCTGCCGACGCCCGAGGCGGTGATGCACGCCTTGTTGCCGTTCCTGGACAGCCGTCCGCGCCACGAGCCGCCTCGCATCGTGCAGGACCAAGTCGGCTGCGAACGGCCGGCCGAGGCGGCGCCGACGATGGCAAGGCCGTGCGTCGTGGTTGCGGACGCCAATTCCGAGGTGCGCCGCCGGCTCGTCCAGCTTTTGACCGGGAAAGGCATGAATTGCGTGGAAGCCAGGGATGGCGCGAGCGCCTTGCAATTGCTGCGCAGCGAATCGTCGGCAGCCGTGCTGCTGGCCGTCCATTTGCCGGGGACCGACGGACCCGCGATTCTGCGGGCATTGCGCGACAATCCGCCTTGCGCGAATCTCAAGGTCCTGATGACCGCGCCGGCATATTCCGCCGATGAGATGGCATCGTTGCTGAATAGCGGCGCGGACGACTACCTGCCCATGTCGCTCAGCAATGTGCAGCTGGCAG
This sequence comes from uncultured Planctomycetota bacterium, assembly GCA_963767835.1. Lineage (GTDB taxonomy): Bacteria > Planctomycetota > Planctomycetia > Gemmatales > Gemmataceae > SIAQ01. The sequence continues at coordinate 70,746 of CAVYFY010000013.1, forward strand.
CCCGCGTCCATGCTGCCGTTCAACACAAGGCCGTTCAAGACCGAACCGACCAGCTAAGCCGGCAGTTGCTCGAGCTAAACAGCGAGTTGGAGCGGAATCTCAGCATACGAACCACCGATCTCGTGCAGGCGCAATGCCCTGGTGCTCGCCCTCGCCCGGCTCGTGGAATACCGCTCGACTGAAACGATCGCTCACCTGTCGCGCATGCAGCGTTACTGCGCGGTGCTCGCCCAGGAAGCCGCCGCCTTGCCCGCCTTTGCGGACCAGATCGACCCCGATTGGATACAAACGCTGGAATGCTGCGCACCACTGCATGACATCGGCAATGTCGGCTTGCCCGACCACATTCTCTTGAAGGCCGGTCGTCTGGAAAAAGATGAGCATCAGATCATGCAGACGCATACGATCATCGGCGCCGACACGCTGCAAAACGTGGCACGGCGTTTCGGCGCCGAGGTCGGTTTCCTGCACATGGCGATTGATGTCGCGCGGCACCATCACGAGCACTTCGACGGCACCGGTTACCCGGATCGCCTGGCGGGTAAGCAGATCTCGCTGTCGGCACGCATTGTCGCCATCGCCGACGCCTACGACGCTCTCCGCTCCCGCCGCATGCAGCGGCCTGGCCTTTCCCATGCCGTCGCGCTGCAAATCCTGCTCGAAGCCTCCCCAGGTAAATTCGACCCCAACCTGGTAAGCGCCTTCGAGCGCTGCACCGCTCAATTCGACCGCATTTTTCGCGAATTGCCTGACAGCATTCAAATCGATTAGTTCCACTTCGCCGTATTTCATTTTCGCCGTGTAAATCATACAAATGGTTCAGAAGGTCTACGCGCCCGTGCGGCCGGATTTTACCGGCCGCGCCGTCACGTCGGCGGACCATCCGCGAAGGAGATGCCAAATGTCAGAAATAAATGACGAGAGCCTGGACCTGATCTTCCGCGAAGCCCGGACGCATAGCGCTTGGCGGGACCAGCCGGTTGATGATGCGCTGCTGCGGCGGGCTTACGATCTTGCCAAATTCGGTCCCACATCGGCCAATATGTGTCCCATGCGCATCGAGTTCGTCAAATCGAAGGAAGCCAAGGAAAAGCTGAAGCCCGCGCTCGACGCCGGCAACGTGGCCAAGACGATGGCCGCCCCGGTCACCGCAATCATCGCCATGGAGGTCCGCTTCTACGAGCAACTGCCCAAGCTGTTCCCGCATGCCGACGCGAGGGCGTGGTTCAAAGATCTGCCCGAAAATGTGCTCGAAACCATGGCGCTGCGCAATTCGTCCTTGCAAGGCGCTTACTTCATGCTGGCGGCCCGGTCGCTCGGGCTGGATTGCGGACCGATGTCCGGCTTCAACAACGCGAAGGTGGACGCCGCCTTCTTTGCCGGCACCACCGTCAAATCGAATTTCCTCTGCAATCTCGGTCACGGAGACAAGAGTAAGCTCTACCCGCGCAGCCCGCGTTTGACCTTCGAGGAAGCGTGCCGGATCGCGTGACCGGATTGTAGATGTTGATGATCGCAACACCGCCGTGGAGTCGCTGCATGAATGTCCTGGTCATCGATGTGGGTGGGACCAATGTGAAAATCCTCGCCACCGGGCAGGAGGAACCGCGCAAGATTCCTTCCGGGCCGGCGATGACAGCCGACCAGATGGTCGCCAACGTCAAAGAGAGCGCCGGCGATTGGAAGTACGGCGTGGTATCGATCGGCTATCCGGGCTACGTGCTGGGGGGCCGGCCTATCGCGGAGCCGTATAATCTTGCCAAGGGTTGGGTGGGCTTTGATTTTCAAGAAGCGTTCGGCCGCCCAGTCAAGGTGATCAACGATGCCGCCATGCAGGCCTTGGGAAGCTATAACGGGGGTAAGATGCTCTTTCTCGGCCTGGGCACCGGTCTGGGCGCCGCCATGATTATCGATGGCATCGTCCAGCCGATGGAGTTGGCCCACCTACCTTACAAGAAGGCGACGTTCGAGGACTACGTCGGCGAGCGTGGGCTGGCAAAAAAAGGCAAAAAGAAATGGCGCGAACACGTCAACGATGTGGTCGCCCGACTGGTGGCCGCCCTCGAACCAGAGGACGTGGTGCTCGGCGGCGGCAACGCCAAGAAGTTGGACCAATTGCCGCCCGGTTGCCGAGCCGGCGACAATGCCAATGCGTTCCTGGGCGGGTTTCGCCTCTGGGAGGAAGCGCCCGATCCCAAGACGCCTGCCGCCGCGCCGAAGCCCGCTCGAAAAACGCATTAACCAAAAGAGGCTCCCATGACTAACGAGCAACTCGATCAACTGGCCATCAACACCATTCGCACGCTGTCCATTGACGCCGTCCAGGCGGCCAAATCAGGACATCCCGGAACGCCCATGGCGCTCGCCCCGCTGGTCTATACCATCTGGAATCGGGTCATGAATTTCGATCCGCTCGATCCCATTTGGCCCGATCGCGATCGCTTCGTCCTTTCCAACGGGCATGCCTCGATGCTGCTTTGGTCCGTGCTCCACCTCACCGGAACCCGCGCCGTCAATGCGGACTACGAACGGCTCGGTCAGCCTTCGGTTTCGCTTGACGACATCCGCCATTTTCGCCAACTCGACAGCAAGGCCCCTGGCCATCCCGAATATCACTGGGTCTCCGGCGTCGAGGCCACCAGCGGCCCATTGGGCCAGGGCGTCGCCAACAGCGTCGGCATGGCGATCGCCGAAAAGTGGCTCGCCAATCGCTACAACAAGCCCGGCTTCGACATCTTCGACTACCGCATCTATGCCGTGTGCGGCGACGGCTGCATGATGGAAGGCGTCTCCTCCGAGGCGGCCTCGCTCGCCGGGCATCTCGCCCTTGATCGTCTGTGCTGGATCTACGACAACAATCACATCACCATCGAAGGGCACACGAACATCACCTTCACGGAGGACATTGCCGTCCGGTTCCAGGGCTACGGCTGGAACGTTCTGCGCGTCGGCGACGCCAACGACATCGCGAGCATCGAACACGCCCTGACGGTTTTTCGCGAAACCAAGGGCCGGCCGACGTTCATCATTCTCGATAGCCACATCGGCTACGGCTCGCCGCACAAGCAGGACACCCCCGAAGCGCACGGCGAGCCGCTCGGTGAAGAAGAGGTTCGTCTGACCAAGAAGGCTTACGGCTGGCCGGAGGACGCGAAGTTCCTCGTTCCCGACGGCGTACGCGAGCATTTCCAGGCCGGGATCGGCAAGCGCGGCGCCGATGCCCGCAGCGCATGGACGAAGCGCATGGCCGAGTACCGGGCCAAGTATCCGGACCTGGCGGCCGAAATCGAGCAGATGCAGCGGCGTGAATTGCCCGCCGGCTGGGACCGCAACCTGCCCGTCTTCCCGGCGGATGCGAAAGGGATCGCCGGGCGCGAGGCCTCGGGCAAGGCGCTGAACGTGCTGGCGCAGAATGTTCCCTGGCTGCTGGGCGGCTCGGCCGATCTGGGCTCGTCCAACAAGACCACACTGAAATTCGCAGGCGCCGGCGACTTCGAGCCCAACACGCCCGGCGGCCGAAACTTCCATTTCGGCATTCGCGAGCACGCCATGTGCGCAATCGTCAACGGCATGAGTCTGTCCAAGCTACGCGCCTTCGGCGCCACCTTCTTCATCTTCAGCGATTACGCTCGGCCCGCGATTCGCCTGTCGGCATTGATGGAACTGCCCACGATCTTAGTCTTCACCCACGATTCGCTCGGCGACGGCGAGGACGGCCCAACGCATCAACCGGTCGAGCAACTCGTCTCCCTGCGCACCATCCCCGGGTTGGTCGTCTTGCGGCCGGGGGACGCCAACGAGGTCGTCGAGGCATATCGCTGCATCATGCAACTGCGCCATCAGCCGGCCGTACTCGTGCTGTCCCGGCAACCGCTGCCCACCCTGGATCGTAGCAAATACGCCTCGGCCGCCGGGGTCGCGCACGGCGCCTATGTGCTCGCCGATGCGCCGGCGGGCAACCCGGAGGTCATCCTCATCGCCTCCGGCAGCGAGGTATGCCTCGTAGTCGAGGCTCACGAAATGCTGCGCACCGCCGGCATCCGCTCGCGCGTCGTGTCGATGCCGTCCTGGGATTTATTCGAACACCAATCGCGCGAATATCGCGAGAGCGTGTTGCCGCCGAAGGTGACCGCCCGCGTTGCCGTGGAGCAAGGCTCGACGCTCGGCTGGACGCGCTATGTCGGCGTCTCCGGCGAAGTCATTGGCATGAAGACTTTCGGGGCGTCGGCGCCGCTCAAGGAACTGCAGCGCAAGTTCGGTTTTGAACCGGACAAAGTCGTGGCAGCGGCGAAAGAGCAATTGAAGCGGTCGCCGGGCCAATGATGCGCGCTGACGATATAAAAAGCGGGGAGTTCTCCTCCCCGTTTTCTTGTCACGCTCACCGAGCCGGCCATGACCTACCAGGATTTCTGGCAATATCTCATCTACATCGCAATCGGCCTGACGATCGGCAGCATCAGCGGCATGCTGGGCATCGGCGGCGGCGTGCTCATTGTCCCGGCGCTCATGTGGCTGTGCGGCTTCGAGGCCAAGAAGGCGGCCGGCACCAGCCTGGCAATCTTGATCCCGCCCATCGGCTTGCCGGCGGCCTGGCGCTTTTACCAGCAGCAAGCCATCGATCTGCCCGCCGCCCTCTGGATCGCTGCCGCCTTCACGGTCGGCGCCTACCTCGGCCAGGGCCTGTTCGATTCCATTTTCAAGTACATTGACGTGGCCTGGTTTCGCCTCGCGTTCGGGCTGATCATGATCTTCGTGGCGATCCGATTCATGCTGGCGTCCGATTCGGAAGCCGCCAGCGCCGCCGGCGGTATCGCCGCGATGGTCGTTGCGTCGCTTGGGTATGTGACGCTCAAGCTCGTCGGCCGGCATCATTCGCCGCCGCGGAAATTGACGGAACTGATCCGCGAGCACCAGGAGAGTCCCGGCGGGGCCGATTACCACATTTAACCCGCTTCACGCCCGGCTCACGCGATAGCCGACCGGGTACGGGCCCCAGTTCATGGTCATGACGCCGTGCCGCACGGTGCCGACGACTTCCATGCCGGCCAGGCTGACGACGCTTACGCGCACCACGCCGTCTTCGCCGGCTTCGATGGCGCCTGCATGGACCGCGGCGGTCGCCAAATGCGAATCGGCGGTGTAAACATCGCTGCCCCAGACCGGCCCCTGGTTGGAACCCGTCACCTGGAAGTGAAACGATTTGCCGATCACCTGGAATTGGAGCAAGTTCCCCGGATCGGGCATGACATTGAGCGAACGGGCCTTGAGCGTTTGCATCATCACGAACGTGGCAAGCGCCTTGCCCAGTTCGCCCGTGCGAAACAGGTCCTTCTGCAACGGCTCAAGCTGTTCGAGCGTATGCTGCAAGATCGCCTTGCGGCGCTGCTCCGCCTTTTGCTCCACCTCGGCCACCTTTTTCTCGGCCAATTCGCGCAGATGCGCGACATCCTCATCCATTTTCTCCTGGATGCGCGCCAATTCGCGATCGACCTTGTCCGCCAACTCCTGGGCCTGGTCCGGCAACTCGGCCAAGAGGCCTTGGAGGATGCGGTTGGCTTCCGGAATGTGCGGCGCCGGATCGCGCGGCGTCTCGGAGCCGAAATTGTCGGGATTATTGAACATGATGCTCCTCGCTTCGAGTGCCTCGTGGGGCCAGGCTTTCCAGCCTGGCCGCAGCGCCCGTTGGTAGCTCGGCCAGGCTGGAAAGCCTGGCCCCACGCGCCGGTGTGTTATCTTATCAGGAATTGGCCGGGCTCAACGGATCGTTCCTTGCGATGTCGTGCCGACGACCAGAGCCAGTCTTCGGGCGTCTTGACGAAACGCGCTTTCACCGGATTCTCTTCGACGTAGCGCAAGATTCGCTCCAGCTCATCGTCGCCGCGCACCACGTGGTCCCACGATTCGTCTTGCCAAAATGCGCCAGATAATCCCAAAACCTCATTGCAGCGGCGGGCCGTGAATCCCTTGATGCTCTGCATGATCCATTGACGCGGCGAGCGCTCATCGCCTACCTTGCGGTTTTTCTCGAACCATTCGTTGCGTGGATGAAAGACCCAGTGGAAATGACTTGGCATGACCACATAACCGAGCAGATCGTATCGGATGTCGGCAAAGTAAAGGAACGCATCACACACAATCCTGGCGACTTCTGGGTTCTCCAGCCGCTTCACCGCGGGTGAGCGGTCGATCCAACCATCGAAACGGGCAAAGACAAGCTTATTCATGTGGATCTCCCATTCATCATCAGCAAGTTGAGCGGGCTTCGGTCGAGCTTCGAGTTCATCGCGATAGCGACAAAGATCAAGCCGGCCTTGGGCCGGGATGCTGCCTTCAAGACAACTTGTGACGAAGTAGACGCCGTCTTCGACATCCCAATGCGGCAACCGACGGCGTCGGAAAAGCCCATCCAACATGAGCGGTTCCTTTCGTGGGGCCAGGCTTTCCAGCCTGGCCGAACGGTCAAGGGCGCCTCGGCCAGGCTGGAAAGCCTGGCCCCACGCTCCAATCTCAAGTTCAAACCGTTGTAAGTGTTTCGGCCGGCACCGGGGTCGGGCGGTTTGCCTCAAGCTGTGGCATCAGAGCGAAGAATTTCTCGCACCGCTCCAAAACGCCATCGAGCGAGATAGCGCGAAACACCTCCGTGTGGACACGCTCGCATCCAACCGACACACAATCAATCGCTGTTTTCTCCCAGAGCCGGCGACAGGGCCACGATTTGACGACCACCGCAAATGGTGCAGAACAACGCAGGTGCCGCAGGCGCTCTGGCACGCTGCAAGCGAATCCAACCTTGAAACGCCCTGGGTCGAGTTCCTTTTCCAACTGCACCAAATAGAAGTATCCATCATCGGTTCCGGCAAATCCATCGATGGCATCAACTTCCACCGAATCGTCTTGGAGGCCAATGGCGACGACCTCATTTGTGATTCGCCGAAATTCTTCGCGAGTGATATACGCCACAACCTGGTTCTTGCTGGTTGAACTGCGTTGCTTCACCGTCTGAATTCCAAGCCGCTTGATGATTTTGAAAATGGTCTGCTTGCGCTTGCCGTGGTGGGCCGCAATTTCACGCACGGAGATCAAGTCGCCGTCCATAGATTCACCTTGCGACGCCGAGCGCCAACAGCTTGCCGAATTCATAGAAGGCAAGCGAAACGCCCTCACCGCTGAAACACCGGCAGATAATGCGCCGGCACCGACAGCACGATGACGGCGATGCTCGTCTGATACACCGGCCCGACCTCGCGGCGGTTGGTGGTGGACCAGCTTCCGTCTGCGCCCTGGCTGCCGGAGGTGACGAAATAGCGGACGAGGCGGGCGTACCAATCTTCCCAGTCCTTGCCGCCGGCCTGGTGCATGGCGTGGGCGGCGTAGTAATGGCCGTAGTAGAAATGCTGCGGCGAATTGAAATTCGCGTGCAGATAATCGATCGGATTGGGCCTTTTCTCCTCGCGCAGTTTGGTCAAGCGGTCGTCCTTGTATTCGCCCGTGAGGTAGAGAACGCAGGCGCCGGCGGCGGTGCGGGCGAATCCCGGCGAACCGCTGCCCGGCATGTAGGTGAAGCCGCCCGAGTTGGCCCGATAGCACGAGTTGATGTAGGCGACGGCTTTCTTCATGGTTTCGTCTGGGACCGCCATGCCGGAATTCTTGGCCGCGCAGGGCCATCACCTGCATGATCGTCACCGAGATGTCCGAGCCGGTCGGTTGCGGCTCGTAGCGCCAGCCGCCGTTCGGGCTTTGGCATTTGATGATGAGGTCGGCCGCTTTTTTGACCGGGGCCTTGAGCGATTCGTCGCCGGTTTGGCCGTAAAGCTCGGCGAGGGCGAGAATGGCCATGGCGTGGCAATACATGTTGCCCCCGCGAGCGCCGACCATGTAGCCGTCGTTTTCGCGCTGCGAAGCGACGAGGAAGCGGGCGGCCTTGGCGACTTCGGGGCCGTACTGCCCCTGGTTGGGAAGATGCCCCTGCGACATGAAGGCAAGCATCGCATAGGCGGTAATGGCGGTGTTATGGGCGTAGGGGCCGTCGGAGAAGCTGCCGTCGGTATTCTGGCGGTCTTTAAGCCAGCCAAGGGCCTTGGCAGTCGCTTTCTTGGTGGCGTCATCCATCTCGACGCGTTTTTTTTCCTTCTCCTGAGCGCGGGCCAGCGGGATGGCGAATAATGCCAGGATGAAGAGAGATAAGAGCAAGTGGCGCATAGGTGATACCACCGGACAGGAAAATCCCCGCGGAATTCAGGTCCGCGGGGAGGGATAAGGGCTGACCCCCCCCAGGAACGCTGCGCTAATCCTGGGGCTTGCTTGGTTATTTGGGGGCCGAGGCCGGCGGGGCGCTGCCGTTGGCGGGTCGGCCGCGGGCGATGTTGATGTAGTATTGCTGCACCAGGTTGGCGTACTCTGGGGGCAGATTGCCGCTGATGGCCTGGCGGATCAATTCGCGTTGGCGCGGCGGGAGGTTGAGGAAGCTGCCGTCGCCGGTGACGTTGTGGAGCATGGAGTCCTTGTTGCTGACTTTGCCGTCGGCGACGCGGTTACCTTCACCCTTGGCGGTGTTTTGCTCGTTGGCCTTGCCGGGTTCCTTGCCCTGCCCTTGTCCCTTGGCCTGGGCTTCGCCTTTGCCTTGGCCTTCGCCCATGCCGGGCTCGTCACCCTTGCCCTGCCCTTCACCTTTCCCCTGGCCTTCGCCCGGCTTGGCCTGGGCGGTCTGCATGGGCTGACCCTGAGCAGAGCCGGGCTCTCCGGGCTTGGCGCCGGGCTGACCCATCTGCGCGAGAGCGTTGTTGAGCGTCTTGAGAGCCTGATCGAGATTTTGGGCCGCCTGCTGCTGGGCTTGACCCGCCTGAGCCGGCTCACCCTTCTCCAGATTTTGCTGAGCTTGCTGAAGTTGCTGCTGGGCTTGCTGAAGCTGTGGCTGGACCTGCTGCGGCGCCTGTGCCTGTGCTTGCGCGAGAGCGGCCTGGGCGGCTTGCGTGGCGTCCTGCGATTGCTTGCCGGCCTGATCGGCCTTTTGCTGAGCCTGCGCCGCCTGCCGCGGGGTGGTGTTGGCGGCCTGCTGCTGGAGTGCCTTGGTCGCGTCCATTACCGCTTTTTGCTGCTGGGCGATTTGCTGCGGCGGTTGAGATTGCTGTTGTCCCTTCGCCTGGGCCATCGGCGGAACCTGCTGGCCTTTTTCGCCGGCCATCGGATTCTGGCCCTGCTTCGGCTCGCCGGCTTTTTTGGCCTGGGCCTGACCTTCCATCGGCTGCTCGCCTTGCTTGGCCTGGGCCGCCTGAGCTTCACCCGCCTTGGCGTCCCCGGCCTTGGGTTGATCCGCTTTCTGGCCGGCCTTCGCCTGGGCCATCGGTTGATCGCCCGCTTTCTTCGCCTGGGCCATCGGTTGATTGCTTTTCTTGGTATCCCCCTGCTTGGCCTGGCCTTCCATCGGCTTCTGACCTTTCGCCTCGTTCCCCTTGGCTTCAGCGGGCTGAGCCTGGTTCTGCTTGGCCTGGGCGGGCTGCTCGCCTTGCTTGGCCTCGCCGGCTTTGGCTTCGCCTTGCTTGGCCATCGGCTCGGCTTGCATCGGTTTTTTGGCCGCCTCTTGCAGTTGCTTCAAGGCGTCGGCTTGATTTTCGAGCGCTTTCGGGATGTCGCCGTTCTTGAGGTTCTCGGCCGCTTGCTCGGCTTGCTTGGCGGCCTCGGGGAGATTGGCTTTCTCGGCCTGCTTGGCGATCTCCGCCTGCTGCTTGGCCAACTCGTTGGCCTGATTCATCGGCACCTCGGCCTTGGCCAACTCGGCCTGCTTGGCGGCTTCCGCGGCCTTCTGGGCTTCCTCGAGCGCCTTCGCGACTTGCTGGGCCGCCGCCAGCGGATCCTGATTCTTTTGCAACGCGGCCTGATCGGCGATCTCTTTGCCCTTGAGATCGGCGAGGGCGTTCTCGAGCGACTTCTGGGCTTCATCGAGCTTCTTGGCCGCCTCACCCGCTTCCTTGGCCGCGGGCTTGGCTTCGTTCTTGTTGAGATCCGCCTTGGCCGCGTCCATGTTCTTGGTGCTTTCGCCGATCTTCTCGGCGGCCTTCGGAGCGGCCTTGTCGATCTCTTTGGCAATCTCGTTCGCCTTGGGCGTCAGGCTCCCCTGCTCCTTGGCCAATTCCTTGTTGGCGGCGGCATCGGTCTTCGGCTCGGCGCCATTCTTGTCGGCTTGCTTGGCGACATTCTTTTCCTCTTTGGCCAACTCGCCGAGCTTCTGGGCCGCGTCTTCCAGCTTGGCGATGTCGTCGCGGCGTTTTTCGACTTCGGCAACCTTATCGGCCAATTCCTTGCGGGCTTGCTCCAGAGCGTCGAGCGCCTTGTCCTGCTTGGCCACCGCTTCGGGGGACTTCTTGGCGTCGAGATTCTTGGCCGCCTCCTTCATCGCCTGCATCGCCTTGTCGAGGGCCTTTTGCACCTTGTCCTGGTTCGGCAGCGGCGTGTTCTTGACCTCGTCGGTCTTCTTGGCGAGATCGTTCTGCTTGTTCGCCAGCTCCGGCAGCTTGAGATTTTGCGGCTCGCCGACGGTTTGCTTGGTGTCGTCTTGCGTTTGTTTTTGTTCCTTGATGATGTTGTCGATGTTGTCGAGGGCCTTTTGCAACGCAGCGAGCGGATCGGTTTTGGCCTTCTCGGCGGCGGCGATCAATTTGTCGATCTCTTTCTTGGCTTCCTGCAACTTGTCGCTCGCCTTGGCTTGCGGCTCGGCGGCCTTCTTCGGCTCGTTCTTGAGGAGATTTTCCTTGGCGGCGGCCATCGCCTTCTCAGCGGCGTCGAGCGCCTTGGCGGCTTCCGGAGCGACGGGCTTCACCTGATTGGCGGTGTCCTGCGTCTCGAACGCGTTCTTGGCTTGCTTGTCGGCGATCTTGGCGTTTTTCTCGGCATTCACCGCATCCTGGATCGCCTTCTGCTCGGCGACCCGCGGATCGGCCGGCTTCGGCAGCGGATCGGTGCCCGGCAGCACCAGCTTGTCGCTCTTCGGCTTCGTGGCATCCTCCTTGACCTTCTCTTGCTGCTGCTTGAGATCTTGCTTGATCTCGTCCTGCTTGGCGATCGCCTGCTCGATCTTCTCGCGGGCCTCTCGGAGCGCGGCCAGCGGGTCGGCAGGAACGCGCAGGATGCGGGCCAATTCTTGCAGCTGGCCGGCATTTTGCCATTGCAGCTCGCTGGCGGCCTGGAATTGCTCGATGCGGACGTTGGCGAAGCCCTTGACGGCCAGCTTGTCGGAAGCAATTTTGAGGTTCTCATCGACGCGCGTCTCGGCCGCGCGCTTCGTCATCGCCTTGACGCGCTCTTGGGCCTCGGCGCTGAGGCTCGGCAATTCCTTGACCTGCTTGATGAGGATGCGGACATCGCGGGCCACATCGTTTTGCGTGTCGCTTTGGCGCTTCATCTCGGTGCCATGCGCTTTCATGCGCTTGGCGAGCAAGAGACGCAAGGTCGGTGACAGATCGGGCTTGCTCGATTCGATCAAATCGCGGATCGATTGCCCGGATTGCATGTGGAGCTCGAATTCCCTCTTGGCTTGCTGCTCGAACCGCTCGGCGGCCTGCTCAAGCGACTTGATCGCGTCATGGCGGGCCACCATTTCGTGCAGGGCGTCCAGCACCTGGCGATGGTTCTTGAGCGCTTCGAGGCTGGCCTTATCGGAATCGGCATCGCTCTTAGCCACGGCGGCGGCTTCAAGCTGGCGGATCACATTCTCCATTTGATTCTTGCTCAAGCCGGCCAGCGTGCCCGACATTTCCTCCATGATCTTCTTCTCGGGGCTCGCGATCTCGTAGAACTGCATCACGCGCAGCATGGTGCTGATGCGCTTGACGACGTGATCGGTCTCGGCCTGAATTTGCCGCTGCTTCTCCTGCTGATCGCGCAATTCGTCATCGCTGGCAGCGACAACGCTTGCTGCGAACACCAGAGCCAGCGAGGCCAAGACAACGCCTTGCACACGGATCGACTTCATGCGAATCCCCCAAGGTAGGCACGAGCCTGGCGGCCCGTTCAGCTTGAAGCGTTAAAGCGTAGCGGAGAGGCGGCGAGCAATTCCATCACCTTACGCGAATTTCCAGCCGTTGTCACGCAAAATCCCATTAAAAAGACAATTTCCGTGCGATGATCTAACGATCTAACATCTCTTCGGGCGCAATAAACCAACCCCTAAACCCCGGCGGGCCAGGAAAGTTCCGCTATTTTCGCTCGAAAACGCCTTCCTGCCTTTTCCGCAGGTCGATGATGCGCCGGTCCTCATCCTGCAGGCCCTGGAACCAGGCCAGGAACGCCTTCTCATCCATGACGGTGACCACGCGCGTCTCGGAGCGAACGACCGGCGTTGAGGCAATCGGATCGCGCGGCATAGCGAAAACCTCGATGCAATATTCGATCTTGTCGCCCGATTTCAGCTGACGCAGATTGCCCTTGCTATCAATCAGGCCGTTGGTCGAAAGCAACACGCGGCCGCCCCCCTGCGTTCGGCCCAGTTGCCGTGGGTCGTTCGACGGGACCGCGTGGAACGGCACTGCGACGCCGTCCGGCGTGTTCTGGAAGACACCGGTTTTCAGATCGAACGTGCCCGCCGTGTTGTCCGGCTTTACTTCCGGCAACGGCGCCCGCACCCACGGCTCTTCCTCCGCCGGCTCGTTGCCGCTCTCGTGCTCCTTGACCACGCGGTAAAGCACCTGTGCCTTGCCCAGCCCGTAAGGACCGAAGCATACATACGGGATGCGAATCTTCTTACCCAGCGGCACCGGCATGCCCTCGACATCAAAGCTCCCCGATTCGCCGAACGAATCGCGCAGCACCGTCACTTGCGGCGCATCTTCCGGCACGAGTCGCAATGCGCGGCGCGGCTTCGGCTCGTTCTCGAAGCCGTATTCATCCTTGACGATCAGGCGATAGCCGCTCAAGGCCTCGGTCAAGTCGAAGGTCTTGTGGGCGATGAAGAACTCTGTTTTTTTCTTGTGCCGTCCTCGTCGTCGATTTCGCGGAAGCCGCCCGATTTGATGTCCATCTTGACCGGCTCGCCCCTGGGAACCTCGGTGAAGGACGCCTGGTCGCCATCGGTTCGGGGCATGATTTTTTCGGGGCCGCGCAGTTCGATCCAGGCTTCATGCTTGGGATCGGCGACTTCGAACTGGACGCGCACCTTCGAGCCGGGGATGCCGATGACATCGCCGCGCGGCTGTTGGATTTCGTAACGGCCGCCGTCGGGGCGCGTGCCGCAGAATTCGGGAAGGAGCAGCCAGGCTTCATTGCGCATGACGACGGGTCGCGGCACCAGCTTCATCTCGCTCTTTTGCACCGTGCGCCCATCGGCAAGGCGGGCCGAGTGGAGCAAATTGACGGACGAGGGTTTCACATCGTCGGCGCCGAAAATCGCGTCGGCGCCGTCCTGCTTGATGAATTTGAGCGGATACCGATCGGGCCGGCCACCGAGCGGCGTGACCGTGACGACACCTTCCATGTCCTCCGTCCACTTTCCTTTTGCGCGGTATTGGATCGAAATGGTGTCGCCGATCGGCCAAACCGGCTTTGATGCATTTTGCAATTCCACCGAGTGGGGCACCTCGATGTCCAGGAGCGCTTGCCGGGCCAGGAGCGCGGCGCTGAGGCGGGGCCAGACCGCAAAGGGGATGGCGATCAGCAGGAGGGCGGGAACAGCGACAATCGCCGCCCAGGTGAGCCGGCCGTGATCGGCGAGGCTCGCAAAGCTGAGGCGTTTCGATTCCTTCTCAGCCTCGCGCGTCACCACGGCGACCAACTCCGGCGACATGCCGTCAAGCTTCGCCTTGGGCCGATTGAGCTGCACGGCACTGATGAGGCGATGATCGAACCGCGGGCACTTCGCCTCGACCCAGAGGGCGAGCAAATCATCGGGCAGCCGGCGGATTTGCGGGATGAAAAGAAAGCACAAGCCCGCCAGACACCAGGCGCCGGCCTGCACGGCGAAGAACAACTCGCGGATTTCCCACGGCGTCTCTTGCTCGCGGTCGATCAGCCAGTCGGTCAGCCCGCAAGCAAATAGGAGGAACAAGGCAAGCGCCAGCCAGCACGCCGCGCCCCAGGCGAACGTCAGCAGGCGCTCACGGCGACGCAGGCCGGCCAGATTGCCGCGGATTGATGGTGGGACCATAGTCATTTTTCCGTATTCGTTTAGCGTTCGCGGAATGCCGTGCTTGCACAGTATCCGCGAGCGCTAAGTCAGTGTCCAAAAATAACTTCAGCATTCGGGTAAAATGAACTTATCGCCGTGATCAACGGTCAAGGAGGTAAGTTCATATGGTTGCTTTTCATGCTCGACCGATTCACTCCTGTGAATGCTCCGTCTGCCAACAGCAGCGGCGTGGTGCGGTGGTGCGTGAGCATCGGGCGATCAATCGCTTGCTCGCTGTCGCCGACGAACGCATGCGCCGCCTTCTTGCGGGCTTGCTTGCCTCGAAAATCGGGCGGGGCGGCATCCAACAAATGGCACGCATCACTGGATGGCATCGCAACACCATCGCCCAAGGGCGTCGAGAGTTACGGGAAAAACGTCGCTTGCCGGCCGGTCGTATACGCGGCACCGGCGCTGGACGCAAACATCTGGAAGAAATACGCCCGGGGCACTGACGGCCTTGCAGGAACTTTTGCAGGATGCCACGGCCGGCGATCCGATAACCGGCATGAAATGGACTCATCGCTCGCTGCGAAAACTCTGCAAGGCCTTGCGTCGTCGGGGTGTGCGGTTGTCTCCCACAACACTTGCTCGATTGTTGCGCCGTCTGCGCTTCTCGCTGCGAACCTGTCGCAAGCAAAAAGCAGGCATCCGCAACCGGGATCGCGATCGGCAATTTCGTTACCTGCTCCGGTTGCGAAACTGGTATTTGACTCGAAATTGGCCGGTAATTAGCGTAGATGGGAAGAAAAAGGAGCTGGTGGGGAATTTCAAGAATCCAGGACGTTCCTGGCGACGCCGTCCGCATCAGGTGCTGGATCACGATTACCCAACCTGGGCCAAGGGTCGAGCCAGCCCCATAGGTATTTACGATTTGGCTCACAACGACGGCTACGTGGTGATCGGTATCTCGCAAGAGACGCCCAGCTTTGAAGTCGGAGCCATTCGGCGCTGGTGGCTGGATGTTGGTCGCCGACGCTATGAACAGGAGGGGCGATTGTTGATCGAAGTGGACAGCGGCGGAGCCAACGACCATCGCAAATGGGAATGGAAATCTGCCTTGCAGGGACTCGCGGACGAATTTGGGTTGACGATCACGGTGACGCACTACCCTCCAGGAGCGTCGAAGTGGAACCCGATTGATCACCGCATGTTCAGCCTGATCAGCGCGAATTGGGCCGGCGAGCCGTTGCGGAGTTATGAAACGATCTTGAAACACATTCGGACAACGCGCTCGGACACAGGTTTTCATTGCCGCGCCTGTCTGGATCTCGGGAAATACGAGGGACAAAAAATCAGCCCCTCGCAGAAAGCGTCGATTCGCATGATGCGTCGCAAAGTACTGCCTCAATGGAACTACACGATCCGCCCACATAAAGTCGCCTGATCAGCTGAAGTTATTTTTGGACACCCGCTAAACGGGGAGCCGGTTCAGCTCAAGTCCGAAGATTTCCTTACCAACCATTCCAATGTGATCAAACCCATGAAGAACAGGATTGCGAGCGGGTTCCAGAGCACCACCTCCTGGCGATGCCGGGTCTGCGCCTTTTCTTCGTGCAGGCTCGTGACGAGATAGCGCAAATCCTCCTCTCGGTAGAATCGGCCGCCGGAAATGTCCGCCGCCTCGCGCAACGCCTTTTCCGCCAGGCCGGCTTCCTCCAGTTCGTGCCGGGGCGGCAGATCGACGCGGAAGTTGAACGTGTTCAGCTCCGGATTCTTGACGCTCAAGGCATAGCGGCCCGGATGATTGTTCGGCACCACCACCGCATACTCCCCCGGCCGGCCCGCAATGGCGTTGAGCACCACCGCGGTCTTGCGCTCCTCGCCGGCCTTGGCATCCACGCGCTCCAACTCCGCGTCCACTTTCTGATCCTTGCGCGGATTGAAGTCCTTGTCGAGCAATCTCACGTAAATCGTGTTCGACCTGCCGACGACCGCCCGCGAGCGATCGAGGGCCATCGACGCCCGCTTGGCGCTATCGCCCAGAAGGCTGGGCAAGCCGAGCTGGTAAACGAGCTGTCCCCAGAAGCGGACGAAGTAGCGGTCCTCGAAATTCCACCGCCAGCGCCAGGTCTCATCGGTGCCGAGCCAGACGACCTGGCCCTTGCCGAAGAAATGCGTCGCCAGCACCGGCATCGGCGTGGGCGGTTCGCCGAACTTGACGCGCGGATTGACGATCAGCGCCGTCGCCGCCGGCTTCAGCTTCGTGACCGGATAATTCCAGTGAAAACCCAGCTCGCTCAATTTCTTCTGCCAGGCATCCAGGTTTTCCTCCGGTGTGTCGGCAAGCGCTAGCCAATCGGTGCGCATCCCCGCCTCCGTCAAGGTGGCTGGGTATTCTTGCGTGCGTACGTCGGCGTCGAGGCCGAACTTTTCCTTCTTGAATTCGATCGGCAGCAACTCGGCGATCGGCGTTCCCTCATAAGCGCTCGGCATATTCTGCCGGCCTGCCATCACGATCAGCCCGCCGCGATTCTTGACGAACTCGCTGATCCATTCCTGTTGCTCCTTCGTCAAGAAACTCGCCGGCACATCGCCGAGGATGATGAGGTTGTACTTCGACTCGAAGAATTTCTCGCGCGTCTTGGGGAATTCGGCCAGGAACGGCGATTTCTCGTCGAAGGTCCGCGTGGCCTTCGGGTCGGCCTGCACCAAAATATAATCGACCTCGATGCGGCGATCGCGCGACAACGCCGGCTGCAAAAATTTGAACTCCCAGCGCGGCACATTCTCGATGTACAGTATCCGGATCTTGGAGTCAGCCACGCGCACCGGGCGGTTGATCGTATCGGTGTAGGTCTCGCCGCCGACCTTGTGCTTGATGGTCGCCGACAACTCCTGCTCCTCGCGCTGGTCCGGATCTGTGGGGACGACGAAGCCGACGACATCGCGCAGGTCCTCGCCGGTTTGCAGCTTGAGCTTTTTCTGGGCGACGATCTTGCCGCCGAGCTTGATTTCGATCTCGACCTGGCCTTGCTTGAATCCTTGGGCCCGCCAGCGCAGTGGGACGACCACGGTGTCCTCGACGAAGAGCGTATCGGGGGCGCCGAGCTCTTTCAATTGCAACTGCGCCCCCTCGGAGCTGCCGACGCCGTAGATGTGCAGCGGAATCTTGCGTTCCTTGCCATCCCTATCCTTAACCTTGCAAAGCTGGGCGGCTTCCTGGAGCGTGTATTTGCTGGCGTTATCCTGCCCGTCCGTGATGATGACGATGGCGATGGGAGGATCGCTGTCGCGCGACTGGACGATCTTGACGATGCTGTCGGCCAGCGCGGTGCGGGCTTCCTCCGCCTTGAAGCCGTCGAGGATTTTCTCGGACAGGCCTTTCTTCGTGCCGTCGTCCGGGGCGCCGCGCAGCTCGGCGCCGAAGAGGTAAGGCCGCAGGGGCCCATATTTTTGCAGACCGGCGACCAGGTTGAGGTCCTTGTTGCCCAGGACGCCAGGCAGGACGAGTTTGCCGTCGCGGTCGTAGACACCTTTGACGAGGTCCATGCGCGCCGGATCGGTAGGCACATTGCCGGGCAGCCCGGGCATCTTGTCGCTGACGACGGTGTCGAGCGGAAGAAGCCCCAGGGCGATGGCGAGGCGCGCCTTGTCGGCGTCGGTCAACCGGCGGTCGCGCAACTGCATGCTCTGCGAGTTGTCGATGAGGAGCGCGACGCCGACCGGAAGCGTGCTAACGAATTCCGCCAGCAGCACGGGACGTAGGATGAGGAAAAGCAACACCAGCACCAGAGCGCAGCGCAGCCCGATCAGCAGAATCCGGCGAATCCAGCCGAGCGTCCCCTTTTCGTTCGCATAAAAGAAGGCGACGCCAACGAGCCCGCCGAGAATCACCAGGAACAGCAAGATAAGCCAAACGATCGGCAAGCCGCGAAAGCTCAACTCCCATGACGAGAGCTGCGTATCCTTCGGCAAATCGACTGCCAGCATTTTGGTGAGCAGGTTCATGTTTTCTCTTTGGGTTCACACATCCCGTTTTCGTTTAGCGTTCGCCCGGCGCCATGCGAACGCTAAACGGGGAGGGGAACAAGCGAGTCACCACCCCTTGCCGCACCACCAGGCGAAGGCGACCTCGAACAGCACCAGCACCAGCACCGCCATGAGCGCCCACACCGTCCACTCACGCTTGTCGCGCTCGGTTTCCGCCGAGAGGCCATGCTCCTCGCCGGCGGTGATGTGGATGGGCGTGAAGCCGAGTCGGGCGTCGATGTCAGCTTCGGAGAGCGAAGTCAAATCGGCGCTCTCGGTCAAATCGGGGATGACGGCAATCGGGGTGCCGTGCCTGATCGCCTCGGCCGGATCAATGGAGTCGGTCCCTTCCGTCCCGCGCGGCATCACCACCATGCGATAGATGCCGGCACGCGGCAGATCGGTCGCCGTCAATACGTACCGCTTTTCGCCCTTCTCCTTCTCCGGCAACCCGAGCCGAGTCGCCGTGCCGTCGGGATGGACCAGGCTGTAAACGTAGTCAACTTTCTCGGTCGGATACCAGTTGAGCGTCTGGCCCGCGACCAGGTTGTAGGTTTGCGTTTGGCCTCGCATCAGGTGCGAGATCGAGGTGCGCAAGAACGGCATCAAGGGGGGCAGCGGCACCTGCTTGATGTCGAGATTGTGGAAATTGGTCCAATTCGGCGCCCCGGTCTTCGCATCGCGCCCCTCGGTGTTCGCTGCCGTGGCCACGAAGATCACCTCGCCGAGACCGACCTTCTTGCTCACCGCGAACGGCTTGCGCGAATCGAACCGGGCGATTACCGACACGGGAACGGTTTCATCCGCGCTTTTGTTGTCCTTGGCTTCGTCGATCTCTCGGCCCGCGCCTTCCTCCAGATCGACGTAACGCCACGCGCCGACCAGGCCGAACGGCAGGAAATAGTCGTCTTCCTTGAACTGACGGTACGCGAGCGGACCGGCGCCGAAGCTCGTGCGATCCAGGAATGGAACCGCATTGTTCCCCGCGGCAACGATGCCCTTGATCGGCATTGGCAACAGGCCCAGCTTCTTGCCCAGCACCTTGTTGTAAGCCTCCGCTTGCACATTGTCGCCGCTGAAGACTATCAGCCCGTGCCCCTCCTTCTTGACGAACGATTCCAGGGCATCGAGAAAGCTGACGGACAATGTGGCGCCGCGCGGGCCCCCTTTCGGTTGCACGGCACAGTTCGCGAGAATGCAGACATCCTGCCCTTTAAGCATCTCAGGAATCGCCTGCCGCGCCGCGACCATCCTTGGCCGATATTCGAAGTTGGCGCGGGCCGCCTCTTGAATGGGCAGCAGGGCGTGCATCAGAAAAAAGCTCGAACCTTTATACGGGTCCGTTGCGTTGTAGTTGCCGTCCACGACCAGGATATTCACCTGTTCGCGCACCTGGATAACCTGGTCGAAGCGATTGTCGGCTTCGAGATCATCGGCGGCGACCCTGGCGGTGAGGATGTGCAAGCCGGGCTTGGCGAGCTTGCCAGCGAGGGTAACGGCCTGGACTTCGCCGGGGCTGATCTTGGTGATGCGGGCGGTTTCGGGCTCTTTGTCATTGTCCACGGCAAGTGAGACGGTGAGCTTTTCAACCGGATCAGGCCCGGCGTTGCGGACCTGGACCGCGAAGCCGACGCGCACGCCGGGCCGCGGGATGCCGGCCTGCGGCGCAATGTCGATGACGGCGACGTTCTTGGGAACGCGTGTGCCGCAGCGGACCAAGTGGATCGCGGCATTCTCCTTGATCTCGGTCAGCGCCGCTTTGAGCTCGCCGGATTGTTGCTCCCAGCCCATCTTTTGCATGTCGCTGAAGATGTACAGTTCTTTGTTCGTTGCCTGCCCTCGTGCCAGCACATCCTTCGCCTCGTAAACGCCGGGGTGCAGATCGGTGGCGAGATGGACGACGTCGATTTCGCTGACGAGCCGCTTGGCGGTGGCAAGGTCAGCCGGGGAGCGCGGGCCGATCAGCGTTTTTCCTTTGCCGGCGCAGGTGATGATCTGCACCGTCGAATGCGGCGGCAATTCCTCGATGATCTTAAGCGCTTCGGCGCGGGCCAGGGCCAAGCGGGTTTGGCCGTCCTTGTCGATCGCGCCCATGCTGTAGGAGGTGTCGAAGACGAACAGCGCATCGATAGCGTCCCCTTCGCCGCGGACCGCCGTGGCCGAGCTGGTCATGAGCCCGCGCTGCACCGGCACCCAGGCAATGGAGCACACACAGAGCAGGAGGAACTGGCCGCCAAACAAGACGATCATGCTGCTGCCGCCCTTGGAACCGGCCGCCTTCCACAGCGGACAGAGCGCCCACGTTAGCACGAAGATCGTGAAAGCCACGCAGGAGAGCAAGTAAAAGAAGCCGAACGTCGTCAGATTGATCGGCCTGGCGAGGGCGACCGCGAGAAACACGAGCACGGCAATGCGCGTCAATAGCAGCAGATATTCCTGGAACTTCACGCGCCGGCTCGTCTGCTCGACGCTGGTAAGCAGGAACTTCATCGCCGCCCACGGCACGGTGCGATATCGGCTGCGAAAGAAAAAATGGATCGCAACCGGAATCGACCCGGCCAAGGCGCCGAACAGGATCAAGGGGGTGATGAACGGCATGCTTCCTCATCCGTCCCGTTTAGCGTTCGCAGCATCCGATGGTTCACTGCGAACGCTAAACGGGGACCAAAATCAAACTACCCGCGTGCGCAATCGCCGGGCCAAATACTCCGTCAATGAAACCGCCAGCGATTTGCCGGTGTTCATCAAATAATAATCGCAGCGGTTACGCTCGCAGCCCTTCTGCATCTCGTCCAGGTATTTCTGCAACGCCCGCAAATACGTGGGCCGAATCAGTTGCGGGCGCGTCATCAGGTGCATCTTTTCTTCCATGGCGTCGAACTTGACCATGCCGTTGAAGGGAAGATCCAATTCGTCGGGATGGAGAATATGGAAGACGATCACCTCATGCCCGCCAAACCGCAGATGCTGCAACCCGCCCAGGACCGATTCAACCTCGTCAAAGCAATCGGAGATCAAAAAGAACAAGCCGCGCCGCCGAACCTGGCTGGCGATGTCGTGCAACAACGGCCCCATCTGGTTTTTGTCGCGCGGCTCCACCGATTCGAGCGTTTCGAGAATCTTCTGCACGTGCCCCATCTGCCCGCTCGCCGGCAACCGATCGCGCCATGCCGAATCGAAGACATCCAGAGCGACGCTATCGCGCTGATGGATGATGAGATAAGTGAGTGCCGCCGTCAGCAGCTTGGCGTAGTAGAGCTTGTTCGTCTTGCCTTCGCCGTAGAGCATCGACTTGCTGGCGTCCACCATGAGATGGGCGGTAAAGTTCGTCTCCTGCTCGTACTGCTTGATTGTGTAGCGCTCGCTACGGCCATAGCCCTTCCAGTCGATATGGCGAATATCATCGCCGGGCACATATTCGCGATGCTGCACGAATTCGACGGAGAACCCGCGATACGGACTCTTGTGATCGCCGACGCGCAGCCCTTCGACGAGCGTGCGCGCTTTTACGCCGAGCGCTTGCGCCTTGGCGATGACATCGGGTTTGAGCAATTTCGGCATTGGGAGTTAGTGGTCAGTTGTCCGTGGTCGGTGGTCCACAATCATGACGCATCAAGCGTTCGACTGCAACGGACTACGGACCACGGACCACGGACTAAGCAGCGTTCTTCGGCACCGCCTTGAGCAATCGGCCGATGACTTTTTCAATCGTGATGCCTTCGCTCTGCGCCGTAAAGTTCAGGATCAGCCGATGGCGCAGAATCGGATCGGCGACGGCGGCTACGTCCTCGGCGGAAACATGATGCTTGCCGTGCAATACCGCATGCGCCTTGGCCGCAAGGATCAGGTTCATGGAAGCACGCGGGCCAGCGCCCCAGGTCAGCCATTTGTTGACGAACTCGGCGGCATCCGGCGTTCCCGGGCGCGACATGCGCGTGATGCGCTTGGCGTACTGGAACACGTGATCGGCAACCGGCACGCGCCGTACGATATGCTGAAGCTTCAGAATGTCATCGCCGTGGAGCACTTTCGACACCGAAAGCTGCGTGTCCGAGGTGCCTTGCCGCATGATCTGCTCTTCCTCGGCGTCCGAAGGGTAATCGACCTTAATCATGAACAGGAAGCGGTCGAGCTGGGCTTCGGGCAACGGATAGGTGCCCTCCTGCTCGATCGGGTTCTGCGTCGCCAGGACGAAAAACGGGTTCTTCATCGGATAATCCATGCCGCCGATCGACGCCTTGCGTTCCTGCATCGATTCCAGCAGTGCGGCCTGCGTTTTCGGAGGCGTGCGATTGATTTCATCGGCGAGAACGATGTTGGCGAAAATCGGGCCGGGCAGGAACTTGAATTTGCGCTTGCGCGTGACCGGATCGTCCTGGATGACTTCCGAGCCGGTGATGTCGGTTGGCATCAGGTCGGGCGTGAACTGGATGCGTTTGAAGCTCATATCGAGAGCTTGAGCGAGCGTGCTGACCATCAGCGTCTTCGCCAGGCCGGGGACGCCGACAAGGAGCGCGTGGCTGCGGCAGAAGATCGCCATCAGCAACTGGTCAAGGACGGCTTCCTGCCCGATGATGATCTTGCCGATCTCGGTGCGCATTTGCTTGTGCGCTTTGCGCAGGGTATCGAGCATCTGCACATCGGAATCGACGGCGGAATTCGCGGAGACAGCAGTGGGTGTCATGGTGCGAGATCCTGAGGAGAGACGAAATAGGGCTGGCATCTGGCGGGTGAGTCGAACTCATAATACACAATTGCCGGCCGAGCACAAGGATCGCGGCGAAATAATTTGCCGAGAGCCCCTGTGCTCGCCAGGTTTCTTGGTTTCTTGGGCTGAACGTGAGCCAATTCGCCGAAGCGCCGAAGCGGTATCGCTATCTTTTGCCCGCTCCTCCTCTGGGCTGTTCGATGCGGAATCCTGGCCAAGGCCCAAAGGCATTGCTCGCGACGCCGTTGCGAAGGGAGCCCTGAAAGCCGACTTGTGGACCGAGAATGGTGACACGAATGAGACCGGACTTTCCTGGCTGAATGGCACCGGCGTGGACGGCTGCCGCCGCCAGATTGGAGTCCATGGTGTAGACATCGGTGCCGAAAACACCCATCTGCATCGCCAGACCGGCCGGTGGACCGGTTACGCGGAACGTCAGAGTTTTGCCGACTTGATTCGCCACCAATTGCAAGGCACCGGCCTCAAGCACGGCCGTGTTGGGCGGCGTTTCCGCATCGCGGAGATTCTGCGCTCGGATCGAGCGGATATCGGTTAGCTTCATCTGCTGCTCGCCAAACGCGAGCGTGCCGACCCGCAGGGCGTCTACCTTAATGCGGCCGGCGATTTTGGATTCGGCGGTATGGATGATGTCGTAGGGCGGGATTTCGAGCAGTTCCGCCGGGACGGCGTCGCGGATTTTCTCCAGGATTTCTTCGATCCGGCGCGCTACCTCGGTGTCGGCGCCTTTGCTTGCTGCGAGGAGGGCCGGATACGCCTTCTCGCGCAGGGCGATCAACTCGGCGCTTGCCGCCTGCCGGCGGCGGAAGTCGCCATTGCCAAAGTCGCTGATGGCGCCACCAATCTTCTTGCGCAGATCATCGGACAAACGCTGGCCGACGTCGATTCGTTGAATGTCGGCCACGGGAATCAACAGCTTCCCGTAGGCGGTTTCCAACTCGATGCGCTCGTCGCGCAAATACAATTGTCAGCGTGCTCTCGTCGATGAGCCGCACATCGACGGCCCCTGCGGTCGGCGTCGCGGGCTTCTTTTTCATCGGATCCGGGTCGTTGCCTTTGCCTTTTTCCTGACCGATTACGGGCCACGCCGATATCAAGACGGCGTGCATGGAAATGACGCACAAGATCGCTGCAAGCTCTCGGCCGCGTGAATTTGACATAACATCTCCTAGTCAAACCAAAGACCAGCGGGATCGATCACGAGTTGCAATGGATTGTACCGAGAATCGGGATTCGCTCAACAGAAATCCGGGGCATAATCAAGTGCTTCCAAAGGACCAACCGATGTCCGAGATCTATGTCAGCACCGATGTCGAAACCGACGGCCCGATTCCCGGTCCGCACTCGATGCTCAGCTTCGCGTCGGCGGCGTATCGGGCGGACAAGGCGCTGCTCGGCACGTTCTCGGCCAATCTGTACCTGCTTGAGGGCGCATGCGGGCATCCCGAAACGATGGCGTGGTGGGCCAAGAATCAGGCTGCTTTCGATGCCACGCGCCGCGATCTGGAGTTGCCCCAACCAGCCCTGCGGCGGTATGTCGATTGGCTGAAGGGACTGCCGGGCAAGCCGGTGTTTGTCGCCTATCCCGCCGGGTTCGATTTCTTGTTCGTGTACTGGTATTTGATCCGCTTCGCCGGTGAAAGCCCATTCTCGTTCTCGGCGCTCGACATGAAGACGTATGCGATGGCCCTTTTGAAATGCGAGTATCGAGACGCAGTCAAGGGGCACATGCCGCGGCGCTGGTTCGATCCGTTGCCGCATACTCACGTGGCCCTGGATGACGCGATCGAGCAGGGAGCGCTGTTCTGCAATATGCTAGCGGAGAATCGAGCGCAGAAATAAGGGCTGAATGGTCACCGGGCTTTGGCACTCACTGATTGAGGAACGATATAATGGGTGTGATGTCCGGGATACGTTTTTGAGGGACTGGCCTATGAGCACACTGTCAACCGCCACCAAACCGCTGGAGCGAGTCGCCAAACCGCTGAGGCGAATCCCCAACCCATTGGAGCGAATCGCCATGGATCCGCATTGGCTACGCCAATTTTCCGTGGCGGAATATGACCAGATGGTTGAAGCAGGCATTCTCACCCCCGATGACCGAGTCGAATTGCTGGAAGGATGGATCGTCAACAAAATGCCACAAAATCCACCGCATGCGAGTTCCGTTTCTCGCGTCCGCCGCCGAGTTGATAGGGTCCTTCCAGAGACCTGGACCATGCGCATACAGGCGCCCATCACCTTGAGCAACAGCGAACCGGAACCCGATATCACGCTCGCACGCGGCGAGGAAGAAATCTACGACACTCGCCATCCCGCAGCTGGCGACATTGGCGTCCTCATCGAAGTCGGGGATTCGACCGTGCTGGACGATCGGCGATATAAGGGCATTTTGTACGCGCAAGAAAAAATCCCGGAGTTTTGGCTGATCAACATCCCCGCGCGGAAAGTTGAGGTTTACACCAGGCCGCGCGGCGGCAAATATCCAAAAAAGGTCGAATACACCGAAAAGCAAGCCCTGCCGCTGATTCTCGACGACGTGAAAATCGCCGATATCCCCGTCCGCGAGCTGATGGCCAAATCATGATTTACCTCGACAACGCCGCCACGAGTTTTCCGAAGCCGGAAGCGGTTTACCAAACGCTGGATGCTTTCGCGCGCACCGATCTGGCCAATCCGGGCCGGGCCGGGCACAAGATGGCGCTCGCCGCCGAGCGGGCACTCGACGATTGCCGGCACCTCTTGAACCAGTTTTTTCACGGCGAAGGGCCGGAGCGGTTCATCTTCACGCTCAACTGCACCGACGCGCTCAACATGGCGTTCAAGGGCGTCCTCAAGGAAGGCGATCACGTCATCACCACCGACCTGGAGCACAACAGCGTCAGCCGGCCCCTGCGCGCGATGGAGCTGGCCGGCAAGATTTCGCTGACCCGCATTGCCGCCGACCAGAGCGGCACCGTCGATCCCGAGGCGATCGAGCGGGCCATCACGCCAAAGACCAGGCTCATCGCCCAGACGCATTGCTCCAACGTGCTGGGGACGGTGCAGCCAATCCGCGCGATAGGTGAAATAGCTCGTAAGAAGGAAATCTTATTTCTGGTCGATGCCGCCCAGACCGCCGGCGTGATCCCGATCGACATTCAGGCGATGTGCATCGATCTTTTGGCGTTTCCGGGGCACAAGTCGCTGCTCGGCCCCACCGGCACCGGCGCTCTTTACGTCGGCCCCGCCGCCATCGTCGGCGCCTGGCGCGAAGGCGGCACCGGCGGCGATTCTTCCAGCGAAACCCAGCCCCGCGATTACCCCTACTTCCTCGAAGGCGGCACTCCCAACGTCCTCGGCGTCGCCGGCTGGAGCGCCGGCCTCAAATATGTCACCGACCGCGGCCTGGACCAGATTCATCGGCACGAGGTGGAATTGGTCGAACGCCTGTGGAAACGCCTCGATGAAATCGGCGGCTACCAGGTCTTCGGCCATCGCGACCTGACCCGCCGCGTCGGCACCCTGAGCCTGCGCAGCGCAGCGCTCCCCGCCGCGGAGATCGGCGGCATCCTCGATCAAGCCTTCGACATCGCCATCCGCCCCGGCTTGCACTGCGCCCCGTACATCCATCGCGCCATTGGAACATTTCCCGACGGGGCCGTGCGCGTCAGCCCCGGCCCATTCAACACAGCCCAAGACATCGACACGCTCGCCGAGGCGCTGGCCGAGATCAAGCTGTGAGATGGATCATTTCGTTTCGAGATTGAATTGCGCCAATTTGTTGACGTCCAGCTTGCTGGTCAAGCGAAACGACCGCTTGAACACATTGGATTTCACCCAGCCGTTGTCTTTGCGGGCCGTCACATACCTGCGGGCGACAAGACGCATGATGACCAGTTCCGGCGTCTGGGCGGTGGAATCCACGAGCCAATATTCCGCGATGCCGGCTTTGGCGTAGAGATCCTTGAGAGTGATCGTGTCTTTCTCGATGGATGTCTTGCTGATAACCTCCAGTGCCATGTCTGGAGTGCCGGTGACCTCAAGTGATTCGTTGCCGTCTTCCAATTTCGCTCGGCCTTCAGCAATGGCAGCCTCGGAAATGAACATACCGTCAGGTTCGCAGGACAAACCCACCGCCAAATTGGCGAGCATCATGCGGTCACCCAGGTACCTACCAAGAGCTTCATTCAGCGCCAAGACCGTAAGCACGGCGCCGATTACGCCTTTGATCTGATTGTGAACCAAGGTTTCCATACTCAAGTCCACCCAGAATTCGCCGTCGAGGAAAAAGAACTGGCCGCGCTGCGGAAAATTCTCGGAACACGCCCAGCGGCGAAATGAATCATGGTCGGCAACCCAGGGCGGAATATGCACGCTGCCGTTGATGACGATGTCGGCGATGCGCGCGGTGTGATTGCGCCCGTTCGAGCCGCGGTTCGTTACCGGCTTCTTTTTCGTTTTGAGAACATTAGTGGCCATGTGGCCAATTATAAAGAGTCCGCTCGCTCGAATCAAACCATTGGCGGTCCTACTGAGTGTATTCGATCCAACCGATCACATCCTGCCTCGACGGCAGCGGGTTCGGAATGTGCGTCGTCGCCAGGATTTTCGGGATGGCCGTTTCGCGGTCGGCGTTGAGTTCGCGCGCGTTGGTGAGGACGAAAGAGGCATTGGGCGGAAATATTATGTCAGCCGTGCTCACGCCGTAATACGTCGCGCTGGGTTTCTCTAACGTCGGGTTGGCCATCCATTCCCCGAGACAAAATGCCCAGGCGAAGTTGCTCGGGTGTTTTTCCAGCTCATTCTTCCAAAGAACGAACACCTCAGGCGAACGATCTGTGTATCCGAGCACGAACATGCCGCAACGATCCGCCCGGCTCCACAGATCGATCCCATCGGAATCCTCTAAGCCGGAAACAACGGTGTTGAAGCCTTGCGTTCGCAGAATAAGCATCTCCGCTTGCGTGCAGGTTGGCTCGATCGCCTTGCCACGCAAGACCAAGGGCTGCCCATTCAGGCGCAGCCCCAATGGCGTCAGACGAAGCGACCGGAT
The DNA here is from genome assembly GCA_963767835.1 of uncultured Planctomycetota bacterium. Classification (GTDB taxonomy): domain Bacteria; phylum Planctomycetota; class Planctomycetia; order Gemmatales; family Gemmataceae; genus SIAQ01. The sequence goes on from CAVYFY010000013.1 coordinate 98,631, forward strand.
ACCGTGACAAATTTGGACGCGATCGCGGAGTTCGCCGTCTTGCCAAAGCTCCAGCGGACCTTGATACAGGAACGGCGCTTGTGGACTCCACCAGCTTGGCTCGGGCACGATCACGCTCAGTTCCACGCCCCGCTCCACCGCAAACATCGGATGAGCGATCTCAATCGTCGATCGGCCCAGGCAACTCGGTCCCATCAGCCGGCCCTTGATTTCCGTCGTCGGCGTCAGTTCTTCGAGTTCGACGACGATGCGCAGCTCCGTCTCGTGCGGATCGAGGCGATGATTGATGACGACCACATCACGAATGCGATTTGCCATTGTTTCACGCGACCAACATCGCGTCCCCATAGCTGTAGAACCGATAGCGCTCGGCCATCGCCGTCTCATACGCCGCCCGCACGAGATCGACGCCTGCGAAGGCTGACACCAGCAATAATAGCGTGGTGCGCGGCAAGTGGAAGTTGGTGATAAGGGCATCGACGATCTTGAAGTCATAGGGCGGATGGATGAAGAGGTCGGTTTCGCCGGTCCAGGCTTGCAAGGAGCCGAGTCGAGCGACACTCTCCAGAACGCGTACCGCGGTGGTGCCGACGGCGACGACCCGACCGCCGCGCGACTTGCAGGCGTTGATCGTGGCGGCGGCTTCCGCGCTGAGGCAGCCCCATTCCGTGTGCATCGGATGTTGCGTGTAATCCTCGACCTGGATCGGCTGAAATGTGGCGAGGCCGACGTGCAGCGTCACCGTGATCCAGTTGATGCCGCGCTCTTTCAATCCCGCGAAAACGCGCTCGGTGAAATGCAAGCCGGCGGTGGGCGCCGCGACGGCGCCGGCCTGATTCGCGTAGATCGTCTGATAGTGGGCGCGATCTTCCGGCCGTGCAGCCCCCTTGCGGATGTACGGCGGCAGCGGCACCTGGCCGAATCGCTCCAGCAATTCAACCGTCGTGCCGGGCAGCAGCGGCTTCACCTGCCAACGACCCGCGGGCAATCGGGCGAACAATTGCAGTGTCAGCAGGCTTTCACCCCCCTCACCCCTGGCCCCACTCCCCCGGTGGGGCGAGGGGGGAATTGCAATGATCTCGCCTTGCGTGAGCGTGCCGCGCGTTTGGCACAGCATCTCCCAGGTCGCGTCAGGCAGTTCACGCAGGAAAAGGCCTTCCCATTTGCCGCCGGTTGCAGCCCGTTTGCCGAGCAGGCGTGCCGGCACCACGCGCGTGTCGTTGAGGACCAGCAAATCGCCCGGCTCAAGTAGCGTCGGCAGATCGTCAAAGCGATGATGACGCAACGATTGGTCGTGCCGATCCGCCACCATCAAGCGGGCATGATCACGCGGCTCGCATGGCTCTTGTGCGATGAGTTCGGGCGGCAGCGTATAATCGAAGGGGAATGAATGCATGATTGCCGCGCGGCATCATTTGAACGCCTTGATCCAGCCATCCAACGCTTCCTTGTTCTTGGCCATCGTCTTGGCGGGGCCGGTCAAGGTGATGAAATACGGGCCTTCGTCGGTATCGAAAATCACGCCGATGCGGCGAAAACTCTCCTTGCGTACTTCCTTCGCGTTGGGATCGAAAGGCGGGTTCTTGTATTTATACGTTCCGTGCATATCGACATAGACAACGTCGGCAACCTTCCCCACTTTGAATTTTTCCACCTTGGTCGCTTCGTCCATCGTCTTGCCCTCGGGCGCGATGAACTGGCCTTTCCAGCGTTTGATATTGTCATCGTTCGACCCGCCGCCGCCTTTGCCAAAGAAAAACACCACCAGCTCAGCATCTTCCTTGTCCCCCTCGACCTTCGGCACGGAGAACTGAAACTTGCGCAGCCTGTTGCTGGGCGTCTGTTTCTTCCAGCCCTCGGGGGTCTTGGATTTCAAGCCGCCCAGCTCCACCGTTTCGCCGCCGGCGTGAACGAAGCTCAGCCCGACAAAAAGCGCGGCACATGTTGCCAGGGCGCTGATCTTTTTCATGACGATTCTCCTTGATGACCTCGAAATCCGCCTGACGACATCCTATTGGAAATCAAACGAATCGCCTTGATGCGCCTCGATGCCGGTCGCGCTCCCCCATGCATTCTACTTCATCACCTTGATCCAGTCGCGCACCAGGCCCACCGCTTGCTCATCGACGACGCGCGAGCCGATGTGCGGCATTCTCCCCAGGCCGGTCATTTTCATGCGTTCAAGGATGATCGATTGCTCAGGATGGCCGGGGACGACCAGCTTGGCGCCGTCGATTTTGAAGTTGCCGTGGGCGGGATTGACGTTGACGATGCCCATTTGTTCGAGCGGCAGGGTGGCGAGCAGCTTGAACTCCGCGTTGCCGCCGCCCCATTTGATGTGGCAATGGCTGCAATTGGAGTGCAAGTACGAGCGGGCCCGCACGTCAACCGGCAGCGACTTGTCATTGTAATCGGCGAGCTTCGGCAGCTTCGTGGGTTCGTTCGGCAGTTTCTTCGTGAAGATGCCAATGTGCTCCAGCGTGGCGAGTTGGTTCGCGATGACGCCGTCGTAGTTGTGATCGCGGTTCATCTGCAACGTACTGACGCCGAGCGCGTATTTGGCGGCGGTGGTATGGCAAAGCGTGCATTCCGCCCGGCTTGGGAAGCGGTAGTTCTGCTCGACCATCTTGTCGCCCACCTTGATCGTCAGCTTCTTGTCTAGCCCCTTTTCATCGAGCAACTCGGCGTCGGTCTGGTCGTCGTTCCAGACGTAGGTGTAGCCGTTCCAGACCTGGTCGCCGTATTCCTGGGTGCCGGGGAATTGCTGGAAATGGAGGATGCGGGTTTCGAGGCGTTTCTTGCTCTTAGGATTGCCGCGTTCCATTTCCATGCCGAAGGTTTTCACCAGGACGGTGCCATCGGGGAAGCGCCAGCCGGGGGGAGCGCCGGGGGAGGGCTGCGGATAGTTCGATCTCGTCGAAGCCGATCTGCCCGTTGCCGGGGATGGCGATGAAGCGTTCCTTGTAGGCATGATCGCCCCAGAGCTGGGCGTTGACGGAATAGGGGATGACGCCGGGCGCGACCTTGTGGTCCTTGGTCGAGGCGAAAATCCCCGTCTCCGACAATTTGCGTGGAAACGTCGCTTGCGGTTTCGCGTCCGGCGCTTTCACCAGTTGATAAATCCCGCCGCCGGTGAAATCGCAGAAGTAGATTTCGCCGTCGGCATCCTCGCCCCAGGTGACGATGCGATAGGTGGTGCGGGCGATTTCGCGATTCTTCACGAGTGTGACGATTCGGAAGCCCGGACCGCCAGGATGCCTTTCCTCCTCTTCAAAAATCTCCCACACTCGGCCGGTATCGAAGTCGCCGTAGATGTAATGCCCTTGCGAGTTCCTTCAACCGCTTGCCGTGATAAACAAACCCGCCTGTGATCGAACGAAAATCCGTGTGCGAATGCTCGACGACTGGCTTCAGGATCGGCGTCGGTCCCTTTTTGCGTTCGGGCAGGAACTCATGCGTGCCCTCCATCACGGACCAGCCGTAGTTGCCGCCCTTTTGGATCTTGAGGATGCCCTCCCACAGATCCTGGCCGACTTCGCCGCCCCAGAGATCGCCGGTCTTGCGGTCGAAGCTGAAGCGCCAGAGTTGCCGCAAACCGTAGGCGTAGACTTCGTGACGAGCGCCCTTGGTGTTGACGAAGGGATTGTCGCTTGCGGGATGCCGTAAGATCCGCCGCCGCGGGGCAGATGGTCCACGTCGATGCGCAGCAGCTTGGCGTGAATGCTGGAGAGGTCCTGGCCGATATTGTTGGAGTCGGCGATGCCGGAGCCGTCGCCGGTGACGATGTAGAGCAAGCGGTCATGGCCGAACTTGAGGCAACCGCCGTTGTGCCCGCCATTGGGCCATTCGAAGATGATCTTCTCCGAAGCCAGATCAATGACCGGTGGCTCCCCCTTGACGGTAAAGCGTGACACGCGCGAGCCTTTCGGGTCCCGATCCTTTTCCGGGTGCGGAATCCAGGTCACGAACAAGTAGCCGTTGTTCTTGAAGTCGGGATGAAAGGTCGTCGCGTAAATCACCTTCTTCGGCTTGAATTCGAGCGCGAGATCGGCCTTGTCCACATCCTTTTTGTTGACGAACGACCAGATCTTGCCCCAACGGCCCGCGACGAACAGCCGATTGGTCCCCGGCGCATACGTCAGATCGAGCGGCTCCTCGAACTTGGGCAGCTTCGGAAACGCCAACTCCGTCTTGTACGGCGGCGGCGGTTCGGGGGAGCCGATCACCTTCGACGTGGTCCACGGCACGCGCTTTTCCAGGCCGAAGGCTTTGCGCACCGGCTCCTTGTCCGGTTGCTCGGCGGGGCTGGCGTGCCAGTTGGCGAGAAAGATAGCGGCGGCAACGAGGCTGGCGAAAAGCAGGACACGGCGCATGATGGCGTTCTCCCGGAAGGCAGATGATGGATTCTTTTTATGAGACTTGCTCGTCCGCGAAAATCCAAGAAAAAAAATGTTGCCGCTTGCGGCGCAGCAGATGCAACCCGAATGCCACGCCGCAAGCGGCGATTCAATCACGGGCACGCGCATTCGACTTGAATGACAAAGTAGCCGCGGAAATGCGGGCAGGGGCAGCGCTGGTAGAGCCGGGCAAGATAGAGGCCCGGTCCGATCTGGCGGAGTTCATCGCGCGTGTTGCCGAAGACGGGCGTGTCGGACGGGTAATCCAGCACCAGGCACGGTTTGCCGTCGTGCCAGCTGATGCCTGGTTCCGCGGAGCCACGCAAGGCCTGGAAGCCCGGGAATTGATTGATGAATGCGCCGCTTTCGTCGAAGGTCTTGCCCTTCCAGACCGCGCTGGCCAGGCAAGCGCGAACACGCGGCAAACGCGCATCGGTCATAAGCAGCACCCGGCCGCGCGCGTAACCGACCGGAATCTCGCCCGGCGTGGCTTCTTCAAAAACGCGGTCCAGTTCGCACACGCTGAATTTCTTGAGTTGCGCGATCGTGAGCGGGCCATCGGCTCGTGCGATTGGCGACAGGCAAACGAGGGTTGCCGCCGCCCACAGCAGGGGACGCACGGCACGAGCAACGGCTTGCATGGCGGGATCACCGAAAGAAGAGGGGCACGGATGCGTATAGGTTGCATCGGCCGGTCACGTAAAGACGCTGCAACGGAAATGCCAAGGAATCGGCGGTACAAAAGGTCCGGCGCGTCAGGTGCGGATTATTCGGCATTCCAGGGCGATGGGGCGATGGGGCGATGTAGAAGCTTGCCGGCCGCGCATAGCCAAGATAGAATGCGGAAAAGGAAATAAACGCATGATCGAACTTACCCAACAGCAGATTCTGGCCCTTGGGAATCCCAATGGGACGCCGCCGCACGTGGTGAATCCACAGACGCAGGAGACGTTTGTTCTCGAGCCTCTCGCTGAATACGGACGCCTTGTCGAAGAGGCACATGACGACAGTCCATGGACGGACGAGGAAAGGAATGCGCTGCTCTCCGAAGCCTGCGACATGCTCGATTCCTTTGGAAGAACCCCATGACGCTTCAGAGCGGCGACATCGTCATGACGCGCATCCCGCATGCCAGTGGGAACCGTGGGAAGAAGCGACCCGCGGTAATCATCCAGGCCGATCTTTACAACGCCAAGCTAAAGCACCTTATCGTGGCCGAGATCACGAAGAATCTCGCCGCCGCCTCGGACCCGGCAAGTTTCCTGATTGAAAGCTCAACGCCCGAGGGTGCGGCGACCGGTTTGGATCAGAATTCGGTCGTGTGCTGCCTCTTTCTTGCAATGGTTGCCGAGGCCAGCATCACCAAAGTGATCGGCAAGCTCTCGGATGCCATGAACCGGCAACTCGACTCCTGCTTGAAAACTGCGCTTCAGGTTACGTAGGAACCCACGATTGGAGCACGGATTTAGGCTTACCCATCGCCGACAAATCGATTAAACTGACAGACAGCCGTCGGCCCGCGCCGAGAACATCAGGGTTCATGTCATGCCGATCCGGGTCAAATGCGAGAAGTGCAAGAAGACGCTGAGCGTGAAGGATCATCTCGAGGGCAAGAAGATCAAGTGCCCGGTATGCCAGGGCGTGGTGGCGGTGCCGATGGCGTCGCCGGCCAAGGCATCGCCCGCGTCGGCTAAACCCGGAACGCCGAAACCCGGGCCGGCCGCTCCCAAAAAGCCTGTCGCCGCCGCGAAGCCTGCGGCCAAGACCAAGGCGAAGGACGACACCAACGGGACGGTCCCCCTCCCCAGTGGAACGAACGGCAAAACTCCTCCACCCGATCCGATTGAACTGCCGCCGGAGAATGTCGAGGAGGAAGCGCTGTCCGCACTGGCCGATGAGCCGCCGCCCCCGGAAGAAAGCAAGGCCCCCACAACCATCGATTTCAAGTGCCAATGGTGCGACGAGGAGGTTAAGCTGCCGATCGAATTGGCCGGCAAACAGGCGCAATGTCCGAATCCGGAATGCAAACGCATCGTCAAGGTGCCATTGCCCAAGACACCGGAGAAAAAGGATTGGCGTAAAATGGAGCGCCAGGGGCCGGCGGCGGCAATTGTCAACATGCCCGAAGCGCTCGACAATGCTTGGGGCACCGAAGAAGCGACCCGCGCCCGCCACGATTCTTTGGAGAAAGCCGGCGCCATCGAAAAGCCGGCCAGGCCCCCGCTCGGTGTTTTCGGCTGGCTGCAGCGAGGCTTCTACACCATCGGGATCGTCGCGCTGCTCTCGGTGGCAGGCGTCGGTGTCTTCCGATTATCCAAATCGCACGAGCAGCACAACGTTGTCGAGGATATCAAGCAGCTTCTCGAGGGGCAGCAACCCAAGATCCAGGAACCCCTCCTGAGAGCGGAGGCGGAGCGCACCAGGGCGATTTACCGTTTGCAGGGGCGCGACGCAAAAATCTACCTGGCCAAGAAGGATTTCGGCGCCGCCCTGTCGTACATCAAATTCGGCGATGACGGTCCATCCCTTGATAAGCCTTTTATTCACGAGCAGTTTTTCTTGATCGATCTGGCCCTGTCGCAAATCGAGTGCGCTGGCACCGGTGACGATCTTCTCACGAAGCGGAGGCAAGATTGGGAGGAAACCCGCAAAAATCTCGTTGCAACTCTGGAGAAAATCAAGACTCCGCAGATCCAGGTCATCGCCCTGCGTGAAATCGCCGCCCGGCTCGACCAGCAAACCGGCCTGAAGGAGCGGCGAGCCATGGCCATTGGCTTGGCCGGCGGCCTCAGTGCCGAGGTCGGCGGCAACAAGCGACCGCTCGCATTCCGCCAGCAGATCGCGCTCGTCTACTGGGACGACAAGAAGCTCGATGCCGCCGACGAAAAGGACCTCGACGTGGCGGAACTTAACGACGGAAACCTGCGCGTCGGCTTTGCCGAAGGTTACGCTCGCAAGGGCAAGTTTGACGAGGCGTTCAAGCTGGCGAACCTCAAAGGCCCCGAGGAAGATAAGCTCGATGCCTTCCTGGGCATCGCGGCCGTTGCGTTGCTTGACAAAAACAAGGAAAAGTCGGCCGAGGCGCTCAAGGCCGCTCTGGAGATCGCCAAGGATTCGAAGAAGATTACGCCAACGCCGTGGCAATGGCTCGAGTTCAGCGCGCTGGGCGCCCGCCTCGACGAAAATGACGCCGTCAAGCAGGCCATCGAACAGATGCCGCCCCCGTTCAAGCTGCGTGCCCGCTTGGAGGTATTCCTCGCCAAGTGCGACAAATCGACCGGTCCGATCAGCACCGACGAATTGAACGATCTGGTCGCCGAAGACAAGGAAGGCGTCACGCTCGCCCTGGCGTGGATGGCTCTCGCCCGCCAGCGCCACCGCCTTGGCGCCCGCCGCAGCGAAAACCTCAAGATCTTCGACAATTACGTTTCATCGTCAACCATCCCCACCAATGTCATCGACTTGATGCGGCCTATGGTCCTCATCGGAACGTATCAGGGCTTGAAATAGGGACTCGAATGTTGCCCCGCATGAATTGGCGTCGCTCGCATCTGCTCGGCCTGGAGGAACTGAGCCGGGAGGACCTCGTTGCCATTCTCGATTTGGCCGAGCATTTCATCCGGGACACGCAGGAGCCTCGCAGGAAGCGGGCGAATCTGGCGGGCAAGGTCGTGGTCAGTCTTTTCTTCGAGCCGTCCACGCGCACGCGCACCAGCTTCGCCCTCGCCGCCCGCCGGCTTGGCGCGGACATTACCGATTTTTCCCCTAGCGGCTCGAGCACCAGCAAGGGGGAAACTTTCATCGATACGGCCAAGAACATCGAAGCAATGGGGATCGACCTCGTCGTCGTCCGCCATTCCACCAGCGGCGCCCCGCATCTTTTGTCGCAACATCTGAAAGCGGGCGTCATCAATGCCGGCGACGGCGCTCATGAGCATCCCACTCAAGGCCTGCTCGATATCTTCACCATTCGGCAAATCCGCGGTCATCTCGAAGGCTTGACCATTGGCCTGGTCGGCGACATCGTCCATAGCCGGGTCGCCCGCAGCAACATTCACGGCCTGACGAAGCTTGGAGCAAAGGTGATCGTGTGCGGCCCGCCGACGCTGGTGCCGCGCGAGATCACGGAGCTGGGCGTGGAGGTGTCGCACCATCTCGACGAGGTGCTGCCGCGCTGCGATGTCATCAACATGCTTCGCATCCAGTTCGAGCGCCAGCGCAGCGGTCTGTTCCCGTCGATCGCCGAATACGCCCGGCTCTTCGGCATGGACAGCGAGCGGCTCAAAAAAGCAAAGCCGGATTTGTTGCTGCTCGCCCCCGGCCCAATCAATCGCGGCGTCGAGATCACGCCGGAAGTCGCCGACGGCCCGCACTCCGCGATCCTGACGCAAGTCACCAACGGCCTGGCGGTGCGCATGGCGGTGCTGTACTTGCTTTGCGGGCAGCCGGAGGGATAATGTGCGAAGGTGCCGGCTTGGGCGAGCTGGCCAGCTTCGGATAACATGATATCGTCATGACTCTCCTACGCATCACCAACGGCCGCCTCATCGATCCCGCCCAGAATCTGGATCGCGTCGCCGATCTTTGGATTCACGGCGAGCGCATTCATCGCATTGGCCCGCAGCCGGAACTCCGCGCGGAACGCACCATTGACGCGGCCGGCATGATCGTTTGCCCTGGCCTGATCGACATGCACGTCCATCTGCGCGAGCCGGGGCGCGAAGAGGACGAGACGATCAAGACCGGCTCGGCGGCGGCGCTCGCGGGGGGCATCACCTCCGTGGCGTGCATGCCGGACACCGAGCCGCCGCTCGATCACCAGGCGGCGGCCGAGTTCGTGCATCTGCAAGCGGAACGGGCGGGCAACGCTAACGTCTTCCCGGTCGGCTGCGTCACCAAGGGGCGCAAGGGCGCCGAGCTGGCGGAGATCGGCGGGCTTGTCAAGGGCGGCGCCGTCGCCTTCGGTGATGCCGATGCGCCGATCCAGAGCGCGGAGATCATGCGCCGCGCTCTCGAATATTGCCGCATGTTCGACAAGCCGGTTTTGAGCCACGCCGAAGACATCGAGTTGACGCGCGGCGGTCTCATGCACGAAGGCAAGGAAAGCATGCGGCTCGGTTTGCGCGGCATGCCCTCGGCGGCAGAGGAAGTCATCATCCACCGCGATATCGAGCTCGCTCGCCTCACGGGCGGCCGCGTCCACTTCCAACATGTCTCGACGGCCGGCAGCGTCGAGCTGATTCGCCGGGCCAAGGAGCAAAAGCTGCGCGTTACCGCCGAGACCTGCCCGCACTATTGCTTCCTGACCGACGCCAGCCTGCGAAGCTACGATAGCCATTTCAAGCTCAACCCGCCGCTGCGCACCGCTGCCGACGTGCAGGCGATCATTGCCGGCTTGAAGGATGGCACGCTCGACGCCCTGGCTAGCGATCATTCGCCATTAGCCCCGGAGAAGAAATTGCGCGAACTGGATCAGGCTCCGTTCGGCATCGTCGGCCTGGAAACGCTCTTGCCGATCTGCGTGAAAATGCTGGTCGATCCTGGCCATTTGAGTTGGCCGCAGTTGATCGCCAAGCTCTCGATGCACCCAGCCGCCATCCTGGGCATCCAGCGTGGCACGCTCAAGCCCGACGAGATTGCCGATATCACGATCATCGACCCGGACGCGGAATGGACGATTGACCCGGCGAAATTCGTCTGCAAGAGCCGCAACTCCCCATTCGGCGGCATGAAAGTGCGCGGCCGGGCCCATACAGTAATCGTAGCGGGCAAAATCAAGCATCCAGCACAAGCCCCAGGATAAGCGCAGCGTTCCTGGGGGTGCGCCATTAAAGTGATCCATGCTCCAATACGGTTTCGTCCGAGTGGCGGCGGCGCTGCCTCGGTTGCGCGTGGCCGATTGCGCCTACAATGCCGAGCGTATGGTGCATCTCTTCGATCAAGCCGAGCAGCAAGCAATTCAAGTGCTTGTCTTCCCGGAACTGGCGCTCACCGGCTACACCTGCGGCGATCTGTTTCATCAACCGGCGTTGCAAAAGGCCGCCCTGAACGCGCTCAAATATCTTCTGGGCGAAAGCGAAAGGCGCTACGCCGGGCTGTTCGTCGTCGGCTTGCCCTGGCTGGTCGGCGATCAGCTTTACAACGTCGCCGCGGTCTGCCAAAAGGGGCAGCTTCTCAGCGTCGTTCCCAAGTCGTATCTGCCGAATTATAAGGAATTCTACGAAGCCCGCTGGTTCTCACCGGCCGCGCGGAACAACTCCGACCACATCGATTGGCAGGGCAATCGGCACAGGGCGTTCGGGACCGATTTGCTGTTCGCGGATGAAATGTTCCCAGGCGTCGTGCTCGGCGTCGAAATCTGCGAGGATCTGTGGACGCCGATTCCGCCCTCGAGCTTTCAGGCGCTCGCCGGCGCCAAGATTCTCGTCAATCTTTCCGCCAGCAATGAAGTGATCGGCAAGGCGAGCTATCGCCGGCAGCTCGTCGCCAGCCAGTCGGGCCGCTGCATCGCTGGCTATGTCTACGCGTGCAGCGGTGTTTGCGAATCGACCACCGACGTGGTCTTCGGCGGCCACGCGCTCATCGCCGAGAACGGTTCGCTGCTGGCCGAATCGCCGCGCTTCGGGCGCGACGACGCGCTTCTGGTCAGCGACATCGACGTGGAACGTCTGCAAAACGACCGCCAAATGATGAATAGCTTCAACGATTCGCTCGACCTTGTCCGCGCTCGGCCTTTTCGCCGCATCCCATTTCACTTACAGAAATCCCCGGCCCGGCTGGTACGGCCCGTGGAAGCGCATCCATTCGTGCCGGCCGGGCAGCTCCAGCTGGCCGAACGCTGCGGCGAGATCTTTCACGCCCAGGTCGCCGGCCTGGCGAAGCGTCTGGAGCATCTCGGCAAGCCATCCGTGGCCATCGGCGTGTCCGGCGGGCTTGATTCGACGCTCGCGCTCCTGGTCGCTTGCAAAACCTTTGATACGCTGCAAACCCCGCGCTCGAAGATCGCCGCCATCACCATGCCCGGCTTCGGCACCACCGGCCGCACCCGCGCCAACGCGCTTGCCTTGATGCAGCATTTGGGCGTCCATGCCCGCGAGATCGATATTCGGGCATTATGCCTGGATGAGATGCGCGCCCTCGGCCATCGCCCCTTCGGCATCGCGCTGGATGGCTTGACAGTCGAAACGCTTACTGCCCGTTTGAATGACGTCCCGGCGGAACGCTGCCAGGACCTCGTCTTCGAGAACGTGCAGGCCCGCATGCGCACCTCGCTGCTCATGAACTCCGGCTTCGTCGTCGGCACCGGCGATCTCTCCGAATACGCCCTCGGCTGGTGCACCTACAACGGCGATCACATCAGCATGTACAATCCGAACGTCAGCATTCCCAAGACGCTGGTGAAGTTCCTGGTGGACTGGGTCGCACGCAATGAATTCAAAGGAGCCGAGCAGAAAACGCTGCTGGACATCGTCGCCACGGAGATTTCGCCCGAGCTCTTGCCGACGGGCAAAGACGGCAAGGGCACGCAAGCGACCGAAAGCGTGATCGGCCCATATGAACTGCACGATTTCTTTCTGTTCCACTTCCTGCGCTACGGCGCTCCGCCGGAGAAAATCCTGTTCCTGGCCGAGCATGCCGAATTTGAGCGGGCGTATTCGATCGAAGAAATAAGGCGGTGGCTGAAGGTGTTCATCGAGCGATTTTTCGCCAGCCAGTTCAAGCGGTCGTGCTTGCCCGACGGCCCGAAGGTGGGCACGATCAGCTTGTCGCCGCGCGGCGATTGGCGCATGCCGAGCGACGCCGAGGCGGCGGTATGGCTTAACTGGACACAAAGGACGTGAAGCGGCATCAATGGAAACCATGGACGTGAAACGAATTTTCGTGCCGGAACCGCTCGTAAATCACGGAGTTGCGCCGATTCGTTTCACGCACACGACGACACCCCCCCGCCGTGCAACGAACGGGCGCCGACGGCTGCCGGCAGCGAATTCCGTAATATGCATCAATCGCCGCCGCCGCGATCGTCGAATTCCTTGCGGGCCTCATCCTTCAAGACCTCGAAGCCGAGCGTGCGGCCAAGGTAGGCGACCACATTGGCCCGGTAGACCTTGGCATCCTGCCGCTGGATGCGCTCGGCGAAGTGATCGCGCACGAAGCGGCGGCGCATCGGGCCCGGATCCTCCAAGACATTGTAGATGCCGCGTATGACGATGTTGTCATCCTCGCGAAATCCGGGTAGGAGACCGAACCATTTCGGGTCTGCAAATGGCGGCGTCGTCACCACCGCGACGTAGAACACCGTGCGCGGCTGGTTTGTCAAGATTTGCACATAATCCCCTTCGGGATTCTTCTTGACATTGCGCGCCTTATCAAACAGCATCTTGTTGATGTCGTCCAGAGCCTGGTTGTCGATCTTGATCGGTTCCGTCAAATTGTCGAGGCGCACGGCGTCGTCCATCATGTCGGCGCGGGCAAAGGGGATCGTGTTCTTGGGAAGCGGCTGCTTGAAGTAATCAATGCTGTTGTCCGCCAGCTTCTCAGGGTGCATGAGCGCCAGGCCGCTGAGCGCAATGCGCTCGCGATGGAGCTTGACCGCCTCCGCCTCGGCGATCTCCAGCTTGGTTTTTTGCAGATTGGTGATCAGGTCCATGGCGATGCTTTGAGCCCTGGGCAGAGCTTTCTCCGCGCGGGCCCGCTCGAAGCGCCAACCTTCGACGATGAGGCGTTTGATTTCCTCGAGGTCGGCTTCTTTTTCCTTGAAGTCGATCTGCCGGGCCCGCAAGACGCTGACGTTGCCCTGCGCCTGGCTCTCCATTTTTCTGCGCTGCTCGGCAAGGCCGTTTGCTTCCTCGGTAATTTGCTTGAGCTCAGCTTCTTTGCCAGGGGCTTTCTTCAGCTCGGCCTCCTTTTTGCGCAACGCGTCAAGCTTGCTTGAGACCTCTTCCATTTTTTTGGCCTGCTCGCCCACCTTGACATATTCCGCCTGGTATTTTTTCAGGTTCCGGTCGATGTCGCCATAGTCGGCGGGCCGTTCCGGGATGCGCTCCGCCGTGCGCCAGAAAAGGATCGGCTTCTCGGCGTCCTTGAACATGTCCAGCTCCGGGATCGCCTTGAGCGGATCGTTCTGGCCGAGCTGCTTCATGAAATCCTCGAAATCTTCCTGGCGAATTTGCTTGCGGTCGATCAAGCGCGGATCTTCCGGCTTCCACATGCGCGTCGTGCTTGGTTTGGCATTGGGGGGCCAGGGCATCGCGTGGTATGGGGACGTCGCCGCGAAGGATTCGCTCGAATCGAAGAACATCTTCTGGAAATCCGCCGGTTTCAGCAGGCGCTCCGGCGTCATGTCGCGGGCTTCGTAAAAATTGATGCGCGTCATGTATTTCAGGTAGGATTCCTTCAGAGGCGCCAACTCCTTGGCATCATCCACCGAATAGCGGCTGAAATAGACATCCTTCTTGGCGGGCCCGTAGATCAGGTTCAGCTTGGGGACGAGCTCGTTGAGCACGCGGCGATACTTGTGCTCGTCGCCGCTCGCCTTTTCCAGGGCGGCGCGCAAGGTCTGCATGTTCTCGTGCGCCGACTCTTCGGCCGTTCGGTTGGCGAGGATCTCTTCGATCTCATGCTGAACGGTTTCGACCGGCAAGCGCGGCGGCAGAAATCGATCCGCAATCAGAAACGGCGCCAGCGTGCCCCATGGATCGGCCGCGGCAGTCATGACGATGGCGCCAAAATACGGCGCCCGGCGTTCGGCTTCGGTTTTCGTGCTGGCTTCCAGCACTTCGGGATGCTTGAGCGCTCCCCAGCTCATGTAGCCCGCCAGCGCACCCATGTCGGCCGCCGGCCCCGAAAAACCGGCCGCAATCATGCTCGCAGCGGCCTCGGGATGGCGATTCGCCAGCCAGGTCATGGTGGGGTAAGCAGCGCCCGGCAGGTATTGGCCGGTCGCCGTGAAATCGAACCGCTGCGAGTTGGCTAAAAGCCGATACTGATTCTCCACGTCCATCCGGTGCTTCTGCCCCACCGCCATGGCGCGGACCGCCACGCCCAGCGGCGATTGCACCGCGTCCAGGCAGATCGGATTCGTCGCCTTGAGCGCTTCCACGACCCGCGCCAAACCCAGATATTCCTTCGAAGTCGGATCGGCCATCACGTACTCGATCTTGACGCGCATCGGCAACTGCAGCCCGCGGTCCGACGCGCCGGGATCGGCCGGCTTGTCCTTGTGCTTCGCAAAATACTCCGCCTTGGCCAGGTCGTTCGGCTCGTCGTTGATCTCCTTGAGAAAATCCTCCACGTGCACAGGCACCAGCGTCACATTGAATTCCGCCCGCTTCTCCTTGTAAGCTTCCCATAGCTGCGCGAGCGTTAGCGGCGCGCGAATCTCGTCCGGCATCTCCGCGTTGCTGAACTTCATGGTGAACACGTCCCGCTGGCGCCTCGTGAACACCTGGAACGGTTGAGACATCAGCACCGCTTCCTGGGCGATGCGGACACGGAACTCCTCGATCAGCGCATGGCGAATGTAAACGTCGTTGATGTTCTGGAAATTGCGCCGGGTCTCGTTCTGGGCACGCGCGACATCGCCTTCATCAAGGACCTCCCTGGTGAAAAACTCGAACTGGAACATCAGCTTGAAGCGCTCTTCGTCGAGGTGAATGTCCAGCTTGTCGGCAACCGCCTGCCAGAGCTTGAACTCCAGCAGGTCGTCGAATTTCACGCCGAGGTCGAAGTAACGCGGTTTGCTCTTGCGCCCGAAGAGTGTGGTCTGGATGTTTAGAAGCTGAATTCTGGCTTGGGCCCGTGCCTGTGCGTTCTTGTCGTCCTTGCGGCGGTCTTCCTCGAAGGCAATCTTGGAGGCTTTCTTGAAGGCGATGTCGGTGCAATTGCGCATGAACTGGTCGGCGACATTGCGTTGCGTTTTCAATTCGTAAAGGTCGCGGCTGCTGACGTTGTGGCCTCCAACTGTGGCGATGGCCGGGCCGCTGCGACCGATCAGGTGGCCGAAGCGCTCGGCCATGTCCCCCTTCATGCCGGTGCAGAAAACGAAGCTGACCATGCAGATCATCAGCACGGCGGCCATCCAGAAACGGCGGTTTTTCTGAAACGTATGCGAAGCATGGAACGCCATGGGATCCTCGATTTCAGGGCACTGCATCCTGCCATGCACCCTCGACACACGTCGAGTTTCGAAGTGCGGGTGATAGGGGATGATCGTTCATTATAGTGAAACACCCCCTTGACTTGCCAGTGATAATGTTAAGCGGATGTGGACAGTTGGACAAGAAACCGTAAACTCCGTTGCAAGATCGGCCGTCCCCGTTTAGCGTTCGCAGGGAAGCGCCCCACCAGCGGGCCCACGACGCTGGCGCTTCACTGCGAACGCTAAACGAATTCGGAAAGAAGGAAGCATCATGGCAACACGGAAGAAAAAATCGCTCGTCATCGTCGAATCGCCCGCCAAGGCGAAGACGATCAATAAATACCTCGGCGACGGCTTCGATGTCGTCGCCAGCAAGGGGCACGTGCGCGATCTGGTCAAAACCAAGCTCGGCATCGATATCGAAGCCGGCTGGGTTCCGACCTACCGCGATTTGAAGGACCGCAAGGAATTGCTGACCCAGCTCAAGAAGCAGGCCAGCGCCGCCGACCTGGTTTATCTCGCACCTGACCCCGACCGCGAAGGCGAAGCGATCGCCTGGCATCTCAAGGAAGCACTCGGCCTGAAGGACGCCAAGATTCGCCGGGTCGCCTTCAACGAAATCACCAAGACCGCCGTGCAGAAGGCGTTCGCCGCCGCCGGCGACATCGACATGGACCGCGTCGCCGCCCAGGAAGCCCGCCGTTTTCTCGACCGGATCGTCGGCTATAAGCTGAGCCCTCTCTTAAGCTTAACGCAAGCCGATCACCTGACCGCCGGCCGGGTGCAATCGGTGGCGGTCCGACTTATCGTTGAACGCGAACGCGAGATCGAAGCGTTCAAACCCGAAGAATTTTGGCGCATCGCCGCCGTCCTTCGGCAGCAAACATTCACTGCCGTGACGCAGAAGTCCAAGGCGAAGAAGACGGCCAAGCCAAAGCCTAAAGAAGAAGACGAGCCAGAGCTCGACGAGGAAGGCAAGGCCGAGGAAAAGCCGGAAGAGCAATTGCCGGAGGGGGCGTTCGTCGCCGAATTGGCGGAATGGGACGGCAAGAAATTCAAGGCATCGGCCCAGGCCGAGGTCGATCCGATCGTCAAGGCGCTCACCGGGGCGTCGTACGCCGTCAGCAAGGTCGAGCAGAAGGATCGGCAGGAGAAGCCGCAAGCCCCGTTCACGACCAGCACCCTCCAGCAACAAGCGTCCTTGCGGCTGCGCTTCACCGCCAAGCGCACCATGATGGTCGCCCAGCGTCTCTACGAAGGCGTGGCGCTCGGCAAGGAGGGACAGGTCGCTCTCATTACTTATATGCGCACCGATAGCACGCGCATCGCCGATGAGGCCCTCAAAGCATGCCGCAGCCACATTAGCGACAATTTCGGTGAAAAATACTTGCCCGCCAAGGCGAATGTCTACGCGGCATCCAAGGACGCTCAAGGGGCCCACGAAGCGATTCGGCCCACCGACGTGTCCTACACGCCGGAAAAGGTCGCGCCGCATCTGCCCCCCGAGCAGCTCAAGCTCTATACGCTGATCTACAACCGCTTCGTCGCCTGCCAAATGACGCCGGCGGTCTGGGCGGTCACCAATGTCGAGATCAGCGCCGCCAAGGGCGTCTTCAAAACGCAGGGCAAGACGCTGAAATTCGACGGCTATCGCAAGGTTTATGTGCAGTCGAGCAAGCAGGAGGACGTGATTCTGCCGCCGATGAAGGAGACGGATCCGCTGAATCTCTTGAATTTGAAGCCGACGCAGCACTTCACCGAGCCGCCGCCGCGCTTCAATGAAGCATCGCTGGTCAAGACGCTCGAGAAGGAGGGCATCGGCCGACCCAGCACCTACGCGGCCATCATCGAAAAAATCAAGGACCGCCAATACGTCGAGGTCAAGGACCGCCGGTTTTATGCGACGGCCCTCGGCATGAAAGTGACCGACATCCTCGTCAAGCATTTCCCCAGGGTGATGGATGTCACCTTCACGCGCAGCATGGAAGAGGAACTCGACCAGATCGAGACGAAGAAATACGAGCGCAACCAGGTGCTCGCGGATTTCTACGGCCCCTTTGCCGAGAACCTGGAAAAGGCCGAGACGGAGATGCGCAAGGAGCGCCGAAGTGCCCCCTGTGCGGCAAACCCCTCGAAGAGCGCTACAGCAAATTCGGTAAGTTCTACGGCTGCTCCGGCTACAAGGATGACCCGAAGTGCACCTACATCAAGAAGAAAACCGTGGAAGGCCAGGCCCCCGGCGAGCCCCCCGCCCCCACCGGCATCAATTGCCCCACCTGCGGCAAGGAAATGGTCAAACGCCAGGGCAAATCAGGCCCCTTCCTCGGTTGCAGCGGCTATCCCGAGTGCAAGACCACCATGAACTTCGACGCCGAGGGAAAACCGGTCGTCACCAGCCAGCCGACCGAGTTTACCTGCGAAAAATGCGGCAGCCCCATGGTCCAGCGCATGGGCAAACGCGGCCCATTCCTCGGCTGCAGCGCCTACCCCAAGTGCAAGAACATCGTTGAAATCGACGCCGAGGGCAAGCCGGTCAAGCCGATCGACACCGGCGTCACCTGCGAAAAGTGCGGCGGCCCAATGGTGGTCAAACGCGGCTTTCGTGGCCCGTTCCTGGGCTGCGCCGCCTACCCGACGTGCCGCAGCACCAAGCCGCTGCCGGAGGAATTGAAGGAAAAGCTCAAATCGGAAGGCGGCGCCGGCCCGGCCAAGAAAAAGAGCGTCGCCATCGACGCGCCCGCCGACATCCGCTGCCCGGAATGCGACGGCCCCATGAAACTCCGCCCCGGCCGCTGGGGCAAGTTCTTCTTCGGCTGCAACAACTACCCCAAGTGCAAGGGCACCATGCAAGCCTCGCCGGAACTGGTCGAGCAGCTTCAAGGCACCGTCGCGGCACAAACCTGACTCGATGAACCGCGCACGAAGTAAGCGGTCCGCGCCAACCGCTTACTTCGGGCGCGGCTCTTGCACCGCTTCCACCTTCAAATTCAACTCCACGCGCTGTCCCGTCTTCATGACGCTGCGGATGTATTTCAAAACGGCGCCGTCGTCCGGATCGAAAACCGCCACAACGTAGGCCGTGGGCGCGTCCTTCTTCTGGTCGATCTCCATAAAGCGCTCGATGCTCCGGAAGATGCCTTCCATGCTGCGATACGGCCGCGGATCGTGCACGCGGCCGTCTTCCATCGTCGGCTCCAGTGGCTTGCCATCCATCAGCACCTCGGTGACCTTGCCGGCGCGGACCTTGACGGCGAAAACGGTCTTGCGATCTTCATTCACCTGCTCGGTGTAGATCAGGTTGTAACTCTTGGGGCCCTTCTCTTCCCAGAGCTTGCGGTTGGTTTCCAGATTTTCCGGCTTGAGCTGAATGCTAAGGTTGAACGAGATCATGGTCACGGCGACGCCAACGCTGGCAACAACGAGGAACGCGAAAAAGTAAATCCAAAGATGGTTCTTTGCCGGCGGCGGCAACGGCGCGGGGGCCGGCGGTTCAGGTTGGAAGTTGGCTTCGCTCATCGTCTCAATCTCTCGCCGCTTAGGCGAGCGGCACTACATAATCTACCCCCCTCTCCCTTCGGGAGAGGGGTTGGGGGTGAGGGCAGGGACTTCAAAACAACTCGCCAAACGCCCTCACCCCCGGCCCCTCTCCCGGAGGGAGAGGGGAGAAAAACTCTTGCCGCTCGCCTTAAAGCAAAAAAAAAAAACGCGGCATGATGCGGGCGCTAAACGTAAACCATCACGGCTTCTTGAAAGTCTCCGCCGATTCACCCTTGGCGATGACGACGATGCCCGATTCGGTGAACGTGAACCCGCGGCGGCGATCGTGCTCGGCATCGTAGCCGATCACCGTGTTGGCGGGAATCTTGACCTCTTTGTCGATGATGGCCTTGCGTATCTTCGCGCCGCGGCCCACATCGACGCCGCCGAACAGGATCGAATCCTCGACGTGGGCAAAGCTATTGATGCGGACATTGGGCGAGAGAATGCTGCGCATCACCTGCCCGCCAGAAACGATGGAACCCGCGCACACGATGCTGTCGTGCGCCTCGCCGCGCCGGCCGCTCGATTCCTCGCGGAAAACGAACTTGGGGGGCGGCAGCTGCGGCTGGTTCGTGCGGATCGGCCAAACCCGATCATAAAGATTCAACTCCGGCACCACCTGAATCAAATCCATGTTCGCCTGATAATACGCGTCCAGCGTGCCGACATCGCGCCAGTAAGGCGTCGGCTTCTGGTTCTTGTCCCGGAAGCGATAGCCAAACACCCGGTTCCGCTCGATCATGCCCGGAATGATGTTCTTGCCGAAATCGTGGCTCGAATCGGGCCGGGTCGCGTCCTGGCACAACAATTCATACATGAGGCGGGCGGTGAAAACGTAAATCCCCATCGACGCCAGAATGTGCTCCGGATCGCCCGGAATCGTGTCGGGATCCTTCGGCTTTTCCTTGAAGCCGAGAATGCGGTCACCCCCGTCAACCTGCATGACGCCGAAATGGATGCTTTCCTTGGCTGGGACCGGCAAGCAGCCAACCGTCAAATCCGCTTCCTTCTCGATGTGAGCGCGGATCATGTCGCCGTAATCCATCTTGTAGATATGATCGCCGGCCAGGATCAGCACATATTTCGGATTGGCCTTCTCGATGGTGTAAATGTTCTGATAGATGGCGTCGGCGGTGCCTTGATACCATTGCTCATCGAGCCGCTGTTGCGGCGGCAGCACGTCGATGTATTCGTCGAGCTCCCGGCTCAAATAGCCCCAGCCGGTCGCGATGTGCCGATCGAGGCTGCGGGCCTTGTACTGCGTCAGGACGAGAATGCGGCGCAGATCGCTGTTGATGCAATTGGACAGCGGAAAATCGATGATGCGGTAAAGCCCGCCGAAGGGCACCGCCGGCTTGGCGCGATCGCGAGTCAACGGCTCCAGCCGCGTCCCCTTGCCGCCGGCAAGAATCATCGTGACTACGTTTCTCATCCTGCTCCTCGTTCACATCAATGCCGGCATGAATGATCGTTTTTTGCGTGAGGTTTTTGTATCCCAACGCGTGAGCATTGCAAACAGAATTCACGCTTCACGAACCCGCCGCCACCGACGTGTTCGTGGTGGTGGCCCGACTCCCGGCGTCCTGGGCGGCGGCATGGGCCGTCAACACCTGCGAACTCCGGCCGCGCACGGACACAATCGCAGTTGGACCGATGCCATAGCCCGTCATCGGATTGTGCCAGAGAATCTCGCCGGTATACGGATCGAGGCAATACATGTAGCCATTCGTGGACGCGATCAGGCGATCGCGGTCCAAGAGCAGCGACACGTAGCCGCTATGCATCTTGTTGTTCGACCAGACAATCTCGCCGGTATCGCGGTCCAGGGCGGCGACATAGCCGTTGAAGCCGACGAAGATGAGCTGCTCGATTTTGTCGATGGACATGGTGAGGCTCCCCAGCATCAGGATTTGCTCTTACGCGCCGTGGATGCCTCCGCAGGCCGTCCGACCGGGCGGAAGTTCTTCAAGAACCGCCACACCTCCCATAGCTCAAACATTTCGCGCATCCGTCGATCGATCGCGGTCGGCGACATATCGACATCGATGGAACGCTTGGCCGACCTCAGCGGCGGCTTCTCAGGGTTGGCCATGTGGAGTCCGACAATCAGCGCTGTGAATTCGTCCGTCCCGTTTATCGTGTGCGCCTTCAGGAAATCCAATCCTCGACAATCAATCTCGGCACGGGTCGCATATCGGAATCATTGCTGACCACAGTGCAGTTTTTCAGTGAAAGCGCAATCGATGCGATTAGCAAGTCCATCGCGCCGATGGTACGGCCGGTACTCCGCGTTTCGGCAACAAGCCGGCCATATATCCGCACGGATGGCATCGTGAGTGGCCAGATACGAAACAATCTCAAGTGGCGGTTCACAATGGCGAGGTTCTTGTCGCGGCTGGAACTATTTTCAATCCCGGCCAGTAGCTCGGCAACGACAGGCAAGGCAAGACCAAATTTCGCCCCTGCGGCCCTGGCCTGTGCGACCCGTTCGTGAACGCCCCGGCGGCGGAAAATGCAGTCGCCTGCCGCATTGGTGTCGAGAAGGTAGCGTTTCACTCGAAAATTCTCCGAAGCTCCTCCGCTCGCTCGTTGAAGGTCGATTTTTCGAGATCGCGCTGGGCCTTCCGAGCCGCTTGCCACTCTGCTTCTTCTTCGGCGGTCATTTCGAGCGGCGGAATGGCCTCGAATTCGGCAAGCCAGCGTGCGATGGTTTCGGGATCATCGGGTTGTTCGTCATCCTCGACCACGGTATCTTCCGCGACCACGAGACGACGCCCCTCAGGCCAATCGACCTGGCCCTCCAGGACGACCTGGCCATTCTTCCACGTTGCTTTGACTGCGCTCATGGCAGACCCCCCTTCTCTCTAACGCGATTGTAGCATTGCTCTTGACCGCGTCCAAGAGATCGGCGTCAGTCGCCGTGCTTCTTCAACTCGATCACCAGCTTCGCTCCTTCGATCTTGACCTCGGTGCGATACGCTCCATCGCCCAGCGGCGCCGTCGCCCATTCGGCGACCAGCGTTTCGTTGCCGATGTAATCGCGATGCACCTGGATCGCTTCGGCCAGCTTCGCGTCATCCGTGGCAAGATAGAGGACGATGCGGTCGTCCATTTCCAGCTCGGCGTCCTTGCGGGCGTTCTGCACGTGGCGAATCACCTCGCGGGCCAAGCCTTCCAACTCCAGTGCAGGCGTGATGCGGCCATCGAGCAGAATCTGCGTGCCGCGGTCCGCGATGCCGCCCCAGCCTTTTTCGACTTTGGGCGTGATCCACACATCGGTGGGCTCGATTTCGGCGATGCTGCCGTCGGGCAAGGGAAGTTGGATCGATTTGCCCGCTTGCAGCGCCTGGGCGACGGTCATGGGAACCTGCTGGTTCCAAGCGGCAATGATCTTGGCAAGCAACGCCTGGACAACACTCGGGTCGCCTTGTGTTTCCGTGGTGATGAGCTTCGTGAGCTCGGCCTGTACTTCCGGGAGCCGGCCACCGAACTTCGGCCCCGCTGTCTTCGGGTTCAATCTCACGTCAAAAGTCAATAGCGGCGATTTGTTGGCGTGCAGCGTCACCTTCTTGATGTTCAGCTCATCGCGAATCTGATCGGCGAAGCACTCTATCGCCTTGCATTCAAAGTGATCGCCCCCTTGAATCCTGATCTCTGCCAGCGGTTGGCGTGTCTTGATCTTAACCGCGTTGCGTGCCGAACCGCCGAGGGAGACAATGCGCAAAAGAGCGTCCATCTGGTGTGACAAGTCGAGGTCGATCATCGTCTCATCGGCGACCGGAAAATCGCACAAATGCACGCTGCCGACCGTCGCTAACGCTTCCGGCTCGTTGAGATTGCGGTACATCTTCTCCGTTATGAACGGAATCACCGGGGCGCACAGCTTCACCAGCGTCACCAGCACCGTGTACAGCGTCTGATACGCGGCTTGCTTGTCGGCCCCCTTGTCGCTCTTCCAGAAGCGGCGGCGATTGCGGCGGACGTACCAGTTCGACAGCTTGTCATCAACGAATTCTTCCGCCTTCAAGCAGAACGCCATCATGTTGAACGACGTGAACGCGTCATGAGCGGCCTGGATCAGCAATTGCAAGTCCGACAGAATCCAGCGGTCGATGTCGGGCCGATCCTTGACCGGGATTTCCTCCCCTCTCCCCATCGGGGGAGAGGGGTCGGGGGTGAGGGGGGAATCCCCCGTATGTGCCGCCCCCTCACCCCCAACCCCTCTCCCCCGGTGGGGAGAGGGGGGAAGAAATTCGTCGAGCCGGGCGTAGTTACAGAAAAATGCATACGTGTTCCACAGCTTCATGATGAACTTGCTGCGGACCTCCTCGGCGACGTGCGGGCCGAAGTTGATGTTGCCCGCGGGATTGGTGCGGCAATACATCCAGCGCATCAGGTCGGCGCCCATCGGCGGGTATTTGTGCTCCTTGCCGTCCTTCTCCTTGAGGGCATAGCCGTCGTTGGCGGCCCCTTCGAACGGAATCGCGTTGCCTTTGGACTTGTGCATCTCGTCGCCGTGCTCGTCGCGCACCATGCCGTGGCCGAGCAGCACCTTCATCGGCGCCTGCTGTTCCATCATCGTGCTCATGGTGAGAATGGCGTAGAACCAGTTGCGGAATTGGCCGGGAAACGCCTCGGTGATGAAGTGGGCGGGGAACCACTCTTTCCAGTAGGCGCGGTCGGTGTTGTACTTCATCGTCGAATACGGCACGATGCCGGCGTCGAGCCAGGGATTGCCGACATCGCCGATGCGCGACATCAGGTTGCCGGTCTTCGGGTTCTTGATCTTGACGAGATCGATCCAGGGCCGATGCGGCGAATGGCCGGCGAACTTATCCCAGCCTTCGACGGCGCGCTCTTTCAATTCCTGATAGCTGCCGATGACCTCGAAATCGCCGGTCGCTTCATCGACCCAGATGGGGAGCGCGAGACCCCAGAAGCGTTTCTTGGAGATCATCCAGTCGCCCATATTCTTGAGCCAATCGAGCTCGCGGGCCTTGCCATTGATCGCTTCGGGGAGGAAGGTGACGTTTTCGACGACGCGCATGATCTCATCGCGCCATTTCATGTCGATGAACCATTCATCAACCAGGCGAAACAGGAGCTCCGTCTTGCATCGCCAGCAATGCGGATAGCTGTGCGGATATTTCTCGACCGCGAGCAGCCGGCCCTTTTTCTGGAGGTTGTCGAGAATCCAATCGGTCGTGGCGGGATCGTTGGCGGATTTGCCAGTGAGCTCGCCGAAGCCGTCGAGGAAGATGCCGGAATCGTCGAGCGGGGCGATGGCCGGGACGCCCCATTGCTTGCCAAGCTCAAAATCTTCTTTGCCGCAACCGGGGGCGATATGGACGATACCGGTGCCTTCGGTTTCGCCGACCGCGTCCCAGGCCATGACGACGTGATCTTGCTTGGCGGTCATTTCGGTGGACCAATCACGCATGACTTTAGCGACACCTTCGGGAAATCCGCTTGGATGATTCTGCGCGGGCAGTTCATCAAATGGCCCGTCATAATTCTTGCCGACAAGATTTTTGCCGGGCAACTCGCCGACGATTTCGTAGCCGCCTTTTTCCTTGAAGATTTGCTCGAGCGTCTTGAGCTTGGGGACGCCCTCGATCCATTCCTTGCGCTTGAATTGCTCTTCGAGGCGCTGGGCCGTGAACGCGCCCTTGGCGACGTAATAGATTTCGTCCTTGTGCTTGATCTTCATGTACGTCAGCGACGGATTGACGGCGGCGCCGACGTTACTGGAGAGCGTCCAGGGCGTCGTGGTCCAGATGAGCAGGTTTTCGCGCGGCTCGGCCCTCACCCCCGGCCCCTCTCCCGGAGTACCGGGAGAGGGGAGACGGAGCGGGAATTTCACGAACACCGAGCGATGGGCGACCATGTGGTAGCCTTCGTTCATCTCTTGCTGGCTGATGCCGGTGCCGCAACGCCCGCACCAGGGCATGGCGTCGTACGATTTGTAGATCAGCTTGCGCTCGTGGCACTTCTTCAGGAACGCCCAGATCGTGTAGTTGTTCTCCTGGGCCATCGTGAAATAGCTTTTGCGCTCGCCCGGATCCTTCGCCCAATCGGCGTCGGTGCGGTCCCAGTCCATCCACATGCCGAGGCGGATCGATTGCTCCGTCTGCCGGCGCGCGAAGGTGTTGACGCGCTCCTTGCACTTTTCGACGAAGAAATCGATGCTCTTGAACTTGTCGCCGGCCACCAGGTCCTCGATGTCGCGCTTCGATCGCAGCTTCAGCTCTTTTTCGACCTCGACCTCGACCCACAGCCCCTGGCAATCAAAGCCGTTCTGATAGCGCAATTCGTGCCCGGTCATCGCGAAGAATCGGCAATAGGCGTCCTTGTAGGTTCGGCCCCACGCGTGATGCACGCCCATCGGATTGTTGGCGGTGATCGGGCCGTCGAGAAACGACCACTTCGGCTGCCCGAGATTCTTGGCCCGGAGCTTCTCGAACGCCTGGATCTCGTCCCAGAGTTCCAGGATCGCGCGTTCCTCGGCGGGGAAATCGACGGTGGTTTCAACTTTATTGAACATGCGGATTAAGATACAAACAGCGCACGCTGATCGCCATTGGCTGCGTGATCGAAGCTCGCTTGGCGGTTTCGCACACAGGTTCCCCGAAGCCGCGGAATCCATTTGCAAATGCGTTTTGGGCGCGTTACAAGCAAACACGCGGGATACGCCGTGCGAAACCGCCAAGCGAGCTTCCACCTTGCACGTGAGGAATGTTCATGATCGCCGGATACCACCTCATATGGACCGTCTACGGATCGTGGCTCCCCAATGATCCGCGCGGCAGCAGTTCCCAAGAGATTTGCGCAGCGACCTTGAAGGATCTCGGCGAATTACACTATGGCCGCAAGAAGATTCAGCCGTGCGGGGCGATCATCCGCCGATTTTATGAGAAGGCGAAGACGCGCTTGAAGCACGAGATGATGCCATTGAGCGATGAAGAAGTCGAGATCGTCGCGGAGTCCTTCGCCGCCACGATCAAGGTACGCCGCTATACCTGTTATGGCTGCGCTATCATGCCCGATCACGTCCACATGCTCATTCGCAAGCACAAGGACTACGCCGAAGACATGATCGCGTTCCTGCAAAACGACACCTGGCAGCGCTTCATGGACGAAAAGCGTCGGCCAAGCGATCATCCGGTGTGGGGCGGGCCCGGGTGGAAAGTGTATCTCGATTCGCGTGAGGACATGGAACGCACCGTGCGCTACATTCGAGACAATCCCGTCAAGGCGGGGCGTCAACCACAAATGTGGGATTTCGTGCAAGAGTATGACGGTTGGCTGCCGGGCGGCGACATGAAACAGCTTTGAAGGATGCGGCGTGCGAAACCGCCAAGCGAGCATTTCTGACGCAGCCCATCAACAGAAATGCTCGCAGCGGCGGGTCGATCACCTATCCTGCACGCGCAGCTTGATCTCGTCCGAGTTTCCTTTGAGCTCCGGCGCGTACATCGCATACGCCCTCGTCGGCAACGCGCTGAACTGGCCCGGAATCTCCGCACGCAAGCGATAGCTGATCGAGTGCTTGCCGCGCGCCAGGTGCCGCACGAAGAACGCGACCTTCTCGTCGCGCAGCTCCATGTACGCTCCCATCGTGTTGGGGACGTAGCCCGACCGCACGTTCATCGGCTCGAAGCCGGCAGGCTTTCATGTCCTCGAAGATCAGGTACTCGTAATCGTTCTTCGAATCGATTTCGAGCTCGACTTCGACCAGGTCGCCGCTCTTGAGCGTGGCCAGATTCTCCAGCTCGGTGCGCGTGTATTTCTCGACGGCTTGCTCGAGCGCTTGCCCCTTGGAGCCGGAGACCTTGATCTTGTCCTCGACGCGCGTGAGCTTGTAGTACTTGCGGTTCACGCGGATTTCCAGGCCCGCCTTCTTGATGTCGTCTTCGAGCGTGAAGTACGTCACATAGGCGTTGAAGTAGACGGGGCCGCTCCCCTTGCGTTTGATCTCGATGGTGTGCTTGCCGGTCGTGACCTTGTCGCCGGTGAGGACGAGCTTGTTGTCGAAGCTGAAGAGGTTCGACTTGTCGATGCGGACTTCCTTCTTCTTTTCGCCGTCGAGCCAAACTTCGACGGTCATGTCGGGCCGATCCTCGCCGCTGGCTTTCAGGTAGTCGGCAAAGGCCTCGACGCAGATGGCGGTGTCGCGCGTGCTGTTCCAGTAGGTGGCGTGCCGGCGATTGTTGAGGAGGTACTTGACCATGCGGCTCGCGCGGTCGTTGTTCTTGCCGGTCTTGGCAAGCAGCTTGAGATAGTAGGCGTTGGCCTCGATCTCGTTGCCGTACCAGTACCACCAGTTGTTGCTTTCGGGCATCTTGAGATACGCGGTCTGATTCTCGTCATCGCTGACGACGTATTGCTCGATATTCTCCATGATGACGGCGAGCTTGTCCTTTTGGCCTTGCTTGTGCAGCGCCAGACCGTACATGCCCTTCGCATAAACCGAGAGATGATCGACGCGATCGCGATAGAGGAAATCACGCATATCGGTATTATCGACGCCGGCATCGACAAGCGTCATGTAGACGAGGGCGTCGATATTGTCGGCAAAAGGTTTCCACGGCCGGGTCTTGCTCGCGGCGTTGTGGATCATGCGGACTTGCTCGTTCTGGTAATTCTTGAGCCATTCGACGCCGCGTTCGAGCATGTCGTTTGGCAAGGCGACATCGTTCGCTTTCGCCAATTGCAGGCCGTGGACGACGACGGCGGTGGTGTGCGGCCAGCTTTGTTCGCCCCAGCCGGAGAACCAGCCCCAGCCGCCGTCGCTGATCTGTTGGCTGGCGAGGGCGTTGACGCCGGCCTGGCTCATGCGGCGGACTTCGTCTTCGTTGAAGACGGGGTTGCGCTTGTTGAGCCGTTTCCAGTCGGCGACGCGCTTCGGATCATCGCCCAGCTCGCCCGCGTTCAGGTTGGTCTGGTGCTTCTCGATCTCCTTCAGATCGAGCTTCATGCTGACGAGCAGTTTCTGCGTGATGACCGTCGGCACGAAGCGGTTGAGCGTCTGCTCCGTGCAGCCGTAGGGATAATCCACTAAATACGGCAACGAATCGATCATGGCGCCCGCGAGAGTCGGCGAGTACGCGCACTTCCAGCACGCTCTCGTTGACGCGCCGCTCGGCCGGGACGCTGAAGACGATCTTGCCGTCGTTCTTGTCGGGGCGGATGACGCCGGTGAACGAATCCATCTTGAGCATGCCATGCACGAAGACGGGGAAGCGCATCTCCATCGCGTCGGAGTCATCGTCGGAAACGGCCTTCATGCGGATGACCGCCTCGCCTTCGTTGACAGCTTTCACACGCCAATCGACGCGCTGCTCGCCGCCGGCGGGGATCCTGATCTCGCGCACCAATCCGCTCGGCCCTTCTTTGCCAAGGGGCGACGGGGGGGTCATGATCGCCAGCGTGCCGCCATCCATTTCGAGGCGACACGCGGACCGCTTTTGCCGTCTTGTGATAGTTATGCACGTTCGCGCTCAGGACGACTTCATCTTTCTGAACGAAGAAGCGCGGCGCCTGCAAGCGGACGATCAGGTCCTTCTTGGTGACGACCTCGGCCTCGCCCTGGCCGACGCGGGTGCCGTGCCCCATGCTCCAGACGCGGATCTTCCAGGCGGTGAGTTGATCGGGGGCGTTGAAGGAGAATTCCGCGATGCCGTCCTTGTCGGCGGTGAGGTTCGCGGTCCAGTACGCGGTGTCGGCGAAGTTCTTGCGCACGGTCGGCTCGGGACCGTTGCTAGGATCACCGGGATCACGGTCGGCCGCCTTGCGAAACTTTTGTCTTTCGTCTGCGGCCCATTTCATGTTCGGACTGATAAAGACCGGGGCGAACTGCATGCGGGCCCCATCCACGTCGGCCAGGCCACGGCCACCGCCGAAACCTCCCATGCCGGGCGCCATTGGTGCGGCCGCAGCGGCCATGTCCAACGGTTCTCCTTCACGCCGGGCTCCGTTCTGCGCCTCGAGCTTTGTGAATTCCTCGACCACCGTCGCCCCGAAGACGCCGAGGTTGCTCATGCCGATCTCGTTGTGCTTGAGCAGGTTGCCCGACCAATAGGTGATGCTCGATTGCGTTTGCGGGGCGTGATGCCGACGCCATTTCCAGAAGAATTCCTTGATCTCCGGCACATTCGAGCCGCCGGAGATGTACTCGACGCTCTTGTCGTAAACGCTGACGACGGTGGAGCCGGTGAACGGATTGCCTTCGTTATCGGTCAGCTTGAGCTTGACGGTCGCCTTTTGGCCCGGCTTGTATTCCTTTTGGCCGGGCAGCACCTCGACATTGACGATCCGCTTTTCCGGCGGCACGATCAGCTCGCGCGTCTCGGTAAAGACCTGGCCGTTGGCGATCGTCATGACCTCGACGAAGAAGTTCGGCATGTCGCGCATGCCGACCGTCAATTCCTCCTCGATGCTCTTGCCCTTGAGCTTGATGAGCTTGGGGGCAAGGTAAACGCCGTTGGTCGGTCGGGCGAACAAGAGGACGGTGCTGTCGGCGCGATTGGTGTTGATGGCGAGCTTGACTTTGTCGCCGGGGTTATATTCCTTGCGGTCCGCGGTCAACTCGAGGTCGTTGAAGCGAAAGCCGGTGCTGTCGAAGCCCTGGCCGATCACCAGGAAGACCTGCCCGCCTTCGATGGTGTTCTTCTTGGCGTCATCCCCCTCACCCCCAACCCCTCTCCCCCGAGGGGCGAGGGAGGTAAGCTGGTAGCTCAGGCGGTATTGCCCCGGCTTGGCGGCCTTGATCTGCTGCATGGCGAAACCTTCGACGTTGGTGTCGAGGTCCCAGGTTTCAACCGCCTTCTCGATCGGCTCGGCCTTGTCGTTGTAGCTGATCGCGAAGAGGGTCAGCTTGCCCTTGCCCTCGACCGGTTTCTTGTCGAGCGTTTGGGCCTTGAAATGGGCCTTGATGACATCGTCGGTGCGGAATTGCCCCTTGTCGAGCCAGGTGTAGACCTGGAACGGCTTGCGCGAAACCAGCACATCCCCCTGGCCGACGATGGTGCGGCGCGATTGATCGGTCACCTCGGCGATGATCGTGTACTTGTGATCTTGATTGGGGTGCAGCTCCTTGGCCATCGTGGTGTCGATGAGAACCTCGACCTTGCCGTTCGGGCCGACCTTGACTTCATTTTCGAGAACCATTTCCGGCTGTTCGTGGCCCATGCCCCACCAGATCGGCATCGGCCGGTAGCGTGCCCCATTCAGCGAAACCGGGGTACCAGTTGTAATCGGCAGGCGAACCACCAGTAGCCGTTGCCGTACAACCAATCCCAGCGGCTCGTCGGATACCAGCGCGACGAATAGCTGGTGCGCATCACCTTGTATTTGACGGTGGCGTCAACGACCGGGGCGCCGAAGTAATAGCGCGAATCGATCGTGGCGGTGACCTTGTCGCCGAGCTTGATCGGCTCCTTCGGCGCTTCGACTTTCACCTCGAATTCGGGCTTCTTGTACTCCTCGACGCGGAAGCTGCTTTGGCCGTAATGGTGGATGACCTGCTCGCCCAGGAGCTTGACGACTTCCAGGCGATAGACGCCGAGCGTGGTGGTTTTGGGCAGGAACAAATCGCCGGTGATGCCGCCGAAGGCGTCGGCGGTGAGTTCCTTTTGCAGGACTTTTTCATTGAGCGGGTTGTAGATGCGGACCGTGAACGTTTGCCCGGCGAAGTGCGACACGTTTGGCTCATCGTACTTGGCGTGCTCGATCCAGCACTTGAACTGGACCGTGTTCTCGGGGCGATAGACCGGGCGATCGGTGATGACGAAGGTCTTTTCCTGGTTGTACTCCGCATCATGGCGAGCGCCGTACCAGACGCCGTTGAAGCCCAGATAAGCGAGACGATTGCTTGTCGCCCCCCTTCGGCGTTGCGGTGACAAGCCAGGTGTAATTGACCGGCATCTTGTTGGTGCCGACGATGATCTGCCCTTCCTTGTTGGTCTTCTCGGTGAATCGCGTGGTGACGATGCGGAAATCGTTGGCGTTTGGCCTGATCTGCTCGGTGCGGTAGCCGAAGAATTCGACCTTGGCGTCCGGGACCGGAGCGCCGGTGAGGGCGTCGGCGATGAAATAGAGCGATTGATTGTCGAGCTGCTTGCGGACGATGATCGTGTCGTTGATCCAGACGAGCACCCGGCTCAGGTTGCCGTTCGCCATCTGGGCGGTGATGAGATAGGCGCCGGGCTTCTTGAGCGGCGTCTTAACGGTGATGCGGTCATCGACGTGCTCGGGGCGCGGCTTCAGGTCGGCGCTCCATTCGGCGACCTTGGCGGTGATGTACTGCGTCTGATTCTGCTCGACGAGTCGGTAGCCGATGTTTTGCAGGTTGATCCTGTTCCAATCGAGCTTGTTGCCGGGATTGGCTTCGAGGTAGGCTTTGACATCGGCGAGGAGCTTGGCGACGTTGACGGTATGGGCTTCGAAGGCGACCTTGTTGCCGTTGCGGAAGCGGAAATCGACGAAGGAATCCTTGCCGACGGGGTGCATCTGGGCGTTTTCGAAGCGGCCCCAGTTGCCAACGATTTGATCGAGGCGTTTTTGCCGCCAGGCGTCTTTGCCGGCGCCGTATTCCTCGATGGCCCGCTTCCACACCTTGGCGGCGCGGGGATACTGGCGGCGATCTTCGTATTCTTGGCCGAGATTTCCGAGGGCGGTTTCGCCCCACGAAGTGCGGGCCCGGCCGGCGATGCGCTCGTAGATCTTGATCCAGTTGAATTCATCGGGCACGTCGAGCCGTTTCAGGCCGGTGGCGAGACGGGCGATGGTTTCCTTATCTTTCAAGGTTTGCAGGGCGAAGGTGCCGGTCTTCTTGTCACCGTCCTGCTCGTCGCCGCCGAAACGCCAGCCGTAGTGGGCCATCGTCTGGACGCCGAGCTGGGTCTTCATGAAGTCGGCAAAGAGCATATCGACTTCGTTGGCCTTGCCCGGATCGAGTTCGACCGCCTGGCTGAGCATCCAGCGCCAGCGCTCGCCGTCGGTTGAACCCGTCTTGTAGCTCTTGGGCGTGTAATAGAGGATTGGGTTGCCCTTGTCATCGACGGGGGCGCCGTTGTGGTTCCGGTTGCGGTGCCACCAGTAGCCGTCTTCGTAATCGGGGAGCTTGCTCAGATCGGTAAGATATTGCAGCCGCCAGGCGTCGGCGTAGCCGGCCCCTTGCAGGATCAGGTAGGCGAATTGCAGGTGGAATTCGGCGAGGGCGAGCTTGTCGTTTTCCTTGCCGGTGTTTTCGAGGGCTTGCTGCATGAGCTGCAAGGCGCGGCGTGCGGTCACGCTGCAGGCTGTTGACCAAGTGCCCGCCGCCGCGATGTCCGCCGCGCAGGAATTTGCCGGCGACCATGAAGCCGTAGTGCTCGCCGCCTGTGTGGGTGTGGGCGGCGGTGGCAAGCAGACGCCAGTTCTTCGCGTGGACTTTGACCACGGCTTCACGGAAGTCATCGATTTCCTCGGCGCGGCCCAGGCGATAGAGAGCGTTGACCGCGAGTTCGAGATCCTTGCCGACGAGGGTCGGATCATTCTTCGGATCCAGAGCGAGCTTGCTCAGACCGTCGTAAGCGACCTTGAAGTTGCCGTCGTTGTAGGCCTTGGTGAGCTTGGTGCGCTGCTCCGGGATACTGGGCGCGCCGGCGGTGAGCCGCCAGACCCCGATTGATGCCAAGGCCAACGCGATAACGACGAGCTTCTTCGACTTGCTCATGGGGCTGCCCTCATGTAAATGCACTTTGGGTTTCGTTGTTCCGCTAATTTTTCCTAAATTTGAGACGAATGAGGGTGGATTTTGGATTGTCCGGCCCAGAATAGCAATAGCTCTTCGCATGTTCGGTCGAGGTGGGTGTAGCCAGATTCTCTGGGGGGGGGGTCTCTCACTCCGGCTCGTGGGTATGTGCCCTTGAAACAGCCAGATTTCCTCGGTTTTTGGCAAATCGAGCTACCCACGGCCGATGGGTACGTGCCCACCATCTTGGGTCGGTGCCCCCCAGAAAAGCCGATTTGCGCCCGTCGAGGTGCTGTGATCAGGATCGGCCGCTCTTTCGCAATACCGTCGAAATCGCGAACGCTCCGCCGACGCCGCCGAGCACCATCACGCCGATCAATACCTGAATCCACGGAAATCGCGTGAATTCAGCACGCGTCCGCCCTTCGGTAATCTTCACGGCGGGCGGCTTATCGATCGATTCCACGGCCGGCACATGGATCGTCCTCTTGGCGCGATGGCCGGCGCCGGCGTCCAAACGCACCTCGTAGGCGCCGGGCGGCGGGGCGGCAAACGTCCACTTCCCCTTGGCATCGGTCACGCCGCTCGCAATGATTTCGTCCTTGGCGTTCACGACCTGCACCTTCGCCTGCTGTGCCGGCGAATCGTCGTCGTAGAAGGCCTCAACCTCGACCTTGCCTGCCTTGAGCGTGCAGTCCACGCCGACCGCGTGGGCGAACACGCTCGTCGGAGCAACGGCGAGCAAAACGGCGGCAGCAAGCAATGGACGCATGAAATCCCCGTGTGAAGATCGTCCCATTCGTAATATCAAGTTCGCGCCCTTTCCACAAGAGGTTGCCGACGCTTCGCTTGCGCGAATCGGGGCGAACCCAGCTTGGTTCAATCTCGTCCTTCTGCTACCATAAGCGGTTCCCACGAGGACATTTGTTGATGATTGCCACGACTACCGTATCGCAACCGGAACCCACGCTGCTCGCCCGCAGTCACGACAAGGACGGCGCCGAGCTGTTGTGCAAATATGAATCGCTGCTCAAAAACGAATCGGTCCGCTGGGCCGCCGAGTACAAGAAAATCCGTATGCTCGGCAAAGGGGGCCAGGGGGTTGTGTACCTGAGCGAACGGCAAGGGACCGATCATTTTTGCTTGCCGGTCGCGCTGAAGATCTTTTCGCCGGAGAGCTATCGCGACGTGCCGAGCTATGTCGCCGACATGCGCCGCATCGCCGACATCTCGTCGCGCGTCGCCCTCATCCAGCACGACAATCTGCTCGATCTGCACAACTTCATCGAGCACGGCGGCATCCGCATCATGATCATGGAATGGATCGACGGCTACGATCTGCGCGATCTCATGACCAAGGAGATCTACGAGCAATCGCGCACCAGGCTCAAGCCGGAGCGCTGGACTTACGTCAACAAAGTGATCCTGTGTGATGGGACGAGCCAGCCGCGCTTGAAGCCGGGCGTGGCGATTCAGATCTTGCGCGAATGCCTGGCCGGGCTGGCGGCGCTCCACCGCGAGGGAATCGTCCACGGCGATCTGAAGCCGTCGAATATCATGGTCAAACGGACCGGCAACGCCAAAATCATCGACATCGGCTCGGTCATGGACCTCGATCAGGCGTCGGTGCGGCGCATGTGGTCCCCCGCGTACGCCGCTCCAGAAATCCTCGCCGGCGGCAAAAACACGCCGCAATCCGACCTGGCCAGCCTCGGCTACGTCCTGATCGAAATGCTCGCCGGCCAAAGCCCGTTCGAGGGCTTGAACGATCTGCCATCGCTCTTGGCCGCCAAGCGCGATCTCGACAAACGCTTGAAGGCATTGCTGCCGGCCGAGGTGAGCTGCAACGAGATGTTGTTGCACCTGTGCCAGAAGCTAATCGCTCCCGATCCCGCCAAGCGTTTCCGCGACGCTCAAGGAGCCGACCTCGACCGCAAAGGCGCCGCCGACTTCCACCGACAGCTCGTCAAGGGCAATCTGGCGAGCGAATACGAGCACGATTTGCGGCTGTGGCTGGAGGAACTCAATTGATTCAAAAAAGCTCTGCCGATTCGACGAGATGCACCGGCGAGCGATTGATCGCTCACGCGAGATTCAGGATCCCCCCACTGCCAGAAAAATACATCTTTATCCTTGTCAAAGACCCTACCGATGTGATACGATTTCCCCGTAGCATTCTCGTGGCTGTTTGCGCCCCATAACCGGCCTGCGGTTTTCACCTGTTTCCGCTGGCCGGGAGCACTCCGAAAAAACCGGCTGTTTCGATCCCGCCGTCAACATATTGGATCTTGGGGGTACGCCTCATGAGTGGTTATCGCGCGCTTTTCCTGGCCAGCATCGCTTTCGCTTTTTCCGCAGCGGGCTCGTCGGCGCAGCTTTATGACAGCAAGTCCACCAAGACCGATCAGGTTGCGCTGCCGACGCCGGCTGAGGTGCGGACGCTTTCCGTGTCCCCTGCCAGCGTTACGCTCAAGGGCATGGATGATTCGGCCCAGCTGGTCATCACCGCCGCTCTCGTCGCCGGCAAAACGCAGGACCTCTCCGGCGACGCCAAGTATGAAATCGCCAACGAAAAGATCGCCCGCATCACCACCGCGGGCCGCATCATTCCCATCGCCAACGGGAGCACCGAAATCACCATCCGCTACGGCGACAAGACCGCCAAGCTCACGTTGAAGACCGAAAGCTGCGATGTCGATCTGCCGATCAACTTCGGCAATCAGGTGGTGCCGATCTTCACGAAGCTCGGCTGTAACGGCGGCGGCTGCCACGGCAAATCGGGCGGGCAGAACGGTTTCGCCCTGTCGCTGCTCGGCTTCGTCCCCGAACTCGATTACCAAACCCTCGTCAAGGAAAATCGCGGCCGACGCCTCTTCCCCGCCGCTCCGGATTCCAGCCTGCTGTTGCTAAAGGCGACCGGGCTCATGGCTCACGCCGGCGGCAAACGCATGGAAGTCGGCTCCGACGAGTATAAATTGATCCGCCGCTGGATCGCGTCCGGCGCCCCGTTCGGCAGCGAGAAAGATCCATCCGTCACCAAAATCACCATCTCCCCCGAACATCGCACCATGACCCGCAACAATCGTCAGCAGTTTACCGTCACTGCCCATTACTCCGATGGCAGCACGCAAGACGTTACGCAGCGGGCCCAGTTCGAAAGTAATGACACCGAGATCGCCGTCGTCGAAGGGGCGGCATTGGTCCGCTCGCTCAATCTTTCCGGTGAGGCCGCCATCATGGCCCGCTATCTCGGCCAGGTCGCCGTCTTCCGCGCTACCGTTCCTCTCGGCGTTCGGATTCCGGAGTACAAGTTCGAGGAACGCACGGTCGTCGATAAGTTCGCCAAGAAGAAATGGCAAGAACTCGGCATCGTCCCCGCGGACCTTTCTAGCGATCAGCAATTCCTTCGCCGCATCTATCTCGATCTGACCGGCGGCTTGCCCAAGCCCGCCCAGGTCAAGGAATTCCTCGCCGACACCGATAAGGACAAACGCGATAAGGTGATCGACCGCTTGCTGGAAACGCCGGAGTATAGCTATCTGTTCGCGAACAAGTGGGCCGACGTGCTGCGCGTGAAACGGCGTGGGCAGCCTGATCGCGCCGCCGGCACTTTCGCGTTCCACGGCTGGATTCGCGAATCGATCGCCAAGGACAAGCCGTTCGATCAATTCGTGCGTGAAATCCTGGCGGCGACCGGCGACGAATCGCAGGCCCCGCCGACCGTGTGGTACAAGGAACTGCAGGACCCGCAACAGTTCGTCGATGATACCGCTCAGGTGTTCCTCGGCCTGCGCATCGCCTGCGCTCAGTGCCATCACCACCCGTATGAAAAGTGGAGCCAGGATGATTACTGGGGCCTGGCCGCATTCTTCGGTCGCGTTGGCCGCAAGAATGCCTTGGTGTTGGGAGGCGTCGGCAATCAGCAAGGGCAACGCCAGGTTATCTTCAATCGGCCCACCGGCAGCGTGACCAACAAGCGCACCGGCGCCGCTGCTCCGATCCAACCGCTCGACGGCCAGCCGATGGAAATCTCCAGCGATGAAGATCCCCGACAGAAGTTGGTCGATTGGATGGCTCACAAGGACAACCCGTTCTTCGCCCGCGCCGTCGCCAATCGCTACTGGTCGCACTTCTTTGGCCGAGGCATCGTCGATCCGATTGACGACATGCGCGTGACCAATCCGCCGACCAATCCCGAATTGCTCGACGCGCTGGCCAAGGAACTCGTTGACCACAAATTCAGCCTGAAGCATCTGGTGAAGGTGATCGTCAAGAGCCGAACCTACCAGCTCTCTTCGACGCCGAACGAGTTCAACAAGCACGATAAGCAGAGCTTCGCCCGCTTCTATCCGCGCCGCATGTCGGCCGAAATCCTCTATGATGCCGTCTGCCAGGTCACCAACACCCCCGCGGCGTTCGGTGGATTGCCCACCGACAAACACTCGCCGAACAAGGCGATCATGCTCCCCGATGAAGCGTTCCAGAGCTATTTCCTCGACGTGTTCGGCCGACCGCAGCGCATCAGTGCCTGCGAATGCGAGCGCGTCAGCGAAGCAAATCTGGCCCAGGCGCTGCACCTCTTGAACTCGCAGGAAATCCAGGACAAGCTGACGCGCGGCGGCGCTCGTGCCGATTTGCTGGCGAAGGATCCACGCACCGACGCCGAGAAGGTGGACGAGTTATTCCTGTGGTCGTTCGGGCGTTTGCCGACCACTGAGCATCGCCAGGTGGCTCTCGATCACATCAATCGGCACGCGGCGAACAAGAAGCTCGCCTACGAGAATTTGCTGTGGGCGCTGTTGAACACGAAGGAGTTCATCTTCAACCAATAACCGATCATCGACTGAATCGAAATCGAGCGGGCCGATTCCACGTGGAGTCGGCCCGCTTTTTTGTTGCAGCGCTGGCTTGTGTCCAGCTTCGGCTCGGTTACAATAATGATCGACAAGGTTCAAGAGCCTGTTTTCACGCGGCCGACTCAGGAGCTTTTCGAATATGATCACCGTCGCCACCAAGCCGGAAATCACTCCCGAGGAGTTGTTGGACATGCCCGGCGCCGCCAGTTATGAACTGGTGGACGGCCAACTCGTGGAGCGGAATATGAGCACCTTGTCCTGCCTGGTTGAGGGGTTGGTCTACGAAAGGGTCCAGGGCCACGCTCGCCCCAACAAGCTTGGCTTGGTATGGCCGGGGACTCAAGGGTACCAGTGTTTTCCGGACCGACCCAAGAAGGTGCGCAAGCCGGACGTGTCCTTCGTAAAAGCAGAACGGATGACGCTGGAACTTCTCCAGACGGGAAATCTGCCGATCGCGCCGGACCTTGCCGTGGAGGTCATCTCGCCAGGCGATCTGGCCCACGAAGTAGCCGAAAAGATCGAGGAATATCGTCAAGCCGGCGTCGCGCTGACCTGGGTGATCGAACCGGAGCTGCGCATTGTTGACGTTTACCGGATGAACGGCGTGAACAGCCGGCTGCGCGAGGCTGACGAGCTTTCGGGCGAAGACGTTTTGCCGGGCTTTCGCTGCCGCGTAGCGGAACTGTTTCCCGAGTTGCCGGCGGCATAATAAGGCATCAACGACCGCCACGAGTTTCAGGACGCGGCCCTGCGGCGGATCCTGAACCAAGGGCGGCCGATTCAGGAACTATTCTGATATAATGCTGGGGCGAAAACACGTCTCCGTTTTCAGAGGGTGCCGCTTATGGTGTCGGTAGTTTTAGACTCGGTAACGGTAGACTACAGCAGCGCGGGCCCCTACTGGTTTAAGCTTCCAGTGTGGAGGAGCCTGATGGAACGCTATTATGCCGACCGTGAATCGGGCGTCCGGGTGCTTTATTTTAGCCTGCTGGAACGCTACCTTGCCGACCATGAATCGGTTCGCGTTCCAGTCCGTTTTGAGGGAGGGCCAATTGAGATCAAAACCTACGGAGAGATTCTACGCGACATACAACAAGGCCTGCAAATTGCGGCCGAAGAGCGTGCAAACGCGGAGGCGAAGCAATGGGCTGAGCGGAGGGCGGTTGAAGAACGCGCAAGGATGCTAGCCAAGCAAAGGGCCGAGGAGCGGAAGTCGAGGCGAGGAGCGCTCAACCGCGAGCTCGGGATGCTATCTCCGAGCACAGACGCCGCCAGCAGCGAGGTATTTTCGGCCTTGGACGATAGGATAGCCGCTCACTCGGACTTCACTGCCGAGTACGCAAGCCTTCAAGTCATTTTGTTAGGGCCTCACAGCTCCCTAACCCGATCGGAAGCAAAAGGGCTCCTCTACCGTTTGCAGGCAATTCACAGCAAGTCGGCGACCATATTTCCAAAGTCGGTTCCCGATTTTTTGGCCCGCTTGGAACTGCTGATTCGCGAAGTATGCGATCAGCGAGATGCGGAGCGTGCGGCCAAGCAAAAGGCGTGGCTGCAGGAGCAGAGCCAGAAGAGCAACGGGGCCGACCATGGTCGCAGGATCGACCGGACGCCGCCGAAGTGGGTTTGATTGTGAAAATGATTACCGATCGGGGCGTTTTAGGGGCAATTTCTATGACCCAAACATTCCTCGCCACCTTTGAAGACGGCGTCTTAAAGCCGACGAAGCCGCTGGATTTGCCCGAGCATGCGCAGGTTCGCGTTACCATTGAGGTGCTGAAGTCGGACATTCAAGAAGAATGGGATGCGACCAAGGAGAAACGGATAGAGGCTCTCGAATGCTCATTGCGCTTGGCAAAGCCGATGGGGGAACGCCTTACGCGCGATCAACTTCATGAACGCCGTTGATACGCATGCACCACCTCGACCTCACCCTCCCCACCTTGGCGGAGAATCTGGCCCTCGACGAAGCGCTCCTCTTGCAAGCCGAAGCGGGCGGCGACGAGGCTCTGCGGTTTTGGCAATGGCCGCATCACGCCGTGGTGCTCGGCGCCGGGGGCCGATTTGCCGACGATGTCGAGGACGCCGCCTGCGATGCCGACGGCGTGCCGATCCTGCGTCGTTCCTCCGGCGGCGGCACCGTGCTGCTCGGTCCCGGCTGCCTGCTCTTCAGCCTGGTCCTCCGCTTCGACCGCGATCCAGCTTTGCGCGATTTGCACGCCTCGTACCGCTTTATCCTTGGCCGCATTGCCCGGTCACTCGAATCATTGGCCGGGCCCATTCAATTGCAAGGCACGAGCGATCTCACGCTTGGCGGGCGCAAATTCTCCGGCAATGCCCAGCAACGCAAGCGGTCCCATCTCTTGCATCACGGCACGCTTCTGTGCGGCTTCGATTTCACGCCGGTGGAGCGATATTTGAAGCATCCGCCGCGGCAGCCGGAATATCGCCGGGGCCGAGGCCATGCCGATTTTCTGATGAATCTGCCAAGCGATGCGGGCGCAGTCATGGCGGTTGTGCGATCGGTTTGGCCGGCGGATAGCGCCCGACGGCATGGCCGGCGGACCTGGTCAAACAGTTGGTCGAGGAGAAGTACGCCCATGAGGAGTGGATTCGCCGGCGCTAGCCTGGATGATCGGCGACAAACATCCGTGCACTTCAACGGCAATGAGAAATCCCGCGCGAATGGTGGCGCCGTGACGCGGAGCGGAGCCCGCCGTTCCATCCCGCGGCGTTGGGGCCTGGCGGAGCGGAGCGGGACGAGCGCAGCGACATCACGCGGAGCGGAGCCAGGCCCCACCGCCGGCTCCCTCATGGACCTGCTGTCTCGGGCGGCGATGCTTGCCCCGCTTACGCCACCTCCTCTGGTGCCTCTTCCTTCGCCTTCTTGGCGTGCTCCAGGCGGTAGCTCGACAGGTTCAACTCCACGATCACGCTGTGATGCACCAGGCGGTCGATCGCCGCCGCCGTCGTCATCGGATCCTTGAAGATCGCCTCCCACTTTGAGAACGGCAGGTTGCTCGTCAGCCACACACTTCCCCG
The DNA here is from genome assembly GCA_963767835.1 of uncultured Planctomycetota bacterium. GTDB lineage: Bacteria > Planctomycetota > Planctomycetia > Gemmatales > Gemmataceae > SIAQ01. Next base: position 139,338 of record CAVYFY010000013.1, read on the forward strand.
CTCGTAGCGATCCGCCAGCAGCGTGAACAGCACCTCCATCTCCGCACGGTCCTGCTGCACATAGCCCAAATCGTCGATCAGTAACACTTCGTAGCTCGCCAATCGCTTCAGCGCCCGGCTCAATTTCAGGTCGCGCTTCGTCGCCAACAACCCCTGCACCAACAGGCTGCACGTCGTGAAGCGAACCCGCCGCCCCTGATGCACCAGATCGTGGGCCATGCGGTCCATCAGCGTGACGTGTGTTGTATCGGGCAAAATGGCCAATCTCGATGCGGAGCGCGGCCGTATGTCGCCGTGAACCTCGCCGCCCTTCAGGCGGAACATTTCCGCGATGTGCTCGAGCCGTACGCCGTCGGCGTCGCCGTGGATGAAGAACATTGGCGCTCTGGTGGCCCTGAGTTTGTCGGCGCCGAAGTCGAACGGTGTCGAAGCCATCGCTTTGATGTGATTTACAAGATCGGCGAATTTGTCGGGCGTCGGGCTCAGTTTCTTGTATTCGATTTCGATGGGCGAGTCTTTGAACGCTTCGGGAGTCAGCTTCGGGAACGCGTCGAGCCCTTCCTTGACCAAGCCATCCTGGCGGAACCGGGCTGAAATGCTGACAACCTTGCGAACTTTTTCCGGATGGCGGATCGCACACTGCATCGCGACGCCCCCGCCCATGCTGTAACCGATGAGGTCCGCGCTGGGGATTTTGAGGTGATCGAGCAGCGCAGCCACATCGTCGGCGAGGTTTTCGTAACTGAAATCGCGTTTGATGTCGGCCGTGCGCCCGTGGCCCTGCATTTCGACCGCAATCACTTTCCGCGTTTTGGAAAGTTCGCCGATCCACCTGGTCCAGTTGTTGGTAATGGTCATGAACGAGCCGTGGAGCAACACCAAAGGATCGCCGCTTCCGTGGACTTCGTAGTCCATTTTGAGTCCGTTGAGCGGCGCGTAACCCGTCGTTGGCTTCTGCTGCGCCGATACGACAGCCGGCACGAGCATCGTCAGGAGAAAAGCTGTTGTCTTCATGTTTCATTCCTCGTATGGGCAAGTGTCCCCTCAAGTAAGTCGAATGATGCTCCTCGCAATCGACGGCTATAGTGTTGGCCGTTCTGTCGAAAGCGAGCGAAGGTGCGTGAGCAATGCAACGCGCCCTAACCCGCCAGTACTCCGTCGAGCTGCTTGTAGCTCATTTCCATGCCGTCGGTCATGCCGGTCGAAATCGCCGCATCACGATCCGCCTTCGATGCATACTTGATCGAAGTCGCCACGTTCGTGATCCCGTTGGACTCGTTGAACGTGACCGTGATAATCGACGGCTCACCTCCCATCGATCCACCCATATCGCCCGGGTCGAAGATCTGCGTATGCACGATCTTCGAATGCAACGCGGCCTCGAGCATCTCTCCCGTGAACCCAAACTCCTGGCCGCTCTCGTCATGTCGCCAGCGCCAGCGATACTTCCCACCCACATGAGTGGCCATCTCGCACACAGGCATCGACCATCCGGGCATGGCCGTTAGCCAACGACGCATCAACGCGGGATCCGTATACGCCTGCCACACCAGATTGACCGGCGCATCAAAGCTCCGTTTCACCAGCACTTCGCGATCTGACGGCGTGCTCACTTCAGCAGGTTTCATTTCTTTCGCTCCTTTTTCTGTGCTTGTTTCAACTCGGCGAGTAACGCGTCGAGTCGCTTGTAGTTGCCTTCCCAAATCTCTTGCACTTGCTCCAACCAATCCGTGACCGCCTTCAATTGCTCCGTCTCCAGCGTGCAGGGCCGCGACTGGGCCACTCGACTACGCGAAATCAGCCCCGCCGATTCCAACACCTTCAGGTGCGACGAGATCGTAGGTTGCGTCAACGAGAAGAGGCCGACCAAGTCGGATACGGATGCCTCGCCGCGAGCCAGATGCACCACGATTCCACGTCGAGTGGGGTCGGCAAGAGCGGCAAATGCTTGGTCCAGTCGGCTCATCTACATAGAATATATTCTATATAGACCGTCGTCAATATACGAATTTCGAATTCGCTGGAAATTAAGAGCGCATTGACCTATAGGTTAAAGGCGGCATCCTGAGCTACCCTGCGGGAAACCTATGCGGAGGTGTGAGGGAATGGGAAAGCTCGTATTCGGAATGATGCAATCGCTCGACGGCTACGTCGCTGGCGTCGCAGGCGGGCCAGGTTCGGACGGCTACCTCGCTGGCCTCGCGGACGGGCTGGAATTGCCGCCGCCCGGTGTTTCGCTCGCTCGTCATTTCAACGATCAAGTCCGCGGCCTGGCCGGCTGTTTGTACGGTCGTCGTAGCTACGAAATAATGCGTTACTGGGACGAGGATTAGCCGGAGTGGGAGGCGGTCGAGCAGGACTTCGCGGCGGTGTGGCGGGCGAAGCCGAAATGGGTCGTGTCACGCTCGCTCAAGTCGGTTGGCGCGAACGCTACGCTCGTGGCCAGCGACGCCGAAGCGTTCGTGCGCCGGCTGAAGGCGGAAGTCGAGGGCGAAATCGACGTCGCCGGACCCGAACTCGCGGGGTGCCTCACCGACCTCGGTCTAATCGTCGGCTGCGTCAGTGGTTGTGTGCGAGGCACAAGGTGCAGGGCGGGGGAAAGGCACGATTCTCCTACTACTACCTGTACCAGGTCTTGCATCTGACAAGGCTGGCGCTGCGCACACGGACCTTCCCGTGGGCGCACGCCTGAATCCTTGTCCGAGCCGGATGCGGGAAATCCGCCCGTCCGGTTCGACGAGCGGGAGGTAGAAACGGAGCAAGGTGGGATAGTCTGGCACCGGCAACCGAAAGGGCCGGCACCACGCATGGCCCACCTAACTAAACCGCCGCGCTACCTCTCGACTCTACTCGGCGTCATGTGCTTCATGACAGCCCGCTCCACCCCCCGGCGGTGCCTGTCGCTGGTGCGGTTACGGCGCCGAGGCGCGGGCAGATTCGGCATTGGTTGCGGCGGCGGCATCAGCCCCGAGGCACGGGCCGGGCGCCGTCCGACCCGCGCTGCCGCCGCAAACCGGCGCCGTTTCCCGCCGCTTCGCACCACTGCCGCGCTGTCGACGCTACCGCGCCCGGGTCCGCTTTCCGAACGGTCCCACCCGAGGCAGGGTCAACCAAACAACACTGGTTTCACATGCTCACTGCTGAGCGGCACGGTGCGCGTGAGGCTGTCGCGTACTTGCAGGGCGGGATCGACGCCCAGCGCGTGCAACAGGCTGGCCGTCAGGTCCTGCGGAGTGATGGGATTGTCGTCAGGATAGGCGGCGAAACGATCGGAACGGCCGATGATCCGGCCGCCTGGTTGAGGACCGCCGGCGATGACCAGAGAGTAACACTGCGACCAATGATCGCGCCCGGTTTGGTCGACGCCGTTGCCGGTGAATTGTCCGAAGCGAGGCGTGCGGCCAAACTCGCCCATGCCCACCACCAAGGTACTGTCCAGCAAACCGCGCTGAGCGAGGTCTTCCAGGAAGGCGGCAAAGCATTGATCGAACGGCGGCAGTAGCTCGTCCCGCAAGCGGCGATTGTTGTTCAAATGCGTGTCCCAGTGCGGCGCTGGATTGTTCACGCGCCCGCCCCAGTAGACTGTGACCAACCGCACTCCCGCCTCGACGAGTCGACGGGCCAGCAGCAGACTTTGACCATACTTATGCCGGCCATACCATTCGCGCACGCTGCGCCGGTTCCCTCTGAATATCGAACGCACGCCGGGTCGCCTGGGACGTCAACAGCGCGAAGGCTTGCTCCTGGTAGCGCCCCATGTGTTCAACCTGGTGCCCTTGTAAGCGGTGATTGGCGAGCCGCCCCAGGCCGCCATCCACCGCATTCAAGAGTACCCGCCGGTCAGCCAAGCGCTGGTTGTCGGCGGCCTCGTGCAAGCCGTGGACAACAAAATCGTCTTCGTTGGGATCGCCGTAAATGCTGAAAGGCGCGTACGAGGCTCCCAGGAAGCCGCCGTTTTGACCAGGGCAAGTGTAGGGGCCGTCGCTTACCGGATCGGGCAGCGAAACCGCAGTCGGGGCCGTGCCTCCCCTGGCAGTCTGAGGAGGCCGAGCGAAGGCCATCTGTGCCCCGAGGTGGGGGAAGTCGTTTTCGGTCGGTGTGAAGGCGATTTGCTCGCGTGGCGGCAGGTTGCCCGTCGTTACAAGGTACGTGGCCGCGTTGTGGTTGATGGCCGAATGGGTCATAGGCTGCCGGCGATTACGATCGCGTAACCGCCGCGTGCCGGACCCCTCGACTGGCTGACACCCGTCACTGCTACCGCCTGCAAAACGGAAATTGTCATGGTTTTGGGCGAGATGTCAATGTTGGTGCGGCCGTCAGCGGTACCGCCGTCGTCCTTGACTTGGAATGTAAAGCTTCCGTAGGGCGAACCCGTTGCGTTGGAATCTGGAACGAATACGAGGCCGCCCAGCTCTATTTCCGATGCGGTTGCGAGCTCAGGGCCTGCCGTCAATCGTCGAAAACCTTGGCGGGCAATCATTTACGATGACCGCTGCGATTCATCAAATCTTCACGCCAAGTCGTGTCCATTTTCGCACGCCGATTTCGATTGAAGAAATAGGGAGGGCGGTAGGCGCGCTCGCACATCCTTTTCCCCCAAAACCCAGCAGCATCCCATGCAAAAGGATCGCTCCATCCGCAGAGACAATCCGACTGATGCCGTACTTTCGGCCTTGCTGACCGGCCGACGCCGGCGCGATCGATTCTGCGCCGACGTCGGCGGCGAACCGGTTTGGCTGCCCCACGGGCCATTCGATGCCCTGGTGGACTTGGCTGCCGCTTGCTTCCGGAGCGAAACCGGATTGGCCAAGATCGACCCGCTCGTCATCCATCGCCTGCGCAAGGCGCTCGGCGACCCCGGCAAAAACCTGATCGTCAACGGCAGCGGCAAGGAGTATTACCTGGCGATCTCGAAAGCGCAAGCCGCCGAGCTGCTCAACGTGGCCCCGTGCTTCTTCGAGCTGGCCGAGGGAGGCTTTCTCGCTGCCGACGTTGTCGAGCTATTGCGGGAGTCTTGCCGTTGCCGTAAGCTCGTGGAAGACGATGGCGGCCTGACGCCACCGCGGAGGAAATCGAAGAGAAATCGAAAGGAAATCAAACGGAAATCAAACGGAAATTGACTTTCCGGGTTGGGTCGATCACAATCTCACTTCAGTGGAGGGTTGATGTCATGCGTAAGGCTCTGATCTTTTTGGCCGTCGTCGGATTGCGTTCCGCCTGCGTGCCGCCAGCGGTCGCCCAGGGCGTTGCCGCTGAGGAACTCGCAGCCGAAAAAATTCGGGAAGCCCGCGGATACGTTATGTTCGGCAATGAGAAATTCCCCAAGAAATACGGCGGCCTCTTGGTGACACCTCGCACCGATGTCGATGCCGTCGTCGATCAGCTACCGCACCTGAAATATCTGTGGAGTCTGGATTTGGAGGGACCTAAGGTTGAAGACAAGCACATGAAGGCGTTCGCCAAGATCTCGGGCATGAAGCAGATGACGTTTTCCGACCTAAAGATCACGGACGAGGGCATGAAGGAAATCGCCGCATTTAAGAAACTCGAGTATCTAAATGCGCAGAAAATGAAGATCGGCGAAGGCGGCATGAAGGCCATCGGCGAATTAGAGAACCTCCGCCAACTATCCATTGAGCAATGTGTGTTACCTGAATCGCGGGTCGGTGAGCTCGTACGCCTAAAAAAATTGCGCGAGCTAGGGATCGGCGCTGGGCTGAAAGACGCCGGATTGGTCGAAGTTGCCAAGATGGCACGCTTGGAGTCGCTCATGCTCAAGGGAGCGTCGGTGTCCGGAAAAGGCTTGAAAGAGTTGGAAAAACTCGAAAACCTGACGCAGTTAGTTGTGCGAAGGATCCCGTTGACCGAAGCAGATTTGAAAGCGCTGAAACTCCCTCCGAAGCTTGAGTACCTCGCTTTCTTCGAAGCAAACGTGACGGACGCGGGTCTGACCCATCTGGCGAAATACGTCACGCTCAGATCGATCGGACTCGAGGGGCGCAAATCTCAGACGAGGGAGTTGCCAGCTTGCTCCCGATGAAGCATTTGCTGAGAGCCAACCTGAACGGAACGCAGGTCACTGACTTCGGGCTGATGAAGCTGGCGGCCCTGAAGGAACTTAAAAACCTCGAGATCAGAGGAACCAAAATCACAGAGGAGGGGCGGCGGAAATTCGAGAAACTGCGCCCCGATGTACAAGTTAGCACACTTAGATGATCCCCCAGGCGAACCGGCCAGGAAGAGTCTTCCTGGTTTTCACCCCGTGGAGACCGCCAAATGATCGGAGCTATTGCCACATTTCTTCGCCAGCTGCGGCGCACCAACCAACGCCTAAAAAAACTCCGGCCAACCCCTCCGTTGAGGGCGGAGGAATTGGAACCCCGGGTAACCCCCACGGCGCTGCACGTCACCACGAGCGCGGACGATGGCCCAGGATCACTGCGCGCCCAAGTCGCTGCCGCTGTGACGGGTGACACCATCGATTTCACAATCAGCGGTGCAACGATCAACCTGAGGTCTCAGATCACGTGCACGCAAAGCATTACCATCGACGGCGGCAACCAGAACATCACGATCAACGCCGGCAACAACAGCCGCGTGTTCGATTTCACGGCGGCAGGCGCCGTGAGTGAGACGGTCAGGAATCTCAAATTCACGGGCGGTGCCGCCGGCGCTGGCAGTAGCTATGGCGGAGTGATTTCCGTGCGCGGCGGCATCACGCTCGCCGACGATTGGTTCCGAAATAGCTCCGCCGGGTACGGCGGCGCAGTTGCGATCGATTCGGTAAGCTCCGACGATACCGTGTCCATCACCGGGTGCCACTTCATCAGCGATAGTGCGACCGTCGGAGGTGGCGGCGCCATAGCCATCTGGACCGGTACAAGCAGCCCAAGCATTACGCTCGACCGCGATGAATTCGATACGAATTCCGCAAACTCGGGCGGCGGCGCGGTCGGCGCTTGGCGCAGCCGTGTCGCCCCGATCCCTACCACCACGTTGACTGTTACAAATTCGACCTTCACCACCAACACGGCTGGTGGAGACGGCGGAGCCATCGCCACGAATTGCCAGCTAAGCGTCTCGTCGACGACGGCGCGAAGTTTTTTCGACAACAACGGCGCCGGAAAGCAGGGGGGCGCGATTTTCTCAAGCGGAAGTCAGCTGACCGTAACGGGCGTGGCGTTCGACGTGAATACGGCAATTCGCGGCGGCGCAGTCTACGCGAGCGGCGGCAACGAAACAATTGTCGCGTGTCTATTCAATAACAACAGGGCAAACGCAGCCGTGGGGGACTCTGGCCTCACCAACGACGGCGGCGGCATCTATGTAACGAATGCGACGGCGGGGTCAGCTTCGGCCGCGCTGACGATCACCAATTCAACCTTCTACAACAACCTGGCCTCGAACAACGGGGCCGGCATCGCCATCCTGAACACCAATACGGGCACCGGAGCCAACACCGTAACCATGACGAGCCTAACCATGGCCGCCAACGCGGCCGGCAATCTCGGCGGTGGAATCTGGACGAGCACTCCCGCTGATCCATCACTCCCCACGTTGCGCAACAACATCATCGCGGGGAACACCGGGACAAACGGGGGCAACGATGTGTCCGGGACGATCTTCTCCGCGAACAAAAACATGCTCGGAACCCAGGCGGGGAGCACGGGATGGAACGCCACCGATTTTACGACCGCCAATGCCATGCTCACCGCTTTGGCCAGGAACGGAGGCTGGACAATGACTATGGCGGTGCCCGCGGTCAGCCCGGCCTACCGTGCCGGTGATGCTACGCTGCTGACCGCGGCCGATCCGCTCAGTAAGGACCAGCGCGGCTACACGCGCAACGGCACGAGCGTGACTATCGGCGCGTACGACCCCGACACCAACCGCGGCGCCGCCGCGAATAACGCGCCTTCTGGGACGAACAACACGGTTTCAGCGCCTGAAAACGGCGACTATGTTTTCGCCCTCGGCGACTTCGGGTTCTCAGACAGCAGCGACTCGCCCCCCGACGACTTCTTCGCCGTGGAGATCACCACGGTACCCGCGGCCGGATCGTTGCAGGACAACGGGACCACGGTCTCCGCAGGCGACTTTGTCAGCGCGACGGACATCGCTTCCGGCGCCCTGGCGTTCACACCAGGAACCAATGCCTCCGGCCGGCCGTACACGAGTTTCACTTTTCAAGTGCAGGACGATGGAGGCACGGCAAACGGCGGTGTGGACACCGATCCCAGCGCCAACACGATGACGATAAACGTCGCGCCGACAGCAACCCTCACCGTCACCGATGCGAGCGGCCCCTACACCGGCAGCCCCTTCACCGCAACCGCGCTCGTCGCCGGAACGGTCGTCGGCGTGGACGACACTCCCTCAGCAAGCCTCGAAAGCGTGACGCCCACGCTAGTCTATTACTCTGGCACCGAAACCAGCGGCACGCCGCTTTCCGGCGCTCCGACCAACCCAGGCACTTACACCGTTATAACGAGCTTCGCTGGCTCGACGGATTACTCCAGTGCAAGCGCCGAGACCACTTTCCAGATCGAGCCGACCGTGACCGGCGTCGTCATCAATCAGGACATCTCGGCGCTGTATAATGCCGCCGGGCAGCCGGCCGCTGGCGTGCAGCGGTCGATGGTGGACGACGTGGTTTACACCTTCAGCACCCCCGTCAATATCACGAGTTCCGCGAGCGATCCGAACGTGTTCACCGTCGCGGTGGCGTCCGGCTGGACGGGGACGGTGCCCACGCTGAACTGGGCTGCCGTCGCGGGGTCCGGCGGCACGCAATGGGCCGTCAGCTTCAGCGGCAGCGGCGTCACCGGCGGTTCCATCGCCAATGGCTGCTACACCATCACCATCAGCGATCCGTCCGCCATCACCGCCGTCGCCGACGGGCAAGGCGTGAGCCTGGCTTCGAGCGGCATCGGCGGCGCGACGCAATCGTTCTTCCGCCTCTACGGCGACATCAATGCCGACAAGTTCGTCAACGGCGCGGACAACATCAAGTTCAATCAAGCCCTGACGACCTACAACGCGGCCTTCGATTTCAACGCGGACGGCTACGTCAACAGCACCGACACCACTCAATTCGATGACGACCTGACGCTGAACTACAGCGGGTTCACGACGACGATTTAGCGAACTCATCAAAGGAAAAGAAAGGTGCCGGGGCGTCCTGACACCTTTCATTGCCCGGTCACCTTCGCCAATCCCGCCAAAGCGCTGTGCCGGCAGGGGAATCTCTGGGTCTTTCGTAATTTCAGCAATTTCAGCGTGTCCCCTTGCAAACAGCAGCGGTTTCGTAGCATAATAAGGTAGGTGACAATTTCCTCCCTCCAGCCGGCGAATTGTCTCGATCCATCGAGTGAGTCGCACCATGAGCTATCGACGATGTGTTGGAGCGCTGCTCGCGGCAGTCGGGTTGCTCGCCGCGCCCAGCGCGGTGCAGGCCGGCGAACCGGTGTCGCGCCAGGGCCCGATCGTTCCTTACGTTGGCCAAGTTAATCCTTACGGCGTCCCGTATGGTTGGTATTACTATAACCCCTACGTCGCGCCGTTGCCTGCCTATGGCATCTTGCCGCCGCCGTTAGCCACGCTTGGCATGGTCCAGGGGAACTTTGGGCCGGCCCGCTACGAACTGCGGCGCGATCGTCCGCCGGAGAAAGCGGCTGCCGAACTGGTCGCGGACGTGACGCGCTTCCGGTTTGAAGTCACGGTTCCGACCGCCAATGCAGTCGTGCTGATCGGCGGCGCGAAGACGAACCAGCAAGGCCTGCATCGAGTTTACCTGACGCCTCCCTTGATCGTGGATAAGCATTATACCTATACGGTGGAAGTGCAGTGGACCGACGACGGCGGCTCGAGGCGCACCGAGAAGATGTCGTTCGATTTCTTGCTGGGCGAGCCGGCCCGGCAGCTGTACTTCCCCTTGAAGATGACGAAATAAGCGCTTTGGAGAGCATGGCATGGCCGAGCAACATCGGACCGACGATCACTGGCGTGAGTTGGCGGATCTTTTGGGGGTGCCTGGGGATAACCCGGCAAAGGCGTCACCGCCCATGCCGCCGCGGAAGACGGAAGCGCCGCCATCGTCCGCGCCGCGAGAATTCGAGGAGGAACGGCCGATTCCGCACGTCACGCATCAACCGAGGCTTGAGCCGATTGCGGACGAGGCGTCGCCTGGCTGGGAATCCGAATTCGACGATACCGGCGACGACACGGCCATCGACGAATCGGTCTTGCGCGACGAGCCCGCCGGCGAGGAACCTGTGGATGGCGAGGGCGAGGAATTCGTGGAGGCGGGCGGCGAGGACATGGCAGAGCCCGCGGAAAATGGCGCACCCGTAAGCGAGGAAGACAAGCCGCGCCGCGGTCGACGGCGCCGGCGGCGCGGCCGCCGAGGCGCCGGGATGGCGAGGATCGCCCCGAGCGCGCCGGACCAGGCAGCGAACCGCGCCGGCAGCCGGACTCCGAGCAGCGTGACCACGGCCGAGGCGACCGGCGTCGAGACGAGGAGCCACGCCGTGCTGCACCGCCGCGGCAGGAACGCCGCGAGCCCATTGAGGCCCATGACGATACGAGGTCCAAACCCGCGCCGGCCATGGAAGCTCACGATGACACCGACTTCAGCAACTGGAATGTCCCCAGCTGGCAAGATTTGATCGCCTCCTTGTATCGCCCCGACCGTTAAGCATTCTCGGCCTGCGCTTGCAATCGCGTGGAACCCGGCAACCCCGCGCTTGCATCACAGGCCACGACAGCGCGTGTGCGTAAGGAACAGGTTATGGCCGATGCGATCATTGATCTGGTCGGGCCGGAAGAGCTCCCCTTGATCTCGAAGTTGTACAACCAAATCTTTCGCCCCGGCCGCGACGTGGAATCGTTCCGCCGGCGCTTCCGCGGCCGCTACAACGTCCTCATGCTGGTCGCCCGGCTTAACGACCAGCCGGTGGGCTTTTTCATTGGCTTCGAGCTGAAGCCCGACGTCTTCTTCGGGTGGTTCTACGGCGTCGTTCCGGAGCATCGCCGCGAAGGCATCGCCAGCCAGCTCATGGATGCCGTGCACAGCTGGGCCAAGCAGAACGAATACGATTCGATCCGCTTCGAGTGCCACAACCAGCACCGCCCGATGCTGCACCTGGCGATCGAGCTCGGCTACGACATCGTCGGCATGCGCTGGGACCCCGACCGCGGCGACAATTTGGTTATTTTCGAGAAATCGCTGAGCTAGCCGATCCCCGTTAAGCGTTTGTGTTAATGCGACAAAGCCGCTTGTGATATTGGCGCGAACGCTAAACGGGGACGGAAATCTCCACGAAATTCCGCAGCAGCTTCGGCCCTTCCAGCGTCAAAAAACTCTCAGGATGAAACTGCACGCCATGCAGCGGCCAAACGCGATGCCGCACCCCCATGATTTCGTCTTCGTCGGTCCACGCGTTGACGACGAAATCGGGATTCTTGAACGTCTCGCGTTTGATGACCAGGCTGTGGTAGCGCGTCGCTTCAAAGGGATTCGACAGGCCGCGGAAAACGCCCTGGTTGTCGTGATGAATCATCGAGGTCTTGCCGTGCATGACCCGGTAGTTGCGGATGACCTCGCCGCCGAACGAATAGCCGATGCACTGATGCCCCAGGCAAACGCCCAGGATCGGCACGCTCGGCGCGAACCGCTTCAGCACTTCATTGGAGATCCCGGCTTCTTTCGGCGTGCACGGCCCCGGCGAAATGATGATATGGCTCGGCTTTAGCTCGACGATCTCCTCCAGCGTGATCTTGTCATTGCGAACCACGCGCAGGTCAACGCGCGCATCGAGCTCGCCCAGCCGTTGCACGAGGTTGTAGGTGAAGGAATCGTAGTTGTCGATGAGAAGGATCATGTCCGTGGTCCGTGGCTCGTGGTCCGTCGTTCGCGGCATTTCAGCAACGGACCACGGACGACGGACCACGGACTACCCTTGCTTTTCCGGGATCACTTGCGCCTGTTGACGTTCTTGTACTTGGCGGCGTCGGCCGGATCGACCTTGACGAGGAAATCTTCCGAGGCGGGGATATCGTACCAGCCGCCGTCCTGAAAATCGACGAGGGCCTTGCCGTTGTAATTGACGGTGATGACCCGGCCGACGACGCCGGCGAAGCGTTTCAACTCCGGTCGGCTTTCGTTGATCTTGACGTATTGATCCATCCAGATCTTGCGCAGATCGTCTTGCTTGGTGAAGCGGTCCATGTGCGGGGCCCTTGGCGTGAATGTTGTGAAGTGATTATAGGGCCGGACGCCGCGTGGGGATACCCCCAGATACCCCCAGGAACGCTGCGCTTATCCTGGGGCTTGGGGGAAATCGAGGCGCTTGACGAATTTGCACGCCTCCTCGGCGCCGTGGTCGCGGTCCATGCCGGCGTCGGACCATTCCACCGAGAGCGGTCGCTCGTAATGGATCGCGTTCAAGACGCGGAAAATCGATTCCCAGTCGATGCCGCCGTGGCCCGGCGCGGAATTCCCAGCCCCGCCGCGGATCGCCGTAGGGCTGATAGGCGTTCAAGACCCCGGTGCGGCCATTCAAGGTCATGGCGACGTCCTTGATGTGGACGTGATAAATTCGATCGGGAAAGCGCCGGACGAACTCGGCCGGGTCGATGCCTTGCCAATGGAAATGGCTCGGATCGAACGTGAAGCCAAGCTCCTCACGGCCATCAAGGGCGTCGAGCACCATCTCGGCCGAGTAAAGATCGAAGGCGATCTGGCCCGGATGCACTTCAAGGGCATAGCGGATGTCGGCGTCGCGACACGCATCGAGGATCGGCGTGAAGCGATGGACGAAATCGCGCAGGCCCTCCGCGACCTCGGCGGGGTTGCACGCGGGATAGCCGGTCACGCCGTTCCAGATCGAGGAGCCGCTGAAGCCGCTGATGACATTGACGCCAAGCTTCTGGGCGGCCTGCACGGTGGCCAGCATTTCGGCGGTGGCGCGTTCTTGCACGCCGGCGGGATCGCCGTCTCCCCAGACATAATCGGGCAGGATTTTCTTGTGCCGGGGCTCGATAAAATCGCACACCGCCTGGCTGACGCGATGATTGCTCAGGACGAGGATTTGCAGGTCATACTTGGCCAAGAGATCAAGCTTGGCCTGACAGTAATCGTCCTCGCTCAGAGCGCGCTGCACCTCGAAATGATCGCCCCAGCAGCACAATTCCAGTCCCTGATAACCCCAGTCGTTGAGCTTCTGCGCCAGCTCATCGAGCGGTACGTTGGCCCATTGACCGCTGAAAAGGAGCACCGGACGCGGCATGGTGAATCCTCCTGATTTGCACTACGGCGCCGGCGGCGTCTGATCCTGCGGGGGTGCTACCGCTTCCGTCGCCACGATCGGCGGCGGCTGCACTTCGGCGGTGTATGACGTCGGTGCTGAAGCGGGCGGCGGCGGCGCGGTCGGCGGCGCCTCCACCACATTCAAGCTCAGCGTTCCCGGCTTCGATGCGGGCGGCGTGGGAGTCGGCGGAGCTGGCGGCGCTTGCTTCTGGAAGGGATCCTCCAATTCCTCCTCTTCCAGATGCACTTCTTCAAGCTCCGTGTCGTCCACGCTGTGCCGCATCAGGAAGTAAATGATGGTGCTCGCCGACCAGAAGAAGCTGTAGCCGAACCCGATGACGAGCAAGAAGAGGGGATAGATCCAGCACGACACCAGGACGGCGCCAACCTTGTTCATCGGGGAAATTGCGCTTTGGTATTCCGGCTTGAATTCAAGGTGAATGACCTTTTTGCCCTCGTAGCTGATTTCGTCCTTTTCCTCGACGAACTGGGCGTTGCTGCTGATCAACAGATCGCGCCAGCCGAATGACGTTGGGGCGTAATTGAAAAGATAGGACGGCTCACGGTCAGTCTTGGGATCGGAGCTGGAAAGGAAAACGACGCTGGAAACGCCCCATTTGCCGAGGAAGACCATCAAAGACGCCATGAAGCCGATGAAGAAGATGAGCGCCGCCCCATAGACGACGGCGACGACGCTGTACCACAGGTAACGCCACGGCGCCTGGAACACGTAGCTGTAGGATCGGCTTAGGGCGTCGAAGCTATCGGTCCCCTCGGTGCTGATGGTGGCGATCATCAACGGCCAGCCGACCAGGCCGACGAGAACGATGGCGATGATGAAGCCGAAGAGCAGCACGAAGGGCCAAAAGATGCCAGCGAACAGATCGCCGACCCAGGGAATCCATTCGATCAAGCCGAAGATCATCAGCAGAAGCACGAAGACAGCAATAACGACGAGCGGAATGACGGGGGCGGCAAAATAAGAAACGAATCGCTCCTTGGAAAACAGGATCGCTTCCTTGAGCGGGATGCGCTCATTGCGGGCGAACTGCAGGGCGGCGATTCGGCAAATGGCGCCACCGAAAAAGCCCCACACCGCCAGCGTCCACAGAATGATAAAGATCAAGTAGAGCCGATCCCAGAAGCCGGCCCGCCCATCGAACAGGTAAACCACCGGGGCGAGAAATTTGAAGAGCGGTTCCAGGACGACATGCGCTTCCTCCATGTAGAACCAGTTGAAAAGCTGGCTGGCCGGCACGCTGGGCTGGCCGCCGGTTTTGATCGTGTCGGCGACGAGCAGGCACGGATTGCCGCCGCGGTCTTCGTGCCAGGGGTCGATGCGGAGCAGGCCCGATTTCTTGAAATGCCCCGCGCTCTTGAGATTTAGATATTTCTCAAATGCGTCCCTGGTTTTTTCACCCAGCACGCGGTCCTTCATCTCGCGAGCCTTTTCGTCAATTTGATTCTTATCGAGCGCTTCGGCGCGAAGTTCTTTCAGTTTCTCGAACCGGGCGTCCACCGTGGCGCCGAGCCCGTTGACATGGATAAGCTTTTTGTCCGGGCTGACGATAACGATCGAAGCGAGCGGGAGTTTTTCTGGCAACTTAGCGAATTCGGCCGCATCTTCTTCCTTCGGCGTGAGGTTGAAATCCGCTGTCCCGATCTTGAGCACCTTATCTTTGAGCGAAACCATTTCCAATCCGTGTTGATAGCCATCCTCCCATTCCTTCAAATGCTTGTATTCATCCGGGTCTTCCGCAAAATCGCCTGCATCCTTCGGCTTGTGGTCATCGGGATTGCCTGCCAACTCGTGCATCAGGTTCCAGGAAGAGCGTTTTGCCTTGAATGAATCCCACTCCGCTTTGACCGCCTCTGGCCCCTTCTTTTCTCTGATTTCCTTGCTTTCGACATTATAAACCGGGAAGGTTCGCATGCCGAAGAAAACCCAGCCAAGGACCAACCAACCTACCCAAACGAGGAGGATGCCCAATGCGGCAAGCGCGAGTTTTTTCAGGTCGAGTGCGATTTTGAACGCGGTGAAGATTTTCGTCCATGGAGTTTTGGCTGGGGCTGCACTTTGCTCGGGGGCCATGGATGTTCGCTCCTTCTATGTGAAATCGGTTCCCTGCTTGCGGCTCGGTTGACATGCCGTCACGAAGAGGGATTATATGGTTGTGCGCGGATGCAGCAATTGGCGGAGTAGAGAAAGTGAGCCAGCGAGCTGCGCTCAATCGGAAATTGGCTTCTGATTGGGCAGCCACGCGAGGAACTCGGCCGGTGTCTTGATTGGAATGCCACGGAACGGATTCAACGCCAACAGATCGTCATCTCCGGATACCAAGCAGGAAGCCCGGCCGGCAAATGCCAACTCGAGGAATTTGTCGTCCTTGGCATCGCGGCATTCCCGAATCGCTTCCTTGATTTCCACGACGATTGCCAGATGCAACAACATCACAAGGAATTGCTCATGCTCCTCCCGAGCCAAGTAGCGGTCGAATTTCTTGCGTGCGAGAACGGTGCTCAGTTCGGCCATGGTCGCTTCCGAGAGCAGAATTGATCCGGATTCCATCGCTGCTTGAAACGCCTGGCCAGGTACCGATTGCTCGAAAAGCAATGCGCTCACGATGGCGTTCGAGTCGAAAACCCACCGCAGGTCAGGGCTGCTCATGGAGGATCGCGTCCAGAATTTCGGGCGTCAAGCCCCGCTCTTGGGATTTGCGGCTAATCTCGCGCATCAAATCCGTCAGGGAGCCGGCTGGATGGAGGGCGTCGTGCAAGCGGAGATTCAAAAGGATGTCCAACTTTTCGCGCTCTTGCTCCGATGCGGCGCGGTACGCTTGCGCCGCCGCCGGATCGACGTGAATGGTGATTTCTTCGGTTTGCATGGCGCGAAATCCTCCGTTTCGTTCACTTTACAGCATCGTGCGATCTTGGGAAGCCCCTCAATCACGATGCCGAAAGCAGCCCGGTTTATCCCCAGCAGACCAGGCCCGGCTCGAAGGGATTGCCCAAGGTGGCGTGCCGCGGGAGGAC
The DNA here is from genome assembly GCA_963767835.1 of uncultured Planctomycetota bacterium. Classification (GTDB taxonomy): domain Bacteria; phylum Planctomycetota; class Planctomycetia; order Gemmatales; family Gemmataceae; genus SIAQ01. Next base: position 155,680 of record CAVYFY010000013.1, read on the forward strand.
GCGCACGGTGTAGCCGTAATGTCCGCTGTTTTGGCAGCGAATTTTGCCCTTGAAGAGCCAGGTGACGCCGCTTTTGTCGCCGTTGGTCATCATGGCGGCGGTGTCGGGCTGCGGGATTTCGCCGGCGTTGTCGATGATGCCGTGGAAGAGCTGCACCTCGACGTCGTCGGGGTTGAGGCTGCCGAGGCTGATGCGGGCTTTCACCTCGAATTCGGCGCCGACGCGCATGGCGTCCTTGCCGTCGGCCTCGATATTTTCGACGCGGACCTGGGGCCATTCGCGCATCAGCTTGCGCCGCCATTGCGACAGCTCCGCCGCCGGCTTGAGACTGTCGCCGGTCAATTCGGCGTAGCGCTCCGCCGACGGGGCATAGCAGCGGCGCACGTATTCCTCCACCTGCCGATTCGTGTTGAAGACCGGGCACACCGTCTTGATCGCATTCTTCATGTAATTGATCCAGCCGCGTGGCAAACCGTCGGCGGTGCGGTTGTAATAAAGCGGCACGATCTCCTGCTCGATCAGGTCATAGATGGCCCGGCTCTCGATATCGTCCTGATAGGTGCGGTCGTTGTCGGAATATTCTTCGCCGGCGCCGATGGCCCAGCCGTTATCGCCGGAGTAGCCTTCGCACCACCACCCGTCGAGGATGGACAGGTTGAGACCGCCGTTGATGGACACTTTCATGCCGCTGGTGCCGGACGCTTCGAGCGGCCGGCGCGGGTTATTGAGCCAAACATCGACGCCCTGGACGAGGAAGCGGGCGACGTTGATGTCGTAATCTTCGATGAAGGCCATGCGGCGGCGGAATTCGGGTCGGCGCGAGACGTGGATGATCTCGGCGATCAGCTCCTTGCCGCCGTGATCGCGCGGATGGGCTTTGCCGGCGAAGAGAATCTGCACGGGGCGATCCTTGTTGTTGAGGATCGCCGCCAAGCGTTCCAGATTTCGGAAGATCAGGGTTCCACGCTTGTAGGTGGCGAAGCGGCGGGCGAAGCCGATGGTCAACGCTTCGGGATCGAGGACCTCGTCAGCGCGGGCGATTTCCGACGGCGTGGCGCCGCGCCGCTCCAGTTGCATGTGCAGCCGGCGGCGGGCGAACACCACCAACCGTTCGCGGCGCCGTTCGTGGGTGCGCCATAACTCCGCGTTCGGGATGTTGTCAACGCGGGTCCAGATGGAGTGATCGGTTGGTTTCTGCTCCCACTGGTTCCCCAGATAGCGGTCATAGAGGGCGGAAAAATCGCCTGCCATCCAGCTGCGGGTGTGCACGCCGTTGGTGATCGAAGTGATCGGGATTTCGGATTCAGGGAGGTTGGGCCAGATCGCCTTCCACATGTTGCGCGACACCTTGCCGTGCAGCTTGCTGACGCCGTTAGAGATATTCGAGAGGCGCAGGGCGAGCACGGTCATGCAGAACGGCTCGTTGTAGTCACGCGGGTTCTGCCGGCCCAGGCCGAGAAATTCGTTCCAGTCGATCTTGAGCTGCGGCAGATAGCCGGCGAAGTAGTGCTGGATGAGTTGCGGGGCGAAAATGTCATTGCCCGCCGGCACGGGCGTGTGCGTGGTGAAGCAGGCGCCAGCCGTGACGGCCTCGCGAGCGGCGGCGAAATCGAGCCCGTGCTCGTCCATCATGATGCGAACGCGCTCCAGTCCGCAGAACGCGGAGTGCCCCTCGTTCATGTGGCAAACGGCCGGGGCCTTGCCGAGCGCCGCAGCGCCCGGATGCCGCCAATGCCCAGCACCATTTCCTGGCGGATGCGCATGTCGTGATCGCCGCCGTAGAGCCGAGCCGTGATCTGCCGATCGTCCGCATTGTTCTGCGGGATATTCGTGTCGAGCAGATACAGCGGGATGCGGCCCACGTGGATTCGCCAGACGCGAATCCACACCTCCCGGCCCGGCAATGGCACGCCGACCAACAACGGCCCCCCGTCTTGCCGAGTCTCGGAAATCAACGGCAGATTGAAGAAGTCGTTTTCGGGATAGCGCTCCTGCTGCCAGCCGTCAACATTCAGATACTGGCGGAAATAGCCTTCGCGGTACATGAGGCCAACGCCCACCAGCGGCAATCCCAGGTCGGACGCCGACTTCAGATGGTCGCCCGCCAATAGGCCGAGGCCGCCGGAATAGATCGGCACGCTCTCGTGCAGACCGAACTCCGCCGAGAAATAGGCCATCCGGTAGCGCTGCACGCCGGCCGCGACGTTGTCGGTCTTTTTCAGGTAGGTTTCGTGAAACCAGGTCGAGCCGTTGAGATAGCGCTGCTGGGCTTCGAGGACGCGGTGCATCTGGGCCATGAAGCCCTCGTCCTCCTTGAGCTTTTCCAGGCGTTCTTGCCCGACCCCCGCCAGTAGCCGAACCGGGCTGTGCTCGGTCTGATCGAAGGTTTTCTCATCGATGCGCCGCAGCAATGAAATGGCGTCGTGATTCCAGCACCACCACAGGTTGTACGCAAGGTCCTGCAATCCCAGGAGTTCGGTCGGCAGATTCGGCAATACTGTGAACGTCCGCAGCGGTCGCGTGGCCATGCGCTGATCCCTCAATGCTTCGGCGGCGAGTTTTTCAATAGTATCAGCATATTTTGCCCGCCCGGATCGGCAATCGGTTGCGTAATTGTTAGAATGACCATGCTTGCGTTTAGCGTTCGCGTGGCGCCACGCGAACGCTAAACGGGATGCGAGAAATGAACCTCCCATGCGAACCCTCATTACCGGCGGCGCCGGTTTCATCGGCTCCCACCTCTGCGAGCGATTTCTCGCCGCGGGGCACGATGTCGTCTGCCTCGATAACTTCATCACGGGCAATCCGCTCAATATCCAGCATCTGCAAAGCAATCCCCGCTTTAGCTTCCTGCGGCACAACATCTCAAACCATCTCGAAATCGATGGCCCCATCGACAATATCCTCCATTTCGCCTCCCCCGCCAGCCCCGTCGATTATCTGCGCCATCCAATCCCCACGCTCAAGGTCGGCTCGCTCGGGACCCACAATTCCCTCGGCTTGGCCAAGGCGAAAAACGCCCGCTTCCTCCTCGCCAGCACTTCGGAAGTCTACGGCGACCCCGAACGCCATCCGCAGCGCGAGGACTACTGGGGCAACGTCAACCCCATCGGCATCCGCGGCGTCTATGACGAAGCCAAGCGCTTTGCCGAAGCCATGACCATGGCCTACCACCGCTCGCACGGCATCAACACCCACATCATCCGCATCTTCAACACCTACGGCCCACGCATGCGCCTCGATGATGGCCGCGTCGTGCCCAATCTCATGGGCCAAGCCCTGCGCGGCGAACCCTTGACCGTCTACGGCGACGGTTCACAGACGCGGAGCTTCTGCTACGTCTCGGACCTCGTTGAAGGCATCTATCGGCTACTCTTCAAGGATTTTCACGAGCCGGTCAATCTCGGCAATCCCAATGAGGTCAGCATCCTCGATTTCGCCAAGGAAATCGCGGGCCTGTCCGGCGGCAAATGCGAGATCGTTTTCCAACCGTTGCCCCAGGACGACCCGAAGGTGCGCAAGCCCGACATCACGCGCGCCGGACGCTGCTGGGTTGGGAGCCGAAGGTCGAGCGGCACGAGGGGATGAAGAAGACATTGGAGTATTTCCGCGGGACGCTGGCAAAATAGATGCATGGGCGCTCTCCCAAAGATTCGCGGCACTCAGATCGGGCTTCGCAATCCGGCGCTGGTCGAGCTTTTGAAATCAGCGATGGCGGAAAACCAGTATACATTTGACAAGAGCCGTGGACAGATTGGCGGCGTAATCGATGCCAATGGGACTTATCATATCGTGGAAGGTCACCACCGCATGGCGGCTGCTCTGGAGATTTTTCAAGAAACCGGCGATGATAAAGCCGTGCTGAAATTACTGTTCTGGGGAAGGTGGTCGATGGCGGAAAATCCGCCGCCTGAAAGTCGGCCCTTTCCCGGACGATCTCTTTGGCAAGCGTTCCGCAATTGGGTCGGGTATTGAGGAAGAACAATGGCCGATAACCGCATCGAGAGCCGCGGATTCGCGATTGGTCGGTGGTGGATCCCCCCTTTTTCCGCGGGCCGCGGCGAGTGCGTCGTGCTTCACTTGCCGGCCGAGTCCGACGCCGATCGAGATGGCATCCTCGCTTGCCTTCGCGGCGCAGAACCGGTAGCCAATCTGGTTGTTCCTGCCAGGGTCGCGGTTGCCGGTATGGCACTCGGTCCCGTCGGCTGGCGGCGCTGGCTGCTGGACCCGACACCGTTTGATTGGCTGCGGAAGGAGACGAACGTTTCGGCGGATTCAATCCACGAGATTCTGCGCGACCTACGGATTGAGCCGCAAATGCCGCTTAGTCGATTGGCCGGCACCCCCAGGATGTTGCTCGGCCTGGCAGCAGCGCTCGCGGGGAAACCGGACATGCTGGTTTTCTCCACGGCCGGCCTCGACCCCTGCGGCGTCCGCCAAGTGGAGAATTTTGTAGCCGCACACCTGCCCGAATTCATCGGCATCTACCTCGCTCGGCCCTACTATTGCCAGGGGCAATTGCACAATCCCAATTTCTTTCCCGTCGGCCAGGTCGCGACTGTCACCGCCAAGCCGGAATCGCTGGCAGAGGCACGTTAGCTGTACATCTGAAACCGGTCCGTCGCCTCGAAGGCATTGGGATAATGCACGATCGTCGGTTCCGCTACGGTCGCCGGCCAGCTGATCGCGAGCACGTCGAACCGCGCCGCGCATTCGAGCAGCCGGCGTTTTTGCAAATAAAACAGCGCGAGTCGAGTCAGGCGTCTCTGCTTGGCGGGATCCACCGAGAGTGCAGGCATCTGCGTGTCGGCAGCCTCGGTGGAACGCACCTCGACAAAAACAATCGTCTTGCCGTCGAGAGCGATGATGTCGATTTCGCCGATCTCGCAGGAAAAATTGTGCTCAAGGAGGGAATAACCCAGGCGGCGCAGGAACCGTGCGGCGGCTCGTTCGGAGCGCGAACCGAACCAGCGTCGCCACCAGGGTAGGGCGGTCAAGGAGAACACGGCGCGCTCCCCATCAGCGGCTTTATTTCGGCGCTTCGCCCGCCGCCGGTGGATTGACGGCGACCGGTGTTCCGGGTGTGCCAGGCACAACCACCTTGACCTTGCGCTTGCGTTCCCGCAATCGAGTCGCGTCCTTGCCGACGCGGTCGCGCAGATAATACAGCTTGGCGCGGCGAACCTTGCCGGAGCGCTTCACCTCGATCTTGGCGATCTTCGGCGAGTTGATCGGGAAGGTGCGCTCGACCCCTTCCGATTGCACCACGCGCCGCACCGTGAACATCTCGCGCATGCCCTCCCCCTTGCGGGAAATGACCAGCCCCGAGAAGACCTGCGTGCGCTCTTTTTCGCCTTCGAGAATCTTCTGGTGCACGTCCACCTGATCGCCGATCTCGAATTCCGGCAGCTCTTTCTTGAGCCCTGCTTCTTCCACCTTGGCAATGAATTTATTCTTCATGGGACGCCTCCGATTTCATGGTTCATCCCCGGGGTTCGGATTACCTCCCCCCTGGGCTTTGCTTCGCTGTGCTGACTGCTCGCGGCGCCATTGGGCGATCGCCGGGTGGTTGCCGCTGAGCAGTATTTCCGGCACTTCCATGCCGCGGAAAACGCGAGGGCGCGTGTACTGTGGATATTCCAGTCGGCCCGGTTCGCTGTGCGATTCCTCGCTGACGCTTTCCTCATCCCCCAAAACGCCGGGGACGTAGCGGATGACGGCGTCGATGACAACCATCGCCGGCACCTCGCCGCCGTTGCAAACGAAATCGCCGATCGATATCTCGCGAGGCTTCAATCCCAGGCGAATCCGCTCATCAAAGCCTTCATAGCGGCCACACAGCAGCAGCAATCGCTTATGGGTCGCCAACTCGAGGACGACTTCTTGCGTGAGCCGTTGTCCGCCCGGCGTCAGCATCACCAACAGGCCGGGCTCTGGTTCCTGGGCCTGCACGCCTTCCACTGCTTCGAAAACTGGCTCGGGCAAGAGTACCATACCCGGCCCGCCGCCGAACGGGCGATCATCCACGCACTTGTGTTTCCCCTTGGCCCAATCACGGATGTTCCAGACACGGATGTCCACGAGGCCACGCTCGATGGCCAGCTTGAGCAGGCTTTGCGTGAAATAGCCCTGAAACAAATCGGGGAACAGCGTCAGGACATCGAAGCGCATGTCTGGATTCCGTGGGGCCAGGCTTTCCAGCCTGGCCGAATCGGCCGCGACTGTGTTGCTTGTGCGTTCGGCCAGGCTGGAAAGCCTGGCCCCACGGAATCAGCTCTGCGCCGCGCGGGAGCAGCCGCGGCTTGCGCAGCCGCCTCTTCGGCTTTCTTCAGGTGCTTGTCCAGAAGCGCCTGCACTTTTTCCGACGGCAAAGCGCCGATGCTCATCCAGTACTTGATCCGATCCGGCTTGAGCATGACGCGGCTGTCTTTGTTCTTGACCATCGGATCGTAAGCGCCGAGGTCTTCCAGCGTCCGCCCATCGCGCGGCTGGCGCGAATCGATCGCCACGATGCGGAAATAGGGCCGATGCTTGCGGCCCATCTTTTTCATGCGAATGCGCACTGCCACGATTGCACCTTTCAAAAAACCCGGAAAATCGTGAGCGGTTTAGTATACGAAAAAGCCGGTGGGGCGTCACCTTCGGATCGAAAATCCGAAATCCGAATCTCGAAACCCGAAACAAATCCGAAATCTAGCCACGGATGAAACACGGATTGAACACGGATAAAAGGCAGAGTGGAAGAAAGGAAGAACTAACACACGATTTCCCATCCGTGTTCAATCCGTGTTTCATCCGTGGCTAGATTTCAGATTTCGAGATTCGGATTTTTCGTCACTTCCGCTTTTTGCTCTGCTTCCTTTGCTTCTTGCGCTCGTCCGCCCGCTCCTTGGGCGTTTTGCGATGGCCCGTCCCGATCTTTTGCTTTGGCATCATGCCGCCCGGGCTGAACGCGCCGGCTTTGCCCATGCCGGTCAGCATCTTGAATTTGTCGAGGATCGACATGCTGGCGATTTGCCGCATGATGACGCGCACTTGCGAGAATTGATTCAAAAACTGCTTGATGTCGTGCGGCTCCGTGCCGCTCCCCGCAGCGATGCGGCGGCGCCGGCTTAAATCGATGATGTCCGGATTCTTCCGCTCCTGTTTCGTCATCGCATCGATCATGCCCTGGATGCGCTTGACCCCGACGTCGGGATCTTCATCTTCTGGGATCAATTCGCCCATGCCGGGCATGTTGGCCATCATGTCCTTCATGCCGCCCATCTTGGCCATCTGCTGAAATTGCTTGCGAAAATCGTTGAGATTGAAGTCGCCGCTTTCGAGCTTCTTGCGCTGGGCCTCGATCTCCTCGACGCTCAGCTCGGATTGGACCTGCTGCACCTTGCGGATGATGGCGCCGATGTCGCCGTGCCCCATGATGCGCTGGGCCATGCCTTCGGGGACGAATTCCTCAAGGGCGTTGAGTTTTTCGCCGACGCCGCACAGCTTGATCGGGACGTTGGTGATTTGCTTGATGGAGAGAGCCGCCCCGCCGCGGGCGTCGCCGTCGAGCTTGGTGAGGATGACGCCGTTGAGATCGAGGGCGTCGTTGAAGGCCTTGGCGCTGTTGACGGCGTCCTGGCCGGTCATGGCGTCGCAGACGAAGAAGACATCGTCGGGGCGCACGAGCTTGTCGATCTGCTTGAGCTCCTCCATCGGCATCTCGGCGATGTGGAGTCGGCCCGCGGTATCGAGGATGACAACGTCGTTGCCGGTATTCTTGGCCTGGGCGACGGCGTTCTGGCAGACCTTGACGGGATTGCCGGCGCGCGCCGGTCGCTGGGCTTTCGCTGTAGACGGCGACCCCGAGTTGCTCGCCGAGCGTCTTCAGTTGCTCGACGGCGGCGGGGCGCTGCAAGTCGGCGGCGACCATCATCGGCTTCTTGTTGAAGCGGTCGCGCAGCATCATCGCCAGCTTGCCGCAAGTCGTCGTCTTGCCGCGAGCCTTGCAGGCCGCACAGCATCAGGATGGTCGGGCGGTCCTTGGCGAAGTGGAACACCGGCTCGGGGCGCTCGGCCTCCCCCTTCATAAGCCGAACCAGTTCCTGGTAAATGATGTTGACGATCTGCTCGCTCGGATCGATCGAGCGCAACACCTCCTGGCCGAGCGCTTGCTTCTTGACCCGTTCAATGAATTCATTGGCGACGTTGAAATTGACGTCGGCTTCCAGAAGCGCGGTGCGAACCTGGCGCAGGCCTTCCTGCACGTTCGCCTCGGTGATGCGGCCCTTGCCGCGCAAGTTTTTCATGGCATCCGAGATGCCGCGCATGATGCCTTCGAACATGGCGTGATTCCGTGACCCGATTTCGCCCAGTAGTCGAGCGCAGTATTATAGAATCTTCGGCCTTATCTCACAACGGGACGATGCGGCCGTGAAATCTCGATTGCGGGGCTGAAAAAAAATGAGGACAAGAACGGCATAGTCCTTGTCCACTGCGTCGGCGCGATGGAAAATCCAGCAGTTCCAGAAATCTAGCCACGCATGAAACACAGACGGAACACGGATGGGAAATCGCGTGTTAATTCTCGCTTTTCCACGCAGCTTCATATCCGTGTTGCATCTGTGTTTCATCCGTGGCTAGATTTCCTGGAACCAATGAGATTCGAATCTCACGTGTCAGGGAGGGTGACGACTTCGCCGCCGTTGGGGGTGAGGAAGGCGCCGAAGATGACTCCGGACATGTTGTAGGGGAACATGCGCACGGTGCCGTCGCACATACCCATCAAGCCGCCTTGCGGGAAGGCGCTGCCCCACATGGTTCCCGTGGTGGAGATGGCGGTGCCGGGGTCGCGCGCCAGCAGGCAGTTGGGGCTGGAGGCGGTGTTGGGTCCGCCGCGCGGTGCCCCAGGTGCCGCCGTTGAGGACGCCAACGGAAATGTTGGTCATATCGGTGGTGGTTGCGTATTGGGTGGTCTGGATGTTGCCATGACCGGCGAAAACGGTATTCGATGATCCGTCGATCATGCCGGTCATGCGCCGCTTGGTATCGGCAGCGGCGGCGCCGGAAGAGCCGCCGGTGGCGTCATTGAGGTAGATGTTGAGATAGTAATCGCTCCAGGGCCAATTGGCGGTGGTGGAATAGCTCGGCCTGCCGCGTCCGGGGCACATGAAGGCGGCGATGCCGGCGGAGGGCGCGACGGCCGTATTGAACAACGGCGCTTGATCGATGTAGGGAAGGATCTGGAAATGCCAGCTGCCGCTCGTGGCGGTCGCCGCCGTCGCCGCCAGGTAGTAGGTCGTGCCGCCGACGGCCTGGCTTGAGCCATTGAACGGGAATCGCTTGTTGGCATCATGAAACGAATTCGATGCCAGGGCCTGCTGCTTCAGATTGTTGATCGATTGCGTGCGCGCCGCGGCTTCACGCACCTTCTGGACGGCTGGAACCAGGAGGGCAATAAGAATTGCAATGATGGCGATGACAACCAGCAACTCGATCAGGGTAAAGCCCCGCCGGTTCAACAATGCGCGCTGACTCATGCATGAACCTCCAAAAAGAGGGCAATCAAAAAAAGAAGAAAAGGAAAAACCGCCCTGCGGCGAGAATGCTCCTCGCATCCCAGAGAAAAAGAAAATTTCGATGACGTGATGCCACGGTTTTCCAATGATTATGAAATCTTAATGATTCACGGGCTGGATTGCCAAGACTAAAATCGGATGAGACTCCTGATTCATTAATTCTTCACGTTCATGAGATTCATGGTCGTCCCACAAATCTAGCCACGGATGAAACACACACGGAACACGGATGGGAAAATCGCGTGCTCACGCTCGCTTCTTCCACTCTGTCACGCCCCAAAAAAAAGGAGCCATCCCTTCCACGCTGGGAAGGGACGGCCCCGATTGCTTGAACGCGATGAAATCTAGCCCTGCGGCATCGATCTCACGTGTCAGGCAGCGTGCAGACTTCGCCGCCGTTCGGGGTGAGGAACGCGCCGAAGATGACTCCGGACATGTTGTAGGGGAACATGCGGACGGTGCCGTCGCACATGCCCATCAGGCCGCCCTGCGGGAAGGCGCTGCCCCACATGGTTCCCGTCGTGCTGACTGCGGTGACGGGATCGCGAGCCAGCAGGCAGTTGGGGCTGGAAGCGGTATTCGGGCCGCCGCGTGCCGTGCCCCAGGTGCCGCCGCTTTGGATCCCGATGGAAACGTTGATCATATCGAAGGTCTGGGCGTAAAGCGTGGTCTGGATACTGCCGTGCCCCGCGAAAACGGTATTCGATGATCCGTCAATCATGCCGACCAGGGTGCGTTTGGAATCGGCTGTGGCGGGGGCGCTGCCGGAGGTGTCATTGAGGTAGTCGTTGATGAAGTAATCGAGCCAGGGCCAGTTGGCGCTGGTCGAATAGCTCGCCCGACCGCGGCCGGGGCACAGGTAGCAAGCGATGCCGGCGGCGGGAGCGGTCGCGACGGTGAACAGCGGCGCTTGATCGATGTAGGGGAGAATTTGGAACGCCCAGCTGCCGCTTTGGGCATTCGCCGCCGTGGCCGCTAGGTAGTAGGTCGTGCCGCCGGAGCTCGTGCTGGAGCCGTTGAACGGCAACCGCTTGTTGGCGTCCGCGAACGAATTCGCCGCCAAAGCCATCTGCTTCAGGTTGTTGATCGACTGCGTGCGCGCCGCGGCTTCACGCACCTTCTGGACCGCTGGAACCAGGAGGGCGATCAGAATTGCAATGATGGCGATCACCACCAGCAACTCGATCAGGGTGAAGCCCTGCCGGCCCAAAAACTTGCGCTGACTCATACAGACCTCCACAAGGAGAATTAGAAAGCGGAGAGAAACCGTCCCTCCGGCGGGGATCGTCCCGGCTCACGTACAAGGCAAAGAAAAAGCCGAAAAAACACTAATCGAGTGAGACAAGACTCTCCATTGTCAAACATCTTAATCTTCGGTGCTATCACTGCCAAGGGTAAATGCCGACTTTTTGGGAATTTAATCAAATTGTCACAATCCCAAGGAACAAGTGGCATATGCGGAACCCGCTTGGCTTTTGCGCCCACGGAATACCTGGGGCTTTACAACGCAATTGAACCACAGAGAAACAAAGGCACAGAGAAAAGGCAGGGGTCAAAACGTGGATCGAAATCGCGTTCCTGCAGCGCCTGGCGCAGCTGCAGACATGCTGCCACAGCGCCGCCGCCAAGATCGGCTCGGCAAGGCGATGCGATGGTGCATCCGGTTTTACCTCCATCAGCTGACGCGCTCCAGGGCGATTTTCTCGAAATCCTCCGACCGATTGGCCAGCTGCTTGGGCGAGTCGTCCAGCCGCGGCGGCACGTTTTGAGCACCGACGGCGCGCGGCGGTAATTTCGCTTTGGGGTGCACCGTCGGCCGGTCATTTCCGATCTTCCAGGCGGATGGCCACGGCTCCGGACATGCCAGGGTGGATGATGCCGTCCGGATTGGCAAGCAAAAGCTCGGCCCGCATCGACGCCGTCTTCGGATCGATGGCGCCGGACAGCCGCCAGATTTTCGCCGACCATTTCTTGCCCGGCAAGGCGTGGAACACGACTTCCGCGGCGTCGCCCCGCTTGATGGTAGGGACGTCCGCCTCAGGAATCGCGATGACGACGCGCATCAGGTCCGTTCGCTGCACGACAAACAACGGCTTCTGCATGGGCGCATCGTTGCCGGACCGAATGAATGCGCCGGTCGAGAAGTTGCGTTCCGTGACGACGCCGTCGAACGGAGTTGTAATGGTTTTATAGGAAAGTCGATCTTTGGAGTTATCGAGCTTCATAGCGGCCGCTGCAACGTCGCATTCAGCCGCGGCTACACCGACCTTGCCTTGCACCAACTTGGCCTTGGCAACGACATAATGAGCCTTGGCAGCCATTACCGCGAGTTCGGCGCTCTTCTCGGCGTCAACGGCGGCGACGTGGCGCTCCTGGCTCTCGTTCAACAGGTTTTCGTCGATGCTCTTCTTTTCAAAAAGGTCTTTCATCCGTTTAAGTTGCAATTCGCGGAACCTCACGGCGGCAGCCGCGCTTTTGACCGCCAGCTTGGCGTGGTCCACCGCGACGGCGGCCGCTTGCAGTTCGCCTCGGCGCCTTCGGCCCGGGTCCTTGCCCCCTCGACGCGCGCACGTGCTTGATTCACCGCCGCCTCATCCAGGCGAACCTGGGACTGAAGCTCGGGAACATAAAGCTCGGCGAGAGCTTGGTCTTTCTTGACGCGGTCGCCAATATCGACGCGCGCTTCCTTGAGGAACCCAGGAATGAGGCAGGCAATCCGGACCGACTCGTAAGCCTCGACTTGTGCTGTCAGCAATAAGGTGCGCGGCGCATCGGCTTTTTTGATCGGCGGAGCCTGCGTGCCGCCGGTCACTGTGCCGGCTGCTTGAGCCGTGGCTCGCTCCAGCGCGATCTCCACGCGCAGGCGTTCCACCTTGGCCAGGAGCGCCGTCGCCTCGCGGCCTTGGCCGGTCGTCTGAAACCCCAGCGCAATGCGCTCATTTTCCTTGGCCGCTTCCAGGAAGCTGCTTAGCACTTTGACGCGTTCCTGATCGGTCTTGCACAGATCGAGGGCCGCCTCATGGGCGATGCGAGTCGCGCCAATGACTTCGACGCCGTCGGACTGATTATTCGCGAATCTCGCTTTGGCGAGCTTCGCCAGGGCGCGGGCAGCCGCGAGCCGCTCCGCCAGCAAATCCTGAAGCCTAGCGTCGCTCCTTTTCAGCTGGGCCGACTCCTGACCCGATGCCGGAACAACGCCGATGGACGATTGGCCCGCGCTGGTCAGCAAAAGTACCGCAAGTGCGATGAGCGAAGTGAAGCGCATTTTGCCTGGCAACATGGTAACTCTCCTTGCTTGAGGTGATGCAGCCCTCACCACAGGATGAACAGGGGCAGAATAGGTGTCGCATCGTCCCATTCATTGTATTCCGTACCCCATTGCGGAAGACGTGTCTCTATTGCGGCTTTGCGCCTATTTCCAATAGAGTAACTACAGATCATGCGGCGCAATTCGTTTTGCGAAAGAGCATTGGCGATGCTGAAAGCGAGTCGTTTTGTGCGCAGTGCCTGGGGAGAAGGTGTAACATGAGCCGATGCGCAACTCCACTCGCGGTTGTATTGTTCTTTGCCAGTTCCCTCTGGGCCGGCGAGGACGCGGCCATCGAGAAAACGCTCAAATCTCTTGATGGCGTTTTCCTGCGCGATGACAAGGCCGCGGGTAAGCCGATTGTCGAGATTAGCTTCTCGCAATCGAAGAAGCTCAAGAACGCTGACATGAAAATCGTCGGCAGCCTGTCCAAGTTGCGTTTCCTGAGCCTCGATGACACCCAGGTCACCGACGCCGGCCTGAAAGAGATTGCGGGGCTGACCGGCATGAAACGCCTGTTCCTCGGCAACACGCCGATCACGGACGCCGGGCTCAAGGCATTGGCCGACATGAAAGACCTGGCGACGCTATCGCTGGGCTGCACGAAAATCAGTGACGCCGGACTGAAGGAGTTGGCCGGCTTGAAGCAATTGCACTCGCTCGACCTGGGCGGCACCAAGGTCACCAACGCGGGCCTGAAGCATCTCGCCGGCCTGACGCAGCTCAAAAAGCTGTGCCTGCGCGACACCAGCGTCACCGATGCCGGCCTGAAGGAACTCGTGGCCTTGAGCGAATTGCGCGATCTCGATTTGATCGGCACGAAGGTGACCGCCGCGGGCATCGACGAGTTGCGCAAGGCGTTGCCGAAGTGCGAGTGTGCGCGTTGATCCCCGGAGAACCTGCAAATGCAACTTCTCGATGAAACCGTCAAGGCAGCAGTGACGCAACACCTCATCGCACTGGAGCACCATTTCAAAGCGGATGTCGGCTTTTATTACGGATCAATCGACGCGGGTCATTTGCGAACATTCCGTGATTTCGTGGAGAAGCTGGTGTTCACCACGATCTACAACTCGTCGCGATTGGTGTTTTTCATCAACTCGCCAGGCGGGAGTGTTGAGGCCGCCGAAAAGATGGTCGAGATAATGAGGAAGCATTACCGCGAGGTTTTCTTGGTCGTGCCAGATTTCGCATTATCGGCCGGAACCATCCTCTGCATGTCTGGCGACCAAATATACATGGACTACTGTTCGTCGCTGGGCCCGATTGACCCGCAAGTGTGGAATGGGAGAGACTGGGTGCCCGCATTGGGCTACCTGGACAAGGTCGAACAACTCCTCGAGAAAGCGGCGAAGGGGGCGTTGGCGGATGCCGAATTCCTTATTCTTCAAAGCCAGGATCTGGCCCTGCTGAGCCGCTATGAGCAAGCGCGCGACCTGACAGTTACACTTCTCAAAAAGTGGTTGGTCGAGTATAAGTTCAAGGACTGGATTGTGCACGGCACCAACCCGGCTAAGAGAGGCCATCCCGTAACCACCGAGGAGAAGCAGGAACGCGCTAAAGAAATGGCGCAGCTTCTTGGAAACAACAAGCTCTGGCATTCACACGGACGTATGATCGGGCCCGACACGCTGGGCTCGGTATTGCGCCTACGAATCAACGATTACTCAAATGATGTCACCCTTCGCTCGATGATACGCTCCTACAACGACCTCCTCACGCAGTACATCGCGAGGGGGGAGTTGAACGTGTTCCTTCACAGCCGTGAGTATTTCTGAGGTGCCCCGATGGATGTAGATGAACGAATTAGAAAGCTGCGCGTCGAATACCCTGAAATAAAAAGGGATGCAACAGAACTTTCGCGCCTTCAGGAGTTCCTAAGGCGCATGCAAGAAGCCGGACTGCTGCGAACGAGACAGTACGACCTGCCCCGGCCGGACACCCTCGGCCGAGGATGCCAAAGCAAAATAAACCGTGCTGACCAAAATGTCGTGTGAGACAACATCTGATGGTTGCACACACGCCAGTCAAAACAAAAGAAACGGACTCCTACCGTGACCTCCCGAATAACGACCCGCCGCCAGTTCCTCCAATCCAGCGCCGCCCTCGCGGCCACTTCCGTCATCGCGGCCAATGCCCACGCTCAGGGCGGCGATCAGCTCAAAGTCGGACTGATCGGCTGCGGCAACCGCGGCACCGGGGCGGCGTCCCAGGCGCTCAAAGCCGACCGCAATATCAAGCTTTGGGCGATGGCCGACGCCTTCGCGGACAAGATTCAGACGAGCCTCGATCTGCTGCAAGCGGAAGCGGCCATCGCCAACAAGATCGATGTGCCGGCCGCGCGCCGCCATGCCGGGTTTGACGGCTATCGCCAGGTGATCGCGTCGTGCGATGTGGTGCTCTTGTGCACGCCGCCGCACTTTCGGCCCATCCATCTGCGCGCCGCCGTCGAGGCGAACAAGCATGTTTTCGCTGAGAAGCCGTGCGCCGTTGATGGGCCGGGGGTGCGTTCGGTCCTCGAAACCTGTGCCGACGCGCGCCGCCGCGATCTGTCGGTCGTCTCCGGCCTGTGTCTGCGGCACGACAATGGCTTCAAGGACACGGTGCAGCGCATCCACGATTACGCCCTCGGCGACATCATCGCCCTGCAAGCCAACGACCTGCGCGGCCCCATCTGGCGGCGCGAACGCCAGCGCGATTGGTCCGAGATGACCTGGCAGATGCGCAACTGGTACTATTACACCTGGCTCTCCGGCGATTTCAACGTCGAGCAGCACGTCCACTTCCTCGATGTCTGCGCCTGGATCATGCGCGACACCTATCCGGTCCGCTGCGTCGGCACGGGCGGCCGGCAGGCGCGCACCGGCCAGGAATTCGGCCACATCTATGACCATTTCAGCGTCGTCTATGAATACGCGAGCGGCGTCAAGCTCACCAGCCAATGCCGGCAGCAAACCGGTTGCGCCAATGACATGAGCGCCCAGGTCATGGGCACGCGCGGCACGGGGCACCTCAGCGAACGCCGCCGCGGCTTGGCCCTCAAGACGCGCGCCGGCGAGCACGTCTACACCGGCCCGGCCAATGAAATGTACCAGACCGAGCACGACGTTCTCTTCGCGTCCATCCGCAACAACCGGCCGATCAACAACGGCGATTACATGGCCAAGAGCACGCTGATGGCGATCATGGCCCGCATGGCCGCCTACACCGGGCAGACCGTCACGTGGGACCAAGCGATGAATTCACGCGAGGAACTGCGGCCCGACGGCTACACCTTCGATTCGCGGCCGCCGGCAGCGGAGGTGGCGACGCCGGGCGTGACGCGGCTGACGTGATTCACGCCGCCTCCGAAGAGGCCATTCGGTCTGTCCTCAGACCCCCGGCGAACGCAGGTGGATAGTTTTTGCCTCAAAACCCCAGACTCATAGAATGCTGCCCATCGAGCACAGAACCAGTAAAAACACCTATACTGGCAGCTCGCCCAGACGAATACAGACCCCGACCACGGCAATTTTCTCGCCGTTGGCGGTCCTCAAGCGTTCGTGCCGCCATCGACGGTCAGGTTAGCGCCGGTGATGTACGACGATTCCGGACCGGCGATGAACGCTACCAGAGCGGCCACCTCGTCAACGGTCCCGTAGCGGTTCAGCGCGGTCATTGCTTTCTGAGGAACCGCCCAATCGCCCGAGGCTGGGTTCAAGTCCGTGTCGATGGGGCCCGGCTGGACGTTGTTGACCGTGATGCCGCGGGCTCCCACTTCCCTGGATAATCCCTGCGTGAACATCTTGACGGCTCCCTTCGTGGCCGCGTAGGGGACCAGGCCCGGGGTGAGCAAGCGTTCTCCCACGCACGAGCCGATCATGATGATGCGGCCGTCGTTGGCCATGTGCTTCAGCGCCGCCTGCGTGGCGACGAAGACGCCGCGGATGTTGATGTCAATGACGCGGTTGAGCTCCTCCAGCGTGGCCTCAACGAACGGCTTGGGGAAGCCCGTGCCGGCATTATTGACCAGAATGTCGAGCCGGCCGAACGCCGAGGCCGTCTTATCGACGGCGTTCTTGACCGCATCGGCGTCGCCCGCATCCGCCTGGATCGCGATCGCCTTCCCGCCAGCGTTTTGAATCGCCTTGACGACGGCCGCGGCGGCCTCCGCGCCCTTCGTGTAAGTGATGGCCACGCTCGCTCCATCGGCGGCCAAACGCTTGGCGATCGCGGCGCCAATGCCCCGCGAGCCACCCGTGACCAGGGCGACTTTCTCCTTCAATGGCTTCGACATCGTGTTGCACCTTTTCTTGATCTGGGTTCAATGGGAATCATATTTTCAGAGCCCGAGCGCCAAGCGAGGATTTTGCCCCATACCTCGCTTGGCGCTCGGGCTCCGAACCTAATCCGTCTCACTTCTCGGCGTATGACCTGGACAATTGGCGAAGTGGAAAAAGAGGCGAGTCCGCCGCGTCTCCTTTCTTTGCCCTTACCCTAGCCAGCGGCGCATCGCAGGAAGAAACCCGCCCGGTCTCCGCTTGCAAACAGGGCCAGCACGTCTAGCAAGAGCGGATGCCTTTCGGGCGGGAAATCAAAACCCGCCACGCCGTCGCGGCTCTTGAACCACCACAAGAAACAATGGAAAATCGCAACTGACTCCGCAGTCATGTCCATGTAGGTTCTACACGCATCGGCCATGATCGGTTCGGTCATCTCCGGGAAAAACTCCATTTCGCCCTCCGGATCCCTATCGGCGTGCTGAAAAAATTCTGCACGGAGTTAAACGTGGCAACGCTCATCTTTCCCGGCATTTTCGGGTAGCGTCCTTTTACGAATGTTTCCGTACGCCCGCGGCTTCGGTTCACATTATCAATCACGTCATACGCCGCGCACGCAAGCGTATGTATTGAGACAGCATCGCCGCTCTGAAAAAATAACGAGATGGCGGTGTCCAGTTGCCGCCTTGCTGCTTCGAGTTTTGAGATTCTGATTGACTGCATATTGCCTCCGTGTTGAATTCACGCCATTCCGGAACTGGTCACTCCCACACCGCGTTCCGCCGTTACCACCAAAACCAAAGCAATACACATCCTACGATGAAAACGGGCGCCCGAGCATAAGGCAACCGCAGCCGACCTGCCGCTCGCGGTTGGCCTTCTTTATCTGCTCGTAAAAGGGCAGGAGCTCGTCATCGGTCGACGCCGGATTCTTGGTCGCTTCGTTCTTGAGCGCGGTGTAGCGCAGCCAAGCACCAAACAGGTTCACGGCACCCCAGACTAGGCCCCACGCGCCGGCGCCAGCCACTAGCCATGCGAGCGTTGACATAGAGAGTTATTTCCCCTTGGAGGTTCGGATCGATGCCGCGGGCCATGCCTGCCGTCTGATGCGGAACGACAAACCTCAGCCGCGGGTCTCGCTACGCTTCAGCCGATGGCTTGCGATAGCTTTTCCGCCGTGAATCGCAGTTCCTCAACAGATTCCGGAGATCCAACAAGTTCCCGCATCTGATTGAGTAATCGCTCGTCTTCTGCACGGCGTTCGTTCCGGCTCATCGCTGCCCGCGCCTCGGCACTATTAAGAGCAAACGATGCAAACTCTGCGGTGTGCGCCAAGTCTCCCATTTTCGGCGTTACATAAATGTTCAAATGGGTAATGCCGAGGCTCAGAACCACAAAAAAGCCGTCTTTCATACGCTTGATCTGTACCGCGCCGCCTTCTTCGACGTGTTGAATCGGCGTCCACATGCTGAGAAGGGCGTTGTTGGCCTTGCGCGTAAATGCCAACATTCCCCCCAATACAGCAGCCGCGCCGCAAACGAATGCGCCGGTGCCACACCAGAAAATCCACCAGTAAGACGCAACAAGTCCGACAATTAACCCGATTACCGCCGCGATGATTCCGAAGATTCCCAGATATACCCCCAACACAACGAAGTTGCGGGGGCCTTGTTCGTATTGCGCCATTTGCCGTTCAACGAACAAGCGTTTGCCAGCTTCGGGGTCCGCGTGGCCTTGTTTGGGTTGCTCGGTAGCCATTTGTCATTTGGGCGTAACCGGCCTTCCGCTGGCCCGCAACTGATGGTACAGACATAAGTTATGGAGTTAGCGATGTTGGCGAAAGGGCCTCCCAGGGCTAACCCGGATATTTCATCGTTTTGACGGAAGTTGGAATGGCGCGATGGCTCAAGGTTTGGTAGAGAAGGGAGTTAGCACACTTCCACTCCACTTGGCCAGGAGCCTTCGCGATGACACAGTGTAACGAAACACCCGTACCATTTACCAGCCTCGATCGTCGCAATCTCACTGCCGATTTTGCGGGCGGGTCCATCACCTCCGATGCCGGCGCGCTGCTGCTCCGACAGGTCGATCAACAGCTCGGACTCATCGATGCCCTCAATCGTGTTATTCCCGATCCACGCCAGCCCGCCCTCATCCTGCATCCGCAGCGTGCTCTTTTGGCTCAGCGAATCTTCGCCATCGCTTGCGGCTACGAGGATCTCAACGATCATCAGCAGCTTCGCGACGATCCGCTCTGGCAAGCCGTTACCGATCATCCCGGTCCCGACGACGCTCCCCAACTCGCCTCACCGCCCACCTTGTGCCGACTCGAAAATCGCGTTTCCCGCAAGACTCTCTTCCATATCTCCGCCGTACTCGTCGAAACCTTCATTAAGTCGTTTCACCTAGACCATCCCCAAGCCCCCGAAGAACTCATCCTCGATTTCGATGCCACCGACGACATCGTTCATGGCCATCAAGAGAAGCGTTTCTTCCACGGCTACTACGACAACTACTGTTTCCTGCCCCTCTACGTTCATTGCGGCGATCATCTCCTCGTCGCCTATCTGCGGCCTTCGAACATCGATGCCGCTCGGCACACGGGACCGATCTTGAAGCTTCTGGTCCAGCGGCTCCGTCGCGAATGGCCCAACGTCCGCATCGTGCTGCGCGGCGACAGCGGTTTCTGCCGACACCGCGTCATGAACTGGTGCGAGCGTAACGGCGTCTTTTATCTGCTCGGCCTGGCACGCAATCCGGTGTTGCAACGCAACGTGCAATTTCAACTCGATCAGGTCGCCCAGCTACACGCCATCGACGGCCAGGCCTATCGCGTCTTCCATGAATTTCTCGACGCCGCCGGCACCTGGAGCCGACTGCGTCGCGTCATCGCCAAGGCCGAGTATCTGCCCGGAGCCAAGGACGGCAAAGCCAACCCGCGTTTCATCGTCACCAATCTCACGGACGATGGTCGTGAGTTGTATGAGGACAACTACTGCCAACGCGGCGACACCGAAAACCGCATCAAGGAACAACAGCTCGGCCTGTTCGCCGACCGCACGAGCTGCCATCGCTTCGTCGCCAATCAGTTCCGCGTGCTGTTGGCGGCGGCCGCGTATGTGTTGATCTCGCACCTGCGCCGCCACGCCCTGCGCGACACCGACCTGGAGCGAGCAGAGGTCGGCACCATCCGCTTGAAGCTCTTCAAGATTGGCGCCTGGATTGTACGCAGTGTGCGACGGATCGTGGTGAAAATGTCGAGCAGTTACACCTGGCAAAGCCTTTTTCGCATCGTCGCGCAACGCTTGAGCGATACGCCACCGAACAGCGCCGAGCCAAGCCCCCAACTCAGTCCGTAACCAATCGGTCGAAGTCGTTCGCCGACCAAATCTGCAAGCCATGCAAAGGCCCGACACACTGGGGGAAGGGGGCAGTCCGCGCATTCAGCACCTCCACAAGCTTTCCCCGCGCACGAGCCAAGATCCCATCCAGTCAGACGGCACGATGAAATATCCGGGCTAGACATGCGGTAGCAGCTGCAATGTCTCGCTCCAAGGAGGCCACATTATGAAAATGACACAAGACACGGATGTTCTCAAGGAAGATAATGCCGAACTGCTCGCGATTCTCAAGGAAATGCTGACGGCGGTCCGCGAAGCGGCCCACCAAGGTACGGCTATGCACGAAGTCGAACGTGCCGTCTGGCAGCAGGTTCTGCTCATCGGCCGCGCGGCGCTGAGCCAGTTTCTGACGCTTTTGGGGCCGGGCGACATGGGCGAGTCGGTCACCTTGCCGGGTGGGCAGGTGTGCCAGCGTCTGGAGGAAACGCACAGCCGGCGTTACGTATCGATCTTTGGCGAGTTCGTGCTGAAGCGCGCGGTGTACGGCAGCCGCGAAGGGCAGAAGATCGAGTTTGTGCCGTTGGACAATCGGCTGCAGTTGCCCGAGAGCGTGTTTTCTTATGTGCTGCAGGATTGGGACCAAAGCTTGTGTGTGGAGGAAGCGTTCAGCCAAGCCAAAAGCACCGTGGCACGCATGTTGGGATTGAAGCAGTCGGTGGACAGTCTGGAACGCATGAACGTGCAGATGGCGGAGTTGGTGGAGGCCTTTCGCGACGAGCGCACGCTGCCGTCGGCTGAGGAAGAAGGAGCCATCGTGGTCAGCAGTGCGGACGGCAAAGGTGTGGTGATGCGTCGGGCGGCGGATGAAGCCGCGCCGCCGGCGCATCGCACCAAAGGGGAGAAGGCGAGTCGCAAAGAGATGGCGATCGTGGGTGCGGTCTACACGGTGGACCGCTACGTGCGCACGCCTGCGGAAGTGGTGGCGGCACTGTTCGGCGACGACCGCGACGCACCCAAACGCGATCGTCCCAAGCCGTGCCACAAGCAGACGATGGCGAGCCTGGCCTACACCGACAGCGAGCAGACGCATTCGGGGATCGAGATGACCTACAGGTGGATTTCCGAAGAAATCTGGGCGCGCAATCGCGGCTACGTCAAGGAAATGGTGCACCTGTGCGACGGCCAGGAACCGTTGTGGGAGGCGCGCGAACGGCATTTGACCCAGCGCAACACAGCCAACATTCTGGACCTGTTGCACGTGACGCCGCGTCTGTGGCAGGCGGCGCACGTCTTTTACCCGGAGAAGAGTGCCGAGACCGAACAGTTTGTGCGTGGGCGTGTGCTGAAGATGCTCGAAGGAAAAGCCGAGTTGGTGATCCGCGGCCTGCGACAAATGGGCACCAAACGCAAGCTGACCGGCAGCAAGAAGGCGACGCTGACGAAGGTGTGTGCGTACCTGGAAAACAACCTGGAGCGAATGCGTTACGGTGAATACCTGGCCAAGGGTTATCCGATCGCGAGCGGCGTGATCGAGGGAGCGTGTCGCCACCTGGTGAAGGACCGCATGGAACGCGCCGGCATGCACTGGACGCGTCTTGGGGCTCAAGCGATGTTGGACGTGCGCAGCATCCACGTCAATGGCGACTGGGATGAATACCAAACGTTCCGCATCGACCATGCAACGCAAAAGTTATACCCGTGGCGAGAGTTGGTTGAAGGCGCCAAATACCAGCAGGCAGCGTAGCGGCCTGCCGGTTACGCCCTTGTCATTTGGCCTATGCCATGCCGCCGGTCCGCTCGGGGTGCAGGACCGTCTTTGCAGCTGCAAGGTGTTTGTCCTACAAAGATACACAGGGAGAAAAAACACTGTGTCGTAAGTTCATGGAGGGACAAGCGATGGCATCCTGGAGCATTTCCGACGATAAGCAAAAGGAGCTGCTCGAACTCGCACAGGCGTGGGGGAAAGTGGTCGCTCGGCGAGCATGTGAGAGCCAACCTCTCAAGGCCGACACGCACATCACACCGATGGAGGATGTCGCTTTCAAGTTGGCCAAGCGCTCACCCAGGGTGTGCTGCAAGCCCTGTTGGAGCAGCACGCCCAGCAACTTCCTGCCGAGATCGCTTGCCCCGCTTGCCAAGCGCCGTGCCCGGTCAAACGCGAGCCACGGGTGTTGCATTTGCGTGGCGGCGGCGTCATCGAATACGATGAACCGGTCGGTGAATGCTCGTCCTGTCGGCGAGCCTTTTTCCCCCTCGCGACTGGAGCTGGGCCTGGACAATCATAGCTACACGCCAACGGTGCTTGCCAACATCGTCTTTGCGGGCGGCGATGCCAAATCGTTTGGCAAGGGCGAAGCGTATTTGCGTGTACATGTCCATTGTAGCGGGCGCTGCCGCGGCTATCCGGGGTTGGGCTGGGGTGCGGCCCGCGCGGCTTGAAACGCCTGCCATTGCTCGGCGAACAAGCTGACGCCTTTCTCCATCCAACGCGTTGCCTCCGCCAATACCGTTGTCAGGCAGAATTTCTCCAAGTTCACCCGCAGCGATTCGAGTACGCTCACGATCACGCTGCGGCGATGGGCTCCGTTCGCCGTCTTGTTGGTCCGGTTCGCCTTGCGGTCTTGGGCCGAACCGCGCAAATTACGCTCCGAGAGATTGTTCGTCGCCTCCACCTCCGGCTCCAGGACGAACGTGAACAGTTCCTCGGCCAGCAACAAGCGTTGTATCTCTTCCACCAAGTTCGCAAACTCGCGCTCGTGCGGCGTCATCTGGGGCGTCGTCGTTTCCCGGCGGCGCACGCACACATCCAGCAGCCGACTCGACAGATCATCGACGCGCTGCCGGCGACCCACTTCGCCCAGGCGGCCGTCGGCGGCGGCGCTTTTACCGTCGCGATAAATCTGCAGAACCTCGTCCAGGAAACACTGGTATTTTTTCTTATGGGGGTACAAAAGCGCCAGTTTGATCGCCTTGCGCAACAGATGCGCCCAACATTTCTGCCCCTGCGTGAAGCGGTTTTCATACACCGCCGCATCATCGCTCACGCCGATGCCGTCGAATAGGTCCGGCGGCAACATTTGGTCCAACGTGGCATCGTCCTTGTGGCAGCCAAACAAAAACACCCGCTGCAACTGCGATGCGAATGCCCATAGGGAACATTTCTCATTGCCGACTTTCCAGCCCGTTTCATCCATGTACACGATGGCCGCGTGCGCCAACAACTCACAGAGCGTATCGAACTCTTCATCCCAGTGCGTCGCCAACTGCCGGAGCAAGGCGTCGGCTTGCGATTTGCTCAAGGGCAACTGGCAGAAGAATCCCATCACCGCGCACGCCTTGTCGAGCGACATGCCGATGAGGTAAACCAGGAACGCCAGCACCACCAAGATCTCGATGCCGTACTCGCAGCGTGGCGTGACGCCGGGAATGCGTGGCTCTTTGCCGTCAGGGCCGGCGTGGATGCGGTAGCCGACGCGAATGGCCTTGCCGTCTTCAATGCGCCAGACCGCGCGTTCGCGCACGAGCTGACACTGACGTTTGGCCACGCCATCGGGAAAAATATCTACTTGGCGTTCGGCAGCGGCGAACTTCACTTCGGTCGGCTGTCGGCCGGGCGATTTCTTCTTGCGGCGCCGCCGCGGTTGCCGGCGTTTGTTTTCGGCGTCGATACTGTACGAAGCGTTGGGCGTGGCGGCATTGGCGCCGGACGCTGGGTTGTCGCGTGCCGCTGCGGGCTCGTACTGCGCCAGCCGTTGCTTGAGGCGTTGATTGTCCGCTTGCAAACGCTGGATGGAATGGCGTTGCCGATCGATGATGTCGAGCAACCCTTCGACGGAGACTTTTCCGCTGAGTGCGTCGCGTCGCAGTTGCTGAGGATCGAGGACAAGAGGAACATCCATGTGCACCACCAGGCCCGCGTGCCGCAGGGCTGACGAGGGAATTTGTGGAAAGGCCGCGAGCCCCATCGCTCCGTTGCGGAGCGGATCACGTGAAGTCAATCTGGAACGATGGGGCCGTGTCGAAGATGCGTCATCAAGGTGCGTGTCATCGGGATTCGAGGTGCGTCATCGCGGTGCACTTTCATCATACGGAGCAGGTCAAGGGGTCTCCGCAAAAAAGGCGTCGCTACAATGGACACGTACTATTTGCGTCGGCTCGCGGAGTTGGACATCACCGGCCGGCACGTGGGCCGCTTGACCGAGAAGATCGGCGCGGAGTTGGCACGCCAACGAGACGAAGAGGTCGCGCTCTATCGCCGCCGCGAGTTGCCCGCGGCGGTCGAGGTAACGCCGGCCGCCGTGGTGGTGGAAGTCGATGGTGGCCGCGTGCAGACGCGCACGCCCGCGCAGGGGTTTGGCGTTCACGATCCGCATTGGCGTGAAGACAAAGCCGCCTGCTTGTGCACGCTGCACAGCACGGAGTGCGCGACTGATCCGCACCCGGAAGTGCCGCGTTGTTACCTCAATCGCGACTATGTGCGCACGCTGGTGGATGAAATGCACACGCAGCGGGGAGGCGTGAAAAACCGGGGAAAACCCGCAAAAAACGCCGACCCGCCGCCAAGCGTGGACGAAACCACGCCGCCTGGCAAGACGCCGCGCTGGCAGCCGGAACGTCTGGTGCGCACGGTGGTGGCGACGCTGGAAGACAGCGATGCCTTTGGTCCGATGGTGGCGGCCGAAGCGCAGCGGCGCAATTTCTTCGCGAGTCCGCGTGCGGCCTTCGTGGGCGATGGTCAAGCCTACAACTGGACCATTCACCGCACGTGGTTTCCGAACTTCACCGACATCGTTGACTTTGTGCATGGCACCAGTTACGTGTATCAAGCCGCGCGGGCGAGCGTGGCTCCGGGCGAAGACAGTTGGCCGACGTATGTGCGTTGGATCACGGCCGTGTGGCAAGGACAGGTGGCGAACGTGCTGGCGGACCTGCGTGTTTTGGTGGGGCCGTCGTCAGCGATCCAAGACCCGGCTCGGTTAGCGGCGTTGCAAGAATCGTTGACCTACTTGCAAAACAACGAAAGCCGCATGGACTATCCGCGTTATCGTCGGCTGGGATTGCCGATCGTCTCGGCGCTGGTGGAATCGCTGGTAAAGGAAATCAACTGGCGTGTAAAAGGAACGGAGAAGCTCTGGAACGACCCGGCAGGCGCCGAAGCGATCCTGCAAGTGCGAGCGGCGTTGTTGTCCGAGGACGATCGCCTGACAAACTACCTCGCAAATCGCGTCGGCAAACCCTACCGCCGGGAACGTGCGCGAGCGGCGTGAGATAGCGAAGACCTACAATGGCGGTCCTGCACCCCCGCTTACTTCGTGCGCGGCTCATTGACGGATCTGTTTCAACGCCTTACCAGCGGCTTCACGGATGGTGGCGCGGGGATCCTGGGCGGCGATGGTCGTAAGCGGCTCGACGGCGCTCTTGGCGAGCGGGCCCAATTCGCCCAACTCCTGGATGGCGGCAATGCGATTCTCCGTTGATTCGTCTACCCGAGCAGCGGTGATCAAGGCCGTCACGGCTTCGGGATTCGTTTTGCCGAGCGGGCCGGCCAGACGGATCAGGTGATTGCGGATGCTGCTATTCTCCTTTTTATCGGCCATGCGTTCCTTGATGGTCGGCCAGGCCGATTTCGCGTTTTCCTTGAGGGAGCCGAGGGCGACGGCAGCGGATTTGCGCAGCTCGAGATTCTTTTCGTTCAGGCCCTTGGCGAGCAGGTCGGCGGCGGAACTGCTGCCGGAGCGTCCAAGGCCCTCAATGGCGATGTCGCGCAGGCCGGCGGCATTATCGGTATTGCCGGCGAGATCAAGCAGGAGCGGCAAAGTTTGCGGATCATCTTTGGCGTGCCGGCCGAGGATGTGGACGGCTGCGATACGGACCTGGAGTTCCTCCTTGGGATTCTTGGCGGCCGCGAAAAGAGCCGGGAACGCGGGTTTGGCGTGCTCGCCCATGTTGCGCAGGGCGGCGGCGACCGCGATGCGCGTGCCGGCGTGTGAATCCTTGAGGGCGTCGGCGAGGTCGGCGGCGTAAAGCTGGGCCTGGCCAACATATTTGTCGCTGCCGATCCAGGTGGCGGCTGTCTCGCGCACCTTGTCCGACTTGTCGGTTTTCAGGACAGCGATGAGCGTCTTCGCCCCTTTCTTGAAGTCGTTGGGCCCGATCGTGCCGATCAAGGCGACCGCCACGCGCCGAACCTCCGGGCTCTTGTCGTTTTCGACGCAATCGATCACCGCGCTGGCCCCGGAGCGATACGCCTCCCCGGTGACGTCCAAGGCGCGCAAGGCGGCGATACGGTAGTTCTCCTTCTCATGCGTTTGCAGAATTTTGATCCATTCGCCAATCGTCTTGTCGAGAACCGTCTTTTCCGCCTCCTTTTTCTCTTTGTCCCCTTGAGCGAAGCCGCCGAGGGGAAAGAGCAATGCCAACGCAATGGCCGACGAGGAAACGCGACGCATGGAAGTGATCTCCGGTAAGTTGCACGACAGGGTGCATCATATGAGAAAGGACGGTTAAACGCAAATGTTCCAACCGAATCACCGCCAAGCCGCCATCTCTGGAAAATTGCACTGGCCTTTCGCCGCGGCGGCAGGCACAATAACCTTGGTAACGCTCCCGTCGGTTTCCGTCAGTCTCCTGGAGAAGATCATGAATCGTCTGCTTGTCGCCGCCGTTCTCGCTATCGGCTTGCAGCCCGGCTTGTGCACGGCCGTTGAAATCAGCAACATCCGCGCGCGTTACGGGCCGTATGGGGCCGTCCGTCCCACCGATTTGAAGTGCCTGCCCAAGGACGTCATCGTTATCACCTACGATATTTCCGGCTTGACCGTGGACCCCAAGTCCGGGAAGGCGAATTACACCACGACGCTCGAGTTGATCGACGAAAAGGACAAGGACGGCAAGGCGAAGGTGCTCTTCAAGAAGGACACGGACAATGAGCCGGTCCTGCAATTGGGCGGCGGCAAGATGCCAGGCGACCTCTTCGTGCAAGTTGGAGAAAAGCAGACGCCTGGGAAATATATCATCCGCTTGAAGCTCGTTGACAAGCTCGACAAGAACAAAGGGAACGGCAAGTCATTCGATTATCCCTACGAGGTGCTGCCCGAGAAGTTCGGTATGGTCGGCGTGTCAGCGCCTGCCATCGTTGCGCCGGGCGTGCCCTATGCCGCGGAGTTCTTTCTCGTCAATTTCATGCTCGACAAGAAGGGCGATCCCAAGGGGGAAGTCGTCATTCGCGTTCTGGACGAGAAGGGCAAGGAGGTGGATTCCGTCAAGCACGTCCTGCCAATCGACCTGCCCGCGGGGGCCAATCTCGCCAATGCCAATATTGTCCCATTCCGACACCCCATTTATCCGAATCGGCCCGGACGCTTCACCGTCGAGATCACCGCCGAAGATAGGCTCGGCAAGAGCAAGGTTCAGTTGAGTTACCCGTTCACTGTGATCGACATCAACGCCTTAGGAAAATAATTATCCGGGTCATTCCGCAGAGTTTGGTCGTGGCCGGGGTCGGTACTCGTCGGTACTCCGACCCCGGAATCAGCGAGAGGGCACATGCGCCGGGGTCGGAGCAGCGACCTGGATATAACCGAGCGGCAAATTCTTCGGGGTCGGAGTACCGACGAGTACCGACCCCGGCCACGATCACGACGATCACGCCTGGAGAATAAACAACGGGAAAGCGAGGCAATCGATGAATGCACTGCAAGAACGGATCGCACAGTTCCGCAAGATGGCCGCGGATGATCCCGAAAACGAGCTGGGGCATTTTCGGCTCGGCCAGCTTTTGCTGGAAGACGGGCAATACGAAGATGCCGCCAGGTCCTTCCGCCGCACGCTCGAGTTAAGCCCGCAGTTTTCCAAGGTATTTCAGCTCCTGGGAACCTGCCTGATGAAGCTGGGCCGCAACCCGGAAGCGATCGGCGTGCTGCGCGAGGGGTTCGAGCTGGCCGACCAGCGCGGCGACAACATTCCGCGCGACGAGATGGCGAAGCTGCTGGTTCAATTGGGTGTGCCGGCGCCGGTGCCGCAAAAGGTGAATCAGCCCGCTGCGGGCGGAACCGGTTTCAAATGCCAGCGGCCCGGATGCCATGCCGGCACCATGGCCCGCCAACTTCCCAAGCCTCCCATGAGCGACGAACTGGGCCAAAAAATCTATAACCAGGTGTGCGCCGATTGCTGGAACTATTGGCTCCGCGATCTGAGCATCAAGGTCATCAACGAAATGCGGCTTGATCTCAGCACCGAGCAAGGCTGCGAGATGTACGATCAAGTCATGCGCGAAACGCTGGGGCTGACATGAGCACGCAAATCATGACCCAAAATGAACGCAGCGATTCGGCGGGATCTGTCCCGGATCAATTCATCGTCAGCCACGGCAAGAGCGGCGTCCTGGGCGTGTTCACCGCTGCCGAAGCCATGCCCTTGCGGCGCGGCCAGCGCGTCATTGTGCAGACTGGCCGCGGCATCGAAATCGGCACGGTGCTCAGCCCCGCGACGCTTCGGCAGGCGCGCCTGCTTGGCGCCGTTTCCAGTGGTCAGTTGCTGCGGCTCGCCAACGACGCCGATGAAGCGCGCCGCGGTGGCCTCGCCTTGCTCGAACAACAGCTCTTCGACGCCGCCCGAGCCCATGCCCAAAGCGCCTCTCTGGGCCTGGAGATTCTCGATGTCGATCTTCTCTTCGACGGCCAGCAAGCCGTCGTGCAATTCGTCGGCAGCGACGCCGATACCGAGAACCTCGCCCATGCTTTGGAAGAGCGATTCACCTTGACCGTCCGCCTGGAAAATCTGGCAACGCCGGCCGCTCCCCAGGAACACGACCACGGCGGTTGCGACAAGCCCGATTGTGGCAAAACGGCCGGCGGCGGCTGCACGACTTGCAGCAGCGGCGGCGGTTGCTCCTCATGCGGCTCCAGCAAAGTCGATCTGCGCCCCTACTTCAGCCACCTGCGCGACAAAATGGAAGCCAAGGGCCGCATTTCCCTTGCTTGATCGGCCCTCATCAACTTTTAATCCATTTCCTGGTTGAAACCGATACCTGCGGGGTTAAATCACTAGAGTCTGCTCGCAGCGTGCGGGCAGAATGGTTTTAGAATCGCTTCAGGAGTGCGTGCAATGTTTCGCAAGCTGGTTGGTGCAATGATTGTGATGACCGCCGCTATCGGATTCGCGTTGGCCGACGATTTCCAGGCGGTCGTCACCAGCGTGAAAGACGGCAAGGTCACCTATTTCAAGACGAAGAAGGGGAAGAAGGACGGCGACGCGATCACGATGGAAGTCGCCAAGGACGCCACGTTCGTCAAGGGCAAGAAGGATGCCGACGACAAGAAGAAGACCGTCGATGGCGATGCGATCGAGAACGGCCTGAAGGCCGACGTCTTCACCAAAGCCAGCGACGACAAGCCCGTTAATGCGCGCATTTTCACCGACGATGACAAGAAAAACATCACGAAGATCCGCGTGGGCGGCGGCAAGGGCAAAGGCAATTAACCGAGCGCTGGCAAGTTGCCTCACCTGCATGATCCCACGGGCGCAACCCGTGGGATCGTTTCTTGCGCGAAGGCGCCTACGCTTCCTTCTCGAGTTGTTTCTTCGCGGCGGCGATCTGTTGCTTTTTCGCCGCGGACACTTCTGGATACTTCAAATCGAGCCGCTCAATTGTCCGCGTCAGCACATGCGCCACCATCGCCCGGCTCACCCACTTGTGATCGGCGGGGACGACGTGCCACGGCGCCCAGCTCGTGCTGGTTTCGCTCAAGCACGTCTCATAGGCGTCCATGTAATCGTCCCAGAAGCCGCGCTCCTTGAGGTCGGCATCGGAGAATTTCCAGTGCTTGGTCGGATCACTCAGCCGGTCGAGGAATCGCTTGCGCTGCTCGTCCTTGGAGAGGTTCAGAAAGAACTTGAGGATGACGGTGCCGTTCTGCGTCAGGTGGTGTTCAAAGGCGTTGATGTCGTCGTAGCGATTGCGCCAGGTGTCCTTGGTGGATTCCACGCCGGGGATGCGCTGGTTGGCGAGGATGGCAGGATGCACCTTCACGACCAGCACCTCCTCATAGTACGACCGGTTGAAGATGCCGATCCGGCCGCGCTCGGGCAGCGCCTTGGCGTAACGCCACATGAAATTGTGGTTGAGCTCCTCGGCCGAAGGATGCTTGAAGGATACGACCTGGCAGCCCTGCGGATTGACGCCGGACATGACGTGCTTGATGGTGCCGTCCTTGCCGGCGGCGTCCATCGCCTGAAAGATCAGCAGGATCGCATAGGTGTTGGACGCATAAAGGAGATCCTGGGCCTTAGCAAGATCGCTGGTGTCTTCGGATAGAATTTCCTTGGCGAACGCCTTGCGTTCTTTCTTCGGCACATCCTTGTCCCCCGCCCAGGCCGGATCGTGGTCCTTCAGACGGAATTTCTTGCCCGGCTTGACACGGATCAGGTCGAGAATGTCGTCGATGAAGGCCATGCGGGAGATCTCGCGCGTGTTGTGGTGCAGAATGGTCTATTGCATGGTCGAAGCTCGCTTGGCGGTTTAGCCCACGGAATACTGCCCAACCGCTAATTCCGTGGGCTAAACCGCCAAGCGAGCTTCGACTTTGCAACATCCACTTGGTGACGGCCTTCCTGCGGGCCGCCAGTGTCCATATTATAATAAGGTGACGAATTTCCACGGGGATAATACGTCCGCGTCTGGAAAAACTGAATCGAAGGGGGGCTTCCATGCTGACCATTTCCACCGGCAAGAGCCGCTATTGCGATGGCGTGACGCGCCGCTCATTCCTGCAAATCGGCGCCCTCGCGATGGGCGGCCTCAGTCTGCCATCGCTGTTACAGGCGCAGACCCTCACCCCTAACCCCTCTCCCGGAGGGCGAGGGGAACGTGGTTCGCACAAGGCGATCATCATGGTCTACCTGTCGGGCGGCCTGTCGCACCATGACACCTTCGACATGAAGCCTGACGCCCCGGCCGAGATCGCCGGCGAATTCCGCCCGCGCGCCACCAATGTCGCCGGCATCCGAATCTCCGAGCATCTTCCCAGGCTCGCCGGCATGATGGACAAGCTCGCCGTCGTCCGCTCCATCGTCGGCCTGCGCGATGAGCATTCGAGTTTCCACACCGTCGCCGGCTATCCGATGGACATCACCCGCCGCGAGAACAAGCCAAACGCCGGCTCCGTCATCTCGAAAGTCCTGGGCCGCACTTCGCCGGTGATCCCCGCCTATGTCGATCTCTTCCCGACGATGCAGCACCGCCCCTACAACATCCCCGGCCCCGGCTTTGTCGGCCCCGCCCACGCCGGCGCCAAGGTCGAAAACGATCAGATTAATCTCATGCGCCTCGCCGACATCTCGCAGGACAATCTGCGCAGCCGTCGGCAACTTCTCGATGCGGTCGAACAGATGCGCCGCGCTAATGATGCCGCCGCGTTAGATCGCATGGACGTTTCCTATCGCCAGGCTTTCGAGGTGCTGACGAGCAACCGCCTGGTGGACGCGCTCGATCTGACCAAGGAATCACGCAGCGTCCGCGATCGCTACGGCCACGGCTCCCCCCGCCATCAAGGCGACGGCGCCCCGCTCTGGAACGATCAACTGCTGATGGCCCGCCGACTCGTCGAAGCCGGCGTCCGCTGCGTCACCGTCGCCTACGGCTTCTGGGACACCCACGGCGGCAACTTCAACCATCTCCGCCAAAACCTCCCCGTCTTCGATCAAGGCGTCTCCGCCCTTATCAGTGACATCCACGAGCGTGGCCTGGCCAACGATGTCAGCGTCATCGTCTGGGGCGAGTTCGGCCGCACCCCAAGAATCAACCGCGACGCCGGCCGCGACCACTGGGCCCCGGTCGGCCACGCGCTATTGGCCGGCGGCGGCATGCCCACCGGCCAAATGCTCGGCGCCACCGACGCCATCGGCGCGTATCCGAATCAGAACCCGATCCACTTCCGCAACATCCTCGCCACGCTGTACCACAACCTTGGCATCGACCCGCACACGATCGTGCGCGATGTCTTCGATCGGCCGACGACGATTCTGCCGGAGGATGCGCGGCCGGTAAGGGAGTTGTGCGCGTAAAGAGTAGGCCGATAAACCCGTTTTCGCTCGCCGTCAGGGGCCAGCGGGAATCTTAGCTGCGATCTGGGCGAAAATAGGCCCAGCCACTCGGCCGGAAATACTCTGGACGTCCTTGTCGGAAATGTTGGCCAGCCATGAACAAACCGCGGCGCACTCGCGGTTCAGCCCGGTGCGTGGATGTCCTTGAGCGTGCCAAGGCAAAAGAACGTGATCGGCAGGCAGCGGATCGGCCATGGTGCTCGTGACCGCCACGACTTGAAATGTGCCACCCGCCGTAATCTTATCGTCCGGCGTGATGATGACGGCGGGGCGGCTCTTGGGGATGCCGTTGGCGTCCGCAATTTCCGCCCAGATGATCTGGCCGCATTGCAGCGAACCCGCCATCGCGTGCGTCCTCAAAACGGCTTGGGTTCATCCCCGTCAAACCAACTTTGCGGCGGTGGATTCTCCTTGGCAATTCGCGGAAGATCCAGCTTCCTTAACATCCGCTGCGCCTCTTCCATTGCCAGTTTGTCGAGCAATTCTTCAAGGAAGGCGAGCGGCACAATGGCGGCCAGGTCGTGCCCTTCACGCCGCACGATCACGGGCTGTCCCTCCGCGGCGACGCGGCTGATCACATCGGCGTAGCCTTTGGCTTCCAACGGCTCGTCCACCTTTTCCGGTTGCTGAAGCAGCGAATTCATGGCGTGTGCCCTCCCCTCGCATCATACCCAGCGTCAGATCACCGACAAGGCGGCTCACGCATCTACCAATAGCTCGCGCAATTCCTCGGGAAACACATTCCACGTCGCCTGGTACGTCGCTTCCAACGCAACCGGCACGTGCAGCCCCGGCTCCAAAAACAGCGGCATGTCGGGCAGCACATCGCCGACCGCGACCGGTTCGACATACGCCTTCTTCACGGCCCCCGCGGAATACGCAACCGTGGTGAGTTTCTTGTCCGCCGGCAATTCGAACGGCTCGTCCGTGATTTCATCCCAGATCGCTTTATGAATTCCCTGCGGATCGCGGACGCTCGGCGGAAACAGATCGACGACCAGCAGGTGAATCCCCTGATCCATGAGGGCCGCCATTTTTTCGACGAAGGACCGCAGCGCGTGCCAACTGCCTTTGTTGCCCGGCGAAACAATTTCGATGAGCGCGATCACCTGTCCGCGCGCATGCTTCACGACGATGCGATCCGCCTTGCTGGCATAGCGATCCATCTCTGCTTCTTGGACGAAGCGCGCTTTCGGCGGGGTCGCTATGGGAATCACGCGGTTCGGACGCGGCGGCGATATCCGCGGCGAGGATGCTTGCAATGCAACCACATCGGGGACCGGTCCGCCAATGATCTGTTCTGCCATGGCAAAGAATCCGTCCGGCAGTCCGCCCGTATTCAGAGAATCGCACAGAGACGAAATCCACCGCTGATGAAAGAAATGAAACGTCCCCGCATCAACGCGCGTCCAATCGTGAATCGGCATGGCGGAACCTCCGAGTTGCGATCAACCTCTCCCCATTATATTCGGCGAACAAGATCGCCAAACCTTTAATCCCGCAGCGCCCTTCCCGTCAAATGCAAAAACACCCGCTCCAGGTTCGGTTCCTCCGTCTCCAGGCCCGTCAGTTCGATTTGCTCTTCGTTCATGATCGGCACCAGTTGCACCAGCACGCGCTTCACGTCGCGGCACTCGATCTCCACCGTCTGCTCGTTCGGCGTGAACACGCGAACCCCCTCCAGCGTTTGCAAGCGCGCCGCGCTTTCTCCGGGAACGCGCGCACGCTGAGCCGTAATCGGCTGAGAAGTTGGCCGAGCAGGTTGGCGACGCTGTCACACGCGATCAGTTTGCCGTGATCGATGATGCCGACGCGCGGACAGAGGGCTTGCACCTCCTCCATGTAATGGCTTGTGTAGACGATGGTCATGCCGCCCGCGTTGAGACGGCGCACCTCCTCGAAGACGTGATTCCGTGATTGCGGATCGACGCCGGTCGTTGGCTCGTCGAGCAGCAGGATCTTCGGCTCATGGACCAGCGAAGCGCCGAGGTTGAGCCGGCGTTTCATGCCGCCGGAAAAAGTGCCGGCGCGCTGGTCGGCGCGATCGAGCAAGCCGATCGCCGTGAGGATGCGTTCGATCCGTTGCTCTAGCTCGCTACCGGCGAGTCCGTAAAGCTGGCCGAAGAAGCGCAGGTTCTCGCGGGCAGTCAGCTCCAAATAAATGGCGAGATCCTGCGGCACGATGCCGATGAGGCGGCGCATGGCCCGATCGCGGCGGTGAAATTCCTGGCCATCGAGAAAGACCTGCCCGCCGCTCGGATCGAGCAAGCCCGAGACGATCGACATCAGCGTGGTCTTGCCGGCGCCATTGGGGCCGAGAAGCCCGAAGAGAGAGCCGGTTTCCACGGCGAACGTGATACCAGCGAGGGCGGGGTTGGCGCCGTAGTCTTTGCGCAGATTGCGAACTTCAAGCATGATGTCAATGATATGCTTATTCAAGCGCCCCGGGGTTGTTGCTGCGTCATGCAGTGCAGCGTGCCCAGGCCCCAGACCAGATCGGCCGCGTGGATGCCGACCACCTGACGCTTGGGAAACAAATCGGCGAGGATGCCGAGCGCGGTCCGGTCATGCGCGTCGTTGAACGTTGGCACCAAGATCTTCTCGTTGCCGATGTAAAAATTGGCGTAGCTGACCGGCAAGCGCTGCCCGTTGAAGATCAGCGGCGTCGGCATCGGCAGCGTCACCACCTCCAGCGCCTTGCCGGCAACATCGGTCATTTCACCTAATCGGCGCAAGTTGTCCGTGAGCGGCTGGTAATTTGGATCGGCGCGATTCTCTTCCGCTGCGATGACCACCGTAGTCGGTCCGACGAAGCGCGCCAGGTCATCGACGTGGCCATGCGTGTCGTCGCCGGCGATGCCGTTGCCAAGCCAGAGGATTTTCTGGACGCCGAGATGATCCTTGAGCGTTTGCTCGATCTCCTCCCGGCTCAAGTCGGGATTGCGGGCCTGGATCGGGCTGAGCAGGCATTCCTCCGTGGTCAGCAGAAGCCCGGCGCCGTTGACATCGATGCTGCCGCCCTCCAGCACGACGCGCTTTCCCTGGCACCGCGGCTGCCAGCGTTTGAGCCGAAGGTGCTCGTTGAGGCGGGCCGGCACTTGATCGTCGCTTTTCCAGTTGTCGTATTTGGCCCAGGCGTTGAAATGCCAGTCGGTCATGGCGACCTTACCAGCCGAGTTGGTCAAGAAGATCGGCCCGGAGTCGCGCATCCAGACCCGGTCGGTCGGGATGGCAAAAAAGCGGACGCGCGTCATATCGACGCCGACTTTCCTCAGCACGGCGAGGGCCCGCTTTTCGCTCGCGGCGTCATTGACGAGAATGTGCACGATTTCGCCCGTGTGCAGGTGCTTGACGATTTCGCCGTAAACCCAGGGAATGGGCGCGAACTTGCCCGGCCAATCGGCGTGGCAGTGCGGCCAGGCAATCCAGGTCGCCTCATGCGCTTGCCATTCCGCCGGCATTTGCCAGCCTAGCGAGGCAGGGGATTTCATGTGAGAAAAATAACAAGTAAAAAGATCGCAAGTAAAAAAAAGTAAAAAGATCGCAAGTAAAAAAATAGAAAGTAAAGGCCAATTACAGCAGGCATTGGTTGCAGCTAATTCGCTGTGGCAGTCGTAGTGCGGGCTTTAGCCCGTTTTCCGCACAGAACGAGCTAAAGCGCACGCAGGCATTCACTTTCTATTTTTTTACTTGCGATCTTTTTACTTTCTACGCCGCGATCTTTTTACTTTCCACGTTACTTGGCCTGGCTGGTCGGCGGCGGCGTTTCCACGCGGCGAACATACGTTTGCGTGATGCCGTGGTGACGCACGTTCAACATCGTGTCGCTGGTGACTTCGTGCTCGTGGGTGACATGGCCGTCGGCGAAGTACATGGTCAGCCAGCCGCGCTTGGGGCCGATGGAGCGAAAGACGTAATGGCCGTCCCCTTGAATGAGTCGGCCGTCCTCGAGCAGGATCATATGATGGAACGCCCCCTTGGTGGGACCAAGTATGCGCTTCTCACCCGGCATGAACTCGATGTACGACGTGCCTTTGGGCCCCTGATGGACCCACTTGCCTGTGAACGATTGAGCTTGTGCCGTGGATGCGGACCCAGCCAACGTGAAGCCGACGGCGAGGGCAAACACGAGCAGTGATAAGCGTTTCATGGATCGCCTCCTTTTGTGCGAATGCCGTTGTGTCCATTCCCTTCATCGGCGCGGCGCCTCGGCCGGATTGGCCGATTTGGCCCGTCACAGCCCGCACAACCGGAATTTAGGGATTCTTTGGGGCTTTCGTAAAATGCATATCGCGCGGATTCGTTTACGCAGAGGAATTGACTGAACTCTATTGCCGGGTTGGGGTTGGCAGGATTCGTTCAGCGAGACGCCCCGACACCCCCCTCGCTGAGCGCATTTCCGGTCCAAGTGTCCAAGCGGCGCTGTCAAGTGCTCGGCGGCTTTTTTGCCGCGAATGTCAAGAGTGAACCTGCGTTGACACCGCCGTGATGACCGCCAAGAAGGTATGGCTCGCGATCGTGCCGGCCCAGCCGATCATAACCTCGGTGTTGGAGGCCGGCAGCGAAGGCGTGACGTTGCAAGTCTTCAGCCCCACATCGTCCGTGATCGAGGCCGTGACGGTGCTTCCGTTGTCCGTGATTGTCAGCGTGTAGCTATTGCCGGATGTCATCGTGAGAAACGACGTGTCGGCTGACCCGGCCAACGACCAACCGCTGGACATGTCCCAAAGCTTGAGGATGGGGTGGCTCCCGCTCGTGTCGATGTAAGCAAGATCGCCTTCCTGGGATGAGTGATTCCACCGGAGCCCGACCGCCACGCCTCCGCCGCCTTCGGAACCATGGAAAGTGAAGGTGACCGATACCGTGTTATTGCTCGTGCCGATGTTTTGGAACGCCGTGGCCGCGCACAGGCTGGCGTCGAAGATCGCGCTTGCGGAAAGCGTGCCGGTATTGCTGCCGGTAAGCGCGAAGTTGCCGGAGGTGTTGCTGTCGATGGTGCCGAATTCCATGGTCCACGGCAGGACCGTGAAAGCGGTGCTCGCAACGGCCGAGGTTGTCCAGCCCGTCAGAACCGCGATAGCCTTGACCGTCTGCGATGCGGACACGGAGATAGGCCCCGAATACAACGTGCTCGATTTTGACGGAGTGGAACCGTTCGTGGTGTAATAGATTGCCGCGCCCGGTGTGGCCGTGGCGATGCTGACGGTTTGGTTGCTGTTATAGCTGCCGGCAATCGGGAAAATCGCCGGCGTTGCCGCAGTTGGCGTTTGCGAATAATCGACGCCCGTGATAGCCGAGCTGAAAGTGAAGCTCGCGGTTAGGCCGATCCAGCCGACCATCACCTCGGTGTTCGACGTGGAGAGCGTGGGGTAATGTGGCAACTCTGCAGCCCGACGTCATCGGTGAGCGACGCGGTAACTTCCGTGCCGTCATCGACGAGCGTGAGCGTGTAGCTGTTGCCGCTGGTCAGCGTGAGCGAAGAGGTCGTGGCCGACGTTCCGGAAGTCCAACCGCTGGTAAGTTCCCACAAGGCGATGACCGGCGGCGATGCATTCGTGTCGATGTAAGCGAAATCGCCTTGTTGCGAGGAGTTATTCCAGCGGACGCCGACCGCGCTGCCGCCGCCGCCCTCCGCGCCCTGGTAGGTGAAGGTCGCGGAGATGGTGTTGTTGCTCGTGCCGACATTTTGATAGGCGGTCGCGGCGTACCAGGTGCCTTGCGTAGACTTTGCTGGCCGAGAGGGTTCCGGTGTCGTTGCCGGTGAGCGCGAAGTTGCCGGAGGTGAAGCCGTCGATGGTTCCGTATTCCATCGTCCACGGCAACGATCACGTACGGAGCGGCGCCGATCAGCGAATTGGTCAGGCCCGTCAAGGACGCAATGGCGTTGATGGTCTGCGATGCCGAGACGGAAATCGTGCCCGTGTAAAGGTTGCTCGCAGATCGTCGGAACCGAGCCGTCCGTGGTGTAATAAATCGACGCGCCGGTGGTGGCGGTGCTGATGGTCACGGTCTGCGGGGATGTGTACGTGCCCGGCGGCGGGCGAATAGGTCGGCATCGCGGCAATGGCAGTTGCCGTGCCGGTGATCGACGCGATGAAGGTGTGAGCTCGTCGTCAGGCCGATCCAGCCGATCATAACCTGCTTGTTGCTCGTGGAAACCGTGGCAAGGAAGGAGCAGGTTTGAACCCCGGCATCATCCTCGATCCATGCCGATACCATCCGTGCCGTTATCAACGATAACCAGGGTGTAGGTGTTGCCGACCGTCAAGTTGAGCGATGAACTGGCGACGGATTGGCCTGCCGTCCAGCCGCTGGTGAGCTCGTGCAATTCCATGACCGGCGGCGTGGCGTTGGTGTTGATGAACGCGAAGTCGCCGTCCTGGGACGAATGGCTCCAGCGCACGCCGACGGCAACCCCGCCGCCCCTTCCGCCCCTTGGTAAGTAAAGGAAGCGGAAATGCTGTTGTTGCTCACGCCGAGATTTTGGTACGCGGTCGCGGCGCTCCAGGTGCTTCCGTAAACGGCGCTCGGATGAAGTCATGCCGCGATCGTTGCCGATAAGCGTGACCGTGCCGGACGAAATTCCGTCAATGGTTCCGAATTCCATCGTCCAGGCGGCGAGGGTGTACGTGGCGCTGGCTACGGCCGAATTGGACCATCCATCCAGCGCCGCGATGGCTTTCACCGTTTGGGCGTGGCAACAGCGATGGCCCCGACGTATATGGCGTGCCGTCGATGGGTCGGTTGGCGTTGATCTGTCCGTTGTGTAATAAATCGATGCGCCGGAAGTGCTGGCGCGGAAGTGCTGATACCGAGGTCACGAATTGGCCGCTCGCGTAACTCCCTGCTGGCGGCGAGAATGTTGGCGTTGCCACGCTCGAGGAAGCGACTTGCGTGATGGTCGCGCCGAAGGTATGACTTGCCGTGAGGCCGACCCAGCCGAACATCACTTCGGTGTTGGATGCCGGCGCTGCTGCCGTGATACTGCAACTTTTCAGGCCGACGTCGTCGGTGATGGATGCAGTTACGTTCGTGCCATCGTCCAAAACCGCCAGCGCGTAGCTATTGCCGCTCGTGATTGAAAGGGATGAGCTCGTCGTTGGCGAGCCGAGCACCCATCCGCCGAGCATTTCGTATAAGGCGGATAACCGGCGGCGTCGAGTTGGTGTCAACGTAGGCGAAATCACCCTCTTGGCCCAAATCGCTCCACCTCGTGCCGACTGCCACGCCGCCTCCGCCCTCGGCGCCCCCGTAAGTGAAGGTTGCCGCTTGGGTGTTGTTCACCGTGCCGAGATCTTGGAATGCCGTGGCGGCATACAATGTGCTGCCGTAAACCGCGCTTGCTGAAAGCTTGCCCGTATAGGTGCCGGCGAGCGGAAGCGTGGTCGTGGAGCCGTTGACGGTGCCCGCGCCGACGCCTTGGGGCTCCGGTGGCCGAGCTAGCCTCTCGCCCGGCGGGAGGTATTCGATCGAGCACTGCTCAAGAACTAGAATCTGGTTTGGTGCCGCCACGCTAAGCTGGCCGATAAGTTGCAACTCGTTGGCTACCGACCTGACCCACGCGAACTGATTCAATCGCCCCGCAATGTTGGGGTTCTCGATCCCAATCGGGATGGAGCCCCTCGGAAGGATCGTGTTGGTAGAAATCGACGGGCAATAGAAAAATCCCTCGCAGACAAGCTGCGGAGCATCGGCCGGAGGCCGGAGGGTAATCATCGCGAAAAATTCCCACTCCATAAAGCCCTGGTTAGGGGGCATCCTTACCGCGAGGGTCCCGCCGATAAGCACGTTGCCACGCCCCCACTTGAGGGTCATCTGGACGGTGCCTGGGTCTGCGGTGGTGCGCAATGACCCCCACGCTGTCAACCGGATGATGCCGCCGGCCTGGAGCGTGTTGGCAGGGAACGTGGCGCTTCCGCTAATGCTTGCTGCGGCGCCCGACAATAGGTTCTGCGGTTGGTTATTGTTAATAGGCGACGGCGGGGCGACGTTTTTCTTCGTATACACGGACATGACGTTGGCCATGGCGAGCCTCGCGTTAACAGGTGTCAAAGGCGCCTCGGGAGACTCCGTTTCGCCTTTAGAATTTCGATCTCAACCTCCAACCGAACGCCTCTAACCTCGTGCAAATCGTCAGTGGAACGGTGCTGGCGTTTTCTTTTGTCGTAGACATGGCCCTCGACGTGCGCTTCTACTTTTTTCATGAAAACAAGCAGGGGGCCTAGTAGTTCGAGCCTGAGCCGCCGGTTCATCGGCAAGGTCCAGGGTCGCCCTGAGGCACCGTGCGCCGCTTCCAGGGCGCCTTTTTCAGAGCCCGCATAGGTCTCGCCGACTTCGAGCAAGCCTCGGGAGGCAATAGCCAAATCCTCATTAGCTTCGTCGTATCTAGCCCTAAGGGCTTTTTTCAGATCGGCTTCCAGCTGCTTCCGATCCCTTTCCAGCTGCGGATCTTCCCGAGGGCGAACTGGCGCAGCGTTCAGCCTTCCGCGTATGTCGCTTTTTACGGAACTTCCCGGCTGGCACAGGGCCAGCGCCAAGACGACGCCAAGGACACCAAGAAAAAAGTGGATTCGCATAACGTTCGCCCTCCTTGCCGAGTACAGCCCATGGGACCGGTCCTAATTGCTTAGCTGCCTGGCCAGCGGCAGGCCGCCGGGAGTAAATTGCGGCACACGGATCAGAGAAATGGGTCGTGGTGCCAGGGTTTTACCTTTCGGACAGACACATGCAGGTACCAATCCGAGCCGATTAGACCAATTCCCCAGGCAGTTGTCAAGGATAAAACCAAAAAAAATTGCGCGAGCGTCGCTACCCACCGCGCTCCCTATCAGGCACCCGAGGATTGCGGCCGGGCCTGCCGGGTCGATGTACTGACCCCAGCCATGGTCATCCAATCCGACCTACTAATAATCACTTCTTTTCCGCGAACGCGTACAAATGCCCCGCGCCGCGAATGTAGATCGTGTCGTCGGCAATCGCTGGCGTGGCGGCCACGCGCTCGCCCAGCTTTGGATTGGTGGCCACGACGGTCGGCTCGCCGGCGCCGGCTTTCAGGACGGTGACGACGCCATGGTTCAGGGACGTGAAATAAATGTGCCCGTTGGCGGCCACCGGGGAAGCGTAGTAGTTGCCGCCATGGACGGCACGCTCCAGGTAAAGCTCCTTGCCCGTTTTCGCGTCGTAGGCGGCCACGATGCCGCCGTCCTTGACCGTGATGAGCTGGCCGCGATAAACGATGGCGGACGGCACATAGGGCAGGCACTTGCTGTTGGTCGATTTCCAGAGCACGTGCGACTTGCTGACATCGCCGGCGCCGCCTGCCTTGACGGCAAAAGCGCTGTTCTTGCCGCTGGTCGCGAACTTGATCAAGGCGTCCCATTCGTCGCGCGTGATCTTGCCGTCGCCGTTGGTGTCCTGGTGCTCGAAGAAGCCTTTCATCATGGTTTTTTCGGAACCTTCCTTGGTGAGGTAGCCGAGCTTTTCCTGGCCAGCCTGCTTGAGGATGTCGTCGAAGGTGGGCATTTTGAAATCCTTGTCCTGGCCGGGGGACCAGCCGGCGTAGAAGAGAACGCCGTCGGCGGCGAACGGGCTGGCGCAGCAGCCCGAGGGCATGCCGGCGACGGACCAGCGCTCGGCGCCGGTCTTCAGGTCATAGCCGATCAGACGCGCCATGCCCGGCGGCGATCACCTGCTTGCCCGCCGGCGTTTCCCAGATCACCGGCGTGGCGTACGAGAGCGGCGACAGGCGTTTCTTCTCCCACTTGAGGCTGCCGCTGCCCAGATCGACGGCCATGATCTTCGCGCCATCGTTGACATCGCGCTGCAGGATGACGGTATCGTCGGCGATGATGGGGGAGACGCCGCTGCCGAAGCTGCCGAACATTTTCGCCATGGGCAAATCGAATTTCCAGAGTTCCTTGCCGGTCAAATCGTAGCAGAACAGCCCGCATGACCCGAAGTAGGAGACGATGCGCTTGCCGTCGGGTAGCGCAGGTGGGGGATGCCGGGCTGGACTCGGATTTGTGGTAGGGCTCGATCTTTTTCGCCGGCGCATGGGCGCGCCATGCCTCCTTGCCGGTCGCGCGATCGTAGGCGATGGTATAGAGCTTGCCGTCGTCCAGGGCGGTGATGACGAGCTTGTCGCCGGCGACGATCGGCGACGAATAGCCGCCCGGGGCAGGCACTTTCCATTTCACGTTCTTGTCCGGGCCGAACTCGATGGGCGGTTTCTGTCCCTCGGCGACGCCCGCCCCGCCCGGTCCACGAAATTGCGGCCAGGCCAGCGGCTTTTCGCCGGCGTGCGCCATGGTCGCCAATAGCCCCGTCACCACCAATGCGGTCAGCTTCTTCATGTCAATCTCCTCCGATTTGGGCAGCGTTACATTCGCGAAAACTCATTAGTTCCAAGAACTTAGCCACGGATGAAACACGGACGGAACACGGATGGGAATTCGCGCGTCAATCCTCGCTTCTTCCGCTCTATCTTATATCCGTGTTCAATCCGCGTTTCATCCGTGGCTAAATTTTTGGATCCACTGAAATTCAAATAAAACGGTCGTCGCTTTGAAGCGATTCGCCCAGGTAGACCTGCAACTCGCCGCGCGGCACGCTGACGTCCCACTTCTCGTCCCAGCCGGGGTAATGCACGCGCACCATTTGGCTGTCCTCGAGCGCTGACACCTCCGCCCGCCACCAGCGACCCTGCGAAAACGACAGCACGATGGAGCCGACTTCCAGAGGCGTTTCCGGTTCGACGGCGATGCCCGACGGCTCGACCGGGAAACCTTCGGTGCCCTTGGGCGATTCGAACATCGGCATCGTCGCGGGCAGGACGGCTGGCGGCGCCGCCTGGCAGCGGGCGTAGTAATCATCGGGCGCATCGAAGAGCAGGTAATCGTCCACCGCGTCCCAGGCGATGGCGCGGCGCACGCCATCGGTCCATTCCGTCACCGCTGGCTGCACAGGCATGCTCGTGCCGACCAGGAACAGCCGATCGCCGCGCGTTTC
Organism: uncultured Planctomycetota bacterium; assembly: GCA_963767835.1. GTDB lineage: Bacteria > Planctomycetota > Planctomycetia > Gemmatales > Gemmataceae > SIAQ01. Next base: position 199,256 of record CAVYFY010000013.1, read on the forward strand.
CAGCATGCATTCCTTGAGCACGATCGGCGGTGCGCTCGCCCGGCCGCGCAGGTGGACCGCAATCGTCTTGCCGCGAAGACTGAGAGCCGCTTCACTCATGGCTAATCTCCGATGATGATGTTGAACGTCAAACCCCAGGATTCCTCGTTCCCACGCTCGGCGTGGGAACGCACTGCTTCGCGACGCTCCCGCGTCGCGGACATGGCGCCTTGGTTTCGCGCGTCGCCAGCAAGGGGAAGGCGAGGTTTGGCCAGGGGGGATTCTATTCTCCGCGCGGCATCCAGTCCGCGACGCAGGAGCGTCGCGAAGCAGTGCGTTCCCACGCCGAGCGTGGGAACGAGAAATTAACCCTCATTCCACCGCCCGGCCAATGGCGTAATACGTGAATCCCGCCGCGTTGATCGATTTCGGGTCGAAGAGATTGCGGCCGTCGAAGATCACCGGTGCGCGCATCAGGCGGCGCATGACCTCGAAATCGGGATGACGGAATTCGGACCATTCGGTGACGATGGCCAGTCCGTCGGCGCCTTCGAGCGCGGAGTAGGGGCGATCGCAATAGGTGATCTTGTCGCCGTAGATCGCCTTGACGTTGGCGAGCGCCTCAGGATCGTGAACGCGCAAGTGGACGCCTTCCTGGAGCATTTCGTCGATCAGCGTCAGGGCGGGGGCCTCGCGGACGTCGTCGGTGCGCGGCTTGAAGGCCAGGCCCCACACGCTCAGGGTTTTTCCCTTCAGAGTATTTCCGTAGTGCCGGCGAATCTTGGCGGGGAGGACCATCTTCTGAGCTTCGTTGACGCGATCGACGGCTTCGAGGAGCGTGGCGCGCGTCTCGACGGAGCGGGCGAGATGGATGAGGTTTTTCACGTCCTTGGGGAAGCAGCTGCCGCCATAGCCGGGACCGGGGAAGAGGAATTGAAAGCCGATGCGTTGATCGTGCCCGATGCCGCGGCGGACTTCGTTGATGTCGGCGCCAAGCCGTTCGCAGACGTTGGCCATCTCATTGATGAAGCTGATCTTGGTGGCGAGCATGGCGTTGGCAACGTACTTGGTCATCTCGGCGCTTTCGGGGGACATCACCAGAAAGGGGTGCTCGGTGCGGAGGAACGGGGCGTAGAGTTCCTGGAGTTTTTGGCCGACTTCCGGGCGGCGCACGCCGACGACGACGCGGTCGGGCTTCATGAAGTCATCGATGGCCGCGCCTTCTTTAAGGAATTCGGGATTGCTGGCGACCTCGATGGGACGGCCCGCCTTGTTGGTCATGCGTTCCATCAACCTGCCGTTGGTGCCGACCGAGACGGTGCTTTTGATGACGACGATCGCGTCGGTTCGCAGATGCGGGGCCATCGCTTCGCCGACGGCCCAGACGGCGCTCAAATCGGCCTCGCCGCTCTCGGTCTCCGGCGTGCCGACGGCAATGAAAACGAGCTGGGCGTCCTTGACGGAACCTGGTAGATCGGTGCTGAAGTTCAAGCGCTGCTCGCGGGAATTGCGCACGACCAGCTCGAGCAAGCCCGGCTCGTAGATCGGTATTTTTCCCGATTTGAGCGTGGCGATTTTGCCGGCATCCTTATCGACGCCGACGACCTCATTGCCACTCTCCGCCAGGCAAGTCGCGGTGACGAGCCCGACATAACCGCTGCCGATGACTGCGATTTTCAAGACGCACGCCCCTTCGCAAGAGCTGGGAACATTCGCGGTCATCTTACGTGGCAATGTCGCGAGCGACCAATGGTTGCGGCGAAGCTGATCGATCAGGCCTTGCGGGTCGGGAGGGAAATTGTCAGCAATGTGGAAGACTCACCACACCCGGGGCACTCCATATAGGTCGAACACGGGATCCGCACTGACGACGGATACTGCTTCAGTGTATGCCTGGGAAATGATGAGTCGGTCGAATGGGTCGCGATGGTGATCCGGCAGGCCGGCCTGAACGTCCGCGTACTCGACTGTGATCGGCAGCAGCGACAATTCAAGGTCGGCAATCGCTTGATTCATCCATTGGCGATAGGGAAGCCTCAAAGTGAGTTTTTTGAGGCCGACCTTGATCGCGATTTCCCAAACGCTGGCAGCACTCAAAAGGAGTTCGTTAGCCGGGTCTTGCAACGCGATTTCCGCCGGCGGACTCAGACGTGTCGGATCGTCCACCGCCCAGATCAATGCGTGGGAATCCAGGATCAGCCTCACTCCATGTACTCCTTGAATTCCTCCAGCGGAGCATCAAAATCGGCGGCCATGAAGAGAACCGTCCCTTTGAGCGTGCCCAGCTTGCGTTTCGCCCTTTCGGGATATTCGGCTTCTATCTTGCCACGCAACGCGTCGGCTTCCTCCTTGCGTTTGCGCAAATAGGCATCGATTTCGTCCTTGTGGCGCCAGTAATACGCGATAGCGCCGTAAACCACCGCGAGGTCCAGCGTGTCGAGCTCGCGCACAATCTCTTCCGGCGTGACGCCGCGAAAGTAATCGGCGAGGAGCACGTCATAAGTTACACGCGATTGGCCCACGCGGATCGTTCCGGCCTCATCAATCCGCAAGGGCATCGGGTCGGCATGAATGGAAATGGCCATGTGCGTTACCTCATGTGACTTCTGCGGCGCTGTTCACATTTCGCTCCAATCACCGCTGCCATCGATTCCCTTTGCGTCCCTTTCAAGAATGTGCGGCTTGTGCGTGGGATGCTGTTCTTCGTCGAGCGGCACGGCGTCCGGATGCGGCAGCAACGCCTCTTTCACATTCTCCCATTCCGCGTCCGTCGGCTTGAATTCCTCGGCAACCGGAAGGACCGCCCGTTCTGGCCCCGTGAGCGGCGCAGGAACTGATAGATCGCCGAAAAGATCGAGCGGCGGCTCGACGACGGGGTGCGCTCCAGGCTCCTCGCGAAGCAATTCCTCAATCGCCGCTTCTTGAACCGGAGACGGCAACTCCGGCGGCGCCCCGGCGATATCCCACGGCTCCGGATCCTTCGCGTTCAGCGGAAATGAATCATTCGGCTCAATCATGGCCTTCCCCTTTGGAAAATCGCCAGTTCTCATCCTACCACGCACGCCGGCTTTAGCGTGCCGCCCCCACCGCTCGGCCCACCAGATCGTAACCGTCCGCCGCCGTGATCTTGACCGATACGATGTCGCCCGCTTGTAGGCCTTTGCCCTTGACGCGCACCAGGCAATCGATGTCGGGGGCGTCGGCGTAGCCCCGAGCTTGCATTTGGCCGGGCAGTTCCGGATCGGGGCCATCCACGATCACGTCGATCTTCTTGCCGACTTGCGCCGCGCTCCATTCGAGGGCAACCGCTTGCTGCGCTTCCATCAGCCGGGACCGTCGTTCCTCTTTGATCGCCTCGTCGAGATGACCGTCGAGCTTGACCGCCGGCGTTCCCGGCTCGAAGGAATAGGTGAAAACACCGCAGCGCTCGAAGCGGGCCGCCTCGACAAAATCGACCAGCTCCGCGAACTCCGCGTCCGTTTCACCGGGGAAGCCGACGATGAACGTGGTGCGCATCGTCAGGTGCGGGATCGATTTTCGCAGCTTTCCAAGCAATTCCTCGATCTCGTGCCGCCGCACGCGCCGCTGCATCCGCTTCAGCGTGCGGTCGTTGATGTGCTGGAGCGGCATGTCGAGATACGGGATAATCTTCTGCGCCTCGCCAAGGTTTCGATCAATTCGTCGGTGAAGAAGATCGGGTAGAGATAGAGGACGCGAATCCATTCGATGCCGTCGATTTGATCGAGTTCACGTAACAGCTCCGCCAGCCGCACCCGGCCATACAGATCGAGGCCGTAATAGGTGGTGTCCTGGGCGACAAGGATGAGCTCGCGCACGCCGTCGTCGGCCAATTCGCGCGCCTCGCGGACGACTTCCTCGATCGACTTGGTGACGTGCTTGCCGCGCATGCCGGGGATCGCACAGAAGGTGCAAGTGCGATCGCAGCCTTCGGAGATTTTGAGGTACGCGTAATGCCGGGGGGTGATGCGCAGGCGGGCGGTGTCGTCCTGGGCGCGGACCGGGGCGGGGCGAAACAGCGAACGCTGCTCGGCTCGATTCATGAAGGCCCGCTCAACGACATTCGCGATCTCCTCCCGGCCAAAAACGCCGACGATCTGATCGATGCCGGGCACTTCCTTCAGCAATTCGTCGTGCTTGCGCTCGGCGAGGCAGCCGGCGACGACGACGGAGCCGACGCGCCCCTGCGCCTTCAGTTCGAGCATCTCGCGGATAACGGCAAGCGATTCCTGGCGGGCCGGCTCGATGAATCCGCAGGTATTGATCACGACCACGTCAGCGCCATCGGCATCGCTAACCAGCGCGCAGCCATCCTGGGCGAGTTTGCCGAGCATGCGTTCGGAATCCACGAGGTTCTTCGGACAGCCGAGGCTGACAAAGGCAAAAGTCGGTTTGGAGTCGCTCATCAAGTTATCTTACGACATGGCAGCCCGTTCTAGAAGCCACTTCCGTGGTGGTGCGCCCGGTTACGCAGCCTACATCTGCGCCAAACTCAAGCGAAATGCCTTGATATGAGGAATATGAGCGTTTTGTGGAACCCGCATTGATTGCAGTTTTCAGACGTAGAGAACATAATTCAACATCATCGTGCGTCCTCGTCGAATCGCCCGTCATTCGTGACGTGCCGTTCTTCCGCCGGCGAATCGTTGTCGTGGTCCTGGTCCAAGGGGAAAATCGGCCGCGATTGCGCCTGCGCGAATCGGACACACGTCCACACCAGCAAGAATAGGCCGACGGCGCCGGACATGGCGCGTAAAGACGCCAAGCGTGCGGCCAAAATCGCTCTGCCTTTGCATCTCGAAATTCAGCAGCCCGGGTTGCGGAAAGTGCGCAGGTTCATTCGTGAACGGAATGACTGTCGCAAAGACATATGACACTATGAGGAAAAAAGCCGACAACAGCAATCGTGCGCCGACGGCGCGATCGACGTCCAAACGCCGTGCCGCGGCGACAAGCAAGACGATTACAATGGTCAGCAACGGGATGACGCTCGTCCAAACCATGACTGCTCCAGCGTACAATGAGTGCCAACTGCCGGTGACGCCACGATGGACTTACCTTAATCCCTGGGCCAGACGCTGGCAAGGGGGTGAGCAGCTGAAAAGTAGGTGGGAAATGCATACGCTATGGCCAGCTGGCTGCGGGCCGGCGTTTTTAGCTCTTGCATAAGGACCACTACCATGATTGATCTCACTCTCTCTGCCGAACAAGAAGCCCAAGCGCAACGCATCGCCGCGATCATCAGCAAAGGATTTCAAGAAGAAGCTCTGAACATGGCACGCATCATGGCCTCCAAGCCCGATGCACAATTGCTCGGCGCCACCGAATTCGAAATTCGCGCTCGAGCGCACAAGATCGCCGCCCACGCCATTGAGACCGCTCTGAATGAGCGGAAAAAAGGGGGTACCAAGGGTCCAGCATGAGTTGCCCGCACTGCCGCGAATCGGCCCGTTTTGTCGGTTATCGCCCCAAGGAGATCAAAAGCCTGGTCGGCGACATGAACTTGTCGCGGCCGTATTACCATTGCAAGCACTGCCATCAAGGGACTTGGCCGTGGGACGAAATGCTGCGGTTATCGCCGGAACGCTTGACGCCGGCGGCGCAAGAGATCGTGTCGTTGCATGGCGTCACCAACAGCTTCAGCAAGGCGGCCAATCAGGTGATGGCCAAAAGTCGCCGGGCTGTCCTTGAGTGAATCGACCGTGGAACGCACCACCGAACGAGCGGGCGAGCGCGCCGGCACGTGGTTGGAACAAGGCGAGGTGTTCGGGCCGAAGAAGCCGTTCCAGTGGAACCCTGATGTGGAGGGGAAGACGTGCGCGTATGTCGCCCTGGATGCGACGGGAATCATGATGCAAGGCCCTGACGGGGCCAAAGCGGACGGGCGGATGGTGGACGTGGGCATGATCTTCAATCCGCAGCCGCGTGCCGTGGACGACGAGGACATCTGTAAGCCGTGCGAAGGGGTGCGTTACCTGGCGGGGCATTACACGCTGGAGGAGTTGGGGCCGCTGATGCGTGGGCAAGGCGCCCAGGTGGGCATGGATGCGGCCGACCGCTGGATCGCACTGACGGATGCGGGCCAGGGCCTGGAGCATTTCATCGACGTGAATTTCCCGCGGGCGGTGAAGATTGTGGATTTCCGCCACACCAGCGAATACGTGAACAACTTCGCCAAGGCGTATCGCGCCGGCAAGGCGGGGGAAGCGTTGGCGGCGACGTGGTGCCACAAACTCAAGCATGAAGGTGGAGCCGCGTTGTTGGCGGAGCTGGCCTTGTTGGACCGCGCGGCGATGTGCGAACTCGCCCAGGCAGAATACGACAAAGTTCTGAGTTACCTGGGCAACCACTCGGCCCGCATGGATTACCCGACGTACTTGCGCAAGGGTTGGCAAATCGGCACCGGCGCCGTGGAGTCGGCCTGCAAGACCGTCGTGAATCAGCGTCTGAGCATGGGAGGCATGCGTTGGAGCGAAGAAGGCTCGGACGCGGTTTGCCATCTGCGTGCGCTGTTCTGCAGCGCCCCGGACCAATGGGACGCCTTCTGGTCTCACGTGCCCAAGCCAAGCAACGTCAACCCCCAAATGGCCGCATAGGCGAGAATCCACCTACTGTGCTGACGCCTACCCCTGGCAAGGAAAACTTCGTGGTAGGCGCTGATCTTGGCATCCGGCTGCGAGTCTGCGAGTCTGCCTCGCTCGCCATCGCCGTCCGCACAGGCTACAATGGCATCAGGGCGCGAGTCGTCTTCCTCGGCAACAACGGAGCCAAATATGGCCGTCTTGGAACTGACCAAGGAGCAGATTTTCGACTTGGTGGGGCAGATGCCCGCCAAGGAAAAGCACGAGATGCTTCTATTCTTGGCCCAGAGCAACCCTGCCGATCGGACAAAACGGCAGCAATTCGCCGAGGACCAACTCCGCCGGCTCTGCGCGGCACGCGGCTTCAACTGGGACGCCATGAACGCGGACGAGCGCGAAACTTTCATCGATGACTTGGTCCACGAGGATCGCCCGTGCGCCCCGTAGCCGTTTTCGATACGAACATTTTGCTTTCCGCCGCCGGCTGGAAGGGAAAACCGTTCGAGTGCGTAGAATTGGCACGCGCCGGCACGGTGGTGGGAGTAACGTGCCGAGAGATTCTTGAGGAACTGGCCGAAAAACTGGAAAGCAAGTTAGCGCAGCCGCCGGAGGAAGCCGCGGCGAGCGTGGCCGACCTGATGACATTCATGCGCCTGGTGTCAATTCCGGGGGCCCTCAAAGCCGTGCCGGCCGATCCGGATGACGACAAAGTTCTGGAATGCGCCGAGGTAGGCGGAGCCACGCACGTAGTGACGGGCGACCGCCGGCGTCTTCTGCCGATTGGGATCTTCCGAGGTATTGCGATCGTGACGGCGGCCGATTTTCTAGCAATCGCAAAGCAACCATAGAGGTTAACGATCGCCTTCCGCATCTCGCCATTCGCGTCGAGCGAAGGTAGAATGCCCGCATCGCCCGACCGTTCTCTCCGGATACCACGATGAAATCTCTCGCGAAAATCATGCTCGGCCTTTGCGGTATCGCTGCACTGGTCATTGGCTTGTCGTCGGCCGCACAAGGGACCGGGAAAACGCCGATTCCCGACAAAACGGCCCAGGCCAAGGCGCACAAGCTGTTGCTCGACATCTTCGAGGATGACCTAAAAAAGGCGGACACCAACGACGCCAAGTCGAAACTGGCCGCATATCTTTTTCAGCAGGGCAAGGAAGCGAAGGACGATGCCGCGGTTCGTTACGTTTGCTTCCGTGAGGCGAGCGAGCTCGCGGCCAACGGGGTCGATGTCAATCTCGCTCTCGCCATCGTCGATGAGATGAGCCGGGGCTATGATGTCGATCCACTGCTGATGAAGGCGGATGTGCTCGGCCTGGCGGTGGCGGCGGCGACTGAGAAGGAAACCGGCGTGCAACTCGTCGAGGCGATTCGCCCGTTGCTCACCGAAGCGGTCGATCTCGATCATTACAAGGCCGTGCATCAGCTCGGCGAGTCCGCCATCGCGGCGGCCAAGAAGGCCAAGAGCCCGAGCCTGGTGCTCGAATTGCAAAAGCGCGTCGAGGAAATCAAATCCATCGAAAAAAGTTTCGCCAAGGTGCAGGGCTACCTCGACCGCGTGCAGAAAGATCCCAAGGACGCTGAGGCCCAGCTCGAATTGGCCAGGTATTTTGCCTATCAGAAAAAACGCTGGGAGAAAGCGCTCCCCTATTTCGCCCGCTGCGGCGACAAGGCGATCGAGCCGCTCGCGGTCAAGGACATCGCCGACCCGAAGGACGCCAAGGACCAGGCCGCGCTTGCCGATGGCTGGTGGGACCTCGCCGGCACGCAGAAAGATGCCGCCAAGCTCGCGTTTCAGATGCGAGCCATGTTCTGGTACGACAAGGCAATGCCCAACCTCTCCGGCCTCAATCGCACCAAGGCGCAGAAGCGCATCGACATTGTGCAGGAGAAATTGACCGGCACGACTGCCGAGCCGAAGCCGCTAGCCGGTCCGGTCGGCGAGTTCCGGAAGTTCGACGGGCACACCGAGGAGATCAAGTCGGTCGCCCTGTCGCACGATGGCCGTTACGCCGCCAGCGGCAGCCGCGATCAGACCGTGCGCGTTTACGATCTACATGCCAAGGAAACCAAGGAAACCCATCTCATTCGCGGCCATACCAAGGAGGTCTGGGCGGTCGCGTTTCATCCGAACCATCGCCACCTTTTTTCCGCGAGCTGGGACGCCACCGTTCGGCTCTGGGATTTCAAGACGGGCAACGAAATCAAACGCTGGACCCATCCCAAAGATGTCAACGGCCTGGCCCTGTCGCGCGACCTCGGCACCATGCTCACCGGCTGCGACGACGAAAAAGCCCGCCTCTGGAACGTCAACACCGGCGACGAAATCCGCGCCTTCACCGGCCACACCAATTACGTCTACACCGTCGCCTTCGCCCCGGACGGCCGGCACATCGCGTCCGGCAGCGTCGATAAAACGGTGCGCGTCCACGAGCTCAGCACCGGTAAGCTCGTCAAATCCTTCGACGGGCACAACGAAGCGGTCACCAACGTCGCCTTCACCGCCGACAGCCGGCACGTCCTCTCCTCGGGCGACTCGGTGATCCGCATCTGGGAGGTGGCCACGGGCAAGGAAATGCCGCGCCGCTTCGAGGGGCATTCGGGACGCATCCCGGCGATGGCGATATCGCCAGATGGCCGACGCCTGGTCACCGGCGGCGACGATAAAACCGTCAAGCTCTGGGAAGTCGCGACCGGCAAAATGCTGCACAGCTTCACCGGCCACGCGGACACGGTCACCTGCGTTGCGTTCGCGCCGGACGGCCGCCGCGCCGTCTCCGGCAGCTACGACAAAACGGTGCGCGTGTGGAATCTGCCAGCGCGGTGAAGCCGCCCAGGTGTCCATGTTCCGCGCGGAACAATTGCATGCAGTGCTGACCTTGACAACGCCAGGCGGTGAAAGGGTGCAAACCTGTGCATTTTGTTCACACCCCTTTGACGCGCAAAACCGCCGGGCTTGATCCACGAACCTCATGCGACCCTCTGCTAACAAACGCCGTGTATGCTGGAAGCACTAAGAAACGCCTGCTGGGTTTAACGTGCTAAACCGCCGGCACGGGTAGGGCACGTTTGTTCGCATACCTTCGTCAAAAAAAAACCTGAGTTTTCCTTGGAACGTGCCCGAGCGGAGGTTACTATGAACACGGAATTGTCGAATCATTGGTTTGACGACAAAACGAACACCGCCTTTCCTCTCCCAGGCAGTGCCGAGCGGGCAGGCGTCATATTTTTCAGGAATTATGTTCACTTTTCGCACGTGTTTCGTCATAATGTGAATGGTCATCAGTGGTCCGCTGTCACATCAAGGAGACTACAGCCATGTTGCGGCGATGCCTGGGCCTTGCGATTGCGACCCTTTTCACGCTGGCGCTCGCGCCAGCCTGGGGGCAGAATCCCTCCAAGTATGACAAAGAGACCGTCAAGGCTCTCAGCAAGAAAATCGACAACCACCTGGCCAAGGTCTGGAAGACCGCCAAAGTGAGCCCTGCCCTTAAAGCTGAGGATCACGTCTTCTTCCGCCGGCTCAATCTCGATCTAGTCGGCCGTATCCCCGACGTCGTGCATGTCCAGGATTTCCTGGATGACGACAGGGCCGACAAACGCTGGAAATGGGTAGATAAGCTTCTGGACGGCACGCCCGTGAACTTGAGTGACACACAGCATCCTCCCGAAGAGCATGCGCACCACTTCGCCAATGTCTGGCGCAACATCATCCTGGGTGCGCAGACCAATCAGAATGCCCAGTTCCTGATGCCGCAATTCGAAGCCTGGCTCAGGGACCGGGTCGCGCAAAACACGACGCTCGATGAGATGGTCAAGCAGATCTTGACCAATAGTTCCAATCCGGGCATGAATTTCAATCCCGGGCAGATGCAGAACGCCAGCCCGCAGCTATTTTTCATCGCTGCCGAGAACAAGGCGGAGAATTTGGCCGGCGCCACCTCGCGCGTCTTCATGGGCGTGAAGATCGAGTGCGCTCAGTGCCACGCCCATCCGTTTGCCACGTGGAAGCAGGAGCAGTTCTGGGAGTTCGCCGCCTTTTATTCCGGGCAGCAGCAGAACTTCCGGCCCGGTGGTAAAGTACAAGGGGTGCAGAAGTTTGTCGGCGGGCGAGAAATCAGGATTCCTGGGACCGGCAAGGTCGTCAAGGCGAAGTTTCTCAACGGCAAGGAGCCCGATTGGGAGAACGCTAAAGGCGGCGCACGCCAGGTCCTTGCCGACTGGGTGACCAAGAAGGACAATCCCTATTTTGCCAGGGCGATGGCCGACCATATCTGGTCGTACCTGATGGGCGTCAGCCTGCTCGAGCCGATCATGGAGCCGTCGGAAGACAACCTCATGACGCATCCGGATCTCTTGGACGACCTGGCCAAGGGCTTGATCGACAACAACTTCGACGCCAAGTTCCTGATCCGCGCCATCGTTCATTCTGACGCTTACCAGCGAGCTTCCGGCGGCGCCAAGCTCGCGGACAAGGAAGATTACCAGCTCTTCGTCCGCATGCCGATCCGCGCCTTGTCGCCGGAGCAAATCTACGACAGCGTCTGGATGGCGACGAGTTGCGGCGAAAAGCAGAAGGAGCCGCCCTTCAACCCCAATCAGTTCTTCAATCAGCTGCAATCGCCGCGGGCACAGTTCCTGGCCAAATTCGCCAACCAGGACCGCCGGCATGAGCCGCAAACCTCGATCCTGCAAGCCCTCTTCATGATGAACGGCAAGGTCATGGCCGACAAGACCAAGGTCGCCAACAATGCCGACCTGCACGCTTTGGCCAATCCGAAAATCCAGGGCGGCAACCAGGGCCGGCTTGTGTCGCTTTATCGCATGGTGCTCTCACGCCCGCCGCGCCAGGACGAGATCGACCGCCTCGTGCCCTACCTCGAAAGAGGCGGCGCGACCGGCAATCTCGGCGACGCCCTCTCCGACGTCTACTGGGCCCTTCTGAATAGCTCCGAGTTTTTGCTCAACCATTGAGCGCGATGTGCATTCATGGTCCTCGTTTAGCGTTCGCCGTGTGCGATGTGCGATCCGAACGCTAAACGGGGACTGCGGCATCAATGCTCGTGGACAAAAACACTCTGGTCCTTGCCGAAAATCTGTTGCAGCGTCTGCGGCGTGTTGATCTCCTGCGGCGTTCCCTGGCAATGAACCAGGCCGTCCTTGATGCAAAGCACCTGATGCGCATGCCTGGAAACCATCGACACGTCGTGCGACACCAGCACAATCGTGGTGCCGCGCTCGCGGTTGAGCCGGCAGATCAAGTCGTAGAAGGTTTCCTGGTCCTTGAAATCGATCCCCGCGGCCGGCTCATCGAGCAGCAAGAGCTCCGGCGCCGGCTCCATCGCCAGCGCGAGCAGCACGCGCTGCTGCTCGCCGCCTGAAATCTTCTCCAGCGGCCTATCCAGCAGCGACTCGTCGGCCCCCACGCCGCGCATCATCGCCGACATTTGCGCCCTGAGTCCCTTGCGAAAGCCGAAGAAGATCGGCCGGCGCTGCATGGCCAGGCCCAATAGATCGCGCACGGTGAGCGGCATGCTCGATTCGATGCGCAGCTTCTGAGGCACATAGCCGACGTACTCGGGCCTGGGATGGCTGTGATCGTGGCCGCAATGAAACTCGATTTCGCCGGCGTAGGGAATTTCCTTGAGGATGGCGCGCAGGAGCGTGGTTTTACCCGAGCCGTTCAGGCCCAGGATCGCCGTCACTTGATGGGCGGTGATGTCGCCGGACAGGCCGCGCAGCACCGGCGTGCTCCCCAAATTGACCCTCAAATCGCGCATCGTCACGAGCGGATGATTCATGGCAATGCCTTGGCCAAGGCGGCGACGTTCTCACGCATTTTCTTCAGATAATAGCCCGGATCGGGATTGTGCTTCTTCCCCGCCGGCACCGGCGACGTCTCCAGCGGATCGAGCTCGATGATCTGCACGTCCAGGCCCTTGGCTTTCAGGCTGCGCTGCAGCGATTCCGCCGCCGCCCGCGAATACTGCGGCTCGACGGCGATCACCTTCACGTCGTGCTTCTTGCACAGGTCGATCAGCTCCTTCATCTTGGCCGGGTCGGGGTCCGTGCCCGGCTTGACCTGAATCGTGCCGACGATCTTGACGCCGAAACCCTGAGCGAAATACTGAAACGCCTCGTGCATGGTGATGATGTTCTTATTCTTTTTATCCTTGAGCGCCTCTTTGCCGTCGGCTTCGAGCTTGCGCAATTCGTCGATGAACTTGGCGGCCCGCTTGTCGTAGTTTTTCTTGTGGTCCGGATCGATGTCGCCCAGCTTGGCGGCGATGATCTCGGTCATCACGATCGCCTGCTCGGGCCCGAGCCAGACGTGCGGATCATGCACGCCGTGCTTGTGCTCGTGGCCGTCCTTGTGCTCGTGCTCCTCGCCGCCGGAGTGCAAAAGCAGATCAGGCAGCTTTTCGTTTTCTTTGAGCTTCTCATTCTTCTCATCGCGCTCGCGGTCTTCCTTCTCGAGCGCATCGCCGACATTCAGGACGGCGAGCTTGCTATTGCGGTGGCTGTCCAACATTTTTTTGACGAAAATGTCGTCGAGCGTCAGGCCGTTGTAGATGAGGAGGTCGGCCTTGTTGAGCATGAAAAGATCGGTGGGAGCGCCGTCGTAATCGTGCGGCCCTTTGCCCGTCAGCATCGACAGCACGTAAGCGTCATCGCCGGCCACCGCGTGCGTGATGGCGTACAGCGGCGGAAAGGAAACCAACACGCGCTTCTGGTTCGGCTTGGCTTCCTCCCAAAAATTGGGCGGCGGGCTGCACCCTTTGAGTGATGCCAACAGCGGAATGCCAAGCAGCAAAAGAAGATAGGAACGGCGCATCATCAACTCCCAGCGAGGGAATACTTGGTTATACCGTGGTCATTGTAATGCGCCACGGCAGAATTGCAAGTCGGGGCGATGCGCAGTCATTTCACGTGTCGGGCAGCGTGACGACTTCACCGCCGGTGGGAGTCAGGAAAGCGCCGAAGTTGTTCTGCATCGCATAGGGAAACATGCGTACGGTGCCATCGCACATGGCCATCAAGGCGCCTTGCGGGAAGGGACTGCCCCAGCTGCCGATGCCGGGGTTCTCGGAGGAATCGCGCTTGAGAAAGACGCCGGTGGGATTATGCCCGCCGTTGTCGCCGGAGCGCATGGTCCCGGTGGTGCCGCCCAGGAAGATGTTGGTAGATCCGACGACATCGGCGTTCGCGGCGTATTGGTCCGTGTTGATGTTGCCGTGACCAGCGAAAATGGTGTTCGAACTGCCGTCGGTGATATCGACCAGTTTGCGCTTCGCATCGGCCGCATCGGGTTTGGCGGCTTGCAGCGGGTCGTTGAGATAATTGTTGTAGAAATAATCGGTCCACGGGACGCCGCTACTTTCCTCGAAGGATGGACGCCCGCGGCCCGGGCACAGGTAGCATGCGATCCCTGCATGCGGGGGAATCGCATTGGTGAAAAGCGGATTCTGACCGATGAACGGGAGAATCTGAAACGCCCAGCTGCCGCTGGTGAATGAACCGCCGACCGCCTCCTTGGTGTATTTCTGCTCGAATGCATTCACCGGCGGCGCATCAGCCCCATTGAACGGCAATCGCCCGTTGGTGTCACAGAACGAATTAGCCGCCAGCGCGATTTGCTTGAGGTTATTGATGGATTGCGTGCGTGCTGCGGCCTCATGCACATGCCTTGTGGCTGGCACGAACAGTGCGAATATCACCACGATTACGGTCATCCCGACCAGGACATAGACGCCGTTGCGCAGCCAAATGTGCGCCGCGCCGCCGTCTTTGGCGATTGATCGGCCGCTCCAGCGCTCGTCGTCAACCACGCCGTCGCGCTTCGGCATCGGCAGCGGCGCTTGCTCGGTGATGGCGGCGGCGTCCCTCGGCACGCTCACGCTTTGGCCGCAGCTCGGGCACACGACGAGCTTGCCGGCGAATTCCGGCGCGGCTTCGCAATCGGCCTGGCACGACGAGCATTTGAAGTGCAACATGGGTCTCCTCACTACACTACTGGTCGAACTCAAAATCGATTATTTCCCTGCCGGCCGGCGTCAAGACGGCGTTGAGGTCATTGAAGGTGTAAGGAATGAAATGCACCGCTCCGTCGCAGAAGGCGAAAAGAGCGCCTCGCTCGAACGGTCCGCCCCAGCTGCCGAGGTCCGGGGCCTGGTTGCTGTCGCGCTGAAAGGTGACGCCGGCAGGGCTCTCTTCGCCGTTTTTGCCGGCGCGGGCGGTCCCGAAGGTGCCGCCGTTAAAAACGCTCGTGGAAAGCGTGACATCGGATTTCGATTGATACTGATCGATGTTGATATTTCCGTGGCCAATCATGACGGTGTTGGAACTGCCATCGGCGATACGAATGAGTGAGCTTTTGGAGTCGGCATTATCGGCTTTTTCAGCGTTTTTGGCGTCATTGAGGTAGTTATTCCAGAAATAATCGCTCCATGCGCCGCCGTTCTTGCCAGCCTCGACGTCGGGCCGACCTCGCCCCGGACACAGGTAGGTTTGAACTGGGGTCGTGCGATCGGCATTTTTGAATACGCCCTCTTGTTCAGTCGCGATATAGGGAAGAATCTGGAATCCCCAACTGCCGCTCGTCGATGTTTCAGCTTTGGCGGCCTTGGTGTATTTGACATCGCCGACGGCGGCATCGGAGCCGTTGAACGGAAAGTGCTTGTGGGCGTCGTGGAAATTATGTGCCGCGAGGGCGATTTGCTTGAGATTGTTGGACGATTGGTTGCGCACAGCCGCCTCGCGCACGCGCACGAACCGTAGGGAGCAATAGGGCGATCACAAAGGCTACAATTGCCATGACGACGAGCACTTCGATCATGCCGAAGCCGCGCCGCGTAGCCATTTGGCGAAAACGCATGGCGTTCCCCTGGGATGCCGCCTACGGCGCAGCAATCGCGTGATGCTACGCCGCAAGCGGAAAGTGCCTCATTCCTCGCCGCAGAAATTGACGACTTCGCCTCCCGCCGGCGTCAGCATGGCGTTCAGATTGTTGAAGCTGTAAGGGACCATGCGCACGGAACCGTCGCACAATGAGAACAAGGCGCCCTGGGGGAACGGTCCGCCCCAGCTGCCGGCGTCGGGGGCCTTCTTGCTGTCGCGCTGCAGGGTGACGCCAGCGGGGTTGGCGGCGCCGTTCTTGCCGGCGCGGGCCGTGCCGAACGTGCCGCCGTCAAAGATATTGGAGCAGAGAGTGACCTTGGATTTCGCGAGATATTGCTCGGTGCTGATATTGCCATGGCCGAGCAAGACGGTGTTGGACGTTCCATCGGTGATGCCGACGAAGGTGAGCTCGGCATCGACGTTGTCGGCTTTTTCGGCCTTGGCGGGATCGTTGAGATAGTTGTTCCAGAAGTAATCGCTCCAGGCGCCGCCGCCGTCCTTGACGACTTCAACGCCGGGCCGGCCGCGCCCGGGGCATAGATAGATCGAGATGCTGACATCGCGATCGATCTTGTTGAACAGGTTTTGTTGCTCGATGTAGGGCAGAATCTGGAAGCCCCAGCTGCCGCTGGTGATGGTTTGATCCTTGGCGGCCTTGGTGTACTTGGTGCAGCCGACGGGCGCATCGGAGCCGTTGAACGGGAAACGCTTGTTGGTGTCAACGAAATTGTGGGTGGCAAGGGCGATTTGCTTGAGGTTGTTGGTCGATTGGGTGCGTGTCGCCGCCTCGCGCACTTTCTGGACGGCGGGGACCAAGAGGGCGATGAGGAAGGCGATGATCGCGATGACGACGAGCAATTCGATGATGCCGAAACCGCGCCGCTGTGTCGAGGGTTGAAGATGCATGGGAATCTCCTGTGGTTAGATTTGCTCCCCCTCTCCCCGCGGGAGAGGGGTTGGGGGTGAGGGCAAAGGCTTAAATAAACAAAGTCGAAACCCTCACCCCCGGCCCCTCTCCCCGAGGGAGAGGGGAGAAAGACCCTCACCCCCGGCCCCTCTCCCGGAGGGAGAGGGGAGAAAGGCCAGAAAAATCGTTCTCACGCATCGGGCAAAGTGACGACTTCACCGCCGTTGGGGGTCAGGAATTCGCCGAGGTTGTTGAGGCTATAGGGAAACATGCGTACGGTGCCATCGCACATGCCCATGAGGGCGCCTTGCGGGAAGGGGCCGCCCCAGCTGCTCATGGTGGGATTGTTCTTGCTGTCGCGCTGGAGGGTGACGCCGGCGGGGCTGGCTGCGCCGTTTTTGCCGGCGCGGGCGGTGCCGAAGGTGCCGCCGCCGAAGATATTGGAGCAAAGCGTGACTTTGGAGGCTTCTTTGTATTGGTCAACATTGATATTGCCGTGGCCGGCCAGGATGGTGTTGGAGGAGCCATCAATGATGCCGACGAGCGTGCGCTTGGCGTCGGCGTTGTCAGCCTTCTCGGCATTCTCGGCGGTGTTGAGGTAGTTGTTCCAGAAATAATCACTCCAGGCGCCGCCGCTATCCTTGGCCACCTCGACGACGGGGCGGCCGCGTCCCGGGCACATATACGCGGCGATGCCGACGCCGCGATCAACATCCTTGAAAAGGGGGGCTTGGTCCATATAGGGCAAAATCTGAAAGCCCCAGCTGCCACTGGTCGTGGTTCCATCCTTGGCGGCCTTGGTGTATTTGACGCCGCCCACCGCCGCGTCGGACCCGTTGAACGGCAAGCGCTTGTTGGCGTCATGGAAGCTCTGAGACGCCAGGGCGATTTGCTTGAGGTTGTTGATCGATTGCGTGCGTGCTGCCGCCTCGCGCACTTTCTGGACCGCCGGAACCAAAAGAGCGATCAGGAAGGCGATGATCGCCACGACGACGAGCAATTCGATGATGCCGAAGCCGCGTCGCACTGGACCGTGTTGATGACGCATAGTGGACCTCCTGTTAGAAAGACATGAACGACCGCATCGCTGCCAATTTTAACGTAATTTCGCCGGATGCCAATGAGATTTCGATGATTCCGGGATCTGCCCAAAAAATGCTGAAGAGCCGTTCGTTTCACGGCGGAGGTGTGTCACTGTGTGTGAAACGCAAAATCGGAAACGCATATGGACACAATGGTTGCGAATCAAGAATTCGTTTCATGGCCAAATCTGAGATGGATCGCGGTTTCAAGCCGGCGCCGAATGGCGTAGAATAAGAAGCTACGTGAATGCTCAGGACGCCCCTATGGCGAAGGAGAAATATCATGCGGCCGCCAGTCACTGCCATGATCGGCATACTCAACCTTATCCCGATGACCCTCGCCGCGCAGACGCCGACGCAGCCCAAGACCGACTATGCCGCGTTCTCGAAGATCATTCACCGAGTCGTTGTCAAGCAGCTTCCCAAGGAATTCGAGGACGCGTCGGGCTGGGGCAAGATGATTGAGGTTCCCGCGAACCTGCCGTTAGCCGGGCTGCGCAAGCTCGTCAAGGTCGGCGATCATCTCGAAGCGCCGCATGGCACCTGGCGCCGCTTCAAGGGCAAGATCGAGGAGCCGGACAAGAATCTCAAGATCGTTGTCAAGGACTTCAAGAAGGTCAATGAGAAGACGTACCGTGTGGCTGTCGATGTCGATGCGACGATTCTGTGCCGCGGCGAGGTGCAGCAATGGCAGAAGGGATTGATGCTCATCGGCGCCGAGGCGGCCGCCGACGCCAATGTCACCGCCGCCGTCGTGTGCGATATCGGCGTGAGCCTGAACGTGAAGAAATTCCCGCCGGAGTTGAACATCGAGCCGAAGGTGACGGAGCTCGGCCTGGAGCTGGTCGATGTTAAAGTCCGCGGCGGCCCGATCCTCAAGGGCGAGAACGGCAAGGCGCTGGCGAATGACTTCAAGGACGTACTGCGCGGCGCCGTCAAAGCGTCGGAGCCGCTGGTCAAGGCGGAGGCCAACCGGGCCATCGCCGAGAGCTTGCGCGAGGGGAAGGGGGCCATTTCCGCCGCGGCGATCCTGGAGGCGCTGCCGAGGGCGAAGAAATGAGGTTGGGCGCGATCGCGTTCTCGTTCGATCCCTTGACCACGCTTCGATCACTTGAGACAATGAACGCCATGAACACTGCAAGAACCGTTCCACCCACTTCAATGCCGGAGTCGAATCGGACGAACGAGCAGTCATCGAGAGCTTTCTCACAGGCAAGCCGCTTGATCCGGAAGTTGCCGACCGGGCCCACGAACGGGCCCGTAAAATCCGTGAACGGGTTTTCCACGCACACGGCCTCGTCGATATAGGCGTTCCTGCGATCCGTGAGCTTCGCGGCGAATTGCCATGAAGTGCCACTTCTTTGCCCCACCTGCACACCTCATTTGACACCGATTCGCTATATATTCCCTATCCACCTCGCGCTCGAGGCACGCAGTCATGGCCGACGCCACGCTCACCAAATTGCTGCACGTCGTCGCCAATAGCGACGCGAAAGAGCTGCGCCACGCTGCCCTTAAGGTGCTTGGCTCCGTCGGCGGCAACAACGGCAAGGTCGTCAAGACGCTGCTCGAGGCCCTCAAGAACGACGACCAGGAGCTGCGCATCGCCGCTATTGACGCGCTCGGGCAATTGCAGGCCGACGAGGCCCTCAAGCCACTCGAGGAATTCGTCCGGCAAGGCGGCGCGGAACTGGAATCGGCGGTGCATGCGGCCAGTCGGCTCGGCGTGCGCGGCGCACGGTCCATGGGCAAGCTCATGCAGGAGATCAGCCCGTCGTGCCGATCGCGCATGGCGGCCGTGCTCGCGAAGTCGAACACCGGCAACGCGCTGGTGGTGACGGCCGGCGGGCTGCTCGACGACGATCCCCGCGTCATCGACGCCACCGCCCGCAGCCTGGCGATGGAAGTCCCCGCTTACACGCCGCCGCAACGGCACGCCCTGGCAAAATTCCTGATCGAATCGCTCGGCGGCAAGAAGATTCCGCCCAAAGCCGAGGCGGCGATGTTGCGCGTGCTGTCGGCGCTGCACGAGGCCAAGGCCGAGGAGTTGTTCTGGGGCCGCATCCTGCCGCCAAACGCTGCCGATGTCCGCGCCGCCGCCCTGCAAGCGCTCGGCAACGCGGAGCCGAAGACCGAAAAACGCTTGCAAGCGCTCCTGGCCTGTGCCTCGGACAGGGAATTCCCGATCGTTGCTGCGGCGCTGATGATCCTCAAGAAAGTGCCGGTGAGCGCGAAGAATGCGAAACCGTGGATCAAGCTGCTCGAAGCGCCGGACGTGGCGACGCGCCGGTTCGCGGTCGAGAAGCTGCAAGGGATCGAAAACACCGAGGTCGCCCGCGCCATGCTCGCGCAACTTCGCCATCCCGATCGTGGCTTGCGCGAGGAGACGCTCAAGGCCCTGGGCGGGTATGGCGCCGGCCGTGCGGTCGTCCTGGAGGAATTGCTCGATGCCTCGGAGGTCGATCGCGCCTGGTTTCTGGCGCGGGCGCTCGGACCGTCGGCAAAGGAATTCAGCGCCGGTCAGCGCGGCAAGCTGTTCAGCAGGGCCGCGGAATATCACGACGCCGAGGACCGCCGCGCCCCCGCCTTGCTGTTTCTGCTGCGCGAAACAGATCACGCCTGGCTGCGTGATCGACTCGAAGCGAAGGCGCAGGAGCTTCGCAAGAAAAAGAAATACGCCGCCGCCATTGGCTATTTCCGCCTGCTTGTCCAGAACCCAGCTTGCAGCGAAGAAACGCGTTTTGAACTGGCGGCGACCGGACTCAAGGAATCGCCGCATGATGTATCGGCCGAAAACCGCAAGAACGATCCGGCACTGAACCAGTTCGCCCGCCTCTTGCAAAATCCCGCCTTTGACCTTGCCGGGCATATCGCGAAGGCGAAATGGCTCGATGTTGCCGATCTCCTCTACCTCGGCTTCCACTTCGCCGAACAAAACCATCGCGCCAAGGACTTCGGCAAGCACGTCCTCGAACTGGTCGTCAAACGGTCGCCGAAATCCGATCTCGGCAAACAGGCGAAACGCAAACTCAAGAGCGAGGGGCTCATATGATCCAGCGCATTAGCCGCAAGAAAACGCAAAAACCGCGAAAGGCGTGGCGATGGTCATTTTTCTTTTGCGCGTTCGGCGTTTTATTGTGGCTACCTGTGGCGCTTGGTGCAGTTCAGCCGCCGAAAGGGCCGGCCGTCGTCGAACTCTTCGAGGACGACGCCGACGGGCTCCTCAAGCAACTCGGCGGCGACGACGGCGCTCTGGCCGGCTCAGCGGCGAAGCGCGAACAGCGCGATGTCTATTCCGGCGTCGCCAGCATTCGCGTCACGCCGTTTCAGCGCTTCTCACCAAATCTGAAAGGCTGGAATTATCCGATCGTCGAGAATCCGCAGCCCGGACAGTATCGCTATCTGCGTTTCGCCTGGAAGCGCGTCGAGGGGCCCGGCATCATGATCCAGCTTCACTCCAAGGGCATCTGGAATCAGCGGTATCTCGCGGGGATGCGCAGCAAACAGACGATGGCATGGGGGCCGGTGCTCGCCATCTCCGACAAGTCGCCGAGCGAGTGGACCGTGGTCACGCGCGATCTGTTCAAGGACTTCGGGCCGCTGACGCTGCAAGGACTCGCGCTGACGCCGATGGACGGCGGCGGCTCGGGGTTGTTCGATCATTTCTACCTGGGCGCCACCAGCGCCGATCTCGACCGCGCCTCCGCCGACGCCTTCGGCAAGACGCCGCTCAAGGCCCCGCTTACGCTCCTGGAGCTCGGCGAGTTGTGGGAGGACTTGGCCAAACGCGAGATACTCCCGTCGGGAACGGCCGTTCGCAAGCTGCTTGCCGGACGCAAGGAGAGCGTGCCGTACCTGGCGACGATGCTGCGGACCAAACGGCCGAAGCAAGACATCGCGAAAATCGCCCGCTGGATTGACGAGCTCGACGACGAGGATTTCGGCACACGTGAAGCCGCCTTTCACGCCCTGGACAAGCTCGGCGACCCAGCCATCGCGCACCTGCGAGTCGCCCGCTCCAAAGCGAAATCCCAGGAACATCGCGGCCGCATTGAGGAGCTTCTGAAAAATCGCGGCGCCCTGGACGGCGGGCTTACCAGCGAACAATTGCGCGTCGTCCGGGCGGTGCGCGTGCTGGAATGGGCGGCGACGGCGGAATCGCTAAAAGCATTGGAGGCGATGACGAAGATGCCGCCGGATGATGTCGTATCGGCGGACATTCGGGCGGCGCGTGATCGGTTGGCGAAGATGTTAAAGTGAAATGTCACTTCGCGAGAATCACAAGATAATTATTCCGCTTCCCGCGCTGCAACACCAGCACCTCGCCGTCGAGGAAATCGCTCGCACTCACCGTCGGGCTGTCGCCCGCCGGTTGCTTGCCGTTGAGCCGCACCCCTTTTTGGGCGAGATTGCGACGGGCGTCCGCTTTCGAGGAACACGCTCCTATCTTCACCAGCAGATCGATCAACGGCAGCCCGTTTGCCAGTTCCTGCGGCGTGAGCGTGATCGAGGGCACATCGGTGGCCATCTGCTTGAGCAGCACCACCGGCAAGGATGCGATGTCGCCGGAGAATAGCGCCTCCGACGCCTTTTTTGCATTTTCCATTTCCGCTTGGCCGTGCACCAGCGCGGTGACCTCTTGGGCGAGCGCTTTTTGGGCGACGCGTTCGCCGGTGCCGACTTTTTGCTCCAGCTCCTTGATCGCGGGTTCCTCCAGCAACGTGAACCAGCGCAGGAAGCGGGCGACGTCAGCGTCTTCCATGTTGATCCAGAATTGGTAAAAGGCGTACGGCGACGTTTGTTGAGGATCAAGCCAGACAGCCCCCTTCACGCTCTTGCCCATCTTTTCGCCTTTGGAATTGGTCAAGAGCGGCATGGTCAAGCCGTAGGCCTGGCCGCGATCAATCCGGCGAATCAGCTCGATGCCTTCACAGATGTTGCCCCACTGGTCCGACGCGCCGCACTGTATTTTGCAGCCATGCCGGCGGTAGACCTCGAGGAAATCGGTCCCTTGCAGCAGCATATAGGTAAATTCTGTATACGAGATGCCGGTCCCTTCCTTGTCGAAGCGTTTTTTGACGGAATCCTTGTGGATCATTTCGTTAACGGAGAAATGCTTGCCGATGTTGCGCAGGAAGTCGAGAAGCTTGAATTCGCCGAGCCAATCGATATTGTTGACGAGCTTCGGCGCCGGCCCGACCTCGGATGCGAGGAAGCCTTCGATCTGGCGCTGCATGGCGAGGCCACGGAGTCGGACGGTGTCAAGGGTTTCCAGGACGCGCTCCTCGGATTTGCCGGACGGATCGCCGATGAGCCCGGTGGCGCCGCCGATGAGAACGATGACCTGATGGCCGCAGCGTTTGAAATGGCGCAGGGCCATGAGCGGGATCAGGCTTCCGGCGTGCAGGCTCGTGGCGGTCGGATCGAAGCCGATGTATATCGGCATCTTCTCGGCTTCGAGTTTCGCAGCGAGATCATCGGCGGTGGCTTGGTGGATCAGGCCGCGCCAGTGGAGTTCATGGAAGACGTTCATGAGCGGTTCCTTTCTTGCCGCTTGCGGCACGCAGGAAAGCCTAGCGCTTTGGCGACAACGGGGCAAGATGGGCGCCGCAAATTCGCCTCGGTCTTGACATCGACATGTGATCCGGGTTATGTCGCTTGCTTCGGAATGAATACGCTGCATTGAGAAGGAGAGGCATGATGATTCCCGATCCGCGTTTCTGGCGCGGAAGCGCGTGTGTGTCACGGGCGGCACCGGTTTTCTCGGCTGGCACATCGTTCGGCAGCTGCTGCCGATTACCCGCCACGTGCGCATTCTCGGCCTGCCGCCGGCCTCCCGGACGCTGATGCGCGAGTTGCAAAATCACGATTGCGTCTTCGGCGACGTGCGCGATCCCGAAACGGTTGGCTTCGCTCTGCGCGACTGCGACATCGCGTTTCACACGGCCGGCAATGTCGCGGTTTGGGGGCCGGGATTGCCGCACATGCATTCGATCCATGTTGTCGGCACCCAGCAGGTGCTCCGAGCGCTTCCTGCCGGCGCCCGGCTCGTGCACACTTCAAGCGTCGTGGCGGTCGGGGCATCGGCCGGCCAGGAAATCTTGACGGAGACCTCCCGCTTCAATTTGAAGCGACTGCGCGTTGATTACGTTCACGCCAAAAAGGCGGCCGAGGAGGTCGCCCTCGATGCGGCGGTGCGCGGCGCCGATGTTGTCGTCGTCAATCCGGCTTACCTGATCGGCCCGGACGACGAGGACGGCTCGATCATGGGCCGATTCTGCCTACGTTTCTGGCGCGGGCATGTGCCGTTGATTCCGCCCGGTGCGCTCAATTTCGTTGATGTCCGCGATGCGGCCCTGGGGCACCTGTTGGCGGCGGAGCATGGCCGGTGCGGCACGCGCTACATTCTCGCCGGCGAGAATCGGACAATGCGCGAGTTCGTCGCATGTCTGGCCGAGGCAGGCGGCATGGCATCGGGTCGGCGCCTTTCGCTGCCGGCGATGGTGCAAACGGTGCTCGCCTGCCTGGCGGAATGCCGGGCAGCCGTGGTGCGCCGCGAGCCGTTTCCGTCCCTTCAGTACGCGCGTTTGAGCCGATTCCGCTGGTTCTATTCCTCGCAGCGAGCACAAGCCGAGCTCGGTTTTCATGCTCGTCCCATGCGCGAAACGCTCACGGATGCTTATCACTGGTTGTGCGAGCAGGGCAGGTTGAAACCTTCGGCGAGCCGAGCCGCGATAGCGGCCGGTTGCATCGCCCAGTGACCGTGTGCTTCAACCGACTCCTTACGGAGCTCGCCGCGCCTGGCAGGAGGCAGCGAATCGTGGAAATGTCGAACGTGCTGATTCCGATTTTGATCTTTGCCGCCGAGGTTTGCGTCGTCACGCTTGGCACCCTGCGCATCATTTTCGTTTCGCGGGGCCAAAAAATCCTCGCGCCGGCGCTCGGCTTCTTTGAGAGCTTCATTTGGCTCGTCGCCATCAGCCAGATTATGCGCGACCGCGCTGACTGGACGTGCTTCATTGCCTTCGGCCTTGGTTTTGCATTGGGCAACTACCTCGGCATCTGCGTCGAACAACGGCTAGCCCTGGGGACGGTCATCGTTCGCATCATCACGCACCGGGACGCCGACGATCTGATCTCGCGCTCGCGGCGCCAACTTCGGCGTCACCGCCGTGGAAGGGCGCGGCGCCACGGGAACGGTGCAAATCGTCATTACCGTCGCCAAACGCCGGCAGCTGCCGAAAATCACGTCGCTGATCGAGACGCATCATCCGAGCGCATTCTTTTCCGTGCATGAGCTGCAATCGGCCAGCGAGGGGATCTTCCCGACAACGACGGAGCGGCCGGCGCTAATCCCCACGGCGATCGTCAGCCTGGCTCGCTTAGTGATGCCCGGAGCTGATAAACCAGCCGAACTGGCCGCTGGCGATGACGACGCCGATGATCGACGCGAGAATGCCGACCATCCAGAACCCGCGTCCCTTCTTTGAATCGCCAGCGAGCACAGCACCACGCCCAACTGCAAACCCAGATCGCCATAATCGAAGCGGCGCCGCGCTCACGCGTGACGTGGCTTGCGACATGTGGACCCTCTGGCTGAAGGCTAATGGCTAACAACTGATAGCTATTTCATGACGTCAACCGGCGAATCATATCGGCGAACGCGGGATACTGGGTCAATAGGCTTTGCCGATCGCCGCTTTCGTAGTCGGCGTAATCGAAACCCGGCGCGACGGTGCAACCCAGCAGGGCAAACGCACCTCCCGGTTCGATGCAACTTCCTTGCCAGATGCCGCGCGGCACGATCACCTGCAATTGCTGGCCGGCATGAAGGTCGGGGCCGAGCACGATCGTGCGTCCCGTGCCGTTCGGTTCGAGTTGCAACATGCGGACCGGAGCGCCGAGATAGAAATGGAAAAGTTCATCGGACTGCAAGCGATGCAGCGCGGAATAGGTGTTCGGCGTCAACAGATAATAGATCGCCGTGCTCGCCGAGCGTGCCGATTGATAGCGAGCCGGCAGCGCCGACGCGGGCCACGATTCGGCGGCCCGGTAGGTCTCGCGAAAGAAGCCGCCTTCCTTCGGGTGCGGCTGCAAACCGAGCTGCCGAATCAGTTCATCCGCGGTCGGCATGGGACACTCCTGCGATTCCAAAAGTAATCTGGCCACGGATGAAACACGGATCGAACACGGATGGGAAAGTCAGGAGAGTTCAAAACCTCTCGACTATCCTATCCGTGTGCGATCCGTGTTTCATCCGTGGCCAGATTATTACTTCAGCGCCGAGCGGCCTGGATTGTTCAGCACCTTCTGGGTCCAGCGTTCTTCGAGCTGCGGGAAGGTCAAGTTGTAATGGCGTTGCAGCGCCGTCTCGTAGCCGTGCCGGATGCCGTCCTTGACGAACTCGGTCAGCGTCTTGGTGTCGCGCTCGGCCGTCAGAAATTCGCACAGCGCGACGCTCTGGGCATAAAAAGCGTTGATCTTGCGTGGCTGCGGGTAATCTTTCAGCTCCATCAATTCTTTCAGGCCGAAGAGTTGGCCGTCTTTATGGTGCTTGTGCAGATTGCGGCGATGCTGCTCGACCTTCTCATTAGGCTCGGTCAACACAGCGATCCCCTCGTCGGCCCAGCGCGGCACCGGCGCGTTGCCGAACATGCCCGCCAGCACCACGTGCGTTGTCTCGTGAGGCAACACCGCGTCGAGGATGTCGGGGCCGTCCATACGCATGTCCATGCGGCGAGCGATGATTCGGCCCGATGGATCGCTTTCGATGCGCGAATGCCCCGGCGAGTTGCCCGGCACGCTCGTCATCTGCGTGTAGCTGGCGGCGTTGGGGTGCATGACCAGTTCGCAGATCGGCTCCCATTCGACGCCGTCGTGGCCGAACCATTTCTTGAACATGGCGGCACGCGTGGATTCGGCGATCTGGGCGACGCGCTCGCCGAATTCGGCGTCTTGTTGGTGAAAGATGTAGAAGTGAGCAGTCTTGACGACCTGCCAGCCTTCCTTGTTCTGGCCGAGGTGATTCACCCGGGTCGCCGTCGCGATGATTTGCGGCGGCCGATTTTGACCCGCTCGGCGTTCGAGCTGTTCCAGAAGCTGCTGCCCGCTCGCCATCATCTTGGTCGGGGCCAGGCGGATAGCCGCGTCAACTTCTTGCTGTAATTCGCTCAGCCTGCCGGGCAAGACGCCGGGCCGGTCCATCGCCTCGCTGACGCCCTTGAGAATGCAGTACGCCAACTGCTCCTTGCACACCTCCAGGCTGCTCGCATCGGCTTGATACGCCTTCTCGAAACAGACGCGGGCCTCGGCAAAGCGATCGTTCTTGAATTCTTGCTCGCCACGCATGAGCAGCTCGCGCGCCAGCGCCGCCTTGCTGGCTTCACCGGACTCCTCGCGCTGATTCTTGCGGTCAAACGGATCATCGACAATCGACTGGTCGGGCACTGCCCGCACGGTCGCGGACTGAATGACAGGCTTGGCTGGCTCTTCCTTCTTGGCGAAGGGGTTCGGGATTTGCAGCTTCAGTGGATTGAAGTTCGGCCACGGTGGTTTTTCCTTGGCCAGCGGCTCTTGCACGAAGTTCCGCGCTGGTCCGTCCTTCTGCGGCCGCAGCGCCGGATCATTAGCGGCGCTCGGATCGAGAATGCAGAGCCGATCGAGATAGCGCTTGGCCCGGTCCGGCTGCCCGGCCAGGTAAAGATCGCGGACATGCGTTCGATAGGCGTCGCGCAACAGGGTTAGGTAGACACTGTTGCCGTTGACGTTACGCAACTGTTCTTCGAGGACTTCGACGGCTTTCTGGGATTGATTGTCGCCCAGGAGCAGACGGGCGCGGTGCATGGCGGTCTGCACCTTCAAATCCTTCTGAAAACGCGTGTCGAGATCGTCGGGCGGAGTGGCCGACAGGACGGAGCAAAGAAGGAATCCAACAGCAGGCACGAGAAGAAATCGGCAGCGCGGCATGCAAGCATCCTTGCTTGGCAGGACGTGGGAGGAAGGCAGCGCCATCCTGGCGCAACGCGCCCTCCTCTCGCGGTGGCGACGTTAACGTTCGCCAAAGAAAAAAACAAGATCGCCTTTGACGCGGCAGGCGCGCAACGAATTCTCGCTAACGATCCCCTTTGGCATCAGCATCTTGCGCCGATTCATTGCACACATACACCGACACCCCCCTCCGTGCAATGAACCCGATGGACTTTCGATGCCACGGACCTTGCAATTTCCATTGGACGCGCCACAACCCAAAATGCGATCACGAAAACACGAAACAACGAAAGCACGAAAAATTCAATGAGGAAGGCAAGAACGCAGGAAAGAATTTGCCTTCACTACCGACAGCTGCGCGGGCAAAGGCGCATGTACGGCCGTATAATGGAGTATGAGCAGACCTTTTGGATCAGCTAGCGCTCTGGAACTCCGTCGCCGCCAAGCAGTTCGAGCCATCGAAGCCGGCGAATCGGTCGGCGACGTGGCACGCATCATGGGCGTCGGCGAACGTTCCATCTATCGCTGGCTCAAACAAGCAACCTCTCCCGACGGCCTCGCCGCCAAGCCACATGCCGGCCCGGCGCCACGACTGACTGTGCAACAACAACAAGAACTCGAATCGCTTCTACGCCAAGGCGCCAAAGCGCATGGTTGGGCCAATGAACTTTGGACCACACAACGCATCGCCGATTTGATTCAGCGACACTTCGGTGTCAGCCTACACCACGATCATGTAGGTCGCTTCCTCCGGCAACGATTGGGTTGGTCGCCGCAGAAGCCCAAACGGCGTGCTCGTGAACGAAACGAGGATGCCATCAAACATTGGAAGAGCGTCACGTTTCCCGATATCGTCTACACGGCAAGCAAACGCGGCGCTCATATCGTGTTCCTGGACGAAAGCGGCTTCATGCTGACGCCGACCGTACGTCGCACCTGGGCGCCGCAAGGAGAAACACCGGTGTTGTCGTGTTGGGATCGTCGCGATCGCATCTCGGCCATCAGTTGCATCACGGTGAGTCCGCAGCGTGCCCGACTCAACTTCTACTTTGATCTGTTGCCCGACAACACCAATGCGACGGCTGAACATGTGGTGGCGTTTTTGAAACAACTGAAGGCGCAGTTGGGCGCGTTCACGGTGATTTGGGATGGGTCGAATATTCACAGCAAGGCCAAGCTGGTGAAACAATACTTGGCGGAGCAGCCGGATATTGTGGCGGAAACGTTGCCGGGTTATGCACCGGAGTTGAATCCCGATGAAGGAGTGTGGGGTTGGACCAAGTATGGAAGGCTCGCTAATCTGGCGGCGGCGCATACCGTGGAACTTCGGGAACGCCTCACGAAGGAGTTGTCGACGCTGCGTGAAGATCATCACTGGCTCGACTCCTTCATCCGCGAGGCGTTCATAAGTTCCACAGCGTAGCACCAACTGGCATTAACGGCGCAGGGAGCGGTAATCCTCAGCCCCTCTCGCCGGAGTACGGGGGCGAGGCGTGAGCAGTTCTGGCTCCTGCGTTCCTGCCTTCCTCATTGAATTTTTCGTGCTTTCGTTGTTTCGTGTTTTCGTGATTGCATTCTGGTTTGCAGCAACTTGCTTGTCGGCATCGCGGCGGCCGGGTAAGATGCGCGATTATGGAGAACCTTGCACCCACTCCACCGAGAAAACGCCGCTGGGTCGCGTGGACGATCTTGTTGCTTGTCGGGTTCGCCGCCATGGTCGCCGCGGTCCCGTATGCGATGTACGGCTACGACGATTGGCAGCTCGACCGCGATCTTGCCGCCGCCATCGCCGAGACCGATGAACTCGATCCGGGCTGGCGGTTCGAGGAATTGCAGGCGAAACGCGGTCCGCTGGCGGATGACGAAAATGGAGCACTGGCGATCTTGCGGATCGGCGCGAATTTCGAGAAAGACAAACAATACCATCCGAAATTCAGGGACCTGCCGGTGCCAGCCGGGATGAGGGCGAATTCCGACGAGCATGTCGATTTTTTTTTGGACATTTACCATTCCTTCGACAACCTGCCCGAGGCGCCTCAGCTTAACGAACAGCAAATCAAAGGGCTGGAAAGCGAATGGAAGGAATGGAAATCGACCGTTGGGGAAGCACGTAAGCTTCGGCGTTTCTCCCGTGGGCTTTCGCCCGCGAACGCCACCTGGGAGTCCTTCGGTTTTCAGTATTACCTCAGCGCCAGCAACATTGTCCAGCTGTTAGCCCTTGACATCAATCGATCGTGCCAAGCTGAACAATTCGAGGATGCCCTCGATTCTTGCGAAGCGCTCCTGGCCATCGCCCGGATCAATCCCGACGACTCAATCATCACTTGGGCGACATCTGCGTGCGAGAGAACGCACCGCTTGCTCGGTCAGGGCGAGGTTGATCCCGCGCGGCTTGCGGTCTTGCAACGATTTCTTCAGGAGGACGATCAATTTGATCGATTCCGTGCCCTCATCCGGGGGGATCGCGCCTATTCGTGGGTGGTATTCTGTGCCTGGCGGGAAGGCACATTGGACAAAACGCAACGTATTTCCTTTGAAAATCGGCAGAAATCCGGCCCTGAACCCGAGCCGAGTTGGTACGCCAAGTGGCTTCCAGCCAAGAAACCCGAAGATCCCCGGAAGTGGCAGGCGCGATATTTCCGCAACGTAAATCAATGGACGGCGTTTGCCTCGAAGCCGGAGGCGGAGCGGGCGAGCGGGCTTCCGAAGATGATCGAGCGATTTGACGAGGATTGCCGTTCGATTGGTTATCTCACAGCGGAATCGCTGGTTGCCCAAATGCAGGTTCGCACAACCTACACGGCAATCGCCGTTGAGCGCTTTCGGCTCGACACCCGCTCCTGGCCGAACTCGTTGACTGATTTGGTGCCGAAATATCTCGCTGCCGTCCCCGAGGATTTCTATTCGGGCAATCCGTTGCAATACCGCCGGGTCGATCATGGCTACGTGGTCTATTCCGTCGGCCCAGACGGGAAGGACGATGGAGGCTTGCTGCGTGGCCAAAGGAACGTCCCAATCCAGAACCAAAAGCTCGACATCGGCGTCCGCCTCTGGGATCCCGCGCATCGCCGGCAATCGCCGCTGCCCCCAGTGAAGCAACGCCCCAAATCGAAACCTTGAAGTTCCCGTGAAGCCCCGCCGGTTTTTCTCTCCAGGCGCTTGCAATATCTACGAAATTCCTGGTAAGATAAATCAAACTCGAACCTGTGCCGGACTCGGCGCGTCAACAACATCATGGATGGCATCGCGGATCGATGCAGCGGTTTCTCGCATCAGGGGGCTTCATGATCGGACATCACCACTCGTCGCCCTTGGAGGCCAGCGTTCTGGTCCTCAACAAGATGTTCATGGCCGTGCACGTCATCAGCGTTCGCCGGGCCTTCATCCTGCTATGCAAGGAGTTGGCCGAGGTGGTCGCGCTGGAGGACGGGCAGTTCGCCACGTACAGCTTCGATAGCTGGCGCGAGGTCAGCGAGTTCCGGGCCAAGCATTTTCGCGAGGAAGAGGATGACTGGGTTCGCACCTCCAACAGCGAAATCCAGGCCCCGCGCGTCATCCGCCTGACCAGCTACGACAAGCTGCCCAAGCACACGGTGAAGTTCAATCGCCGCAACATCTTCGCCCGGGACAATAACCAGTGCCAATACTGCGGCAAGAAGTTCTCGACGAGCGATCTGAGCCTGGACCACATCGTGCCGCGCAGCCAGGGGGGCGACAGCTCCTGGGAGAACGTGGTGTGCGCGTGCATCGACTGCAACGTCCGCAAGGGCGGCCGCACCCCGAAGCAAGCGCACATGGGCCTGATCCGCAAGCCGGAAAAGCCGAAGCGCAGCCCGATGCTCAATTTGAAGCTGACCAGCAAGAAGTACCAGTCGTGGAAGACGTTCCTTGACAACGCTTACTGGTCGGTGGAATTGAAGTAGAGGGATGCGTGAATCAAGCGAGCCACGAGAGTGATTTCTCTCGTGGCTTTTTTCGCGGCTGCGCCGAGGAGAATCTCCATGATCCAACTGACCGCCGAGCAACGCTTGGAACTGACCACCGATGCGCCGCGCGCGATCGATCCAGAGACGCACATACGCTACGTCCTGGTGCGGGAAGAACTGTACGAACGGCTCGAAGCGCTGTTGACGCTAGGCCGCCTGACCGATTTCGAGCAGCAGGCAGCCCTCCATGCAGCGGGATTGCGCCGGCTGGGACGATCCAGAGATGGATGTATATGATCGGGAGGAGTCCCAGCGACAACCATGAACGTCCAACGTGGTGATGTGGTGATGGTGGATTGGTTGTTCAGCGACCGCACCGGGAGCAAGCGTCGGCCCGCGCTTGTCGTGCAGGCCGATGCCTACAGCACAGCTTTGGATGACACGATCCTTGCCCTCATCACCGGAAGCGGCCGGCGCCGAGTTGGGGCAGCGACACAGCTTGAGATTGACATCTCCACGCCCGACGGCGTTCAAACGGTCTGGTGATCGATTCGGTTATCCAGTGCGAGAATTTGGTGACTGTGGATAGGAAATTCATTCTGCGAATCCGTGGCCGGCTTTCGTCGGCTCTTCTGCTGAAAATGAATGATTGCTTGAAGGCAGCATTGGACCTGGCATAAACCGGTATGCCGGGTAAACTGCCCCCGTTTCTCCGCCAACACGCCCCACAGATACCGCTGGCCTCTTGCTGATGAGGCGCGTCGCGGCTATGCTCAACATAGAGACATCACACGGGGGAATTCAGGCATGGCGGATGGAAAGATGAGCTTGCCGGTCGTGCGGGGCTACGGCGAAACCAGCCGCCGCGATCTTTGGTGGGTGCAGCCGTTGGCGGTTTTCCTCGGTTTCTCAGCATTCATCGTCTACTCCACCTGGGCCGCATTTCAAAACGATCACTACACCTACGGCAATTATCTGTCGCCGATGTATTCGCCGGCCTTGTTTTCCGATCCGACCCAAGCGGCGCACGACACCGACTCGCTCGCCATCGAGGGAATGCCACGCTTTAGGGAGCAACAGTATCACACGTTCTTCGGCGCCAAGCCGACTTGGTGGCCCGCCTGGTTGCTCTTCTCACCCGCCTTCCTGATTTTGTGGGCCCCCGGCGGTTTTCGCTTCACTTGTTATTACTATCGCGGCGCCTATTACAAGGCATTCAAGCAGGATCCACCAAACTGTGCCGTCGGTGAGCCGTTCAAAGGCTACTGGGGCGAGCACAGCCTGCCGCTTATTCTTCAAAACATCCATCGCTATTTCCTTTATTTCGCGATCCTGTTCATCTTCCTGCTCGCCTATGACGCGATCCAGGGTTTCATCTTCTTCGATGCCGAGCGCAAAAAGCACTTCGGCATCGGCGTCGGCAGCTTCGTCCTGTTGCTCAACGTGATCCTGCTCGGCAGCTACACCTTCGGCTGCCACTCCTTCCGCCACCTGATCGGCGGCCGCCAGGACGAAATCTCCAAGTCAGGCACGCAAACCGCATACAACTGCGTGAGCTGCCTGAACCGCTGGCACATGGCCTGCGCCTGGTGCAGCCTCTTCTGGGTCGGCTTCAGCGATGTCTACGTGCGGCTCTGCTCGATGGGCGTCTGGACCGATTATCACAAGGTTTTTTGATTGTTCTTCGTTCGCCGTCCGTGGCCAAGACATCACGGAATTTCGCCGCGAAGCAATAACCACGGACCACTGACTACGGACCACTGACCAATGACCGATTTCCAAACCTACGAACACGATGTCCTCGTTATCGGCGCCGGCGGCGCCGGTTTGCGTGCCGCCATCGAAGCATCCGCGGCCGGCGTTTCCGTCGGGCTCGTCTGCAAATCGCTGCTGGGCAAGGCCCACACCGTCATGGCCGAAGGCGGCATCGCGGCGGCGCTTGCCAACGTCGATGAACGCGACAACTGGCGCGTCCATTTCTCCGATACCATGCGCGGCGGGCAATACGTCAACAACTGGCGCATGGCCCAGCTCCACGCCCAGGAAGCCCCCGCCCGCGTCAAGGAGCTCGAAGCGTGGGGCGCCGTCTTCGACCGCACCCCCGATGGCCGAATCCTCCAGCGGAACTTCGGCGGGCATCGCTATCCGCGCCTCGCCCACGTCGGCGACCGCACCGGTCTGGAAATGATCCGCACCCTGCAAGATCACGGCGTCCACAAGGGCATCGGCGTCTTCATGGAGCACACCGTCGTCAAGCTCCTCAAGGACGGCGACCGCGTTGCCGGCGCCTTCGCCTACTCGCGTGACCGTGGCCGATTCATCGTCTTCAAGGCCAAGGCGGTCGTGCTGGCGACGGGCGGCATCGGCAAGGCGTACAAGATCACCTCGCAATTCTTGGGAATACACGGGTGACGGCCATACGCTCGCTTACGACGCTGGCGCCGAAATGCAGGACATGGAATTCATCCAGTTCCATCCGACCGGCATGATTTGGCCGCCCAGCGTGCGCGGCATCCTCGTCACCGAAGGCGTCCGCGGCGAAGGCGGCATCCTGCTCAACAACAAGGGCGAGCAGTTCATGTACAAGGACATCCCTGATCTGTACAAGAACCAGACCGCCAAGGATCCCGAGGAAGGTTGGCGCTACTGCACCGGCGACCGCAACGCCCAGCGCCCCGCCGAGCTGCTGACCCGCGACCACGTTGCCCGCTGCATCATGCGCGAAGTCAAGGCGGGCCGCGGAAGCCCGCATGGCGGCGTCTTTCTCGACATCTCGTGGATCAAGAAAAAGATCGCCAACGCCCCCGAGCACATCAAGAAGAAGTTGCCGAGCATGTATCACCAGTTCAAGGAGCTGGGCGGCATCGACATCACCATCGAGCCGATGGAAGTCGGCCCGACGACGCACTACGTCATGGGGGGCGTCAAGGTCGATGCCGACAGCCAGATGTCGCGCGTGCCAGGCCTGTTCGCGTGCGGCGAATGCGCCGTCGGCATCAACGGCGCCAATCGCCTGGGCGGCAACTCGCTCTCCGATTTGCTCGTCTTCGGCAAACGCGCCGGCGAGCACGCGGGCGTCTATGCCAAGGCCAATCAGGCCCCGCAGGTCCACGCCGACCAGGTCGACGCCGCCGCGAAGTGGGCCCTCGCTCCGTTCGAGCGCGCCGGCGATGAAAATCCGTTCAAAATCCAGTACGATCTGCAAGACATGATGCAGGATTTGGTCGGCATCGTTCGCAAGGAAGACGAGATGCAGCGCGCCCTCGACGGCCTGGCCAAATCTGCGCGAGCGCGCCGCCCGCACCAAGGTCCCCGGCAACCGCGAATACAACCCCGGCTGGCACACCGCCCTCGACCTGCACAATCTCCTCACCGTTTCCGAAGCGATCGCCCGTTGCGGTATGATCCGCAAGGAAAGCCGCGGCGGCCATTTCCGCGACGACTACCCCGATAAGGCTCCCGCCTTCGGCAAGGTCAACCTGGTGACGCGCAAGGCCCCCGATGGTTCGATGCAAGTCGAGCAAGTGCCGATCCCGGAGATGCCGGAAGAATTGAAGAAGATCATCGAGGAGATGAAATGACCTCAACCGCACCCACCACTGGCGCCACGACCATGGCCACCCTGCGCATCTGGCGCGGCGAAGGTGAGACCGGGCAGTTCGTCGATTACCAGACCCCCGTCTCCGAGGGCATGGTCGTTCTCGACGCCGTCCATCAAGTGCAGGCGACGCAGGCCAACGACATGGCCGTCCGTTGGAATTGCAAGGCAGGCAAGTGCGGCTCCTGCTCCGCCGAGATCAACGGCACGCCCAAGCTCATGTGCATGACGCAGCTCGCTCATGTGCCGCTCGACCAGCCGATCATCATCGAGCCGATGCGGGCGTTTCCGCACATGAAGGACCTGGTGACCGACGTGTCGTGGAACTACGAGGTCAAGAAGAAATTGAAGCCGTTTGCGCCGCGGCCTCCCGACGCCCCCGACGGCACGTGGCGCATGGCCCAGGCCGACGTGGATCGCGTACAGGAATTCCGCAAGTGCATCGAGTGCTTCCTGTGCCAGGATGTCTGCCACGTGCTGCGCGATCACCACAAGCACGACGAGTTCATCGGCCCGCGCTTCCTTGTCTACGTCGCCGCCCTGGAAATGCATCCTCTCGACAGTGTAGATCGCCTCGCGGAACTCAAGGACAAGAACGGCATCGGCTATTGCAACATCACCAAGTGCTGCACCAAGGTCTGCCCGGAGCACATCACCATCACCGACAACGCGATCATTCCGCTCAAGGAGCGCGTGGTCGATGAATATTACGACCCGATCATGCGCGTGTATCGGCTCCTGGTTCCCAGGAAAAAGTGACGCCCTTCGGTGGAATTGCAATCATGTGGTGTTTCTTCGATGAATCCTATCCCGATGAGGGTGGCGTTACGTCGATACTATGCTGCTTGATGAAAAGCGAAACGATCGAATTCCTTGATAAGCGGATTTACCTGGCCAAGAGAAAGTATTGGGGCGAGGCTCAGGCGAAATCGCTAAGAACGGAGTTGAAAGGAAGCAAGCTCCTTTCAAACAACTCGTTCAAGATGGCAGAGAAACACGGCTCCTCACGGAACTTTTTCGTTGCCCAAGAAATCTTGGCGGAATGCAGCAACTACGCGGACGAACATCCCATCAAGATCTTTGGCTGCGCAGTTTACGGAGCACAGGATTTGCTCAAGGAGATAAATCGGGAGGACAAACTGACGTTTCCAATTGCAGAGGTGCTCAGAGGCGTCTCAGCTGCGGCCCAGGAGATCGACGGAAAACGCAAAGTGAATCTCGTCTTCGATGAGCAGCTATCCGACCTGGAACTGGCAATCTCCACCAGGCGGTTCGTGTCCGGAGTTGGAATCCCGAACATTTCCCATTATCCGCTCATTGCCGTTTCTCACGTTTCGCCTGGATTGCAACTCGCCGACATCGGAGCGTATATACTTGGGCGACGCGCAGCAGGAGATCATCGCTTCCACGTGTGGTTGACTCGCTTGAAACAGTTGGAATGGAAGGGAAAAGTGAGTGGAATCGACCGTTGGGGAATTCAAAGGCGGGATATTTCCGAACTGGGGGTCACAGTGAGGAAAAGATGGGCATAAAAAAGGAACTGGGAACCACCGGGAAGGCGGCAACTTGAAGCCGGGCAGGCCTCACTCCAACTCCAAAATAATTATCGGCCCAGTCTACCTGAAAGTCAACTCGGATTCCAAGGAAGGGAAGAGAGGGTTGCTGGCCATGATACCTTGTCAATCCGAGTGTTAGAATTCCCGCACCGTCGTCACGCGATGCTCCTTCGCCGCCGCCAATACCGCTTCGCACAGCGCGATCGTCTCGATGTTATCCCGCCCGCTGATTTCCGGTTCCGTACCGTCCTCCACCGCACACAGAAGCTGCGCCATGGTGCCAACGAAGGCGTCGGGGAACCACACTTCTTGCCAGCGCGGCTGGTTCCAACCAGGATGCTGCTTGGTCGTGAAATCAAGCGTGCTCGGCGTCCGTGCCGGATAGCTTGGCCAGCCGATGGTGCCGCGCGCAGGCCGTCGGTCCCTTCGACGCGCCAGCGGATGCCGATGTCGCTTTCCGATCCTTCGCGGGCCGGGCCGGTCCAGACATCGTCCCAGCTCGCGGCCCGGATGCCATCGTCGTATTCGAGGATGTAGAGATTGATGCCATCGGCGTGCGGAAACCTGGTGCGCGGATCGGACCGGGTGCTGGCCAGGACGCGGTCGGGAGTTCCGAGCCAGTAGCGGAATGTGTCGAGGTGATGGATGCTCATGACGAATGTGGACAGAGAATGCAGCGATTCGGCCCACGGCATCCAGTGCGGAATCGCCCGCATGTCGATGGTGGCAAGCACCGGCTGGCCGATCCAGCCGCGCTGGAGGATGTCCTTCATCGCCCGGACCGATTGATCGTAGCGCATATTCTGATTGACGCCGAGCACGATTCCCGCTTTTCGGCAGCGCTCGACGACATCGCGCGCATCCGCAACCGACAACGCCAGCGGTTTTTGCGCGAGAATGCCGCGCAGATGATTCCCGTGCTCGGCGGCCTTTCGCAAGACATCGGCCTGCACATCGGGCGGCACCGCGATGTCGAGAATCTCGATCGATTGGTCGGCGAGCAGCTCGTCGATGTTGTGGTGCACCTTCGCAATGTGGTGCTGTGTCGCGACGGTCTGGGCGTGCTCCGGATTGCGCGACGTGATGGCGACCGGATTAAAGCCCGCTTGGCCGTACGCGACGAGATGGCAATCGCGCATGATGAACCCGGCGCCGATGCAGCCGATGCGCCAGTCCTTGCGGCGAGGCAAACGGGGCAGGTAGTCCAAGGCCATGTCGATCGTCATCAGCGTTCGCCTTTCGCCTCTTTCTTGGTAGGCCGGAGCGTATAGGAGAAAGCCCCTAATAGATCGCCGATCTCGGCGTCATGGCATTTTTGGCACGTCTTCGTCGCCCGTATGGCGCCGAGCATTCGGATCGTGTCATCCTTGCGGACAACGAACAAATCTTCGCCCTCTCGCAGCGACGGCATGCCAGCTTCTTCGAAGAGATCCAGCGACCGCGTTTTGCCCTGGCGGACCTGGTCCATGCTGGGCAACTTGTCGGTCAGGTAAACAATGGGAGGGTCATGTAAGAGAACGCCGATGAGCTGCACATGCTTGACTTGCCAGCGCTCGCCGTCTCCGACCTGATTCCAAACGTTGATGCGAAAACCGTGCGGGCTGAATCCGGAAACATGATCGCGGTCTTTGACGTAGCCGAAATTCCAGGGAAAAAGAAAAGAAAACAGCCCCTGTCGATGATAGGGTTGGAATTCGTCTGCCAACTCAACCCGCGTCAAGGTCTCAGCGGGCGAGAGGGGAAAATCCGCCGATTCGTCGGGTTGCCTCGGGTCTCCGTACCAGGAGTCGAACAAAATCTCCTCGTCGGGAATTCTGAAACCGCGATCGGAGCCGGCGCCCGGGCTTTCGACGAAGAACTTTCGGGTTTTTTCGTGCAATGCCCTGATCGCGTCGCCCCGGAAGTTCTGTGCGGAAGCAAATTCAGCATCCAAGGTTGCCCAGCGCTTTTTGGCGTCGGCGTCCAAGACTCTCGTCGGTGAGATCGGTTTCCCTTTGGGCAGGCGGTCCGTCAACGACACAAACGCCAATTTCTCGCGGGCGTCGGCTTCCTTTTTCTGACGCCTGATTTCCGGAATGAGAAAATACCCGCCTGCGATCAACGTGAGCAAGAGCACGCACGCTACTGCAATTTTGATTCGCATGGAACATTCCTCCGGAAACGCCGAGTTGAGGTCGAAAAAGCCGATGTCAGGCGATCATTTCTCCCGCCCCGCCGCCCACACGATGGCATTCGACATCAAGCGCAGGAAGCTTTCCTCTTCGAAATCCTTTTGATGCCCCAGCGAGGTGTAGAAGATGCGGCCCCCCTTGTAGGAGCGAGTCCAGGCGATCGGCTCGGTGTGATCGGGAATGCTGCCGTAGAGACAGACGTCCACGTCTTTCGACAGCCCCGTGTTCTTGTACAAAGTTCCTTTTGACTTGAACGGTTGCACGCCGGCGAGGATTGGCCTTTTTTTCGCCTCCTCTCGAAGCTCAACGTCGTAGAACGGGCTTTCTTTGGTGGTATAGTGGTTCTTGTAGTTGCCGCCGAAGACTTCCTTGTCGATGTCGAGCCAGGTCTGGATGCCGTGGCTGGACGTGCGGATGCCGACGAGCGGTTTGCCGGCGGTGCAGTATTTCTTGATGCGTTCGAGCTGATCGCCTTGCAGTTCTAGGCGGCGCGTGAACAGGACGGCGACATCGCACTTCTCGAGTGCTTCCAGACCGGGCAGATCCTTCTGCGACTTGGCCTTAACGAGCATGCACTCGGACGGATGCTTCGCTTCGAAGTATTTCTTGAGAATCTGCAGCGTCTTGTCCGATTCGTATTCCGCCGATCCTGAAATGAAGCAGATGCGGAGGGGCTTCTCCTTTTCGCCGGCGCGTTGAGTGGCTGAGATGGAGGCGGTGAGCAGCATCAATGCCAGCCATGCACTTTTTTTCATATCTGCAACCCCGTGATAGGTCATTTGCCGTTGCGTTCCGATTTCGGACCGGCGAGATCTTCGAAGTCTGCGATGCGTTCGCGAAGATGACGGATCGCCAACGGTGCGACCTTGCCGTAGCGGTTACTCACGAAGCGCGCCAACGCTTGGAGATCCTTTGATTGAGCAGACCTGTCGGCCGGCGAAGAATCCAGGACGGCGCCAATCTTGCCCGCAACCGCCTCAGCCAACGATTGCATCGCCAATTGGATTGCGTGATCGAATTTCTTGATGGCATCCTTCGGGCAATCGTCGATGTTCAGGCGATAGAACCCGAGTTCGATCCACGGACTCGGCGAGCTCGGATCGAACTCCGCGGCACGTTTGAGCGCATTCTTGGCTTCCGTGAGCTCACCGTATTCCGATAGCTGTACCAGGCGAGATTTTTCAATCAGCAATGCCGGATGGTCCGGCCAAGTTACCAGCATTTTTTCAAGCGCGATCAGGGCCACGTCCGCGTCGTCGCATTCGGCAATGCGGCGAATTCGCTCAAGGGGTTTTCTGAAATTGGCTGTTTTTGTTTTCATTTCGGCCGCCTCCGCGCCTTCTCGCGCAATCGTTCCGCTTGGTCGATGAGCTTCTTCATCTGACGAGCCTTGTGGTCAACTGACGCCAGCCGTTTTATCTCGCCGTAGGTTCTCAGGTCATATTCGGAATGATAGGATTTGGAGCGTTTCAGGCTTCCCGGTATCAGATCGTCGGCGATGTCGTCGTTGTCCATTCTATCAACCCGTCCGCCCGATCATTCCGGTATCATCGTAAATCGTAATTCATATGGGTGTGACCGGCATTCCCGAAAGCTGGAGCGGCATCTTGGGGAATTTGGAGTAAATTGAGGGTCAAAAAAAATGCCTCCTTTGCCATAATTGGGGTCAACGACCAAGTATTCCCCGGCAAGGAGGCCTGCTCATGGTGGCACAAAACCCGAAAAAGAGCAACCACGAACAACCGATTTCCATCGAATGGCTGGTGCCCGATGTGCATTCCCAATTGGATGCCCTACAGCACTGGGTCTGCCAATCGGCCCAGGATGGCACTTCGGCGCATCGGTTTGAACGCGGACTTTTTGACAGGCTGTTGGCGTTGGGCAAGACGCTGTTCCAGGCCTTCTTGAAGCTTGTGGGGCCCGGAGATTTCGGCCCGTCGGCGACCCTGGACGACGGCCGCGTGGTCCAGCGCTTGGAGGAGCAACATTCGCGTCGGTTGTTGACGGTGTTCGGCGAATTCGCCGTGTCACGCTGGGTCTATTCGCAATATGCGAAGTCGAAGGTCGAGTTCGCCCCGACCGATCAGCGTTTGCAATTGCCGGCCAGCGAGGTGTCGTATCTGTTGCAGGAATGGGATCAGTTGTTGGGTGTCGAGCAGGCGTTCGGGCAAGTGCGTGAGGTGATTGAGACGATCCTTCGGTTGCCACAATCGGTGGACACGTTGGAACGCACCAATCAGCAAATGGCGGAGGCGGCACCGGTGTTTCGCGACAGCCAAGGGCCGGTCGACTTGAAAAAAGAGGGCGCGTTGTTGATCGTCACCGAAGATAACAAAGGCATTCCGATGGTGCGACCCGTCGAGGAGAAGCCGGCCGGCGCTCATCGCACCAAGGGCGAGAAGGCGAACAAGAAACAGATGGCGTGCATCGGCTGTGTGTACTCGGTCGATCGGCACGCGCGAACGCCGGAGCAGTTGGTGGCGACGTTGTTTCGCGATCCGGATCGGCCCAAGGAACAACCCCCCGAAGCGCAGAACAAGCGGTACTGGGCGGAACTCAGCCGCGAACGCGATGGCGAAGAAGTTCGTGGTCAAGACTTGGTGTTCCAATACCTGGAAGCGGAGGTCAAGACGCGTCGAAAACCTCAGCAATGGCTGGTGCATTTGTGTGACGGACAAGCATCCCTGGAAACGGATCGGCAGAGGTACTTACCCGAG
The DNA here is from genome assembly GCA_963767835.1 of uncultured Planctomycetota bacterium. GTDB lineage: Bacteria > Planctomycetota > Planctomycetia > Gemmatales > Gemmataceae > SIAQ01. The sequence continues at coordinate 240,682 of CAVYFY010000013.1, forward strand.
GATGCGTATACGCTGGATATTTTGGACTTGATGCACGTCTTGCCTCGGGTGTGGGAGGCGGCTCATGTATTCCATGGCGAGGGGAGCGGCGAGGCACCCGTGTTCGTGCGTCATCATCTGACACGCATCCTGCATGGCGAGGCCGGCACCGTCATCGCCAATTGGCGGCGCAAGGCGACGCAGCAGGGGCTGACGGGGGCCAAGAAAAAAAACCTGCGTGCGATCTGCGCTTTTCTGGAGAAGAACAAGCACCGCATGCGTTACGACGAGTATCTGCGTTTGGGTTGTCCTGTGGCGACCGGCGTGATTGAAGGCGCCTGCCGGCACGTCATCAAAGATCGGATGGAGCGGGCCGGCATGCGTTGGAAAGTCCCTGGAGCCCAGGCGATGTTGAACCTGCGAACGATCCGAACCAACGGCGATTGGACGACGTTCCAAGACTTCCGGATTGCGCTCGAAAATGACTGGCTTTACCCCAACACCAGAGCGATTGCCGCGAAAGAATGGCCTGCATTCCAGGCCGCGTAGCTTACCCGGGCTGACTGGGAATGCCGGTCACACCCAATTCATATGGGATGAAAAATGAAACGACGGGGCGCGCCGTGCGCTCCGTCGTCCGTAGGACTTCGTCCGCCCGCGTCTACGACGCGGGGCTAAACGGGGTTACTTCTTGCTCGCGAGGGCTGACTCGATCTCGCGGGCGCAATCCTGCAAATGGGCGGCGGTGATGCTGTCCTGGTCTTGCGTGCGGCTCAGGGCGGCGCGGACCTGGCCTTGCAGACGACCCAGGGCCACGCGGGCGACGGCGCGGAAGTCCGAGCTGCCGGAGTCGCCGAAGAACGTAGGCTGCCCATCCTTGGCGGGAACCAATTCGGCACGGAGATGATCGATGTAGGCCCGCTGCAAGTTGCGCCGCAGCACATCGATCTTGGGCTTTTCCGCGTTCACCTCGCTGAAGATGCCGTCCTGCACGTCGAACACCAATTCCGTGACGGTGTAGGACTTGCTCGGTTGCAGAAGCTCCTCGTCCATGAGCCGGCGGATGCGCGTGCTGCTGAGCAGATTTAGCATCAGGGCTTTTTGACTGCTGCTGATGTCGTTGGCGACGCCGGCGTAGCGGAAGCGGTTGACGATTGCCGGGTTGAGCAATTTGGTCGGCGTCGTAAAGGCGTGCTCGTTCAGGAACTTGACTGCCTCTTTCTGCTTTTCCTTGGGGATGCGGGTGAATGTCTCCGCGCCGCGGCCGCCCAGGGTTCGGCTTTCGATGACGCCGCCGACGTTGAGGGCGACGGCGTTGAACCAGTTGCGGCGGTGCGCAAGGATTGTCTTATAGGTGTCGTCGAGTAGGGAAAAATCCTCGCCCACATTGGTGGTGGCCGCGACCAGGTGATCCAGAACGCGGTCGAGGTTTTTCAGGCCGAGCTCGGTCGCCTTGATCGAATCGCTGCCGATGTTTTCGGTCTTGACGGTGGGATCGACGGTAGCCGGCCCGTCCTCGCCGCCGAAGCGCAGCCACGGCTCGTCGATCTGCCGCGACGCCCACTTGTCCAGCGTGGGCCGTTCGTCCTCGGATTTCTTGACGCCGGCGATCGGCTTGTAGCCCCACTCGATGGCGAAATAATCATACGGCGCGATCACCGGGATCAACTGCTTGACCTTGTCTTCCGGCTGGGCGACATAATTGAATCGGCCATAGGACATGATCGAGCCGACGCTGCCGTGCTTCTCGCAGAATTTCGCATCGCGCAATTGCTCGATGGTGTAAGCGGAGCTGGCGCGATGGTTGTGGCGCAGGCCGAGCGTGTGGCCGACTTCGTGGGCGCAGATGTAACGCAGCAGATCGCCGGTCAAATCGTCGGGCAACGGCAGCTTACGGGCGCGCGGGTCGGTTGCGGAGCACTGTACGAAATACCATTCCTGGGCGAGCTTGACCACGTCGTGCCAGAAGATGATGTGGGCCGAGATGATTTCGCCGGAGCGTGGATCATGGACGTGCGGTCCCATGGCATTCTGGACCGGATCGGCGACCCAGCGGATGACGGAGTGCCGAGCGTCTTCCGGATCCCAATTCGGATCCTGACGCGGATCGGGTGCTTCCTTGGCGATGATCGCGTTCTTGAAACCTGCCTTCTCGAACGCCGGCTTCCAGTCCTCGATTCCCTTCATCATGTAGGGCCGATATTTCTCGGGGACCTCGCGGCTCACGTAAAAGACGATCGGCTTGATCGGCTCGGAAACGGCGGCCGTCGGGTCTTTCTTCTCCAGGCGGAAGCGGGCGATGTATTGCTGCTGCTCCATCCAGGTCTTGGGGGAGGCGTAATTTTCGAAGGAGCGCGTGAAATAGCCGACGCGCGGATCGAAGAGCCGGCCCATCATCGGGCGTTCCGGGAGCATGACGAGGGAGTAGTGAACCACGGCGGTGTAGCTTTTGGCGCCGCCGCCGAAGGCCGATCCTTTGCCGAGGCCGAACCCACCGCCGCCGCCGCCGGTGAAGGTCAAGAGCGAGCGGGCTTCGATGTTGGAGGGGAACGCCTTGACGTCGTCGAGATAGGATCGGTTGGGATCGATGCCGCCGCCCGAGCCGACCGCGCCTTTGACGGACAGGTCCATCACGTCGGTGGTGTAGAGCGAGGAAGCGTTAATGACGGTTGAGCGGTCCTTGCCCTCGGCCTCGACGTTGAAGCTGTAGATGATGGAATCCATGTTGGCGGAATCGACGGCCTGCTGGATGGCCTTGCCGTCGCCGCGCTTGGCGAAGGAGGCCTGCCAGAGGTAGACCTTGTTGCCTCGGCGATCAAAGCGGAGATAACGGCTGCCGAGCGAAAAGCCGCCCCAGGTGACGCCGGCCGGCCCCTTGACGACTTCCGCCTGCCAAAGCATCAGCTTGTTGAAGCCGTCCTTGGGGATTTCGAAATAGATTTTTTCATCGACCTTGTGGACGAGGAAGACGCCAGGCTGGCTCTTGGCGGTCTTCGGAATCACATCGTCATAGGGTTTTGGTTCGCCAAACTTCGTCACCACCGGCGGTTTGACGTCCTTGAGATCCTTGAGGTCTTTCTTGGGAGGTTCCTTGGGCCCGTCTTTTTTCTGGGCCAAGAGATCCGACATCGGCATCGTGATCATCACGACGAACACGCTTACGACAATCAGCCGCTTGAACATGGATGCACCTGAACAGGGGTTGGATGGAGCGATTTTGCTGAGAATCTTGTTGTAGCACGAAACCGGGCCGCAAGCTAGGGAAGAGAGGAAAAAGAGGAGGCGGTTAGGGCGAGCGCAAGGAACGACCGGTTATGCCGAGGCTGTGGCCGCTTCAACGGAGCCATGCGCTTTTGTTGCTTTTTTCACGTGCACCCTGCCCGATCGTTGTGATAAATTCATAAACTGTCGCCAGCTTGCTTATTTTCCGCCCCGTGATTGCGCGGCGAGGTTAGCTGCGAGCTCTCGCCCAAATTCGACGGAGCCGGCGACCTTATTTTCGCCTATGATTTCATGGGCGATCAAGGGTCCAGGTCGGTCGCGAACAGATCGATGCGTTAAAGACCAAGGGCGCCGGCAGCAGCAGGACGGTCGGTCTCCTCAATATCGACAAGGTGCAACTGGTGCAGCAGATGATGCTGCACGTCCTCACTGAACCGGGCCTGAAGAAAGCCAAGAAGAGAAAGAAAAAGCGTCGGAACTATTTTTGATCCTCTTGTCCCGCTCCTGAGTAATTAGCCATGCCTCTGCAAACTGCTTGCTCCGCCTGCTCGGCCAAGATCAAGGTCAAGGATGAACTGGTTGGCAAATCGATCAAGTGCCCCAAGTGCGGCAACGTCTTCAAGGCGCTTGCCGGCGCTGAACCCGCCAACGCCGTCAAGGTTGCCGCCGCGTCGTCCAACGGCGCCGTTGCATCCAAGCCGTTAGCGCAGAAACCACCGACTCCAGCCTGGGGAGCTGACGACGAAGACGAAACCGATGACGAGAAGAAACCCGCGTGGGACCGAAAATCGAAAGCCGGCGATGAGGACGACGACGAAGATGCCGAGGCGAAAAAGAAACCCATCAAGAAAGGCCCGCCGCCGAAGAAACGCGCCGCCAATGACGATGAAGAGGAGGAGGACGAAGACGAGGAAATCGACGAGAACCAGGCATTCGAGGAATTGCTCGAACAGACCACGCTCTCACCGATAGCCAAAAAACAAATTACTGGCGAACTGGGCCTGCGCGAAAAGGGGCTTTGGATCGGCCAGCCCGATCCCAAGATCATGACCGTGCGCGGCATTCCCAAAGCCCTCGTCGGTATTTTCGTATGCATCATTCTCGCCATCTTCGGCAGCGTTGCCAGCGGCACGTTGATCCAGAATAATCCGGGCCTGACCGCCATTCTCATCGGCGGCATCATCGTCCTCACGTTCATTCTCGCCATCATTATCTTCGGGCTGGTCCTGTTCATGGAGCGCAAGAAGGCGATCGGCGCCGCCTACGTCATTACCAACAAGCGCTGCATCACCTTCCTGCCCGGTTGGTTCGTCGGCCCGCGACCGACCAGCTATTACCCCGATCTCGTCCAGCACATGCGCCGCATGCCCTCCTGGATTTTCGGCGGTGATGCCGGCGACATCGTCTTTCGCAGCGTCACCACCGTTACCACAACGTACCATCGCCACGGCGGCGCCAGCACCTCCGTCAGCACGACCTACTACGGATTTCTCGGCATCCGCAATCTCGATGACATCGAGGAACGCATCCGCCAGGCTCTCTTCGCCGACGATGAAGATGAGGAGGAGGAAGATCGCCGCAAGAAGAAAAAGAAGGCGAAGAAAAAGAAGACGATTGATCAAGTAAAAGGTAAAAAGTAAAAAAATAGAAAGTCGCGGATGTTCTCTCGACTTTCTATTTTTTTACTTTTTACCTTTTTACTTGATTCATTCACATGCCCAGCAGCAGGCTCGGCTCCCAGCCAACGCGTTCGGCGGAGGCGCGGAGCTTTTCGAGGGCGCGATTTTGGATTTGGCGGACGCGCTCTTTGCTGATGCGGAGGAGGTGGCCGATCTGGCGGAGGCTGTGCGTGCCGTTGCCGGTCAGGCCGAAACGGAGATCGAGGACCTTGCGTTCGCGGGGGCGGAGATTTTCCATGAGGAAGCTGAGAGCCTCCTGGCGTTCCGAATTGGTGCGGAGCGTTTGGCTCTCGTTGTCGGGCATCGCTTCGGTGAGCTTGAAATCGCTGTCATCGTCAAGGACGGCGTTGAGAGAGACGGGTGCGCGCGTAGCGGTTTGCAGGTGCGTCAGGTGTTCGAGGCTGGACCCGGTGCGGTGAGCTAATTCCTGCGGGCTGGGAAGGTGCTGGCCGCCGTGAGCGAGGGCTTCGGATTCCTGCTGCAACAGGCCGAGTTCCTGCAGGTGGTGCGGCGACAGGCTGACCAAATGGCTTTGACGGGCGACGGCGATTTGCAAGGTTTGCCGAATCCACCAGGTGGCGTAAGTCGCCAGACGAGTGCCGTGGCTCACATCGAAGCGGTCGATCGCCTGCATCAGGCCGCACACCGCTTCTTGCAAGAGGTCGGAGTAGCCAAGAGCGTGGTGACGGAAGCGCTTGGCGACATGGGCGGCAAGGCGGATGTTAGCGGACGCGAGCCGATGCTTGCAATGAATGTAGCGGTCGTGGACTTTGCGGATGCCCGCATGCTCGCGGCACTCGGCATCGCAGCAGTCGCGGATGAATTGCGCCATCGGCCAGGGTTCCAGGACCGGGCGATGCGACCGCAGTTTCGGGAAGTACCGGATGAGATTGCGAACCAACTCACTCTTGCATTCCCAGAAGGCGGCGAGCAGGTGCCGTTCTTCTTCGGGGGTGAGCAAGTCGGATGAGAAGATGGTCTGCGTCGTGTCAATCGTAATTGCCAGATTTTCTACGGTCGCCTTGGATTGGCGCTTGGGTGCTTTCGTCTTCATTGCCGTGCTTCCCTTACTCAAAAGAGGTTGTCGAGCCAACGTTGCGGGTGAGTCCAGGACGCTTTCCCTGCGTTGCGGAAAAGCGGCGAACCGCACGAGCGAGCGGGCGCGTGAGTGGGAAGGCGGCAGCCTTCCAGGTGTCGATCACCTAGCGCACCTTCGCGGCTTTTCAAGGGTCCGGCTAGCTGCGGCCTGAAAAATCGTGAGGCGTGTGTCCTGACCGTACCGGCGATTTCCCTCGTGAAAAAACGCCTCCCCGCCACAACTGCGAGGAGCAAACTTTCTCGTTCATCATTTCACGATTGATTCTAAACGAAAGAATTGTGAATTACAAGTGTATTTTGGCAAAAATACAAAACGCGGCCACTCGACTCACCGACCCTACAGGTCTGGAAGAGTGGTCGTTCTAGGCAAGATGACGATGACTTTACCAATCCTATCACATTCGCTGTCAAGCGGCATGGGAGCGCCGCGAATTTTCTTCGGTTTGCACCCCCGGCGTCCGGCACATTCGTAACTCGTGGAGCAACGCCAGAATCTCCTGGTTTTGCTTGACGATCTCGTCGAACAACGACTCGCCGCTGGCTATTTCAACCTCGCGAACCAGCCAGCCAAGCTCAATTTCCTCCGCCGGATTATCCCGCGCAGGAATCGGCTTGACAAGCCGTGCGGGTAGTCCGGGATCGTCAGGGAATAGCCCATCGAGCCTGCTTGCCGCTCCTGGCTCGTCGCGGCGGTCCGCGCACACTTGCAGCTGATTATTTTCGATATGAAAACAAATCCGCGCCTTGCCGAATCGCGTCAGGGCCTGACAGGCAATGACAAAAACGCCGGCGGCGATGCAAGCTTGCTCGTAAGCGTCAAAACCGAGGAGACTGGCAACACGGCGCGCCCGCTGGCGCGCGAGCACGGCGTCTCTCCTGCCGCGCAGATTGAGGGCCAAGAAGGGGGTGATGGTCATGGATTCTCCGTCCTTGGAGATCGAGTGGGAGATCGAGTGCTTCCTGCACCGCGATAGGCTACCCAATCGTAAAGTTCTTGACCAGAGCAAAATTTTGCAAATCCGCGATTGCCGCTCCCTCATTGGAATCGGATACTAAACTGTAGTTGGCGTCGCGAAAGCACCGCGACTGCCGGAACCGTTTTTTACCTTTTGACTCTTTTTGGGAGCTTCCATGGCTGACGAACTGCGTTCCCCCGAACCCGCCCTTGCGAATCCGCCTGGCCTGCCGCCGCAATTCACGACGGATACCAGCACGATCTCGACCGTCTACACCAATTTCTGCCGCGTCAGCGTCACGCCGGAGGAACTGGTGCTCGATTTCGGCCTGAACACTCAGATTCAGCCAACGCCGGCGGCCGAGACAGTCAAGCTGTCGCACCGAATTGTCATGAATTTCTTCACTGCCAAACGCTTGCTGGGCGCGCTGGCGAATGTGGTGCAAGCGCATGAGAAATCCTTCGGCGCCCTCGAATTGGATTTCCAGAAGCGTATGCGCGGCGCCCGCTAGCAGCGTGCAATCTGCTCTGGTCGTATTGCGCTTTTTGCGTTATGGCCCCTTGGATATAAGTCGGCGCTAGCCGGCTTGTGATCCTGGGGGACCATAAGGAGTAGCAAGAATGCGCAAAACACTAGGGATTGGCATAGTGAGTTTCCTGCTCATTGCGGCGGTCGGGGGTGGTGCGTATTGGCTTTTCAGCAAAACGCCAACCGCCCGCCAAGATCCAGACGTGCAAGCTGTGCGCGTCGAAAACCGCCGGGACGAGGGAAATGCCGAGCCGAGCGATGAGATTGAGCCGTTAGTTGTTCAGGGGAGGCAACACCAGGCCGTGCCGAAGGACGCCGAGGACGAATTCGGCGGCGAGTTGGCGCGTGTAGTTCTGGAACCAGGTGCACAACAACCGCCGCGGCCAGGGGAAGTAGCGCGGATGCCCATGGCGGATGAGACTCCGGGCGTCGGCGTGTGGCTTTATTTCGACTGGAGTACGATCCAGGCCGCTCTGAGCCGGTTGAATATTTTCGAGATCAAAAGGGAGGAAGCTGTCCCTGAACCGGAGCACAAGGAGGCGAATCCGCCGCCTAGCGAGCCGCCGCTCGACCATCATTCGCAAATTCCGCATTGCCCCTATATGGGGCCCTGCCCGGTTCCGTATCGTTCAATGCCGCGCGATTGACGTGGGTAATACTTTTTGCTCGCATAAATGTTCAGAACGCAGGAAAGCAGGGCCACCAAGCTTCTGCCTTCCTGCGTTCCTCATTCCACATATCTTGCCGAACCAGATTCTTGCGGCGTCAGATCGGCCACGTTGAATCAATACTTCAATTCGAAGCCGATGCGAAGTGAATTCACGACAAGGTCGGTGTTATGGAAGGTTGGCCCGGGGTTGCTCGGCCCGCCGAATCCTGGATTGAAGATCGCCGCCGTCGGAACCTGCGTTAAATTCACGGTTGGGTTGACTTGTTCACCGGCTCGAGCAACTCCCGTCCAACACATGAAATCATAGCTGGCGTAAACGCTCAGATTGCTCGACAGCTGGTAACTGAGCTTGAGCTCGATCTCGGGAATGGCGCTGAAATTGCTCTGATTGTAAGTGCCAATGTTGGAGGACGTGGCGAGAAAGCCACCGTTGGCGGAAGCAAGGGTTTGACCACTGGCGGACAGGTGCTCGCTTTGTCCAGCAATCGAGATGGTCTGCGTTGTCGAGCCCAATGCCACTTTGCCGGTCACACCGAGGGTGAACAATCCGACCGTCTCTTCATAGCGAAGACTCAGCTGGGGGCCAATGAACTCATTTCTGGTTTGGTAGCTATCGGTAATGCGGATGCTGTCGGAAAGCGGAATGGAAGCGCCGTTGAAGGTCAAGGCGGGTGCATTCAAGGCGGTGGTGTTTTGCTGGATTTGCAGGTTGTCATTCAGGCTGGCATAACGGAAGCCAAAGCCCGGAGTCACGGGAATTCCAAGGTTCCAGTTCTCGAAGATGTTCGCCTCAACGCCCCAAAGCGTGGTGCGGAACCGCACGTCAATGTTGCCGGCGAATCGGTCGGGGAACGCCACGAGTTCCGCGGCCTGTTGGCCGGTGAATGGCTCAAAAAATGGCCTGGCAATGGCATTGCTGCCGCTGCTACCGTTGGAGCCTGCATCGAAATTCGCGGGGCCGTTCAGGATAAAGAAGCCGGAAACCTCGAGAGACAGGCCGGGCAAGAGGCTGAGACCCGTCGTGATGCGGGCGCCGCTTGAAGTCAGCGAATTCATGTAGCCTTCGCCCAGAAGCAGATTGGTCGAGGAGAGGCCCAGAACTCCCGCATTGGCCTGCGAAGCGCCGGCAGGACTCGTGGTTACGAGTGCCGGAACAACCGAGCGGGACATCGTGCTAAGGCCATAGTCGGCGGACACCCAAGCGGTCGGTTGAAAGCCGCTGGGGCGCATCGAAAAGAGCCTGAATGGACTTGCTTCCGAATCGATGGGGGAATTGCAAACAACAACGCTGGTTGTCGCATCTTTTGGCTCAGCAACCGCGGGTTCTGGCGTTGGCGTCGGCGTGGGCAGTTGCCAGCGAGGCGAACCGATCCACTGGGCGGGAGCCATGCCGGTGAAGACGGCGATCAACAGCATCGAGCAGGTGATGCGGAAACTCATCTTCGGCGCTCCCGTGAAAGTGTTGCGCAGTACCACTTGTGACTCCAGACACGCTGGCGTTTTTTTATCTATCGGATCGTTGACCGCTTTTTATGACGGTTTGTGATGAATAATCGCTACCATGCACATTCTCCTCAGAATCGGAGCAACTCCTTTCGAAAGTCATGTTTCCGGAGCTTTCCCAGCCCGATTCCGTTGAATAAGGACTTTTCCGGATTTTCCTTGTAAGTAAATTGGCTAGAATGCGAGAAATAGTTAAGCAGCCAAAGTCCGGGCGGTAGTGGCCAAGGGCGTCGGCATTTTTGGACAGCTAACATTTGCCGGCGTGCTGCGTTTCAACTATTGCCATGCATTGTGCCTGGTCGGACTTTATTGCCCCACCAGCCAGGTCGCACGTTCGTTACTCAGGCCGTCCAAAGCGACCTTGGGCGGCTTTCGTTGCCGGTTTGTAGAATTTTTCTCTCTCAGGAAGCCTGGCAAACGGGCGAAACTCACTTCACCAGGGAGTTTTTCCACAGTTCGGGAAGTAATAGGTGCCAACCATGTTTCAGCGATCAAGTGATTTCATCAAAAAGCTAAAAAACCTGTTCGGAATGCGAAACCTCAGATCGCGCCCAAGGAATAGAAGCACCCCTATCTCGGTTGAGCTCTTGGAGCAACGCCAGGCGCCGGCGGTGTTCTCGGAGCCCTTCAGCGCCAGCGATCTGTCCTTATCGCAGGCTCCGATTCAACTTCGGATCCTGGAGCTGTTCAGTCAACCAGCCAGTGTCTCCCAGTCTACCGTCTCGGCCAATCCCTCCTCCATCCCGCTCAGCGGCACAACAACGGTCACCCTGATCGCCCGGGACGCCAGCGGCAACATTCTGCATGTAGGCGGTTCGAGCGTCGCCTTCAGCCTGGGCACCGGCACGGCTCAGGGCACTTTCAGCAGCGTGACCGATAACGACGACGGCACCTACACGGCGACCTTTACAGGCACGACGGCTGGCACCAACACCATCGTTGCCTCCATCAACGGCGTCACCCTCACCGCCACCGCGCCCACGATTACGGTCGTCGGTGCGGCGGATGCGTCGCAGTCCGTCGTGTCATTCTCTCCCGCATCGATCCAGGTGAACGGCACAACCACCGTCACGCTGACCGCCAAGGACGCCAACGGCAACCAGGAACCTGTCGGCGGCTTGACGGTCGTTTTCAGCCTGGGAGCCGGCAGTGCCAGCGGCACCTTCAGCGCCGTCACCGATCATGGCAACGGCATTTACACCGCGACCTTCACCGGCACCGTTCCGG
>CAVYFY010000014.1:0-356621 GCA_963767835.1 uncultured Planctomycetota bacterium
GTGAAAGGCGTGGATCAACGCTTCATTGACGAGTTCATGGGACATCAGACCGAGGCCCAGCGCCGCCGTTATCGACACCTGTTTCCGCACCAGCAAAGGCAGGTTCTTTGCCAGGTGTTTGGGAATTGAGATTCTTCGAAAAATCGGAAAGAAGTCTTTTCAGTTTCGGACAATCGGATATACTCCAAACTGCCTGGATTCGAAAATCCGGCTCTTGCCGTCGATGCACAAGCACGAGGCAGGGTTTGTGCAGTATAGCTCGGGGTGGAGCATTCTTGCTCCAGAGCCCCGGCGACCTTTTGATGGCCTTCGGGCCACGATGAAAGGAGACGTTCCATGCGTCACTTCTCTGCGTTTCTTCATCAACTCCGCGAAATGAAGGACCGTGCCTCCGGTTTGGAGGCAGAGGTGCACTACGCTCGGCTCGACGCCGTGCTAAGCGCTCTAAGCCTCGCTCAGCGGACGATCACATACCGCGAACTCGGCAAGATTCTCGGTGTCTTCTCTGCTAAGCTTGGGGCCATCCTCGGGCGGCGGATCCAGGACGATCACGCCAACGGCGAACCGCTCTCAAGCGCATTGATCGTGAATAAGAACACCGGCATCAGCAGTCCAGGATTCTTCGAGATGGCCCGCAGCCTCGGCTACACCTTCAGCGAGACCGAACAGTTCTGGCGTGAGCAGTGCGAACGGTGCTTCGCCCGCTTCAACGAGGTGACGATTGGCATGATGCTGAACACGGGCCTGACCGACGACGAGCAGGAGAAGGTCGAAGCCGTCGACCAGGCAATCGCGAGCGCTATGCTCGGGGCTGGCGTCACAGATCGTGCTGCATGGGCTGGTGAGACTGCCAACGGTCGGCGAGTGATTCGGTTGCGCATCGGCCACAGCATCATCCTCGAAATGGCCGAGGCCGAATTTGCCAACACACCGGAAGCCGGCCTCGTGGCGCGAGTCAAAGACCGACTACAGCGTTAATCTCATGACGTTTCGACTCTCGATTGGGAGCCGGGTTCCGAACTCGGCTCTCGTCCTACCTTGTTGCGCAAGATTGTCGGCCGCTTCACAGGCGCATAATAGCTCGCCCACCTCGCCCCCCCCTTTTCGCATTCCACTGGGCTCCCACTCGCAGGAACATGTTCTGATCATAAAATCTTCTTGATCGCTGAGATACGACGTACGATGGGCGACTCGATCAAGGTTTCGCGGAAAAAAAACGCATTTCGCTGTAACGATTCGGCTCGTCGCGCCAATTCATCTGATCGCCCGCAAAGGAGTGGCAGTCGTACATGAGCCCGGCCGTAACGAAATCAGCTGCCGCACCTCCCGATCCGGTGGGCGCAGCGATTGAAGACCCGGAGGTGCAGACGGCGCTCTTGAAGCACGCGCTAGCCGTCCTCGGGCGGCGCATCGGCGGTCGGCCATCAACCGACTGGCTCGACAAAGCCCGCGATGCTTGTCAGGAGACCTTTGCCCGAGCGCTTCGAAAGCGGACCGAGTTCAATCCCGTCCGCTCTGCACCTGCTTGGCTTCACGGAATTTTGAATTACGTCTTGGCCGAGGTTGTCGATTCTTTTGTTCGCTCGCCCTCCCAGGAATCAGCGCACCCCGAGGCATGGGCAGCGCTCGCCGCGTCGTTGAACACCGACGCGGCTGAAGCCCTCCCGGACCATCTCGATATGGCGTCTCTGATGGCGAAGCTTCCGCCCGAGCACAAGGAGATAATTCAACTGAAGTTCTCAGATGGTCTGGCTCACTCCGAAATATCCGCACGTCTCGGCATCAGCACCGTGAATGCACGGGTCCGGCTTTGCCGAGCGCCTGATGGCAGCGAGGACAATTGCAGGGGTTGCCCCGCAGGAGGAGCGGCCATGAAACCAGACGATCGCCGATTCCAGGTCGATGTAACCGCTGCCCGTTACCTCGATGCTCTTGAGCGCGACGATTTCGCCGCAATGGAAGAGATTTGGCGGGTCGCCCAAGAAGATCCAGACCTGCTTGTCGCCCTTCAAGAGATTCATGCTGGGCTCGCTGAAGAACAAGGTAGCGGGATTACCCCCGTTTCAACGGCGGCCTTGAAAGCCGCCGTGCATGAGTATCTGCCGACCGCAGAAGTCGCCGACGCAAAGGCCGGCCCCGTGACCGTCGCGGATGTGGCCGAAGAACTATTCCGCCACACACCGGATCGCCTTTCGGCTGACGCTCATGTCCTAAACGACAAATTGCGGTCGGCCAAAGAACCGCTGCCCGACGATCTTGGACTGACCGGATTGACGGCCTGGGCAGAGGCCCGATTTGGCGCGGCTCCGGCTGAGTATTGGCGGGCATTTCGGCAAGCAGCTCTGAAGCTTGAACTTCGCCGTGCGTCGGAGGTTGAGTACCAACTTGCCGCCCGCCGTGCGCCAAAAGCGGAGGGAAAAAAGTGACGACGGACACGGCAAAAGTTTCCGACGCCGTAATGCAGCTTCGCAGAGTCGTTCCGGTTCAGAGCGGCCAACATGGTCCTGTCGCCCTTGCCGGCTACTTCGCTGAAACGGCGCTTGACCACGTTGAATTACCGAATCTGACTTGTGGTGCGGTTGCCGATTACCTTCGTAGCCAAGGAGTGGCCGTGGAAGACATCGGCAATCCGAATGACAAGCTGGCCGGCTTTGTTTTCACAGCCGGTCGAGTTGGATGGGCTTTTGTCAGCGCTGCGGATCCACTTGCCAGGCGACGTTTCACGGCCGCCCATGAACTCGGCCATTTCGTTCTGCACCGCACCGTCATGGGACGGTTTCGGGCGGACACCGACGCGACGCTCCGAGAAGCGGACGGCGACGTGGCCGACCGGATGGAGCGGGAAGCAAATCGGTTTGCGGCGGAGGTGTTGATGCCAGCGGATGTGTGCCGTCAGCGGGCAGAGGAGTTTCGAGCGAAATACGGTTGCTGCCCGCGTGGAGTGCTCGTTTACCGTCTTGCAAGTGAACTACTCGTGAGCCGCGAGGCGCTCCGCTATCGACTCCAATCGTTGGGGGTGGGCGATGAATGAACGAGACGCAATAAGCCGGTTCTTCCGCACCTATGGTGCATCGGGCGTTGCAGACACGCCGCCTCAACCGATCTTGCCGGAATTGGCGGATACCGACAACGCGGACGGCGCCGACACGATTGAGTTTGACGTTGAGACACCAGCAAAGCACTGGGCTGCCCGCGTAGTCGGTGAAGCTCCTGCGCGACCGGGCGAGTATCCACAGCGGTTCATCGATGGGAGCCTGGGAGCGCCTCCCGGTTCTTTGTTTGCGATCACCAGAAGGCTGGCCGATTCCGCTCCTGGTCTCAGAACTGGGGGCGGTCGCAATAAAGCTGACCGGTCGGACATTCGTTCGAGAATTCGTGCTCGTGGAACGCGCCATAAGTTTCGTCGCCGATCCGTTTCCTTGGGCCGAGGTGGAATCGTTTGCAACCGCGGTTCTGAACGATCCGGTTATTGGCGCACGTTTTGTCCCCGCCAATCGCCCGCCGGCGACGAGCAATCCGTTTGACTATGAGGTCATGCGGGCGCAGGCGTACCACCGTTGCGAGCAAGAGATGCTGAACGCGGAACGGATCGCGTTGGCCGCGGATCCAGAAACTCCGACGCTCGTTGACGGCAAGCTGGCAGGTCGCATCGGCGGCAATGCAGCCAAGACACGGCCGCTCCTCGTCGGGATCGTCAAGCGGATGGCTGCCAACCTTCACCAGGAAGGGTGGCGAACTCTTCTCAACCTCCGGCCTGGTCAGCGAACTCCCATTTTCAAGCTATCGGGGATGAGCGGCGGCAAAGAGGCAGACATGCCAACTGCAAGCTGGTTTCTCAAACTTGCCGGTGGTCCTCGGCTGGCACCGAATTGGGGATTCGTTCGTGTGGACATTCCTTGGGTTCAGTTCCAAGAGAGGTTTGGCAACGACTTCGGCTTCGTCGGGCGATTGTCGCGATGGCTGATCGATGCCCGATGCCGGCAAGCGAGCTACGCCCGAATGCCCGTTTCCTTGGAGCCGATTGTTCGCGCCGAAGAATGCCTCAAACCACTATTCACTCCGCTGCCGATTTTATCGACGCGCCTGTATCGGCGCAGCGGAATTCTCGGGAGTGAGACTAATGACTGAATTCACCGAAGCCGAAGCGTCGGAAGAAGACCTGGTTCAATCGACCGTGCGAGGCACCATACAACTTGGTCGCGTGGCGGCGCCACCGGACCATGAATCGACGAGCGGCGTCTTCTTTTTCTGGGTGGACCGGAACAAAGCTGTCGAGCGGACACAGATTGTCACGACTACCAGCAGCGTTGCCGGGAGATCGGTGAAATTCATTGGGATCATTCAGGAAGTTTACCGTCGAAGTCGCCAGCGGGATATCGGCGAAGAGTCCGATCGTTTTGACGGGCGCACCAGTGAACGTCCCCCGTTCGATTCCGAAGGCGTGACTTATGCCGAAGTTTCGATTCTCCGCACCGATCCAGTAGCGCACATGCCGCCGACGGAGGAGAGCGAAGTTTGCCTCGCCACGCCCTTGGAGGCGGCTCGCGGCTACGGATTGGATCGAATGGGGCAGCGTCTTGATATTGGTCTGCTGAGAAATGGCGGGACTCAGTTTGCGGGGAGCGCTGCCATCGACCTCGACTTCTTGCTCGGAAAAAACGGCGGGCATCTCAATGTCAACGGCATCGCCGGTCTTGGCACGAAATCGACGCTCTTGCTCATTGTCAATTGGCTCTTGCTCCGCAGGGCCCAGATCGAGAAAGAAGCGGCGCCGAGCGGCAACCGCCTGCAAGTCGTGCCCATCATTTTCAACGTCAAGAACTTCGACTTGTTCTTTATCGATAGATGGAATGCGACTTTTCTCGAAGACCAGGACAAGAACCTCGCCGAGTGGAAGGATATCGGAATCCTGGATCCCAAGCCGTTCGAGAACGTGCGATTCTTCGCCCCGCAGCAGAAAGGTATGACGATACCGGCCACGACCGGCCGGACCTCCGGCGACGTGCAACCTTACAGCTGGTCTCTCTCAGACATCATCGAGCAACGCCTGTTCAAGTTCTTGTTTTCGGAGGAAGATGTTTACGAGGCGAACTTCGGCGGCCTGGTGGGAGAACTGGAAGAATGGCTGACGACTGAGACTGGCGCCGGCCCGAAGCTACGTACCACCGACAGCGCACCGCAAACGTTTCAGCAACTCCTTGACTGGTTCAAGCAGAACAAGGCTGACAAGGAATTTTTCGGGGATGCTCACGCGGGCACAAAAGGCAAGCTTCTCAGGAGACTGAAATATGTCGTTCAGGAGGGCGACGGGGTTCTTAGGCGATCCGATCCCGAGGGAAACCCGCTCGTCATCCCAGCCGCCGGCGTGGAAGGCCCCATCGTCATCGACTTGTTTGCGCTCAACACCACGCCATCCCTCCAGCGATTTGTCGTGGCGGCGGTGTTGAACCGCATCATCGAATATCGTTCCGGCAAACAGGTGAAGGGCTTGCGCTACCTCATTACCCTTGACGAACTGAATCGTTTTGCCCCGAAAGGCGGCAGCGATCCGATCACGCAGCAGATCGAGATGGTCGCAGCCGAAATGCGCTCACAGGGCGTGATCCTTCTGGGCGCCCAGCAACAGGCAAGTCTCGTATCGCCTCGCGTGATCGAAAACTCCGCAGTAAGGGCACTGGGGCGAAGTGGTACATTGGAACTTGGGCAGGACGTGTGGAAGTTCCTGGGACCGTCTCCTCGTTCGTCGGCGGCGCAACTTCAACCAGAAGAAAAGCTCCTATATCAGCCGAGTTTTCGCGAACCCATGCTGGCGAAAATCGTCTTCCCACCGTTCGCACTGAGTGAGAGCGATGCGAGTTCCGCACCCGATGATGCAAGTTCATCTATTCAAGATACAAACGCGGATCTCGATGCATTCTGAAAAGGAGTGTAGCCGTGCGAATTGTCCACACTGCCGATTGGCATCTTTGCGATCGTCTTGGCCGCATTGACCGAACCGACGACCTGCATAACCGAGTCGAACGGGTCGCTCAGATCTGCCAAGAACGTGAAGCAGACGCACTGTTGATCGCTGGCGACATCTTCTCCAAGCAGGCTTCGGTAGAAGACATGACCCGCTCGCTGAAACGCATCCGGGAGTTATTCGCCCCCTTTTTTGCCAGGGGCGGCACCATTTTGGCGTTAACCGGAAACCACGATCATGACGGCCGAATCAACATGGTCCACACAGGCATGACCCTGGCCGTGCCCGATGCCGGACGCGACGGGCATCTCGGCGGCGGCCGCATGTACCTCGTTAATGGTCGGGCTCTCGCCACCTTGGCGGACGCCAATGGCAATCGGGTCCAGTTCGCTTTTGTTCCCTATCCGTTCCCAGGGCGCTACGACCTCACGGCCGCGGACTATCGCACCAAGGAAGAAGAGAGTCGCTTGCTCCATGGCCGCGTCGCTGAATGGCTCCAGGGCCTTTCTCAGCGGCCTGGTTTCAAACCTCAGCTCCCGACCGTGTTGGCGGCTCACCTCCATGTACGCGGCTCGGAGATGCACTCGCTCTATCATCTGACGGAGCGCGAAGATGTCATTTTTGATCTCGCCGATCTGAATCCGAACTGGGCCTATGTCGCTTTAGGGCACATTCACAAACCGCAAACAATCCACGGCCAGGCAAATGCGCGCTATTGCGGTAGCCTTGACCGGCTCGATTTCGGAGAAACACACGATGACCACGGGGTCTTCATCGTCGAGGTCGGCAAGACGGGCTTGGCAAGAGAGCCTGAACACCTTCCCATTCCGGCAACGCCATTCCACAAGGTAACTATCTCTGATCCGGCTGCCGAACTTGCCGCACTTGCAGATCGGTATCCCGATCGAGAAGCTGCTATTTTCAGCGTTAGTGTTGAACCATCCGTGAGCGGAGACAGCCGCGACGAGATCGCCCGTCACATCAGAAGCGTTTTCCCACGCCTGTTCGAATTGAAGTGGGCTGAAACGGCTCCAGAGAACCGTACCAGCGCTTGCGATTTTACGCCGCAGGCCGACTTCGCGTCAACGGTTCGGGACTACTTGGAGAAAAGGCTCGGTGACGATCCTGACAAGCAGATGGTCCTGGCACTGGCGGACGAATTCCTGCGTGTGGAGGCCGTGTCATGATACCGAAACGCATTCTGCTTGAGAACTTTCTTAGCTTCGGAAGTCCCGAAACCGAGATTCGGTTCGCTGACGACGAACCCTTGTGGGTTCTCGGCGGGCCCAATGGCGTGGGGAAATCGGCAGTTTTCGACGCCATGACATACGCTCTGTACGGTGAACATCGTGGCGGCGCGTCCGACCACACCAGTCTCGTTCGCCACGGCGCGAATGGCTTTCGCGTCGTCTTTGAATTTGAATTTAACGGAGTCAACTATCAGATCACGCGCAATCGCCCCCTGACAGGGCGCCCACCCACAGCATCAAGCAGTGGGCCGACGATGGCTGGAACAAGACCGTGCAACTGCCGTCGGCCTCATCGCGCCAGGACCCAATCAAGCTTTGGACGGAACGCACACTCGGAGTCGGATTCGCGGCATTCAAGGCGTCGGTCCTGCTGCGTCAAGGAGAAGCCGACGCCATCATCTTGGCTGGTGGGTCGGAGAGGCTGAACATTCTCAAGAAGATCATCGGCCTTGAGGCATTCGAAAAGTTGTCGGAGAGCGTTCACTCTCAAACACGAAGACGCAAGGATGCACTTGACAATCTGACGACACGGCGGGACGCGATGACCAAGGTGACCGATGAAGAGGTCGTCGCGGCACAAGGCGAACTGGCGAAGCGTGAGGATGAACACTTGGGGTCACAGGAACGACTCGCCCAAGCCGTCGCCAGGGTTCCCCAGGCCAAGCAGTGGGCAAGCTTGGATTCCGAGTTGAAGACTCTCAACCAGCACATTCAAGCCGCTGCCAATCGCGAGCGCGATGCCGACCGGATTCGCAAGAATTTCGCTCGCGTAAGTGAGTTGGCGACTGCAATCCCGTTGTTTCGCCAAATTCTCAAGCTGCGAAACGACATGACGGCAGCGAATACGACTCTGACCGCCCGCAAAGCGGAAGCAAAGGAAGCCGCGGATGCAGTCAGTGCCAAGGAACTCCGGGACGAGATTCGGCGCAACCAAAACGCACTTGATACGGCGGAGGCAGTCGAAGAAGCTGCATGATGAGTTCGAAAGGTTCCCAGCTCGACCTCGTCGACCAGCTCAAAACAGCGAAAGAACAGGTCCAGGGTGCGGCGAATGCGCTTGACCTCAACGAAGACAGAAAAAGCAAGCGTCTCTGCTTTGCTCGAACAAGCGAAGAATCAACAGCAATCATTTAGCGAGGTTGGCGTCGGAGTCCCATGTTCTCTTTGCGGGCAAAAGGTGACGGAGAAGCACGCCAAGACCGAACGCGATCGACTCGCGGCCGATGTGAATTCGCTCGGAGCCAAAGTAAAGGCGCTGACAAAAAAAGAATCGCAGGACACGACGAATAACAACGTAGCGATCCAGGAACATGCTCGACTCGATCAGCTTTCGAGAAATCGGGAGACGACAGCCAGATTGCTCGCCGACAAGGAAAAGACACTCAAAAGTCTTGGAATAGACGCCACGCCCGACGAACTTCGCCAATCGATCACGGATGCATCGACCGAGTTGGCCCGGCTTGACGCCGCAGTCGGAGATCAGTCCCGTGCCGATTTGCCCGGCCTATAGAGGCGTCTGGCGTCGCTGCAAGCGAATGTGCAAACCCACGAAACGGCATTTGCTTCCTTGCACGGACAAGAATCCAACACAGTCAGCCAGCTTACGCCAAAATGGAATGGTCAAGTGGAGAAGCTCGATCTGAAGTCGGTCAATGCCTTCGATGCTGAGCACCAAAAGCTTGTCGGCAGCGGCGTCACGGAACTCCATCGACAACTCGAACAAGACTCGGCGTTGCGTGACGGATGGACGACACGCCTCTCGGAAGTAAACCGCCTCATCGAGGAGATACCATCGGACAGCAGGGTACAGGTCACGGAAGCAGAGCGTCAGCTGAATGTCATGAAAATCGCGGCAGGCACCGCCGCTTCTGCCCGGGATACGGCCAAGAAAAAGGTCGATGATTTGAAGGGTGAGATGGACCGATTTCGCATGATGGTTGAGGAGATTGGCTCAGCCGAGCGCGCAACCGACCTGCATCGGAAGCTTGACGAACTTCTGGGAAAGGCCGGGATTCAACGAGAACTTGTGCGGTCGGCCGAGCGAGACATTGTCCGGATGGCCAACGATACCGTGCAGAACCTGTCCGACGGCGATCTGACGGTAGAACTCGAAAGCGGCGCCGACGGGGACGACCAGGCATTCGCGTTGCAAGTTCGGCGAGCGGACGGCCCCACGCCAATCGGTGTCAATTACTTGTCCGGCAGTCAGAAGTTTCGAGTGGCGATCGCCGTGGCGCTCGCGATCGGCAGATTTGCCGCAGGCCAGGCTAGGCCCCTTGAAAGCGTCATCATCGATGAAGGATTCGGGAGTCTGGATAAAGACGGTCTACGGGCCGCGGCCGCAGAGCTGAATCGCCTTCGACAGCATTTGCGGCGGATTGTCTTGGTTTCTCACCAAGAGGACTTCGCTGACCAGTTTCCGGTGGTGATCCGTCTCGCGGCTGGAGAAAACGGGACGGTTGCGACTGCTGTCCGCAAGTAACGCCGCTGGCGGATGCCGGCGGACGGTTTCGGTACAATATGAAGCGAAATCGGTACTTGCTGTCATCACCCAGCGTGATGGCCACGCAATTTAGCTTCGCTTCCTCGCTGAGCCCACGATTGTCTGAGTGAGAACCTTCTTCGGACGGCTTCACAGTCATGGGCCTAGTCGGCTGCAATCATGGACTCCTCGTGTCGTCTTGGTGACGCTAATGACACCGGAAAAGCTCTCTGTTTATTTTGATACGTCTCCAGCAATTGGTCTGTTTAAGGCCGACCATTCACCATTCGTCGTTTGCTTTCTTTTCGAGCGATTCAAACGCGCCCATGTGATCGATATTCCGCATTCGGACCTTCTTCCCGCGTTGGCTGCCTACCAGGAACGATTGCACGACTTAGGGAACAATGCTCTTCGAGACAAGCCGGAAGATTTGCTTCGAATCTGGTCGTCCTCAGAAAAGCGCTGGTTGCACCGTCACCTGGAAGTCGGACGAACCGAAGCCCTGTATCAGCTCACACCGCATTCCGAGGCAGTGATCGAGTTCGTCTCGAAAGCACTTCAGCAGGATCTCACCTTTGTCGGCACCGAATCACGCCTACGTCTCGTGATGCAGGCGCTCGAAGAACTATCGATCAAAACATCCGATGATCCCCAGGTGCGACTCAAATACCTACGTGAACAACAAGCTCGCATCGTGGCCGAGATCGAGGAAATTGACTTCCCGTCCGGTGAATTACATCCCTCCAATGGGGGGGCGGGTTGCCAGGGGACGTGGTGCAGCGGCGATGGATTTCGCGGGGAACGTGATGCACGCGCGTTGCGGTCTTGCGACGGAAGGCATCAGGGTACATGCGCGTCACTTCGCGCGAGAGCGTTGGGCGTGGAGGCGGTGGCTTGCCTGGCCAATTGCCAGCGGTGAGGCAGCAACTCGTCCAGACGATCGGCGGGATGCGTTGGTAGACGCTCGAACATGTCGCGCAGGTAAGCGAACGTGTCGATGCGCAGATGCTTGCATGTCGCCGTGAAACTGAACAGCACCGCCGCGGTCTGGCCGCCCTTGTCGCTGCCCAGGAACAACCTTCCCGTCCGGTGAATTACATCCCTCCAATGGGGGGGCGGGTTGCCAGGGGACGTGGTGCAGCGGCGATGGATTTCGCGGGGAACGTGATGCACGCGCGTTGCGGTCTTGCGACGGAAGGCATCAGGGTACATGCGCGTCACTTGGCGCGAGAGCGTTGGGCGTGGAGGCGGTGGCTTGCCTGGCCAATTGCCAGCGGTGAGGCAGCAACTCGTCCAGACGATCGGCGGGATGCGTTGGTAGACGCTCGAACATGTCGCGCAGGTAAGCGAACGTGTCGATGCGCAGATGCTTGCATGTCGCCGTGAAACTGAACAGCACCGCCGCGGTCTGGCCGCCCTTGTCGCTGCCCAGGAACAACCAATTGATCCGGCCCATGCCGATCAGCTTCAGCGTGCGTTCGCTGATGTTGTTGTCGATATGCAGGTCGCCGTCGGTGGTGTAGCGGTGGAGCGCTTCCCACTGGTTCAGCATGTAGTTGATGGCGGCGGCGATCGGACTCTTGGGCAGCACCTGTTCTTTTCTTCCCGTCCGGCGAACTGCATCTTGCAGGGCATGGTAAGCTCGATCTCGGATTACTACGCAACACATCCGGGAGGGCTCAATCATGGCAGGTCGGCGCGATCGCGATTTTGGCAAAGAGCGGTTTTGGCGGCGCACACTTCGGCAATGGCGGCGCAGTGGGCTGAGCGTTCGCGCTTTTTGTGCTGAACATGTCCTGGCGGAAGCATCCTTCTATGCCTGGCGGCGGATCGTCGCTCAGCGTGATCAAGAGTCCGCGCCTGTTCACGCCAAGCCGGAGCGGGACCGCGTTGACCGCGCGGCGTCGGCCGGCGACGATGCGCCGGTGTTTGTGCCGTTGCGGGTGATCGATGTGGCGACGCAGGCGGCGTTCGAAGTCGTGCTGGAGCGTGGCCGAGTCGTGCGCGTCCTGCGCGGCTTTGACACCGAGACGTTGCGGCAACTCCTCGCCGTTCTGGAGGAGGAGCGGCCATGCTGAGCCTGTCGTTGCCGGTGCGTGTCTATCTGTGTTTGGAGCCGACGGACATGCGGCGCAGCTTCGACGGGTTGTGCCGCATGGTGCGCGAGCACGTCGGCGCCGATCCGCTGTCGGGCGATCTGTTCGTGTTTCGTTCCAAGCGTGGCGATCGCGTCAAGCTCCTTTACTGGTTGGGGGATGGGCTGGCGATCTGGTATCGGCGTTTGGAGGAAGGGACGTTTGTGTTTCCGAAGTTGGCGGAGAGTTCGGGACTGTCGTGGTCGCGGGCGGTGGGCAAGCAGGGGTTGGAGATTCGCAGCGCCGATCTGGCCATGTTGCTGGACGGCGTGGACCTGGCCAGCGTCAAGCGGCAAAAGCGCTATCAACGACCAGCGGCGATGAGCGCCCAGGCGACGAACGAATCGCCGTGACGGTGCGTCGTTTTTATTTTCACAAAAACCGCTTTTGCTGGCGCTACCCTTGGCGTTCTGTGGTGTTTCATCTTGCATGAACACGGACGCAACGACACCTCGGCCCCCTTCTCCCTCTGCCGCAGCGTCGTCGCCAACTCAATCACCTGCCGTCATTGATCCCAGCAAACTCCCAAACGACATAGACGTGCTGAAGCAAATGATTGTCGAGTTGCTGACGGGGGCGCGGCGGGATCGCCGTGCCATCGCCGAATTGCAAGAGCGGCTCGATGCTTTGTTGCGCCGGGGTCGGCCCACGGAACCGATCGATCCGAACCAGCCGTTGTTGTTTCCGGAACTGGCCCAGGCGGAACCCGCAGCACCGACGCCGCCCGCCGTCGAGACGGAATCGAACCAACCTCGCAAAGGCAAGCCGCACGGCCGGCGTCGGCCGGCGCGGCAGTTGCGTCGCGAACAACGCCGCTACGAGTTGCCCACGCTGGAACGGCTCTGCCCCGAGTGCGGCACCCTGCGTGACGAGATCGGCGTGCAGAGCACCGAGCAGTACGACTACAAGCCGGCCGAGGTGTTTGTCGTCGAGCACCAACGCGTCAAGTACGCGTGCAAGTGCTGCGAAGGCCACGTCGCCATCGCGCCCAAGCCGCCGCAACCGCTCGACAAGGCGTTGCCGGGACCGGGCCTGTTGGCGCAGATCATCGTCGATAAATATCAGGATCACATTCCGCTGCATCGCACCGAACAACGCTTCGAACGGCTCGGCGTCAAACTACCACGCTCGACCATGTGCGACTGGATGGCCTCGGCGGCCGAGTTGCTGATGCCACTCTGGCAGTTGCTCAAGCACTGGGTGTTGCAATCGAAGGTGCTGCACACCGACGACACCACCGTGCCGGTGCGTGACGAGACTAAGAATAATCACCGATACGGCCGATTGTGGGACTACATCGGCGACCAAGATCATCCGGGCATCGTCTTCGATTACACCATCACGCATGCACGCGATGGACCGGCCGAGTTCCTGAAAACCTTCAAAGGCTTTTTGCAAGCCGATGCCTACGGCGGCTACGACGGCATCTACACCGGCTCCCATGGCGCGATTGTCGAAGTCGGCTGCATGGCCCACGCGCGCAATAAATTCAAGGAAGCGGACAGCACCGATCCGGAACGCGTGCTGGCGGCCAAGGCCTGGGTGCGCAAACTCTACGACGTCGAGGACGAGGCCAACGCCATCATCGTCAAAGACAAGTTGACCGGCGCCGCGGCCGCTGCGATCCGCTTGCGCCTGCGTAAGGAACAATCCGTACCGCTGCTGGCATCGCTGCGTCAATGGCTCTTGGAGCAAAAAGAACAGGTGCTGCCCAAGAGTCCGATCGCCGCCGCCATCAACTACATGCTGAACCAGTGGGAAGCGCTCCACCGCTACACCACCGACGGCGACCTGCATATCGACAACAACATCAGCGAACGCACGCTGAAGCTGATCGGCATGGGCCGGATCAATTGGTTGTTCCTGGGCAGCGACAAGGGCGGCCAGACCGCGGCGGTGCTGTTCAGTTTCACGGCGACATGCAAGCATCTGCGCATCGACACGTTCGCTTACCTGCGCGACATGTTCGAGCGTCTACCAACGCATCCCGCCGATCGTCTGGACGAGTTGCTGCCTCACCGCTGGCAATTGGCCAGGCAAGCCACCGCCTCCACGCCCAACGCTCTCGCGCCAAGTGACGCGCATGTACCCTGATGCCTTCCGTCGCAAGACCGCAACGCGCGTGCATCACGTTCCCCGCGAAATCCATCGCCGCTGCACCACGTCCCCTGGCAACCCGCCCCCCCATTGGAGGGATGTAATTCACCGGACGGGAAGGTTCTTTTTGCTCCAAGAGCCATTGACGCAGCGATGCCAGCAGCGGTACGGATTGTTCCTTACGCAGGCGCAAGCGGATCGCAGCGGCCGCGGCGCCGGTCAACTTGTCTTTGACGATGATGGCGTTGGCCTCGTCCTCGACGTCGTAGAGTTTGCCACCCAGGCCTTGGCCGCCAGCACGCGTTCCGGATCGGTGCTGTCCGCTTCCTTGAATTTATTGCGCGCGTGGGCCATGCAGCCGACTTCGACAATCGCGCCATGGGAGCCGGTGTAGATGCCGTCGTAGCCGCCGTAGGCATCGGCTTGCAAAAAGCCTTTGAAGGTTTTCAGGAACTCGGCCGGTCCATCGCGTGCATGCGTGATGGTGTAATCGAAGACGATGCCCGGATGATCTTGGTCGCCGATGTAGTCCCACAATCGGCCGTATCGGTGATTATTCTTAGTCTCGTCACGCACCGGCACGGTGGTGTCGTCGGTGTGCAGCACCTTCGATTGCAACACCCAGTGCTTGAGCAACTGCCAGAGTGGCATCAGCAACTCGGCCGCCGAGGCCATCCAGTCGCACATGGTCGAGCGTGGTAGTTTGACGCCGAGCCGTTCGAAACGCTGCTCGGAGCGGTGCAGCGGAATGTGATCCTGATATTTGTCAACGATGATCTGCGCCAACAGGCCCGGTCCCGGCAACGCCTTGTCGAGCGGTTGCGGCGGCTTGGGCGCGATGGCGACGTGGCCTTCGCAACATTTGCAGGCGTACTTGACGCGTTGGTGCTCGACGACAAACACCTCGGCCGGCTTGTAGTCGTACTGCTCGGTGCTCTGCACGCCGATCTCGTCACGCAGGGTGCCGCACTCGGGGCAGAGCCGTTCCAGCGTGGGCAACTCGTAGCGGCGTTGTTCGCGACGCAACTGCCGCGCCGGCCGACGCCGGCCGTGCGGCTTGCCTTTGCGAGGTTGGTTCGATTCCGTCTCGACGGCGGGCGGCGTCGGTGCTGCGGGTTCCGCCTGGGCCAGTTCCGGAAACAACAACGGCTGGTTCGGATCGATCGGTTCCGTGGGCCGACCCCGGCGCAACAAAGCATCGAGCCGCTCTTGCAATTCGGCGATGGCACGGCGATCCCGCCGCGCCCCCGTCAGCAACTCGACAATCATTTGCTTCAGCACGTCTATGTCGTTTGGGAGTTTGCTGGGATCAATGACGGCAGGTGATTGAGTTGGCGACGACGCTGCGGCAGAGGGAGAAGGGGGCCGAGGTGTCGTTGCGTCCGTGTTCATGCAAGATGAAACACCACAGAACGCCAAGGGTAGCGCCAGCAAAAGCGGTTTTTGTGAAAATAAAAACGACGCACCGTCACGGCGATTCGTTCGTCGCCTGGGCGCTCATCGCCGCTGGTCGTTGATAGCGCTTTTGCCGCTTGACGCTGGCCAGGTCCACGCCGTCCAGCAACATGGCCAGATCGGCGCTGCGAATCTCCAACCCCTGCTTGCCCACCGCCCGCGACCACGACAGTCCCGAACTCTCCGCCAACTTCGGAAACACAAACGTCCCTTCCTCCAAACGCCGATACCAGATCGCCAGCCCATCCCCCAACCAGTAAAGGAGCTTGACGCGATCGCCACGCTTGGAACGAAACACGAACAGATCGCCCGACAGCGGATCGGCGCCGACGTGCTCGCGCACCATGCGGCACAACCCGTCGAAGCTGCGCCGCATGTCCGTCGGCTCCAAACACAGATAGACACGCACCGGCAACGACAGGCTCAGCATGGCCGCTCCTCCTCCAGAACGGCGAGGAGTTGCCGCAACGTCTCGGTGTCAAAGCCGCGCAGGACGCGCACGACTCGGCCACGCTCCAGCACGACTTCGAACGCCGCCTGCGTCGCCACATCGATCACCCGCAACGGCACAAACACCGGCGCATCGTCGCCGGCCGACGCCGCGCGGTCAACGCGGTCCCGCTCCGGCTTGGCGTGACAGGCGCGGACTCTTGATCACGCTGAGCGACGATCCGCCGCCAGGCATAGAAGGATGCTTCCGCCAGGACATGTTCAGCACAAAAAGCGCGAACGCTCAGCCCACTGCGCCGCCATTGCCGAAGTGTGCGCCGCCAAAACCGCTCTTTGCCAAAATCGCGATCGCGCCGACCTGCCATGATTGAGCCCTCCCGGATGTGTGCGTAGTAATCCGAGATCGAGCTTACCATGCCTGCAAGATGCAGTGGGAGGGAAGGAAATTGAACAGGGCGGCCAACTGAAAACACTCGCCCCAACACGTATTCGCGAGCAGTTCGCGCTGGCAGTGCGGTTGCTCCGCGAACTCCAGGGAGACTTTCGCGCCGTCGAGGACAAGTTCAAGGAGATCACACGGCAGGTTCAGCAACGTCAAGTGCAAGGATTCGACGCACGGGGCGGCATTCTTGGTGACGCGCTTGGTGCCGAAGACGCGCTCAAGAGCCAGGACCAAGGCGTCACGTTCTTCGAATTCTTGAAGTTCATTCAGTCGCCGCAACAGCAGGACCGGCTCAGGGACATCATTCGGCAGCTGCTGCACATGCGCGAGCTGGCCGACCAGATGGAGGGGCTGGAGACGATTCGCCACATGGTGCGCAGCCTGCTCGACGAAGCTGAAAAAGTACTTCAGACGACCCGGCGCCTCTCGGCGAGTTTGCGCCGTCTCCTCGATACGCGCTCGCAGCAAGACCGCCGCCGTGTAACCGACCTGTTGCAGCAGATTCGCGTCCTTGCGGCCAAGATGTCCGACGACCCGCCGCGTCGTATCGGTTTTGAGATTGATGGCGCCATCGAGATTTCCGCACCGATGTCGCGCACCGACTGGGCGCCGCCGCTAAGATTCGAGCAGCTTGACCTGACTGAACATGTGGTTGACGAAGAGCTGCGCCGCAATTTGTTCCGCCAGTTCCAGCAGCTTCGGCCTATCGACTGGAACACGATGCGGCGGCGCATACGCCAAGCCGTCGAACCGAACGGACATTGCACGCTCGGCGAACTGTTGCACGACGAACCGCCGGAGGGCCTGATCGACGTTCTCGGCTACCTGCAAATCGCCTGCGAGGACGGACATCAAGTTCGCGCCGACGCAACGGAACAGGTGGTTCTGCCCGACGGCGAACTCGGCCTCATGGCCCTGACCATTCCTCTGGTGACGTTTGTCACGGGAGGCAAATGATGCCTGTTGAACACGACCATTCGCTCCCCGAATTCGATGAGTCCTCGATTGTGGCCGTACATCTGCTGCAAGGCGTCGTCTATCAGGACGAGGAGCGCGTCTGGGACCTCGTCCTCAACCATCGCTCGCGTCTCGATGCCTACTTCGGCCGTCTTGGCCTGCGCCTGGTGGTCGATGAGGGTGAAGGCTTCGCCTTCCTCCGTCAGCTCGACGATAGCGAACTAGAGAATGTGCGCGGCTACGATCAGGTTCCGAAGCTGTTTCGCAAAAAGCGCCTCAGCTACGACGCGACCCTTGCTTGCGCCTTGCTTCGGGAAGAACTGCGCCGTTTCGAGGAAGAAGAGGTGGAGAACGCGCGATGCGTCATCTCCACGGGCGAACTGCTCGAAAAATGGAAGGTGTTTTTTCTCGAAGTTCATGATGAGATAAAACAACGGAAGGCATTAAACGTCGCGTTGACCGCCCTTGAAGAACTGAAATTCATCCGCGAGTTCACCAAAGAGCCCCAGGAATGGGAGATTCGCCGCATTCTCAAAGCTCGCGTTCCGGTTGGTGAACTAGAACGGCTACTCACAGAGTTGAAGGCTGAGTCTGACGCCCGCGCCGAACGCGCGTCATCTGGAGGCAACCATGACTGATGTGCGCCCAAAAAGTTCGGAATTGAACGGTCGCGCAGTTGCGGACCCGGAGCCCCTCTCCGAGAACGGTGCCGAGGCCGATATGGCATTGCAAGGCTATCGGTTACACCGTCTAGAGGTCTTCAATTGGGGTACCTTCGATTGCCGCGTACACTCGATGATCCTTGCTGGCCAAACTACCTTGCTGGTAGGTCATAATAGGTCCGGCAAATCCACCTTGGTTGATGCGTTGCTTACGCTCCTGGTCCGACCAGGTAAAACGCGGAATTACAACGTGGCTGCCGGTGCCGAAAAGACGGAGCGATCGGAGAAGACATATATTCGAGGAGCTTTTGGAAAGCGCAGTCAAGAAGGCACCAATCGTGGCGAAGTCCAGTACCTGCGTTCTTTGACGACTTATTCAGTACTCTTGGCGTGCTTTCGCAATTGCCAGACCAATCAATTCTTCACGGTAGCTCAGATTCTTTATCTGATCGACGGCAGTCCCGAGAGGGTTTACTGCTTTGCAAATGACGAACGTTCCATCGCCCAGCACCTGTCTGGGCTGAAGGGAATGGATAAGCTGACCCAAGAGATGAAGCGACGGCAGTTCAGAGCGACTACCAGTTACAACGAGTATTTTGAGTGGTTTCGCAAAGCGACCGGCGTAAAAGACAAGGCAATGGACGTGTTCAACCAGACCGTCGCCGTGAAGGACATCCAACGACTGAACGACTTCATTCGCAAGCACATGCTTGAAGCCAAACCGTGGAGCGAAAAGGTCGATGAGCTGTTCAAGCACTTCAAGGACTTGAGCGACGCCCATCGTGAACTCGAACGAGTTCGACAACAACGCGAACTGCTCTTGCCAATCGAAAAACATGGTGCCGAATATGATCGGCACGCAGAGCAGTTACGTAAGGAAGATCGAATCCTATCCGCCGCGGACTCTTATTTTCCGAAGCGAATCGTCGAGCTGATCGAGCCCGAAATGGTCCGGTGCCAGACGGACCTAAACCGCGTTCGTTCCGATCAACAACGGCTCAAGTCCGACATCGATGATGGACTGGAGCAGTGTCGCAAGTTGAAGAACGAAATTGATCAGGCCGGCGGTGAGCGAATGCGCGAGATACCCGGTCTTATCGATACGCACACGGCCAAGGCGGACGCCAAGCGAGCTGACTTTGCGCGCCTGCTGCGAGCATTGGACAACGCCGGACTCAAAGACCCTATCTCGACGCCGTCCGAGTTCGACTCGATGCGTGCACGGCTTGGTCCATTTCGTGAACAGTTGCAAGCGGAACTCGATGATACCCGGGGGCAATGGGAGAAGGTTATCGAATCGCGCGTTGAGCCTATCCGCTTGCGGCGCGAGGCCGAAGATGAATTGCAGATCTTGAAGAAACGACAAGGAAATCTGCCGCCCGCGTACGTTCAAATGCGCCAGCATCTGTGTGAAGAGCTAAACCTTCCCGAACGAGAATTGCCATTCGCGGCCGAACTGATTGCGGTAAAGCCGGAGCAGCACGAATGGGAGGCTTCTATCGAAATGGCCCTTCGCGGCTTTGCATTGAGCCTGCTGGTTCCGCAGCGGCATTATCAGATTGTAAGCCGAGCGATTGAGGGAACTCGGCTCCGCGATGCTCATGGCCACGGTCAGAAGCTTGTCTATCTCAAGGTAACCGGAGAACGTCAGTTTGAGGGACCGCAGCCGGGCCCACAATCGCTGTATTCTAAGCTAAATTTCCGAGACAGCGGTTCGCCGCTATTGCCCTGGGTGAAAGCCGAGCTGCAGGAAAGACACAACATCCGCTGCTGCGAAACGATTGAGGAATTTCAACAAGCCCACGATCGTGCGATGACGAGAAATCGCCACATGAAGCACGGCGCCTCACGACACGAAAAGGATGACCGCGACCGAGTTGCCGATCCGCGTTTCTTCGTTCTCGGCTGGGACAATAAAGAAAAGAAGCGGCGGCTAGCCGAGACCATTGAGTCGCTCACGCGACAGATTTCGCAGATCGATTCACGAGCGGAACATCTTGATCAAACGGCGAAGAAGCTCGCCAATCGGATTCACTCTCTCGAAGAAGCCGACCGGACGAAGAGTTTTCTCGACATCGACTACTTCACCCACGAGGAGCAAATCGCTGAATTACGCGTTGAGCTGAAGGCATTTCAGGAAAACAACGACACGATCCGTTTGCTAAATCAGCGCCTTGCGGAGCATCAAGAACTTGTCACGGCGCTTGAGCAGAACCGCGAAAGTTTGGTCCGCGAGGAAGAGTCAATTAAGCGCGACATCGCGGACGGCCAGCGCGTATTGGCTGCCCAGAATCAGGTCCTAACCTCGAACATGGCCGACGGGTCATTTTTGTTACATTCAGAGTGCTTTTCCGACCTTGACGGGTTGCTCGCCGAAGATCGCGTGTCGCTGCACAACTTTGCACAACTCCCGATGACCTTTCGCAAGTCGCAGGGCTTGAAGGTCCGCCATTTGACCGAAGAACTCAGGCCCCTTGAAGAATCGGTCCGCAAGGCCATGTTCACGTTTCTCAAGAAAAATCCTGAAGAGGAATTGGATCTCGACGACTCGATTGGATGTCTCCCCGACTACTTGAATCTTCTGGAACGTATTAAAGCTGAAGATCTGCCGCGTTTCGAGGAGCGGTTCAAACTCCGGCTCAACGAAAAAGTCGGCCAGGAAATCGGTGTACTGCGCGGTAATCTTAACACTGAGCGCACCGAGATCGATGAACGCATTCAGCTTCTGAACGTTTCGTTGCGAAAAGTCCCTTTCAGCAACGGCTCACACATGAAGCTCGTCGCAAGGCCCGTGCACGACGCCGAGATCAGCGTTTTCCGCAAGGAACTCGACGCGTGCGTGACAGGCCAATTCGAGGGGACGCCGGCCGCCGATGAGGCGCGTTTCAAGCAAATTGAATCCCTCATCAACAAGCTGAGAGAGGAAGAACGTTGGCGTCTCAAAGTGACCGATGTTCGCAACTGGTTCGACTTCGCCGCCGTGGAAACGGACGACGCCACAGGCGCCGAACGCGGCTACTACGACGACAGCGCTGGGCAGTCGGGCGGCGAGAAGGCCAAGCTGGCGTTCACCATTCTGATCGCGGCCATTGCCTTCCAGTATGATCTCGACCCGGAGAGGGCCAACAGCAATCGGTTCCATTTCGTTGTTGTCGACGAGATGTTCTCCCGCGTAGATGATGGCAACTCGGCATACGCCCTCAAATTGTTTCGCAGGTTTGGCCTGCAACTCCTCATCGTTGCGCCGCTCGACGCCAAAGCTCGCGTCACGGAAGAATTCGTAGGCTGCTACCTGCACGTTTCCAAAGACGAGGAAACGAACCGCTCCCAGGTCCTTCGTATGACCGCACACGAGTTCAACGAGCAAGCAACCAACGGCGAAGCCAAGCCGCGAAAGTCCCGATAGCTGGGGGGGCGCTGTGATCCATCCCGACGGAATGCACACGAAGGCCGAGAATCTTTACCGGGAGTTTCTGCGCGCCTGGCTTGCCGACGAACCGTTCTTTCCTCGCAACGTCCCGGCGAACCGCGATCTTGATCCCAAAGACCATGCTGGTGCCATTGCCGCCATCGCAGCACTTCGCGACGGATCGAAAGAAGTTCGCGGCTTCGGTTACTCAATCGAGTGGCGAGAAAAGCGATCGTGCGCTCTTCGGTCTCAATTCATTCCCCGAGCGCATTTTCTTCGAAACCCGGGAGGACTTCCTTCGCTTCATTCGCAAGCAGTCAGAATTCGCGGCGTTCTCAGCAGCGGTGGAGCGCCTGCGTTCGGAGTTTCCTGAACTAAACGGATGGATCTCATCGCATCGGCAACTGCTCATCGAAGTCGCACCGGACCTCGATGGGCTGCTTCACGTTCTGCGTTACTTTCGCACGAACCCACGCCCAGGGTGCTTTGCGCGAGTTGCCGGTGCCGGTCGATACGAAGTTTGTCGAACGACAGGAACGGGTGCTGCGTGACTGGTTCGATCTCGTTCTGCCGCCAGGCACCATTCGCAGTGACGAAACTCATTTCTGCCGCCGCTTCGGCCTTCTTTATCCGGAAATCCACGTCTTCGTGCGATTCCTGGATACGAAACTGCAACGCGAGGTGAACTGTCCTTGGCCCGAGATGTCGCTGCCTTTGTCTGTCCTCGCCAGCTTTCCGGTTGGAGACGCCGAGGCCATGATAGTCGAGAACAAGGTAAACTTGCTGACCCTTCGCCCACGCCCACGGGCGATTGCGCTCGGCGCGCTTGGCCGTGCCGTATCCGAGTTGAGAGCCGTCCCATGGCTGGCGACCATTCCGATCACCTACTGGGGCGACCTGGACGTCGAGGGATTTCAGATCCTGTCGGCGTTACGGGCCGCGTTCCCGCACACCCGCAGCCTGCTAATGGATGTCGCCGCCATCAATCGATATCGATATATCGCCGGCACCGGAACAGGAATCACCTTCGCAGCCCCGGCCCACTTGACGGCCGATGAATTACTCGCGTTCGAAATTTGCCTAAAGGAAAACCTGCGCATTGAACAGGAGCGTATTCCGCTGGATGTCGGGCGGTGACATAATTTTGTCGTAACGTTCGTTCCCTTTCGATCAATACATTTCGACGTTCTGCTTCATCACATTGAGTGACTACGGCCGCCCGGCTTACACACAGTTGGATCTATCTACCTGAGAGGGCCCCAGCAATGTTGCCGACAGAAGACCTTATTCCCATCCGTGCCTTGAACCAGGTCACGTATTGTCCGAGGCTCTACTACTTGGAGTACGTGGAATCTGTCATGCCGATCAACGAGCATGTTGTGCCTCTCAAGGATGCAATCGCGCGAATTCGCGCTGAATTGTGCTGGTCGGCAGTCTGCGATCGGCAATTGAATTGAACGCACGATTCGTGATATTAAGCGCTCAGGATCGCGCACCGTAGTGCCGACGAGATTGTTTCGGCCCAAACGTTCCACCAATCGCTGCCAGTACATGTCGCTATGGCCAAAGCCTTGCGTCAACACCCAGCAGGGGACTCCGAAGGACGCCAACAGCAGCGGAAATTCGATTGCGTCGGTGGTTGCGGTCATGTAGCTCATGACGAAGCAGGGCCTCAGGTGAAACGCTTCGCTGCCGCCTTTGGGCCTGATTTTTCGCAACTGTATGCCGTCGAGTTTTTTCGATGGCCGACCGAAGCCATGAAAAGCGTAGCCGTTGAGCAAGCAAGGCGGAAGCAATTCAGGGCACTCAGCCATGATGGAATCGACTATTTTTCGCACCTTGCCAGCGTCGTGCCAACATTGCTCGAACTGTTCGCGGGTCATCGGGATGACGATCTGTTTCTCCCCGCGTTGGGGTTGCGACGGATCGGCCGACCGACTACGATTCAACACCCGGGTTCGCTTCGGAGCATCCATGCTCATTCCTCCTGCTTGGTAACAGAAGAATGCGCAAAATGCCCACCGCAGTGAAGCCCGGTTTTCACCTTTCCTTTCGCACCCGCAATCCGGTAGAGTCAGCAAAATTCTGAGCAAATGGGACGATCCCGAAGACGACGACCTGATCGAGGCCCCTCATGCGGCGCGGTGATGTCGTTCAGCTTTTTTGGCCGTTCAGCGACCAGTCGGGGAGCAAATTTCGCCCGGCCATCGTCGTGCAAGCGGACTATCTCGACGCAATCGTAGCCGACACCATTCTTGTACGCGTCACCAGCAAAATTCACGGAATCACTGGCACCGAAGCGATTCTCGACCCGGCCCAAGAACCATTGTCCGGACTGAAAAAGAAATGTGTGGCGGCCTGCTCGGACCTTCTCACCTTTGACCAAAGCCTGATTCACGGAAAGATCGGCGTCATCTCAGATTTCACCATGCGCGTGATTGATGAGTGCTTGAAATCCGCTCTCGCTTTGATTTGACATCGCTCCCATCAATCTCCATCCTCGCGGCTGCGCTTCTCCCAGTCGCGCAATTGCTCCACCAGCGGCTCGAAGGCGAGCGGCGTCTTCGGTACATGGAACATCGTCTCCGCGAGATGGCTGAGATCGGACTGACTCGTGCGCACGCGTTCCAGCTCGGTTTGCAGGCGAATCAGCCAGCCGGGCACATCCAGGCCGACGCCGCTCGGCGTGGTGGCGATCGGGGTCAGCTCTTTCTCCAGGGGGCTGATGTCGTGGTAGCCGAGCGATTGCTCGGCGTGCGCGAGTGCTGGCTCGATGAGGGCGCACAGACGGTCGAGGACGAGCGGCTTGACGAAACGCTCTTCGAGGCGGTCGCGGATGGTGGTCAAGCGGATGCCGTGGGCACGTTCGATGCGAGTCAATTCTTCAAGATATTTATCAGCGGATTCGTGGGTGATGGCCTCGACGCGTTGCCGCCACAAGGCTGCCGCTGAGCCATCGCGCTTCGCCAGGATTTCGTGGACCAGATTCAGCGGCCGCAACAGCCAGGAGGCCCGTTCATAGCGAGCCTTGAGCCGAAGGTAATCGAAAAGCCGATGGAGATTGTCGCCGTAATCCGACTGGGTGGTGGTGGCGTTGTAATCGCGCAAATGATCGTAATTCTCGATCAACACCTGCAAGATGGTCTGCAGGACGCGTTCGGCGTCGGGCGCGAAATCCTGCCGCCCAATTCATCGAGCAAGCGCAGCGGGTGTAAGGGATCGGGTTCCTTTTCGAGATCTTCCAGGTACGGCCCGACGCCACGCAAGAGAATGCCGCGCAGATTCGCCAACGCCAGAAAGCGGGCGTGGAACAGGTCGCGGCCATAGCGCTTGATGAAATCGACGAGCTTAAGCCAATCCTTGTCCTGCGTGATCATTTCGAGAGTGGCGACGCGCAACGTCTGGCTGTGGTCGCGCCAGGTGACCGCGAACGGCTCGGCGACCGACTCCAAGGCGTCCACCAGTCGCGCCGGCGCGATCTTTTCGGACTTGGCGGCATCGAGGACGGCTTCCACTGCGGCCTGCAGACCAAGCTGAAATAGCCGATCGAATTCCGTGATGCGCGGGCCGGCGAGCGTCTGGTTCGCTTCCATCGCCCGGGCCATGCGCAGATAAGCCGTAGGTCTCGCGCAGCATGCCCTGCTTGGGCAGATTGTGGACCAGGCCGCGCAGCATCATCTGGGCCAGGCTCGCCCGCAGGATCAGCTTCGGATTCCCGCCGTGCGAGAGCGGGGTGTACAATAGCGGCTCGGAGCGAAATCGGGCGATGAATTCCGGCAGCACATCGCGTGCATCCTCGGGCCGCTCGCGCATCAGCGCCCGCTCCAGGCGAACGGCATGCGGCTGCCATTTGTCGCTTTCATGTTCCGCCGGGCTGTCCGGTCTCAAGCCGCGCAAGGCGCCGATAGCGAGGGCGTGATCGAGGCAAGTCGCGATCACCTGATTCAAGAGCCGCTCCTTGGTTGTACGGCGACGGTCGTATTCGACCATCGAATCGTAATCGCCGCTCGGCTTCGGAACATCGTGGTTGTGAATCGCATCAAGCAATTGCCGCAACTCGCGCTCGTTGTGCCGGGCGACGCGCAGCCAGGCCGCAATCGCCGTCTCGATCGGCTTTTTCGCTTGCCCGCCGGCTTCACGCAAGGAGCGGGCGGCGATGTTCCACAGCCTCGCCAGCGTCGAAAGAAATTGGAGGCGTTTTTCGAGCCGCTCGGCTTCCGGGACCAAATCGAAATCCTTTTGCGGCATGACATCAAGGACCTCGCCCTCGACATTGTCGTCGGTGCTGTCTTTGTACGTCATATCCGAGTAGGCGGCGCTGTAGATCGAATCCTCGTCATCGTCGTCTTTTTTTTCTCCACTTGGTTCGAGCGTACCGAGCACGTCGCCGGATGCGTCCTCCAACATTGTTAGCGGCTCAGGACCCGTGAAGCCGGTGCCGAGGACATCTAGCCGCGGCACGTGCCAGTACTCCTCGGCGTTGGCTTCAAGATGGTCGAAGAACTTGACGGCGAGCGCGTAAAGCGACTCATCAACGGGTTCCTCGCTCGTCGCCAGGCCGATGCCGAGCATCCAGCGTAGGGCGAGCTGGTGGAAGGAATGATCGCCGTCCACGAGCGGGACATCCGCGGCTTGGCTGAGCCAAGTCATCATAAGCGATGCGGAGGCGCGAAAGTCCTTTTGCAGCAACAGGGCCTCGACGACGAGGGCGAACGCCTTGGCGCTTTTGAAGCCGTCGAGCTGCTCGCGCCAGAAAGCCAGATCGGCGGCGCCCGCGCCGCGCTTTCGCCAGCGCGCCAGCGACCGAGCGACATGCTCCGCCGACTCGGTGGCTTCATTGCCGTGCACGTGGTCGATGTCGCTGACGGCGGTGGTGGCGAAGGCGTCCCACCAGTCGGCGAGGCGGCGCATCTCCGTCGCCAGGTCGCGGTCGGGCTTGAACGTGCCCGACGCCGCCCCTTCGCTGAGCAATCGGCCATACAGCGTGAAAAGCTGGCCGACGATGTGGATCAAGTCGTCGATACGCGGATCGCGCACGCTGTCTTCCAGGGCGTTGAAGCGCGGATACTGGGCGCCGAAGCCGAGAATGTTCCACGGATCGACCATGGCGCCGCAGTCAATGGAGCGCTTGAGCAAGTCCTCGACGACGCCGAGCAGCTTGGCGGTTTCCTCGAGCCGGCCGGCGTCGATGTTGAGATTGCCCGTGGTGAGCAGAATCTGCATCTCGGTCA
This sequence comes from uncultured Planctomycetota bacterium, assembly GCA_963767835.1. GTDB lineage: Bacteria > Planctomycetota > Planctomycetia > Gemmatales > Gemmataceae > SIAQ01. The sequence continues at coordinate 26,533 of CAVYFY010000014.1, forward strand.
GCATGCGCACGGAGCAGATTCGGATGCGGTCTGATTGTCGGCGCGCGGCGCCGGCGTAACCGATCTCCGCGAAGAGGAGCGCCAGGTGGCGCTGCTGGAGCTGCAACGCCCGCTGCCTCGCAAGATGCTGATTGAGCGCCTGCCGCACGCCGCCAAACGGCTGCTTGAGCAGTTTCGCCTCGTCCTGCAGTCGCTTGCCGTGCGCACCCGGCACGCTCGGCAGCAGATTGGCGTAGAACGATTCGCGATAACGGGCGATGCGAGGCACCAGCACCGAAAGCGAAACACTCGAATCGTGCGTCTGCGGGCCCGAACCGCTGACGCCGGAGGCCATCAGGATCGTGCCCGCGAGAACGGCGGCAGATTCGAAGAGCATCTCGGCGCGATCGCCATTTGGCGATTGATTGGCGCGTTGCCAAAGGCCGTCGAGCAGAATCTGTCTAATGACGAAGCGGCGATAGCGGGCCTGGGTGTCGAGATGATGCGGATCCCATTCGCCGAAGCAATAGTTGGGCCTCTTGTCAGCGGGATGATTGAAATCGTAAGCGCGCGGATCGAAGGCGAGCTCATCGAGCAGTGTCAAATCGAAGCAGGCGTCGATGCAGATCGCCTCGGGCACGTCCTCGAGAATCTTGAGGGCGAGCTCGACGATGTCGTGATACTTGCCCCGGGCGACGCCAGTTCCGCGGATCAAGAGCGGGATGGGACGAATGCGCTCATGCGAGTAGATTTGGCCACGCCGCTCCCCCTCCAGGACGGCAAGCGGGCGATGGCCGACGTAATCGTTGAGTTGCTTGAGAGCGCCCTGGGCGATGCGCTCGGTGTCGCTCCACGGCCCACGCTGGTTGAGGACCGCCTCGAAAACGCGGACGAGGAAGAACGGCTGCCACAAATCGGCGTCGGTCTGATGAGCGAACAGGTCGCGATGATGGTTGCGATAAGCCGGCAGCACCTCGTTGAAGGCGATGCGCAAGGCGGCATCCGCCTGGGTGATGTCGGTGAACGCCGCCCCGCCGGCCTGGTGCAGCGCTTGCAGCCGACTGCGCAAGAGGACCGAAAGATCATCCCACGGTTTGGCGGAGCCGTGCTCCGCGACGAAGACGAATGCGTCGTGAAATTGCTTCTGGAAGCGCGGATCGGGCTTGCCTTCGGAGAAGTTGAGCCAGCCCAGAAGGGCGGAGATGGGAACGGCCTGATCGATGCCATTGAAGCGATCGTCAACACTCATGAGCGGTGTCCTGAAATTCAGTTGGCGGCGGAGGCAAAAGCTGTCACCTATTGTATCACGCGCCGCGACGCAAATAGGGTAGTATCATATCCCGAAGAGGTGAATTTCCATGCTCGAATACCACGCGGCATTCTACAAGTATCCGGAAGACGACGGCTGGTACGTCGTCAGCGTGCTCGACTTTCCGGGAGTCAATACCCAGGGGCGAACGCTGCGGGAAGCGCGTTTCATGGTGAAGGACGCGCTCCAACTCATGGCGGAATGTTACCTGGAAGAAGGGCGGAGCTTGCCGAAGCCGAATCCGAAGGCGAAAGATCCGACGGCCAAACGCATCGAAAAGATTCGGCTGCAAATACTCGTTCACCAACCGGCGCCGGCATGAAGCGAACCAAACTCTTGAAGCATTTGCACCGACACGGCTGCCGATTTGAGCGCGAGGGCGGGAATCACACGGTCTACACCAACGCCAGTGGCACGCGCAAGACGTCCGTGCCGCGCCACCCAGACATCAAGCCGAACACCGTTCGCAAAATCTGCAAGGACGTGGATGTTCCTCCGCCCGATGCGAAATGATCCGGCGCTATTTTGTGACCTCCCGCGTCAGCTTGGTCTCATCGACGGTCGGCGTCTCGTTAAAGATGGCCGTGTTGCCGACAAAGACCTTGGGCGCCGGCGGCAGCGCGGACATCTTGCCGGGCGTCTTCGGCACAATGGTCACAGAGATAGGCATCGAGATCTGCACGACGTTGGGCGGGCTTCCCTTCGGCACGATGCCGCCCAACTTCGGATTGATCGGCTGCGTCTGCCCGCGCAGGAAAATCGTGTAGGTGCCCGGCGGGATCGGCTGGCCTCCTTTGGCGTCGACCGAAATCGTGCCATCCTTGCCGGGCATCACCGTCACGGTCTGCGGGTTCAATCCGGCTGGTCCGCCGATGATGCCGATTTGCACGTTCGTCTTGAAATTGTCCACGCCGACTAGCTTGAACGGGATCGAAATCTTTTGCCCCTGTTGCACATTGATATTCGGATTGGCGATGACCAGACTGTACCGGGCGTTGTCGCGCACGGCAATCGCCAACTCGCGATCCAGCCGCGTGATGGTCGGGATATTGTTCTGCAGGACCGGCCAGGAGATCGTGGCGCTTCGGATTTCGCGCGTCAGTTTCTGCCCCTTTACCGTCGCTGTGCCGAGGATGGTGATGCCGCCCGCCCACGGTTGCGCGTCGGCATCGGCGTGAACCACCAGCACGGCTTGCTTCTGACCGGGGGCGATGATCTGCGGCTGCACGCCGACGCCAGGCGGCAGGTTTTCGCCAGTTAGGGTGATGGTTTCGTTGAAGCCGCCGAAGCGCCAGACGTAGACGGTGTAAGCTGCTCCGCCTTCCTTGTTGACGACGGTGCCCTCGGGCGAAAGCTGCGAAGTCGGCATCGCCACCAGGCGGAAATCGGGTTCCTCCGGCGTGATCTTGAGCGTGTAGAGATGACGGGGACCGAATTGCGCAAAGGCGTCGCGCGTGGACACCATAACGTGGTGGATGCCATCCGCCGCCGCGACGAAGCGATATTTGGGCGGATCGGCATTGGCGGTGTAGAACTGCGGGCTGAGGATTTCCAGGTTGTCGTCCTGCTCAGTGATGAGCGTCCCTTGCGGGCTGCGAATTTGGAAGTAGAGGTCCATCGGCGAGCCGAGCCGTTCCGCGCATGCATCGATGTTCAAGACCTCCCCCTTCTTGGCGCTGAACGCATACCAATCGCGGTCGCCTTTTTTCTCGATGCGCCCGGCAATTGTGCATGGCGCCGGCACTTGCTGGGCCTTGGTTTGCTGATCATTGTCGCCGTTGTCCGTGATGACCTTGCCGCTCGCATAGGTGATCAGAAACGGGTTCGACTGCCCCGCTTCATTTTTCAAGCGGAAATCGAAGCCATCGAGCATCGACGATATCGGCGTCATGAAGCCGGAAAACGCAAGGCGCTGAATCGCCCGCGCATCGCCTGGCGCCTTGACGGTGACGACGACTTTCTCCAGTGGGCGACCGTTGACGACGGCGTCGGGATCGATCTTGCCGCCCGGCAGGTTGCGGCCATAGACACTGACCTCTGCCGACTTGCCCGGCTCGATGGCCGACGGAAAGACGGCGTCGATCCAGGGCGCGGTGGTGACGGTCAGGCGATAGAAGCAATCGATGCCGCTGTTCGCTTGTTGATACGCAAAGCTGGCGACGCGAACGAAATAATCGCCGTCGGCGGGGAGTACCGCATCCACCAGGGCATCGTTCTGGAAGTAATTGCGATTGCCGCCCAGATAAACATCGCCCGGCCCGAATAGCTGCACGAAGGCGGGCAGGCGGCTGTCGATGCTCGAAGTCAAGCACGACAGCACAACGCGCTGCCCCTTCTTGCCGGCGAAGACGTAATAATCGACATCGGTGGGCACGCTGATGACGCCGCTGACGGAGCTGCTGAGCTCGATGCGCTGGGCCTTGTCCACATCGTTGTTCGGCTCCTGCTCGACCAATTCCTTGTGATCGGAGACGACGAACGCCCGTGGATTGCTGATCCCCTTCTTGGTGACGATGCGCACGTCCTGGGTGCCGAGCGGGGCGTTGGCCGGCAGCGTGACTTTGAATTTTTGCGTGGTCAGCGCCTGTTGCGGTTGCCCCTTCTTTTTTTCGATGGGGGTCGTATCGCTGCCGGTCATCTCAACCTTGACGCCGGGGAAGTTGAAATGCAGCGTTTGCAGGTTGGCTGGATCGGCGAGGTCCTGCCCGGTGACGCGCAGCTCGAACTCGCTGCCGGCCTGGCCGCCCATCGGCATGATGTAGCTGATGCGCGGCGTCCCTTGCGCGTGCACCAAGTACGCAAACAGGAACAAGCTGGCGGTTGCAGCCGCAAGCAATCGTGTCATTTTCATTGGAATCCCCCCGGAAGAACGCTCTGATCTGTATTCTACGGTAGCCGATGAGAGCACGCATTGGTACAGGAATTTGGATATTCCACACTCTCGTTTCTTCTCGGTCCCACGCTCAGGCGGATCGGCTGCTGCGCGCCCAGGTCGAACACGTCTGTCAGCGTCGTGGCCGCGAACTGGCCGAGCCCAAGCTACGCCAGCCGCAACGTAAGGTGTTGACAAGTCTGCGCAATCACTGGTCGGGCCTGACGCTGTTCGTGGACCATCCGGACGTGCCGATGGACAACAACGAGGCCGAACGCCGCGAACGAAGCTGGCACATGACGCCCGAGGAGCGCGCACGCTAGAGTGTGGCGAAACCGACGGGCTATTGCATCTGTGCGTAAATCTCCCTATATCAAGTAGTTGCAACGCGAAAGTTGTCAGCTGAAAACGGCAGTACGTCAATGCGGCGTGAACCTGAGCCAAGCTCAAATACGGACATTGCCGGCAAATATCTTCGGCATGCCAGTGGTGGGCTACTAGATTGTCCTGGGCGATTTCGAGAACCTTGGTGGTGGTGCCGGAAATGGTCGCGACGCCCTCGGCGTTGATTTCAATGTGAGGATAGACAGTGGCGCTCATGTTTCGACCTCGCGGGAATCCTACTTCTGTCCGTATTTAATCCCCTCGCTCAACGCCAACAATGCCTTGTCAAGTCCGCGATCGGCCTTGGTCAGCGTCGGAGCGGCGTCGCTCGGCGGATCCGAATTCAATGCCATTGCGGCAAGTTTCTCACCGCGTCGGCAGCGGCATTCATTGTAATTCCCGCCGACACGACCATGCCTAGAACAAAGAGAACCCACCGGGCCGCCAGTCGCGGAACGCCCCACCACGCGAGATAGCATTCACCGACCGGCCCGGCGCAAAACATGAGGTTGGCAGCAATTGCGCCAAGAATCGCCTCACCAATCATCAGAACGACCGGAGGCCCGCACACGACCACGGCGATAACGACCAATACTCCATTGTAGATGAGCCGCAGCTTCTCCCAGGCGAAGAATACCTCCATGGCTCTGGAACCTTCGTCGCGTATGTTGGGCACTGGCTCGTCCAATTCTTCCTGGACTCGCGTCATCAGCGCCGGCGGCGTTCCCGTCGCGATGTCGGTCCTCGCTGTCGGCATCCTTGGTTCTGCGTTCATGAATCCACCTATTTCCGCATGCACGGCCCGTTCGAGCAGGAATTCCGCGATGAATCTTCCACCTTCCCTCTCACTTTAACACCGCGCTGTTATTTCCGCCAGCAAGATCCGGAGTGGAGGAGTGGTGTCCGTCCCACTGACCTCGGGACTGCGCTAGGAAAGTGCACGGCGACCCTCGAAAAAACCTGGCTTTTCGCGAATTCAATCTCCGTTGCGGCAAAATGCTAAGCGCGAAAAGTTGGGTGTCAGCGATTCGCGCTAGGAAATCGCATCCGGATTTTTCGCTGCGAACCAAGCCTCTCGACCCGTGTCTGACTAACGCTACATTGACGTTGCCCAAGGAACCCCAATATGCCGAAAGACATCTACCATGGCCCGCTTGAGCAGATCGATCCCTGCTGCTACCGCATTCCCAAGAGCTACAAGCCCGGCATGCGCGTCGATGGTCTCATCTTCGCCAATGAGAAGCTGATGCAGCAGCTCATGCACGATCAGGCCCCGGAGCAAGTCGCCAATGTCGCGTTCTTGCCCGGCATCCAGCACGCGAGCCTGGCCATGCCCGATATCCACTGGGGCTACGGCTTCTGCATCGGCGGCGTGTGTGCGACCGATCCGGACGAGGGCGGCGTTATCTCGCCCGGCGGCGTCGGCTACGACATCAACTGCGGCGTGCGCCTGTGCCGCACCAATCTCTATTACCGCGAAGTCAAGCCGCACCTGACCACGCTGGTCGAGACGCTCTTCAAGAACGTGCCGACCGGCGTCGGCCGCTCGGGGCATTATTGCTTCAAGGGCAAGGAACTGACCCGGCTGCTCGGCGAGGGTTCGAGGTATCTGATGGGGCGCGAACTGGCTACCCAATCGGACATCGATCATACCGAAGCGGGCGGCTGGCTCGCGGGGGCTGATCCCGAGGAAGTCTCCGATCACGCCAAGGATCGCGGCGCCCAGCAGTGCGGCACGCTTGGCTCGGGCAACCACTTCATGGAAGTCCAGGTCGTCGATGCCATTTTCGACGATGATGCGGCCAGCATCATGGGCCTCGAAAAGGACATGATCTGCGTCATGATCCATTCCGGCTCGCGCGGCCTCGGCTATCAGGTCTGCGATGACGCTTTGCACCTGCTGCGCAAGGCCCCGGAGAAGTACGGCATCGAGTTGCCCGATCGTCAACTCGCCTGCGCTCCCGTCAACAGCCCGGAAGGCCAAAAGTACATCGCGGCCATGCGGGCTGCGGCCAACTTCGCCTGGTGCAACCGCCAGCTCCTCATGTGGCAAGCCCGCGAGGTCTTCGCGGAGGTCTTTGGCCGCAAGTGGCAGGAATTGCAGATGAACCTCATCTACGATGTTTGCCACAACATCGCGAAGCTGGAGGAGCACACCGTCAACGGCGTGAAGAAGAAGGTGTGGGTGCATCGCAAGGGGGCGACGCGGGCGTTTCCGCCGGGCCATCCGGAAGTGCCGGCGCTGTATCGCAAGATCGGCCAGCCGGTCATCATTCCGGGCGACATGGGCCGGGCGAGCTGGGTGCTGGTCGGCCAACCGGGCAGCATGGAGAAGTCGTTCGGCACGACCTGCCACGGCGCCGGCCGGGCGATGAGCCGCACCGCATCGATCAAGGAAGCCGCCGGCCGCCGCATCGACAAGGAATTGGCCGCCAAGGGAATCATCGCGCGGGCCCAGAGCCACAAGGGCCTCGCGGAGGAACAGCCCAAGGCGTACAAGAACGTCGATGATGTGGTTGACGTGGTGCACCAGGCGGGGCTGTCGAAGAAGGTCGCGCGGATGCGGCCGATTGGGGTGATCAAGGGGTGACCGCTGCTATAATGATCCGCGGAGGAAAACATCATGGCAACAGCATTAACCGTCGAAGAACGCCTGACTACTGCCTGCTGCGCAGCTAATGCCAGTGCGCATAAGTCATGTCCTGAGCGTCAGATGCGAATATTGGCCGTCTGATGACTTTGGCGGCGCAGCTGTCGGTAACTTGGAGAAAAAAGTTGCCGAGTTGAATCAAGGACAACCGGCAACCCAGCTCAAGCCGAACTGGATCGAGAAAATCACGGGTTCGTTCAAAGACGATCCCGAATTCGCGGAGATCCTGCGCTTGGGACGGGAGATCAGGAAGGCGGAAAGACCGGATGGCGCCGATGGAGATGTCTGATGTTCATCTTCGACACCGATCATGTTGGAATTCTGCAGTCGCAATCTGGAACCGAATTTTCTCGCCTGATGGCACGCGTGGCACAACATTCGGCGACGGATTTTTTCTTAACGGTGGTCAGCTTTCATGAGGAAATTCAAGGTTGGAACGCCTATATTGCCAATGCCAAGAAGATTGAGGGTGTGGTCAAAAGGTTACGGGCGCCTGTTGAAGATCTTGACCGATTTCAACGCGGCCCAGGTTCTTCCGTTCGACGATGCGGCGGCGACGGAGTTCATGCGGCTGCCTGGCCAGAAAATCCGTGTCGGTACCATGGATTTGCGCATCGCGAGCATTGCTTCTCGCGATCCATGACCTTACTCAGCAGGAACCTATCGGACTTCAATCGAGTGCCGGGATTACAGCTTCAAGATTGGACGCAGTGAGCGACGAATTTCGCAACGCGCAGGATCGTGTTATTTTGTGACGATTGCCAACCGCCCGACGCGGGAGAATTCTCGTGGCGAAATACGATGATGGCGATTTGCGCGAAGAACCTATCCGGCATGGACGCGTTTCTTGGCAACACGGACGTCGGCGTATTGGTCTTGTTTTCCCTCTGCTGCAACGTGCTATGCTGGTTGCCGCTGATTTTGAGCCTCGTTGGCACGATGACCTGCGGGGATGCGAAAGCGAAATCGAACGCCAAGATATCTTTGTTCCTCAGTTGCATTGTCGTGGGCCTCGGCTGCATTCCCTACTTGATTGGATTTGGGACGGCGGCAAAGGACGGCGGTGGTGCCGGCGGTTTCGTGTCGCAACAAGCCATTGAGAATGCGCGCGCACGCGGGGCAGAGGCCGCGAAAGGCGAGGGCCGAAGTGCCGGCGAGGTGGCCGGATTCACAGCAGCGGTCGATGCTGCACAAAGCGAAGCATATCGGGCGACAATTGACGAACTTTATTCCTCGGGCGAATTCCGCCGAGTGACTGTCTACACGTTCGCCACTCTCGGAGGGTTTTTCGTCCTCGGATTCGGTCTGCAATGGAACTCACGCAAATGTTGGCGAAGGCAGAGGCAGAGAATTTATCACGGAAGTCCACGGCTATGCAGCCGTCTCTGTTTTGCCTCAGTCGAATCTGGAAAGTTGCTCCGTTCGGGTTAGTCTAACCTGAACGGAGGTTCCATCATGAACAGCGAACGTCGTCATCTCAACCCCCAAGAGAAGATTGCGGCCCTCAAGCGGCATCTGCTCGAAGGCGTCCCCGTCTCCACCATCTGCGATGAGCTCGGCATCGCGCCCACTCTTTTCTACCGCTGGCAGAAAGAGCTCTTCGAGAACGGCCACGCCCTCTTCGAGAATGGCCGGCACGCCAAGGCTGTCGAGGATGCCAACGTCGAGAAGATCCAAAAGCTCGAAGCCAAGCTCACGCGCAAGAACGAGGTCATGGCCGAGCTCATCGAGGCCCACACCCAATTAAAAAAAGATCTTGGGGAACTCTAACGGGCTGCTGGGTTCCCCACGACACGCGCGACGAGCTGGTCGATTTCGTTCGCTCCTGGGCGGACAAAACCGACATCGCCGTCGCGCACTTCATGCCCTGGATCGGCATCGGCCGCAGCAAGTACCAGGACTGGGTCACACGCTTCGGCAAAATCAACGAACACAACGCCTGGGTGCCTCGCGATCATTGGCTCACCGAGGACGAGATCATGCGCATCTGCGACTTCGCCCGCGCGCACCACGACGACGGCTATCGGCGCATGACCTTCATGATGCTCGACGCCGAGTGGTGGCATGCAGCCCGTCCAGCGTCTATCGCGTCCTCAAAAAAGCGGGCCTCTTGAGTGGCCAGACGCCCAACGTCACCAAGAAAGGCACCGGCTTCGTCCAGCCTCTGAAAGCCCATCAGGAGTGGCACGTCGATGTCAGCTACCTCAACATCGCCGGTACGTTTTATTTCTTATGCTCGATCCTCGACGGTTCCAGCCGCTTCATCGTCCACTGGGACATCCGCACCAAAATGGAGGAGATCGACGTGGAAACTATTCTGCAACGCGCTCGTGAAAAGTTTCCCGGCACCACGCCACGCATCATCAGCGACAACGGACCGCAGTTCATCGCCAAGGACTTCAAGGAATTCATCCGCGTCGCCGGCATGACCCATGTCCGTACTTCTCCCTATTACCCCCAATCCAACGGCAAGATCGAACGCTGGCACAAAACTTTCAAAGGCGATTGCATCCGCGTCAAAGTCCCGCTGTCTTTGGAGGATGCCCGAATCATCGTGGCGGATTTCGTCATCCATTACGAGTACGCTTCATAATGCACACCTCGCTATTTGTTGGAAAAATCCAGGGTTGGCTGATCATCATGTGGTACGGTGGGGTCGCCGGTGTGGCGGCGAGCGCGTTTGACGACACGTTGAGCCGCTTTGGTTTGCAGGGCCTGTCGTTGGAGTATCCACGGACCGTCGTTGAGTGGATGCTCGCCGACGATCTCGCCAGCTTCAACGGCCAAGCGTAACGTTCGTGTGCTGATGCCCAAGAACTCGGCGGCGGCGGTGAGCGTCATCCAACCCTCGGCTTCTTGGCCTTGCGGGCAATGAACGGCGATGCCATTCGTGTTGCGAAGCGAAGTCACGCGCATGCGCGTCCAGCGATTGCCGCGGCCAGTGCGCAGGCCGTTGCGATTGAGCACGCCCGCAATCGCCAAGTCATCGCAAATCAACGCCAGGCGACGCACGGCCTGAACGATTTCTTTGGACGTATGCGTGTTGCTTTGTCCTCGGCGGCGGCGTGGCACGCGCAATTCCGTGTGGACACCGCCACGCCAGTGAATGACCAGCACGACCTTGCCGGCCGCGGCGTCCACGTCAGCGTCAACACCAATGCCCATACGTTCCACTGCTTCAAGTGCAACCGCTCCGGCAGCCGTACAGAAAACTCATTGCACGCTCTCGCGCCTTGGCTCGAATTGAAAATCCAACGGTACCCCAATTGAGGACATATCCCCGTGCTTGAACGCAGTCGAGCAAATGCGCAAAAAACTTGGCCGCTGGCGTCGAGCACTTCGCGAGAAAATCCTGGCGGTTCGTTAGGGGCAGCCTCAGAGAAGCGTCAGTCACCTTGCGTGTTTTGCCACATTTCTCCGCATACTCTCGCAAGCACTTGCAAACACGTTGGACGGCCGATATGCTATCTAAAAAATGCTTGGTTTTCAGGCCAACAATCGACACTGTGAAGGTGGATTTGCCGATAGGTAAAAATTCGATGGCATCCGAGAGGTTGAGGGTTCGATCCCCTTCGGCTTCACTGGCTTAAACCGAAAGCAAAGCCGAACGCAATTGAAGCGTGCCTGTCTGCGTCGGACCGTGCGGCCTGAAAGCTTGACCAGCGCGGTTGGGTTGTTACTCCTTTTCTTCTCCGCAGGTTCGCCGATCGGCAATCACCCTTTGATCGTGGCTACGCCGCATTAGGATAAATCACCTTCTTTCTCCAAGGGAGTCCGCATTCATGAAAAATCTGCTGTTTCTGCTGTCCGCTTTGGTGCTGCCGAGCGTCGCGTGGGCGCAACCCGCCAGTGCTCAGGTCGAAGCGTACCGCGTCTATCTCGGGACCGGCAAGGACATCTACCTGTGCGAGCTCAATCTCAAGGATGGCACGATGTCCAAGGCGACGCTCGCCGCCGAGGTGGCGAATCCGTCGTTTATCGCGATCCATCCGAGCAACAAGTTCGTCTATTCCGTCAGCGAAGTGAACAAGGGGAGCATCGTCGCTTTTGCGGTGGACGCTAAGACCGGCAATCTCAAAGAGCTCAATTCGCAATCTGCGGGAGGCTCGGGGCCGTGCCACCTTGTTGTCGATAAGACCGGCAAGGCGGTCCTGGCGGCGAATTACAACAGCGGCAGTTGCACTTCCATCCCGATCAAGTCCGATGGCTCGCTCGGCAAGCCCGCGTCCGTCCATCAGCACATGGGCAAGAGCAAGCTGCCGAACCAGCAAGGCCCGCACGCCCACTCCATCAATCTCGATAAGGCCAACAAATTCGCTTTCTGCTGCGACCTCGGCCTCGACAAGGTGCTCGTCTACAAGTTTGACGCCGAGACTGCCAAGCTGACGCCCAACAACCCGGCCGCGTTCGATCTCGAGCCGGGCACCGGCCCACGCCACTTCGCCTTTCATCCCAACGGAAAATGGGCCTACATCAACGGCGAAATGGCGATGACGGTCACCGCCTGCGAATATGACGCTGACAAAGGCGTGCTGATCAAGAAGCAAACGATTTCGACCATTCCCAAAGGCGAAAAGAAGAAGCAGTTCAGCACTGCGGAAGTCGTCGTCCATCCATCAGGCAAATTCGTCTACGTCTCCAATCGCGACGCCTATAATTCGATCGCCATCTTTTCCATCGATCTGAAAACGGGTGAATTGACCGCCGTCGGACATGAGGCGCGAGGCATTTATACGCCGCGCAACTTCGCCATCGAGCCGACGGGGCAGTACATGCTGGTCGCGAACCAGTCGGGCAGGAGTGTGATCTCGTACCACATCGACCCGAAAACGGGTGAATTGACACCGACGGGTTCGTGCGTGGAGGTGGCGGCGCCGGTGTGCGTGCGCTTCATGCCGTTGATGAAGTGAAGACGCTCTATTGGTCGCGTGCAACAATAATGCTCGCTTGGCGGTTTCGCGCACGGAATCCCACGTTCAGCGCTTTTCGAGTGCTAAACCGCCGAGCGAGCTTCACTGTTGCAATCAATGGCGACGCGCTATTTCGTGGCGTTCACGCACTCAGCGGCATGCACACTTGCTCCAGCAATTTCTCGCAACGGTCCTGGATCACATCCGCGAGGTTCGGCAACGCCTGGCCCGGCGGTAAGGATTCGCTCAGCGCGGCCAGAAAACGCGGAAAGCCGTACAGCACCGTGAAATGCTCCAGTTGCAATGGTTCCAGCCTCGCGCGGCGGCCCTGGCGGCTCCGATTCCTGCCAGATCGCCTTGCTCTTGCCGGTGAGCGACACATCGTCATCGGGCCGCAGCAGGATCAAATGATCGATAACTTGCGGCGTGACATCGAGCGCGCCGAGCTTGATTTCCAGATCGCGCGGCTTGCCGGCACCGCGTCCCAGGAACAATCCGACGCCGACTTTCCAGGGTTGACCATCCTTACACACCCAATGGGCGATTGACAGGGCCCCATACGTTGGATGCTCGCTGAAGGTGAATTCCGGCACCACGTGCTGCAAGCGCCACGGGCCGACCTTGACGCCATGTTCGTGGCAGATTTGCAGGAATGCTCCCAGCCCCGCTTGCAATTCGCGCGTCGCCCCCGTCAACGATCCCTCCGGCGCGTAGCTTTGTCTGTGCCTCGGCAAGCGCCTGCTCCCACATCCCGGGCAGATCGAAAGCATCCGCCGACGCGCGGGGCAACGCTGTCTTCGCGGGCACCTCGACGACAATCGCCGACTTGATCGGCAATTCCGCGGCGCTCGGCGTCACATTGGTCGTCGTCACGGCATCGGTGTCATACGCCGCCTTTTGCACCACGCCATAAACGAGATGGTCGAAAAGCTGGCGGAATTGCTGAAGCATGTCGCGCAGGGTCGGCTCCGTGCGGGCAACCTGCTGGACCTGCTCCTCGGTAAACGGGTATACGCGGACCGATTCTTCCCTCGCCCCCATACTCGGGGGAGAGGGGTTGGGCGTGAGGAGGTGATTTTCGCCAGTTGTCGTTGGTCGCGCTTCGCCCAGGAAAGACCCCTCACCCCTGGCCCCTCTCTCCGGAGTACAGGGGAGAGGGGAGAAGTTTGGACGCATACGTTCCTCGACGACGCGACGCACCAACTCCGGCGTCGGCGCTTCGAGCCGTAGCGCCTTTACGGTACCGTGGCCAGGCACATGGACCGGGTTGTTGAGCCGATCCTGGATGTAACCGTCGAGCGATGGGACGAAGCGATTCCACAGCCCTCGCTCGGCGAAGATCAAGAAGCAGATGCCGTCGAGCTGATGCATCGCCTGCACCAGCCCGGCGAAGAACGACTCGGCAATGCGGTGCCCATCATCAGTGCGCCGGGCCAGCAGCAAATCCTCGAGCTGATCGAAGGCGATGACGACGGGGACATTGAGGCTGCCGAACGCCTCCATCAAGACACGGAAGACGGCGAGCACGAGTTCCTGCCGGCTCGGCTTGACCTTGTAATCGATCTCCGCGAAACCGTAAGTCAAGAAGTTTGCCAGCTCGCTTTCATCGCCGATGATGGCCGCCCGGACCAGGCCGAGATAGATGTGCCGGCGCATCATGCCGGCGGTGTTGTGCGTCTCGGTGCGATCCAAGTGCTTCCAGACCAGTTCGCAGGTCTTCTCGGCATCGAGCGCGACTTCGGCACAGAGGCGGCGCAGTGGCGTGGCGCCGGCGGGGCGGTTGAGCTGCTCGATCAGCCATTGCGTGCGTTCCGTCGCTTGCGAGCTGCCCAGGCCGAGCCGCTGCATCCACCGGCCCAAGCCCGGCGCGGGGAAAAGCTCGACCTGCTGATCGTGCGCCAGATCTTGCAGCGTGCGCAGAACCAGGCGTCGGCCCAGCTCCTCGCTGATAGTTTCGAGCGGCCGACGTCCCTTTTGCTTGCCGCCGCCCAGGAGCGTGTCGATCACCTGGAATAGGAGGTATTCGAGGAAATCGGTGTCTTTCTGGTAGGTGCCAGGCGTGACGAGCAATTGAGCGGCGCCGTCCGAGCCATGCTTGATGGAATGCAACAGGTGCGTTTTGCCTGCGCCCTTGTTGCCCAGCACCGGCAGGACCTCCGAGTGCATTCCCGGATTGGCGCGGAACAGCTCGACGACGCCGAGGAGTTGCGCCCGTTCCAGCGCGAACAACTCCGGCACGTGATAGCGGTGCGCACACGTCGTCATCGGGATTGCGGGCAAAGAAATTTCGAAACGGATTGCCCGCCTGTGCAGGTGTTCAAGGTTAGCATCGGAAAGCGCACGGTCGCTCGTCATGACAGTCATTGTCGTGTCCTCGGTCATTCCATTGATCGGATTCGTTTAACCGCTCGGAGGCGGGCTAAACACCAATTATCCTGATTCACGAAATCCATGCAAGATCAAGAACTCCCATTGCGAAGATTGGGCAACTTGCCTAATATTTCGCCAATGGATTGAAATTTCAAGGAGCGGAACCCATGTTTCATTCAACACGCTCGTTGTGGGCGGTCCTGATGATCGGCGGTGTGGCGCTGTTCACCGGCGCCGCGAACGGACAGGACAAGAGGCCTTCCGCGAAGCACGACGCCTCGGCCCTCAACCTGGCACTGCGCGACGTCATCAATACCGGGGCGAAATTATACAACGACAACGGCGATCATGCCGGTTGCTTCCGCATGTACCAGGGATCGCTCTTGGCGGTAAAGCCGTTCGTCGCGCCCGATTTGCAGAAGAAGATCGATGCCGGCATCGCCAAGTGCGATCAGCTTGGCAGTTACGCCGATCGCGCTGATGAATTGCGCAAGGTGCTCGATGAAATCCGCGAGCGCACCAAGGCCCCTGCCGAGACGAAGGAGCCGCCGGCGAGCACGGAGAATGGCGAGGTCGCGGGCAAGGTGGTGTTCGATGGGAAACCGGTGGCGGGTGGCTACTCGGTTTCGCTTCTTAAGAATGGCAAGAAGATAAGCACTGTAACACAAAACGATGGCTCGTTCAGGTTCAAGATGCCGGTCCCGGTCGGTGAATACCGCGTCGTCGTCGAAGCAACTCCCGAAGCGAAAGGGCCTGCGCTGCCGCCCCGTTACGGTGCCTCGGCCAGCACCACCGACTTGACGATTTGGGTGCGAGCAGGCCCACAACAGGTTGATCTGAGTCTCGTGAAATAGAATTCATCCTTTGCCGCTAGCAGGGTGGCAATAGCCGCCACGCCGCCAGCGGAAATGAACCGCATTCATGTCCGCATCTCCTCGCATCATCATCGTCGGCGCCGGCATCTCCGGGCTTTCTCTCTCTTACCGCCTGCAAGAGTGCTCGCCCAATGCAAATATCACGCTCCTTGAACAGGCCGAGCGCCCCGGCGGTACTACATGGACGCTGCGCGAGGATGGCTTTCAGGTCGAGATGGGCCCGAACGGGTTTCTCGACACCAAGCCGACCACGCTGGACCTTTGCCGGGCGGTTGATCTCGGACCGCAACTGGTGCAAGCGAGCGAGTCGGCGGCGAAGAATCGCTATCTCTTCCTGGGCGATGGATTGCAAGCATTGCCCGGCGGGTTCGGGTCATTTCTGGCGACTGACCTCTTGAGCTGGCGCGGCAAGCTATCGTTGCTCTGGGAGCGTTTTCGCCAGAAGCGAAGTGAGCCCGGTGATGAATCCATTGACGCGTTCGCCCGGCGGCGCGCGGGCAATGAGGCGGCGGACGTGTTCGCCGACGCGCTGGTGACGGGCATTTACGCCGGCGATCCGAAGCTGCTGAGTCTGCCGGCGTGCTTTCCGCGCATCGCCGAGATGGAGCGCGAGCATGGCAGCGTCATCAAGGGATTCGCCGCCGCCGCCCGCCAGCGCAAGTCGGATGCGAAAGAACGGCCCGGCAAGATGTGGTCGCTCCCGGGCGGCTTGCGCGTCCTTATCGAAGCCTTGACCGCACGCCTAAAGCACCCGCCGATCTTTGGCGTCCAAATTCGCGCGATCGAGAAAACCGGCGACCCGAGCAAGCCGACCTGGCGTATTCGGGCCGACGGTCAAGATGGCTGGGAAGCGGATGCCGTCGCGCTGACGTGTCCGGCGTATAGCCAGACGGCAATTATCGCCGGACTGGATGCGGGCCTTGCCGAGGAGATTGCCGGCATCGCGTACAATCGAGTCGCCGTGGTCGCGCTTGGGTATCGCCAGGCTGATGTGCCGACGCCGCTTGACGGCTTCGGTTTCATCGCCCCGCAAAAGACGCGGCGCGATCTGCTGGGCGTGCAGTGGTGTTCATCGATCTACCCCGGACGAACGCCGACGGGGTGCGTTCTCCTGCGGGCCATGTGCGGCGGCTGGCTTCGGCCCGAAATCGTGAACTGGGACGACGCCAGACTACTGCAAGCAATCCGGATGGAATTGAACGCCGCCATGAGCATTCAGGCAGCCCCTATCTTTCACAAGATCGTCCGCTGGCACCAAGCGATCCCGCAGTATCATCTCGGCCATCTTGACCGCGTGGACCGCATTGCGCGACGACTCGAACGGCACCCGGGAATATGGCTAGGTGGAAACGCGTATCACGGCGTCGCCCTCAACGATTGCACGGAGCAAGGAATCGTACTGGCGGACCAGATTCGCTCATACTGCCAGCGCCGGGGCGGATCGGAGTTGTCCACGTGACGCCCGGTCTTGCGTTTTGGCCCTTACATTTTCGAAAACAAAGATCAAGGGACTGGAGCATCGGGTTTAGCCGAGCACCAGTCCCTTGATCGTGCGTTCGGGAGCGCTAGATGGTTGGCGTGAAGCCGCTGAAGTTGACGGTCAGGTCAGCCTTGAATTTCAGATTGTCGGAGGCGTTGACGAAGCCGTCGGCGTTGTAATCGAAGGCGGCGTTGTAGGTCGTCAGGGCCGGTTTGAACTTCAGGTTGTCGGCGGCGTTGACGAACTCGTCGCCGTTGATGTCGCCGAACAGGCGGTAGAAGGATTGGGTGGCGCTGCCGATGCCGCTGCCGGCAAGGCTCAAATCCTGGCCATCGGATACCGCGGTGATTTCCGACGGATGGTTGACGGTGATGGTGTGTCGATCAGACGCCGCAGTTCCCGCAAACGCCTGGTTTTTGCCGACTTCGACCAAGGACAACCCACGATCGGCTTGGGACGACCACGCCGGGCTTTGATCTGGGCCAGGGCTCGGCTCATCGTGGTCGTATGAATGCGCACGCCGGTCAAACGCACCATCGTCTCGATCAACAATTCGCGCGTCCAAGTCGGACGACGCCAGCCATAAAGTTCCGGCGAGTTGCTCACGATGCAATGCAGACGCTGCAAGTAATCTTCGCTGAGCTTTTCCTCGCCATTGTCGGTTCGGCCATCCTGCAAGCCCGCTTCACCATAGCGGCGAAATCTCGCTACCACTCGTCCAACCGTGGTGTGGTGCACTTGCAGAACTTTCGCGGTCTGGCGGGTCGAGCGTCCGTTGATCACATTGATAATCATCAAATAGCGCAGCCGAGTACCGGCGTTGCGACAATGGCGGAGCGATCTGCACAAACGCTCCTTGACACTGAACCGAACCTTCAGGACAATCATCTTCATGGGAATTCCTCTCGTTCTCAAGAGCGTGTCTTGAGGGCACTTGTGGCGGAATTCCCATTTTTTATTGCGCTCCTGCGTACCCGTGCAGCTGATTCACGCACGGTCATTTAGACTCGGAATTCACAAATCCCGAATGAGGAGAACTGCAATGTTCAAAACGAAAAACGACCTGTCGGAAGCAACGCGAGGAAAGGCCGTCGAGCTCCTCAACGCTCGGCTGGCAGACGCCATCGATTTGCAAACCCAAACGAAGCAGGCGCACTGGAACGTCAAGGGGCCCAATTTCATCGCGCTCCACGAGCTGTTCGACAAGATCAACGAGGACGTGGAAGACTATGTCGATGACATCGCGGAGCGAGCAGTCCAGCTCGGCGGTATCGCCGAGGGGACGGCGCGCCTGGCCGCCAAACGGTCGTCGCTCACCGAGTATCCCGCGAACACGGTCGATGGCCGGGCCCATGTTGAGGCCCTATCCTCCGTCTTGGCTGCGTTCGGCAAATCGGTCCGAAAGGCGATCAACGACGCCAACGACATCGGCGACCTCGACACCGCCGACCTATTCACCGAGATCTCGCGCGGCGTGGACAAGTGGCTTTGGTTCGTCGAGGCGCATGTGCAGGCAGAAAGATGATTTTCGTCAAGTCTTTACCATTCTCAGGAGGGCAACATGCTTAAAATCGCAATCGTGACGGGAAGCACCCGGCCGGGTCGCAACAACGAAGCCGTCGCTCGCTGGGTCTTTGGCTTGGCCAAGGAGCGAAAGGATGCCGAGTTCGAGTTCGTTGACATTGCTGACTACAAGTTACCGCTGCTCGACGAGCCCGTGCCGCCGAGCATGGGACAGTACAGCCATGAGCACACGAAAGCGTGGGCTGCCAAGATCGCAACCTTCGACGCCTATGTGTTCGTGACGCCCGAGTACAACCACGGAATCTCCGGCGCGCTCAAGAAGCGCGGGGGTCGCAAAGTAAGAACGTCTATTGACGATTCGCTTTCGTGCATCGGCAAGGGATCATCCCGGGTTGGCAACGACCCGGGGCCACCCGGTCCGGAGCTATTGTCATTATCCGCGGACGTGCGCAACTCTCCCTCCCCGATTCCATCAAGCACCACGGATAGGTCGGCGCCGCGTGGGGTGCGAGCGAGGGGACCAGGGGCGCAAAAACGGAGGCAGCAGCCAGACCCGCCGGCGACAACGCCCCGATGTACTGAGCAATCAATAATGCCCATTGTGATCGCTGGGCAGTAGTCCATGATTTTGAATGCGGACGAGTTCCTCGTGGCGGATGAGCCACTCTGATGCCACCCCTCGTCCGCATTCCTTCTAAGGTGGACCCCATTCTTTGGACAAAAAAAGGCCATTCCTTAGCTACACTTTTGCCAGCCTTCCTGACTGGCAACTCTTGTTGACCTTGCTTCCTCGGCTCGCTTGCGGTATCGACTTCTCGCCGGGTGAAACGGAGGCTGGCTCTGCTGGCGAGCATCCAGCCAAGGGATAACTCGGTCGAAGGTACGCCGATGGCGTTGGGCTCTGGGTCGGCCATCCGATCCAGGGCCTCTTCTTTGCGCCCCATCGGATACCTGAGCCATGCCTCCTAAAACGCACGGCATCCCGCGCCTGATCTCGATCCCTTCCCGTACACCTCGGCTGGCGTTCGATCCGCCAGCGACTGATGCGTCCTCGCCTCGTTGTAATAGCCGAAGTAGGTCGTCAGCCCCGCGGCCAATGCCGGCACCGCCTCCGGACGCCATAGGTAAACGTACTCATACTTCACCGTTCGCCACAACCGCTCCACGAACACGTTATCCAGGCAGCGACCTCGGCCATCCATGCTCACCTGGGCCCCCGCCGACTCCAGCCGGCTCGTGAACGACGCCGACGTGAACTGCACCCCCTGGTCCGTGTTGAACACCTCCGGGCAACCTCGACGCAACGCCTCCTCCAACGCCTCCAAGCAAAACTCCGTATCCAGCGTGTTCGACAACTTCCATGACAGCACGTACCGACTGTACCAATCGATCACCGCCGTCAAGTACATGAACCCGTTTGGCATGGGAATATACGTGATATCCGTGCTCCACACCTGGTTCACACGCTCGATCGCCACGTTCCGCAGCAGGTACGGATACACCTTGTGCCCGGCCCCGCCGACCGACAACCGCGGCTTCGGATACACCGCTTCCAGACCCATCAAACGCATCATCCGCTGCACCCGTTTGCGATTGACCTCATGCCCCTCACGCCGCAGCCAGGCCCTCATGCCTCGGCTGCCTCGGAAGGGATGTGCCGTGTACTCGCGATCGATCAATGCCATCAGCGCCAGGTTCTCGGCCGTCTCGGTCGCCGGCTCGTAGTAGTAGCTCGACCGACTCAGGCCCAACAACTCGCACTGCTGGCTCACGCTCAGCACGCCATCCGCCGCATCGACCCACGCACGCTTGCGCTCAACCGAAGCTGGCAGCTTTTTTTTTGAGCCAATCCAGCTCCGTTTTGAGCCGACCGATCTGCTCGTAGAGCTGGCCCTGCAAAGCCTCGTGCTCGGCGCTGGACGCCTTGGCGCCAGACTGGAACAACTCCTCCGCATTCTCGACGAGCTGCTTCTTCCAGGCATGGATCAACGTCGGATGCACTCCGTGCAGTGACGCCAGCTCGCTGACTGTCTTGTCTCCCTTCACCGCTGCCAACGCCACCTGAGCCTTCACCGCCGCCGTGTGGGACTTCCGTTTCCTTGCCATGTTTACCCCTTTCTTGGACAGCCAATAGTAGCTTAGTCGACTGTCCAGTTTTTGGGGTCCGCATTCCTTCTTCTCTGCGTGGATCCGTCCCAAGCGGCACCACTCGCGCACCGTGAAGGGTCGCTTCTTGAGAAATGCGGCCACTTCTTCCGTCGTGTAATACTCCTTGATAGTCCGTTCGCGCACAAGTTGTGCCAGCCCCGCCTCGATACGGTCGAGCCGTTCGACAACGACGTTCATGACATCCACGACCATGATTGAGCCCTCTTCTCGTTCCGCTCAGTCTGAATCCTTTTCGCCACACCCGTAAAGCCCGCCACTCCTAATATGGTACCGGGTCAACGGGATCTTCCTGCCCTTCTCTCCCTTCATGGTTGCCCTGCGTGCGCTCCTTGGCCAGCTCGCGGTAGATCCACGTGTGAGCTTCATTGCAGAGCTTTGCCACCTCAAGGAGGTCCCTGGCGCCGAAGCTAGACCATCCCCAAGCCCCCGAAGAACTCATCCTCGATTTCGATGCCACCGACGACATCGTTCATGGCCATCAGACATCGTTCATGGCCATCAAGAGAAGCGTTTCTTCCACGGCTACTACGACAACTACTGTTTCCTGCCCCTCTACGTTCATTGCGGCGATCATCTCCTCGTCGCCTATCTGCGGCCTTCGAACATCGATGCCGCTCGGCACACGGGACCGATCTTGAAGCTTCTGGTCCAGCGGCTCCGTCGCGAATGGCCCAACGTCCGCATCGTGCTGCGCGGCGACAGCGGTTTCTGCCGACACCGCGTCATGAACTGGTGCGAGCGTAACGGCGTCTTTTATCTGCTCGGCCTGGCACGCAATCCGGTGTTGCAACGCAACGTGCAATTTCAACTCGATCAGGTCGCCCAGCTACACGCCATCGACGGCCAGGCCTATCGCGTCTTCCATGAATTTCTCGACGCCGCCGGCACCTGGAGCCGACTGCGTCGCGTCATCGCCAAGGCCGAGTATCTGCCCGGAGCCAAGGACGGCAAAGCCAACCCGCGTTTCATCGTCACCAATCTCACGGACGATGGTCGTGAGTTGTATGAGGACAACTACTGCCAACGCGGCGACACCGAAAACCGCATCAAGGAACAACAGCTCGGCCTGTTCGCCGACCGCACGAGCTGCCATCGCTTCGTCGCCAATCAGTTCCGCGTGCTGTTGGCGGCGGCCGCGTATGTGTTGATCTCGCACCTGCGCCGCCACGCCCTGCGCAACACCGACCTGGAGCGAGCAGAGGTCGGCACCATCCGCTTGAAGCTCTTCAAGATTGGCGCCTGGATTGTACGCAGTGTGCGACGGATCGTGGTGAAAATGTCGAGCAGTTACACCTGGCAAAGCCTTTTTCGCATCGTCGCGCAACGCTTGAGCGATACGCCACCGAACAGCGCCGAGCCAAGCCCCCAACTCAGTCCGTAACCAATCGGTCGAAGTCGTTCGCCGACCAAATCTGCAAGCCATGCAAAGGCCCGACACACTGGGGGAAGGGGGCAGTCCGCGCATTCAGCACCTCCACAAGCTTTCCCCGCGCACGAGCCAAGATCCCATCCAGTCAGACGGCACGATGAAATATCCGGGTTTAACCATTGCCGTTTTTCGCCGGGATCGTTAGTCTGTCGAAAGCTATCGAAATAGCTTCATCTTCCATTTCATTCCTTCATCGTTTCCGAGATGGAATTTGCTCGGCGGTGAAAGCATCTTTTATGAACTATCGTTCGTCTTGTTGACGGTGCCGTCGTTGGCCGTTTTCCGCATTTGCTTGGAGAACAAACATGACCCGATCTTTCGCTTTTTCTATGGGACTTCGGACAGCCCTGGCTGTGCTCCTCGCTGGCAGCTTGCCGCAGCTACTTCAGGCGGGCAGCGACGCCAAAGGCGGTCCCAAGCCGCTGCCGCCCGAGGTCGTCAAGGCCTGGACTGATGCCGGTGCTCGTTACGCTTCGACTGGCGTGGGCTCGGATAGAGACCCGAACACGCCAGACGACCTCACCCCGCACGACGGTTATCCCGGGTTTGTCATCAATATTTGGAAAGAGAACACAATAGCCAAGCTGCCCGATCCCGGCGTCCCGTTTGCTCTACTTCTTGGTCGCTCCCGAATCGCCGATCTCCAGGAACTTAGAGGCCTGAAGAGTCTGCATGCGGTGGGCCTTATGGGAACGGGAGTGACGGACTTTGGGATGAAGGAACTGGCACGCCTGAAAAACTTGCAATGGCTTGACCTTTCCGAAACGCGAGTGACGGACGAAGGGTTGAAGGAACTGGTCGCACTCAAAAACCTGCGGTCACTGAATATTCGTTCGACGGAAGTGACGGACGCCGGATTGAAAGTGCTGGCCGGAATGAAAAGCTTACAACGACTGAACCTCGGCGAATGCCGGCAAGTGACAGACGTTGGGCTGAAGGAACTTTCCGGCCTCAAGAGTCTGCAATTGCTGGACCTCAGTTACACCAATGTGACGGGCGCTGGTCTGAAGGAACTGACCGGCCTCAAGAACCTGTACCTTCTCAAAACGGAAACAACCGACGCGGGTCTGAAGGAACTGGCTGGTCTAAAGGGCCTGGAAACCATTACCCTTTTTGGCACAAAAGTGACGGACGAGGGGATAAAAGAATTGGCTGCCCTGAAAAAATTGAAAGTCCTGGCCCTTGACGAAACCCCTTTGTCGGACAAGGGACTAAGGCAATTGGCTGGCCTCAAGGAGCTACGAACGCTGGGCCTTGGCGGTACGACCTTGACGGACGCGGGGCTAAAGGAACTGGCGGGATTCAAGGAATTACGAAGGCTTAGCCTTTGGAACACGAAAGTGTCGGACGCTGGGTTGAAAGAACTGGCCGGTCTGAAAAACCTGCAAGCGCTGGACCTTGGCGGCACAAGAGTAACGGACAGTGGGCTGAAGGAGTTGCTCGGCTTGCAAGACTTGATAAGTCTGGTCCTAAATGGCACGAGAGTAACCGACAAAGGAATGGAGGTGCTAGGCGGGCTGAAGAACTTGCAAGATGTCCATCTTAGAAATACGAATGTTACAACAGCGGGTGTTAACGCGCTGCCACCTGGGTGTCATGCCTGGCTCAAGTAGGGGGCACTAATTACCGCTCCCTGCGCCGTTAATGCCAGTTGGTGCTACGCTGTGGAACTTATGAACGCCTCGCGGATGAAGGAGTCGAGCCAGTGATGATCTTCACGCAGCGTCGACAACTCCTTCGTGAGGCGTTCCCGAAGTTCCACGGTATGCGCCGCCGCCAGATTAGCGAGCCTTCCATACTTGGTCCAACCCCACACTCCTTCATCGGGATTCAACTCCGGTGCATAACCCGGCAACGTTTCCGCCACAATATCCGGCTGCTCCGCCAAGTATTGTTTCACCAGCTTGGCCTTGCTGTGAATATTCGACCCATCCCAAATCACCGTGAACGCGCCCAACTGCGCCTTCAGTTGTTTCAAAAACGCCACCACATGTTCAGCCGTCGCATTGGTGTTGTCGGGCAACAGATCAAAGTAGAAGTTGAGTCGGGCATGCTGCGGACTCACCGTGATGCAACTGATGGCCGAGATGCGATCGCGACGATCCCAACACGACAACACCGGTGTTTCTCCTTGCGGCGCCCAGGTGCGACGTACGGTCGGCGTCAGCATGAAGCCGCTTTCGTCCAGGAACACGATATGAGCGCCGCGTTTGCTTGCCGTGTAGACGATATCGGGAAACGTGACGCTCTTCCAATGTTTGATGGCATCCTCGTTTCGTTCACGAGCACGCCGTTTGGGTTTCTGCGGCGACCAACCCAATCGTTGCCGGAGGAAGCGACCTACATGATCGTGGTGTAGGCTGACACCGAAGTGTCGCTGAATCAAATCGGCGATGCGTTGTGTGGTCCAAAGTTCATTGGCCCAACCATGCGCTTTGGCGCCTTGGCGTAGAAGCGATTCGAGTTCTTGTTGTTGTTGCAAAGTCAGTCGTGGCGCCGGGCCGGCATGTGGCTTGGCGGCGAGGCCGTCGGGAGAGGTTGCTTGTTTGAGCCAGCGATAGATGGAACGTTCGCCGACGCCCATGATGCGTGCCACGTCGCCGACCGATTCGCCGGCTTCGATGGCTCGAACTGCTTGGCGGCGACGGAGTTCCAGAGCGCTAGCTGATCCAAAAGGTCTGCTCATACTCCATTATACGGCCGTACATGCGCCTTTGCCCGCGCAGCTGTCGGGTAAGATGCGCATCTTTTGAGAATTCCACCATTTGCAACTGCCCTAATAGTCAATTCCATTGCAGGGGTTCCGATACAAATTGCACTTTTCCGTGCAAGAAAGACGACAAGGTTCATACAACCCCTATTCGGCGCGATAGTTTTCCATAAGCCTCAAAGGGATCGTTGAAAGTGGAAGGAAGCAAATGAGAAAAACACTTTTGGCGTGCTCGTTGTCGTTCATCGCATTCGCTGTTATTGGTTTTTTGCAGTGGACAATTGCCTCCCCTCCTGACTCAGGCCAAGAATTACCTCTGCCGGATCGATGCAAAATCAATTCCAGTGAAGTGAAGCAAATCGACGGGAGCCATCCAGGGTGGCTACGGGGCTGGATCAGATATTTCAGAAGTCGCAATACTCAAGCCGCTACGCATTGTGCCCCAGGTCAACCGGCGCGACTCGCCTGTGGAACGGATCGGGCAACATGCTCAGCTCGCGTCAATGCATTAGGAGCGCCTATTCCGACGGGTGGTGCGGTTCTTTCTGCCCCCGAACCAATTGCGGTCTTAACTGAACACGGATTCAATCCGGAAACACAAACTGGCATTACTTCGGCAAAATTGGTTTCGCCTGCACCAGCCGGAAATACCGGCACCAACCCTTTGGCGGTCAGTGGTCATGACGAGAACTACACATGGATCACGGGAGTTCTCACGCGCAAGCCCGGCCTCGCCAATGTGTGGTTTATTCGATATCTACCGCCAGATGCACTTCCCGATTTACACAACGGATGCGTTACCGTCCAAACCAACGTTCCCATGGACGAGTTTCGCGAGGGCGATCTGGTAACGATAAGCGGCTATATCATTACGAACGTCCAAGTCGCACCCAACCTACGACTGACCGGGTACGCGGCTGAACATGTGTGCCTCGTGACACTGCCTTAGAACATGTGGCAGCGCGGCGGCAGGGCGGGACCAGGTCAGCGCCAGGACCGGCATCGGCACCAAGTGCGCGGCCATCCTGGATCGAGAACGGCACATCTGTATTCAGGGTGCTTTGGCCGATCGAAGGTACACGAACACGGTATTGCGCGAGACACCAAGCGGTTTGGCGATCTCGCCCACGCTTCCCCTTTTCGCGGAAATTCAGGGCGCGCTCCGGCTTGGCCTGTGGTTGTGCCAATTCTGCGACCGCGATACTTGCCCCGCTTCTTGGCGACAGAGATGCCAGCTGCCTGCCGCTCTCGCCTGGTTTCTTGCTCCATCTGCGCGATGCCTAGCAGGACGGCGGCCAGCATCTTCCCCACGGTCCCGTTGAAGCCGATCTGCTGCGTGACGGAGACGACCCGCAACCCCTTGTCGCACCACTCGGATGACCTACGAAAAGTACGAGACGAGGTTCTAGGTCTGTATGCCGTTGATGCTGGTCGCCTTGCTTGGGGGGCATGGGGCTCACATTCCGCGTCGTGCGGGGCAAGCCGCCGGCTACGCCAGGGGTTCGAGCCGCTTTTCGATCTCCATAACGGAGGGCAGTTCGCCGAAGGCTCTCCGCCGAAATACGCTGTGCTGGGAGTGAAATAACGGAATCTCACGCATTTCTGTGCATTGACTTGCACGCTTCACCTGCATACCATGACATCAAGAAAACCGCGTAGAAGCCGTGGTTTTCGAGGTTTTCAGCCGAACACTCGTTTCAGAATCACACCCATGAGGTCGGGGGTTCGATCCCCTCAGCGCCCATTCATCGAACCCATTGACAGGAAATGTCAGCGGGTTTTTTGTTTATCATTTTCACGATTTCCGCGGTCAAAGTTCCCATGCCAGGCCCCTGCTTCACTCGGCTGAATCGGCCGGGTTCCATAGTCCGAAGCCGTGTTCCAAACGCCAGCTCAAAATACGGAGCTTCGCCTCACTGCCTGGGCGTGCCTTTGTTGGCGGGGGCGGGACGCGCTCTTCCTTGGGGTCGTCACAAGGAAGGCAGCGCATGCAAGAAAGACACGGATGTGTATCAACGCGGCACGGTTGGGGGCTTGAACATACCGTCAACTCGCAGACAAACATAGCTGCCCTTCTGGATGGGTCGTCCGTTCTCCACACAACACATTGCCGTCCAACGCCCAATCGGACAAAAAAAGCAAAAAAAAAGCTGTTGTCAAGCCGTCGGCCCGTGTAGCCTGTAGACGGGAGAAAATGCGGGGATACGATAGGATCGAACCACGACCTGATTGATGGAGTTCACGGAGCGCGCTCGTGTGCGATGCAAATTCTTTCAAAGAATTGATGGTCAGGGTGCGAGCGGGAAACCAGGAGGCTGCGGCTGAGCTGGTGAAGCGATACGAGCCGGCCATCCGCAGGGCGGTCCGCTTTCGTCTGGCCGGCTCACGGCTGGCCAGCTACCTGGATTCGATGGACATCTGCCAATCAGTGCTGGCCAGCTTTTTTGTGCGGGCATCGGTGGGACAATACGAAATCCAGGAACCGGGTCAACTTGTCAAGCTGCTCGGCGCCATGGCGCGAAAAAAGCTCGCATGCCAGGCACGCGCACAGCATCGACAGCGCCGGGACAGGCGCCGCGTGTTCGGCGGTGAACTCGATGAAGCGTTGATCGCAGCCAATGAGCCGAGCCCCAGCCAAAACGTGGCCGGCCAGGAATTGATTCTCGCCGCCGAGCGGCTGTTATCGGCGGATGAACGGCAGCTGCTGACGCTGCGCAAGGACGGCCTGGAATGGAACGACATCGCGGAACGCATGGGCGGGGCGCCCGAGGCATTGCGCAAAAAGCTCGCGCGCGCCGTGGAGCGCGTCGCCCATCAACTTCATCTGGACGATTATGAGCAATAACGAGCTACCGCCCCGGCGCTGTGCCACGCTGGCTGAACTGCTCGATCAGCAAAAAAGTCGCTGGCGGATGGGCGTGCGCGCGCGGTCGAAGAATACCTGCAGGTCTCGGGCCCGTTGGACGCCGAGGCGGTGCTCGACCTGATCTACAACGAAGTCATGCTCCGCGAGGAAGACGGCGGTCGTCCTCTTCTGGAGGAGTACGTTGGCCGTTTTCCCCAATTGGCGGATGCACTCGCCGTACAATTCGAAGTGGACAGCGCACTGGATGAATCACTCGCGAGCGATCGAAATCAGGCCACGGAGGTTCCCGCCGCACGTGCCGCAATTGGCGCCAAGCAGACGCCGCTGCATTCCCCGCAATCGAGGTTGCCCATGAGCGATGAACCCAAGAACGAAGCCGGAATGTCCGACGATCCTTACGCCACCAGCGACAGGCCGCATCCGGCGGCGGTGACGTACCACGCCAGCGAAGCTGCCGGGGACAGCATTGGTCCATACAAGCTGCTGCAACAGCTCGGCAAAGGCGGCATGGGCGTCGTCTGGATGGCAGAGCAGCGCGAGCCCGTGCATCGCCTGGTCGCCGTCAAGATCATCAAGGCCGCGCTGCACGGCGATCAGGTGATTGCCCGCTTTGAAGCGGAACGGCAAGCCCTGGCGATGATGGACCATCCGAACATCGCCAAGGTCCTGGACGTCGGCACCACCGCCGTCGGCGGTCCGTATTTCGTCATGGAACTGGTCAAGGGCATCTCGTTCACCCAATACTGCGACCAGGAAAAGCTCACGCTCAAGGATCGGCTCGAACTCTTCATCGAAGTCTGCAACGCCGTGCAGCATGCTCACCAAAAAGGGGTCGTCCACCGCGATCTGAAGCCGTCCAACGTCCTCATCGCTCTGTACGATGGCAAGCCAGTGCCGAAGGTGATTGATTTCGGAGTCGCCAAGGCCACCCACCAGAAGCTGACCGAAAGGACGATGTTCACGGAGGTGGGCCAGATCGTTGGCACACTGGAATATATGGCCCCGGAGCAAGCGGAGCTGAATAACCTGGACATCGACACGCGCGCCGACATCTATTCACTGGGCGTCATGCTCTATGAAGTCTTGACAGGAGCGCCGCCGCTCGCGCCGACGGAGTTGCGCGGCGAAGCGATTCTGGACATGCTGCGGATGATCCGCGAAGTCGAGCCGTCCAAGCCGAGCACGATGATTTCGTCGTCACGGCACCTGCCCAGCATCGCCGCCAAGCGTCGCTTGGAGCCGAGACTGCTGGCACGGATGATGCGCGGCGATCTCGACTGGATCGTGATGAAGTGCCTGGAGAAGGAGCGGGCCCGGCGCTACGACACGGCGAACCAGCTGGCCGAGGAGTTGCGCCGGTATCTGCGCGACGAGCCGGTCCAGGCGGGCCCGCCGTCGGTGGGCTATCGGGCCAAGAAATTCCTGCGGCGCAACCGCGGGCCGGTGATCGCGGCGGCGTTGATCTTTCTGGCCTTGATCGGCGGCATCATCAGTGCCAGCGTTGGTTTCGTAGTCGCCGACCGAGCGGCAACGGAGGAGCGCAAGGCCAAGCTTGCGGCCGAGGAATCGGAAGGCAACGAAAAGCTCGCCAAGATCCAGGCGCTGGCCGCCGCCGCCGAGGAAAGAAAGGCGAAGCTGGCGGCCCAGGAGTCGGAAGCCAAGGAAAAGCTGGCAACCCTCAACGCCCTCGCAGCGGCGCAGCGCGAAAAGGCGGCCCGCGATGACGCCGACAAAGCGGCGAAGAACGAACGCCTGGCGGCCGGCGTTGCCATGGATCGCCTCAAGCACATCGAAAAAGCCAATGCGTTGCTGGAATCCATTTTCACCGACATCAACCCCCGCCTTGCGGAAAAGGGAGGCCCGCTGCTCATCGAGCAGCTTACCAAACGACTCCTTTCGGTCGCTGACACTCTCGATGACGCCGCCATTGGCGACCCCCTGACGGTGGCTCGGCTCCAGAATTTCTTGGGCCACACGCTCGTCAGTCTTGGCGAACCGGGCAAGGCCATTGACCTGTATCGGAAAGCGACGGCCACCTATCAAAAGCTGCGCGGACCCGATGCCCCTGAAACGCTCAAGAGCATGGGCAATCTGGCGTTCGGCTACCAGGCCGCCGGCAATCTTGAGTTGGCCTTGCCCCTTTTCGAGGACACGCTCAAGCGCATGAAGGCCACCCTGAGCTCCGATGATCCTGACACGCTTGAGAACGCGAACAATCTGGCGACGGGCTATAGCGCCGCCGGCAAACTGAAGCTGGCATTGCCGCTTTTCGACGACACGCTCAAACGACGCAGAAATACCCTCGGCCTCGATCACCCTGACACCCTCGTCAGCATGAATAACTTGGCGTCGGCCCACCAGGCTGCCGGCGATCTGGAATTGGCCATCCCGCTCTTTGTGGACACTCTCGAGCGGATGAAATCCAAGCACGGCCCCGATCACCCCGATACGCTCTTCAGCATGAACAACCTGGCGTTTGCCTACCAGGCGGCCGGCAAACTCGATCTCGCCTTGCCGCTCTTTGAGGACACGCTCAAGCGCATGAAGGTCAGGCTGGGCCCCGATCACCCCGATACGCTCCAAACCATGAACAACCTGGCGTCGGCCTACCAGGCGGCTGGCAAGCTGGACCTGGCTTTGCCCCTTTTTGACGACACGCTTAAACGCAGGAAAGCCAAGCTCGGCCCCGATCACCGCGACACGCTTGCCAGCATGAACAGCCTCGCAGGGGGCTACCAGTCGGCTGGCAAGCTGGACGTGGCTTTGCCTCTTTTCGAGGATGCGCTCCAGCGCCTGAAGACCAAGTTCGGCCCTAATCACCTCGACACGCTCGTCTGCATGAACAACCTGGCGATGGGCCTTCGCGCTGCCAACAAGCTGAATCTCGCATTGCCGCTTTTGGAGGACACTCTCAAACGCAGGAAGGCCAAGCTCGGCCCCGATCATGCCGACACGCTCGCCAGCATGAATAACCTGGCGACGGGCTATCGTGTCGCTGGCAAGCTGGACCTCGCGATGCCGCTTTTGGAGGAGACGCTCCAGCGCCGAAAGGCCAATCTCGGCCCCGATCACCCCGACACACTTTCGAGCATGAACAATCTGGCGACGGGCTACCGCGTGGCCGACAAGCTCGACCTGGCATTGCCGCTTTATGAGGAGACGCTCCGACGCAGGAAGGCCAAGCTCGGTTCCGATCATCGCGATACACTTGCCAGCATGGCCAACCTGGCGTCGGGCTATCAGGCAGCCGGCAAGCTCGATCGGGCGCTGCCGCTCTTTGAGGACACGTTGAAGATCAGGAAAATCAAGCTTGGCCCCGAGCACGCCGACACGCTGCTCAGCATGGGCAGCCTGGCAGCCGCGTATTTGTCGGCGCAGGATCCGGCCAAGGCCGTGCCGCTGTTCGATGAGTATCTGTCGATCCGGCGCAAGCAATGGGGCAGCGACACGCGATTTGGGGGGCAGCTTGCGTTGGTTGCTCTGGAGTTGCTCAAGAACGAGCAACACGCCGCGGCCGAGCCGATGCTCCGCGAATGCCTGGCCATCCGCACCAAGGAGCACCCCGAGCTCTGGAGTACCTTCAACACGAAGGCCGTGCTCGGGGCCTGCGTGCTCGGCCAAAAAAAGTACAAGGATGCCGAACCGCTTCTTAAAGAAGGCTACGAGGGCATGAAGCAGCGTGAGAAGACGATACCGCCGCAAGGATTGCCGCGCCTGACGGAAGCCCTGGAGCGATTGGTCCAGCTTTATGAAGCCACCGGCAACGCCGCCGAAGCCGAGCGCTATCGCAAGGAACTGGCGGAGCGCAAAAGGTCGCAGAAGGCCCCGAAGAAATGACGCGACGCGCAACGCCGCGGAAAGACCTCTCATCAGAGTTGCCGGCCTTTCCGGCCTTTTATCTATCTTGCTCGCCAAACCCCTGTTCGGGTAGAATCCGGCAGCGCCT
The DNA here is from genome assembly GCA_963767835.1 of uncultured Planctomycetota bacterium. Lineage (GTDB taxonomy): Bacteria > Planctomycetota > Planctomycetia > Gemmatales > Gemmataceae > SIAQ01. The sequence goes on from CAVYFY010000014.1 coordinate 58,006, forward strand.
GGATTCTCCAGGGATGGAACCTTTTGCGTGCGAGTACGGACATGACGCGGCCCTCTTATCGCTTGCCATTGGCCGAAGGCGTGGCGGTTCTCGGCATTCTTTTCGGCGCCTGGCTGATCCACAACTCTTTTCAGCCGCTTGCCGATATTCCCAATCCAGCCCTGCTTCTCATCGGCGGGGTCGATATTCTCCTGTGCTTCGGGCTGATCGGTTGGCGGATACGGCAGCGGTTGTGCGACGGCCAAGCGATCACGCGCGGCTGGATTTCCGGCGGCGTCGTGCTGGTCGCCTGCTTCCTCGGCTGGAACGCGGCGTTGTTCCACGACGCCGACCGCCTGCGCATTGAAGAACAGCAATTGCGCAGTTACGATCACGATCTCGCCAGGCTCGAGGATAGTCTGCACCACCTATACAGCGCCGTGCCGACCACCGACGACAGCATCAACCCGCAAGCCTGGCTCGTCAATCATGGCAATTATTTGCAATTGCACGGCTCCCTGGCGGCCACGCTGCACGCCCGCCCAGCATGGGACAAGGAGCTGACACGCATCGACGAGCAAGCCCAGCAAATGCAAAAGGCCTATGATGCCCTGCTGACGAGCCTACCGGTGCAGTTGCGTTTCAAGGCTCATGCCGATTACCAGCAAGCGCGGACCAGCGCCATTCACCAGGTCGATGTGCTGCGGGCTGAAATCAACGTAAGCGCGCAGGATCAGGCTGCCACCTTGCACGCGCGCTGGCAGGCTATCGGAGCCTCAGCCATCACGGGCGTCGTCCTGGTGCTGGGGTGCAGCCTGATGTGGCTCGTCTTTGATCGCGAGTTGCGGCGTAGCCGAAAAGTGAATCAGCGATTGAGCGACAGCGAAACACGCTTTCGCACGCTGGTCGAGAATCAAGGCGAGCCGATCGCCGTCATCGATGCCGCCGCGATCATCGTCTACGCCAACCCCGCATGGAAGACGGTGTTCGGCTACGAGCTGGACGAATTGCAAGCCGGCAATCTCCTGGAGCTAATCCATGTCGATGATCGCCTGCGCGTGCGGACGATGTTGCAATCAAGCCAGGCGGCGCCGATTCCGTGCCGATTCGCCGCGGATTATGGCGTCTGGCATGATGTCGAGCTGGTCTGCCAGGCGCACACCGGCGCGAACCTAACGGCGGTACGGGTGCGCGACCTGCGCGAAACGCCGGAGATTTCCATCGTGCCGCACGCGGAGATGCTGCCCGAACCGGCGCCGGTCGATGATTCGGCGGATCGGTTGAAAGCGGCTGAAACTCGCATTGCTGAGTTGGAAGCCGAATGCAACAGGCTGCGTGAACGCGAGGCGCAATCGGCCGCGGAAGTCCGCCATCATCAATGGCTTCTGGGTTCGCACAAGGACGCCGGCAACGAGGGCGTCTTGATCCTTTCCGATGGCAACGCCCTGTCGTGGAATCCCGCGTTCGTGCAGATGTGGAAGCTCTCCGATGCCACCATGTCGGGCCATTCCTGGCAAACCGTTGCCGCTCACATGGAAACGCTCGCCCAAAATGGCTGGGACGATTTCCGCCGCGCCATCTCAACAGCGGGGCATGGCGATAGCTGCTGGGAAATGACGCTCGAAGGCGGCCGATTGCTCGAAGTTTATGCCCAAGCGCTCCCCGATCACCCGCAAAATGGCCCCTCCATCCGCTTCCATTTCCGCGATGTGACCCGGCATCAAGAATTGGAGATGAAACTGCGCGATCATCAAGAGGAAGCCAAAGTTCTGCAAAAACGCCTCGGCGAACACGAGGAACGCAAGAAGACCTATGACGCCAACCTGCGCGAGCATGAGAAGCGCTTGAAGCACCTGGAAAAGCAATTGCACGAGCGCGACAAGGGCCGCGAGGAGCTGGAGGCCACCCTCCGCGATCATCAGGACCGCCTGCACCAGTTGCACGACGCCCATGAGAGCAATGCCGCGTCGCTCAAGGTGAGCAAGGAGGCGACGCGCCGGCTGGCCACTGGCGTCGCCAACGATTTCAACAATGTCCTCTCGGTGGTCATGGGCAACTCCGATGTGCTGCGCGAGAACCTGCCCAAGGACCACATGGCCCAGAATCACGTGGACGAAATCCGCCAGGCCGCCAACCGCGGCGCCGAGTTGTCGCAACGCCTGCTCGCCTTCAGCCGCAATCATCTGTTGCAGATGACGCCGGTGGACGTCAATCAACAATTGACCGCACTGGAGCCGACGATCCGCACGGCACTGGGGCCCGCCGTGCAATTGCAGTGGGAGCATTCGAGCGAAGAGCTCTGGGTGAAAACCGATCCGCATCCCTTGGAGCAAGCCCTGTTGCATCTGGTAACGCACGTCAAGGGGCACATGCCGATCGGCGGCACCCTGACGCTGAAGGCCAGCCACGTGCAACTGACTCGCAAGGATCTGACGCACGCCGACATGGCGCCGGGTCCGTACATCCAGATCACCTTGCAAGACACCGGCGCCGGCATTGACGACGAGAGCTTGCCGCACGTTTTCGAGCCATACCATCCGGTCCACGAAGGCCAAAAGGGCGATCTGACGCTGGCGACCGCCTACGGCATCATGCGTCAAAGCGGCGGCTGCATCGACGTGGCCAGCGAAAAAGGTCACGGCAGCGAATGGACGATCCTGTTGCCCGAGACAAAAGAGCGACCCCAACACGCGGCGGCATAGCTGGCGCCAGGGCAAGGGCCCCGCTTCAGGCTCCGCCGCGTTCGCGCTCCTGCTCCTTTTCCTCTTTCGCGGCCGCAAGCATCTCATCGAAGCGTCGAACATAGATCGCGTGCACCTTGCTCAGACGCTTGCGGATTCTGCCAAGAGCGGCAACGGTCGTCACCTTCATGACTTGAACCACGTCAGCTTGGTCCTGTACGCGGTGAGACCCCAGCTTGGTTTCCATCCAGCCGGCGATGTCCGCGTAATCGGCCCCCGCGTGAACTCCCAGATGCTTCGGGTCGGGGATGGCACATGGCGCGTCCTTGCGAGGTTTGCGCCCTCGGGGAAGACATCAATGGGAACGCCCTCGCATGCCAGTTTGTGCCAGCCGCCCGGGTCATTCCATATCACCTTGATCCCATAATGGGGAGCGACTCGAGCAAGGATGTCCAAATTGCCGCTCTGGACCACCACGTCGATGTCCTTGGTGAATCGCTCGTAGCCATAACGGATCGCGGCCAAATCGCCCACGATTGCCAAAGGAATGCCTTCCTTGCGAGAAAGCGTCTTCAACGTCGCAAGAGCCTTGCTGAACTTCGATTCCAGTTCGTCGTGTCCCTTCACAGCGGCAACAATCCTTTCCAGGTTAGCCATGCCCTCGGCAGCATCGATGATTCTCATTTCACGCATTCCCCTGCGTCTGCACCTGTTTCCGACTCGCTCCTTGCAGCATCTGCATCACCTGCTCCTCGCGGAAATCGAAATAGGCACGGCGAATCGCGCCGCCGATGTCATGAATCTTGTCGATCACCTTGGTCAGGGATTCGTGCAGGCCCACTTTGACAAGGTCATCGATCGTCGCCAGCCGCAGCCAATCGACCAGGTTCTCAAGCAATTGTTCCGCCTCGTTGCCCGGCTGATTCTTCTTCCGGCCGGAAATCTTATGGCTTGCTTGCTGGCAGTAGAGCAGGCAGCAGCGCACCGAGCGCGGGAAGATCGGATCGAAGATGAGGAAGTCGGCGATGGCGGTGCCGTGCTCGAAGCTTTGCCTCTCCTTATGGAATGGCTCATAGCCGGAACAGCTTTTGAGGATCGCCATCCAGTGAGCGTTGTCGATCGGCGTATTGACCAGGTCCGGCGTCGGCAGCAGCATGTGATACTTGACATCGAGAATACGGGCGGTCTGGCTGGCGCGTTCGAGATATTTGCCCAGGCGAAAGAAATCCCACGCCTCGCCGTGCGACATGGTTCCCTCGGCGATGCCGAAGAAGCCCTGGTTGATGCGGCGAACCTGGTTGTAGAAGCCGCTGCGGTCGCCGTCGTATTGTTCGCGGGCCTCGGCGCCTTGCATCCACAGATAGAAATAATTGATGCGCTCCCACATGTCGGCACTGATGACTTCGCGGATGATGCGGGCGTTCTCCCGGGCATAACTGAGCGAGTTGACGATGCTGCACGGGTTGTCGGCGTCCCAGGTCAGATGATGCTGCACCGCCTCGGCGCTGGAGTGCTCGGCGAAATCGTGAATGCCGCTGATGATGAGCAGCGGCTTCCACTGCATCTCGGCCGGCACGCTGAAATCGAGCAGCAGGGTTTGGTTGACGTCAAGCACGCGCGCGGTATTCTCGGCCCGCTCGAGATAGCGGGAGAGCCAGAAACAATGCTCGGCGACGCGGGAGATCATTTTTCCTCAGATTGCCAATAGTTGCGTCATCGAAGCTCGCTTGGCGGTTTCGCGCTGGGCATCCCTCGCGGCGGCGCCATCCATACTCCGCGCTCGCTGTGCGCGAAACCGCCAAGCGAGCTTCGACGTTGCAACCATTGACTAAATCGAACCGTCAAGGCTCCATCACCCAAGTATCCTTCGAACCGCCCCCCTGGCTCGAATTAACGACCAGCGACCCCTTGACCAACGCCGTGCGCGTCAAGCCGCCCGGCAACACCCAGGTCGATGTGCCGCTGACGATGTAGGGGCGCAGATCGACGTGGCGCGGGCCCAATCCGTCGTCGGTCCAGGTTGGGCAGGTGGACAAGGTGACCACCGGCTGGGCGATGTAGTTGCGCGGACAGGCGCGAATCTTGTCGCGGAATTCGCGGCGCTGCTCGGCCGTGGACGACGGGCCCATCAACATGCCGTAGCCACCCGATTCGTTGACCGCCTTGACGACCAGCTCGTCCAGATGATCGACGACGTAGCGCAGATCGTCGGCCATCGCGCAAACATAGGTCGGCACGTTCTTCAGGATCGGTTCCTCGCTGAGGTAAAAACGGATCATGTCCTCGACGAAGGGATAGATCGCCTTGTCGTCGGCGACGCCGGTGCCGACGGCGTTGGCGAGCGTGACGTTGCCGGCGCGGTACGCCTTCATCAAGTTGGGCACGCCGAGCAAGCTGTCGCTGCGGAAGACAGTCGGATCGAGAAAGTCGTCATCAATGCGGCGATAAATGACATCGACGCGCTTGGGGCCGTGCGTGGTCTTGAGATAAACCTTGTCCTCGTAGACGAACAGATCGGGGCCCATGACGAGTTCGATGCCCATGTTGCGAGCAAGGAAGCTGTGCTCGAAATAGGCGGAGTTGTACGAGCCGGGCGTCAAGAGAACAATGATCGGCGAATTACCGGCGCTGGGTGGGGCGACGGAAAGGAGGGCGTTGCGCAACCGTTGCGGATAATCCTCGACCCGGCGGACCCTGCACTGCTGGAACAGCTTCGGAAACACCTTCTTCATGACGACGCGATTTTCCAGCACATAACTGACCCCCGACGGCGTGCGGCCATTGTCTTCCAGAACGACGAATTGCCCGGCGGCATCGCGGACCAGATCGGTGCCGACGATGTGGACGTATTGCTTGCCGGGCGGATCGAAGCCGATCATCTCCGGGCGGTAGCATTTTGAATTTAGGACGAGTTCTTCGGGAATCACACCTTCGCGCAGGATGCGGCGGTCGTGGTAGACGTCGTGGAGAAACAAGTTAATGGCGCGGATGCGCTGAAGCAAGCCGGCCTCGATCGGTTGCCATTCGCGGGCGGCGACGGGACGCGGGATCAGGTCGAAGGGGAAAATCTTCTCGACGCCGCGCCGATCGGCGTAAACGGAAAACGTGATGCCTTGATTGATGAAGACGAGGTCGGCATTGCGACGCCGTTCCTGGAATTCGTCCGCCGCGAGCTGTCCGAGCCATTGCACGAGGGCCTGGCAATGTTCATGCGGCGATTTGGTGTCCGCGAAGAGCTCATCCCATGCTTTCTCATGCGGAGCGTAGCCGTCCCATAGCATGGGATCGCTGGCAACGGGCTCGGCCGCCTTTGATTTCACCGATTTTCTCGCGGTCAAAGGGGCGGACATGAGCCACCTGCTTGGAGCTTGCATTGCGGTTGGGTAGAGTTATGTGAACGCGGCAATTTCCATGCCTCGCACGGTGGACCCATGCCGCGATTGCCGTAAGCAGTGATACCATAATGAAATGAGTTCGTCTACGCCAGGGAAATCAGCCGATGCGTCGCTGGCCTTGCGCGACGAGCTTGCGATGGGTGCGGCGCTCGCTGGCAGGTGGCTTTGCACAAGAATTACCAAGAAAGAAAGCGTTCGTTGCAGAGGGAGGGTGTCGGTGTATGTGTGTAACGAAAGGCCGCAAACGCAAAGGCCAACAATAGTTGCGAATCAAGATTTCGTTGCATGAGGCGCGTGAAACCGCCGCCGCCGGCCTGACTTTTTGTGCAAAGCCCATCGCCGCCTACGTTTTCCAACCCAATCGCACACGGCACATCTTGATCTTTTTCCGCCGCTTTTGTTATACGCCAAAGCGAAGGAGGGCAGGCGATGGAATGGATTGGCGAAACCGGAAGATCCGAGCTGATTACGTTATTCGTGGTGATGGGGCTGGCCCTCGTCTTCGCCGCTCTGGTCCGGTTCATGCCTTGCAATCGCGGCATGTTCTGGTGGACCAATCTGCGGGCGGCTGGCACCGATCTGTGCTACTGGTTCATCACGCCGGTCGTGGTCCGCGTTTCCCGCGCGATGTTGATGATCGCCGGCATCGCCTTTCTTTTTGGCGGCCGAGCTCCGGGATTCGTGGCGGTGCAACAGCTGCCGATCTGGCAGCAATGCCTTGCCATCCAACTCGGCCAGGACGCGATGCTCTACTGGATGCACCGCGCCTTTCACACGCCGGTCGGCTGGCGTTTCCATGCCGTCCACCATTCGCCGACGGTGCTCGACTGGCTGTCGGCGTTGCGCAACCATCTCGTCAACAATGTGCTCACCTTTATCCTGGCCGAGGTCATTGTGCTGCTGTTGGGCTTTTCGCCGGCCGCGTTGATCATCCTGGCGCCGCTCAACGTCATCTGGTCGAGCATGGTTCACGCCAACCTGAATTGGACTTTTGGCCCCTTACGTTATCTATTTGCCAGTCCGGTGTTCCATCGCTGGCATCACACGCTCGAAGCGGATGGGCTCAACAAGAATTTCGCGCCGACGTTCCCGTTCCTCGATCTGCTTTTCGGCACGTTCTACATGCCGCCGGGCCAGCTGCCGGAGCACTTCGGCAATGGCGAACGTGATTTCCCGGAAGGGTTTTTGGGGCAACTTGTTTATCCGTTCTCCAAGAAGAAAACGGTCGAAGAAGATCCGCAACGAAAGGCGGCGTAATCGCTTATTCTTTGCGTTCACGCTCCTGCGCGGCCAAGGCCAGTTCCAGCTGCCTCATTGCTTGCGCATCATTCGGGTTGAGAGACAAAGCCATGCGGAGGGAAGCGATTGCTTCCTCAAGGCGGCCTAATTGCCGCAACATCTCGCCGAGCCTGGTGCGATATTCCGACGCATTCGGTTGGAAACGCACGGCTGCTTCCATCGCCCCCAGCGCGAGTTCGCGCAATCCCATATCCCACTTGAGTAGAGCGATACGGCAGGCCAACTCGGGATTCGCGGGATCCAACCCAAGTGCCTGGGTCAAGGTTTCCTTGGCCTCGATGTGTTTTCCGTCGCGTTGGTATTCATCGGCCAATTTCAGGTATTCCTGGATCGTCTTGCCCTGGGGCACGGTTCTCTGGTGACGCTGGACGGCCGCTGTAATAGTCGCTTGAACGCCCGCCAGACCATCGTGCTCAAAGGCTCGTTGCAGGACCCGATAGTGGTCATTGAATTCCAACCCATCGGGGTTGTGCCAAACGTTCTTGGCAATGTAAGATTTCGCAAGAAAAATGCCGTTTTCCATGGTGGCGCGCAGCGTTTCCTCGTCGCGGCTCATCCGTGTCACTTCATAGGTCGTGGGCTGCGGGACAAAGAGAATTTGGACGTAAGGTTCGCCCTTGCGAAAAATGTGGCGTTGGCCCAGTGCGGGCGCTTTGAATACCACGAACAACTTCGTCAGCTCGTCTGCGCTTGTATGGCAGCAGACGGCCAACGGCACGGTGCCACTACGGTCCGTATTATAGCGCGGATGCGACTCAGTACGCAGGACGTATCCGGGCGGCCCTTCCAACTCCACCGACGTAGCGAAACCGTAGAATCTGCTGGGTTTCGGACCAATCGGGACAAATTCGTTTGCCGCCGAGGCATCCCCAGGCTCGCACGCTTGGTTCCACTCGAAACGGATTTGGCCGTTATCGTTGATAACGTGGCACTCCGAATCGTATTGATAGAGGAGCTCAATGCCATACGTCGCTCCTTCGCGGAAAGGCGAGCAATGCCAGGGCTGCGGTTGGGAACCGTTTTCCATCATGATCTCGGGAGAACCGCTCCAGCCAGGGATCGCTAAGCGAATAACCTGAGGGGGAAAGGCCTTGCCGGTGACGCGGTATTTGACGTCAATCTGGGTGTTCGCATGGAGCGTATTACTATCGAAGTCGCGGTTCGGCGGAGGCTCCTCCGTGCTTATCGGCTTAAGGTCAAAGACCCTGTCCTGTGGCACGAATAGGATCTGCACATAGGGCTCACCTTTGCGGAAGATGTAGCGATGGCCGCGCCGAGGCGCCTTGAACACCACGAATAACTTCTTGGCCCACCATTCGGTCCTCACGTGTGCGAACAGCGCGGGAGGAACGGTACCGGTGGTGTCGGTGAAAAATCGCGGGTGCGGTTCCGTGCGCAGTACATATCCGGGCGGGGCCTGCAAATCAACCGATGTGCCGAAAACGAAGGCATCGGAAGGCTTCGGAACGGTGTCGCTGAACTCATCCCATCCCAGGACGCCCCCAGGTTCGTTGGCGTAGTCCCACTCGATGCGGATCTCGCCGTTTTCATTGATGACGTGGCACTCCGTGTAGTATTGATAAACAAGTTCAATGCCATATGCAGCCGCGTCGCCAAATGAAATGCGACGCCCGTCTACGGTGGTCTCAATTGGGCTTCCCGATTTAAGGTTCGCCGAGCGAATAGGCCATGGGGCAAAAGCTTTGCCGGCCGTGCGAAACTTGATTATCAAATTCTCCATCGCGACCTCTCTTTATGGAACTGCCAGCGCGGCGGCCGTCAATTACTTGCGGGCGATCAATTGCCGGGCCGAGACGGCAAGGTTGTAGCGCTCGCGGGCGATGGCCTCAATCGTCTGGGCGAAGTGGGGATGATCGCGCAGGATGCGGACGAAATCGGCCCGGCCCAGCACGAAAAGATCACAGAGGGTTCGCGCGCGGATCGTGGCCGTGCGCTCCTCCGCGCGCAATCGCGCCGCCTCGCCGAAGACATCTCCTTCGCGCATCGTGTCCACGACGGCGCCGACGCCATCCAGCACCTCGACCTCGCCGCAGCCGATCACGAACATCTCATCGCCGCGATCGCCTTCGCGAATGATGATTTCGCCGGCGGCGACGGCGCGGGTTTGCAGGGCCATGCCGATCTGGTTGAGCAGGAGCGCGTCCCCACCTTGAAACAGCGGCACGCGCTCGAGCATCTCATGGTGAATGACCTCGAACCAGCGCCGGCCGTCGCGCTCGATCAGGTCATGCGCTGCCAGCGGACCCCAGGTGCCCGCGGCGTAGTTGGGGAAGTCGCTCGCCGGGTGGACGGCCCAGTAATCGAGGATCGGCTGGACAATGCGCCAGGCGGTCTCCACCAGGTCGATTCGCGAAAAGAGCGTTGCGTCTCCTTTCATGCAGCTATAGATCATTACTTCGTAGCCGGTGCCGCGCGTGGCTTGAAAGGCCTCGCCGTAATCGAAGCGCATGGCGACCGGCTGAAGTTGCAGGGCCGTCGGCCCGGGAACCTTGGCGTGGAAGCGGGTCTCGATGCCCTGGTCGGGCTGGATGTGGAAGATCAGCCGATTTGCGGTGAGCTTGGCAACGCCGGTCCCCTGGAATTGCCGGGCCGGCGGTTTCTTGAACTGGATGACGACGTTGGTGCCGCGCGTCCAGAGCGCCTTGCCGGTGCGCAAATAGATCGGCACGCCGTCCCAGCGCCAGTTGTCAATATAGAGGCGCAGCGCCGCGAAGGTCTCGATATTGGAATGCGGATTGACGTTCGGTTCCTGCCGATAGGCGGCCCAGTTTTTCCCGTCCATCTTGCCCGCCCCGTACTGGCCTCGCACCGTGTTTTCGGGAACCTCTTCGGGCGTACAGACATGGATGGCCCGCAGCACCTTGGCCTTTTCATCGCGAATGTCGTCGGCAGCGAAGGAAATGGGGGCCTCCATGCAAACGCATGCCAGCATTTGCAGCATGTGATTTTGCACCATGTCCCGCAAGGCGCCGGCGCGATCGTAATAGTTTCCGCGCCACTCGACGCCGACCGATTCGGAAACGGTGAGCTGGATATGGTCAATGTGCTCGCGGTTCCAAAGCGGCTCGAACATGCCGTTGGCGAAGCGAAACGCCAGGATGTTGCGCACCGTTTCCTTGCCGAGGTAATGATCGACACGGTAGATTTCATTTTCCTGCCAGTCGGCGACAAGCTGCTTGTTCAGCACCTGGGCCGAATGCAGATCGCGGCCAAACGGCTTCTCGACGACGATGCGTTTCCAGCCGGGCAGGGCCTTGAATCCGGCTTTGCCGATGCTGGCGGAGATCAGGCCGATGAGCGTCGGCGGCACGGCGAGATAGAAGAGTAGATTGTCGCCCGTGTCGTGCTCGGCCTGGAGTCCCGCCACCCGCTCGCGCAAGCGCTGGAAGGCGGCAGCGTCATCGAACTTGCCCGGCAAATAATACAACCGATTGCACAGGTCGTTCCAGACGGCCGGATCAAAATCGGGGCGCGTGTTGAAGGAGCGCATGTCGCGCGACATGCGCTCGCGGAATTCCTCCGTGGTCCATTCCTCCAGTGCCATGCCGACTACCGCAAACCGCGCCGGCAGCAATCGGTCGCACGCCAAATTGTACAGCGTCGGCATCAGCAACCGCTTGGCAAGGTCGCCAGAAGCGCCGAACAAAACGAGAATGCACCGCTCGCCGGGCGCACCGTCAGCGGCAAACTCCGGTGCAGTGGCGCCGGGATATTGTGTGGCCATTTCGCGGTTCTCCATGAACTGGGTCACTGGCAATATACGGATCGCCTCCGCAACGTCCCAGCCGAACATCCGAGGACATCCAATGCTGGCGGAAGCGACCGCGAGACGTTATACTGACACCGAATCCCGTTGAACCTCAGTGCAAGGTAGGGCAGAACCCAGGAGGTTTCGATGCACGCTTTGCACCTGGAGAAGACCTGATGTATTGGAGTTGGTCAGATAACGAAGACGAAAAAGCAACGCCCGAGGGACGCCGACGATGACAACCTCTCTGCGAATCAGATATTGCGTTGCCGTCAGCATTCTCTTCGCGCTGCAAGCGGGTTCCTTGTCGGCGCAACAGGTGAAATATGCGCCGATCGATTCTGGGACCATCGCCGCGTATGAGAGCCTTGGGGCGACGTACGTCGGATGGACGTACGATCTCCCGTTCTTAGTAGGAATTCCGCTTGTCAGACCCGGCGGCGATCGAGGAATCCCAGGATTCTACTTTCGATTTGCCCATCTTGGTGTTTCCGAGCTTCCTGAAGTTCCGATCCCATTTGCAGTACTATGCCACAGCGCGGATGGCAAAGATTGGAAGGGATTGAAGGATCTTTCTGGACAAAAACACTTGGTTGGCATCGGCCTGAGCGGCAACACCGTGACGGATGAGAAATTGAAAGGCGTTCTCGACGCGTTGCCGCAAATATCTTACCTCGGACTCTACAACACAAAAGTGAGCGAAGCCGGAATCAGAAGCCTGGGCGGACGTAAGAACATTGTCACGATTTCGTTTGAATCGGAAAAAATCAATGACGAATTTCTCAGCTTATTGGGAAAGCACGGCCTGCTGCACCGATTGTCCAGGGCGGCGGGAAAGGATGCGCGCACGGCCCACTTCCCTGGAAGAGGTGAAGTCGTTGGATCTTCGTTACACCGGTGTGACCATCGTTGGCCTTAGAAAAATGCCCGCCATGAAAAATCTCCAACGATTGCGGGTCCACCTAAGAAAGGACGACGTAGCGAACGACAAGTTGAACGACCTTGCATGCCTGAAGAATCTCACAACGCTGGACGTAAGCGATAACCGATTTTTTTCCGATCTCAGTCTCAAGGAGATCGCGCGAAACACGCGACTGACATCCCTAGACATCCACGGTACAGGGATTTCGGACGCTGGCCTTAAGCATTTGGCCGAAATGCCGAATCTCGAGGAGCTCGTATTGAGCAATTCCCGCGTGACTAATGAAGGTGTGAAAGAACTGGTGGGCTTGAAGCGCCTTAGGGTACTACACCTTGACGGCACGGATGTTTCCGATGCTGGGTTAAGGGCGTTGGGCGGTTGCACAGAGATCACCGAATTGTACCTGCAGGGCGCCTACGGCATCAATATGACGACTGCCGGCTTGAAGCATTTGGCGGCGTTCAAGAAGCTTGCGAAGCTCCAGCTCGGCGGTGACGCCGTGACCGATGCGGGCCTCAAAGAGCTTGCCGCGCTGAATGGTCTCAACGTGCTTGACTTGCAATACGCCGACGCTGTCACGGACGCGGGCTTGAAGCATATAGCGGTTCACAAGAATCTCACTGTGCTCGACCTGACATACACAAAGGCGACCGCTGATGGGTTGAAAGAGTTAGCCGACCTGAAGGAGTTGCAAGAGCTTCGCCTGCTTCCATCGCGGGTCACGGATCAGCATTTACACGAACTCCGTCGAATCGGCATGTTGCACGTGCTGCCATTCGCGAAGGCAAAAGACAGCGGCAGAGCGAAATCCGATTTGGAAATCGTCTGGCTCGACCTCAGCGGCACCCAAGTGAGTGATGCCGGGCTGAAGGAGATTGCAGGACTGGCTAATCTCATCCATCTCGACTTGTCAATCGGTGTTACGTCGAAGCAAATGCGAGGCGTGACCGACGAAGGATTGAAGCAGCTAGCGGGAATGAAGCAGCTTGTCTCCCTAGACCTCTCGCGAACAAAGGTTACCGATGCCGGGCTAAAGGAACTGCATGCCTTAACCAGCCTTCGACGACTTCGTCTATATCTATCCTTAAGACCCGCCGTCACAGACGCTGGCCGTAGTGAATTGCTCAAAGCACTACCTCAATGCAGGATTTTGCCCTAACGCTAAAATGGCTTAGCGAATCTGACATCGTGTGTAAGCCGATAGGAGTTTTCATGTTCGCCACCGTTTCGATTCTCTTCGCCCAGCAACCTCAAATCTGGGACAATCCCTACACCTTCGGCATGGCGGTGCTGTCCACGGTCGTGTTCGGCGTCGTCGGCATCGCGCTGGCGATCATCGGGTTCAAGCTGTTCGATATGTTTTCGCCGGGCAATCTGGAGGTGGAGATCGTTCAGAAGCAGAATATTGCCGCGGCGATCCTGGGCGCCGCCATCATCATTGGCATCTGTCTAATCGTTTCGCGCGTGGCGGGCTAGGAGATCGGAGCGATGTCGCGCAAGTCCGCCATCATCACCCTGTGCATCCTGGGCACGCTCGGCGCCCTCGGAGCCTGTTGCTGCTGCAGCGGGTACTTCGATCCAGATGACCCCAACAACCCCAACCACCATCCCGGCGGCGGCGGTCATGGCGGGAATGTCTGGCACAATCGACCCGGCTGGATGTTCTGGGGCGGCGGCTCATCGCATCCCTTCGGCCCCGTCGCCGTTGGGACGCCCCAGGGAGTGGTTGGCGCGTCCAGCCCACGCGGCGGGTTCGGCACCACGGCCAGCGGCGGCCATTCCGGCAGCGGCACTTCCGGCGCCGGAGGGTAATCATGCAACGCCTCACGTTTTCTCCAAGACCCGATTGGCAACGCCGCGTCGAATCGGTTGGCCTTTCTTTTCACACGCTGGACAACGGCGATCCCTACTGGGACGAATCCGCCTGCTACGTCTTTTCGCTTGCCCAGATCGACCAAATCGAACTCGCCACTTACGCCCTCAACGAGCTTTGCTTGAAGGCGGTCGAGCACCTCGCGCGCCACAACCGCTGGCAGGAATTTCAGATTCCCTCCGCGTTCGCCGATTACATCCGCCACAGCTGGGACAACGAAGAGATCACGATCGTCGGCCGATTCGATTTGCTCTGGGACGGCGTGGGACCGCCCAAGCTGGTTGAGTACAACGCTGACACGCCGACCGCTTTGCTCGAGGCCGCTGTGGTGCAGTGGTTCTGGCTTCAAGACGTGGCACCGGCCGCCGATCAATTCAATTCGCTGCACGAACGCTTGATCGAAGCCTGGCGGCGTGTCAAGACGGAGCTCGGCATCCCGGTGACGTTTGTCTCTGCCGAGGGGCACATCGAAGATTTCTTGACGGCGACCTACCTGCGCGACACGGCCGTGCAAGCCGGGTTGACCACGCAGTATCTGCCGATCAGCGCCCTCGGCTGGAATGCGAGGCGGCGCGCCTTCGTCGATATGCGCGAGCGAACGCTGGGCTACGTCTTCAAGCTGTACCCCTGGGAATGGCTGATGCGCGAGGAGTTCGGGCAGCATCTATGCGGGGCCGTTACGCGCTGGCTCGAACCGCCGTGGAAAGCACTGTTGAGCAACAAGGCGTTGTTGCCGCTCTTGTGGGAACTGTTCCCGAATCACCCGAATCTTTTGCCCGCGTCGTGGCAGCCATTGCCGGGCAAGTGCGTGAAGAAGCCGGCGTTGGGGCGAGAGGGGGCTAATGTCACGATTCTCGAAGATGGCAAACCGCTGCTGGCGACCTCCGGCGACTATGGCGGCCCGTTCGTCTATCAGCAGTTTCACGAGACGCCGAAATTCGACGGCAGCACGATTGTCCTTGGAAGCTGGATGGTGAACGGCTACGCGTGCGGCCTGGGGATTCGCGAGGATGACGGCGTGATCACGTCGAACACGAGCCGCTTCGTGCCGCATCGGATTGAAACCGTGGATACGTCGGTTCGAGCAACTTAATTTGCTTTGCGCCTGCGAGTTTTGCACACACCCCCCACACGCCTATCACCCGTTGGAACCCCAATGTGCGTGCAGCGGAATTGCGCACAATGATTTAGCCATGAGCCGCGCACGAAGTACGCGAATCGTGCAATCGATTACTGCGTGCGCGGCTCGCGCGAACGCAATCAATTCGGCCGGCCCATTACCACGGGGCGTTCGCGCAGCATCTGTTCGATCTCGGCGACCTTGCGGCCGATGAAAAGAACATTTGGCATGTGAATTTCCTGGGCGTTGGCGCCCGAGGTCTTGACGATGAGGTCGCCGGAGCCCAGACCGAGAATCCAGTGGCGAAACAGATCGCTGCGCTGCTTCTGCACGGTGATGCCGGAGGTGTCGTAGGAGGTTTCCGCGTCGCCGATCTCCTGGACGACGCGCACCTGGCCCGGCGTGAAGATCATGTAGATTTGCCGATCGAAGACGAGCATGACCATCAGCCACAGCACAAAAAGGACGATCGAAATTACGAAATAACCGCCCGCTGTGATACGAATGTCGAGAATGCTGATCCAGTTGAGGATCGTGTTCCATACCTCAAAGAAGGCAAAGAGGACTACGATTAAGGCAATGAGTATGAGTACGATGACCGACCACAGGCCGCGCAAGGGGATGTTGGTGATGACGATGACCATGAGCAGCACGGCGATGAAGAAGACACCGAGTTCCTTCTTTGGGCTCACGTGCAGATGGGGTTTTTCCGGTTCGTCGCCAATCTTGTGCAGCCTCTGGCCCTTGGGAAAAACCAGTGCATCGCGCGGTTGATCGTCTTTCACCGTGGGATCGGCTGGGATGACATTAGGGCGCGCGGTCGTGTCGGCGGGGACTGTCGCCATCACGTGGCCGCTTACCATCGTGATAATCCACATGATGAAGCCGACCAGCCAAACCGGCCACCAATAAAAAAGGCCGCAATGACTGATGACGCGAATCTCGCGCTGGCGCGGCGCGGGGCGCTGCTGGGGCCGGAGCGGCCGTGGGTGGATTAGGCGCAGCCATGATGCACGAAACCTCCAGGGAAGGTTGGTTCCAGAGTTATTCGCCACAGCGAAGGAATTCTTAGGGGAAATCCGTAAAGAGATTGTACGTGCAAAATCGAAATGCGAATCTCGAAAACCGAAACAAATTCGAAAACAGATCCAATATGTCCGTAGTTCCAAAAATCTGGCCACGGATGAAACTCGGATTGAACACGGACACAAGGCACGTCGGAAGAAACGAACATTTACAATCGATTTTCCATCCGTGTTCCGTCAGTGTTTCATCCGTGGCGTGCGCCGTGCAAAGGTGCTGGTTTTCTGTGGGTGCGAATCCCACCCGGCGGCTTGGTCATTCTAGCCGGTAGCAGACCGGCGCGGTGGATCGGTTGCCCGCACTTGGAGCGTCGTCGGCACCGGGAACGCATGGCGACCACATGCAAGAACATGACGAAGGGTAAGGAACGCACACGCTGCGACGACGACGACGACGTTAGGGGCCGTTCAGCACAAGTCATTACGTTGAAGGGAGATGAAGCCAAGTGCGGCGAGATGATGGAGGATGAGAAAAGCTCCGCGGGAAAGATTCGAACTTTCAACCCGCCGGTTAACAGCCGGCTGCGTCAAAGTGTTGCGCGTGGTTAAAATCATGGTGAGAACGACGCAAGAAAAACGCTTGAAGTGCGCTTGAGGTGATTTTTTCGTCGAACAACCGGCTTCTAGCCGGTTGCTTCAATAGGTGTTTCTTCTTGCCTCTTGTCGGCCAGCGCTGCCGTTAGCCTGCACGGTCCTTGCGCTGCCTGGTCGATCTCGATTACATCGCCCTGGCCGTCGTCGTGGGTGTCGATGCGGATACCGTCCACCGATGCCAGCAATTCGATTTCCTCGCTGATTTCGCCGAAGCGCTCCGCGGCAATGCCGATTGAAACCCAGATCATACCCGGCGTGCTTGGCGCGTCCTTCGGCTTCGGGTAAACGCCTTCGGTCTCGGCGACGTTGCGCGTCATTCGCGGGGCCTTGAAGCCCCTGGCCGACAGACGGTGCGCCGTGATCGGCCAAATCGCGGTGGCGCGGGTCATTGCCGAAAGTGCCGAGCGCGAGCACGAATTCCCCCATCTGGGAGCGGCAGTCGTCGCGTTGCAATTCGCCTCGGCCAGCATTGCAGAAACCTACGACGCTTTGCTGGACGACGGACACCCCTGGCTCGGGCGGATGGATGCCTGTCATTTCACCATGATGGCGGTCAAGGATCGGATTGAGGAAGCGATCGCCGTGAAGCCTTTCGCCGGCGGGAGTTCTTCCTACTTAATTGACGCCGGGTCGCTCGGCGGCTTGCCGAAAGGTGAGCTCCTCGATCTCGATCAAATCGTCTTCCTCGATCTGCGTGGCCCTCAAAATCATGACGGCCCCAAAGGTGCCCACGTCCCCATCCAGAACGGGCTTCCCTTTCGACGAGAACGCCCGGAAGTACTTCGCCGTACCGCTGGCGACGGCCCTCACGGTTGGGAATGGCTTGCAAACTGCCTCACCCCTGACCGCTCGCCGAAATGCCCTGGATTCGAAGGAAATTTGCACGAGAACGCGGCCATGCGGGCGCTGATCTGGCGACGCCGGCTGAATCCCATCGTAGATCGCAAGGTATCCGCCATCGCATTTAGCGGCCACGGCGTCGGCGCTGATGTTGGTTGCTTGTTCGCTGAGCCTCGCTGTGTCCATTGTTATCTCCTTTGTTTCAAAGGTACGCGATCTCATTCCCCCCGCGCGGCAAGTTCGGCAGACATTTTCCAATCATCCAGCGCATACTGGCCGACGGCCGCCACCGGCAGCGGGATTGGGCCGATCTCGCCGCGGTCGATGATCTCTTCACGTCCCAATCGTTCCCGCTCGGCGTCGAACGTCTCAAGGTACAATTCGCGCGCTTCTTCGCTGAAGATGAGTTCGACCGGTGGACCGTAATCGAAATCGGCCGGCGGCGCTTTGACGAACCAATAGCGGACATTCCGGCGGATTGTCGAGCGGCCGGCGATGAAGCCGAGGACCATGTACGGCAACAACAGTTCGCCGATCAGCACCAGCGATTGGGCCGCGCTTAAGGGCGAATTCCTTCACGATGGGCAACCCGAGCAAATCGTCTTCCGGCACCTCGCAGACGCCAACCGCGGCGATCTTGCGTCGCATCATCGCCGCCAAGACATCCAGCGATTCGAACGATCCGGCGGTGAATAGCCCCGCCAAGCTGGCCGCGCGAAGCTCGCCGGCAGCGGTGAGTTTAACGCCGACCGTGCTCCCGGATTGGGTGATTGGCGTGACGTGTCCCCGTCCACCACGGCGCGGAGCTCACGGTGGGCCTGCACCCGTTCGGCGCACTGATTGCTTTCCGCTGCGGTAGGGACTGCCATCGGCGTTGTACCGGTTGCGCAGCGTGAACGCGTTCGCGTGTAGGTTATCTCTCCCCCAGCGCCGCACGGGGGTGAAAATGGCGTTACGAAGGGCCAGGAATTCGACGATGAGGCGGTCCGATGGTTGCATTTTGTATAACCTCCTTTTCTGCGCCGCGTGCGAAAAAAAAAATCTGAGGTCACCATGTAACGAAAATCAAATCTACGTGTCCCCCCGTTCTCGCCGCGAAGCTCCGCCGAAATGTCGGCTGGGAAGGACCCCCACATTTGGCCGGGGCGCGCGGGTCGGGGTGAGGGACGCGCGGCGGGCCTGGGACGTCGGATTTTTCGGTGATGCCGTGGATGCCCGCAGCCGAGCCGGCTATCATGCCTTGGGACGACGGGAGTAGCTACCCGTTCGATCTGCTCGGCCTTGTCGCGGTCCTTATCCTCCGCGCTCGACCGAGCGGAACTGCCCACTAAAGGATAAGGGCGATGAAGATCGGTCGAAATCGGGGCTGCGCATGTCCGCCTTGCTCAATGGCTCTGGCATCTTCCAAGCATTCACAGATGAACTTCTTGCCCGAAAGAGTGCTCGCGGAGGCGGCGCATGAGGCATTGGCTTAACAAAAACCGACCGACTATTACGTTTCTTGTGTTGATCGCAGTCGGTCTCTTGCTCCATTTTTGGATGGAAGAATGGTGGCTAAGTTCAGCTGCCCACGCCCTTTCCGACGCCTTGATGGTGGCGGGGTTGCTTGGGTTGACGGTGGACCGGTTCTTGAAGCACGATCTGATGCGCGACGTTGGGGCCATCATCATCGGGTGGGCATTGCCGGACGAGATTCGAAACCACATTCGCGAGGTAACCAAGACATCCATAGTGAGGCGAAATCACCGGCTGGACTACTCCTTTTCGGCCAGTTCTGATTCGGACGACGTCGTCATCGACGCGACTGAAGAATGGGAAATCTTCAATTACAGTTCTGAAACGGAACGGTACGAGCCGCACTTCGCGATCAACACGGTTGATAATCTGGATCGCTCCTCCATTTGCTGCACGATTTCGCCTCGGGATTGCTCGACTCGCGTCTTCACTTCTGAGGAGTTGAACGATGAGAAATGCCTGACAGAGGAAAAAACCAGGCTCGTGTACAGGCCGAAAATCAATCTCACACTTCCGTATCAAATTCTGGAGGACTACAGGACAAAGGCCGCGTGCGTGGTGAAGTGGCATTATCGTTTCACGAAGAAGCGGGACGATTTCATCGCGACACATTCAACGCGACCAACAATCGGAACAACGGTAAGCATTAAGTGCGATTGTGGACTTAATTTTGAATTCGACCCGGTAGCCGAGCATGCAGAAGGCAGCACGGAATGGCGATACACAAATCTGTTCATGCCCCTACAGACCTGGTTCGTCCGCTGGCGGCCCGAGAATGATGCCGTGCATCAGTGAATCAGTTGCAAAGGAAAATCCCGCGCTCCATCGCCGGCCGCCGCGCCAGTTCGCCGTCGAGCTCGAATTCCATCAGCAGCACCCCCGTAAGCGCCGCCTGACAGGGGCCGGCCCATTCGTCCTCGGGGTCGAGCACGTCGATCGCCTCGCCCAGCGAAGCGGACGCGAAGGACAATGCGACCGTCGCGCGCTTCATTCCCGGCGTCTTGCCTGGAAGATCGGTTTGCTCCTCGACGCATTTTCTTATTGCACCGTTGATGCCGTGTCCTTGGCGCGGGCCGATGGATGCCCCGGCCGGCCCGAGGAATAGGCTCCGGAGCATCCGGCAAAGGTGTTGCATTCCCGCCAGGTTATCGGCATCGAGGGGCACCTCGCTTTCCGGATCGGGCTTGCCAAGGGCAGCTCGCCGCCTCGCCCAGGGCGTCGTCGGCCATGTGCAGCGAATCGAGCGCGATCGCCAAATGCAAGGCCGCAGCGATCGGGGGTATGCTCATGATTCGCCTCGCAGTTTACGATTTTCCGCTTCCAGTTCCTCGATGCGCTTCTCGGCTCCGTGCAGCTTGTGGAGCGCGCCACCCAAACGACCCGACAACTCCGAATTGATGCGGCCGGATTGGCGCAGCTTGGCGGCCAGGTTCTCGTCTGGCCGGATCGCGCTTTCCGCCTTCTGCGCCGCTGCCGGGCCTCGCATAACTCGCGCTCCAGTTTGTCGGCGTGATTCCAGGCCATGGTCAGGCGAACGACCGGCCGCGTGCATCGTGCGACCTCCCGTTCCGCCTGTTCCGCTCGCCTGCGCCGACTGGCGCGAGCTCGCCCTCGGCACGTTCGGCACGCTCCCGCAGCGGCACCAGTGCGGCTTCCGCTTTCTTGGCCCGACTCCGCCGCTTTAAGCCGGAGAAGCACGCGATACCGTTCAAGTCGCCGTTTCCTCATTCGCCCGCAAGCGGCGATGGATGCCGACGAACCGCCTTCACGCTTTTCACCGTCGGTGCGAGCTGGGAAACCGTGCAGGCCCTCGCCGCGGCCCTGGGTGTCGATTGCACGGCGTTCCAAGCCGATGACGACGATTCGACGGGAATCGGGTAGGAGGGGGAATTACTTCCCCCGTCCTCCCACACCACCGGACGTACTTTGCGTATCCGGCGGTTTCTGTTCTTGTTGATACCGGAACCGTTTGGCATACCGTTCCCGATACCGTTTCCCGCGAACGCCCCGAACGCCTTGGCAAAACTTGTCCCGAGCTTGGCGCAGTGTTCCGCGATCGTTTGCGCGGCCAGTCGCTTCAGGCTGCATTCTGCGATCTCGCCCCAGGACATGCGCCAGGACTTGACCACGTTTGGATTCGGCGGCGAGTTGTAACGGATCGCGTTCGGAATCCAGACGACGCGCGCTTGCCAGTCCGCTTGGACCTTCCCCAGCGCTGACACCTCGCTGAATGCGCGCCTGAAATCATCGATCGGCCATCGAAGCGCTTCGGCAAGTGCGGCTTCGCCAGCGCGAAACAGGCCGGGAATCTGCCAGGCCTCGGGGCCGGTCAGAAAGTAAATCCACAGGCCGGCGCCGCAAGGCGGAATCGGCGTCAGTGATCGAAACCATTGGTCCCCCCATAGGCGTAGATCGATGGTGCGGTAACGTGATTCACGATCCCTCTTGCGCTTGGCCATGCGTTCCCTCACTTTGCCTTGCCAGGGCGCGGCGGTCCTTTGAATTACTCGAGCTCCGCCAGGTACGCATCGAGGGCCTTGCGCGTCCACCCGACGCGCCCCTCACTCACGCGGACGGTGCGGAGGCTTGCCCGCGCTGGTCAGCCGTTCCAGCGTTGCCACGGAAATGCCGAGATATGCCCCAGCTGCCTCTCGATTGAGGACGGCGGCCGTCTGGGCGCCGAGTTGCTGGCGGATCAACTTCAACTCGGCGAGGACCTCGGCAAGGTTTCCGGTTTCTGGTTGCGTTTTTGTTTTCACGGTTTTCGTCTCCTGCGCGGCGTCGCAACCGCGTGAGGAGATTATCCAGTGGAAAATAATTCCCCGGGATTTGGTGGAATTAGTTTCCACTGGGAAAACCGTGTTTCGGCGTATTCGCTGGAAATCACGGAGAAGATGGAGGGGTGGGCGACGCGCGGAAAAAGATTTGTGGGGCTTGACACCCTATTTACTTTCCGCGCCATTTCTTGATGAGCTTGTAGGCGTATGACCGATCAACTTTGATCTGTTCGGCGAGCTTTTCCCCACTCGGCTTGCCATTCGCCAACCACCACTTCTTGCCTTCCCGGTCCCGGTCGATGGCGGCCTGGTCGCGCCATCCCCTCTTCCGGCCGCGCTTGCTTTTGCGCGTAGCCGGCGTTTCCGCCGCTCGGCTCGGCTTCGTGCTGTCTTCATGTTGCGCGACGATGCGGAGCGCCTTCTTCCTTCGTTGGCGGCGTCTGACCAGGCAAATACCAGAAGGCGCGCCGGCCGGCGATGCTCTTTCCGTTCGCGGCGGCGGGGATGACAATGAAGCTCTTCCCATCGAGCCGTTTGAATGCTTCCTTTACCGTGCCCTCGTCGAAATGCCCCTTCTTCGCCGCGGCGAGCACTGCCGATCGCAGCGAGGGGCCATTCTTCTTGAGCCTGTCCTTTAGCCAAGCGTCCGTTGCCCCTTCTTGCTTGCGTTTGCGGACCGGCGTGGGCCCGCGATGCCTCACGATGTAAACCGTTGGGCTGCCCTTGCAACGCTGGCGAAAAACAATTCCCGCAAGACGGATGACGCGGAGAAGCCTCTGCCCGACAATGCCTTGTTTCTTCATCGCTTCCCGCATGTCGGTTACCGGGATGCCGGGGGACCTCGCGCAGCGCTTTGCCTCTTCAATGTGCGGAGTCGGGTCTTCGGTCCAGAGCTGCTTGAACCGTTCGGCATTGTACCGCTTGCGAAGATACCTCTTCACCGTTTCCTTGCGCCATCTTTCTTCGCGACGCGGACCGCCCCGGGTTGTTTGTCCCAAACCATTACGGCGGGAAGACGGCCCGCGGCTTCCCAGGCGGCCGCGCATTCGCCTACTTCCACCGATTTGAGAAGCCCCTCGCCGTCCGCCTCCTTGCCACCGTCAACCCCGACGACTTTGCACAGTTCGGTTACGGTCAGCATCGTGTTACGATCGACATTCTCATCCTTCTTCAGTTCTTTCTTGAACTCGTTGAGCTCCCACTCAAAGAGGATGTGCGGCGCTAGTGCCGTAGATTCGGAGATCGCCAAAGCTGGCTTTCCCGTCCGTGGCGCCGATCCGGCTAAGCAGCAGCGTCGGGGCAACGTCGATTTTTTTCGCGGCTTGATCGACGCTGTAAATTCCGCCGCCCCGCAGGTTGTCGGCAAGATCGGTGACGGCGAACGGCTCTTCGGCGTTCTCGGTATGCTTCAATACCAGCAAGTGGCCGGCGAAGGCTTCGGCCTTTCCGTCCCTCATGAGTCGTCGCGCGGTTTCGAGGCATGGCTTGACCTCCGCGAGCGCGGAAGGAAGATAGTTATTCACCCACCTACCTTGCCAGGACTTCATGGGAATCGGCCTGATGATCTTCGCGTTCCGCAGATCCTTCACGCCGCTGGCATTGCGCAAAGCCGAGCTTTTGCGCGGCTTGTTTTTCGGTCAAGGGTTTTTCTGCCTCGGTGATGATCTGCGACATGGGTCCCTTCCTCAGAAGGCCCGGCCGCCTCGATGCGCTTCTGAGTTCGCACCTCGGCAGCTCAGGCAAAGGACGCTGGCCGGCCCGTCGGTCGGCAGCTGGAATTGTTGTATCCGTCGCCGGTCGAACGTCACGCGCTCGCCTCGTGGCGTTCCGCTTCGCCTTTGTTGGTCGGTTCGGCCTTCTTCTCCAGCGACGGGAACCGTTCAATGGCGCTGGCTGAGGTCATGCCGCCGTGCCTTGCCGTAAATCTTCATGGTGAGCTTGGGGTCGCTGTGCCTAGCGAGCTGCATCGCTTCTTTGAGCGTCGCGCCGCTGCGATCGAGGAGCGCTACGTAGGAATGCCGCAGGCAGTGAAAATCCGCATACTGCGGACCGTCGGGCCCGTCGGTGATATAGGGGATGCCGGCGGCGTCCAGGTCGATGCGAAGCATATCGGCGGCGCGTTCGTGCCAGCTGCCGGGCCAGATCGGCTTGTCGGCCGGGCGCCCTTCCAGATAGCCGCGCAGCAAGTCGGCCACTTCGGCGGGTACCGGCTGCTCGGCCGGCTTTTTGTTCTTGGTGTAGACCGACGATAGCGTAACGATGGACTCCACGAAATCAAAATCTCTCGGGCAAAGCGCGGGCAAGCTCCGCGGCCCGGAAACCGGACGTGCACGCCAGCCGATACAACATGGCGCGATCATCCCCAGTGAGTTCGCGGAAGACGACTTCGCTCTCCGCTGCCGCGCCGATTATGCGGCCGAATTCCACGTCGTCGAGGAATCGGCGATCGTGCCGGCGATCGTGCTGGGGATCCAGCATCCTGAGATGCGCGAGCGGACTGCCGGCCATGCGGCGATCACGCACGAGAAAATTGCAAAGGGCCTTCATTGCCGACAGGTAAAGATTACTGGTCTTGATGCTGATGCCGTGACCACGTTTTTCCCGGAGCGCTTCGACGGTCGCTCTGGGATAGCGTCGCGCCTTGCCGTTGCCGTTGCCCGAAAGCCGGTGCCGGCGTATCAGCGATGCAACCGCCGATCGATTGATGCCCAGGGCGGCTCGCGAGCTCGCCCTTTGTGTACCATTCCTTGTCACGGTCGAGCGGAGCGAATGCGGGAGCGTCGCGGCGCAGATCGCCGAGGTAGCGTTCCAGACGCGACGCCGAAATGTCGGCGGTGAAGTCGAACTTGCAAGCGGCAAGAATGCGCATCACGCAAGCCGCCGTGGCGTCAACGTGCTTTTCGCCTTTGCCGCGGTCGCGCAGATTGGCCGCCCAGTCCTGCACGTGCTCGGCCAGCGGGCGCTTGCGGTGCTCTTCAAAGGGGTCGAGGATGCCGCTTTCGCGCAGTTCCGATTTGCGCAGGAGCTCGGCAAGGCGCTGCTGGCTGGCCACGGCATCCGTGAACAGCTTCACGGCCTTGCCCTCCACCCATCCATACCAGGCCGGCGACTCGACGCGCAGGCGCTTGCCGTCATCGGTGAGCGGGACCGTCTTGAGCTTGCCCTTTTTTCGGAAGCGAGCCGACGGAACGCCCTTCACGTCGATCGATTCGGCGCCTTCGGGGATGGGAAGCGTATACCAGTTGCGGAAGATGTTGGCCATGATGGACCCTGTAAGAGTAGGCCGGCCGCCGTTTCGCGCCTCTTACAACGCGCCACGGCAGCGCGACCATAGGTCCAAGAAATTGTATGAAAACAGAAGCGCTTGAAGTGCGCTTGAAGTGAAAATGCGGGAAGATGATAAAACATGACGCCGTTGTGATGGAATGTACACCGCATGGACATTTGCGGCATTTCGTCGCAACCGCTTGATTTGCTGGACGTTGAGGCATGGTGATGGAACGTGATAAAGCTCCGCGGGAAAGATTCGAACTTTCAACCCGCCGGTTAACAGCCGGCTGCTCTACCATTGAGCTACCGCGGATCGGACCTCAGCTTGGAAGATTACTACATAAATAGTGGAAAACACCACTCAACGCAAGATTTCTCACCCCGAAAAGCGGAAAAAAATCTTGCCGGCGGCATGCCTGAGCATACTTTAGCGACGGTGTCCACTCTTTGAAGGTTCACGCACGTTGACAATGAGGCAGCATGCACTTAGCCACCATCGAAACCTGGGCCGGGCCACGGGCGGCTCTGCAAATCGGCGATTCGTTTGTCGATCTCCATGCCGCCGACCCGAATTTTCCCGGAAATCTTCGGCAAATCCTCGAAGCCGGGACTGCGATGCTCCAGGCGGTTATGGAGGTGGGCAATCGCCCCAACCTCGTCAAGCTGCCGGGCGATCAAGTCAGATTTCACGCCCCGATTGTCGATCCACGCAAGATCGTTTGTGTCGGCCTCAATTACCGGGATCACGCGGCCGAAACCGGGGCGTCGATTCCGAAGGATCCGATCCTGTTCAGCAAATATGCCACCGCCCTCATCGGCCACGGCGAAACCATCGTTCTGCCCAAGGTCAGCCAAGAAGTCGATTTCGAGGCGGAACTCGTCATCGTCATCGGCAAAAAGGGCCGGCATCTGACCTTGAAAAATGCCCTCGAGCATGTCGCCGGCTATACCGTCGGCCATGATGTCTCCGCACGCGATTGGCAGCTCAAGAAAGACGGCAAGCAGTGGATGGTCGGCAAGACTTTCGACACCTTCGCGCCGGCTGGCCCCGTCCTCGTCACCAAGGATGAGATCGCCGACCCGCTCAACCTGCCGATCAAGCTGCGGCTCAACGGCGAATTGATGCAAAACAGCAACACCAAGCAGATGATCTTCAGCGTCGCCGAGCTGGTGGCATATTTGTCTCAGGTCTTCACGCTGGAGCCGGGCGACCTGATTTACACGGGAACGCCGCCGGGCGTAGGCATCGCGCGGAAGCCGCCGATTTTTCTGAAGGACGGCGACGTGGTCGAAGTCGAGATCGAAGGGCTGGGGCTGTTGCGCAATCCGGTGGTGCGGGAAACATGAGTTGCGATCCTTTTGTTTACTGGGCACTTCACATCTACGACTTCGGTTGTTTGCGCGATGATTCTGCACGTTCGGGTGCGTGATGAGTGAATGCCCAAATGTCATCGGCCGCCTCGCTCCGTCGCCGACCGGGGCGCAGCATGTCGGCAATGCGCGTACCTACCTGATCGCCTGGCTTTCCGCGCGATCGCGGAATGGCCGCGTCCTTTTGCGGATTGAGGACATTGATTCGCCGCGCGTCAAGGTTGGTGCTGCCGAGGGCGCATGTGCCGATTTGCGCTGGTTTGGACTCGACTGGGACGGCGATCCCGTCGTGCAGACGGAGCGATTGCCGGTGTATCAGGCGGCGCTCGAACGGCTGAAAGCTGAGGAACTGGTCTATCCCTGCACCTGCACGCGTAGCGACATCGAGCGCGCGGCCAGCGCACCCCATGCGGACCAGGAAGGCCCCATCTATCCGGGCACGTGCGCCCATCGCCGCGCTGCCGATGCCGCATCGCTAGGTGATAGATCGTATTCGTGGCGATTTCGGACCGTGCGCAGACGATCACCTATGATGACGGCTTCCGCGGCGCAGTCTCGCTCAACTTGCGCGAGATTGGCGGCGACTTCGTCGTCTGGAAAGCCGCCGACACGCCTGCCTATCAACTCGCTGTCATGGTGGACGACGCGGCTCAAGGAATTACCGAGGTGATACGCGGCGACGATCTGGTGCCGTCCACGCCGCGGCAGCTCTTGCTTTACCGCGCTCTGGGTTTGGCGCCGCCGACATTCGCCCATGTGCCGCTGGTCGTCGGTCCCGATGGCCGACGCCTCGCCAAGCGGCACGGCGACACGCGCCTGTCCACGTTACGGGAAGCTGGCGTGAGCGCCGAATCGCTGCTCGGTTTGCTGGCCTGGTCGTGCGGTTGGCAAGACCGAATCGAGCCGATTGCGCTGGCCGAATTGCGGCCGCGCTTTTGCTTGGCGAGCATTCCGCCGCGACCGTTTGTGCTCACGCCGCAGTTGCTCGGACAGATTCGGTAGACCGCAAATCGCGTCCGCAGTCCGGTCTAAACATCGAAATACAAATAGAACTCATAGGGATGCGGCCGCAGGCGAATCGCATCGACTTCCTTTTTGCGCTTGTAGTCGAGCCAGTTTTCGATCACGTCCTTCGTGAAGACGTCGCCTTGCAGCAAATAACCGTGGTCCTTCTCGAGGTTCTTCAGCGCGTCATCCAGGGAGCCCGGCGCTTGCGGAACCTTGGCCAGCTCTTCCGGCTCCAAGTCGTAGATATCCTTGTCGAGGGGCTCGCCGGGATTGTACTTGTTCTTGATGCCGTCGAGGACCGCCATCAGCATCGCGGAAAAGACGAGATATGGGTTCGACGAGGGATCGGGACAGCGGAATTCGACGCGCTTCGTCTTCGGGTTGGTCGAGTACATCGGGATGCGGATGGACGCCGAGCGATTGCGCCGGCTGTACGCGAGATTGACCGGAGCTTCATAGCCGGGCACGAGGCGTTTGTAGCTGTTGGTGGTTGGATTGGCGAAAGCGCAGATCGACGGGGCGTGTTTCAAGAGGCCGCCGATGGCGTGCAGGGCCATGTCGGATAGGCCCGCGTAGCCCGAGCCGGCGAAGAGGTTGACGTTGTTTTTCCACAGCGAAACGTGGACGTGCATACCGGTGCCGTTGTCCTGGAAGAGAGGCTTGGGCATGAAGGTAACGACCTTGCCGGCCTTCTTGGCGGTGTTTTTGACGATGTACTTGTACTTCATGACCTTGTCGGCCATCTCGACGAGCGGCGAGAATTTCATGTCGATTTCGCACTGCCCACCGCTGGCGACCTCGTGATGCTGGGCTTCGACGTCGATGCCGACGCCGAGGAGGTTGAGCATCATTTCGGTGCGCAGGTCTTGCAAGGTGTCCTGCGGCGGAACGGGGAAGTAGCCTTCCTTGTAGCGAATCTTGTTCGCCAGATTGCCGCCGCACTCCTCCCGCCCGGAGTTCCAGGCGCCCTCGACCGAATCGAGGAAGTAGTAGCCGGAATATTGATTCTGATCAAAGCGAGCGCTGTCGAAGACGAAGAATTCGAGTTCCGGGCCGAAGAAAGCGGTGTCGGCGATGCCGGACGCCTTCATATAATTGACGGCTTTGCGGGCGATGAAGCGCGGATCGCGCGAATAGTCCTGGCGGGTGAGCGGGTCCTGGATGGAGCAGATGACGACGAGGGTAGTTTCCTTGAAGAAGGGGTCGATGAAGGCGGTCTCGGCCTGCGGGATGACGAGCATGTCGGATTCATTGATGGCCTGCCAGCCGCGGATCGAAGAGCCATCGAAGCCGAGGCCGTCCTGGAAAGTCGATTCTTCGAGGTGGTGTGGCGGAATGGTAAAGTGCTGCCAGGTGCCGGGAAAATCGACGAAGCGCAGGTCGATGGCCTTGACTTCCTTTTCACGGATGAGCGTCAGGACTTCTTTCGGCGTCATCAAGGTAACTCCTCAGGTGAAAATGCGTAGGGGTGTATTACAACAAGATATTTGTTCGCGGACGGTTTTCCAGAGAAAATTGCCGCGACAATAAATCCGAAATCCGAATCCCGAAATCCGAAATCCGAATGCCAAAAACGCAGCCGGTTCGTGGTCCGATTTTGAATTTCGGATTTCGAATTTGTTTCGGATTTCGGGATTCGGATTTCGGATTTTCTTCATGGCCCTATCGCTTGTCCGCCGCGTTCGCCGGTGCGGATGCGGACGGCGTCATCGATGGGTTGGACGAAGATCTTGCCGTCACCAATCTGGCCGGTATCGCCGGAACGTGCGGCGTGGACAATGGCCTCGATGGCGGCATCGATGAAGGCGTCATTGACGGCGATTTCGAGCTTGAGCTTGGGCAAGAGCCGGACCTGAAATTCGGTGCCGCGATAGACCTCGGTGAAGCCGCGCTGCCGGCCGCAGCCACGCACATCACTTACGGTCATCAGATAGACATCGCGCTCGGCAAGGGCGGCCTGCACGGCTTCGAGCTTCTCCGGGCGGATGATGGCAACGATCATTTTCATGAAAGCCCCAGGATAAGCGCAGCGTTCCTGGGCTTCGAACCCCAGGAACGCTGCGCTTATCCTGGGGCTTGCGGTTCCTTTACGCTTCCACTTTGACCTTCAAGGTCCGCTTCAGGGCCTTCTCAAAGAGTTGTTGCAAGTTTTGCTTCATGCGTTCCGGATCGCCGCCGCGGAATCGGAAGCGATTTCCCTGCACGGTCGTGACATGCGGATAGACCGCCTTGAACTCCGGCGACGGAGCGGGCGTTGGCAGACACAGCTCGGACCATGCGTGCATCAGGTCTCCGTTGGTGATTCCTTCCACGACGACCTGAAATCGCCCCGATTTGACCGGCGGCACCTGCGCGGGACGAGGCTCCGCGGGGCTGACGACCGGTGCGATCTCGTAGCCGTAACCAAAATCGAACCCGGTTTCGCCATGCTCGGTGCGGTCGAGCCCTTCGATCTCCTCATTGTCGTCGGCAATGAAGCCGATGACCAGATCGATGGCCTTGACAAGAATCAGGCTGACGGCGAAGGCGAGAATGGCCGACACGCCGGCGGCCTTGAATTGAATCCAGACCTGCTCCAAATTTCCGGAGGCGATCAACCCGGGCTTGCCGACCGCTGGGTCGATGTAGGTCCACTGATAGCAAAACACGCCGGTGAGAACGGCGCCGAGGAAGCCGCCGACGCCATGGACCCCGAAGGCATCGAGGGAATCGTCGTATTTGAAGAACGGCTTCATGCTGACGGAAATATAGCAAACGATGGCCGATATGGCGCCGATCGCCAATCCGCCCCAGGGGAGGACGAATCCGGAAGCGGGTGTGACGGCGACGAGGCCGGCGACAATCCCTGAAGCCAATCCGAGTGCCGTCGGCTTGCCGCGATGGATCCATTCGGCAACCATCCAGCTCAGACCGGCGGCGGCGGCGGCGCATTGCGTGGCGGCAAAGGCGCTCGTCGCCAGGCCGCCGCTGGTCAGGCCGCTGCCGCCGTTGAAGCCGAACCAGCCGAACCAGAGAATACCAGCGCCCGACAGCGTCAGCACCATGCTGTTGGGATGCATGGCGTGTTCCGGATAGCCAAGCCGCTTGCGCAGCACCAGGATCGCTGCCAAGCCCGAAAGTCCCGCCGCAATGTGGACCACCGTGCCGCCCGCGAAATCAAGTGCTCCCATCACGCCCAGGACACCGACGTTCGTCTGTCCCGGCTTCTCAGCAGTTGTGTCCCACCAGTCCATCGCCCAGACATTATGCGCGAGCGGGCAGTACACCAGCACGATCCACAAGATTAAGAATAGGCAGTACGGCTTGAAGCGAATGCGCTCGGCCACGGCCCCGCTGATGAGTGCAGGCGTGATGATTGCAAACATGCCTTGATAGAGCATATGCAAGTAAATCGGTATGTTCGTGCCAGGCAGCAACTTGTCGGGTGGAACCCCGTTCAAAAAAACAAGCTCCGGGCTGAAGCCAATGACGCTGCCTTTGAATTCACCGATGCCCGATGGCAGCATGAGCCACGGCTGCCCGAATGCAAGCGAATACCCAAATGCCACCCAGAAGACACCGACCACGGCCAGCGCGACCATACTTTGCATCATGGTGGCCAGGATGTTTTTGCGCCGCACCATGCCGCCATAGAAGAGGGCCAGGCCTGGGACCATAAGCATCACGAACGCGGTGGACACCATCATCCACGCGCTGTCAGCCTTGAGCTTGGGACCGTCCCATTCGTCGATGTGGTCCTGCTTGGCCTTTTTCTGCTTCGCGGCTTCGTCGTCGGCCTGCACAGATGGTTCCACCGCGGACTTCTTGGTGTCTTTCAGGTCTTGGGCCGATCCGACCGAAGCGATTGTGACCAGCGCGAAGGTGACGAAGGCAGTCCAAAGCTTGAACAAGGCAGGCCCTCCGAAAAACGTCCTTGCCGCTCCGGCCGCCCAGGAGGGAGATTGGAAATGCTATTACGATCCACGCATTAAGAATGCGCGGACGCAAACACCCCAGCGGAGAGGAAATGGAACCGTGATTGAGAACAAAAATGGCAAGGACTATGCCAAACCAGATGCGGAATCGATAATCGTCATAAGTTATTTTGGATATGCACGTTGCGATTTGTGAAGATTCCGACAGATTGAACTCTTCATCACTTCGCCCAATGTGCATGCGTGATCTGCGACCGATGCTGGCAATGATGCTTGTCAAGATTCCTCCGCTCATGGGCCTGTTCTCGCGATGGACGCAGGATAAAATCATCGGCAGCCCATCCAACCGGAGGCCGCCATGCGCAGCTTTAGCATCTCGATTGCCGTCCTGATCACCGCCAGCATTCTGCCGTTCGTCGAAGCCGGCAAGCGGGATCTTGAGTTGACCGTTCGCATCCGCAAGCCGTTTGATAACCCAGACAAGAAGTTGGATTATAAGGTCGAAGAAATGACGCGCGTGTGGGCGCCCAAGCAAACCGCGATCATCGTCTGCGATATGTGGGATACACACCACTGCTACAATGCCGTCAAGCGAGTGGAGGAAATCGCTCCGCGCATGAATGAAGTGCTGGAAAAATCGCGCTCGCTGGGCGTGCTCATCATTCATGCCCCATCGAGCTGCATGGACGCCTACAAGGATCATCCCGGCCGCAAGAACGCCATCGACGCTCCCAAGGCCAAGAACCTGCCCAAGGACATCGGCGTCTGGTGCCATATGATCCCGGCTGAGGAAAAGGGGAAGTACCCGATCGATCAAAAGGACGGCGGCTGCGATTCCGATCCGGCCGAGCAGGAAAAGCACAAGCAAGCTCTCATCAAGATGGGCCGTAATCCCGGTTCGCCGTGGAAATCGCAGATCGCGGTCCTGAAGATGCACGACAACGACATCATCAGCGATTCCGGCATCGAAATCTGGAATGTGCTGGAAGACCGCAGGATCAACAACGTCATCCTGCTCGGCGTCCACACGAACATGTGCGTGCTGGGCCGGCCATTCGGATTGCGGCAAATGGTCAAGAACGGCAAGAACGTGGTGCTCATGCGCGACATGACCGATACGATGTACAACCCGAAAAGCGCACCGTACGTCAACCATTACAAGGGGACGGAGCTTATCGTGGAGCACATCGAGAAATTCATCTGCCCGACCATTACCTCCGACCAGGTCATCGGCGGTAAGGCGTTCAAGTTCAAGGCTGATCCGAATTGAAGATGTGGCGAGCCGAGCTCCGTAAGGAGCCGGTTGAGATGCCTGTTTTTGGCCGTTCAACCGGCTCCTTACGGAGCTCGGCTCGCCGGTTCCCTTCATTCCCGATTGTGATTCTGGTATAACGAACGTAATAGCCGGAGAACCCCGCGAGTGCATTCAAGGAGTTGCGCGTGCCGAAGAAGAATTCGATGCCGGTGAAGGAGCCCGTTACCAAGCCGGGACTCGAAACCGGGGCGGAATTCCTGTCGGCCTCGCGCTGCCTGCAGATTCATCGCATCATGGTGCGGGCCCGCGTCATGGAAGAGCGCATGATCAAGATGAGCAAATCGGGCGAAGGCTATTTCTGGATCGGCGGGCCCGGCGAAGAAGCGTTCAATACATGCCTTGGCTTGCAGGTGAAAAAAGGCGAGGGACCCGAATTCGATTTTCTCCATCTCAAATACCGCTCCAGCGCCGTCATGATCGCCATGGGCATGGAACCGATCGACAGCATCCGCCAGATGGGAATGCGGGCGACTGATCCGTTTTCGATGGGCCGCAGTTTTCCGAGCCATTTCTCAAGCAAAGCCTGGAACGTCGTGCCGGTGACGCCGGTGATCGAGGTGCAATTCGCCATGGCGGCGGGCACCGCGCTGGTGCAAAAACGACTGGGCGGCGATGGCATCACCATTGTCGCCGGCGGCGAAGCGGGGACAGCCGAAGGGGATTTCGCCACCTGCCTGCAATGGAGCACGCGCCCAGGCAACGAGGTCCCTGTCCTCGTCGTCACCATGAACAACGGCTGGGGCATCTCGACTTCCCACTGCAGCCAACATTCCTGCGAACATACCGTCGAGCGCGGCAAACCGTTTGGCATACCCGGCGAGGTCGTGGACGGCAACGATCCGGTTGCCAGTTGGGCCGCCATCGAACGGGCGATGCACTATTGCCGCAGCGAGCGCCGGCCGTACATCCTCGAAGCGATGGTGTCCCGGCTCTACGGGCATTCCTCCTCCTCGGGCGCGCCCGCAGCAACGATCCCGACTGCATTGCCCTCTTGGAAGAACGCCTGCTCGGTTCCCAGCTCATCGACCATGACGCAATCGACCGCGTTCACGAGGAAGCGCACGCCGAGGCCGAGGCCGCCGTCGAGAAGGCGATGCAGGAAGCGAAGCCGATGCCGCAGGATGTCGAGCGATTTACGTATGCGCCGAGCGCGGTGGATGCGGTTTATCCGGACGACTACAACGGCTTGCCCTGATGCCTATGCAAAAAACACCAAGTAAAAAAATAGAAAGTGGAATCGCGGTGGTTACGCCCCGAAAAAACGATCTGGACGAGCGGTTGTTCGCGTTCTCGCTGCGGATTGTTCGCCTCTATCAACGGCTTGCCAAACACTCGGAACTCGGACGCATTTTGGGACGGCAACTCCTGCGTTCAGGAACTGCGATTGGTGCCAATTACCAGGAAGGCCAGGCCGGCCAGAGCCGCAAGGATTTTATTAACAAGACAGCGATTGCCCTCAAAGAAGCTCGCGAAACCCATTATTGGTTACGGCTTGTGGTCGGTTCCGATCTGCTGCCGCCAGATTTAGTCCGCGATTTGGCCTGCGAAAGCGAACAGATTAAGAAGATTCTTGGCGCGATCGTAGTGCGTTGTCGCAAGCGAGATAAGCAAAAAGCGCAATCACAGCGCCCGTAGCGTTGGTGCGCTACTTTCTGTTTTTTTACTTTTTACCTTTTACGTGCCTATGGCAACCATGGTGCAAGCAGTCCGCATGGCGCTCCACTACGGCGAGGAGCATCTCGGCGTCACCGATGTTTTCGGCGAGGACGTCGGCCCGCCGTTGGGGGGGGTCTTTACCGCCACGCAAGGGCTCAAGACCGCGTGGAATTCGCCGCTCGACGAGCGCGGCATTGTCGGCACAGCGATGGGGATCGCTTACGCCGGCGGGCGGCCCGTTTGTGAAATTCAGTTCTGCGATTACGGGTTCAACACCATCGATCTATTGAAAGTGGCGGGCAATCAGCGCTGGGCGGGCGCGGGGCAATGGGACCTGCCGATGGTGCTGATGACGCCGTCGGGTTCCGGCATTCGCGGCAGCCTCTATCATTCGCACAGCTTCGAGAGCTGGGCCAGCCGGCTCGCGGGCTGGAAGATCGTCATGCCGTCCAATCCGCTCGACGCCTATGGCTTGATGCTGTCCGCGATTGCCGATCCCAATCCGGTGATGGTGCTGCTGCCCAAGGCGCGATTGCGCGTCAAAGGGGACAAGCGGATTCCGGGGGAGCCGGAGGACCAGGAGCTGCTGAAAGAGATGATCGACGCGCCGGTCGGCGATCGCAGCCGTTGGCGTCCGCGTTGGCCGACCGTCGAAGAATACTTCGTCAAGATCGGCATCGCATCGGTGGTGCGCGAAGGGACCGACGCCACCGTCGTCAGCTACGGGCGGACCTTGCCATTGTGCGTACAAGCCGCCGACCGTTTGCGCGAGGAGGAAGGGCTGTCATTCGACGTGATCGACCTGCGCAGTATTTTTCCCTATGACTGGAAAACGATCAGCGCCAGCGTCGCCAAGACGGGGCGCGTGCTGATCGTCAACGAAGACACCGAAGTCACCAACTTCGGCGAGCATCTGCTGCGCCGTGTTATCGACGAGCATTTTTACGATCTGCTGGCCAGGCCGCGCGTGCTCCTGGGCAAACACGTCCCCGGCATCGGCCTGAATCAGGTCTATGAGCAAAACACGGTGCCGCAGCTGCCGCAAATCAAGGCCGCGATGCAGGAACTGATGCGCGAAGAAGTATGAGGAAAACGGCCATGGACTTCAACCTGCCCGAGCTCGGCGAAGGCGTTTACGAAGCGGAGGCGGTACGCTGGCTGGTGAAGCCGGGCGAGACCGTCAAGCCAGGACAGACGCTGCTGGAGGCGCTGACCGACAAGGCGACGATGGAGGTTCCGGCGCCGTTCGCTGGGGTCGTGGATGAGCTTCTGGTGGAACCCGGTGCGAAAATCAAGGTCGGGCAACCGATTCTGCGCTACACCGACAAGAAGGGGGCCGCAGTCAAAGCGGTGCCAAAGGAAGACAGGCCGAAAGCAACGGTTGCACCGCCCCCCGCGCCGGCGCGTGACAACGGCGCCGCCGTTGCCGTCAAAGCAGCTCCGTCCGTGCGTCTCATGGCCCGCAAGCTCGGCATCGACCTCGGCCAAATTCGCGGCAGCGGCCCGGCCGGGCGCATCCTGATCGATGACTTATCGCACCACGTCGGCGGCGCAAAGCCCGCTCCCGCGCCGCCGCCCGCCGATTACGGCATCCCCGGCACCCGCATCAAATTCGCCGGCCTGCGCCGCAAGATCGGCGAGCACATGGTCCTCGCCAAGCACACGATTCCACATTATACCTATGTCGATGAATGCGATGTCAGCGCCCTGGTTGCCTTGCGCGAATCGCTCAAGGAGCCGGTCGCCAGAAAAGGGCACAAGCTCACGTATCTGGCGTTCTTCGTGAAGGCCGTCGCCGCGGCGCTGAAGGAAGTGCCGATTGTCAATGCGTCACTGGACGAAAAAAAAGAGGAGATCGTCCTGCACGACACGTACCATATCGGCATCGCCGTGGCCACGCCGGGGGGCCTCGTGGTCCCGGTGGTGCGGGACGCCGACAAGAAAAGCCTGCTTGACATTGCCGCCGAGATCGAACGCCTCAGCACCGATGCCCGCCACGGTAAGCTCAAGCTTGATGACCTGCGCGGCGGCAGCTTCACGATCACCTCGATCGGCAACATCGGCGGGCTGTTTTCGACCCCGATCATTAACCACCCCGAGATCGGGATCGTCGGCGTCGGCAAGATTGTCAAGCGGCCCATCTTCGACGAGCACGGCCAGATCAAAGCCGCCGATATGCTCTATCTTTCCTTCAGTTTCGATCATCGCGTTCTCGACGGCGCTATCGGCACAGCTTTCGGCAACGCCGTCATCAAGCACCTGCTTAATCCGGCGGCCATGCTTTTGTAAACCATAAATCTCGGAGTTCGCCATGTCCGTTGATACCACCAAAGTCGAAGGCCGACGCAGCCTGAAATTCAACTCGCTGGACGATATCGCCGCCGAAATCGAGCGGCTCAATCAGGGCAAGGTGCGGGCGCTCGGCAACTGGTCGCCGGGACAGGTTCTCAAGCACCTGACTGTGCCGATGCTCTGGTGCCTTGATGGCGCACCGGTCAGGGCGCCGTGGCACTTTCGCGCCATGGCCTGGTTCTTCAAGAATCGATTTCTGCGTATGACCATGCCGGCCGGATACAAGTTGTCGCCGAATTTCGCCCAGCACCTGCTTCCGGGCGAGACGAGTTGGGAGGATGGTTTGCAAGCGATGCGCGCTGCCCTCGCACGATTGAAGGCCGAGCCGCAGCGGCATCCGAGTCCCTTCCTGGGCGAGATGACGCGCGAGCAGTGGGACCAGCTTCATTGCCGGCACTGCGAATTGCACCTGAGCTTTTTGCTGCCGGATGCCGGCTCATAGCGGCGGCGCGCGGCTTGCATCCATTTCACCCCGATCTACAATAATGCATGTCGAACCGCATCGGACCAACGCGAGGAAGTCATGGCAGGGCATTCCCATTACAAGAACATGGCCCACCATAAGGGCGTTGTCGATGCCAAGCGTGCCAAGCTGTGGAGCAAGCTGAGCCGGGCCATCATGGTGGCGGCCAAGACCGGCGGCGATCCGGGCATGAATCCGCGCCTGCGTCTCGCGGTGGACAAGGCTCGCAGCGTCTCGATGCCCAAGGACAACATCGAACGGGCCATCAAAAAGGGAACGGGCGAGCTCGAAGGCGCTGCGTTCGACGAAATCACCTACGAAGGCTACGGCCCCGGCGGCG
The DNA here is from genome assembly GCA_963767835.1 of uncultured Planctomycetota bacterium. GTDB lineage: Bacteria > Planctomycetota > Planctomycetia > Gemmatales > Gemmataceae > SIAQ01. The sequence continues at coordinate 95,541 of CAVYFY010000014.1, forward strand.
TCGCCATCATCATCGAAATTCTCACCGATAACCGCAGCCGCACCAACGGTGAAATCCGCAAAATCTTCGAACGCGGCGGCGGCAACATGGGCGAGCCCGGCTGCGTCAAATTCATGTTCGAACGCAAGGGCCTCTTCGATATCCCCGCCAAGGGCCTCAACGAGGATACCCTCATGACGCTCGCCCTCGACGCCGGCGCCGACGACGTGCAACTCGCCGGCAATGCCTACGAAGTCACCTGCGATCCGACCGTCTACGCCCAGGTCAAGACCGCCTTTGAGAAAGCCAACCTCACGCTGTCTTCCGCAGCCATCGCCCAGGTCGGCAAGGTTCCCGTCGATTGCGACACCGAGACCGGCCAAAAGGTGCTGAAATTGCTCGATGCCCTCGACGATCATGACGACGTGCAAAACGTCTACTCCAATCTCAACGTCACCGAGGAAATGATGGCGGAGTAGGCGACATCATCTCACGCAAAGGCGCAAGGAAAAGCGAGTGGGAGGGTATGACAACCCCAACGCACCGGCCGACATAAGGTAACGGAGTAGTAAGTTCTCACTTTCGCCTCTGCGCCTTTGCGTGAGCTGATTGGTTTCGTCGGACATTTTCATATAAAACATCCCCAACGCGTTCGGCCACTTTTTTGTCTCCTTATCGTGGAGTCGCCATGAATCTTCGCCGCTGGATCCGTGCGCTTCTTTCGTACCTGTTCGGCAAATCGGAGCCCGCGCCGAAGCGCAAGCCGCCGCGCGACGGTTATCGGCCCGGCATCGATCGGCTGGAGGACCGCTTGCCGCCCGCCGCGGGGTTGGCGGCCAGCAACGCGCAATTGCTCTCCGCTTACGGCCAACTGCCGCTCAGCTTTGAAGCCAACGAAGGACAAACCGCCGCACAGGTCCGGTTTCTGACGCACGCCAACGGCGGGACGCTATTCCTCACCTCCGGCGGTGCCGTCCTCAGTTTGACGAATGCGGTCGGGGAGGGCGAGGCTCCTGCCGAGCCGGGGACGACAGGATCGCTTCCGGGTTCGCGGCTCGGCGGGAGCCTCCCCCTCCCGGCCAGCACCACCGGCGTAGCCTTAGCCCTGAATCTCGTCGGCGCCAATCCGAACGCATCGGTCGTCGGCCTCGATAAATTGGCGGGGGTCAGCAACTACTTCATCGGCAACGATCCGAGCCAATGGCACACCGACATCGCCAACTACAGCAAGGTCGAGTATCAGAACGTCTACGCCGGCATCAATCTCGTCTACTACGGCAGTTCGCTCCCCTCGCCCTCAGGGAGAGGGGCCGGGGGTGAGGGGCAATTGGAGTACGACTACCAACTCGCACCCGGGGCCGATCCGTCGCAAATCCGATTCGCGGTCCAGGGGGCCGATAGCATCGCGCTCGATGCGCAGGGCAATCTGGTCCTGCACACGGCCGTCGGCGACGTGCTGGAACATGCCCCGGTGATCTACCAACAGATCGCCGGCGTGCAAAAGCCGGTGAGCGGGCGATTCGTGCTGCTGGGCAACAACGAAGTGGGATTCCGGGTGAGTACGCATGATGCCAGCAAGCCGCTTGTGATCGATCCGGTGCTGAGCTACAGCACCTACCTGGGTGGCAATGACCTTGACGAGGGCTTTGGCATCGCCGTGGACGGATCAGGCAACGCCTACGTCACCGGCTTTTGGCTGGCTGACCTTGAGCCTCGCCGCTAGCTCCTTGATGGACAGCCCCAGATTTTCGCGGCGATTACGTACCGCCCTGGACAGCGAAAGCCGGAAGTCCAGTTCGTGCTTTTCTTCTTCATTCATGCCCACGGCATCGCCTGGATGGTCGTAAACCCGATAGCCTTTAGCTTCGAGGGCCTTGCGTTCTGCTGCGTCCATTAGGTGGCTCCCTGGATTCGTGCACGCTTCATATATTTCACCACCTGACCGTAGCGGCCACCGGCAAGGTTCTCCGGTGCGTCGTGCTCGATGTCTTCCGCCTTGCCAATCTTGCTCGTCCATTTCCCGCTTTCAAGCTGACGCGCAGCGTGCATGTATTCGTTGTCGTCCGCGTAAATTGCGATTTTCTCAATGCCGTCTTCCAGCGAACCATCGAGCTTGCAGACGACAAATCCCACTGACTCGAACGCCTTGATGAGCGACGCAACGCTGTAATCGCCATGCGAGTTCGGCCAAAAGAAAATCACGTCTGGATGGCACTTTCTCAAAACGCCTCGGTAGAGGGGGTAAGCACTGGACAGTTAAGGGGTGAACAGCTGGAATAACGCGGTAGATGAAGACTGCGTTAGCCAGGAGTCACCCCATGGGCATGGTAGCCCCGCCGCAAGGGATTGCTAGTGCGTATGTCGTTTTCTTCGGCGTCTATGGCGACGTCACGCGACAATCTCTGAAACGCAATGTTTCGCGGCAGACACTCTATCGCGAAGCAGCCCAGACTTCGGCGTTGCTGCAAGGGGCCGCGCAGCGCGCACACGTCGAGCGTTTGCAGGAGCAAGTGCAACAACTGCAGCAACGCGTCGTCAGTCTCGAAAGCGACTTGAGCCAGGCGGTGGTGATTGGCGACGAGTGTATGGCTCGGTTGGCGGCGGAGGCCCAGGCGGAAGGTGTGAGTCTACCCACCGTGCAAGGATGGCTGCAGCGTTTACTTCCCGGTCGTGCGCCCAGCGTGGCCAAACTCGGGCGTTGGACCCACGAAACGGCCGCTCACGTCAGCACGTTGTTGCCGGTGCTGGACGAATTCGCGCGAGCGCGGGCCAAGCAAGTGGCGGCCGACGAGATCTACGTGAAGGCGCCGGTGCTCATGGTCGTGGAACCCGACAGCATGTGTTGGCTGGCGGGAAGCTTGACGACGCAGGCCACCGGGGAAGTGTGGGTGGGGCAGTTTGCCGCCTATCCCGCGCTGGAGCAGGTGACGCGCGACGCCGGCACCGGTCTGGGCAAAGGGGTGGCCTTGCTCAACGAGAAACGCGTGGAGAAAGAATTGACCCCGGTGGCGGACCAACTGGATCACTTTCACACCGTGCGTGAAGGAAGCCGAGGCCAACGCAAAGGCGCTCTGCGTTTGCAGCAGGCGTTTACCAAAGCGGAGAAAGCCCAGCAAGAACACGATCACCATCGGCAACAAGGCCAACACGTGCCCGGTGAGGGGGTGAAGGTGAGCCTGCACTGGAAACAGGCCGAAGCGGTCATGGATCAGGTGATGCGCACGGAAAAGGCCTGGCAGCAAACGCAAGAGGCCTTGCGTCTGTTCACGCCGGCCGGTGAGTTGAACAGCCGAGCGCAGGCCGAAGCGGTGCTGACCCAGACGTTGCCTGAGTTGCCCGACGCGGACTTTGCCAAAGCCAAACGTCTGCTGAGCAAGCCGCAGACACTCACGTATTTGGACGAAGTGCAACGCAAGTTGGCGGCTTTGCCAGGATCGACCGCGGTGAAAGAAGCAGCGGTGCGTGCCGAGGGGTTGCGTCGTCATCCGGAGTTGTTGGCGGGTGAAGGTATGTCCGCGCGGCACGCTGCGCGGGGTGTTGTTGGTGTGTAGCGTAATTCTGTCGAAAGCTGGCGAGGAAGGAAGCACGATGACCAAAGCAGTGCGGCACATTTTCCGTCATACCTGGCGTGCGAGCAGTCTGGTGGAGGGGATCAATAGTGTCTTGCGCATGCATCAGTCTCGGCATCGCAAGTTGACCCAAGGGTTGCTGGACCTGAAGCGTCTGTACTGGAACTGCCACACCTTCCGCACCGGGCGTCGCAAAGGAAAATCTCCTTACGAACGGCTCGGCTTGGTGTTGCCCGAAGGAGTGGATTGGTGGGAACTGAGCAAAATGACACCTGAACAACTACGGGACAAACTGTCCGCATTGAATGGCGCCATTTGAGAAAGTCCCCGTCTGGATCATCCCCTGCCTTGTGGTCCCAAACGGCGTTGCTGAACCCCGCTGCCCAGGCGATACAGTTGTACCGCTTGTCCTTCGGGCTCTTGTCTTCGTGGTTGCCGGGATGCAAGTTGGGGAAATCCATCTGCTTATATTGCACGTCACCACCTATATTCTTTGGCGCGGCCCCAGGCTAACCAGGAGGCGGCCATCTTTTCGATCCTGCCCGCGTCTTCCTTGGGCACCGGATTGACCCCAGTGATTCGGTAGAGTGCGATGAACCAGTGGTCGGGATCGTCCTTGTCAAGTTCGGCCAGGAGCAACGGCACGGCATTTTCGCCCATCGCGATGATTTCTCGATAGGCGGGATGCTCGGCGTCGCGTCCGGGCCTTGACGAGAATAGTGTGTCCTCACGCCAAGTTGCGGCAAGGCGTGCAAACCGTGCGGCGAATTCCTCCGCGCTCTCTTGTTGGGGCTCGGTGATGTCAGTTGCCATTGGATGCTCCTACTTCTTCAAAAGACCCGAATGATCACTCGCCAGATCGCGGACTCCCGGTAGGCCCTTCCGGGTTTGCTTTGTTAGAATAAACGAACCGTCACTGAGCGCCAAGGGATCATCATTGCCGGGCGCGTTATCCTCAGCAACCTTCGAGTATTCCCCATGCGATCCATTTCTTTACTCTGCATGGCCATCAGCGTTCTCCCGGCCGCCGCTCAGGACGCCAAACCTCGCCTTGACGCCGCCGGCGATCTGCTGCCGGCACAAGCGCTGCACCGTTTCGGCACGGCCCGGCTTACCACGCAAAGCGAGGCGCAATCGCTCGCCATGTCGAAAGACGGCAACCTGCTCGCCGCCGCGGACCGGGAGGGCCGGGTCTATCTCTGGGAGACCGCGGCCGGCAAGGAACGCCTGCGCACCGGGCCCGACACCGGCAAGCGCGTCGCTCTTTCACCCGACGGCAACTGGCTCGCTCTCGGCGACGAGGCTCCCTTCGAGCTGCGCAATCTCGCGAAAAACGAGCCGCCGCGCTTGCCGATCGGCAACGCGCCGAAGGTGTTCGTCTTCGCCCCCGACAGCAAGAGCATCGCCATCGCCCAGATGGAGGAAACCGACATCGTGCTGTTCGACATCGCGAGCGGCAAGGAAGTGCGGCGCTTCGCGGGCCTCAACGCCACGGCTGCCAGCATCGCGTTCAGCCCCGATGGCAAGCGAATCGCCGCCGGCGTCTTCGCGGCCGATGACGCGGAGAAGCCGATGGTGCGGATTGTCGTGTGGGATGCGCTCAAGGCCGACAAGCTCAAGGAAATCACGCACGCCGGCAAGCAGGTCAAGAACCTCACGTTCCTGCCCGATGACAAAACGCTCGTCGGCCTGGTCGGCTCTCGCCTCTCCGCGTGGGACACGAGCACCGGCGCTCTCATCAAGAAGCCGAGCCCGACCATTGGCGCCGCCTTCGCGCTGGACGGCACGGGCAAAAAACTGGCGACCACCGATGGGCCGCAGGTCGTTGATTTCGAGAGCGGCAAAACCATCCACGAATTCGAATCGGCCGCGTTTTTGCGCAACATCGTCCTCTCCGGCGATGGCACGCTGCTTGCCGCCAGCCCGGCCCGACTTGAAACCGCGTCGCCGCGCATTCTTGTCTGGGATTTGGCGAATGGCAAGGAACGCACTTTCAGCGATGGGCATCGGCATTACGTCGAAGCTGTCAGTTTCTCGCACGATGGCCGATTCATCGCGACGGCGTCGAATGTCGAGGGGAGCGCTCGCGTCTGGGATGCCAACATCGCCAAGCTCGTCCACGCCTTCAACATCGACAGCCTGGCGGCCAAGAAAAGCGGCGGTCCGCACAGCCGGCGCTCGCTCGCCGATGGGCTGGCGTTTTCCGCGGATCGCCCGGAGCTGTTCGTGAGCGGCCAACGCTGGGACCTCGGCACGGGCAAGCCGATCCCGCTCAAGGCCGACGCCGATTTCGTCTTCGAGCAGACCAACAGCTACCGCGCGATCTTGTCGCCCGACGCCCGCCTTGCTGCCAGTTTCCTGAACGGCCAATCGATCCTGTTCTGGGATCCAGCCAAGGCCGAGACGATTCGCCGCATCGATCCGTCGGACAAGAAGAAGCGGGCCGACTGGTTCTCGCTCGCGTTCAGCCCGAACGGCAAGTTCGCCGCCACCGGCAAATGGTTCCCGCCCATCAAGGACGCGACCGATGAGCCGCTCGAAGACACGATTCACCTCTGGGACATCGCCGCCGGCAAGCGTGTCAAGACGCTGCGCCCTGCGCCGACGCCGGTCGTGAGGCTGATGTTCTCGCCCGACGGCGAAACACTCGCGGTCCTCGGCTTCCCGATGCGCCTCGAGCTTTGGCATCTGCCGACCGGCCGGCGCTTGCGCGAGATGGATTTAGCCCCCGGCGATTCGCCGGAGGCTAATTATCCGCGCACGTTCGCCATACCCACGGTAGCCTTCGCGCCGCACGGGCAATGGCTGGCGTTCACGCATCAGGAAGGCGAGATCGTCCTGCTCGAAACGCAGACCGGCAAGGAAATCCAAACCCTGCGCGGCCATAAGGGCTTCGTCAGCAGCCTCGCGTTCTCGCCCGACAGCCGTCGTCTGCTCTCCGGCGGCCGCGACACCTCGGCCCTGTTGTGGGTGGTGATTCCGGAGAATCCCGAATTGCCGAAATCGTGGAAGGAAGACGAAAAGCTCTGGGAGGAACTCGGCGGCGCGACCCCGGCGGCGTACAAGATCGCATGGGCGCTCATGGCCCATCCGGACCGGGCAATGCAGGTGCTCTCGAAGCGGATGCTCGCCGATGAAGGGGCGAGCGAGAAGGAAATCCGCGAACTGGTCGCCAGTCTCGCCTCCGCCAAGTTCGATAAGCGCGATGTCGCCATGCGCCGCCTCAAGCAAATCGGCACCCGCTCGCTGCCCGCCCTCGAAGACGCGCTCAAGAAATCCCCCGACCTGGAAACGACCCGCCGCATCCAGGATTTGCTCAAGACCGTCGAAACTTCGCTGACGCCGGAAACCTTGCGCGACCTGCGCGGCATGCAGGTTCTGGAGATGATCGCCACGCCGGAAGCGCGGAAGTTGCTCGCCGTTATCGCCGCCGGAGATGCGGGGGCGGCCAAGACGCGTCTGGCTCGAGCGACACTGGAGCGGATGAAGAAGAGTCCGCCGCCGGTGCCGAAATAAAAAACTCCAGATCGGCACGGAAAAATTTCGGCCCGGTTTCGCTGCCGCGGGCACTATACCATAGACAGTGTCCGTGGGAGTATGGGAATCATGTCGAACACGCAAACGGCCCCTATTTTTCGGCACATCCGCAGGCTGGTGGCGGCCCGGTTTCCGAGTCGGCAGTCGGATATGCAATTGCTGCAGCAGTTCATCGCCGACCGCGACGAGGACGCTTTTGCCGCTCTGGTGCAACGGCACGGGACAATGGTTCTGGGCGTGAGCCGAAGCGTGCTGCGGCATCAGCAGGACGCGGAAGATGTGTTCCAGGCCGCGTTCCTGGTGCTCGCTCGCAAGGCCCACACCATCCGCAAACAGGATTCACTGAGCAGCTGGCTGCACGGCGTCGCCTACCGGCTCGCGCTCAAGGCGAAGGCCCGGGCAGGCCGCCGGCGTGAAGAGAGCTGCGCCGATCCATTCGCGGCCAGCACGATCGACGATCTCACCATGCGTGAACTGCGCGTCATTCTGCATGAGGAGATGCATCATCTCGCGGAGAAATATCGGGCCGCGCTGTTGCTTTGCTACTGGGAAGGAAAGACGCGCGATGAGGCGGCCGAGCAGCTCGGCATGTCGCCCGGAGTGTTCAAGAAGCTTCTGGAGCGTGCCCGCAATTTGTTGGGAAGCAGGCTGGTCCGCCGCGGGTTGGTCCCGTCGTCAGCATTGATCGCGACCATGGTAACGGAGAATGGCGTTCAGGCCGGGCTTCCGAGTGTCCTATCCAAAACCACCGCGCACGCGGCCATCGCGTTTGCAACCGGCAAGAGCGCCGGCGCTTCCGCCTCGGCCGTCGCGCTTGCTGAAGGAGCGATTTTTACCATGAATATCACCAAATGGGCTACGACTATCCTCGCCATCATGCTCGTAAGCGGACTCGGCGCCGGATTTGGCCTGGGGGCCTTGCATCTCATGCAAGGCGGCAGCGAGGGCCAGCGTGGCCAAGCCGGCGAGCAATTCGTGCAGGCGAAGAAAGGCGGCAAGGAAGCGGACAAACCCGACAACGAGCGCATTGTCGGCGTCTGGCGCTTTGAAAAGGGCAAAGCCAACGGCGAAGACTTGCCCAAAGAACTCTCCGTGCTGGCACGCTTCATATTCACTAAGGACGGCGAGGCGACGCTGTCCCTGGTCCAGGAATCCAAGAAAGGCACCTACAAGCTGGCCGGTTCCGGCGAGATCGATCTGAAAATTGAGAAGGAAATTGTCGCTGCCGCCATCTATCGATTTGATGGCAACAACCGGCTCACCGTGTGCTTTGGCAAGGACGGAAACACTCGGCCCAGCGAATTCAAGAGCGAGAAGGACAATGCGCAAGTCTTGTTCGTCCTGGTTCGCGCCAAGCCGGGCGAAGAGAAGCCGACCAAAGAAGAAATCGACAAGGCCGGCGGTGTGCAAAGGCTCCGTGAGCCTGCTGCGCGTCAGCAAAGCATCAACAACCTCAAGCAAATCGGCCTGGCCATGCACAGCTATCACGACAAGGAAAACAGCTTCCCCGCGCACGCCATCTACAGCAACGATGGCAAGACGCCGCTCTTGAGCTGGCGCGTCGCGCTTCTGCCATACATCGCGCAGCAGGACCTTTACAACCAGTTCCATCTCGATGAGCCGTGGGACAGCAAGCACAACAAAAAGCTGATTGCCAGGATGCCCATGACCTACAAGATGCCGAACGACGCCAAGGCCAAGGAAGGCGAGACGTACTATCAGGTCATCACCGGCCCCGATACGGTGTTCAACGGCGCGAAGGCGATGAAAATCACCGATATCACGGACGGCACCTCCAACACCATCCTCGTGGTGGAGGCCAAGGCGCCCGTTGCCTGGACCAAGCCGGAAGATGTGCCGCTGCCCAAGGACAAGGACAAACGGCTCCCTTTCGGCGGCAACTTCAGCAACGCGTTCAACGTCGTGATGTGCGACGGCTCGGTGCGCGCGTATCCGCTCGACGTCGAGATCCCCGCGCTCCGGGCCATGATCACGCCGGCCGCGGGTGACTGATCTTCATTGACGCCGCCGGTCCCAGGATTTCTTGCCGTGGTTGTCGATTTCAGGTAGGATGCGTCGGTGAAAATCGAATTCCTGACATTCGATATGACCCGACGCAACGGCTTGTCCCGGCTGGAAATCCTGGTGGCGCTGGTCGTCGCTCTGTTCGCGGCCGGCCTGATCGCCATGTTGGTGGCGCGCGTGCGTGAGGCGTCGCTAAGAGAACAGTGCAAGAACAACCTGAAGATGCTGGGCGGAGCGTTTCATCAGTATCACGATAAGAATCTGAAGCGGTTGCCGCCGTCGCGCATCGCGGATGGCTATGCGACCTGGGCCGTGCTGCTCGCGCCGTATTTGACGAAGGACAATCCCCTCCTCGGCTGGGACCAGCAAACCACCTATTTCGATCAAAAGGACGAAGTCCGGCAAGCCGTGCTGATCCAGTTCATCTGCCCAGCCCGCAGGCGCGACGATATGCTCAGCGAATCCGGCGACTTCGACAAGGCGGGCAAGCACATCCCCGGCGCCGTCGGCGACTACGGCGATGTCGCGGGGGATGGTTCCAAGGATCACGATTGGACCGGGCCAAACGCGAACGGCGCTCTCGTCATAGCCGACGTGCTGCAGCGCAATGGCGACCGCATCGTCAAGTGGGAGAGCCGTACCAGCTTCGAATCACTGACGCGCGGCCAATCGTACACGCTGCTATTGGGTGAAAAGCACGCCTTGCCCGATCACCTGGGGGATGCCGAGTTCGGCGACGGTTCGCTCTACAACGGCGCTCGGCCCGCCAATTTCTCGCGCATCGCCGGCCCGGGCTATCCGCTGGCCAAGGCGATCGACGAGCCGTTCAACAATAATTTCGGCAGCTGGCATAACGGCATCTGCAGTTTCCTGATGGCCGACGGCACGGTGCGCTCCATGGCCAATGACGTCAGCGATCTGGTGCTCGGCCAACTCGCCCGCCGCGGCGAATGACTGCTCAGCGATTTTCCACACGGATCACCAGTTTCAATCCCGACCAGACCTCATCGACCGCGCAGACCTTGACGTCCACCAGTCCGAGCGGCAACGCCAATTCGCGGGTCACGTCCTCGCTAATATCGGTGGGCCGCTTCGACGCCTTCTTCGGCCACGACACCCAGATGACGCCGGCCGGCTTTATCTTCTTGAGGTAGCGTTTGAGCTTGGCCGCGAGGTCCTTGGCCTTGTCGGTGAAGAGATGGATCATGTCGAGATTGGCGTCGAGCTTGTCAATAAACTGCACGTCCTCCGGCAATGGCGCCACGAGTTCGGCGTAGTCTTCGGGCGCATTGTCGAGGTAGACGCGCTGGCCCGCTTTGTAGCCGAGCTTCTTGGCGAGCGGGGTGCCGGAATAGCCTGCGGGCATGGGTTGCAAATTCCCCTTGATCGTGAAAGCACGGATACTATCCTGGACCGCTGCCGTAGATATGCTGGATCGGCGTTTTGTGGCCCCAGGCAACGTGGTCGCGCGTCACGCCGAAGACGGCAGCAACCTTGTCGCGCTCATCGGGGCTCGGCGTCCAGCGGCCCAGCACGATGGCCAGCACGCGCTGTTCATCCAGCCCGCCAGCTCGGCGAGCTTCTTCACGTCGATCTTGTGCTCGACGCACAGGTCGTCAACGCTTTTTTGACCTTCCATATCACGGACTCCTGCCAAATTGCGGCCCATGGCCGTGGATGTGTTCGACGGACGATTTATGCCCCCAGGCGATCTGCGCGCGCGTCACGCCGAACACGGCGGCAACGCGGTCGCGCTCCGCCGGGCTCGGCGTCCAGCGCCCCTCGACGATGGCCTGCACGCGCTCTTGGTCCAGACCCGACTTTGCTGCGAGTTGTGCCAGATTGATGCCGTGCTGGGCACAGAGATCAGCCACGCTGGTTTCCATGATCGGACTCACATCAGTGAAAGCAAATGTGAATGACTTCGTTATTATATGCAGTCGGCACTCTCTCGGACCTTCCACCCCGCATTCCATTCCGTCTCGCTCCTGTTTACAATAGCATCGGTGTTTCCATGAACTACAGGATCGGCGCTACCGTGAACTCGATGCTTCCCATTATCCAACCCGCCGGCGCGGCGACCTCGTTGCCGGGATTGCTTGATCTCTCCGAGGCCGAGTTGCGCATGGCTCGCCGAGCGCGGCGAGAAGCCGATGCGCGCCCGGCAAGTGCGGCGCTGGCTCCTCGAAGCAGGAGCCGAGTCGTTCGACGCCATGTCCGATTTACCCATAGCACTGCGGCAGCAGTTGGCCGAGGCTTTTATGCCACTGGCGAGTCGGATCGCGAAACATCTTCATGCCAGCGATGACACGCACAAATTGCTGGTGGAGCTGCGCGATCGCAAGCTCGTCGAGTGCGTGCTGATCCAGGACCAGGGCCGGCGCACCGCGTGCATCAGCACCCAGGTGGGCTGTGGCATGGGTTGCGTCTTCTGCGCCAGCGGCCTGAATGGCGTCGAGCGGAACCTATCGCCCGGCGAGATCGTCGAGCAATTGGTGCGGCTGCGCAATCTGCCGGTTATTCCCCCCTCTCCCCCTGGGGGAGAGGGGCCGGGGGTGAGGGGGATAACGTGTCAGCCAGCGATGCCCCCTCACCCCCGGCCCCTCTCCCCCGGAGGGGAGAGGGGGGTAATTCGCCAAAACGCCTGACCCACATCGTCGTTATGGGTATGGGCGAGCCGCTTGCGAATCTGGACAATCTGCTTGAAGCGCTCGACATGGCGACCGCAAAGGATGGCCTGGGAATCGGCGCCAGGCACATCACCATCTCGACGGTGGGATTGCCCGCGAAAATCCGCCGGCTCGCGGACCTCGGCAAGCAATATCACCTTGCGGTATCGCTGCACGCGCCCAACGATGAGCTGCGGACGCGCATCGTGCCAACCAACGACAAGACCGGATTGAGCGAAATCCTCGCGGCGGCCGATTATTTCTTCGAAAAGACCGGCAGGCAGGTGACCTTCGAATACGTGCTTCTCGCTGGCATCAATGACGAAGCCCACGATGCCCGCGAGCTCACGAAATTGCTCAAGGGACGCCGCGCCCACGTGAACCTGATTCCGTTCAACGACGTCGATGGCCTCCCCTATCGCCGGCCAAGCGCGGAATCGCTGCAAGCCTTCATCGATTGCCTGCACCAGGGCGGCATCAGCGTCAAGGTGCGCAAACGCAAAGGCTCGCAGATCGACGCGGCTTGCGGACAATTGCGCAGGAGTCAAGAGTCAGGGGTCAGGAATCAGGAATCAGGAATCAGAGGCAACCATCGTGACTCCTGATTCCTGATTCCTGACCCCTGGCCTCCGGACCGGAACCCTCCGCGGTCTCGGCGGTTCAATGAATAGCGGAGGGGACGAGGCCGCCTTGATCGGTGAATCCAGCACGCAACTGGCGCTGCGCGATCCGGACATCCGCCTCATGCTGCGCGTCCGCGATGATGATGCCGAGGCGTTCGCCGATCTCGTTGAGCTTTATCATCACCGCCTCGTGACCGTGATGCATCATCTCGTCAACAGCAACGAGGAAGCGGAGGACCTGGCCCAGGAAGTGTTCTTGCGCGTCTATCGTGGCCGTAAGAAATATCATCCGAAGGCGAAGTTCTCCACCTGGCTTTACACGATCGCCAATAACCTGGCCCTGAATGTCCTGCGCACGCGGCAGCGCAGGCCGACGGTCCAGCTGAATATGCGCGACTCCGGCCCGCTTGGCCCACGCCCCGCCGAGCAACTGGTGCTCGATCGCGGCGAGCAGCCCCATCAGCGCGTGCAGAACCAAGAATTGGCCGCCGTCGTCCAGCAAGCGCTCGAAACGCTAAACGAACGCCAGCGCATCGCGGTGGTGCTGAACAAGTTCGAGGACATGAATTACGCAGAGATCGCGGAGGTAATGGGCCTGACGACCAAGGCGGTGAAGTCGCTGCTGAGCCGGGCACGCGAGAATTTGCGCGTGGCATTGCAGGGATATATCAACATGGATCACGCACGGACAAGCGAGCCGAAGCCCGATTGACGAATGGAGATGGGAGAAAAAACGCGATGCCCTTGAACGAAGACGAAAAAGCCGAGCTGGTCGCCTACTTGGACGGCGAGCTCGATGATGCGGCGACGCAGGCGGTCGAAGCAAAGATCGCCACCGATGCCGATGCGCGCGCTGAATTGGATGCGCTCAAGCAGACGTGGGGCATGCTCGATTATCTGCCCAAGGCGAGCCCGTCGGTCAATTTCACGAATCGCACCATGGAACGGCTGACGCTGGAGGTGAACCCCGTCGCGAAGACCATGCCGATGCCGGCAAGGAGCGGCGCCTGGCTGGGGAGCGCCGGCTGGGCGGTGGCGGTGCTGCTCGCCCTCACTGGTGGCTATTTCGCTGCCCTCCATTTCTGGCCCGCGTCGCAACCCGACTCCGAACCCGATCACCCAGTAGCCGCGGAGCGCGACCCCGATTGGCTCGAACAGCTCCGCAAGGACGATCCGCAAGCCTGGCAAGCGATCAAGGACGCCCCCGATGAAGCCACGCGCCAGGCCCTTATCAAGGATCAGCGTGACCGTGAATGGATGCAGGGCCAGCCCAAAGCCCATCGCGATCAATGGGCGAAACTCCAGGGCGAGGCCCGCGGCAAATTCGTCGCCAAGCTGCGGCTTGAGGAACGCCAGAAGCACCAACGTTGGGAGATTGCCCAGCGGTTCTGGAAGGAACTGGAAACCCAAAAACTGCTGCCATGCCGGCTCAGCGATTTTGTCGTCGATTTCAAGGGGAAAGGCAAGGAGCCCACGAAGGTCAACCGCGTCGAAACTTACGTGAACGATTATCTCAAGCCGTACATGACGCTCCAAGAGGAAGAACAACTGCGAGAGGCCGAGGGGCACTGGCCGGACTATCCGATGGCTCTGGTGGAAATCGCCAGCCGGCGCACGCCGGCGATGCCGCCGCAAGGCAAGGAGCCTCGCAATTTCAACGATCTTCCTCGGCCCATCAAGAAGGCGCTGACGGAAATCAAGGGAAAGGAAACCAAGAAGGCGGCGAAGCACTATCGCCAACTCGACGGCAGCGCGGCGTTTGCCAGCCGGCTCGTCGAAATGGCGGCCAACGACGGTAAGCTCCCGTTTGAACACGAGTACCTAGTTTCCAATCCCGCATACCTCCAGACGGCCATGAAGAATTTCTACAAGAATGAATTGCGTCCTGCCGTCGAGAAGGACCCCGATGATTTCCGCAAGCTCACCGGCAGCGAAGGCAAATGGCCCGAGTTTCCGCTCGCGATCCAGGAGCTCGCACGCAAATACAACCTGCCCTCCCCGCCGTGGTTTGTGCTGCCCGAGCCCGACCGCTGGCACTGGGACCGTTATCGCACTGAATCCCTGGCCCCTAACCCCTGACCCCAAAATATGTATCCACATCGGATTCGCCTGCGCGGCCCGTGGGAATGCGAGCCGATAGATAACTCGCTGCCGCCGCGCCGCGTCACGATGCCGTCGGGCTGGATCGCCGCCGGTCTCGCGGGTTTTCGAGGCTCGGCCCGCTTCACGCGCCGATTCGGCTATCCGGGCCGCATCGACGACGGCGAACACGTCTGGCTCCTGGGCGAGAACGCGCGCGGCTGCCGCTCGGTGTCGCTGAATGGCCAACTTCTGTCCGCATCACCTAACGAGGAGGCGTTCGCGTTCGATGTCACGCCGATGCTGTCGCAGCGCAACTTGCTCGAAGTGATCGTGCAGGGAGATTCCGACGAAGCAGGTCTATGGGGCGACATCGTGCTGGAAATTCGCCGCGACGCCTACCTTGCCGAGGTCGCGGCGCGGAGTTCGGCGGTCGGCATAATCGTCACCGGAAAGGTCGTCGGCACCGCGCCGCAAGCGCTCGAATTGTACACGCTGGTGGACAACCGCCACGCCGACTATCGCACGGTCATGCCGAGCGCGGCGGGGCAAGCCTTCCAGATCGAATTGGCGGAAGCGGGCGAAACGGTGCGTGTCGAATTGATCTGCGTGTCGTCGATCTGGTACGCGGTGGAAATGCCAGTCACCCAAGCTCGCGTTGGCGATCTTGCAGCCACGCCGTCTCCTCGGCGCTCAGCGGAGGATTGATCGGCTTGGCGTAGTCGATGCTGCGCCAATATTTGTAGCGTGTGTAAATGCCGTCGATCATGGGTTGCAAGTCGAGCAAAATGTCGGGATCGGGCGGCACTAGGGGCACCGGGAATGCGTCAACGGGTCGGAGAAAATGTGCCCGCCGGACTCGGCACATTGGCATCTGTGCCGCACGCGCAATGAGAATGGCATACGGGCTAGCCGGCCAAGGATCGGCCATCGGCATGCGTTGCCCGCCGCGCAAAAGATCGATTTCCACGAGATGCGTTTTGCCGCCTCGAAGCAATCCATTGCGCTTGCGCAGATATTGCTCCCATCCGGTGGAATTTGGCCGTTTGTTGGATGGCGATAGGATTTCGATGCTGGTGACCAATCGATTTGCCGATTCGCCGTCCAGAATCTCGACGAACGGTTCGCGAAATTCTTCCTCCACAAATGCCCGCATCGTCAGTTCATCGGGCTCCGCCACCGCGACAGATTCCCCCGACGCTGTCGATGAGTCGGCCATATTCGGCGTGTTGATCGTGACATCCGGCTTGAACGGACGCTGTTTTACGATTTCGTCGTCGGCAAATTCAAGGTAGTTGCGCTCTCCACTCCGTACGATGTAGCGGTCCGGAACCCGGTCGGCGAGGCTGCGGCAGATTTCCTCGATTAAATGGGCGTGAAAATCCTCCCACAATCCGCACGCTTCGATGAAAGGATCCATGCCCGGAAACGGCGACGTCATCATGCACCTCAATTCAGCAGCGGCAAACCGACACGTCCATCGGCGTCTTCCTCGTGTTGATGCTCCTTGCGACGCCCCGTCATGATCGTCGGCGCGCCCGTCGTCAGTCGGCCGGCGGCTTTCTCTTCTTCTTCCCATTTGTCGATTTCGAGCATCAGCTTATCGACCATCTCGCTCTCGGGAATGGAATAGAGCTTCTCGCCGCGTTTGAAGATCATGCCCTTTCCGCCCCCCGCCGCGATGCCGAGGTCGGCCTCGCGCGCTTCGCCGGGGCCGTTGACGACGCAGCCCAGCACGCTGATCTTGATCGCGGTCGTGCGTCCAGCCAGTCGCTGCTCGAGCTGGGCGATGATCTTTTCCAGATCGATTTCCAGTCGGCCGCAGGTCGGGCAGGCGATGATCTCCGGCCGACGCACGCGCCGTTGAGTCGCCTGGAGAATGTCGAACGCCGCCGCGATTTCGGGGACCGGATCGCCCAGCAGCGAAATGCGGATGGTGTCGCCGATGCCGTCTAACAGCAACGGTGCTAAGCCGCACGCGGACTTGGTGACGGCATACGGCGCCTTGCCCGCTTCGGTGATGCCGATGTGCGTCGGATAGTTCGCCAGCTTCGCGTACATGCGGTACGCCTCGACGGCGGTGAGCACGTCGCTCGATTTCAGCGACACGATGATGTCGTGATAGCCTTCCGACTCGGCAATCTCGATGTAGCGGATCGCGCTATCGACCATCGCCGGCGGGCAGGGGAAGCCATACTTCATGGCGAATTCGCGCTCGAGGCTGCCGGCATTGACGCCGATGCGCATCGGGATGCCTTTGTTCTTGGCCTTCTTGAGCACCAGGCGAAAGCGATCCATGCCGCCAAGATTGCCGGGGTTGATGCGCAGCTTGTCAATCGGATGATCGAGGGCGGCCAGGGCCATCTTGTGATCGAAATGGATATCGACGATGAGAGGCAACTTGATTCGCTTCTTGATCTCGCCCAGGACCGCGGCGTCTTCCGCCTTCGGCACCGTGACGCGCACCAACTCGCAGCCCGCTTCTTCGAGCCGATGAATCTCGGCGACCGTCGCGTCGATGTTGTAGGTGTCGGGCGTGGTCATCGACTGGACGATGATCGGATGATCGCCGCCGATGACGAGATTGCCGACGGCGACTTCGCGGGTTTT
Organism: uncultured Planctomycetota bacterium; assembly: GCA_963767835.1. Classification (GTDB taxonomy): domain Bacteria; phylum Planctomycetota; class Planctomycetia; order Gemmatales; family Gemmataceae; genus SIAQ01. The sequence continues at coordinate 112,632 of CAVYFY010000014.1, forward strand.
ATGGCGGGTGAAGGTGTGCTTGTACACGGATGGCGCTCCTGTTTGCGGCGTTCCCACATGCTAACCGTCATTTTATCACGGAATGAACAGGCGACATCCTAATTTCTTTGGCGTGCCGGCGTCAAGCGGAAGGCCGGCGGGTGGCCGAGAGGGCCCGTTTTGTTCCCAGACCGGTGAACAAATCATCGGGCAACTATTGTTCAAGAAGCGGATTGCGTGTATCATCCCAATACCTGCCGGTGTTCTTTTCTTTCGACTCAATCCGTTGTGTGTGGAGATGCTCATGCCGCGCTTCCGATTGGTTTGCTTGCTCGGGCTCCTTCTGATGGCGCCTGCCGGGGCATCGGCGCAAACACCGTCTTTCGTCAACGATGTCGAGCCAATCCTGACGCGGTTGGGCTGCAATCAGGGTGCATGTCACGGCAAGTCCTCCGGGCAGAACGGATTCCGTCTGTCGCTGCGCGGCTATGCGCCCGAATGGGACCACGCCTGGATCACGCGCGAGTTCAACACCCGCCGCATCAATCCAACCAATCCCGAAGCAAGCTTGCTGTTGCTCAAGCCGACCGGCCAGGCCGCTCATGAGGGTGGCATCGTATTGGCAAAAGACAGCCAAGCGTACAAGGTGCTGCTCGACTGGATCAGCGCCGGCGCTCCCGGCATCAACAAGAACGATCCGAGCGTGCGCCGCTTGCAAATCGTGTCGGGCCCGCGCACGCTGAAAGCCGGCGGCACGCTGCAACTGCAAGTGCGAGCCGAATACAGCGATGGGCAAGCCAAGGACGTGACCTGGTTGACGAAGTTCGCTTCCAATGATGCCGGCGTTGCCTCGGTGTCCGCCACGGGATTGGTGAAGATGGAACGCCCCGGTGAAACCGCCATCCGTGCCATGTTTGCCGGGCAGGTCGCCGTCGTTCTGCTGACGGCCCCGCACAAAGCGCCGGTGAAAGCCGAGTGGTACGCGGCCCACAACAATTTCATCGACGATCACGTCTTCAAGAAGCTCGCCGATCTGCACATCGAGCCGGCGGAACTGTGCGACGATAACACATTCATGCGCCGGGTCTACCTCGATGCGACGGGCGTCTTGCCGAGCCCAGACGAAGTTCGCGCGTTCGTCGCCGACAAGAGCGCCGACAAGCGGGCCACGCTAATCGACCGCGTGCTGGATCGGCCCGAATTCGTCGATTTCTGGACGCTGCAAATGAACGATCTCTTGATGAACCGCAAGGAAAGCGATCACGACGTGCGTGGCAGCAAAGGAGTGCGTGGCTTCAACGACTGGATTCGCCAGCAGGTCGCCCGCAATCGCCCCTGGGACGAGATGACGCGCGACCTTTTGACAATCACCGGCTCGACGCTTGAGCAGCCCGCGGTCGGCTATTTTATCGTCAATGTCGGCGAGCAGCGCGAATCGCACAAATCCACGGTCGTCGCCAATGCCGCCCAGACGTTTCTCGGCGTCCGCATCGGTTGCGCCCAGTGCCACAACCATCCGCTCGAAAAATACACGCAGAACGATTACTACCATTTCGCCGGCTACTTCTCGCGCATCCGCTTCGACCGCAAGGATCCGAAGATAGGGCCGACGAGTCTTGCCGTATCGATGCCCGACGCCAACCAGAACAAGAATCCGGTCGGCGTGACGCAGCCGCGCACCGGCACATTTCTCGCGCCGCAGCCGCTCGATCGGTCGGCCGTCAAGATCAATCCCGATCAGGACCCGCGCAAGGTGCTGGCGGACTGGATCACCGACCCGAAGAATGAATTCTTTGCCGGCGCGATGGTGAATCGCATCTGGGCCCATTATTTCAACGTCGGCCTGGTGGAACCGATCGACGATCTGCGCGAAAGCAATCCGCCGAGCAACCCGGAACTGTGGCAAGCACTCGTCAAGGAATTCGTCGCCAGGAAGTACGACCGCAAGCACATGATGCGGCTCATCCTCAACGCGCGGGCTTATCAGCTCAGCTCGAAGACGAAGCCCGCCAACGAAAAGGATCATCGCTTCTATTCGCATTACTACGCCCACCGGCTGCCCTCGGAGGTGCTGCACGACGCCATCTACACGCTAACCGGCGTGCCCGATCAATTCGACGGCTATCCGCTCGGCTTGCGGGCGGTGCAGATTCCCGATCCGAGCGTGCGTTCGCCGCTGCTCGCGGTCTTCAGCCGGCCCGAACGCATCACGGCATGCGCCTGCGAGCGCTCCAGCGACGTGACGCTGGTACACACGCTGCATCTGTTGGGCAGCGAGGAGAACACGCGCAAAATCCGCGCTGCCGATGGCCGATTGGCGGCGCTGCTGAAATCGAAAAAAGCGGATGCGGAGGTGATCGACGAGTTGACGTTGGTGGCCTGGGGCCGCTTGCCGAGGGACGGCGAGCGCAAGGTGTTTATGGGGTATCTAGAGCGGCCTGGTCGGTCGGAAGGATTCGAGGATTGCATGTGGGCGCTGCTTAACACGAAGGAGTTTTTGTTTAACCATTGAGATTCCGTGATAGAATATTCTTGCATACCGGCGCGAAGGAGATAAAGATGAGCGAACATGAAATGCTGCAAGAAATCGAGCGGTTGCAACGCGAATTGGCGGGAGCGAACAAATCGCGCGAACGCCTGCGAGAGATGGTCTGCGCGTTTTTTCCGATTGATGCACCCGATGTCATGGAAAAGCAGGTGCTTGAAATGATGCGACAACCTATGCATGGCATTGACGATATTATTGAGGAACTACAACGCGACGGGCCCCCAGAACAGAACCGCCAAATCCCCGCATGAAGCCGGCGGCCAGGAGGTTTGAGGCCGTGGCGTACCATGTTTCATTCTCTGATGACATTCGAGAACGCCTAGTCAGCCTCACGGTGAAGGTGAGATCTATTTCCATGGGCAAGGAGCTTGCGCGTGTGCTCTTGAAAGTTGTCCAGACCTTGACGGAAGGTCCCCTCGAGGTGGGTGAGACAATGTACAATTTGCATCACGTCGTCATGCCCGTCAAGGTCCACGTCGTGCACTACATTGGCGTCGTGTTCGCTGTTCATGAAAGCAGCAAGAACGTATTTGTCACCAAGTTGACAATGCTAGAAAATCACCCGTTCCCGCCTGGATATGAAGAGGATCTGAACAATTAGCGATTGGCCGTGGCCAGAGGATCAGACATGCTCAACATCACCTTCTTCAACCGCAACGCCCAATGCGATGGCCACACGCGCCGCGATTTCCTTCGCCTGGGCGCGGTCGGCGCCATCGGTCTGACGCTGCCGGCTCTGTTGCAAGCGCAGTCAGCACCGCGGACCAATCGGCGTGGGCCGCGTGCTCGCTCGGTGATTCTCGTCTATCTCGGCGGCGGGTTGTCGCATCATGACAGCTTCGATCTCAAGCCCGATGCGCCCGAGGAAATTCGCGGCATCTATCATCCGATTGCCACCAGCGTTCCCGGCACGCAAGTCGGCAATCTGTTGCCGCGCATGGCCCGCATCATGGACAAGGTTGCGCTGGTGCGCTCCGGGCGCACAACAACGACCATCACGAGACCGCGACCAACTGGGTCATGTCGGGCCGATTCGGTTCGCCGTTCGGCGATTTCCCGGCCATCGGCGCCGTGGTGTCGCATCAGCTCGGCTTTCGCGGGGCGCTGCCGCCTTATGTGTCGATCCCGCGCAATCCGTCGTTCACGTGGGAGCTGGGCAAAAGCGCCTGGCTCGGCGGACGCTATGAATCGTTCCGCACCGGCGATCCGAATCAGGCGAATTTCCAGGTTCCGGACATCGCTCCCGCCGGCGCCGGCGTCCGCGCCGATCAAGGCCGGCAATCGCTGTTGCAATCCCTTGATACGCTGGCCGACCAGGTGCAGGGCAACGACCAGCTCGCGACCTACGGCGAATTCCAGCGCCGCGCTGCCGATATCCTCGTTTCCAGCTCCGCTCGCACCGCCTTTGTCATGGACCAGGAATCGCAGCGCACGCGCGAACGCTATGGCCGCACCACGTTTGGGCAAAGTGCGCTGCTGGCACGCCGCTTGATCGAGCGCGATGTCCGCTTCGTCACCATCAACTTCGGCGGCTGGGACCATCACGCGCAAATCTGGAACAATCTCAACCGCAAGCTTCCCGAATTCGATCAAGGCTTCTCCGCCCTCGTAGAAGATCTCGATCTGCGCGGCTTGCTCGAAAGCACGCTCGTGGTTGCCATGGGCGAGTTCGGACGCACGCCGCAGATCAACCGGGAGATCGGCCGCGATCACTGGGGCCCGGCGGCATCGCTCTTATTCGCCGGCGCTGGCGTGCGCGGAGGCCTGGTGCTCGGCCAAACCGATCACCGCGGCGCTTTCGTCACGCGCCGGCCGGTCGCCCCCGCCGATGTCGCTTACACCATCTACGAAGCGGTCGGCATCGATCCGCATCGCTGGTTGACGCACCCGGAAGGCCGCCCCGTCGAAATCCTCGATCGCGGCGAACCGGTGCGCGACTTGTTTGCGTGAGCCTCACCTTCAGGAAAATCCCGTGCCGCGATCATTGTCCCTCATCGTTGTGTTCTTGTGCGCGATGGTTCCTGGCGCCGCCCAGGATAAGAAGCCGGCGCCGAAGACGGAGCCTGGCGTTCTCCTGGCCGTGCCGCTCGGGGCTGCGCCGGGCAAGACGACGAAGCTGATCCTGCGCGGCGCCAATCTCGACAACGCCACCGACGTCAAAATCGTCACGGGCAAAGGCTCGGTCAAGCTCCTTGGCAAAGGCAAAGCGGCTGTGCCGGACAAGAATCCCGAAAGGGTCGGCGACACCCAGGTCGAGATTGAGTTGACGCTCGACGCCAACTTCAAAGGCGATTCCGTCGCGCTCGCCGTCGTTACGCCGGTCGGCGAATCGGCGCCGCACAAAGTGCTGGTTGAAGCGACATTGCCCGTGCTTGCCGAAAAGGAACCGAATGACGCCTTCCGGACGGCACAACCGATCGTGTTGCCCGTCGTCATCGAGGGGGCGATCCAGCGGCCCAAGGACGTGGATGTCTTTCGCATCGAAGGAAAAAAGGGGCAGAAACTTCACGCCGAGGTGCTGGCGTCGCACCACGGATCGCCGCTCGACGCAATCCTAACGCTTTACGACGCGAAGTTTCAGCAAATCGCCGGCAACGACGATTTTGCCAAGGAGCACCGCGACGCCCGGATCGAGACGACGCTACCCGCGGATGGTGTGTATTATCTTTCGCTGATCGACGCCCACGACAGCGGCAGCAATCTTCATGTCTACCGTCTGATCGTGAAATAGCAGACGCCCTTCGTGTTCATGACCGAGCCAAATCGAGCGTCTCGTTCAAGCAATCGACGAGAAAGTTTGCGTCGTCCTTGGTTAAACACATGGGCGGCTTGATGCGCAACACGTTACCGTAGAGGCCGCCCTTTCCGAGCAGCAATCCGCGGTGCCGGCAGCGTTCGAGCAACTCCGCCGTCTCGGTCGTGGCCGGTTCCTTGGTCACCTGGTTGCGCACCAATTCGACGCCGAGCATCAGGCCAAGCCCGCGGACTTCGCCGATCAGCGGTTGCCGATCTTGCAATTCCAACAACCGGCTCTTGAGATGTGCGCCGACAAGGCGGGCGTTTTCCTGAATATTTTCGCGGTCGATCACCTCGAGTGTTGCCAGGCCTTGCGTCATCGAGATGGGGTTACCGCCGAAGGTGTTGAAGTGGACTCGGTTGGTCATGGTCTTGGCGACATCGGGCCGGGTGACGCAGGCGCCGAGCGGGTCGCCGTTGCCGATTCCCTTTGCCATCGTCACGAGATCGGGCGTCACGCCCCAGTTTTCGAAGCCCCAGAATTTCGCGCCGGTGCGGCCGAAGCCGGTCTGCACCTCGTCGGCGATGCACAGCCCGCCGGCGCGATGGACGATGTCGTAGACGATCTGGAAATATTCCGGCGGCGGCGTCACGGTGCCGCCGACTCCCTGGATCGTCTCGGCGATGAAGCAGGCCGGCTCGCCGCTGGTCTCATAGCGAATGAGCGGCTCGACATCGCGGGCGCAGCGGACATCGCAACTGGGGTACGTCAAGCCGTAGGGGCAGCGATAGCAATAGCCGGGCGTGGCGTTCTTGACGGCCGTCGCCGGGTTGCTCTTGAATTTCCAGCTGCCGACCGCCGTCAGTCCCATCGTCGCCGCCGTGCCGCCGTGATAACCGTTGCGCAGCGAGATGACCTCGGATCGGCCGGTGAATTCGCGCGCCATCAGCACGGCCAGCTCGTTCGCCTCGCTGCCGGAGTTCGTGAAGTAAGACACCGACAGGCCCGAGTCAGCCGGCATATGCTCGGCCAACTTTTTGGCGAATTCGCCGATCGTCGGATGCAGATAGATGGTGGTGGTGTGTTGCAGCTTGCCGACCTGGGCGCGAACCTTTTCGACGACATGCGGATGGCAATGGCCGACAGATACGGTGACGATGCCGGCGAACGCATCAAGGTAGCGGGTGCCGCGTTCGTCCCACAGATATTGCATGTGGCCTTCGACGATGAGGAGCGGATCACGATAGTAGGTAATCAGGCCGGGCGTAAGATATTGGCGGCGCAGGGCAAGAACCTCGTCTTTGCTGGGGCCGTCGTAGGGTTCGGGGACGTGTTCGCACGGCGGCAGTTGCGAACGATTGCGCTTGGAGGATGTGGCCGTCTCGATTTCCATTCCAAACCATCCTTCACGGTGACTTTGTGATCGTATAGCCGTGCCCTTGGCCAATCATGCAAACGACATCGCCGGGTCGATCGACGATCACGGCAAAGAGATTCATAATGTCGCGGCCAAGGACACACATGTCGAGTGCGTCGGGCTGAGTGAAGCCGGCAAAGGCACCTTGGAATGCGATCGTCGATCCTCCGCCAAGCGGCAAGCGAATGTGTGTGTTAACGGCGACCGTTGAAGTTGCGCCACCCACGCCACCGAGTTGATGCGGAGCCGGCAGGTGTGGAAGGCCCAACGCAGCCAATACGGCCGCGTTGAAAGCCGTCCTGTCGGCGCCGACGTCCACGAGCAACTCGACTCGCAGCCAAGAGCCGTCCGCACAAAACACTTCACTTTCGATCACCGGACGAATGATGCCGTCGTCACACAGCATCCATAGCCCGCGAATGAGCATAGATTCGCTCCATCCTTTCGCCGGAATGTACCTTAGCAAAAGCCCATCGTCTTCCGGATGAGCCTTGCCGCACCATGGCCAGAACCTCCGGCGCGGTGTCGGCCACGAACAGTTCCTCGCCCGCGACGCAGATGCACTTGCCGCGATGCTGGGCGTACACCTGCGGAACATGCGCTTGCAACCAATCGGAGTTCTTGCGGCCGCGCTCACGCTGGGCTTTGATTTTGGCGATTTCGTCCGGGTCGGTTACTTCGACCATTACCAACGCTTGAGATTGTTCCTGGATCATGAGCATGGCCTCGCTTTCGGCTCATTATAGCGGGGCTTGCCTGCCTAGGCTCCGCCCGCTTTCGTTTTCCAGATCGGATCAGCGTGCGATTCGCTCGCCGCGCGGAACCAGCGCGTCATCGTCAGCTTTTGCTGCGTGTAGAACTGGACCCCTTCGACGCCCTGAATGTGCAGGTCGCCGAAGAACGACTTGTTCCAGCCGGTGAAGGGGAACCAGGCCATCGGCGCCGGGACGCCGACGTTGATGCCGATCATGCCGGCGTTGAAGCGGCGTTTGAATTCGCGCGCCGCCCAGCCGCTCTGCGTGAAGATGCTCGCGCCGTTGCCGTACTCGCATTGCCGGCCGACCGCCAGGGCTTCCTCAAGATCGCCGGTCCGCACCACCGACAGCACCGGCCCGAAGATTTCCTCCCGCGCCAGACGCATCGTCGGCCGCACCCGATCGACGACGCTCGGCCCCAGCAGAAATCCGCCCGCCGGCAGATCGAACGCCCGGCCATCCAGCGCGACTTCCGCTCCTTCGCTGCGAGCAACATCGAGATAGGTCGCCACCTTGTCGCGGTGCGCCCGGCTCACGAGCGGCCCCATATCGACCTCGGCGCCGCCATCGGTCGGACCGACCTTCATCGCGGACCCAACCCGCTTCAAGCCGGCGACGAGATCGTCGGCGATCTCGCCCACCGGCACGGCGATGCTGCCGGCCATGCAGCGTTCGCCCGCGCAGCCAAAGGCCGACGCTTGCAACGCCTTGACGGCCTGATCGAGATCGGCGTCGGGCATGATAATCAGATGGTTCTTGGCCCCGCCCGCGGCCTGCACCCGCTTGCCGTGCGCGGTGCCGGTCTCGTAAGACGTGCCGCGCGACCGCGGTCGAGCCGACAAACGAAATGGCCCGCACCAGCGGATGGGTCAAGCAGCGCATCCACGGCGGTCTTGTCGCCATGCACGATGTTGAACACGCCCGCCGGCAGCCCCGCTTCGGTGAGCAACTCGCCCAGCTTCATGGCCGAGAGCGGCACCTTTTCCGATGGCTTCAGGACGAACGTGTTGCCGCACGTGATCGCGACGGGGAACATCCACAGCGGCACCATCGACGGAAAGTTGAACGGCGTGATGCCGACGCAAACGCCGACCGGATGCCGGCTCGTCTCGCAATCGACGCTCGGGGCCAGGTTTTCCAGGGCCTGTCCCATGAGCAGGCTGGGAATGCCGCACGCGAATTCGACCATCTCGATGCCGCGCTGCATCTCGGCACGGGCCTCGGCGATGGTCTTGCCGTGCTCGCGCGTCACCAGCGCCGCCAGCTCCTCGAAGCGTGCTTGCATCAATTCGCGAAAGCGGAACATGAACCGGGCCCGCTCGACCGCTGGCATCTCGCTCCAGGCCGGCAGCGCATCGGCGGCGCTGCGAACCGCCCGATCGATCTCGGCGGCAGTGCAGAAGGGAACCTGTGCCTGCACGTGCCCCGTCGAAGGATTGAAGACATCGCCAAGACGATCGCTCGCCGAGCTTTCGAATCGTCCGCCGATCAGGAGAGGAACGATGGCCGACATGATCGATCTCCGTTGCTGCTGACTTCCATTGCGCAGGCGATAATATAGCCCAAACGAGAGAATCCGTCATCCAGGGAGTGATCGGCCATGCCCCGAATCGTGCGCGGCGGTCTGATTCAAGCAACGCTTTGCGAATCGGCGACGGCCCCGGTCGAAAAGATCAAGCGGGCGATGATCGAGAAGCATGAAGCGCTGCTCGCCACCGCCGCCGGGCGCGGCGCCCAGATCATCTGCTTGCAGGAGCTCTTCTACGGCCCCTACTTCTGTGCCGAGCAGGAAACGAAGTGGTACGCGCTGACCGAGCGGGTTCCCGACGGCCCGACGACGCGCCGCTTTGCCGAGCTCGCCAAGAAACACGGCATCGTGCTGGTGTTGCCGGTCTATGAGGAAGAGAACGTCGGCGTCTACTACAACACGGCGGCCGTGATCGACGCCGACGGCAGCTACCTCGGCAAGTTCCGCAAGATGCACATTCCGCAAGTCCAGCCCGGCTTCTGGGAGAAATACTATTTTCGGCCCGGCAATCTCGGCTATCCCGTGTTTCAGACGCGCTTCGCCAAGGTTGGCGTCTACATTTGCTACGACCGCCATTTCCCCGAAGGGGCCCGCTGCCTCGGCTTGGGCGGCGCGGAGATCGTCTTCAATCCCTCGGCCACCGTCGCCGGCCTGTCCGAATATCTGTGGAAGCTGGAGCAGCCCGCCCACGCCGTCGCCAACGGCTATTTCCTCGGCGCCATCAACCGCCCCGGCTGGGAAGAACCCTGGCGCATCGGCGAATTCTACGGCCAAAGCTACTTCTGCGACCCGCGCGGCCAAATCCTGGCCACTGCCGCCCGCAACACCGACGACATCATCGTCTGCGACCTCGACCTCGACATGATCCGCGAGGTGCGCAACACCTGGCAATTCTACCGCGATCGCCGCCCGGAGACGTATGGCCAGATCACGGCGCCATAGACCGAGACTCTCACGCAAAGGCGCAGAGCGCAAAGAAAGAGTCACGATAATTCGCAAAGCGCTTCTGACGAATTTCCTTTGCGGCTTTGCGCCTTTGCGTGAGATTTTTTCTGATGGAGATTCACCATGTCCGATCTACGCGTTATCGTTGACGGCTTGAAATTGCCCAATCCATTCGTTATCGCCTCGGGACCGCCGGGCACCAATGCCAACGTGATCGGCAAAGCGTTTGATGAAGGCTGGGGCGCGGTGATTTGCAAGACCGTCAGCCTCGATGCCTCCAAGGTCGTCAACGTGGAGCCGCGTTATGGACGGTTGCGTGCCGGCTCCGGCGAGATCATCGGCTGGGAGAACATCGAGCTCATCAGCGACCGCCCGTTCGATACCTGGATCGACGAATTCAAGCGGATCAAGGACCGCCATCCCGACGGCGTGCTGATCGCGTCGATCATGGAGGAATATCGCAAGGACGCCTGGGTCGAGATCATCGAGCGCTGCCAGGAGGCCGGCGTCAATGGCCTGGAATGCAATTTCTCCTGCCCGCACGGCTTGCCCGAACGCCGCATGGGTTCCGCGATGGGCGAGAACCCGGAAATCCTGGAGGAAGTCTGCGGCTGGGTCATGAGCGCGGCCAAGGTTCCGGTCTGGGCCAAGATGACGCCGAACGTCACGCACATCGAAGATCCGTCGCGGGCCGCTTTGAAAGCCGGCTGCCACGGCATCAGCGCCATCAACACGATCCGCAGCGTGATCGGCGTCAATCTGGAAACGCTGCGGCCGGAGCCATCAGTCGAAGGATTCACGACGCCGGGCGGCTACTCCTGCAAAGCGATTCTGCCGGTGGCCTTGCGGATGTGCATGGAGGTCGCCCAGTTGATCCGCGGCGAATTTCCGGGCCGATCGCTGTCGGGCATCGGCGGCATCGAATCGGGCCGCGACGCCGCCCAGTTCATCCTGCTCGGCTGCGACACCGTACAGGTTTGCACCTATGTCATGAAAGTCGGCTACCGCTGCATCAAGGCCATGTGCGACGAGCTGGCAGCGTTCATGGACCAGCACCATTTCCGCACGCCGGCCGACTTCAAGGGGCACAGTCTTCAATATTTCACGACACACTACGACCTGGTGCAACGCCAGGCCGAGGCGCGAAAGGCGCGAGCCGCCGCCGTCAAGACCGACCAGGAATGGCGCGGCGACGATTTTGTCCGGCAGAGCGAGGCGCTGGCGCGGGGGTAGGCGCAAGTTCGTTCCATGTCTTCCTTGAAGTCATCCAGCGGCGCGTCGAAATCCGGGGCCATCCAAAACTCTGCTTTCCGATAGCTGCCCGCCTGGCATGGCCACGATGTCCGCTGTGTCTTCTTGATTTGCGCTAACGGCTGGCCCGCCTTGGTGATGACGACCTCTTCGCCGGGATTCACCGCCTCGATCAACTGCGGCAACTTCGCCTGAGCTTCTTCAATCGTCACGCTGGCCATGGCGTTCTCCCGTGTTTGCGGCGATATGAACTGATGATATTGTAGCCAAATGCGCAGGTCTGGAAGAGCTGAGATCGTGTGAATACGCACGCATTTCGTCAATCCTTGTTATCGATCCTATTCAGTCGCTGGCGGAGAAATTCCAGGCGTTGCTCTTCCCCGTGGGATCGCGGCTGTTCTTCCAATTCCCTGATACGTCCTTGGCAATAGGCCCGCAATTCATGGTCCAAATCCTTACCTATTAGCCTATCCATGCAGGCTAGGGCGATGTCGTCGGCATAAATTCGATCGACCTTCTCGTACCGAGTCAAATCGATTGAACGAAATGCCTGGGCCACGCCCTTATCCACGGCGCTGCTCGGAACGCCGGACAGACCCTCGACTAAATGCGTTTGGTCCTGCTCGGTGACGGCGTTGAGGAAAAACTCAGGTCGGCCAGGATCGAAACCGGGATAGAGCGAGGCAAGGACTTTCTTGACCCTCGCCCTGGCTTTCGCAAATTCCTCACCGCGATCCGCAGTTTTTTCGGCCACGAAATCGCGCAGACAGACTGGCAGAGCTTCCGCAGCAGCGTTGCCGTTCTCCGTGGTGAAGTCAGCAACAGCTTGCCGCCATTCATCCGGATTTTGGCCCACTATCAGCTTACCTTTGATGAAGAGGCGCACTTTGTAATAATCGTATAAAGGACGACTCAGCAACTTCATCGCAAGGGGTTCTGCATGCTTCGGATAATAGAAGCAAAGGCGAGCCAAGGCTGACGCGGCCGCGTACGACGAATCATGGGCAGCGTCCTGGATGAGCGACTCCCGATGCTGCTCTTCCGTCAAACCGGCCCAGTCATTTCGCACGGCGACGGCCAGTGCCGGAGTTTCGACAGGCGAGTTCACGACCAGACAGGCAGAAGGTTGATACCGAACAACGTTCAGCTGGCGGTTTACGATCTGTCCGATCAGGACAAAACAGAGGTCACCAACGCGAATGGCGTAATCGCCAGAGAAATATTCCGTCATGCTTGTGTTAACACCATCTGGATGTTGATGCTCATTCTCAAAGCGGTACTCGTATTCGTCGCTGTGCCACTTTGCCCCGAAGGCGAACCCTTTACCTCCTCCGACCCTAAGGCGCGTTAATCGCTGATCCGAGAGGTGTGCTAAAAGTTCTGGGAGAGAAGCGACGCCTCGACGGACCAACTCCCGCATGGCGGGATCAACTACAGGCGGCTTTGAGCCAAGCACGCCGCCGCGAAACCGAGCTTCATTATCGATGGCGATAAAGCCAGAGGCCCAAGCGGTGGAATGCGTTCCGATCCCCTCATCAGAGACATCAACCAAACGGTCAATTAACTCCGCAATGGTTGAATCCTCTGGCGTCGGACCTTTGATGGACTGTGTCAACCTCGGCACGAAAAACCAGCCAATCAGGCTTAATCCAACGAGCGCGAGTGCTAGCGATGCGATTCGCGAACGAATTAGACGCTTCATAATCGTTGCCCCTGCGAGAAAGATCGTGTTTGCGCAATTCTGGGCTCGCCCTAGGAAAAATGCAATGCTTCATTGGACAACGGACAACGGCATCACGCGATTCAGCTCAGGCCGTCTCACACGGCCTCCTCGACCAGTTCCAGGCGCAAGCCCAGTGCCTTGGCCACCGCTTGCACCGAGGAGATCTGCGCATCGCGGCCATACTCGATATCGCGCACCGTGTTGGCGTTCGGAATGCCGGCGAGCTTTGCGAGTGCGTACCAAGTCAAGCCCTGAGCTTCCCGCGCTTGACGAATTTGCGTCGGCAGGCCGGGCGGCGATGGTTCGCGCCCGGCGCCTGTAGCGGGGGGGGAATTCCCGAATCACCTTGGCACGAATGGCCGCGTGTCGCTCGCGTTCCTCTGCGGTGGCAGGCCGCGCAATTCGCTTGAATTTCTTCTCAGCCATGCAACATCCTGGGCGTTGTTTGTGTCTCGGCACGCGGTCATTCCTCCACGATCCGGTAACGATGTTTCGGGCCGAGCATGCACACCACATCTTGCGGAGGATCGACAATCACGGCAATTAGATTGGTAACGTCACGCCCGAGCACGCTCATATCCAGGGCCACAGCATCAGTGAAGGCCGCGAATTGCCCGTCGAAAGAGACAGCGGCCCCGGTTTCGCGAAGCAAACGAATCGAGGTGGTGAGGATCACGGAATTCGCCTTGCCGCCGACTCCTTCTAGTTCCTGTGTGGCGCCCGTGGCTTGATTGCCCAACGTCCGAAGAACGGCGGCGCTGAACACGGTGCGGTCGGCGCCGACATCGAGAAGAAAAGGTACGGGCGCCCACCCACCGTCCGCGGCCCTGATTTCGCCGCGGACGACCGGGCGAACCACGCCGTCATCGCATACGCGCCAAACGCCATCAAAACGCATAGATTCGCGGCAACCTTTCTTTGGGAACATACTGAAAGAAGGGGGCGTCATCTTCCGGATGGGCCGCCCGTGCCTGGGCCATCACCTCTTCCGCGCTGTCGCCGACAAACAGTTGTTGGGCCGCGACGCAGATATTCTTGCCGCGGTGGCTGTATACCTCCGATGCGTGAGCCTCGAGCCAATCCCAGTTCTTGTCGAACCGAGCGAGGCGCTTGCGCGCCTTCTCGTTCTCGACGGGGTCGATTTCTTCGTACATCTGAATCGGGGGTAAATTTGCGTTCATGGCAGGGATTCCTCGTCGTTTGTATCTATTTTACCCGTATGCCGCAGGCCCGGCCATCCCGAAGCCCTTTACCCTTCACGCCGACGCCACGCCCTCCACCTTCGGCTTCAACGGCCCCGGATACACTTCCCACGCGCTGTGATAGGTCTGCTCAAGGTCCACGTTGATATAGCGATCGGCCCACAGGAACAGCGGCATCGCGGGAAGCGCGTCGCCGACGCCGATCGGCTCGACGAACGAGCGGGCGACGCTACCCTCCGTGGTGGCCCGATAGGAGGCGAGCGTCAACGGCTTGTCCGCGTGGAACTCGAAATCGCCGTCGTATTTTTCGCTCCAGATCGCCTGATGAATTCCCTGCGGGTCGCGCGGCGTCGGCGGAAAAAGATCGATGACGAGGACATGCACGCCTTGATCCAGAAACTCGATGGTCTTCGTGAGGAATTTGCGAAAGCGAGCCTGGCTCGACTTGTTGCCGGCCGAGACGATCTCGATCACCGCGACCAGAATACCGTCCACGCTGCGCACGGCGATGAGGTCTTTCTTGGCGAGATACGATTCCGTTTCCGCCTCCCAGGTGAAGCGTGTTTTGGGCGGCGACTCCAGTAGCGCGACGCCGAAACCGTTGGATGCGTGTCCGTTGGCCCGGCCGGTTTCGGGCGGACGATCTTCGACCGCCAGCACGTCGGGCTCGACCTCGTTGGCGTAAATCTCGCCGATGGCGTAAAAGCCCTCGGGCAGCCGGCCGTGATTGAACCAATCGGCAATGGTGCCGATCCATCGTTGGTGGAAATAATGAAACATCCCATCGCTGACGCGGGACCAATTGTGTATCGGCATAGTCGCCTCCTTCGGGACGGTGTTCTCCATTCTGGAGTTTACCCGACTCGGCGTCGGTGGGCAATCACGCCCCATGCGTCGCTTCCCGCCTCAACATCCGCCCGTGATTCTGCGTGCCGACAAATCGGCCGTCGCGAACTTGCACATTCCCGCGCACGGTCACCGTTTCGACGCGGCCCTGGATCGGCCAGCCCTCGAAGGCGCTGTAGTCCACGTTCATCTGCTGCGTCTTGGCCGAGATGACGCCGCGATGGTGCGGATCGAAAATCACCAGATCGGCGTCGGCGCCGGGCTGAATCGTTCCCTTGCGCGGGAACAGGCCGAAAATCTTGGCAGCTTGCGTCGCGGCGGCGTCCACGAATCGGTGCAAGTCGATCCGGCCGGTCGCCACGCCGTGGGTGTAGAGCAAGTGAACGCGGTCCTGGACGCTGGGGATGCCGTTGGGGATCTTGGTGAAATCGCCGCGGCCCATTTCTTTTTGCTTGGCGAAGTCGAACGGGGCGTGATCGGTGGCGACGGTGTCGATTTGCCCGACGGCGAGCGCATTCCACAAGGCGTTCTGATGCCGGCGTTCGCGCAACGGCGGCGACATGACGTATTTCGCCCCTTCGAAATCGGCCCGCTCGGCATAGGTCTTATCGAGCACCAGATACGGCGCGACCGTCTCGACCCACATATGAACGCCGCGCTCGCGTGCCCGCCGGGCCGCGGCCAGAGCTTCGATGCATGAAGTGTGCACAACATAAACATGGGCGCCGGTGAGCTCGGCAAACGTCGCCAGGTGATGGACCCCCTCGGCCTCGACCGAAGTGGGCCGCGACGGTTCGTGCCATTCCGGCCCCGTCTTGCCTTCCGCGAGCAACCGCTGCTGGAGCTGAGCGACCATCTCGGCATTTTCGCAATGGCGCGGTGACGATGACGCCCAGCCGCCGGGCCAATGCCAGCGTGCGGAACAGCTCGGCGTCGTCGATGCCGAACGCGCCCTTGTAGGCGAGAAAGACCTTGAAGGACGCCGTGCCGTCGGCGACGATGCGCGTCAAGACTCGGCCGTCTTGTCGTCCCAGCGCGTCACGCCCATGTGGAAGGCGTAATCGCACGCCGAGCGTCCGGCCGCCTGGGATTTCCACAACTCGTAGGCTTCCAGCGGATCATCGGCCCGGCTGGGGCAGACCATCTCGATCATGGTGGTGGTGCCGCCGACCAGGGCCGCCCGGCTCGCCGTGTCGTAGGTGTCCTTGGCGAACGTGCCCATGAATGGCAAATAAATATGGACGTGCGGATCGATGAACCCGGGAAAGACGAACTTCCCAGTTGCGTCAATCACGTCGGCTTCCGCGGGCGCCGTCAGGTCGGCGCCAATCGACGCAATTGTTTCGCCAGCGCACACAATGTCCGCACGATAACGCGCGTCGGCAGTTACGACTTCGCCGTTCTTAATTAGCAGGGCCATGCGATGCCTCCGCGCAATTCACTCGGTTCAGTCATGGCAAATCTTCCTTCAGCGTCCGAATCCACTCGCGCAGCATCTCCACCGCGGTTTGATCGACGACGCGCGTCGCCAGCGGCGGCATGTGGCCCTTGTCGCGCTGGCTGATGCGGTGCAGCATCACGGAGCGCTCGGGATGCCCGGGCGCGATGATCTTCGCGTCCTTGATGCCGAAGGTGTCGTGTTGCGGCTTCACGTTGACGATCTTCATCTGGGCGAGCGTTTTGGTGAATTCGAGTTCCATCTGGGCGTTGCCGCCGCCGGCTTCGACGTGGCATTGCGAGCAATTGCTGTGCAGATAACTGCGCACGCGGGCCGTCAGGTCTTGCTTCTTGTCGTAGGGATCGACGAGCTTCGGCGTCGATGGCGGGGGCGCCTTGAAGTTATTGAACAGCTTGAACCGCTCGAACACAGCGAGTTGGTTGTCCTTGTTGAATTGCAATTCGCTGAAGCCGAGCACGAAGTTGGCGGCGCTGCTGTGGCACACCATGCACTCGGCCCGGCTCGGATAGTGCCAGTTCAGCTTCTTGTCGCCCGCTTTAGTCTTGATCGCAAACTCGCGGTCGGCCCCCTTCGCCTCGATCAGCGTGCCTTCGGTTTGCTCGTCGTTCCAGGCGTAGGAATAGCCATACCATTCGGTGCCTTGCCTGGTGAGGAAGCGCGTCTCGATCCAGCGGCGCGCTTGCGGGTTGCCCTCCTCCGTGTCGATGTGGAACGATTTCACGATCACCGTCTGATCGGGAAAATCCCAGCCACGGCGATTGCGATAATCGATCTTGCCGTCCTTGGGCAACCCGAGCCAGCGCTGCTTGGCAGCGCCGTCGGACCAGAGGACGGCATTGACCGAATACGGAATCAGCCCATCTTCCATGACGTGCCCCTTGACGCTTTTGAAAAGTCCGCTCTCGCTCAGCTTCTTCGGGAACGTCGAGACGCGTTTCTCCGCGGGCGTCGGCACGATGGTAAACAGGCCGCCCTTTTCCTTCTGAAAGTTGGCGATCAAGATTTCACCGTGCGAATCGACGCCGAAACCGGTGATCACCAATCGCGAATCGCAGATTTCCTTGTGGGAAAGGATTTTTTCGCCGTCGTGCTTGACCGCCCAGATTTTGCCGGTCGAGTAATCGCCGTAGATGTAATGGCCGACCAGCTCGGGATACTTCTTGCCATAGTAGACAAGGCCGCCGGTGAGCGAGCGCGATTCGTAATGATGATGCTCAACCGTCGGCTTGATGATGGGCACGGGCGCCAACTTGCGATTGGGATAAAACGGATGGCTCCCCTCCGTCACGCTCCAACCGGCGTTGTCCCCTTTCTTGACGATGTACGCTTGCTCCCACAGGTCCTGGCCGTTCTGCCCGAGCCAAAGATGCCCGATTTTCTTGTCGAGGCACATGCGCCACGGATTGCGGTAGCCAAGCGACCAGATTTCGGGGCGGGCGCCTTTCATGTTGACGAATGGATTGTCCTTGGGCACGGAATACGCCATGCCCGGATCGGGATGATCGACGTCGATGCGCAGCACCTTGGCCAAGAGCGACGACATGTCCTGGCCGACGATGTTGGTGTCGGAATCGGTGGTGCCGTCGCCAGTGGTGATGTAGAGCATGCCGTCGTGGCCGAACACGGGCGCGCCGCCGTTGTGGCCGTTGGACAGGACCTCGATAATGGTTTTTTCTGACCCGGGAATGATCTTATAAGGAGGCTTGGTTTCCATCGTATAGCGGACGATGCGGGTTTTCTTCTTGTTGCCGGGATCCTTCTGCGACCCGTTGCCGCCGAGGTAAACGTAACCATTCTCGGCCCATTTCGGATGGAATTCGATTTGCACGATGGTGTCGGTGGAATCGAGCCACAGATCCCACTTGCTGATTTTGGGATCGTCCTTCATGCGATGTATACTTGCCATCTCGGTGGCACGATCGAGCGTGATGACGAGCAATTGATAGGAGCCGGGGATGTGGGCGGTGATGAGCGGGAACTTCATCGCCATGTCGGGATAGACGCGCTGCGTTTGATACGGCGTCGGGCCATCGGGGAAGCCAGTGACCTTGGACTTCGACGCCCAAGGCCGGCTGTCTGCGTGTTTTTCGGGCCCGACGAAAGTCAGGGTCGCGTAATCCTCGAAGCGGTGAAAGCTCGGCTTCGTCAGCGGGGCGCAGGTCGAGGTTTCCGGGCCCTCGAAAGCGATGGAGTAATCGTAACGGCACAGGGCGAATTTCCATTTCGCGCCGGGCTCGGGTCGGCCGCCGGTTTTCACAAAATCGGTCCACGGGATTTTGCCTTCGACCGACCAGCCGTCGTCCTTGTCGGTCCAGTCGTTGAGGGTGCCGCGCAGGTTGACCTTGGCCTCGACGTGAAATCTGCTGTCGTTCTTGAAGCGATCGAAGCCGCCGGCGTTGCGGCGCGGAAAGAAGCAATCGAGCACCGCCCCGGCGGCGTTCACCTGGAATTCGTAATAGCCCGGCTTGTCGTCGGCCGGCTTGAAGAACAACTCGAACACGTCGTTGTTCCAGAGATGGCCGTTGTGCTCCTTGATGTCGGCGAAAAGGTCGGCATCCTCCATGTCGGCGAAGAAGTAGAGGAACTCGCGGTCCCAGAGCAGCTTGGCTTTGGTCTTCGTCTTGGCGGGCCGCGGCTTTTCGAGCCAGGGGAGATAGAAGTTGTCGATGGACTGGGCATTCTTCCAGGCCGGGTCGGTCCCCTTGCCGGTGATCTTGATCGGCGCCTTGGTGAACCGGCACTCGAACTCCGTTGCGGGCTGCTTCGGCGTGATAGGCTGGCCTTCGGAGGCGTGCCAGCCGAACGTCAGCAGGGTGATGCACAGGGCGATCGCGATCAAACGAATTTGCGTGTTCATGGTAGTGTCGTCACCGGTTCTATAGGTCGTCTGAGTGGCGAGGTCAGCGTACCAGAAAGCGGCCGCAATTCCACCTAAAAGTCGCAAAGTCCGACGCCGAGGTGGCGAGCGGCGCTTGCAATGGTTGAATTTGATATAATGCGCTCAATTAGCCAGTCTAAGCTTCTGGCAGGGCAATGGATTCCATGAACGCGAATGATCGGCGCGCGGCTCTGGCCGCACGATGGAATCGGCCATGTCTGAGCCAATCGCCGACTTGACCGAACAAGGAGAATAAAGTAAAACACCAACGGAAGATAAACATGATGAACGAACAGGAACAATTGCACCAGCTTTTGACGAGCCATTTCTGGGTGAACGAAACGACAATTGACCTTAGTTTGGCGATGTCAGGAAGTGCATCTTTTCACGTTTTTTCGGATGCTGCGAATCACATTCATCGATGGCAGGCAATATGGGCGGACGGAACCAAGGAGGAATCCGCGCGGAGCTTCCCCACCATCAAACATGCCAAAGAGGACCTGGAAAAGCGCGTGAGGAACAGGATTTGCGAACTGCATCCTGATGCGAAATCGACGTTTGGCCCCTGAAATTCAAGCTGAGACACTGCCGGTTTTTTGTTGACAACAAAAACGCGCCTGCTAAATTCAAGAAAGTTCCTGTCGCAAAGTTCGCCCCCGATTCGAGGAAGCCGGCGATGATAGCCTTCAACTGCCCCGGATGCCAAAGATCCTTCTGCGTGGGGGACGAGCTCGCTGGCAGAAAAACTAAGTGCCCCGAATGTCGTGCCCCCATTCGCGTGCCCGCGACAGATAGCACAGCTTTCGCCCCTGTCCCGCCAGCGTCCCCTCGGTCCAAAGAACGGGCCACCGGCCCTGTACCGATGCAACAGGATAATTCCAACTCAATAGCTAAATTGCGCACGAGGTGGATGACGGGATGGTCGGCACGGGCTTGGGTCATTGCCGCATTTGCCACAACCACCGGGATAGCACTGGTGGTGCTGCTGATCTTGGTCGCAACCCGTGGGTCGGGGAGCGCGATTAAGCTAAATAGCAGGGATGCTAGCGGAGGCTTGACGTCCAAGCGATCCCTTTCGGCCGATCAAAGCAAGAAGGTAATGGACGCCTTGCGAGCGCTGAGAAGCTCGATGCCGCCACTGATGTGGGAGTCCAAGTCGCTCGCTACCATGATCTAGTCACTGACGCTAAACAAGCGGTCGACGAAGCCGTCCGGGTCTTGCCAGCTAGCGAGTTGAAATCTCTTCTTAATGAGGCCCTGGGCCACCACAGAGAAGCAGCGACCCGATGGGCCGACAATGTTAGGCTAAACATTCCTTCCGAGAACGATACTTTGGTAACGGGCAATTTTCGACGCGCCAAAACCGTTACCGGAAAAGCTAGAGCGCTTGTAGGCAATTGAGCCGAGTTCCTCAACATCATCCCGCCCGTGTGCACACGCTGGCCAGGCCTGGCGCAGATGCCCGCCGGCATTCTTCCGCCGCAAGTTTTTCGCGGTGCCGCACCTATTGGTGTGTCGGCCGCTCGCGCTTTTGGTTATTTGCTGATACAAAATCGGAGAATGCGACGTGGAGTTGCAGTGGAACCACAATCGTGATATTGTAACTCCAAGTCCCCTCATCTGCGAGGAACCGAAGTCATGACCAATCACCTTCTTTCCCGCCGTGCGATGCTCCGCGGCGTCGGCGTGTCCATGGCGCTCCCCTGGCTCGAATCGCTCGACTTCCTGGGGCGTACAGCCGGCGGCCGGCGCCGGTCAGCGGAGGCGCCGGTGCGGCTGGCCGTGCTGTTCGCCGGCAATGGCTTTCATGGCCGCGAATGGTGGGCGCGTGGTTCGGGCCGCACGATGGAGCTGGGCCAGGTGTTGCGGCCGCTCGCCGACTTCCGCGACAAGATGCTCTTCATCAGCGGGCTGTACAACGCTGAGGCGCAGCGCGGCAATATCCACAGCTCGCAGACCGGCAATCTCCTCTCCGGCGCGCCGCTCGCTTCCGGCGGCGAAATCCGCTCCGGCATCAGCTTCGATCAACTCGCCGCCCAGCGCCTCGGCAACGCGACCAAGGTTCCCAGCCTCGTTCTCGCCTGTGAGCCGGCCAATCCGTCGGTTCACAAGAATTACTCGATGATCTACAGTTCGCACATCTCCTGGTCGTCGCCGACGACGCCGACGCCGCTGGAAACCTATCCCGCGCTGGCCTTCGATCAGCTTTTCCGCGATGAGGCCGGGCGCGGCGACCGCAGCGTTCTCGATGCCGTTCTGGCGGATGCCCGCGATGTGCGCCGGCAGATCAGCAACGGCGATCAGCGCAAGCTCGACGAATATCTCGATTCGGTGCGCGAAGTCGAGCAGCGCATCGACCGGGCCGGCCGGCGCGGCGAATTGCAAGGCTGGCGGCCAACCCTCGAACGCCCCAACATCCCCCGCCCCGCCGACGGCATCCCCCAGAACATCGCCGAACACATGCGGCTCATGTGCGACATCTTGGTACTCGCATTCCAGACCGACACCACGCGAGTCTGCACGCTCAAGCTGAACAATGATCATTCCTCGCTGCGCTTCCCGCACCTGCGCGTCGATTACATGATCCACCATCTCCTGTCGCATTCCGACACCGCCGACTGGCTGCGCGTCAATCAGTTTTTCGTCGAGCAGGTGGCGTACATCGCCCGCCGGCTCGACGCCATCCGGGAGGGGGAACGCACCTGCCTGGACAACACGATGCTGCTGTTCCTGTCGAGCATGATGACCGGGCAACACGACGCCAGCCAGCTGCCGGCGATCCTGGTCGGTCGAGGGGGCGGTCGCATCGAGGGGGGCCGGGTGCTCAATTATCGCAACCAGGCGAACCGCCAGATGTGCCGGCTGTATCTCTCGATGCTGGATAAACTTAACGTGCGTCCGGGCCGATTCGGCGATGCCACCGAGCCGCTCGGCGAGGTGTAAATTGAAATATTCGCTTGTGTCGGGCATGCCCCTCTTGCAGAACGGCCAGGAATGGCCTAATATGGTGCTGTCCTCTCTGAAGGTGCTGGTGACTGGGCGACGCCGGCGCTGGAGGAGAGGACATTTTTTTTTGCGCAAGTCAAAAAGAAAAAGTAAAAAAATAGAAAGTGCAATATGCATTACCTTCCACTTTCTGTTTTTTTACTTTTTCCTTTTTGACTTGCGCACATGAGCGACGTGTTCGACGAATTGCGAAGCCTGATTACGCCCGCGCGGCTCTTGCACGATCCGCGTGCCACCGGCGAAGGAATCCGCGTTTGCGTCATCGACAGCGGCATCGAGCGGGCCGCGCTGGAGGTGAAGCACGGGCCGGCGCTCAAGCGCATTGAGGGGGGCATCTTTACCGCTGACCGTGCCGAACCGTTGCCCTACGAAGGCCGGCAGAGCACGCCGCACGGCACCACGGTCGCCGACATCTTGTTGACGATTGCGCCGGCGGTTCAGCTTTTCTCCGCCGACGTGTTCGGCCCCGCCGGCGCGACCGAGGTGGAAACCGTCATCAAGGCGCTGCGCTGGGCCTACGATGTCTGGAAGTGCAAGGTCGTCAATTTATCGCTCGGCGTCACGGAGCAAAAGCTCCAGCAATTGCCTCGGCGTCAGCAACTTTTGCGTGTGATCGAGGAAGGCTATTTCAAGGACGTGCTGATCGTCGCCGCCGCCCACAACGATCATCCCTTCACGCGCAGCTATCCAGCCATGTTCGCGCCGCCTCTCTTGTCGGTGGACAAACGACTCTTCGAGAACCCGCTCGAATTCGCGTATCAGCCGCGCGAGCAGATCGAATTCCAGGCACACGGTCGCGGCTACTTCGGCCCCTTCGCGACGGAGCCTGCGACGAGCTGGGCGGCGCCACACCTGAGCGGCATCGCGGCGCGACTGTTGTCGCTCGAGCCGGGGTTGAAGCCATTCGAGATGAAGACCCTGTTGTATTGGCTGTGCCGGTCCGCCCAAGCCTAGGCAGGTGGCACCCCGAGCACCTGGGGTTCAGTTCAGATCGCCAAAACCGCCTGCCATTTCTTCGCATTCAGCGAATAGCCGCCGAACTTGCCGCCGCCTGGATTGGCATGTCGAAGCAGCTTCAATCGAGCGTATTTGTGCTCCGGATACTGTTGCAGAAATGCCTCGACCAAATCCGTCGCTTTCACATGCATAACTGGTTCGCGCGCATTCTCACTCCGAAGACGGCTTTTCCATTGCATGAACTCGTGGAGTGTCCATGTCCAAGCGTGCTTGTCAATGAGAAGCGCCGCGTGAACGCGCAAGGCGGCGGCGATTGCATGGATTGTCGCGATTTGCGGCGTCACGTGGTCATGTTCGAGCCGGGATAGATTCGGTTTGGCGATACCGCACTTGGCCGCGAGTGCGCCAAGGGTTAGCCCACGCAACTCGCGGATTTCTCGAATGCGGCCACCGATTCCGGTCGCAGCGTGCGCCTTTTCCCTGTGCCACGCATACGCCGGCTCGCAGATGTGAAGCACGAAATCGGTTGCGAAGTCGATCTTTGCGCCCGTGCCGAATTCGACGACGGCAGCATGGCCATCGTGAATGACGCGGATTCGCTTGGGTTTCGCATGGGGGTCCCAATCCTCGGCTTTTTCAAGAGCGCAGATTGGCATGGCGTAGGTTTTGCCGTTGTCAAGTCCGCAAAAAATCACGCCGCCGTCAGTTGACAAGCCGACGTGCCGAAATCGAGGTTCGTCAGATTCCATTGTCCTTCCTCCATTTCGCAATGGCCGCGTCGGCCTGCTTTTTGTGGCGCCTCGGGCCGATCATCCATTTGCCGGCTTCCAGGTTGAATTTGCCGATCGAGCAGCCATCTTTGCGCACATGGCAATGCAGTGGCGGATGGTCGGCTTTGTACATCGTGATCTTGAACCCATTGACGGTCCACTCCGCCATGTCCGTCTCCATAATGTTATCACGTGATAACCAGAAAACAAGTGCCAATTTGCGGATTCACGCCCCATCATCCCCCGAAAGCGTCGAGCTTATCCTCGTCCGATTGCACCAGTTGCTCGCATAGCGCGTTGAGGTCATCGAGCACATCGCTGACACGTTCCGGCCGATTCTTCGGATCGTACTCCAGGCAGCGGTGGATCAGCTCGGCGAGCCGCTTCGGCGTTTGCGGGGCGAGCTCCGTCACCGGCTTGAGCAAGGTGCGGAATAGCTTGGCGTTCATGCCGGGCCTGCCGGAGTCGGCGATCGTGCTTGGCGGCAGCCGCAGCGTCGTCAGCCGATACATCGTCGCGCCGAAGTTGTAGATGTCGGTGCGCTCGTTGACCGTTGTGTGCTTGGATTGCTCCGGGGCCATATATTCCGGCGTCCCCTGCACGCGTTCCTTGCGCTCCCCCTTGATCCAGGCCAGTCCGTAATCGATGATCTTGATCTCGCCGGCCTTGCTCAAAAGGATGTTGTTCGGCTTCAGATCGGCATGGCAGACGCCGCGGCGGTGCATGTGCATCAAGGCGGCCGCGATTTTGGCGAACGCCTGCACCAGCCAGGGGAGCTTGAGCTTGATGAATTGGTCGATGGTTTTGCCGTTGACGTATTCGATGAGCAGGTGGACCTTGCGAACGCGGAACAGCCAATCGCGCTGCGTTTCGAGGGCGTGGATCTTGATGAGGTTGACGTGGTCGAGCATCTGGCCGACGCGGAATTCCAACTCGGCCTGGTCGCGGTATTTGCTGTCGTCCTTGTCGTCGACGGGGACAACCTTGAGGGCGAACTGGCGGTTGTCGCGATGGCGGCGGATATGGTAGGTAGTGCTGTGCGCGCCTTTGCCGAGCTCCGCGAGAACCTGGAATGTACCGATGCTTTCCGCCATGCGTCATTACCGGGCTTACCGCTTGCGGCGCGAGCACATGCCTGCGCCGCAAGCGGCTAAACGAAATCAGCGCTTGACCATATTATTATGGATAGACCCCGCATTCAGCATGTCCTTGTGACGGAGCGATTGTGCCGGCGCTGAAACTTGATGCCAAAAAGTTGGAGCAATTGACCCGCGCGTACGGTCAGGAAATATTCGCGCGGGTGTCGCAGCGCAGTCCGCTTCTATTCACGCCGGCCTGGTGGGACGAGCGCCTGATGGGCTTGACCATGCACGACGAGGCGGTCAAGGTCCAGCTGTTCCGCTTCATCGACGTCTTGCCGCAGCTGCGCGGCACCGACGCGATCACGCGCCATTTAAGCGAATATTTCCATGAGGCGAGAGCGCACCTGCCCGGCTGGGCGCGGCTCGTCCTGCGTTTGCAGCCTCAGCAGGGACTGCTTGCCGACCTGATTGCCCGCACGGCCCGCCGCAATGCCGAGAACCTGGCGCGCAAGTTTATTGCAGGCGCCAATCTCGAAGAAGCGATTAACGCGGTCGAAAGATTGCGACGCAAGCAATTGACGTTTACGGTCGATCTTTTGGGCGAAGCGACCATCACCGAGAAGGAAGCGGAGAAAAGCCAGCGGGATTATCTGGAATTGCTTGCCGGCCTGAGCGAAGAAGTCAATGCATGGCCGGCGCGCGACCTGATCGACCGCGACGCACACGGCCCATTGCCTCGCGTTAATGTGTCGATCAAGCTTTCTTCGCTGTTCAGTCAGTTCGATCCGATGGCGCCGGACCACACCAGCGCCAGTAGTGCGCGAGCGCTTGCGGCCCATCCTACGTTCGGCGATCAAGCATCGGGCGTTCGTCAATTTCGACATGGAGCAATCGGCATTCAAGGAGTTGACGATCCACATTTTCCAGGAAATTCTCGACGAGGCGGAATTCCGCTCCTGGCCCGACGCCGGCATAGCGATTCAGGCGTACCTGCGGTCCTGCGAGGCCGACTTGCAAAACTTGCTCGATTGGGCGAAACGCCGCGGCACTCCGGTCGGCATTCGGCTCATCAAAGGGGCGTACTGGGATTACGAAACGGTGGTCGCCGCCCAGGAAGATTGGCCATTGCCCGTGTTCGCGCACAAATGGGAGACCGACGCCTGCTACGAGCGGATGTCGCTGTTTTTGATCGAGAGTCATCAATGGCTACGGCCGGCGTTCGGCAGCCATAATGTGCGCAGCCTGGCCCACGCCTTGGCCGCCGCCCAGCTTGCCGAATTGCCCGAGCGCACCTGCGAACTCCAGATGCTTTACGGCATGGCCGATCCCATCAAAGATGCGCTCGTCGGATTGCGGCAGCGCGTCCGCGTCTACACGCCGTATGGACAACTGCTGCCTGGAATGGCGTACCTGGTGCGCCGGCTGCTCGAGAACACTGCGAACACCTCATTCTTGCGAGCCAGCTTCGCCGACTGCGTGCCCGAGGAGAAATTGCTCATGAATCCAGCGACGTTGACGTTTAGCGCTCGCAACGAAGCGCCGGTCACTGCGTCCCACATATTCAAAAACGAGCCCGTCGCCGATTTCAGCAAGGACGAAAGCCGTCAGCGCATGCAGGACGCCCTCGCCGCCGTTCGCAAGCAGCTCGGCCAATCCTATCCGCTGGTCATCAACGGCCAGAAGATCGCGACCAGCGAGACCATCGATTCGGTCAATCCCTCGCACCTGCGCGAGATCGTCGGCAAGTGCGGCAGGGCGACGAAAGAGCACGCGACCAAAGCGATCGAAGCTGCCCAAGCCGCGTTTCTGAGTGTGGCGCGAAGTCGATGCCGACGAGCGGGCCGATTATCTCGTGAAGGCGGCGACGATCATGCGACGGCGGCGCTTCGAGCTGGCGGCGTGGCAGGTCTTCGAATGCGCCAAGAACTGGCGCGAAGCCGACGCCGACGTGTGCGAGGCGATCGATTTCCTGGAATATTACGCGCTGGAAATGCGCCGGCTCGCCGCGCCGACGTCGCGCAACCTGCCTGGCGAGGAGAACGCCTTCTTCTACGAGCCACGCGGTGTCAGCGTCGTGATCGCGCCGTGGAATTTTCCGCTGGCGATCCTGTGCGGCATGACTTCTGCCGCTCTTGTCACCGGCAACACGGCCATCATGAAACCCGCGGAGCAATCCTCCGTCATCGCCGCCAAGTTGATGGAAATCTTCGAGGAAGCCGGCTTTCCCGCGGGCGTCGTCAATTATCTGCCCGGCATCGGCGAGGAGATCGGACCCACGCTTGCCGAGCATCCCGATGTCGCCCTGGTCGCCTTCACCGGCTCACGCGGCGTCGGCATGTTGCTCAATCGCCAAACCGCCGAACTCGCCCAGGGCCAGACGCACATCAAGAAGCTCATTGCCGAGTTAGGAGGCAAGAACGCCATCATCATCGACGATGACGCCGACCTTGACGAAGCGGTGAGCGGCGTCGTCGCCAGCGCCTTCGGCTATCAGGGGCAGAAATGCTCGGCGTGCTCGCGCATCATCGTCCTGGAATCGTTGCACGATGTCTTCCTCGAACGCCTGATCGAAGCGACGCGCAGCCTGAAGATCGGCCCCGCGGAAGATCCGAGCTGCAAGGTCGGCCCCGTCATCGACGACGAAGCCCGCCGGCGCATTCTCGGCTACATCGACAAGGGAAAGCAGGAATGCCGGCTCGCATTCGCCGGCGAATTGGGTTTTCTCGTCAACGAAGGAACCTACGTCGCCCCGCACATTTTCGCCGACGTGGCCCCGACGGCCATCATCGCCCAGGAGGAAATCTTCGGTCCCGTCCTCGCGGTCATCAAAGCAACAAGCCTTGCCGAAGCCTTGCAAATCGCCAACGGCACCGCGTACGCCCTGACCGGCGGCATCTATTCGCGCAGCCCGGACAACATTCGCATGGTCAAACGCGAATTCCGCGTCGGCAATCTTTATGTCAATCGCAAGATCACCGGCGCCCTTGTGAGCCGGCAGCCCTTCGGCGGCTTCAAGATGTCCGGCGTCGGCTCGAAAGCGGGCGGCCCCGATTATTTGTTGCAATTCCTCCTGCCACGCGTTATTACCGAAAATACCATGCGGCGCGGCTTCGCTCCGAATATACTGGAATCGTAAACCCGCCGGCTTCACCGCCACACCTGCATCTTCGTTCAAGGAGTCTCTCGATGAAACGCTTTCAGCTCGGCCTCGCGACATTTGCCTGCTTGTGCGCCACCTTCGTGTGGCGCAGACCCCGTCGGAATTCAAGGGACACGACAATCTGGTTCAAAGCGTGGCCATTTCCCAAGATGGAGCCATCCTCGCCAGCGCCAGTGATGGAACCGTTATCCTCTGGGACTTTGCGAAGGGGAAGGAACTTTTCGTCCTCAAGGGCCACACGGGGAACGTCAACTCCGTCACCTTCAACAAGGATGCCTCTCTTCTCGCAAGCGCCGGCGCCGACAAGAACATCCGATTATGGAACCCCAAGGACGGCAAAAGCCTAAAGGAAATCAAAGGGCACACGGACGGCGTGATGTGCGTTGTCTTCAGCCCCGACGGCGCGCTCCTGGCCTCGGGCAGCGGCGGCGCGGACAAATCGGTCCGCCTCTGGGATGTCAAGGAAGGCAAAGAACTCAAAAACCTCGGCACGCACGGCGGCAGCGTCTACAGCGTCGCTTTCAATGCCAGCGGCACCGAGCTCGCTTCGACCGGCGATGACGGCATCATCAAGATATGGGATGTCAAGGGCCAAAAAGAAATCAAGGCGATGAAAGTCGAGTTGTCCAAGCCGCCCGTGAAAAAAGAAGACAAGAAGGAAGAGCCCAAGGACAAGGACGCGAAGGACAAGAAAGTCGGCAAAAAGGATATGGGAAAAAAAGTAGAACCCAAGGAGCTGCGCGAGGCCTTTAGCGCCGTCGTTTTCAGCCCCGACGGCAAGGATCTTCTCACCGTCGGCCACGATAAGTACTTGCGCTACTGGAGCATCGCCGACGGCAAGGAAACCAAGAAGATCGGCCCCACCAAGGACTGGATTTTCAGCATGGCGATCTCCAAGGACGGCGCCAAAGTGCTTACCGCAGGCTATGGCGGCAGCCTGCGCGTTTACGACATTGCCACCGGCAATAAAATCTTCGACGACGAAAAAGAAAAAATCGACCGCAAGCAGCAAATAACCTACAGTGCCGTGTTCACTCCCGACGGCAAGGCAATCATCACCGGCCAGCATGACCTCAAATCGGGCAAAGGAATCGTCAAAGTGATCGTGATCCAAAAATGACGATTGCAATTCCAGTAGTTCCAAGTTCATGCCTTGCTGGGCAGGTTGCAGCATCAGGGGTTACGTCGCATCCGTGGGCGCGGGGATGCTTTGGTTGATCCAACGGGCGATGGCTTGCAGCATACGCCGGAACAGGAAGCGTTTGCTTGCTCGCTGATCGGGCACGAGGCTACGCAGCCATTCCCACACGTTGCGCAGCAGCAGGGCGACGCCAACGTAGTACAACCGCAAGAGCGGATCGCGCGTGCTCGTGCGGATCGCGCCTGGCCCAGTTGGCGATAGCTCGCTTCAATGGCGAAGCGCTTGCGATACCATTCACGCACCAAGGTGGGCTGGCCATGCACACGCCACGCCGCGAACACGAGCTTCTTCTGGCAGCGCTTGCCGTGGCGATGGTGGCGGTACGATTTGTACGTCACGCACACGCGCACCGTCACTTCATCTTTCTGCCAACGCTGGGTGTGCGTGTACCAGCCCGCATTTTTTTGCAGGAAAGCTCGCCAGCCCGTGTGCCGTTTACCCTTCTTGGGTTTGCGGCCACGAAAGACCACCGGCATGAGGAACGGCACATTTTGCCCTTTCAAGAAACTCATGACGGCCACGCTGAAAAAGCCCCGATCCAGCAGCAAACGCCGTATTTTCACGCCGCTGCGCTCGATCTGGGCCAGCAGTCGGCCCAGGATTTTCACGGTCGATTCGTTGCGCCGCACCCAGGTGTAGGCCAGCGTGTAGCGATGTCCCTGCTCAGAGATAAAGGCGGTAGCATAGGCAAAAAACTTCGTGGTGCCCGCGCGGGGTTTTTTGTGCAGCAGGTCGTTTTGGTTATCGGTGTCGCCATGATAAGGAATCTCATGCAAGTCGATGCTGACCACTCGTCGTCGGCGTCGCGTTCCGCGGGGCAGCGGCTGACGCAGTGCCTCGTTCATTTTGTCTTCCAGGCCACGCGCGGATTTGGGCAAGCGTTTCCTCAGTTGGTCCCGCACGGTTTGGTCGGTGATCTGGCCCAATTGCAAACAGCTCGCGAACACCGAAACCATTTGCGCCGCCGCCGTCAGGACCGCATTCATGACCGCGTTGGCCGTGCCACGCACTCCGCGATCCGGTTTGAGCACGCCGTCGAGAATCCCCGCCGCCTGCTCTTGAGCGAATTGCCCAGAAACCTTATGATTCCTCCTTGAACGCATGGCTTCCTCCTTGAATGAGTGTGTTTTCCTAACCCATTCAGGAACAGAACCATGCGTTTTTTTGAATATCAACTCCGTTTTGGAACTACTGAATTCGCCAATCGATTGCTTCGTTGAAGCTGGCTTGAACTATTAAGAAGTCGGGGCATCCATTTGATCATTTGGTAAACTGGTGACATCCAAGACCAGTTTTCCGAACGCATGGAGGCCGCGACTTCTTATATTTTCCAAGGACGCGGCATTCACTAAGTCAGCGGAGCAAAGGAGTTCCCATGCCAGCACGACGCGTCGCAGTTTATCCCGGCGTTTTCGATCCGGTCCATCACGGGCATCTCGACATCATTGACCGTGGCTCGCGGCTGGTCGATCGGCTCATCGTCGCGGTCGGCGACAACCCGGAGAAGTTGCCGCTCTTCAACCAGGAGGAGCGCGTCAAGTTGCTGCTTAAGGCCGCTCTCCCGAAGAACGTCGAAGTGAAACCCTTTACCGGCCTGGCGGTCCGTTTTGTACGCGAGATCGGCGCCCGCATCATGCTGCGCGGCATCCGCACCACCAGCGACATGGAATACGAATTCACCATGACCATCATGAACGGCCTGATGGACCCGGACATCGAAACAATCTTCCTGATGGCCCATCAGCAGCTTTCGCATGTGAGCGGGACGCTGCTGCGGCAGATTGCCACCATGGGCGGCAACCTCGATCCGTTCCTGCCGCCCGACATCCGCGACGCGTTGATCGCTCGCGCCACGCAAGCCGGCCCGTCCCTGCCGCCGCCTGGCCGGGATTGATCATTTGACCGCGATGTAGACCTTATTTGCAGCCGCCCCGGTATGGCTCACGTCGATGCGGTAATCTTCGTCGCGCGGCGGATACCAGATTACGCCGACGAAATCGCTTTCCCCCTTGTCTTCCGCGATGAGTGCCCCCTGGGCGTCATAAACGGCGATACGCAGCTTGACGCCGGCTTCCTCGTGATCGCCGATTGCCAGGACTGCCGCGCGTTCACCCCCGCGAAATCGCTTGGTCTGCGACCAGACCTTGGATTCGATTTCGGCATAATCGGACCACGAGCCGTTGATCGGTGCGCTTCGGACGCCAAGAGTCGTAATCGCGAAGCACAAAATCATGAAACCGAGCGAAACCAGGATCCGATTTACATTCTTAATGGATTTCATCGTTTATGATCCCATGATTCTGCAGGGGTCGATCAGCGCAGGGCGATTTGGTAGGTGTTGGTTTCGAAGCCGGCATTGCGCAGTTCCACGCTGTAGCGGCCATCCTGGGCCGGGAACCATTCAACAATCAGATCATCGGAGGTCCCTGGCGATGAAATGTCGTCCTTGGCGACGCAATTGCCTTGGCTGTCGAAGACATACAGGCGAAGGCATGACCGCCAGTTGCCCGAAGCAATCGCCAGAGTGCGCTCATTTTTTTTGAAGGCGTCCATGTATGAGCGCGTTGCGCCGGCTGGAAGCATGACTTTGGTCATCGGCTCGCGTGGCTTGACGAGATCAGCGCTGCCGAATGAAACACACAAGAGCACGATGGGTACGCTGCACGCCGTGATGATTCGCATGACGAATTCCCGAGCCTCCAACAACGCCGACCTCACCTCGCTATCCTATGTCCGGCGCTCGAATGGGGCGACGCGGGAATCCGGGAAAGTTGCGCAAGCATGAATTCAACGCCAACGGCACAACTCGCAATTGACGGCGGCGCGGTTAGTGCCTATCATCCCCGCCCGCTCTGGGGAGTGCTTCACACCAAGATGGCGAGGCTCGCATGGCCTGGCGGAAATGGATTGTCCGCGGCATCGTTTACGGCATCGTTGCCGCCTCGGCTGCCGGTGCGCTCGCCTATCAGCGTTTCACCAATCCCGATGCCGTCCGCGATCAGATTATCATCGAGCTGGAAAAGGCCTTTCCCGGCGCGGAGGTAAGCGTTGATTCCGCGCGTCTGCGCATTCTCGGCGGTATCCAACTCACGGGGCTTCGCCTCGCCCGCAGCGACGATCAGGAGAAACATGAATTCCTCCAGGTTCCGTCCGCGATCTTCTACCACGACAAGGAAAAAATCCTCGATGGAGAGTTGCGGCTGCGGAAAATCGAATTGATCCGGCCGCGCCTGCGCGCCGGCGAGGTCGCGATGGCAAATGGAACCTTGCTGGCCTGGTGCGCCCACCCAGCCTGACACCCGACAGAATGCTGCCTGCCATCGTGATTCATCAAGGGACCATCGTCCTGGAAGATTTGGCAGTGGCGGACAAGGCGACGGTGCTGGAGATCAACGACGTCAACCTGACGCTCATCAACGATCCACTCATGACGCTTTCGATCCGCGGCGCCGCCAGTTCCGACCTGCTCGGCAAATTGCAGCTCGCGGGAGTCATCGATCGGCACAACGGCGAAGCGCAACTCGCATTCCGGGCCGCGCAGATTCCGCTCACGCAAGACCTGGCGGCGCGTTTGCCAATCCAGTGTCCGCCCGATGTCTTTCGCGGCTTGCAACTGAAAGCGACGGCCCATGTCGAAGGGAAGCTGTCGCTGCAACCGGGCCAACCCGTGTTCTACGAGGTGCGCGGCGAGGTTCGGGGGGCCAAGGTGCAGCATCCCAAGATGCCGCTGCCGCTTGAGGACCTGAACGCCAAGTTCCATTGCAACAACGGCGAATTTCAACTGGAGAACCTGACCGCGCATTCGGGCAAGACGGAGATCGAGGCGCACGGCGTGGCCCAGCTGCCTTGCGTCGATAAGGATTTCGAAGTCCAGCTTGAGCTGAAGCACGTGGTGTTAGGGCGCGATCTTGCTGACCGCTTGCCGGAGAAGATTCGCAATCTGAGCGACCTCTTTCAGCCCGACGGGCCGACGACGATTCATATCGCCTGCGCCCGCCATGACGGAGAATGGGTCGCGCTCACGGATGGCTCGCCGTCGCAAGTGTCACTGCGGCCGGAAGGGATCAGTTTGAAGTTCAAGAATTTCGCTTATCCGCTCGAGCGTGCCACCGGGGCCATCGATTACAACCTACACGACGCCCGCGTGCAGGTCGATATCACCGCGTACGCCGGCGTTACTCCGGTCTTCTTGCGCGGGCACTGGACCGGCAAGGACGCCGACGCCGACGTCAAGTTCGATTTCCATGCCAACGATTTGACTATCGACGACACGCTGCTGCACGCTTTGCCCAAGCAGCCGATGGATCTGCAGACGTTCGCGGCCGGATTTCACGCGAACGGCAGGCTCGATGTCAAGGCCCACATTCGCCACGAGCCGGGCAAGGAATTCCGTAACGAGTACCACCTTTATTTCCATGACACCGCGATCCAGTGGGAACCGTTTCCGCTGGCGCTCAAGAAGGTAAGCGGTTTCATTAACATCTATCCTGACTACTGGGAATTCAAGCAGTTCCAAGGTGTACACGGCGACGGGCAGGTCATCGTGCACGGCAAATCCATTCCCAGCGTAGATGCCAAGGGGGAGAAATCGTTCGGCATCTCGCTGGAGATCACGGGCCGCAACATGGCGCTCGATGACTCGCTGCGCGACGCGCTGTGCCCGATGCCGGGCCTTCACAGTGCCTGGGAAACCTTCAACCCGCAGGGAAATCTATGCTTCACCGCATCGGTCAATCGTCCCAGTGCCGACATGCACGATCTTGATGTTCACGTCGATGCCCGCGGCGCATCGGTTAAGCCGAAGTTTTTGCAGTACCTGATCGAGGATATTACAGGACAGTTTCGCTTTCATCGCCATCAGCTTCAAATCACCAAGCTGTGCGCCAAGCACAACCACGCGATCATCGGTCTCGACCACGGTGCTGTCGATATCGACACACGCGGCGGCTACTATGCCGACCTGGCTGATCTGCGCATTGCCGGCTTTCAGGTTGATGAAGAGTTCGCTCGCGCCCTGCCCAAGGGGAGACTGCAAGACACCGCCAGAGGATTGAAAATGACCGATCCTGTGCGCGTCGCCACGCGGCTCGTGATCGCTCAGCCCGCGGAGACGGGCAAGGCGCCTGAAATCTACTGGGACGGCAAAGCCTGGATGTACGACGCCCGCTTCACGACCGGCCTGGAATTCAGCGACGCCACCGGCGAAATCGCCTGCATCGGCCGCGTCAACGGCACACAGGTCGTCGGCATTGATGGCAACCTCCTGCTCGAACAAGCGACGCTTTTCAAGCAGCCGCTCAAGAAATTTCACGCGAAGTTCCAGATGCGCGATCCGAATCCGGATGTGCTGCTGGTCGGCGTGCGTGCCCCTCTGTTCGGCGGCGATGTCGTCGGGCAGATGGAGGTGAATCTCAACTCCGCTCTGCGCTATGAAATGAACCTGACCGCCTCGCAGATCAACCTCGCCGAATTCGGTCGGCATAACCTTGGCCCGCGCTCGCAGCTCTCCGGCGCCGCCAATGCCCGCTTGCACCTGACCGGCATGGGCAGCGGTCCCGACAGCATTCAAACGCTGGACGGCAACGGCGCCGTCGATGTGCCGCGCGGCCACCTCTACAACCTGCCCTTCCTGCTCGACCTCCTGAAATTCCTCGGCCTGCATTGGCCCGACCGCACCGCCTTCGAGGAGTTCCACACCGCCTTCGCCATTCAGGGGCCGAAGGTCACGTTGAAAAAATTTGACCTGCTTGGCAGCGCCGTCAGCCTATCGGGCAAGGGGGAATACGATCTGCTGACGAAGAATCTGCAGGTCGATGTTTATCCGCTATGGGGGCGCATCGAAGGATTGCTCCCGCCGATGGTGCGTCCGCTGCCGACCACGCTCAGCAAGAGCCTGGTGACCGTTGAAGTGCGCGGCAAGGCAACGGGGGAGCCGAAAGATTTGAAATATCAGATGAAGCCGGTGCCAGTGATTGTCGATCCGCTGATTTTTTTGCGCGATCGCATGTTCGGCGCCCGCGATCGCGATTCGGCAAGTGTGGTTGGGGAACCACCCGTGCCGATCGTGCCGGCGCCACCGACGGTGCGCGGGGCGGCACGCATGGATTGATGGGGGTGATGGGGGTCCTCGTTCCCACGGTCCGCGTGGGAACGCACTGCTTCGCGACGCTCCTGCGTCGCGGACGTGATGCCTCGGCGGTACCTAAACGCCGGCTAACGCCCATTGCGCCGCGCAGTGGGAATTGCGCCTGCGCAAGAGGGGACGTGGTTTCTAGGGGGTATTCTGTCCGCGACGCAGGAGCATCGCGTAGCAGTGCGTTCGCCACGCGGAGCGGGGGAACGAGGCGGGGGAACGGGGGCTGCCGTGTTCTGGGGGCGGTTGCAGCGCATGATCCTGCTCGAACTTTTCAAGGTCTTCAGCATCGCGCTGATCGCCTTGACCGGGCTGATTTTGCTTGCGGGGGTCATCTCCGAAGCGATGAAAAGTGGTTTGGGCCCGTTGCAGATTCTGGAGATCATTCCGCTTCTGACGCCGAGCATGCTGCCATACACCGTGCCCGCGACGACGCTTTTCGCTACCTGCATCGTGTATGGCCGGCTATCCGCCGACAACGAAGTCCTCGCCCTCAAGGCTGCCGGCGTGCACATTTTTCACGTCATGGTTCCGGCAATATTCCTGGGAGTCTTCGCCAGTGCCGCCACGCTGCTACTATATCGGGACACCATCCCGTACACGCATTATCTCTTGAAATGCGAGGTCGCGGCGGATGTCGAGGAATCGCTCTACACCATGCTGAGAAATGACGGCTGCATCCGCCATCGCTGCCTCAACTACGAAATTAACATCAAGAATCTGCGTGGCCGCATCCTTGAGGACGTTGTCATCAAGTCGCCGCGCCATGCGCGGCAGCGGGTTCGACCTCGTCGCCCACGCCAGGGAGGCGGAGTTGCACGTCAATACGGTTACCAGGGAGCTTCTCGTGGACATGAGGCAATGCGAGCTCATGCAGGGGAATGTTGTCGGTGTCATGGATTCGCGTGTTTGGCCGATCGAGTTGCCGGCCGAGATGTGCGACGGCGAACTCAAACTCCGCCCCACCGACATGATGTGGCAAGAGCTTTACGAGTGCGAGGAGAAAACGATCGAAGAGAAACAGGCGCTGAGCCGGGAGATCGACAGCCACCAGCGCGTCCTCGATCAGCGTCGCGGCGGCGACCAATTCGCCGAGCACATCCGTCACCTCACGAACGAACGCAAGCTGCGCGATGGCCAGATGCTTGCCGTGGACACCGAACGCCACATGCGGTTCGCACTGTCGCTGGGGTGTTTTTTTTTCGCACTGGTCGGCTGTCCGGTCGGCATCTGGTTCTGCAAAAGCGATTATCTGAGCGCATTTGTCATCTGCTTCTTGCCCATCGTTATCATCTACTATCCCCTGCTATTGTGCATGATCAACATGGCGCGCAACGGCAAAGTCACGTGCTGGCTGACCATCCATAACGCGAACGCTCTGATGATGCTCGTCGCCCTGATTCTGTTCCGCCGGCTGGCGCGGAATTGAACGGAAGGCATCGTAATCGCGTAGATAGCGCAGGCTGCTAATTTACTCCCTCTCCCTCCGGGAGAGGGGTTGGGGGTGAGGGCGGATGCTTCAAAAAGCTTGTCAAGCCCCTCACCCCCGGCCCCTCTCCCAGGGGGAGAGGGGAGAAGAGCTCTTGCCGCTCGCGCAAACGAACACATGGCCTAGTTACTCCTGGTCCTCCAAGTCGCCCATCGCCTCACGCACGGCGTCGATCTCCGAAGCCTTGACGATGTGAAGCGAGGATTCAACTCGGTCGATCGTCAGGATCCCTTCGAGATGATCGTATTCGTGCTGAACCACACGGGCTGGAAAATCAACGAGAGCAAGCGATTGCGATTCGCCGAACTCATTGAGGTAATCGATTCGCACTGCCCGGCAGCGCGGAACCAGCACCAACAATTCCGGGAAACTCAAGCAGCCTTCCCAGGCCCGCGCGGTTTCATCCGTGAGCGGCGTCAGCTTCGGGTTGATGAACACCTCGACACCGGGGGGGGCGTCTTCCGTCTGGCCCGGCAGGATCGCCGCCAGAAAGACGCGTTTGCCGACGAACACCTGCGGCCCCGCCAACCCCGCGCCTTTCTGCTCCTCTAGCGTCTGGCCCATTTCGCGCAGTAATTGCTGAAATTGCGGCTCGGCAATCTCAAGGAGGGTCACGTCCGCGGCAACTTCCCGCAACACCGGTTGACCGAGCTGCGCTATTTTCAGCGGCATCGTCTTCTCGCTTTCGTACCCGCTCAGCAACGATTTTCCTGATGTACGCCTTTCCCGCTTGTTCAGCGGCGGCAATCATTTTACAGTAAATATAGTCAGTCGACCTGTGCGCCTGCCAGCTTCGATCACGCGGATAAAGAGTTGGAATCCGTCATGGACGTCGGCCTCTTTCTTACCGGCACGTTTCCAAGTGACGCCGTCGGCGAATCGGCAGAGGACTGGCTCGAGCAGGTCGCTGCCTGGCTTGAGGGGCACGAGGAGGAGCCGTTGATGCTCTGCCATCGTGCCGCCAACGATGCGGACCAGCCAACCCTTTTTGTGCAAATGCATCCGAGCGCCGAGGAGGTCGAGATCAGCGTTCCCGCGCCCGGCGTGTGCGCGGTCGTCGCCAAGACCTCCACGGTTGGTCCGGGATATCATATTTTCGTGTGCGATCTGCTGCACGCGCTCGGCACGCAATTTCACGTGGAATGGGACGAGCCGAACGGTGACGACGATACCGGCGACGAGACCGGCTATTTCTTTCACGGCGATGCGGCTGTGCTGCGTCAGGAGATGCTGCGCTGGCTCAGCGCCCTTGCGCGGGTCGTGGTCGAAAATTGCGGTGACGATGAGGTCAACATCCGTATGGTGCCGATGCCGCTCGATTGCAGCTTTCCAGGACAGCCGGGCATCGTGACGCCGACGGGCCCGCGCACGCGTGCCTGGTTCGAGCAAATGGTCGAGGCGCCGGAGGGGGGCATCGCTTTCTTTCCGTGGTGGCCTGAAGGGGTCGGCGCCGCGTTCTTTCTCGGCCGGGCCCTGTGCCGGCTCTGGCAGGAAGTGCGCTGGCGCACGCCGATCACCGAAGACGAAGGCGAGTTGCTCATGGAAGTCCATCTCGACCTGGAACGCGCTTATCATCTCGATCCTGGCTCGGTAATCCCCTGGCGCGAGTGGCGCGAACTGCTCGAATTCTTAAACGAATACTTCGGCTATGCGGAATTTCAGCACGAGGAAGGGTTCGAAGAGAAAATCAAGCAGCGAGCCGCTCAAGTCGATCCGAAATTGCCGCGCATCGGCTATCGGCGTGGCCCGGTGCAAGTGATGCTCACCGGCGGTTGGTCGATCGTGATCCCCGGCGAATTTGCCGAGGAATGGGAAGACGAGGGCCAGACGTGGAGCGCTTGGCATAACGGCCGCACCGTTTGGTGCACCTCGTGGTCGGTCCAGGGCCAGAACGACGAAACACTCAGCGCCGCGGAGATTCTCGACAGCCGATCCTGGCCCGACGAGGGCGAGATCGTCGAGCACGAGGACGGCGCCTTGCTGGGCCGCGCCGTCTTCATGCCGTGCGAGGAAGATGGCCAGGCGATGTGGAATCTCAAGGCCTATTCCGCCGTGGAGGGCAATTTCGCTCTGTGCAATATCTACGTTCCCGATAGAGACGATCTGCCGTGGGCGCTGCAGATTTGGCAGTCGTTACGGAACTAAACGCTTTGCAAGCTCATGGGAAGTGAGATGCTCCGAGCCGCTGGGAATCGGAGTACCTCCTCATCCCAGGGCTTGACGGATACTGTTTCGGATTAGGAGATACGGAATTCGAATGGATGCTCCCCAAAAACGCCGGCGTAGTCCGATCAAGTCCACGGCCCGCATGCGCAAGGCCGATCGCAAACGGCAATTAATGCAGCATGCCAAGGAACTCTTCGTGACGCTGGGCTATCAGCACACCACGACCGAAAAGATCGCCCAGGCTGCCGGCGTCACCGAACCGGTGCTTTATCGCCATTTCGATTCTAAAAAGACGCTGTTCCTGGAAGTGCTGAACGACATCCGCGCCGCCACGATCCTGCGCTGGCAAACCGGCACCGCCAAGATCGCCGATCCGCTCAAACGGCTGCACGCCATCGTCGATCTCTACCTCGGCAGCACCCGCGAGCACGCCCTCGATTTTCACATCATGCACCGCAGCCTGGTCGAGACCAGCGATGAAGAGATCGCCGAGTGCCTGCGCACGTTTTATCTCGACAGCGAAAGCATGCTAGCGCAGGTGATCCGCGAGGGACAGGAAGCCGGCGTTTTCCGCCACGATCTCGACCCACGCGTCGGCGCCTGGGAACTGATCCGGACAGCGCTCGGCTACACATTGACCCTGCCGCTAGGATTGCCGATCTATCAGGAAGCCGATTACGTCGCCAAGGCAATCGATTGCATGCTACGGTGCTTAAGGGCGTGACCGGTATTCCCGGCAGGATTCGAACCTGCAACCTCCTGCGGTTTTTGCTTCCTGGGTTTCTGGTCTTGCTGCGTCAATCGGCGGCAGGCGCACGAACGGCCGCGTTGGACCAGATTCCGGCCGCGCGCCGCTTGGGCCGTTACCGCACCTCATTTGAAACAAACAAGGTCTAACCTGGGTACAACATCCACATCTAAACCACGCGAGAGAAACATCCATGACACCGTGCCTGGGACGACGCTGCATTTTTCTGATGACGGCCCTGTTAATAATTTGCGGTGGACGCCCCGATGGAGTCAGCGCCCAGGCGCGGCTCTCTACCGCGGTAGGCGAAGCCGATCACGGCTCCAACCAAGCCAAGGCCATCGGCGCCAGCGTGCCCAACAGTAATTCCCTCCGCGACCTGCGCGGCAATCGCCGGTCCTTGCACGATTTCAAGAACCACAAGGCCATTGTGTTGGTTTTCCTCGGCGCCGAGTGTCCCGTATCCAATCTGTATGCCCCCGGCCTGGTCGAACTTGAGAAGAGTTTGCGCGGCAAGGGGGTGCAATTTTTGGGCATCTACGCCAATGAGAACGAAGATTTCGACCAGATCGCTGCCCATGCTACCGACCGCGATCTTCCCTTCCCGGTGCTGAAGGATAGCGGCCAACGCCTGGCCGATCTTCTCGGCGTGACCCGCGTTCCGACCGTGGCGGTGCTCGACGGCGATTTCAACCTGCGCTATCGTGGCCGGGTGAGCGATCAGTACGGCGTTTCGTCGCGCCGACCGAAAGCAACGCGGGTCGATCTGACTGAAGCGCTCACCGAGGTCCTTGCCGGGAAAAAGGTGACCGTGGCCGAGACCGAGACGGATGGCTGCTTGCTGGACCGCGTCAGCGCCAAGAAGTCGGCGCTGGCCGTCACGTATGCCAAGCACGTCGCCCCGATTTTGCAAAATCGCTGCCAGGCCTGCCATCGTCCGAATCAGTCGGCTCCATTTTCGCTCATGACTTATGCCGATGCCGTCAAGCATGCCGCCATGATCCGCGAAGTGACCACGCAGCGGCGCATGCCCCCCTGGCACGCCGATTCGCGGTATGGCCATTTCGCTAACGAGCGGCGTTTGACGATCGCGGAAATCGAAACTCTGTCTGCCTGGGTCGATGGCGGTCTGGTGCGCGGCGACGACAAGGACCTTCCCAAGCCCGCTCTCTGGTCCGAAGGTTGGAAGCACGGCAAGCCCGACCTGGTCATCGAAATGCCCAAAGAATTTGAGGTCCCCGCCACGGGCGTTGTCCCCTACCAGAACTGGATCATCGAAACGAACTTCAAGGAGGACAAATGGGTGCGCATCGCCGAGGCCCGGCCGGGGGTCGCTGGCGTGGTGCATCACGTGGTGGTGTACATCCTCAAGGAAGGCCAAAAGGGGCCTGTCGGACGCGATGGCGGCATCTCAATCCTGGTCGGCTGGGCGCCCGGCGACCTCGGGTTGGTCTGCCCTCCCGACACGGCCTTGCGCGTGCCGAAGGGGGCCTCGCTCCGTTTTGAAATGCACTACACCCCCAACGGCATATCGGTGAAGGATCGCTCGGCGGTGGGCATCACCTTCGCGGAAAAACCGCCCCGATATGAAATGCTGATCGGCGAGTTCGCGAACATGGCTATTGAACTGCCGCCGCACGATCCGCACTACATGGCCGAGGCGACACTCCGCCTGCGTGCCGACGCCCGCATTCTCAGCTTCGCCCCGCACATGCACTGGCGCGGCCAGGATTACCGCTACGAGGTGATCTATCCGGACGGCAAACGGCAAACGCTGCTGTCGGTGCCGCGCTGGGACTTCAACTGGCAAAGCGTCTATCGCTTCCAGGAGCCATTGAAACTTCCCAAAGGGGCTAAACTGCACGCCGTCGCCCACTGGGACAATTCCGTCAACAATCCGCTCAATCCGGACCCATCCAAGACGGTGCGCTTCGGCCTGCAATCATGGGAAGAAATGATGGTCGGCTTCGTGGCCTACGTCTGGGAAAGGCCCGAGACCGCTGCGGAGTTGGCCAAGAACCCGCAAAGCCCGGCTGACATCTTCTTCGATCGTCTCGACGTGAACGGCGATGATTTCATCACGCCCAACGAGATCCCAGCGCGTCTCAAGCCTTTTTTCGAGCTGGCGGGCATCAAGAAGGACAAGCTGTCGCGTGCCGAATTCACCAAGCTGTTTGACGCTTTGGCCCCGCTCCTGCAGAAACGCCCTAATCCGCCACCGAGCAAAGACCCATCGAAAAAGTCGAGTCGAATCATTCCAGGGATCGGCTCACCCAATGACTGGTTCTTTTTCGAATACGCAGATGAGCGACGAGCTTTGCTAGATTTAGTCCTGATCCGTCGAAAAGACTGGATGCCGTAGCGACGTGGATCCGGTGAGGTTCCCCCGCCGCGTGCCGACCAACCGGATACCGCTTCCCGCCCGTCAGCGCACCGCACCAGCAAGAGGCACCGCCGGCCGGCACCGCCGTCGTTACTGTGGCCGATGCCGCTCGCGCCGCCCGGCACAAATCGGCGTCATCTGCTCATTCACATTTCCTGATTGGGGTTCGTCGTTCCGACGTGGGCCGGATGGATTTGGGCTCCCGCAAGGACTCATATCTCACACGCCGGATGAAACGCGATAACTCACGCCAAACCTCGCGGAAGAACTCCCGCGTGCTCGCACCCAATCCTTGCAAACCAGGTGCATGGTTGACCCACAACATCGTGGCTGCTGCCAAGCCGAGCGCCAAAAACCAGCCCTGCCATAGTTTTCCATATTTCGCCTGTCCGCTCCACGCCGCTTTGGCAAGACGCTCACGATGAAAGGCAACATGGCCGTTTTCATCACGAAGGATCAGTCGGCACATGGTGCGAAGTGCAGAATCATTGGCATGGCGTCGGATCAGGCGGTAGTAGACGGTGCTGACGATCTCGGTGAGCAGTAGCACAGTCAGTTCAAAATGAACTCCGAACCATCGGCGCGACCAACAGAAAACGGTGAAGCTCCAATGGCTTTGGATGCACCGTCCGCCAAATCGAGCCACGGCAGCGCCGAGGAGGCGGGAGTGCTCGCGCTCTTCCTTGAACCAAAGATGGACAAGCTCGCGCATTCCCGCGCCGCTGGAAAGGAATCGTTCTTGATCCCAGGCGATCAAGAAGGCAGGGCCGCCGCCATCGCCGAGCTGAAACTGCTCGAGAGATCGTACTAACTGGTGAACAACGTCGGCGGCAAGGACGATCGGCGCGTTCCACGCCGGCTCTGGCCGACATTCCTGG
Source organism: uncultured Planctomycetota bacterium (assembly GCA_963767835.1). Classification (GTDB taxonomy): domain Bacteria; phylum Planctomycetota; class Planctomycetia; order Gemmatales; family Gemmataceae; genus SIAQ01. The sequence goes on from CAVYFY010000014.1 coordinate 155,873, forward strand.
TTTCTGGTGAAATGTGCCAACCACCGATGAATATCCACCGGCGGCACGGCCAGGGTTTCCTGAAGGTTCTCCGCACGTACCAGCCCTCGAGTCAGCATTGCCGTCGCAATGAGGCCACCGGAGACGAAAACGGATCCAGCAACGAAACCCGCGGCACCGGCAATGAGGTCCAAGTAATGGTTCGAGGCAAGGTATAGAAAGCTCAATGCCATTCCGCAAACACCAATGGCAAATGTCAGAAAAGAAAGGAATCGCAGAGACCTGACCGCTGGATGGATTTTGGCGTAATTGCTCATTCCAACTCCTTATGAGGTTGCCGAATGGACGGCACGAGTTGTCGGCGGCCGACCACAGTGGCATTTACTTTGCACTGCAAAGTTATCCGTATGGCAAACCATTGTCAACAGCAAACGGATAGGTTTTTTGATAGGTCCGCGCAATTGCGCCCGCCGCCCGACCGCAGCCAGTCGATGCGGCAAGCGGCAACTCGCTAAACTCACTCCACGCCATACTTTCCCGATCCTAGGCAATCTCTACGTTAGAGAGTGGCTACACAACTTGCGGGAAACCACACATGAAAAGCCATGCACGCCTCATCGCCGGGTTCCTCAGTCTCTTGATCGTCAGCGCCGAGGCGAACGCGGAAAGATTGGTCCTGGCCAGTGCTTCCTACGGAAAGAACATCGTTGCGATCTGCGATGCCGACGGCAAGGTTCTCTGGTCCCACAAAACCGCCGGCCCCAAGTCCGGGCACGCCGGGCATCACGACATCCAGCTTCTCGACAATGGCAACCTCCTGTTTCACGAGAATTGGACGACCATCATCGAGATGACTCTCGACAACAAGGTTGTCTGGACTTACGATTCCAGCACGATGAACGGCAACAAAGGCAACTCGGTTGAGGTCCATGCATTTCGGCGGCTGCCCAATGGCTTGACCATGATCGCCGAGAGCGGCGTCGGACGAATCATCGAGGTTGACAAGGACGGCAAAATCAGAGCCGAGGTCAAGCTCAAGCCCGGCGGCACGCAAAACTCCCGCATGGCGCAAGCTGGACAACGGCAATTACCTCGTGTGTGCCGAGAACCCGGGCGTGGTGACCGAGTACAACGCCAAGAGTGAAGTGGTCTGGGAGTACCAAATCAAGACGCGCGTCTACGGCGGCCATTCGATTACGAAACGGCAATACGCTGATCGCCTCGGGCGGCGGCGCGAGCGTCGTCGAAGTCACGCCGGATGCCAAGATCGTTTGGGAGATCAAGGACAAAGTCCCAAACTCCAACATCACTCTCAAGTGGACTACGTTCCTGACCGAACTCGACAACGGCAACTTCATCGTCGGCAACTGCCACGCCGGCGACAAGAACCCGCAAATCTTTGAGATCACGCGGAATAAGAAAGTCGTCTGGCAATTCAACCAGTTTCAGACCTTCGGCAACGGGCTGGCATGCTCGCAAATCCTGAACGATCAGCAATCGGCGTTGGTTCGCAAACTGCTTATGAAGAAATAGTCTCGGACCGCGTCGGTTTCACTCGTGATACGGTCGGAAGAATGTCAGAGTGAAGGCGCCGTGCGCGGCAGAATTGGTGGTTAAACCTTTGCACTGAGACCGTGATTCTGGTCGTACCACAGGCGCAGTTCCGCCTCGCCGCGCAGCAGCGACCAGCGTGCGAGGAGGAGAGCGAAAACAGCCGCCGAGCAAGGCCCGAGCGCCCACCACAGGTTGGTGGATTCGGTCGAACCAAAGTAGACGCTCCCCGGCGGCAGCAGAATTGCCAGCATTCGCCAATCGCTGTGGGCCAGCAGAACCGTCATGAGCGGCAACAGCAACGTCAGCACGACGCCGAGCCGGTTGGCCTGCCTGCCGCGAGTGAAAGCGCGGAAGCCGAGCGCGAAGTAGAAGCCCCACAGGATGACGCCGGCGGCCATTCCCGCCAGGGCTTGTCTCCAGGCGATTCGCTCCGCGAACGCCGCCGCCAGCCAAAGAAGAGATGCCAGCGCGAAATAGCCACGGCTGCGGCGCCACGCGGCAGCGGTGGCTGCCTGCCAGTACGATGCTCCGTCGAGTTGCGTCAGCAGCAGCAGTTCCAGCCGCCGACAGCGGTCTTGCGGGTTGCTGTCCCACAGGCCATACTGGAAGGCGGCGGGCACGGTCGCGAGCAACATCAGCGAGCTGGCCAGCATCGGCAAGCCGCCGAACCGATCGAAGATCTCGAAGACCGCGTGTCCCAGCCAGTTCGGCCAGGCTGGGCCGACAATGGTGTAGGCCGCGTAGAGAATTCCAAATCCACCGGCGAGCCATACGTTGATCCGCCCCGCATAGCGCGTCACGCGCTTGACCGCCCACCAGGTGAGTGGCTCCTCGCCGATCGGTGCGCGTCGAGCCTTGCCGTTACTCACGATCGGTCGATAGTGCTCGTCATGGAAATGTCCCTGCAACCGCAAGGCGCAGCGCGTGAGCAAGATGATCGCGAGGCCCACTCCGAAAGACAAGGTCCAGGAGAGGCGCTGCCAGGCCCACCCGGGATGCTCCATGGCGAATTGCATCGCGCCGAACGGATTGTATTCATGCACCATGCGCAGGCCGGCGACAGCGTCAGCGCCCCATCCGAACGGCAAGCAACTCAGCCAGGCGCCGAGCTGTTCGCCCGCCAGCACTCCTACCACCAAGTAGATGAGAATTCCGAGGATCGCGAGCCTTTCGCCCCAGCGCCGAATGCGTTCCGGCTCATACGCCCACGCGGCCAGCCCCAACCCCGTGACCGCGCCGCAGACGAACGGCATCACGAGGAGCACCGGCAATTCCTCAATGAAGATCACGCCGTTCGCAACCATCATTATGAGAATCGGCAGTCCGGCGAGTGTCGTGAATCCAAGCAGCGTCAAACCGACCAACGCTTCCGCGACCAGTATCGCCGACGGCCGAACACTGCTGACGAGCAGGAACTCGAGCGCCTGGCTCTTGGGAATCTGAGTCAACCGCCAGCCGATGAGTAACGCTCCTTCGATGATGCCAGCCACCAGAACTGTAGCGCCGAACAGGACGGGGCCGGACAATGCGGGCCTCAGGAGCATGACGAAAAAGCCGATGAGCAGCAGCGTCAGATGGCCGATGACGACGGTGCGGAATGTTCGCTGTCGATTCGTCGAAACGGCTGCCAATGTGAAGAAAGCTCGCATGCCGCAAGTTTAGCTCATTTCTCTCCCGGGGGGCGCAGTCGTCATGCCCGTTGCTGCCACGCCGCCGCCAACCACCGCGCTCGCTTCGACTCGACCGCCGCTTTTTGTTGCGACGCCTCGCTCGAGGCACTCTTCCGAAGGCCTGGTTTGTTCGGACCGTCGTCAAACCATATTCTAACCTGGCGGGCCATCCGATCTTGGCTTCCCGGCGACCCGGCATTGGCGTTCGCCGAGTCCTTTGTATTTCTCAAGGAGCAATCCATGCGTTCGCTTTTGGCGGTGTCGTTTTTGCTGGTATCCGCGTTTTCGGCCTCCGCACAAACGCTGCTCTTGCAGCATCCCACGGTCAACCACAGCCATGTTGTCTTCAACTACGCCGACGATCTCTGGATTGTGCCTCGCGCCGGCGGCGCGGCGACGCGGCTGACCAGCGGCGCCGGCCTGGAGACGGCACCGATCTTCTCGCCCGACGGAAAACAGATCGCATTCACCGCCGACTACGATGGCAATCTCGACGTGTACGTCATGGACGCAAAGGGGGGGCAGCCGCGGCGTCTTACATGGCACCCCGGGCCGGATCGCGCCGTTGGGTGGACGTCGGATAGCAAGCGCGTCTTGTTCACGAGCAATCGGGACAACCAAACTCGTTCTTTCGGCGGCCGCCTGTTCACGGTGGCGCTGGAGGGGGGCCATCCCGAGGCAGTGCCTTTGCCGCATGCGGATCATGGCTGTTATTCGCCCGACGGGAAGCAGCTCGCTTATGTCCCGCACAAGTTGCCGTCGCGCATGGCCTGGAAGCGCTATCGCGGCGGCACGGCATCGTTCATCTGGCTCGCGCAGCTCGCTGATTCCAGCGTCAAGCCGATCCCGCGCAAAGACTCCAACGACCATAGCCCGGTCTGGATCGGCGACCAGGTCTATTTTCTCAGCGACCGCAATGGGCCGACGACGCTCTACGTCTATGACATCCGCAACGACAAGGTTCACAAGGTCATCGACAACAAGGGGGAGGATTTGAAGTCGCTCCAAGGTGGGCCCGATTGCCTGGTGTGCGAACAGTTCGGCTCCATCCATCTCTTCGATTTGAAGACCAAGGGCGCGACCAAACTCGACATTCGCATTCAAGCCGACTTCCCGGCACTGCACCACCGCACCGTCAAGATTGCCAAGACGATCACGAACGCCGGCATCTCGCCGACCGGAGTGCGGGCTGTGTTCGAGGCCCGCGGCGACATCTTCACCGCGCCGCTCAAGAAAGGAGACGTGCGCAACCTGACTCGCACTGACGGCGTTGCCGAACGCGACCCAGCCTGGTCGCCGGATGGCAAATCGATTGCCTATTTCTCCGATGCCAGCGGCGAATATGAGCTTCACGTTCGCGATCAGAGCGGTCATGGTGAGCCAAAGAAGCATGCGCTCGGCAAGGCGCCGTCCTTCTACTACCATCCCATCTGGTCGCCTGACGGTACGAAGATCGCTTACACCGACGCGCGCGCGCAACATTTGGCTGCTGGATCTTGCCAGCGGCGACAACACGCTGGTGGACACGCAAACCTTTTACACGCGATCCATGGACGTCGGCTGGTCGCCCGACAGCAAATGGCTGGCGTATGCCAAGAATCTCAAGAATTACTTGAACGCGATCTTCGTTTACTCGCTTGCGGAGAAGAAGTCCCATCAGGTGACCGATGGCATGAGCGATGCTCGCTTTCCGGCTTTCGACAGGAACGGCAAGTATCTTTACTTCGCCGCCAGCACTGATATCGGGCCGGCGGTCGGAGGCATCGAGATGTCGAACTTCAATCACCCGGTCAGCCGCAACGTCTACGTTGCTGTGCTGGACAAAGCGCTCCCGTCGCCGATTGCACCGGAGAGTGACGAAGAGAAAGTCCCCGCTCCTCCCAAGGAGAAGGAAGAGGACAAGGGCAAGGCGAAGCCAACGGTCACGGTGAAGATTGACTTCAGGGACCTCGATCAGCGGATTCTCGCCTTGCCTTTGCCGGCGCGGAACTACGCGGGTTTGCAAGCAGGCAAGGAGGGGGTGCTGTTCCTCGTCGAAGGGCCGGCGGCGTTCATCGTGTCCCGCGATTTCGTGCCGAAGTTCACGCTGCAGCGATTCGATCTCGGCAAGCGTAAGGTGGAGACGTTCGTCGATGGCGTTAACGGTGTTGAAGTTTCCGCCAATGGGGAGAAGTTGCTGTATCGCCAGGCCGACAAGTGGCACATCGTTGAAACCGCCGCGTGCGCCCAAGCCCGGCGATGGCCTGCTCAAGCTCGACGACATCGAGGTGCGCATCGATCCGCGCGCCGAATGGAAGCAGATGTATTACGAGGTCTGGCGCATCGAGCGCGACTTTCTGTACGATCCCGGCTTCCACGGCGTCAATCTCAAAGCGACCAGCAAGCGGTTTTTGCCATACCTTGATCACGTCGCCAGCCGGCGCGATCTGAATTACCTCTTCCAGGAGATGCTCGGCGAGTTGTCGCTGGGCCACGTCTACGTGACTGGGGGCGATTTCTCGGAGATTAAGGGCGCCACAACCGGCCTGCTCGGCGCTGATTTTGCAATCGACAGCGGCAAGTATCGCATCGCCAAAATCTACAAGGGGGAGAACTGGAACCCCGATCTCCGTGCCCCGCTCACCGGACCGGGGATCAACGTGCCGGTTGGCGCCTACTTGCTGGAGGTCAATGGCACGAAGGTGTTGACCAAGAGCAGCATTTATCGCTACTTCGAGGGGACCGCCGGCAAAGCGACGGCATTGCGCATCAGCACGAAGGCAGACGGCAGCGATGCGCGCGATGTCACCGTCCTGCCGATCGCCGACGAGCTGCCGCTGCGCAATCGCAGCTGGATCGAGGCGAATCGGCACAAGGTCGCGGAATTGACCCACGGCAAGGTCGCTTATGTTTACCTACCGGACACGGCCGCGGGGGGTTACACCAACTTCAACCGCTACTTCTTCGCCCAGGTGGACAAGCAGGCCGTCATTATCGACGAGCGATTCAACGGCGGCGGCAAGGCAGCCGATTGGATTGTGGATCGCCTGGCTCGGCCCCTCCTCAATCTGTGGTCCACGCGGCACGGTGCCGATTACACCACCCCTGCCGGCCAAATCTTCGGCCCCAAGGTGATGCTGGCAAACGAGCATTCCGGTTCCGGCGGCGACTATCTTCCCTGGGCCTTCCAGCGTTACAAGCTCGGGCCGGTAGTTGGCAAACGCACTTGGGGCGGACTGGTCGGCATCGGCGGCTATCCGGCCTTGATCGATGGCGGCGGCGTGACCGCGCCCCACTTCGCCTTCTGGACGCCCGAAGGAAAATGGGAGGTCGAGAACCGCGGTGTCCCACCGGATGTCGAAATCGAGTTCGACCCGAAGCTTTGGCGCCAGGGGCGTGATCCACAACTTGAGAAGGCGATCGAATTGGTGCTGGAAGGATTGGTGAAGACGCCCTCGCGCCAATATCTGCGGCCGCCGTATCCGAAATACCAGCCCCGGCTGATGGAGAAGGATTAGATTGCAAGCCGTTGCGCCTCAGCAAGACCAGCCGATACCGGCTGAGGCAACTACCCCCGGCAGCATTCGAACCTGCGACCCTCGGTTTAGGAAACTGTTGGTCCACCCCGACGAAAATCAACTTAACGTGTTACGCACCAATGCTTGCGACGTAGGGGAAAGCACAGCGAATTCTCCGTTTGCGCCCGGTTTGCGAGAAAACCAGAATCCGACCCCTCTCGACGCCGAGCTGCAGCGAGTTCTTGACGCTTGGCCGAGCCTGCCCGCGGCGCTCAAGACGGGTATCCTGGCGATGATAGACTCCGCGGTCGGTAAGGTCGCCATTGCCGACCGTCCCACTGGTGAGGGTGTCGCTGGCGCGCCTGTCGCCGAACGGCGCGCAGCCTGTGCGTGTAGCCTGCAATAATTTGTGTGGTTGCGCGGCCGAGATGGGAGGAGAAAAGACCTTGGGAACTAGTGCGCCTTCCAGTCTAAAACTTGGGGTTGCGGATGTTGGGAATGGTTGGGAAACTTTCTGGTCACAAGGAGGTTTCCCATGAACAAAAAATACGTTGTCCGTCTGTCGGATGAAGAGCGTGGCGTGTGCCAAGGAATCATCAAAAATCTCAAGGGGACGTCCCAGAAAGTTCGTCGTGCCCAGATCCTGCTCAAAGCGGATGCCGATGGGCCACGATGGTCAGATGCCAGGATTGCCGAGGCTTTCGACTGTCGCGTGCAGACCATCGAGAATCTTCGCAAGCGATTGGTTACCGAAGGTTTTGATCTGTCTTTGGATCGGAAGAAACGCCAAGAGCCACCCACGGCGTGCAAACTCGATGGGGAAGCCGAAGCGTAGCTGATCGCCATGCGGTTGGGTAAACCGCCAGCAGGTTATGGCCACTGGACGTTGCACCTGCTCGCGGACGAAATGGTGGCCTTGGAAGTTGTCGATTCGATCAGTCACGAGACCGTGCGCCAGGTGCTAAAAAAAACGGCATGACGAAGCGGAAGATCGAGTACTGGGTGATTCCGCCGGAGCAAGATGCGGAGTTCGTGGCCTGTATGGAAGAAGTGCTTGAAGCCTATGCGGAAGCTTACGATCCGAAGCGTCCGGTGCTGTGCATGGACGATGTGCATCCGACCCAAGTCCACGTGTGGAAAAAGCAACTGCTTACCGGCGCGGCCAGCCTGTTTGAGACGCGCGATCATGCCCAGGAAACGGCGGCGCACAAAGCGCGCGAGGCCGAACTTTTCGAGCAGATCGGTCGGCTCAACATGGAGCTGGATTGGCTGACAAAAAAATTTCCGCTCTCGGCTAAGGCTCGCCGCGCCTTGATCGATCCGCGTCACAAGACGTTGAGCATCCGTCGGCAATGCGACTTGCTCGATCTGCCCCGCAGTACATTTTATTACCTACCTGCGACGGAAAGCAAGGAGAACCTGCGTCTGATGCGGTTGCTCGACAAGCAGTACCTGAAGACGCAGTTCTGAGGCAGCCGCAACATGACGACCTGGTTTTGCCAACAAGGGTACGCGATCAATCGCAAACGGGTGCAGCGGTTGATGCGGCTCATGGGCCTGGAGGGGTTGGCGCCGCGGCCGACGACGACCAAGCCGGCGCCGGGACACCGTGTGTTCCCCTACTTGCTGCGCAATGTGGAAATCACGCATGCGGACCACGTGTGGAGCACGGATATCACGTATATTCCCATGCCAAACGGGTTCATGTACCTGACGGCCGTGATCGATTGGGACCAGCAATTCCCGGAACGGTCAGAAACGCTGGAAATTCGATGCAGACTGTCTAATAGAGCAGTCTATTCGCCCATCTTACCCATTCTGCGAACGGATTCGCCGATGAAACCGCACACGCCGCGTATTCACCTTTCCGCAGACAATCTTGTTCGTCAGGTCCGCTCCGACTTGCGACAGGTTCCCGATCATCGCAAGGAACCGAAGATCCCTTTAGTCGACGTCTTGATGGGAGGCTATGCTCTTTTCGCTCTCAAATCCGCATCCCTCTTGGCCTACGACGAGTACGCTCGCAGCAACGCCTTCAACCTGGCCTCTCTCTTCGGCATCCAAGAAACGCTCAGCGACACGCAGATGCGAGCCAATCTCGATCCCGTCGTTCCCCGGAACCTTCGTCCCGCGTTCACCAGCGTCTTTCGTCAACTGCAACGCGGCAAAGCGCTCGAATCGTTTGTCTTTTGGCAAGGGCACTTGTATAGCGACAACTACTTCTCCCGTCTGACGACAATTAGATTTCCCGTCGCAACGACAATTATCCGGTTCGTCGACAATTAGAAGCTGGCGCCGACGACAATTAGATTTCCCGTCGCAGCTGAGGGACTTTCTCAAATGGCGCCATTCAATGCGGACAGTTTGTCCCGTAGTTGTTCAGGTGTCATTTTGCTCAGTTCCCACCAATCCACTCCTTCGGGCAACACCAAGCCGAGCCGTTCGTAAGGAGATTTTCCTTTGCGACGCCCGGTGCGGAAGGTGTGGCAGTTCCAGTACAGACGCTTCAGGTCCAGCAACCCTTGGGTCAACTTGCGATGCCGAGACTGATGCATGCGCAAGACACTATTGATCCCCTCCACCAGACTGCTCGCACGCCAGGTATGACGGAAAATGTGCCGCACTGCTTTGGTCATCGTGCTTCCTTCCTCGCCAGCTTTCGACAGAATTACGCTACACACCAACAACACCCCGCGCAGCGCGTCGCGCGGACATACCTTCACCCGCCAACAACTCCGGATGACGACGCAACCCCTCGGCACGCACCGCTGCTTCTTTCACCGCGGTCGATCCTGGCAAAGCCGCCAACTTGCGTTGCACTTCGTCCAAATACGTGAGTGTCTGCGGCTTGCTCAGCAGACGTTTGGCTTTGGCAAAGTCCGCGTCGGGCAACTCAGGCAACGTCTGGGTCAGCACCGCTTCGGCCTGCGCTCGGCTGTTCAACTCACCGGCCGGCGTGAACAGACGCAAGGCCTCTTGCGTTTGCTGCCAGGCCTTTTCCGTGCGCATCACCTGATCCATGACCGCTTCGGCCTGTTTCCAGTGCAGGCTCACCTTCACCCCCTCACCGGGCACGTGTTGGCCTTGTTGCCGATGGTGATCGTGTTCTTGCTGGGCTTTCTCCGCTTTGGTAAACGCCTGCTGCAAACGCAGAGCGCCTTTGCGTTGGCCTCGGCTTCCTTCACGCACGGTGTGAAAGTGATCCAGTTGGTCCGCCACCGGGGTCAATTCTTTCTCCACGCGTTTCTCGTTGAGCAAGGCCACCCCTTTGCCCAGACCGGTGCCGGCGTCGCGCGTCACTTGCTCCAGCGCGGGATAGGCGGCAAACTGCCCCACCCACACTTCCCCGGTGGCCTGCGTCGTCAAGCTTCCCGCCAGCCAACACATGCTGTCGGGTTCCACGACCATGAGCACCGGCGCCTTCACGTAGATCTCGTCGGCCGCCACTTGCTTGGCCCGCGCTCGCGCGAATTCGTCCAGCACCGGCAACAACGTGCTGACGTGAGCGGCCGTTTCGTGGGTCCAACGCCCGAGTTTGGCCACGCTGGGCGCACGACCGGGAAGTAAACGCTGCAGCCATCCTTGCACGGTGGGTAGACTCACACCTTCCGCCTGGGCCTCCGCCGCCAACCGAGCCATACACTCGTCGCCAATCACCACCGCCTGGCTCAAGTCGCTTTCGAGACTGACGACGCGTTGCTGCAGTTGTTGCACTTGCTCCTGCAAACGCTCGACGTGTGCGCGCTGCGCGGCCCCTTCCAGCAACGCCGAAGTCTGGGCTGCTTCGCGATAGAGTGTCTGCCGCGAAACATTGCGTTTCAGAGATTGTCGCGTGACGTCGCCATAGACGCCGAAGAAAACGACATACGCACTAGCAATCCCTTGCGGCGGGGCTACCATGCCCATGGGGTGACTCCTGGCTAACGCAGTCTTCATCTACCGCGTTATTCCAGCTGTTCACCCCTTAACTGTCCAGTGCTTACCCCCTCTACCGAGGCGTTTTGAGAAAGTGCCCGCAGGCTGACGACGTAGACTGATCGCAAACTCTTCGCACAAGGAGGTTTGCGATGGTCACCGACAAGCAAGTCCATGTTCCATTATATACCGCGGCATGGATCGTGGTTGAATCAGGTGGAATTGTGGTTTGGCGTACTGTCGCGGCAGTTCTTGCGGCGCGGCGAGTTCGCATCGGTTCAGGAGTTCACGGCGCGCTTGACGAAATACTTGGACGAGTACGCTTCATAATGCACACCTCGCTATTTGTTGGAAAAATCCAGGGTTGGCTGATCATCATGTGGTACGGTGGGGTCGCCGGTGTGGCGGCGAGCGCGTTTGACGACACGTTGAGCCGCTTCGGTTTGCAGGGCCTGTCGCTGGAGAATCCACGGACCGTCATGGAGCGGATGTTCGCCGGCGATCTCGCCCGCTTCAACGGCCAAGCGTAACGTTCGTGTGCTGATGCCCAAGAACTCGGCGGCGGCGGTGAGCGTCATCCAACCCTCGGCTTCTTGGCCTTGCGGGCAATGAACGGCGATGCCATTCGTGTTGCGAAGCGAAGTCACGCGCATGCGCGTCCAGCGATTGCCGCGGCCAGTGCGCAGGCCGTTGCGATTGAGCACGCCGGCAATTGCCAGATCATCGCAGATCAGGGCGAGGCGGCGCACAGCAGCCACGATCTCCTTGGCGGTATGGGCGTTGCTTTGTCCGCGGCGGCGGCGCGGCAGACGTAGTTCCGTGTGAAGGCCGCCACGCCAGTGAATGACCAGTACGACCTCGCCGGCAGCGGCGTCCACGTCCGCAATCACTTCGTGGATCAACGTCCGCACGATCCGCTTCTTCAAACGCACGTCGGTGTCGGCGTTGTTCCAGAGCGCATCGAGATCCGCTGCGAGATCCCGGAACTCATCAAGCGTGGCTGCGTTTTCGCTGGTGCTGGTGCAGCGCTGCTCTTGAATTCGCTGCTCCAGCGCGCGGACCTGTGTCAGCGCAGCATTCCAGCGTTGCTCCAGTTCATCGGCAACCAGGCGGTTTTCCGGGTCGACAGCGTCGTACTGTTTCTGCGCGCGCTTGGCTTCATAACGCGCCGCCTCCAGATCGCGCTCGAGCGCCGCCAGCACTTCGTCTTGATGCCGGTCCGCTTGTTGACTCGCCACCACCGCGGCTTGCTGCGCTGCCGGTTGCACCACGCGCACAATCTCCCGCGCGATTGCGTCATCCACAACGAGCCCTCCGAACGCGATGCACCTCGGTTCGCCTTGGTCGAGTTGGCCACGCCGGCAGCCGTAACGCAAGACGCGTTGCGCGGAGCCACAATGATGCACCGTCAACTTGCGGCCGCAACGCCGACAACGTATCAACCCGGTCAGCAAACCCAGGCCGCGTTTCGGCGCACCGGGCGCTTCGTTGCCGAAGCCATTGGCGGCGATCATGGCTTGCAACTCCTGGAATTCTTCCCAGCTAATATATCCCTCGTGCGCCTGCGGCTTCAACGCGATCCAATCGGTGGGCGCTCGGCGGCGACTGCGGCGCCGGCTGACACCGTCCTCGTATCGCGTCGTGGTCTCCGACTTGCCATAGGCATAGGCGCCGCCATAGGTCGGGTTCGTCAACAGGCGATACAACGTGGAATAGCGCGGACGTATCCAGACCACTTCACGTTGCCCCATGCGCGTCGGGAACTGCAAGCCTTCTTCCAAAAACCACAGCAAAGCCTGCCGCACCGAACCCAGTTCACGACCTTTGCGAAACGCCAAGAGGATGGCTTCTTGGATGCGTCGATCGGGATCTTTCTCCAGACGCTGGTCTTCGGTTTTGATGAAACCGATCGGCGCCGCGACGAGCAACTCGCCACGGCGCGCTTTCTCATAGCGTGCTTCCACCGAGCGAGCCCGCAGCAGGTCCAGCTCATACTCATTCAAACTTCCCTTCAAACCGAGCAGGAGCCGATCGTTGCCTTGGCGCGGCGCATACACCGTGTCCTGATCGATCAGCAGCGTATCGACCACGCGGCACATCTCGACCAGTTGCTGCCACTCGCGGCTATTGCGTGCGAAGCGTGAGACTTCGCGTGCCGCTACCGCGCCAACTTGGCCCAGGCACACCTCGGCCACCATGCGTTCGAAGCCGTGGCGTTGCACCGTGCCAGTCCCCGAACAGCCCAGATCATCGTCGATGATCTCAACATCACGCCAGCCGAGTTCTTCGAGCCGCTCCTTCATGGCATATTGCAAGCGGCGGCTTTCTTGATTGTGTTGTACCTGAAACGCGGACGATTGCCGGATGTAGAGGATCGCTTTGCGCTGCAAATGCAACGGCTTGATCTTGTCACTCATCGCCGGCCTCCTTTGCGTTTGCTGGTTTTGCGTTTGGCTTTTGTTTTTTGCCGAGCAACTCGGCGAGGAGTTCGGTCACTTTGTTCTGCACCGGCGGAGGCAGCCGTTCCCATGTCGGTCGCCGCGGCGGAGGAACAAACAGGTTTAACTGCTCCACGGTCTGCGTCTTGGTTCTCTTGCGCATCGTCGTCTCCTTGGATGGGCGAGGAACGATACGCATGATCTACTTCATTACGCGAGGCGCCGTTGGTGAGCTCAAGAAGTTGCCGCACTTGCCGCAACGCATCGACATGAACCCAAGGCGGATTTTGCAACTGCATCGTACAGCACCGAGCGCGGTCAAACATCCATTGCGGAATATCCAACCCCGCCAGCTGGGCCTGTTCCGGTAACGAACACCGAAAGAGCGCTTGTCCGGACTTCGTCAAGGATTCATGAATGAGCACCCGCTGATTGAACCACGGGTGCCAGGGATAGGTGAGATCCCGGAGATCGGTATTGTGGGTTTTGTGTCGCTGAGTTGTACAACCTGGAAAAAGCCCACCCCTACCGCTGGACCTACACCGGCGAACCGATGGTGCGTGGCACACCGTTCAAAACAACGCGCCGAGAGCAAAGGCGTGGCCGAGCCTGGTTCGGGACGCGGCCTCAACGGTACGAGCGCGTTCTGCATAAGCTCCGTCCTTACCGTCGTCGCCAGCCACTGGTTACGGACTTATGAAACGGTCATCTAGACCCGCGAGCGGCAATTGAAATATTATCCATTTTTCCCATTTTTTACAAACTGACACCGTAACCGCTTCAAATCTCGCGGTTTGAAGCGCTCTCCAACCTGATTAACTTTAATCAGCCCATACGCTGGATGAGCTGGACGCGCAAGGGACGGATTTCTCCAAAAAACCGAAAACCGTCGCTTACGCTTCCGGCTCGTCAACTGGCTCGACTCACTCACTGTGGCAAGGAGCGCTTACAGCTTTCCCGCCTTCGCCTTGGCATAGCGATCGGCAATGGCCTTCCAGTTGACCACATTCCACCAGGCATCCAGATAATCCGGACGCTTGTTCTGATACTTCAAATAGTACGCGTGCTCCCAGACATCGACTCCCATGATCGGGGCTTGACCGTTCATGTAAGGGCTGTCCTGGTTTGCGCTCGAGAGAATCTTGAGCTTGCCGTCGGCGAGGACAAGCCAGGCCCAGCCGCTACCGAAGCGCTTGACGCCGGCGTCCTTGATCTGAGCCTTGAACGTGGCGAAATCGCTGAAGCTTGCCTTGATATCGTCGGCCAGGGGGCCGCTCGGTTCGCCGCCGGCGTGGGGGGCCATGATTTCCCAGAACATGGCGTGATTGGCGTGTCCGCCGCCGTTATTGATGACCGCCTGGCGGATGCTATCGGGAACCTGAACGATCTCGCGCAGAAGCTGCTCGATCGGCTTGCTCGCCAGCGGCGCTTGCCCTTCGAGGGCCTTGTTCAAGTTGTCCACGTAAGCCTTGTGGTGCCGGCCGTGGTGGATCTCCATTGTCATTGTGTCGATGCTCGGTTCCAGCGCGTTGGCTGCATACGGCAAATTCGGCAGTGCGTACGCCATGGTCTTCTCCTTCGATGTAAGGAATTGAATCGCGTTCCACGAGAGGCGGTTGACGCGGCTAATGTATCTACGTCGCCAGGCATGGCAACCGACACTGAAATCAATAACGGGATTTCAGGTTTCCCCCGCTGAGCAGGTCGTGCCTGCACCGACCTCACTGCACGGGTGGAATCCGCGGCGACGCTGATCGGCGCATTATCTTGATTCTTGCAATTCACACCCCCAGAGTTACATTATTATTGCCCATTCGCATCGCGGAAAGTGACTTATGACGACTCCCGAACCAACTTCGCCTGCGGCCGAACCAACTTCGCCTGCCGCCGAACCACCGCCCCTGCGCAGCATTCATTCCAGCAACTTCGCCCCGCTGCTTGAGCAGCTCGGCATCTCGCTGTTGGTCTCGACTTACCAGGCCGGCAAGCTAGTCATCCTCCGCGCCGACGGGGACCTCGTCAACACCCACTTCCGGGCATTCCTCACGCCGATGGGCGTTGCCCTGAGCGGCGGTCGGCTCGCCATCGGCACCGCCCTTGATATCTGGGAATTCCACAATGTTCCCGCCGTCGCCCGCAGGCTGGAGCCGGTCGGCAAGCACGATGCCTGCTTTTTGCCGCGCACCAGCCATGTGACTGGCAATGTCCTGGTTCACGAGATGGCCTGGGCCGGCGATCAGCTGATCTTCGCCAATACCCGTTTTTCCTGCCTGGCGACGCGATCCGTCAACCACAGCTTCGTGCCAATCTGGCGACCGCCTTTCATTAGCGCGCTGGCGCCCGAGGACCGCTGCCACCTCAACGGGCTTGGGCTCCGCGACGGCCAGGTCCGCTATGTCACGGCCCTGGGAGAGACCGATACGCCGGCCGGCTGGCGCGAAAACAAGAAGAGCGGCGGAATCCTCATGGAAGTGCCCAGCGGCGCGGCGATCGCGCGCGGCCTGTCGATGCCCCACTCGCCGCGCTGGCACGGCGGCCGAATCTGGGTCCTCGATTCCGGCAACGGCGGGGTCAGTGTCGCCGACGCGCGGACCGGGCAGCTGACGACGGTCACCGAGCTGCCGGGCTTCACGCGCGGCCTCGACTTCTGCGGCCGTTACGCCTTCGTCGGGCTGTCGCAGGTGCGCGAATCGGCGGTTTTCAGCGGCATCGCCATCGCAGAGCGCCCCGAACGATCAAGCGGCGTCTGGGTCGTGGATACCGTCAGCGGCCAGATTGTCGCCTTCTTGAAATTCGAGGACGCGGTCCAGGAAATTTTCGCCGTGCAGGTACTGCACGCCCGCTTCCCCGATGTGATCAACGACAATAGAGCTTTGATCGCCGCTTCTTTTGTGCTTCCAGACGAATCACTGGGGGACGTGGCCCCCGCGCTGCGTGATCCGGCGGCGCCTTCCGCGGGATTGGGGTGATTCCGATTTTGCGGGTTGTAAGGGAAGTTCCAGGAATTCATCAATTCTTCATTTGCAATTTACCGCGAGTTTGCTAATTTACCCACCGTCACTTTCACAGATACCAGGCAAGCCGTGATTTTTGCCCGGCGGACTATCTCAGGTTTCTAGGCCCGCCCAGTTGAAACGCTTAGCCTGGTACTGTCGGATGAATTGACGACAGCTGCGGTTTTGCACGCCCAACATAGTTTCGCGGGGTCAACGTGAACCATCTCTCCAGGTTCAACTCGACGCTCCACCTACGTCATGCGAGACGCTTGACGCGGGAAGAATCCCTTTGTCTTTTTCTTGATCTACTCAAAGTTCTGAATTGCTCAGTGAATTTCGGATTAACGCCGACCGCGTTTTCCTGTGCCATTTTCTACGGATGCGTCATTCAATGCTCATTTGTCCCGTGGACTAATGGAAGCCAGTGTGCGCCCGTTTCGAATGTGTGCGTCTTGCTCCGCATTGTGCGGAGAGACGCCAGTACCCCTCACCAGGAGTCTCTCCATGTCTTATCAACTACGTAATTGGATCAAGAAACTGGGCGAGAACCTACTCGAAACTCGATCGCAGCGTGCGCGCCGGAAGCCGAACAAGACGCTGCGGACCTCGCGGCCCATGCTTGAGGTTTTGGAAGATCGCGTTGTGCCTAGTACCTACGCGGTCACGAATACGAATTACAGCGGCGCGGGCAGCCTTGGGGCCGCCATCTCCTCGGCCGATTCCGCCAATGATGTGAACGCCGTTATCGTTTTCAGCGGCATTCCGAGCAATTCGACGATCCAGCTGACCGGTGCCGACGTCAGTTCGAACGGCACGGCCTTTGTCGTCAGCGGCGGCGGCACCAATATTACCATCGATGGCGGGAGCGCCCCGGGTCTGACCATCAACGGCGGCAATGCCGTGCGGTTGTTCGGCGTGTCAGCTGGCGACAGCTTGACCGTATCAAACCTGACACTGGCCGATGGGCTTGCCCAGGGAGGCAACGGTGGCAACGGGCAGTCCGGCGGCGGCGGCGGGGCAGGCCTCGGCGGCGCCGTCTTCGTCCAGGCCGGCGGCAATCTCACGATCCAATCCAGCACGATCACCGGCAACACGGCCATCGGCGGCAATGGCGGATCGGGAACTGACACTGGTGAAATCGGCGGCGGCGGCGGCGGTGGCTTGGTCGGTAATGGCGGCAGTGCTACAAATCTTTACGGCGGCACGGGCGGCGGACCCAATGGCGCGGCCCCTGGCTCCCCAAACGCTTATCCCGCCCCGGGTGGATACGGCGGGGGTGGTGCGGGCGGCGGCGGCAGCAATGCGACTGGCTACGGTTGGGGCGGTGCCCAGGGTGGCTTCGGCGGCGGCGGTGGCGGTGAAGGCGGCGTGGGCGGTTGGAGCAACTACAGCAACTACCCCGGCGGCGGTCCAGGCAGCGGCGCTGGTGGCGTCACTGCCGGTTTTGGCGGCGGCAGCGGTGGCAACAATGCCTCGTTTACCAGCCACACTGGCGGGGAGACTGGAACGGGTGGCTTCGGCGGCGGTACCGGCGCGGGAGGCGGCACCGGAGCCAACGGTTACGGCGGCGGCGGCGGCGGGGGCATGGGCGGCGCCATTTTTAGCAACGGCGGCAACGTCATCATCACCAACTCCACCCTGAGCGGAAACACCGCCACGGGTGGCAACGCCGGCCCCAACGCGTCGGCTGGAGAAGGTCTGGGCGGCGCCGTGTTTGCGCGCAACGGTAATCTGACCCTGCTCAGCTCCACCATCAGCGGCAACACCGCGGCCCAGGGCGGCCGTGGCGTGTACCTTCTGGGCGACGGCGCCAGCGCCACGGCAACCGCAACGATCAACAACACCATCATCGGGCAATCGGACACGCTCGTCACGGACTTCGCTGCCAATGCCATCAACAGCGGTGCCCAGGTCTCCAGCGGCGCCGGCGACATCATCGGCAGTCAGGGCGGGTTCCCCTTCGGTGGGACGGTCGTGAGCACGGCCAATCCAATGCTGAATTCCCTGGGCAATAACGGCGGGCCCACCCAGACCATGTCGCTCCAGGCCGGCAGTCCGGCGCTGGCGCCGGCGTGGCGGCCACCACCGTTGGCACCAGCTATGCGGCTTCGTCTTCGGCCACCTCCATCACGGTCAATGGCGCCAACGGCATCACCGCGGGCTCCATCATCAAAGTCGATGGCGAAGTGATGTTGGTCAACTCGGTCAGCGGTTCCACCCTGAGCGTGGTCCGTGGCTACAACGCCACCACGCTGGCCGCCGGGAGTTCGGGAGACAGCGTTTACCTGTATCTCGACCAGGCCGGCAATCACATTGCGGGCACACCGCCCGATGTCGGCGCCCTCCAGCACGCTGGCGTGGCGCCGGCCACGCCGACCGTAACCAGCGTCAATCCGAACAGTGGCACGGGCTACGGCGGCACGACCATTACCGTCACCGGGACGAACCTGCAAAACGCCACCTCGGTTAACGTCGGCATCGTCCATGCGAGGATTGTCAGCGATACGGGAACCACGATCACCGCAGTCACCGGGTATTCGCCGGCGACCGCCACGGTTGACACGACGGTGACCACCGTGGGATGGGACACCTCCGCGCCTAATCCGCCGTCAGACCAATTCACCTACAACTTCACGCCGGCAACCTACTCGAGCTATCTCGACGGTAGCGGCAACCTGACGATCGCCATGGAAATCCCGAGCAACAACGCCGCTTTGAGCTTTTCGCTCTCGGCCGGCCATTACACGGTCACGGACACAAACGGACTCGTTTTCGACTTGCCAGGCGGTGTGAACGGCAGCGACATCACCGGCTATGGCACCAGCACGATCACCGTCCCAAGTTCCGACGTCACCTCCATTAGCGTGACCTTGGGCACTGGCACGAACACCTTCACCATTACTGGCACGAATGGCGCCCCGGCCGCACCCCTTAGCGTGAACGCCGGCAGCACGGCGGGCGACCAGGTCCACGTTACCGGTAACACCCAGGACAGCGAGGCCATCTCGTTGACTTCCAATGCCATCACGGAGTCCGCGGCGGTCACGGTGACCAGCGCATCCATTTCGCTTTCCGCGAGCTCCATCGCGCTGAGCGGCGCCAGCGTCACGACTACCGGCACGCAAACCTACAACGGCAGCACCACGACCACGATCAGCGCCAATCTGACCAGTGGCGGCAACCTAATCCTGAACGACAGTGGCACCACCACGATCACCGGCAATATCAACCTCGGTTCGACGGGTAACCTCGTTGATCAGGATTCCGGTCAAACCACCATCAGCGGCCTCATCACCGGCGAAGCCGCAGTCGGAGCGACGGTTCCCGTTCCGGGACTTATCGGCACCTATTTCCAGATCGGCCAGGGGGGCGATCAGCAAGACAATCCGGGCTCGATCCAACCACCGTCCATCAGCAATCCGGCCTGGATCGGCAATCGCATCCCCACGGCGACTGTGCTGCAAACCGGTCCCGTTGACTTCCCGAATATCTCGTCTAACGGCTTCCAGGATATCAATGGCCACACCTATTACAATTTCGGCAACAATAACAACAGCACCGAAGCCCGCTGGTATGGCGAGATTCTGATCCCGGGTACCGGCACCAATCCGGTTCCGGTCAATTTCTTGACCGGCAGCGACGACGGCAGCATGCTTTACATTGATGGCAGCCCGGTGGTTTACAATGATACCTACCAGGGATTCACCACACAGACCGGCCTGACGGAATTGACTCCGGGCCTACACGCCATTGACATCGAATGGTTCAACGGCGGCGGCGGCGCCCGCATGCTGGCGCAATGGGATCCGACCGGCGGCAACAACTTCGTCGATATTCCCGGCTCCGTCTTTTTCAATCTCGTCCCCGCCAACAGCGTGTTCAAAACCGGCAGCGATACCTTGACCCTGTCGCACACCAACACCTACAACGGCGAAACGTCGATCGGCGCCGGCACGCTTGTCGCCACGACGAATGGCGCCATGGGCTCGGCCAGCGCCGCGGGCGTGGTCGTCGAATCCGGCGGCGCCCTGGCTCTCTCCGGCGGCGTTAACTATTCCACCGGGGAATCGGTCTCCATCAGCGGTTCCGGCCCAGCTGGCAACGGCGCGATCGAAAATATCAGCGGCAGCAACTCCTTCGCCGGCGCCGTCACTCTGTCCGGCTCCGCGACCATTGGCGCTGATGCCGGCTCATTGACTCTCAGCGGCGGCGGCTCGCTCGGCGCATACAACCTCACCGTGGCCGGCACCGGCGCTACCACGATCGGCGGAGCCTTGACCTCCGACGGCGGCACGCTTACGGGCGACGCCAGTACCGCCACCACCATCAGCGCTGACGTCTCCACTCCGGGCATCTACGGCCTGACCCTGGCTGGCACCGGTGCCGTCAACGTCACCGGCAACATCGATCTGGGTGCCACGGGCAACCTCACCGTCACCGCGAGCGCCAACGATACGATCAGCGGCGTCATCAGCGGTGAAGCCTCCTCGGCTACCACGGCGGGGCTCTACGGCACCTATTTCCAGATTAACAACAACGGCGGCAATCCGCTGACATCCTATATCGCGCCCGCTTCCGTCACCAATCCGCAGTGGCTGGGTAATCAGACCCCCACAGTGGTTTACGGCGAGGGAGATGGGAACGTGTTGCTCAATGCCGGTCCCATTGATTTCCCGAACAATATCAATAGCCAGGGATTCACGGATATCAATGGCCACACCTACTGGAATTTTGGGGGCAACAACGACGCCGTCGAAGCCCGCTGGTATGGCGACATCACGATCCCGGGCACCGGCACCACTCCGGTCCCCATCGGCTTCCAAACCACCAGCGACGACGGCAGCACGATGTATATCGATGGCACCCAGGTCGTAAACAACAACTTCTTCCAGGGCATGACGACCCGTGGCAGCACGGTCGATTTGACTCCCGGCCTGCATGCCATTGACATCGAATACTACAATGGCGGCGGCGGCGCCGGCATGATCGCTCAGTGGAACCCCGGCAGCGGCTTTGTCGATATTCCCCAGAGCGTCCTCTCCATCCCGACCAACACCGTCAACCAGAACGGCACCGGCACCTTGACACTGACGGGCAACAACACCTACCTCGGCACCACCACGGTCACCGCCGGCAATCTGCAAGACAATGGCACCATAGGCGCCGTCAACGTCAAGGGTGGCGTCCTTGGCGGCTCCGGCACGGCGGGCACTGTCAACGACAGCGGCACCGTCAAGCCCGGGCTCGGCAGCGCTACCAGCATCCTCAACACCGGCAACCTCTCGTTCGGATCGGGCGGGGTTTACTCCGTCGCCTTGAACGGAACCACGGCCGGCACGCAATACGACCAGCTGAACGTGACGGGGAGCATCAATCTGACCGGGGCCATTCTCACTGGCACCCTGGGATACTCGGCAGCAGTTGGCGATACCTACACGATCATTCACAACGTTGACAACACGCCGGTCACGGGCGTCTTTTCCGCGGTGGCTTCCAATAACACCGTCTTTCAACTGCCGCAGGGCGCCGTGTTCAACATCGGCAGCGACCAGTTTCAGATCAGTTACACCGGGGGCGCCGGCAACGATGTCACGCTCACCCGCGTGTTGGTCCCTGCCTACGGAGAAAGTCTTGACGCCAGCGGCAACCTGGTGATTTTCCAGGAAATTGCCGCCGCCAATGACAATCTGACCTTCTCTTCCGCGGGCGGTGTTTACACCTTCACCGATCCTAATCTGCTCTTCGACGTCCCCACGGGCGCGGGAGCCGGCAGCATCAGTGGCGGCGGCACCCACACGATCACCGTCAACAGCACGGCCGTTACCTCCATCACGGTCGGTCCGCTTGGCGTCGGCACGAACGTCTTCACGATCGGCAGCACCAGCGGGACAATCGCGCCGCTCACCGCGAACACCGGCGCCCTTGCCGGCGACCAGCTGAATATCACGGCCCCCTTGACCGATAGCGGGGCGGTTTCGCTCACCTCGAATTCCATCACCGACGGCGCGAGCGACTCGTTGACCACGGGTTCCCTCACTCTGGCCAGCTCCGGCGTCTCCACGATCAGCGGCAATATCAACCTTGGGACAGCCGGCAACCTTTTTGATGTCGGCCCCGGCGCCGATACGATCAGCGGCGTTATCAGCGGCACGGGCAGCGACGTGTGGCGGGAAACCGCTGCCGGCACCTTGACCCTGTCGAACACCAACACGTATACCGGCACAACCAATGTCAGCGACGGCACCCTGGTTGTGACGGCGAACGGCGCCATGGGACCTGCCGGCGCCGCAGGCGTCTTCGTCACTTCCGGTGGGGCCTTGGCTTTTTCCGGCGGAGTCGCCTACTCCGACGCCGAATCAACCTCGATCGCCGGCAGCGGCCCGGCTGGGCACGGCGCCATTGAGAACATCAGCGGAGTCAATAGCTTCGCCGGCAACATCACACTGACCGGAAATGCGACCATCGGCTCGGATGCCGGCTCATTGACTCTGTCCGGCAACGTCAACCTGGGTGCGACGGGCAATCTCACGGCCACCGGTGCCGGTCAGACCACGATCAGCGGCCTCATCAGCGGCGGAGCCTCCTCCGGAAGCGTTCTCGAACAGGGGCTCGTCGGCACCTATTTCAACGTCGGCGCATCCCAGGCCCTGATCCAGCCCGCTGCCCCGAGCAATCCCGCGTGGCTGGGAAATCTCACTCCCGCCTCCACCTCGGTTCTCGTTGGCCCCATTGACTTCCAGGATATCAACGACACCGGCGCCTCGACGGGCTTCACGGATCCTTACGGCAACAGTTATTATGATCTGAACCCAACCCCGGGCGCTGGCGACAATAATAATGTCGAAGCCCGCTGGTATGGCGATATCTTGATCCCGGGCACCGGCAGCACCCCGGTCCCGATCAGCTTCGGCCTCGCCAGCGACGACGGCAGCATGCTCTATATCGATGGCACTGCGGTGGTAAACAACAACCACTTCCAGGGCTCGCCTGGTTACCCAGGTCTGCAGGTGACTAACACGGTAGACTTGGTGCCGGGCCTGCACGCCATTGACGTCGAGTATTACAATGGCGGCGGCGGCGCGTCGGTCTGGGCCCAGTGGGACCCCACCGGCGGCAGCAGTTTCGTCGATATTCCCAATTCCGCATTTTACTATCCCGTGGCCGTCAACAGCGTGACCAAGACGGGCACCGGCACGTTGACCCTGTCACACACCAACACTTACGTGGGGGCAACCACGATCAATGCCGGCACGTTGGTGGCGACGGCCAATGGGGCCATGGGGCCGGCCACTGACCCGGGCATCACCGTCAAATCAGGCGGCGCCCTTGCCTTCTCGGGCGGCGTCAACTATTCCACCGCGGAACCAACTACCATTGCCGGCACCGGCCCGGCCGGCAACGGGGCCATCGAGAATCTCAGCGGTGCCAACACCTTCGCAGGCCCCATCACGATACCCGGCTCCGCGACCATTGGCTCCGATGCAGGCACACTGACTCTCAGCGGCACTATCAACATGACCTCGCCGGGTGGCAACAACCTCACCGTCACCGGTGCCGGTCAGACCACAGTCACCGGCGTTATCAGCGGTGAACCGGCCGGGAACGGGCTCGTCGGCCAATATTTCCAGATCGGCAACGGCTCTGGTCAACAAGCCTATATCCAGCCCGCGAACGCCAGCAATGCTGCTTGGCTCGGCAATCAAACCCCCGCTGATACTGCGCCGCTCGTCGGATCCATTTACTTCCCGAATATCTCGGGCAATGGATTCGAAGATAACAACGGCATCACCTATTACAACTTCGGCAACAACAACAACAGCGTCGAGGCCCGCTGGTACGGCGACATTATGATCCCCGGCACCGGCACCACCCCGGTCCCCATCAGCTTCGCCACCGGCAGCGACGACGGCAGTATGATGTATATCGACGGCAATGCGGTGGTGAGCAACAACACCTACCAGGGAGTGGGCGCCTACCCAAGCTACGAGGCAAGCTCCACGTTGAGTTTGACCCCGGGCCTGCACACGATCGACGTCGAGTATTACAACGGCGGCGGCGGCGCCGCGATGTGGGCGCTTTGGGACCCCACCGGCGGCACCAATTTCACGGCTATTCCCAACTCTGCCTTCTTCCTGCCGGTGAACGGACTGATCAAGAGCGGTACGGGCACGCTAACTCTGTCGAACACCAACACCTACCACGGCGCAACCACAATCAACGGCGGCACACTGGATGCAACGGCCAATGGCGCCATGGGACCGGCAACCAACCCCGGCATCACCGTCAATTCGGGAGGCGCCTTGGCCTTCTCCGGCGGTGTCGATTATGCCACTGCGGAACCGACCTTCATCAACGGCACCGGCCCGGCCGGCAACGGCGCCATTGAGAATATCAGCGGCGCCAACATTTTCTCCGGCCCCATTACTCTCCAAGCCAATGCCACGATCGGCTCCGATGCGGGCAACCTGTCTCTCAACGCCCCGGTTCTTAATTTGGCCGACTACAACCTGACCAGCACCGGCTCCGGGAACACGGTCATCTCGAGTTCCATCCAGCATGCCCAGAGCGACTATGTCGGCTTCACCGGCGCTACCGGCGGCGCCACATCGCTCCAGTCGATTGTGAGCTGGACTTACACCAGCGGCGCCACCAACATCGACTACAGTGGCGGCTTCGCCACGAATAACTTGTCGATCAACGGCGGTGCTTATGTCAACGGAACGCAGCTTCAGCTGACCAACGGCGGCGGCGGCGAGGCCACCTCGGCGTGGACTCCCACGCCGGTTTCCTCCGGCGGCTTCAGCACTACTTTCCAATGGACCTACGCGGGCACTCCTGCCGACAGCGGTCAGGCGGATGGCTTTACCTTCGCGCTGCAGGGCGCCGGCAACAGCGTCATCGGCGCTGCTGGCGGCGGCCTGGGGTATCAGGGCATCGCCGGCACCAGCCTTGCCCTCGAATTCAATCAGTACGCCGGCAGCGGATCGGGCAGCGGCAGCGACTTTGGCATCGGCATCGACGGCGCCATCAGTCACAACATCAACTTGGTCCCGAGCGGCGTCGATTTCTCCAGCAATCCCAATGATGTTTTCCAGGCCACGGCCACCTATGACGGCAACTACGTGCTGACGGTTAGCATTTGGGACACCACCCTGAATCCCACGACCAACCCGGCGAACTTTACGGAGACCTTTAATCTCGCGCCGACCGCCTACGCCGGCTTCACGGGCGGCACCGGCGGCCTCAACTCGGTGCAGAACATCCTCAACTGGAACTACACCAGCGGCGCCACCAATATCAACTACAGCAGCGGCTTCGCCACGAGCAATTTGACCCTCAATGGCGGCGCATCCATCAACGGCACATCTCTCGAGCTTACCGATGGATTCAACAACGAGTCTCGCACGGCCTGGACACCCACCACGGTGCCCACGTCCGCCTTCAACACCAACTTCCAGTGGTCCTATGCGGGCACCAACGAAGGTAATGGCCCGGCCGATGGCTTTACCTTCGCGCTTCAGGACAACAGCAACACAATTATCGGCGCCGGCGGCGGCGGTCTGGGGTATCAGGGCATCGGTAATAGCCTTTCTCTCCAGTTCAACCAGTACACGGGGAGCGGCACCGGCAGCGGCAGCGACTTCGGCCTGGGCCTCAACGGCGTCATCAGTCACAACATCAATATGCTCCCGTACGGCATCAATTTCCACAACAACGTCGATGTCTTCGAGGCCAGTGCCGTCGATAATGGATTCGGAGTGTTGACCGTGGACATTTGGGACGCCACCGCGAATCCCACCGGCAACCCGGCCGGGCCGGATTATTACTCCACGACCTTCGCGATTCCGGTCGACAACGTGCAGAACAATCTGACCAAGACCGGCACTGGCACGACGATCCTGTCGAACACCAACACCTACACCGGAGCAACGGCGGTGAACGGTGGTACTCTTCAGGTCGATGGTTCCATTGCGGCCAGTTCCGGCGTCACAGTTGCCGCTGGAGCCACGCTCTCTGGTCTGGGAACGGTGTCCGGCACGACCGTGAGTGGCACGCTCAAACCCGGTGACCCCGGTCAAGCCGGTACGCTCAGCACCGACCTGACTTTTAACGCGGGCAGTACCCTGCAGATCAACGAGAACACGGTTGCCAGCAGCGTTGTGGTCAGCATGGTCAGCGTCACGGGAAGTGCTTCGCTCACGGGTGCCTCGCTGAGCGTTGCGTTCGCGGATATCGTGCCCGCAAACTCCAGCTACACGATCCTCCAGACCACGGGCGGATTGGGCGGCACCACTTTCAATGGGCTCCCGAACAACAGCGATGTTGTCGATACGATCAACGGACAGACGTTCGAGGTGACTTACACCGCCGATGATGTGATTCTCACCAAAGTCGGGTCGGCGCCGGCGCCGACCATCACAAGCGTGGTGATCAACGAGAACATCTCGTCACTGTACAACGCGGCGGGCCAGCCTTCGCCCGGCACGCAGCGCTCGATGGTCAACGACATCGTCTACACGTTCAGCGAGGCGGTCAATATCGTTGGCCCGGGGACCAATCCGAACGTGTTCACCATCGCCATTGCCGCTGGATGGACCGGGACTCTGCCGACCCTCAGCTGGGCGCCTGTCTCCGGATCGGGCAATACCGAGTGGGCCGTCACCTTCACCGGTGCCAGCGTCACCGCGGGCTCGATTGCCACTGGCGCGTACACGATTACCGTCAACGATCCGGCGGACATCACCGCGGTATCCGATAACCAGGATCTTAGCCTCGCCGGCAGCGGTATCGGCAGCGCCACCCAATCGTTCTATCGCTTGTTCGGCGACATCAACGGCGATGAATTCGTCAATGCCGCGGACAATTTGCATTTCAAACCGGCCCTGGCGACGTACAACGCTGCTTTCGACTTCAACGGCGATGGCGTTGTCAATGCTGCCGATAACTTGAAGTTCAAGAACGATTTGACGGTGAACTTCAGCGGTTTCACGCCAACGATCTAGTATCAAAAAAAGAGCCCATTTTCGGTCCCCGGCCCCTCGCGGCGCTGGGGACTTTTTTTTTGATTTGACAGAAAGCCGCTGTCGCGCTTGGGCGCTCGCGGACGACTTGCCGCTGGCTTACTTTGAAGGGAGAGCCGGATGAGTCCGAGGAAATGCTCTGTATCGGTTATTTACGACTGGACATTGTCGGTGGCTGCTGCCAGCGAAAAACCATGTAGCCGATATGCCAGAGAGAACGAAAGAAAGTCCGGGTGGCGTCGATGATGTCCGGTTGCGTGGGATCCAGTCCAGCGCAAGCAATACAGTCGCGGATCGACTTGCGCTCGTCGATCGCGTCGAAGATCGCAGTTTGTTTCGCGTCGAGCGGCACCGCCGGAAAGGTCGAGCGCTTGACGCTCAGTTGACCGCTCGGCCGGGCAGCCGGCGGCGGCCAGGGATCGACGCGCGGGACCGGAATCCAATTCAAAAAACAGTCCCCCGCAAAATCGACTCGATACCTCGAAGGATCGCGCTCGCGCCGGCAGGCATGAAAGTAGTGGCCGCCGATGGCGCCGAACATCAGTTCAACCGCCTGCCAAAGAACCGGTTCGGGCAAGCGCTCCAGCCGGCTCCGGAATGGGTGGTTTACCGGCAGTTGCAAATCGGGATAGTACAACAGGTTGTCGTCCCAGCCCTGGAACGCCAGGCCAGCCGCTTCGACCATGGTCAGACAATCGGCAACCGTGTATGCCTGGTCGCGCGGGTGCAAAAAAGTATCGACGAGGCCCGCGTCGGACCCCAGATCGCGGCGGGCCATGTGAAGATACGGACGCACCGGATGATGCGCGCCCACCGCCGTCAGCGCGTCTTTCACGACTTGTACGTCCGCCGGTTCCTGCTGCAGCCCAAGAATCCGGAAAAGCTCCTGCATCATGTAGACGCCTACCCGTCCATATCGGGCATAAACCATGACGCTGATAATTCCTTCATCCCGCAGCCGCCCCGCGAGCGCCCGCAACCCGGTCGTCGGGTCTTCGATATGATGCAGCACGCCAAGTACGGTGATGAAGTCATAGTCGGCCGCGAGATCGGCGGCGTCCTCCACGCGCATTTGCCGCAACGTGAGGTTGTGCAGGTTGTGTTTGCGCTGCAAGTGTTCCTCGTGCGCCAGGCTGGCTGCGCTGATGTCGAATGCGGTCACGCGCGCCTTCGGATAGAAATAGGCATAGCAGGCGCCCGCAAAGGTTCCACAACCAGCCACCAAGATGTCAATCTCTTCACGGTAGGCAGGAGCGGTCGGCCAGTAGCCAAAGTAAAGAGATTTAAGGTCCGCATAACGCGAGCCCGGCGCGTTGAATGGAAACCGCGTCAGGTCGTCGATCGGCGGCGGATAGCTCCAGCGTTCGTACTGCGCCTTGACCGGGTCGGTATTACTCAAGTCAACACCAGGGTTATGTACGTCGAGAAACTCAAGGCAGCGTGGCGCACCAGCGGTATCTTATGCGTACCCGCGTCCACCGGGCAACTTACTGTAATGTAAACGCCCGTTCAAGTGGTGTGTCTCGCGTGCGGGCCATGCCGAACGGAGCAATCTACATTTGCGGGCGCCCCGCTTTAGTGACATTCGGAGAATAACTTCCCGAATCATCGATCTGTCGTAGGTTGGGTCGAGCGTACTCGCGAGGCCCACTATTCCTTGCAAGCGCGTGGTGGGCCTCACGAGTACGCTTGACCCAACCTTCAAAAATCGAATGCCACCAAATGGGGAAGCTATTTTTCGGGCGCTGCTTAGCCTTCGGCGCCGGCTTCACCGTTCTTCGGGGCAGCGACCGGCGCTGCCACGCTGGCGTATTCGTTGAATTCCAGGTATTGCAAGTGGCGGTACAGCTCGCTTGAGCCAAGCAATTCGCGGTGATCGCCCGATGCTTCGAGCTTGCCCTGGTATAAGAGAAAAATCTGGTCGCAACCCCGCAGTGTGGTCAGTCGATGCGGCAAAAAAATCACCGTGCGGCCCGGCGTCACCCGCTGCAGCGTGTCGTCGATCATCCCCTTCGTATCCTCGTCGAGCGGCACTACGGGCTCCTCGATCACCAGGATCGCAGGATCGCGCAGGATCGCCCGCGCAATCGCAATGCGAAACATCTCCCCGAGCTTGAGTGGATGCCCTTGCTCGCCGATCACCGTCTCGTAACCTTGCGGCAACTTCGAAACGAACTGATGCGCGTGAGCCATCTTGGCGGCCTCGGTGATGCGCTGCAGATTGTAGGTCCGATCGCCGCAGCCGATGTTGTTGGCGATGGTGTCGTTGAAAATCAGATTGTGCTGCAAGACCACGGCGATCTGGGCCCGCAGCGAATCCAGGGTCACCCAGCGCAGGTCCTTGCCATCAATGCGCACCTCGCCGCCGCTGGGATCGAGAAAGCGTGGCAGCAAATAGACGAGGGCGTGAATTTCGCGCTCATCCGGACCGACGAGGGCGACTTTCTCGCCGGCCTTGATCTTGAAGCTCACGTTGCTTAGCAGCTTGCGGCCGGTGCTCGAATCACGGAGCGATACCTTGTCGAACTGGATCATCCGCGTCATCGCCGGGATGAACTCGGCCTCGATCGCCTGGCCGACGCCCCCGTGGCGATCGAGGAAATCGAATACGGCCTTGGCGGACTGACGCGACGCGCCGCACCACGCGGCGGGCTTCGAGAAACGACAGGATCGGCCAATAGAGGCTGATGATGGCGGCCGTAAGCACCAGCACGCTGGTGACGTTGATCTGCTCGTCGAGGATGACGTAGCCGGCCACCAGGAGCAAGACAAGCGCCGCTGCCAGGCCGAGGAAGAAAAAGAGCGGGCGGTAGATCGCCTCGGCCCGATAGCGCGTGAGCTGCGCCTTGGCGTAGCCCGACAGTTGCCGTTCCACGCGCGTCTGGTTGAAGCTTTCCATCAGGTAAATCTTGATGAGCCGCATCAGCGTCAAGCTTTCCTGGACGAGGACCAAATGCTCGGCGGCCTGCGTCTCCGCGTTACGCCCCTGCCGGCGAAAATAGGCGGCGATCTGCCCGCCGATCAGCCAGACCAACAGCGCGAACAACAGAAATGCCACCGCAAGCCAAAAATTGACCAGGAAAGTGAAGGCTACCAGCAAGCCGAACTTGACCGGCTCGCGGAAATAGACCGTGAGCCATTGGAAGAGCCCATCATGCACGACTTCCAGATGGCGCGTCGAAACGCTGACTGCTTCGCTGGGTCCCAGATCGCGAACAGCAAGGGTGCCGAGCCGATTCGTCTGCAGGTAAACAGAACGCCGCAATCTGGTCACCGCTTCGAGCACGGCGATTGCGCCGAGATAGCGCGACAGGAACTTCAAGACGAGCCGGATAACGGCCAGGCTCAAGGCCCACACGAACAGGTCGAGCAGGAACAGGTTGTTGCCGTCGGCCCACATCCACGGGTTCCACTCGGCAATAAAGCATAGGGGCCGAACGCCAAAGTTGTAGCGCCAGCGCACAACGGTGCTGAGGATGCCGCAATCGGCGAGATCGCGAAACGGGCCGTCGTCGCCGTGGATTTGCCGGGCCGACCTGCGAACTGTGTCGGCGGCATTGGGGACTTTTTCGTTGATGAATCGCAGCGTGTCTCCCCACCAGAGCAGGGCCCGTTCACGCGGCGACCATTTTTCGATCGGCTCTCCGTCCAGCCAGTCCTTGATCTGGGCCGGTTCAATGCCAAGCGATGCCAGCTCGTCCTTCACGCTGTCCTTGCGATCTTTCTCGGCATTGGCGATGTCATCGAGAAATTGCTGCCGGGTGTGCACAGGGAGCTGGTGAAACGCAGGAATCTCGCCGCGCTCGACCATCAAGTCGATGAAGAAGGCTAACAGGACGATCAGGCCGACATAAAGGATCGAGGTGCCGATGGAGGAAGCGATCGAAAGCCACTTGGCGAGCGGATGATAATCCAAGAACCCCCGGCAACGAGCAAACGCGGCACTGGCCATAGGTTCATTCCGCAAAAGAATGCAAACGCGTCCCTCCGCCCATTGTAACAAGGTTGCGTTTTTTTGGGAAAAGGCGTTTCGCGACTTTCTGGAGATTGCCGAATAAGCGTGAGCGTTGTAGGAGTCGGGAAAAATTTAGCATCGGTCGGGATCACGCCACGTCGCGGTCCTCGAAAAGGATCAACCCCGCCAGAAGCGCGATGGCCGTGTACAGAATCGCGTAAAGCACGACGTTGAAAGCATAGATAGAGTAGCGTTCGGGATCGAGCGGGGCCTCGCGGATGATCGCCGAGCTGACATCGAATACCGCCAGCGCCGGCAGCAATAGCTCGAACAATTGGGCGACAAAATGCACCAGCGCGATGCCCTGGCTCACCTCTGTCATGATCGGCGCCAGATGGCCGAGGAAGTAGATCACCAGGCACGCCGCCACGTTCACCACCATCGGCACTCGCGTCGCCAGCGCTACGCTGATCGCGATCAACGTCATCACCTGCCCGAAGCCAATCGCCAGGCCTGGCAGCGCCTCGCCGCAATCGTTGATCCACAGTCCGACGCCTTTGAGCAAATCGCCTGTGATCGTTTGCCCGTAGGTATGCCGGATCAGGTCGGTCACCCAGATTGCATCGGGAGGCAGCGGCGTGATCTGCGGTTGATATTCGTAATGGTATTTCCCCAGCACAACCCAGATAAGCGTCCAGCTCAGAAACATGGTCATGAACGCCCCGCCGAGCGTGATGCCCAGGAATTTGCCCAGCAGAAAATCGCGCCGCGTCACCGGCTTGCTCAAAAGCGTGACGGCGGTGCGGCCTTCGATCTCCTCGGCCACCGAAATGCTGGCGTTGATGACGCCGAAAATGGCCGGGATCAGCATCGTCAAGGCATAGGTGATTTCCTTGACCATCTTGGTGTCTTCGCCGAAGGTGAAATAGGGAATGACGATGGAAATGATCATGCCCAGCACGCCGGCTATCGTCAGCATCCAAAACATCGGTTGACGAAGCCCTTCTTGAAATGCCGCCAGCGTGATCGCGCCAGTTTTGGGCAACAAGGTAAGCAACATCCAGATGATGCCGATGAAGAGGTCTATGCCAATTTGCAGCGACAAGATCGAGCAGTAGAATCGGCCCCACATCGCGACGATGCCCGGTTCGCTATTGGAACGCAGCAGTACGCCGAATACGAGCCCGCCGAGAGTGACGCCGGCGATGACTTTCCACAGGAGCGGCCATTGTTCGCGAAACGAGCGCCGCGACAAGGCGATAAGCCACGGCACCGTTGCCAGGCCTTGCAAGAAGAACAAGATCAAACAAACGGGAATCAGCTGCGTCAAACCCGACATGGTTACGTCCGAATCTCAAAGCTGTCGAAAGATTGCTCGGTTTCGTCGATTATCTTATTTCCTACCACACAGCCGGCCATCTGCTCGGCCACCGCCGCCAGAAATCGCTCGATCTCCAAGGGCTCGCCGGCGACCACTATTTCCACCTGTCCATCCGGCAAGTTGCGCACATAGCCGCCGACCGCGAATCGGCTCGCGATCCGCCTGGCCGTCATGCGGAAGCCGACTCCTTGCACCGTTCCCCAGTATTTAACACGTTTGCACACCAACACTAACTCCTACTTACGCCGCCCACTCGTTCAAAGTTCACCGCGATAGCTCGGCAGCGTTCCCCAGCGCAGCTTGTCATGCAGCGTCTGGTAATAGCTGTGCCCAGGCACCTTCACCAGCTTGAATTTCACCGCGGACTTGCGAATCACGACGCGATCGCTCGGCGCGATCTCCGCCGTCGCCTGGCCATCCACGACCACCAGGGCATGCTCCGCTCCTGAGCCAAGGCGGATGGAAAACGTCTTCTCGGCCGATTCGACGATCGGGCGATAAGTTAGAGTGTGCGGGCAGATCGGCGTAATGACGAACGCCTGCAATTCCTGTCCGAGGATTGGCCCGCCCGCGGAAAGATTATGGGCCGTCGAACCGATGGGCGAGCTGACGATGAGCCCATCGCCGATGAAGCGCGACGCCGTCGTTCCGTCCACGGCGAGCTCCAGGTCCAGCATGCGTAGCGGCGGCGTGGCGTGAATCACGACTTCGTTTAACCCAAGATAGGTCTGGGTGCTCGTCCCGGTCTCGATGACGCATTCGAACATGAGGTGCTGGGTGACGCGGAAATTCTGCTGCACAACTTGCGTGAAGCAATATTCGAAATCGTGCGGATGGATGTCGGCAAGAAAACCGAGCCGGCCGAGATTGATGCCGAGCACGGGAATCTGGCGATAACCCATCTGCCGCGCCGCGCAGGATGGCGCCGTCGCCGCCGAAAACGAGGGCAAGATCGGCGCAGGGCAGCGGAGCGAGGTCCGTTTCCTGGCGCAGATCGACCAGCAAACACTCGACCTGCTTCCGCAGAAATGGCAACCGCGCTTCCACTTCCGCGACCACGCCAGGCCGCTCCGCGTTACCGAGCACGTAAACTTTCACGGCGCATTCCTCGGTGATTTCATTTTCTGGATTATCGCAGGAAAATGTTGCGATCCCGCACAGGAGGCCACGTCATCCCATCACCCCATACGAATACGGCGTCTTCACCGGATCATTCTCGTCAAACCGCGCAAACGCAGCGGCCCAATATCCAGCGCCGACGCTTTGCCGTCCACGATCAATTCGGCCATCAGTTGGCCCACAATAGGCGACATCTTGAAGCCGTGGCCCGAGAAGCCGACGGCGCAATAGCGCCCTCCAGGTTGGGCAGCTTGTCCATGATTGGATGCCAGTCGGGCGTGATCGCATAGACGCCCCGTAGCCGCCTCGGCCATAGCCGCGGTGCATGGCAGGATAACGCCGACTCAAGCGCTGCCGCACCATCGGCAACCAATCGCCCTCGGCGGCCT
This sequence comes from uncultured Planctomycetota bacterium, assembly GCA_963767835.1. Classification (GTDB taxonomy): domain Bacteria; phylum Planctomycetota; class Planctomycetia; order Gemmatales; family Gemmataceae; genus SIAQ01. The sequence continues at coordinate 189,787 of CAVYFY010000014.1, forward strand.
CGTTGTACTTGTCCGGATCGACCGGCTGGCTGATTTCCTCACCCGCCAGGCTGCCGGCGTGAATCATCTCGCCGTGCGTCGGCTTGAAATAGATGCCCTGCACGAAATCACAATAGACCGAGGATCGTCTGCCAAAATCCGGAGGCCGACGGTAGAGCGCGACCTGCGTGCGGCACGCCTGCACCGGCAGCTTGACGCCGAGGTCCTTGCCGAGCTGGGCCGCCCACGGCCCGGTTGCCAGCACGACGCACGGGCTGTTGTAGCGCCCCTCGTTGGTCTCGACGCCGACCATCTTACCCTTCTCGGTGACAATGCCGAGCACCTCGACGCCCAGACGAATGTCGGCCCCTTCGCGGCGAGCAGCTTCCGCATAGGACGCGACCACCTGCACCGCTTCGACGTAGCCGGCTTCCGCTTCATAGACGGCGATCTCGTCTTCTTTGAGGCGTGCGTTCGGATCGATGTCGGCGAGCACCTGCGGCGGGACGGCCCGGACATCGATGCCGAGCTCCTGCTGCATCTTCAAATTGACATCGAGGCCCGGCTTGTCTTTTTCATTGACGATGAGCACCATGCCGGTGCGCGTGAAAACGGGGGGCCCGCCGACGACATCGGGGAACTGTTCGTAGATGCGCAGGCTTTTCTGGGCCATGCTGGCGGTGAGCTTGTTGGAGTAGTGCTGGCGGACGATGGCCCCGGACTTGCCGCTCGAACCGGCGCCGAGGAACGACTTCTCCAGCAACACGACGCGCCCGCACCGCCGCTTGGCGAGTTGCCAGGCAATGCTGATGCCCATGACGCCGCCGCCGACGATGAGGATATCGCAATTGACCGCCATGATGTGCCGCCTTTTCGACTTCGCACCGCCCGGAACCAACCTTAGTCTATCGCCGCGGCTCGATGCGTACCAGCCTCCACCTGCTCATCGGCCGTGAGCAGGTAGAATTGCGAGATAACCAAGGGTTTTCCTCGGTGCGCTGTGTCAGTTGCTCACGAAACGGGGAGACAGGGGGGCTTGACTTGTCTCATGCAACCAGGTGTCCATGTTCCGCGCGGAACTTTTGTATAATGGTGTTTGACGTGACGATTAGCAGGAGGAAACCATGGCCACCGCGAAAAAAAAGAAAAAGAAAAAGATACGCCGACCTGTGATTTTGGATCCGATAAACCCGCCTGACTCCTTCACATTGGCCGAATTGCGACATGCTATTGCCAAGGTCGCCGCCGCGCCGGCCAAATTCGAAGCAGCCGGTGGCCAATGATTCCAATCGAGTATGGTTCGGCGGTGTTCATCAACTGCCCGTTTGACGCGCAGTACAAACCGATCTTCGAAGGCGTCGTGTTCGCGGTCATGGATTGCGGCTACTGGCCACGCTGTGCGTTGGAGCTTGACGATTCAAGCGAAGTGCGGATTGACAAGATCTTCAAGATCATCGCCGATTGCAAATATGGCGTACACGACATCTCACGCACAGAAGTGACATCGGCCAGCGGGTTGCCGCGTTTCAACATGCCGCTCGAACTTGGCATTTTCCTGGCCGCCAAGCGATATGGCTGTAGCAAGCAAAAGAAGAAAGTCTGCCTGATTCTCGACAGCGCTCCCTATCGCTAGCAGCAATTCATTTCGGACATCGCCGGCCAGGATATCCAGGTCCACGAAAACAGCGTCCGAGGGCCAATCGCCGTCCTGCGCGATTGGCTGCGGAGTGCGTCAGGTTCGAAAATCCTGCCCGGCGGCGCGGAGATTTTTCCTTCCCGTCCGGCCAACCACATCTTGCGGGGCGTGGTAAGCTGCTTCCGGACCACTCATCCGGGAGGGCTTGGCTATGGCACGGCGAGGCAGTCGACGGGACGGTGGGAAGGAACGATTCTGGCGGCGGCTGCTGCGGCAGTGGCGACGCAGCGGTTTGACCGTTCGCGCGTTCTGCGCCGAGCACCAAGTCAGCGAGCCATCCTTTTATTCTTGGCGGCGGAGCATCGCCGAACGCGATCAGCGAGTGACTGTCAGCGTCGCGACGGTCGGCGACGATGACGCGCACGACCAACCCCTTTTTGTGCCGCTGCGTGTGGTGCCGACGGCTACAGGTATGGCGTTCGAAGTGGTGCTGGGCCAGGGCCGCGTCGTGCGCGTGCCGGCGTGTTTCGACCCGGCGGCGCTGCGGCAACTCCTCGCCGTTCTGGAGGAGGAGCGGCCATGCTGAGCCTGCCGTTGCCGGTGCGTGTCTATTTGTGTTTGGAGCCGACGGACATGCGGCGCAGCTTCGACGGGTTGTGCCGCATGGTGCGCGAGCACGTCGGCGCCGATCCGCTGTCGGGCGATCTGTTCGTGTTTCGTTCCAAGCGTGGCGATCGCGTCAAGCTCCTATACTGGATGGGCGACGGGCTGGCGATCTGGTATCGGCGCTTGGAGGAAGGGACGTTCGTGTTTCCCAAGTTAGCGGAGGATTCGGGGCTGTCGTGGTCGCGTGCGGTGGGCAAGCAAGGTTTGGAGATTCGGGCCACCGACCTGGCCATGCTTTTGGACGGCGTTGACCTGGGCAGCGTCAAGCGACAGAAACGCTATCAACGACCAGCCGCAACAACCGCCCAGAGCGACAAACGGTTCGCTGTGACGGTGCGTCATTTTTATTTTCAAAAAAATCCGCTTTGCTCGCGCAACCTTGTCGCGTCCGTGGGGTTTCATCCTGCATGAGCACGGACGCAACCACACCTCGGTCCCCTTCGTCCGCACCGGCATCACCGTCGGCAACATCAACGGCAACCGTCTTCGATCCCGCCAAACTTCCCGATGACGCCAATCTCCTGAAGCAAATGATTGTCGAGCTGCTGACGGGCGCTCAAGCGGGACCGTCGTGAACTTGCCGAGGTGCGAGAGCGGCTCGATGCGCTGTTGCGTCGCGGTCGGCTTGGGGAGCCGATCGATCCGAATCAGCCGTTGCTGTTTCCGGAACTGGCCCAGCCCGAGCCGGCGACGCCAGCGATGCCGCCTGTTGTCGAGGAGGATAGATCGAGCCGGCGCGCAAAGCACAAGCCGCACGGTCGGCGTCGCGCCGGCCCGAGAGTTACGCCGCGAACAACGCCGCTACGAGTTGACCGCGCTGGAACGACTCTGTCCGGAATGCGGCGACATGCGACGCGAGATCGGCGTGCTCTCGACCGAGCAGTACGACTACAAGCCGGCCGAGGTGTTCGTCATCGAGCATCAGCGTGTCAAGTATGCCTGCAAATGCTGCGAGGGGCACGTCGCCATCGCGCCCGAAGCCGCCGCAGCCTCTCGACAAGGCGTTGCCCGGGCCGGGCCTGATGGCGCAGATCATCGTCGACAAATACCAGGATCACATTCCGCTGCACCGCACCGAGCAGCGTTTCGAACGGCTCGGCGTCAAGCTGCCACGCTCGACCATGTGCGACTGGATGGCCTCGGCCGCCGAGTTGCTGACACCGCTCTGGCAGTTGCTCAAGCACTGGGTGTTGCAATCGAAGGTGCTGCACACCGACGACACCACCGTGCCGGTGCGCGACGAGACTAAGAGTAACCACCGATACGGCCGACTGTGGGACTACATCGGCGACCAAGATCATCCGGGCATCGTCTTCGACTACACAACAACCCATGCCCGCGATGGACCGGCCGAGTTCCTCAAAGACTTCAAAGGCTTTTTGCAAGCCGACGCCTACGGCGGCTACGACGGCATCTACACCGGCTCCAACGGCGCGATCGTCGAAGTCGGCTGCATGGCCCACGCCGCGCAACAAATTCAGCGAAGCCGACAGCACCGATCCAGAACGTGTGCTGGCGGCCAAGGCCTGGGTGCGCAAACTCTACGACGTCGAGGACGAGGCCAAGGCCATCATCGCCGCGGAAAAGCTGACCGGCGCCGCGGCCGCTGCTGTCCGCTTGCGCTTGCGTAAGGAAAAAGCCGTACCGCTGCTGACATCATTGCGTCAGTGGCTTGTGGAGCAGAAAGAACAAGTGCTGCCCAAAAGTCCGATTGCCGCCGCCATCAACTACATGCTCAACCAGTGGGACGCGCTCAACCGCTACACCAGCGACGGCGACCTGCACATCGACAACAACATCTCCGAACGGACGCTGAAGCTGATCGGCATGGGCCGCATCAATTGGTTGTTCCTGGGCAGCGACAAGGGCGGCCTGACCGCGGCGGTGCTGTTCAGTTTCACAGCGACGTGCAAGCATCTGCACATCGACACCTTCGCCTACCTGCGCGACGTGTTCGAGCGTCTGCCAACGCATCCCGCCGATCGTCTGCAGGAGTTGCTGCCTCACCGTTGGCAATCGGCCAGGCAAGCCGCCGCGTCCACACCGAACGCTCCAGCGCCAAGTGACGTGCCGGTGTGAACCGCGCTCAAAAATGAGGCCACTTTGGCGCTCAAAAACGAGCCACTCTCTCCACAACATTTTTTCGCCACAAATCCCCTTCACCGGTAGCTGAGGGGATTTGTGGCGAAAAAATGTTCTCAGGCGCGCTGGCGCTGGCCCGCGCGAAAGCGCCAAAGTGGCTCGATTTGGAAGCGCCGTTGACAGTGCCGGCGCCCTGACCCCTTCCGTCGCAAGACCGCAATGCGCGAGCATCACGTTCCCCCCGCGAAATCCATCGCCGCTGCGCCGCCTTCTCTGGCAACCCGCCCCCCGTCGGAGGGATGTACTTCACCGGACGGGAAGGAGATTTTTCGGCGTTACCAAACATTCGAGCGGGAGTTGCCGGCGATGTGCCAGGGACTTCGACTGGGGCGTGACGAGCTTACGTTCAACGATCTGGCGGCAATTGCTGCGAATTGGCTGCGCGACAATGTTCAGGGATGATTGGGTCAGCCCAACGCCGCTCCGCTGCTGGGGTCGAAACCTATTCGAAACACATGCTGTAGTGAGATGCGACACCGGTCAGTTCCAAATTCCCAGTGAATCCACGAGCCTTGGCCGCATCGGAAAGCTCGTGCTTCGTCTGGAAGGAATCAATCTTGCCGGTCTCAAATTCGAACAATACCCATTTGAAGATGACCTTTTTGGTTAGCGGCTCATTTCCTTCCTTATCCAGATGGCCGACGAGGTATTTAGCGTCAAAGTTAAAGGCTGTGAAATCACTTGGGCGTAACCGGCAGGCCGCTACGCTGCCTGCTGGTATTTGGCGCCTTCAACCAACTCTCGCCACGGGTATAACTTTTCTTCCCGTCCGGCGAACTGCATCTTGCAGGGCATGGTAAGCTCGATCTCGGATTACTACGCAACACATCCGGGAGGGCTCAATCATGGCAGGTCGGCGCGATCGCGATTTTGGCAAAGAGCGGTTTTGGCGGCGCACACTTCGGCAATGGCGGCGCAGTGGGCTGAGCGTTCGCGCTTTTTGTGCTGAACATGTCCTGGCGGAAGCATCCTTCTATGCCTGGCGGCGGATCGTCGCTCAGCGTGATCAAGAGTCCGCGCCTGTTCACGCCAAGCCGGAGCGGGACCGCGTTGACCGCGCGGCGTCGGCCGGCGACGATGCGCCGGTGTTTGTGCCGTTGCGGGTGATCGATGTGGCGACGCAGGCGGCGTTCGAAGTCGTGCTGGAGCGTGGCCGAGTCGTGCGCGTCCTGCGCGGCTTTGACACCGAGACGTTGCGGCAACTCCTCGCCGTTCTGGAGGAGGAGCGGCCATGCTGAGCCTGTCGTTGCCGGTGCGTGTCTATCTGTGTTTGGAGCCGACGGACATGCGGCGCAGCTTCGACGGGTTGTGCCGCATGGTGCGCGAGCACGTCGGCGCCGATCCGCTGTCGGGCGATCTGTTCGTGTTTCGTTCCAAGCGTGGCGATCGCGTCAAGCTCCTTTACTGGTTGGGGGATGGGCTGGCGATCTGGTATCGGCGTTTGGAGGAAGGGACGTTTGTGTTTCCGAAGTTGGCGGAGAGTTCGGGACTGTCGTGGTCGCGGGCGGTGGGCAAGCAGGGGTTGGAGATTCGCAGCGCCGATCTGGCCATGTTGCTGGACGGCGTGGACCTGGCCAGCGTCAAGCGGCAAAAGCGCTATCAACGACCAGCGGCGATGAGCGCCCAGGCGACGAACGAATCGCCGTGACGGTGCGTCGTTTTTATTTTCACAAAAACCGCTTTTGCTGGCGCTACCCTTGGCGTTCTGTGGTGTTTCATCTTGCATGAACACGGACGCAACGACACCTCGGCCCCCTTCTCCCTCTGCCGCAGCGTCGTCGCCAACTCAATCACCTGCCGTCATTGATCCCAGCAAACTCCCAAACGACATAGACGTGCTGAAGCAAATGATTGTCGAGTTGCTGACGGGGGCGCGGCGGGATCGCCGTGCCATCGCCGAATTGCAAGAGCGGCTCGATGCTTTGTTGCGCCGGGGTCGGCCCACGGAACCGATCGATCCGAACCAGCCGTTGTTGTTTCCGGAACTGGCCCAGGCGGAACCCGCAGCACCGACGCCGCCCGCCGTCGAGACGGAATCGAACCAACCTCGCAAAGGCAAGCCGCACGGCCGGCGTCGGCCGGCGCGGCAGTTGCGTCGCGAACAACGCCGCTACGAGTTGCCCACGCTGGAACGGCTCTGCCCCGAGTGCGGCACCCTGCGTGACGAGATCGGCGTGCAGAGCACCGAGCAGTACGACTACAAGCCGGCCGAGGTGTTTGTCGTCGAGCACCAACGCGTCAAGTACGCGTGCAAGTGCTGCGAAGGCCACGTCGCCATCGCGCCCAAGCCGCCGCAACCGCTCGACAAGGCGTTGCCGGGACCGGGCCTGTTGGCGCAGATCATCGTCGATAAATATCAGGATCACATTCCGCTGCATCGCACCGAACAACGCTTCGAACGGCTCGGCGTCAAACTACCACGCTCGACCATGTGCGACTGGATGGCCTCGGCGGCCGAGTTGCTGATGCCACTCTGTCAGTTGCTCAAGCACTGGGTGTTGCAATCGAAGGTGCTGCACACCGACGACACCACCGTGCCGGTGCGTGACGAGACTAAGAATAATCACCGATACGGCCGATTGTGGGACTACATCGGCGACCAAGATCATCCGGGCATCGTCTTCGATTACACCATCACGCATGCACGCGATGGACCGGCCGAGTTCCTGAAAACCTTCAAAGGCTTTTTGCAAGCCGATGCCTACGGCGGCTACGACGGCATCTACACCGGCTCCCATGGCGCGATTGTCGAAGTCGGCTGCATGGCCCACGCTGCGCAATAAATTCAAGGAAGCGGACAGCACCGATCCGGAACGCGTGCTGGCGGCCAAGGCCTGGGTGCGCAAACTCTACGACGTCGAGGACGAGGCCAACGCCATCATCGTCAAAGACAAGTTGACCGGCGCCGCGGCCGCTGCGATCCGCTTGCGCCTGCGTAAGGAACAATCCGTACCGCTGCTGGCATCGCTGCGTCAATGGCTCTTGGAGCAAAAAGAACAGGTGCTGCCCAAGAGTCCGATCGCCGCCGCCATCAACTACATGCTGAACCAGTGGGAAGCGCTCCACCGCTACACCACCGACGGCGACCTGCATATCGACAACAACATCAGCGAACGCACGCTGAAGCTGATCGGCATGGGCCGGATCAATTGGTTGTTCCTGGGCAGCGACAAGGGCGGCCAGACCGCGGCGGTGCTGTTCAGTTTCACGGCGACATGCAAGCATCTGCGCATCGACACGTTCGCTTACCTGCGCGACATGTTCGAGCGTCTACCAACGCATCCCGCCGATCGTCTGGACGAGTTGCTGCCTCACCGCTGGCAATTGGCCAGGCAAGCCACCGCCTCCACGCCCAACGCTCTCGCGCCAAGTGACGCGCATGTACCCTGATGCCTTCCGTCGCAAGACCGCAACGCGCGTGCATCACGTTCCCCGCGAAATCCATCGCCGCTGCACCACGTCCCCTGGCAACCCGCCCCCCCATTGGAGGGATGTAATTCACCGGACGGGAAGATAACTTTTGCGTTGCATGGTCGATGCGGAACGTTTGGTATTCATCCCAGTCGCCATTGACGTGGATGCTGCGCACGTCCAACATCGCTTGAGCCCCAAGACGCGTCCAGTGCATGCCGGCGCGTTCCATGCGGTCCTTCACCAGGTGGCGACACGCTCCCTCGATCACGCCGCTCGCGATCGGATAACCCTTGGCCAGGTATTCACCGTAACGCATTCGCTCCAGGTTGTTTTCCAGGTACGCACACACCTTCGTCAGCGTCGCCTTCTTGCTGCCGGTCAGCTTGCGTTTGGTGCCCATTTGTCGCAGGCCGCGGATCACCAACTCGGCTTTTCCTTCGAGCATCTTCAGCACACGCCCACGCACAAACTGTTCGGTCTCGGCACTCTTCTCCGGGTAAAAGACGTGCGCCGCCTGCCACAGACGCGGCGTCACGTGCAACAGGTCCAGAATGTTGGCTGTGTTGCGCTGGGTCAAATGCCGTTCGCGCGCCTCCCACAACGGTTCCTGGCCGTCGCACAGGTGCACCATTTCCTTGACGTAGCCGCGATTGCGCGCCAGATTTCTTCGGAAATCCACCTGTAGGTCATCTCGATCCCCGAATGCGTCTGCTCGCTGTCGGTGTAGGCCAGGCTCGCCATCGTCTGCTTGTGGCACGGCTTGGGACGATCGCGTTTGGGTGCGTCGCGGTCGTCGCCGAACAGTGCCGCCACCACTTCCGCAGGCGTGCGCACGTAGCGGTCCACCGTGTAGACCGCACCCACGATCGCCATCTCTTTGCGACTCGCCTTCTCCCCTTTGGTGCGATGCGCCGGCGGCGCGGCTTCATCCGCCGCCCGACGCATCACCACACCTTTGCCGTCCGCACTGCTGACCACGATGGCTCCTTCTTCCTCAGCCGACGGCAGCGTGCCGCTCGTCGCGAAAGGCCTCCACCAACTCCGCCATCTGCACGTTCATGCGTTCCAGACTGTCCACCGACTGCTTCAATCCCAACATGCGTGCCACGGTGCTTTTGGCTTGGCTGAACGCTTCCTCCACACACAAGCTTTGGTCCCAATCCTGCAGCACATAAGAAAACACGCTCTCGGGCAACTGCAGCCGATTGTCCAACGGCACAAACTCGATCTTCTGCCCTTCGCGGCTGCCGTACACCGCGCGCTTCAGCACGAACTCGCCAAAGATCGATACGTAACGCCGGCTGTGCGTTTCCTCCAGACGCTGGCACACCTGCCCACCCGGCAAGGTGACCGACTCGCCCATGTCGCCCGGCCCCAAAAGCGTCAGAAACTGGCTCAGCGCCGCGCGGCCGATGAGCAGAACCTGCTGCCAGACGGCACGTTCGACTTCGTGCATAGCCGTACCTTGGTGGGCCGCTTCGCGGACCGCCGTCAGCATTTCCTTGAGAATCGCGAGCAGTTCGGCATTATCTTCCTTGAGAACATCCGTGTCTTGTGTCATTTTCATAATGTGGCCTCCTTGGAGCGAGACATTGCAGCTGCTACCGCATGTCTAGCCCTGGGAGGCCCTTTCGCCAACATCGCTAACTCCATAACTTATGTCTGTACCATCAGTTGCGGGCCAGCGGAAGGCCGGTTACGCCCAAATCACTTAGCCCTTGAATCCCACTTCCGCCGCCATCAGAAATCTTGCTCTTGCCATCGTGAACTGAAAGATGGCCGAGCTTGGTGTCGTTGAGGTAAACGACGCTATAGGGGTAGACCAATGGCGCTCTGTACCAATTACGAAGGCCGGGGTACGTGTAAAACTCCGGATCGACATCCTTGAGGACATTCGGGGGCACGAAGGCCTTCAGTTTTTCGATATGTTCTGCCCGTCGCTTATCATTGGCGGCCGCGCGTTCACGGGCCGCCGCACAGCCGACGAGCAACGGGCACAAAAAAAGCAAAACCAACCCGCGTGGAATGAACATACGTTGGGTCCCTATTCCGGAAACAACGGCGTACTCAAATACCGCTCCCCCAAATCCGGCAACACCACAACAATCAACTTCCCCGCGTTCTCCGGGCGTTGCGCGACCTGGATCGCGGCCCACGCCGCCGCGCCGCAGCTGATGCCGCACAGCATTCCCTCTTCCTTGGCGAGGCGGCGGGCGATGTCGAAGGCGTCGTCGTCCTTGACCTGGATCACCTCGTCGATGATCTTGGTGTTGAGCACGCCCGGGATGAAGCCGGCGCCGATGCCCTGGATGCGGTGCGGCGACGGCGTCATCGGCTGCCCCTTCATCTTCTGCGTGATGACCGGGCTGTTGACCGGCTCCACCGCGATCGCCTTGAACGACGGCTTCTTCTGCTTGATGACTTCGCTGACGCCGGTGATCGTGCCGCCCGTGCCGACGCCGGAGACGAGGATATCGACCTTCCCCTCCGTGTCGTTCCAGATTTCCTCGGCCGTGGTCTTGCGATGGATTTCCGGATTGGCGGGGTTCTCGAATTGCTGCGGCAGAAACGATTTCGCATGGCTTTTGAGCAGCTCGTTGGCTTTTTCGATGGCCCCGGTCATGCCGCGTTCGCGCGGCGTCAGAACGATCTCGGCGCCGAAGGCTTTGAGCAGGCGTCGGCGTTCGAGGGACATCGATTCAGGCATGGTGACGATGAGCTTGTAGCCCCGGGCGGCGCAGGTGAAGGCGAGGCCGATGCCGGTGTTGCCGGAGGTCGGTTCGATGATGACGGTGTCCTTGGTGATCTTGCCCGCGCGTTCGCCGGCATCGATCATGGCGACGCCGATGCGATCCTTGACCGACCAGAGCGGATTGAAGTTTTCCATCTTGGCGACAACGGTGGCCTTGGCGTCGCCGACCACGCGGCGCAGCTTGATGAGCGGCGTATTGCCGATGGTTTGCGTGATGTCGTCGTAGATTCTGCCTCGTCCTGCTGCCATGTGGTTTACTCCTTGCCGAGCGGTGTAGAGCCGTAGGGTGGGTCGAGCGTACTCGCGAGGCCCACCAGTGCCCGCTGCGGTGGGCCTCGCGAGTACGCTCGACCCACTCTACGGATACGGCTCGTGAAAGATATTCTCAAGGCGAGTTTAGGTGAAACGGGCGGTCGAAGCAAGATGCCAACGCGGCCAATCCACTTGATCGCGCCATGATCGCCGGCTATATTGCAATCATTGCCACGTCCGTTGCTTCGAGGGCGATCCCAGCTATGATTGGCCAAGCCACCATGGCCGCAAGATGTCGCTGCGGGCCTTTGAATTCGTGAAAACGAAGGAAGACTACCATTTTGAACTGGCGCGAGGTTACGTCGTGGTTTCGCAATTCCCGAGCTACTCGCATATCTCGCAAATTGATGCTATTCGTAATTTCCTAAGCGTTTTTCGAGCACGGAGTGCAGGGGCGGTGCATGCCATCCTTGGACCAAGGGACTGCAAGCTGCTGATCCCGGAGTGGGAGAGCGAGCGCCATGCCGACCTGGCAATCTACCTTGCCAAACCGGCCGGTCCGAAGGATGATACGATTTGGCGCTCTTGGATTCCCAACGTCATTATCGAGGTCGTGTCGCCGAGCTCGGTGGATCGAGACTATGTGGAAAAACGCGAAGAATACTGGACGCTCGGCGCAAAGGAATACTGGATCGCGGACGCCGCCATGGGCAAAGTGACGCAATTGCGGCGCGGCAAGAACGATTGGATCGCCAGGGAGCTTCACGCCGGCGACGCGATCGAAACCAAGCTCCTGCCCGGTTTCAAAATGCCGTGCCAGGCGATTTTTGACGCCGCCCAAGAAAACGACGAAGAGTAACTCAATCCAACTTCGCCGCTGGGCCTGCCTGGAAATCCTTCACCTCGATCTCGACCGATTTGTAGCCTTGCCATTCGTTCCAGCGCGGCGTGAACGCCAGGCAGCATTGGCCTTGCTGCGACATCAATTCTGCCGCGCGGTCGGCCATGCCGAAGGCGATGGCGCGCAGCTCCTTGCCGTTCTGGCGGACGCGGAAGCTGAGATGGCGTTCGCCGTTGCCGACCTTGCGCGGCTCCTTCACGACTTGCAAGCGGTCCGCCAACAGAAGCGGCGGCGGGTTGCCCGATCCGTAGGGCTCCAGCCGGTCGATTGCTTGCATCAAGCCCGTCGTCAAGCACGACAGCGGAATCTCCGCGTCCAGCGTCAAGCGGTGCGGCCGAGGAGTGGCGCCGAGCTGGCGGGTGACGACCGCGCAGAAGGCGGTGCGGAACGCGTCGATCGCTTCGGGGAGAATGCGAAGTCCAGCCGCCGCCGCGTGGCCACCATGCCCGACGAGGTGCGTGGTGCATTCCTGCAACGCCTCGTGCAGCTTGAATCCCGGAACGGAGCGGCCCGAGCCCTGGGCGTGCGGTTGGCCTTCGCGGACGGAGATCATCAGCACCGGGCGCGAATATTGATCGACAAGCCGACTGGCGACGATGCCAAGCAGGCCCGGATGCCATTCGTGGCTGGAAAGCACCAACGCAGCCCCATCGAGATATTGGGCCGCCTGTTCGCGGGCTTCGCTCAAGATGCGGCGTTCCATGAGCTGGCGTTCCTGGTTCTGCCGTTCCAAATAATCGGCGAGAATGTGGGCCCGCTGCGGGTCGGCGGTCGTCATCAGCTCGACGGCTAGCCGGGCTGTGCCGAGGCGGCCGGCGGCGTTGATGCGCGGCGCCAGCGCATAGCCGATATCCATCGCAGCGAGGTTGATCTTCGCATCGAGCTTGGCGCTCTTGAGCAGCGCTTGCATGCCGATCGTCGGCTTGGTTCGAAGCCGGGCCAGGCCGTGGCGGACGAAGATGCGGTTCTCTTCAAAAAGCGGCACCACGTCGGCGACCGTTCCCAGCGACGCCAGCATGATGCCATCGAGCAGCACCTCGCGCATCTCCGGCGTCACCTTCGGGCCGCCGCTCGCTTTCTTGCACAGCGCCCAGGCCAGCTTGAAAGCAACGCCGGCCCCCGACAAGCCGCCGAACGGATAGGCCGTCCCCGGCAAGCGCGGATGGACCAGCACGGCGGCGCACGGCAGCGTCGCTTTCATCTCGTGATGATCGGTGACGATCAGCTCCAAACCGAGCTTCACCGCCTCGTCCGCTTCCTCGATGCTGGCAATGCCGCAATCGACGGTGACGACGACGTTCATGCCGTTGGCGGCGAGCTTTTGCAGCGTTTCGCTGTTGAGCCCGTAACCCTCATCGAGACGGTGCGGCACATGAAAATGCACGTCGGCCTTGAGCAAAGTCAGGCAGCGCAGGAGAATCGCCGTGCCCGTGACGCCGTCCACGTCGTAATCGCCGTAGATGCAGACTTTTTTCTTTTCGCTGATGGCGACGAAGAGCCGTTCGACCGCCGCGTCGATGCCGGGCAGGCGTTCGGGCTCCAGCAAGCCGGTAAGCGGGCAGGCGAGAAAGGACTCGGCAACCGGCAGTTCCGCCACTTGGCGGTTGAGCAATAGCTGGGCGATGATCGGCGAGACACGCATCGCCTGGCTCAAGCGATCGATGGCCGATCGATCGTGCGGCAACAAATGCCAAACCTTGGCGCCGTTTCGGGTGGGATCATCCATGGAGGTTTCGTCTATTGGCGTGTGTGATCGATCTTCCTTGCATTGATTCTAGCGAAGAATGGATGCGAGCAACACGTCAGCCCGCCTTTTGCAACTTGGCGTCGAAAACCGATGGATCGGCGACGCCGAAGTTATCGAGGGTGCCGCGCACGGCCACCATGTGATAACCAAGAACATAATCGTCAGCGGGGAAAAGGGGCAGGATGATCGACGCCCCGGTTTCCTTGTGCTTGTACTGGATGCCTTTGCCGTCCCGTTCGAATTCTCGGCGTGAAAAGCCGAAAGACCGAAGGACTTTATCCAACTGGCCATAAGTCACATTCGTGCGCTTATAGGTCTCACGCTTTTTCTTCATTCGCCACCTTTGCTTTCACCATCGCAGCTCAGCAATCGCGTCCCGATTCATCCTTTTGCTGGCGGATAAACGCACGCGCACCCACTTGGCGCGTTTGCTGGGTCGGCACAACTGATTGTCGTAGAAGAAACGCTTGAGATCAAGCCAATAGGCTTGCCGCGTGGATGCGTGGATGCGTCGTACAAAACGAGAATGACTGGCATCTTCTCGTACATCCAGAGGTTGTAGTCGCGCACTTCGATGTCGCAGACGTAATCGCCCTGAACGACTTGCAGGGTCTCCGACGCCTTGACCTGGAAGTACAGCACGTTGGGCTCAAAATAGCCGCGCTCGTCATAAGTCGTCATCACAAGATCGTAGCCGTAGTCGTAAAAGTATCTCTCGGCGGTATGCCCCTCGTCGAGAATGAAGCCTTCGACGTGGTGAACGGCCTGGTCCGCGATCACGTGCTGCCGAGTGCGGCGTTTGCGCGGGCCGTAGATTTTGCTTGCCATGGGCGATCCACCGTTTTCAATCCGCCACTCACCGCTGGAATAAGGCAGCCGTAGCAGCGAATTCCGGAGTGCCTGGGAGCGGTCCGGACATGACGGCCTCGATGAATTCATCTGGCGGAACGTATTGATGCTGCTCGACGTAGTGGATAATCATGGTCGGGGCGTGATACAACTTCCCTTCAAACAATACCCCGAGGCTTCCGGTGGCATGCGCTTGCTGGCAAAATTCGCACGTATGATATCCGCCGTAAGCTCCCCAGTTGAAAGCCTCGCTGCAAAAGCGTGCGCGGTTCGAGAATTCCTTGAGGCGAGCAACGAATCCCGCAGGCGCGGCCCCTTGACGAAATGGTTCGTCGGGATGCAACCAGCCCACTTCGAATCGCTTCGGAATATTCTCGGTCAGATCGGCTATGTGCATATCGTTGCTCCACGAAACCGGTCAATTTACCCCGCCCGCTCCGGCACAACGAAGCCTTCGCGGTATTGGCGTGTTAGCAGGCGGTTGGCTTCCGCGTTGCCGTTGAAGTTTTCGGTGCGGGCTTGCACCTCCAGGCGTGGGCCGACTTTGAGCTGCAAATCGGCGAGGCGGAGGTTGTGCGGAGCGCCCGATAGATGGGCTTCCATGCGCTCCAGCGTTTCGATGGCGTCGCGGTTGTCGCCGAATGCGCGGGTGCGCGGAGCGAAAGCGGCGTTGCTGCCGAGCCGATACGAAATATTTGCCAGATGGCACAGGGCGCTGGAGAAGTGGCCTTCTTCGATGTCGGCGTTGAGGTCGGCGCGGCGGCCGGAGCGGACGGCGGCGATGAAGTTGGCGAAGTGGTTCGTCCCGCCGGGGCCGCGGCGCGGGTTCATGTTCGGAATCGCCTCGCCGGCGCCTTCGCCGCGCGGGAAGAAGCGGTTGCCGGCGATGATGCCTTGTTCGAGGTGGAAGACGTTGCCCCCGTTGGTGCCCTGGCCGCGATAGGCTTGCGACAATAGCCCGCGGACCTCGAAGATCAATTTCGTATCGCCGAAATCCATGAGCGTGAGCTGCGTGTTCGGGGTTTCGCCCTGATCGCTATAGCCGAAGCGGCCGCCAACGCTGACGACGCTGCGGGGCAGGGTGGCATCCCGGATGGCCCAGCGGGCGATGTCCATTTGATGGACACCTTGATTGCCGATGTCGCCGTTGCCGAAAGCCCAGAACCAGTGCCAATTGTAATGCACCAAATTCGTGTGGAATGCGGTGCGCTGGGCCGGGCCAAGCCAGAGGTTGAAATCGAGCTTGGCGGGCGGATCGGAATTGGGCCGCGTGCCGATAGTGTTGCGCAGCTTGTAAACCAGGGCGCGCGAGACGAGCAGCCGGCCGTAGCGACCCGATTTGATTGCTTCGATGGTGTTCGCCCAATGGCCTTCCGTGCGGCTCTGCGTGCCGTGCTGCACGATGACGTTGCGCCGCCGGGCCGTGTCGAGGGCGATGCGGCCTTCGTGGACGTTGTGGCTGCACGGCTTCTCGACATACACATGTTTGCCCGCTTGGGCGGCCCAGATCGTCATCAGCGCGTGCCAGTGGTTCGGCGTGGCGATCGAAATCGCATCGACATTGCGGTCTGCGAGAGCCCGGCGAACATCCTGCACGGTGCGCGGTTGATTGTAGCCAGCGGGGAGCTGCTGAATGCGTCGAGGGTAGGTGCGCTTGTCGGGATCGATGAGGTAGGCGATCTGCACGTTGCGCATCCGCGCGAATTGGCCGACATGCTCGGCGCCACGGCCGTTCAGCCCGGCAACGCCGATGCGGATGCTTTCGTTAGCGCCGAGCACGCGGCCCGACGACTTGGTGCCGGCGAGCGTGATCGTCGCCATAGCGGCTATGGAGCCCTTCACGAATTGCCGTCTGCTGATGTTCGTCATGGTGCAAGACCCTCTGGTGGAGAGAAGCGGGCGCTTTGGGTAGGTGAAGTGGTTATAGCCGATTGAAGGGCGAATTGCAATTCAACAAAGCGCAGTACGCGCACCACCTCTGTGCCCCATTTACAATCATATACTCCCGGCGTGATTTCTTGCCAGGGAACGAGTGCCGACAAACTCTGCGGAAAGCGGGCGCACACCGCAACCAGGCGAAAGCGATCCTCCGCCAACAATTCCGACGGCGTGGAACTGACGAGCTTGCGGTAGGCAACATAATGACCGACCAGCTCCTTCTTCGCCCAAGCGTCGAGCGTCTCGCGATGCGATTTGAACGTGATGAGATTGTGGGCTGCCAGATCATCCAGACCATCGGGCAGTTGGCCATCGAATTGACCGGGGCCGCGGCGGACGATGACAACGTCCAGGAATTGCTGTTGCTGGGACAGATCGCGCTCGACCTCGACCGTGAACGGCGAGCCGATAAAGAAATCGGTGAGCAAGAGGCCGAAGAGGCCGAAGAGGCGATGGCATTCGCGCAGCGCATTCGGATCATTGGGCTTGCTCTATTATTCACACGAAAAAAAGCGCGACAGCAAGGGGGGCATCCTTACTCTCGCGCTTCGGTAAAGGCAACCGCGCTCGTCGGCCGCGGGTTTCATTCAAGGGGCTGTCGGCAAACCTTGACGGATTGGGGGATCGTCAACGCTGATAGGAACCACGCTGCAACAAGAGCATTGAACCTTCGACAGCCCCCTGTCGGTGTCAGCGAACGCCTGCAATTTCCACGATCTAAGTAGGTCGCCGTTCCCTGGCGACGCGCCGCCGTTCCCTGGCGGCCTACATTAGCTTGTCGAACTGTGGGCCGTTCTGCGCCAGGAACGCGGCCCAGCGCTGCGAGTCCCACAGTTCCAGATGATCGCGCACGCCCAGGAGCACCACTTCATGTTCCAGCCCCGCAAATTGCACCAGGCGTTCCGGGACCAGAATGCGTCCCGTGCGATCGATCTCGACTGCTTCCATCTGGGCGAAAAACAACCGGCGAAACACCCTTGCTTCAACATCGGTCGCCGGCGTTTGATCCAAGTTGGCCGACAACCGCTCCAACTCGTCCTTCGTGTAAATCCACAGCGACTGGTCCGGCCCCGGCGTCACGAAGAGCTGCGTGACATCCCCGACCTGTTCGCGAATCCGCTTGGGCAGGACGAGCCGTTTCTTGTCATCGAGCGTTCGCGGGTGGGTGCCAGTGAGCAACATCGCTGCCAGCCTCATCGGCCACTTGGGCGATTCCCACTTTCACCCACTTAATCCCATTTCATACCACAACTATAATCGCCGCCCACCTCGATTCAAGGGTTTTCCAGAAAAAAACTCAAGATTTCTCTTACCCATTGCCAGCGCCGTAGTTGCGCTGCCCATATTTCCGGGCCTGAGCGCCAGCGATGTCCAACCTCGCTTGGCGTTCAGGCTCTGACATACCATGCCTTGCCATCATGCGCGCCATTCGTATATATTCATTTCCAACATCCGCAATCAATTGGGTGCTGTCATGACCTTGGAATGTGCGATCACTGGCAAGAAACCGAGCCGAGGCAACGCGTATGCTCGGCGCGGCAAAGCGAAATACCTCGGCGGCGTCGGCCGCAAAGTCACCGGCAAGACCAAACGCCGATTCAAGCCGAACCTGCAGCGCGTCAAGCTCGTCATTGACGGCGAGGTGAAAACCGTGCGCGTCTGCGTCAAGGCGATCCGCGGCGGCCTCGTCAAACGCCCGATCAAGCGCAAACCGTTCCAGATGCCGACCCTGTAACCCCAAGCCCCAGGATAAGCGCAGCGTTCCTGGGGGTGCGGATTCCATCCATGTCCCTGAACGCTGAAGAAGTCCGCAAGGTCGCGGAACTGGCCCGTCTGGAGTTGTCCGAGGCCGATATCGAAATCATGGCCCGCCAGCTCAGCGCCATCGTCGATTACGTCAACCAACTGCAAGCGGTCAACACCGACGGCGTCGAGCCATTGGCTCATGCGCTCGAATTGCACGATGTCTTCCGCGCCGATGAACCGGGCCAATCGTTGAGTGAAGACGAGGCGCTGGCCAATGCGCCGGCCCGCAAAGGCGATTTCTACAGCGTGCCGGCCGTGTTCGGCGACTAAACATGCTGAACCTAACCGCCACTGAGCTGTCGCAAAAGCAATCCGCCGGCGATCTCACAGCCGAGGTCGTCGCGCATTCTTTTCTCGCGAATATCTCCCAGCGCGACGCCGACATCAAGGCGTTCCTCGCCGTCGATGAAGCAGGCGCTCTCGAACAAGCCAAAGCCGTTGACGCCAAGCGGAAAGCCGGCCAACCGCTCGGCAAGCTCGCGGGCATTCCCATCGCGATCAAGGATGTCCTTTGCACCAAGGGCCAGCGCACTACTGCCGCCAGCAAGATCCTGCGCAATTTCATCCCGCCGTACGATGCGCACGTCATCACGAAGCTGAAGGAAGCCGACGCCATTCTCATCGGCAAAACGAATTGCGACGAATTCGCGATGGGCTCGTCCACCGAGAACAGTGCTTACCAGATCACGCGCAATCCCTGGGACCTCCAGCGCACCCCCGGCGGCTCAAGCGGCGGCTCGGCGGCGGCGGTCGCGGCATCTTTCGCGCCCTCGCGCTCGGCACCGATACCGGCGGCTCCATTCGGCAACCCGCATCGCTGTGTGGTATCGTCGGCCTCAAGCCCAGCTATGGCCGAGTCTCCCGCTTTGGCCTGATCGCCTACGGCAGTTCGCTCGATCAGATCGGCCCCTTCGCTCATGACGTTCGCGATGCCGCCCTCTTGCTCGAAGTCATCGCCGGCCACGACTCGCGCGATAGCACCTGCGTCGATCAACCGGTTCCCACATATACGCAGACGCTGGAGCAGCCGATAAAACCGTTGACCATCGGCGTTGCTCGCGAATTTTGGGGCGAGGGCCTCGATCGCGAGGTTGAGCAAGCAGTGCGGGCCGCGCTGACGCTGTATGAAGACGGTGGCGCTACCATCAAGGAAATCTCGCTGCCGCACACCGCTTACGCCATTGCGGCGTATTACCTAGTCGCCACTGCCGAGGCCAGCAGCAACCTGGCTCGCTACGACGGTGTCCACTTCGGCCATCGAGCCGCCGAGTTCGCCGGCCTGATCGACATGGTCAAGAAATCACGCGGCGAAGGCTTCGGCCCGGAAGTCAAACGCCGCATCATGCTCGGCACCTACGCGCTATCCAGCGGCTACATCGACGCCTATTATCTGAAGGCGCTCAAAGTCCGCCGCCTGATCCGCCAGGATTTCGATCAAGCGTTCGCGCAATGCGATGTCGTCATCGGCCCCACGTCGCCGACCGCCGCGTTCAAGATCGGCGAGAAGTCCAACGACCCGCTCGCCATGTACCTGTCCGACATCTACACGATCAGCGCCAATTTAGCCGGCATCCCCGGCATCAGCATCCCGTGCGGCTTCACGAAAGCAGGCCTGCCGATCGGTTTGCAGATTCTTGGCTCGCCGTTCGCGGAGGAGAAGTTGCTTCGTGTGGCGCGGATGTTCGAGCGCGAAACGGATTGGCACAAGCGTCGGCCGGCATTGTAGAATAGGTTTGCGGAATTTAACGCTCGTCGGAAAGCAAAGCCTCTGTGAGAAATCCAATGACCCTGGACGATTACCAAGCGATGCCACGTGACGACCGGCGACACGTTGCTGTTGTACGGCAACATGGTCGCATTGTCGCAGCCCAGGTGCAAAACGCAACCACGCGCATGAACTACCTCGGTATGATGCTGGACCGGTGGATTCGCTATTACACGAAGGGCGACGTTCATTTCGGCATGAACATGGTTCTGGATGCGGCGAAGGCCCTTGTTCATGCGCCCGATTTGCTATTTCTTGCCAGGGCACGCAACCGCCGATTCAAGAATGGACGGCTGCGCGGGCCGGCTGATCTGTTGCGTTGATGTATTCGCATGGGTCGCAGCCTGACTATGTTGCGTGTCGCAAATTTGCGGATTACCAACGCTACGGAGTACCGTGGTATTGGAGTTGGTATTTGAATAGCAGTCCGCCGATTCTTGAAGAATACCAGCTAGTGAATGGCCGCTATGAATGCCGAAGCGAGATCGTCGGCGATCAATGGTTCGAACCGGGCGTCTTTCCGGGTCTGGTGTTCCGTTTGCCGCAATTGCTGGAGGGCGACCTCAAGGCGGCGGTGAAGGGGAAGGCGAAGAAGTTGATGTGAGGTCGCTATGCGGAAGTGGCTCATTCGGATATCGGTGGCGCTGGCGATTTTGCTCCCGCCCGCAGTGGTATTCCGTGCGGTTCCATTCCAAGAACCTGGGCGGTTTACGGAAAAGCAATTCCAACATCTCAGAGAAGGCATGACGCGTAACCAGGTTGAAGCGATCCTTGGAGTGCCGGCAGGTGATTACATGGGCGGAAAAGGCGATTTCCGCCACTTTGAGAACGGGGAATCCTGGACCGACGGCACGGGCGTACCCAAGGACCTCACAGATCGCTGGTGCGGCGACGATGGTGCCATCATTCTCGGTTTTGACGAGGACGGCAAGATGGTCGAGCGGCGCCTTTTGGCATGCGTGGCACACAGGACCGCGTCAGCCGACTTGGTGGGAGCGCATCAAGGGCTGGCTGTCCTTTGGCAATTGAGCGAGCGATAACATCGCATGACCTACCGCACCATCATCGGCCTGGAAGTTCACGTGCAGCTTCTCACCAAAACGAAGCTGTTTTGCGGCTGTTCCACGCAGTTCGGCTTGCCGCCCAATTCGGCGACCTGTCCGACTTGCTGTGGATTGCCGGGGACGCTGCCGGTGATGAATGGCCGGGCGTTCGAGCTCGCATTGCAGGCGGCGGTCGCGCTCAATTGCAAGATCGCGGGCTTCACGAAATGGGACCGCAAGAATTATTTCTATCCCGATTTGCCGAAGAATTATCAGATCAGCCAGTACGATTTGCCGTTCAGCTCCGACGGCTGGCTCGAAATCGAAACCGGCGACGGGCACGAAGCGCATCGGCATCATCCGCGCCCATCTCGAAGAGGACGCCGGCAAGATGCTGCACGATGAGCACGCGGGTAAATCCGATTCGCTCGTCGATCTCAACCGCACCGGCACCCCGCTGCTGGAAATCGTCTCCAAGCCTGATCTCGAAACGCCCGAAGATGCCAAAGCGTATCTCGAAGAATTGCGGCTCCTCCTGCGCGAGATCGGCGTCTCTGATTGCGAGATGCAAGAGGGCAGCCTGCGCTGCGACGCCAATATCAACATCCACGTGCCGCAACCCGACGGCACATTCGTCGCCACGCCGATCATCGAGGTCAAGAATCTCAACAGCTTCCGTGGCGTCGAGCGGTCTCTTAAATACGAATCCGAACGGCAGGCCAACGAGCTGACGCGCAAGCTCGATAACGGCGATTGGCACATCGACCCGAGTCGGGCCGGGCCGTTTCGCGATTATCGGATATCTTCCATCCTCGAACGCAAATATGGCACGCTCGGCCCCGTCAGCAAGGCAACCGCGGGTTGGGACGAACGCCTGGGCCGCACCGAGATTCAGCGCCGCAAGGAGGAGGCGTCCGATTATCGCTATTTCCCCGAGCCCGATCTCGTGCCCGTGACCGTGGATGCCGCCCGGCTCGAAAAAGTCCGTGCCGAGCTGGGCGAATTGCCGGCGGCCCAAAAGACGCGCCTGCAATCGCAATACGGCTTGCCCGCGTATGACGCTCACGTCCTTTCGCGGCAGGGCAGGACGTTCGTCAAGTATTTCGAAGCTGTCGTGCAAGAATGCGGCGACTCGAAGGAAGCGTGCAACTGGACGATGAACGATCTGCTTGCGACCCTGAACGAACGCCAGCTCGGCATTGCGTCAAGCCCGTTGACGCCGACGAACCTGGCGGAACTGGTGCGCGAGATCAAGACGACGGGCCTGAACAAACAACGCGCCCGCGAGGTCTATGCCGCCATGCTCGACGGATTGTCCGCCAAGCAAGCGATCGGAAAGCTCGGCTTCAAGGTGGTCGCCGATGAAGGCCAGCTCCTGGAATTGGTGCAAAAAGCGATCGCCGCCAATCCGAAGGCAGTCGCCGATTTCAAGAAGGGCAAAGTCAAAGCCGCCGATGCGATCAAGGGATTTGTGATGCGCGAGACGAAGGGCATGGCGAAGACGGAAGTCGTGCAGCAACTCGTGATGCAGGAATTGGCGAAGGCGTGAGCGATCAGCGCGTGCCAGGGGTTGGCTTTGTGAGGTAATCCTGGCCGAGCTCGCGTATGTCTGCGCCGGTGTGCTGTGCCGCCCGTTGGGCTAGTCTTCGCATCAGCCCGTCGTCAAGGCGTGCGTAGAGTTGCAGGAACATCCAGTAATCGGTTTCCTCCTCGGTCTGGAGGATGGCATCAACTTCTCTCTCAATGTTCTGCAGCACCCACTCACGCGGCAGCGACTCGATGATGTTCCACCCAATCTGGAACGGCGAATGCGCTCCGCGCGCGAGGTTCACCCATTCAGCAAAGAGCGCCTTTTTCTCGTCGGTGCTCAAGAACGACACGACTTGCAGGGCCACCGATCGATCCTTGCTTCGCAGGGCTTTGCGCAACATGTCGATCTTGTCGGCGGGACCTGCCACGAATGCGCTGCAGGCACGCGCATATTCCTGGTGCGAATCGACGACTCGCTGCCAAAGATCGTTGGGATTGGTCAAAGTTGCGGTCATGGTTTCTTTCCCGCGTATTGCCAAGCGAGGCCCACGAACAACTCTACGAAACGTTCCACTTTCATCTGCTGGCCAGGATAAACCGTGTGGTGCGTCGGCGGAAATGCGCTCTCCGAGTTTATGTCCTGCCCGTCCGCGATGACTGCAATTCCCTCGGGCATTTCCGTCCCGGCCGGCAACATGAAATAATGCCCCGTCAACGCACATTGGTCGATATCGGCAAAGCACGATGCACCGTGCGCCGAGCTCGCCATTTCCGGACCAACCATGCCGTCCTCTGTAGGGAACAGGTCGATTCCCGCCCGAGGCGGTCTTGGCCCTTTGGCTCGCGAACCAACGCAAACAAAGCCACGAGAGTTCGGGCCATGAGCCACCGCGATTATTGTAGCACAGAAAATCACTTCCCCAACCACGCATCCGCCGTCGGTGTCGACAGCGCATCGTCATTGTCCCACAGCGCCGCCAGATTCTGTCGTATACGGCGATTGGCGATCGCCAGAAAATAGCGGCCCGCCTGGATGTCGCGCTGGGTGTCGGCGTGGCCGTTGCCGTGCATCATCATGTGATCGAGCCGGGCGAGCGTGCAGCTCGAAGCGTAAAGATCGCAGGCGGCGTCGGCGAGGCGCTCCTGCATGTACTGGCTTTTCAGCACCACTTCCATGATCTTGAGCTCGTCGTCGGCGCCGCCGTTGGACTGCGACGCTTTGCCGCGAAAATGCTTGAGCGTGTCAATGACGGCCAGGCCGAAATCGCGCACCCGTGCCGACAGCTCGCGAGCCGGCCGGCGCAGTTGCGGGTTCTGCACCGGGATCTCCGGCGACGTGAACCGGGCGGCCAGGTGCGAGCGGCCGAAATTCCAGAGCGTGCCGAATTCCTTGAGCGGATTCTTCAGCGCCGCGAGAACGCCTCTCAAGTGCTCGCCGACGCCGCGCATGCCGACGACGGCAATGAACGCCTTGAGCACGTCGTTGGCTCCCTCGCCGATGGTGTTGATGCGGGCGTCGCGCATCATGCGTTCGAGCGGATCGCGCGTGAAGTAGCCCTGGCCGCCGTAGATTTGCAGGGCGTCGTTGACAATCGTCCAAAGGGCGTCGGTAGACCAGACTTTCAACATCGCGGTTTCGAGCATGAAGTCTTCGGCCCCGCGGTCGATGAAGGCGGCGCACTGGGCCGTGGTCGCTTCCATGGCGAATGCATTGGCGGACATGAAAGCGATCTTTTTCTTGACGAGCTCGAACTCGCTCAAGGTTTCCTTAAACTGCACGCGCTTGTTGGCATGCTCGATGGCAAGCTTCAGGCAGGTCCGGGCGACGCCGCTGCAACTGGCACCAAAGGTGGTGCGGCCGAAATCGAGCACAGTGAGGGCGATACGCAGGCCTTTGCCGAGTTGGCCGAGAACATTCTCGGCGGGGAGGGGCATATTGGTGAATTTGAGCCGGGCGGTGGCGGTGCCGCGGATGCCGCATTTATCCATGCGGGCTTCAACGACTTCGAAGCCGGGCATGTCGGGTGAAACGAGAAAGGCGGTGATCTTGGTATCGCTGGAGCCAGGGACCGGGGTGCGGGCCATGACGGTGAGCATCTGAGCGATGCCGCCGTTGGTGATGTAGCGTTTTTCGCCGTTCAGGATCCAGGTCTTGCCGTCGGCGCTGGGGGTGGCGGTGGTCTGGACGTTGGCGGCGTCGGAGCCGGCTTCGGGTTCAGTCAAGGCAAAGGCGCCGAGCTTTCGGCCCGATATCAGATCGGGCAGCCAGCGGGCCTGTTGTTCTTTGGTGCCGAACAGGAGTAAAGCCCGCACGCCGATCGAGTGATGAGCGTTGACGAAGACGGCGGTGGAGGAACAATGGCCGCCGATGACCTGGAGGATTTTCGTGTAACCGAGCTGTGAGAAGCCGCGGCCGCCGAACTCCGGCGGCCCGGTCATGCCGAGAACGCCGTGCCGGGCCAGCCCGTCGATCACGCTCTGGGGGATGTCGGCGTTGCGATCGATGGCGGCAGCATCGATGTGGTCGCGGCAGAAGGCACGCACTTCCTCAACCGCCTTATCCACAACGGGGCGCTCTTCGGCCTTCAATTCCGGATAGGGAAAAAGCAGCGGCGCCTGGAACTGCCCGAAGAAAAGTGCCTTGGCAAAACCAAGCTTAGGCTGCTCGCTGAACAGCAACTCCTCGGCTTGCTTCTTCTGCTCCTGCATCTGAGCGGCGGTCAACGCCATTGGCCATCTCCTCTCCTAAGGTCAGTTTTTCCCCTTCTGACTCGACGCCGATTGCTTCGCAACGGACATCAGCATGCGCAACGCCGCATTAACCGACCGCGCGTCAGGGAATGCCACGGCCACATCCGGCGCGAGCAAGACGAGATTCGTGCCTTCGTTGTAGCGCTGGGCGTACTTGCCGCGCACGCCCGAACGAATGAGCGACGCATCGTATTCCTCACGCAAATCGTCGCCATTGGTATGCCTAGGCTTCTTCTTCATAAGTCTTCCTTTCGCGAGGTGTTGCCTTTCGGGCACTGATGATGCGATTACGGTCTTCACGATCGGTATGGGAAACGATAAGGACACGGCCGCGATCCGAGGTCCCGATGGTGATGAGGCGATCTTCGTCCTGCGAATGGTCGGGGTCTGGGAATGTTCTCGACAAAAGTCGCCAAACACTGTGGCGGCCTCTTCGAAGTCGATTTTGTGCTTCCGCAAATTCGCTTTCGCCTTGTCCGCATCCCATTCGAATTCCACTGCTTCCTCCAGTGCTTCGACCGCAGGTCGCCCGCCCTCAATCCAGCGCCCCGACCTTCGCATCCTTTACTGCATACAGAAAATCCTCCGCGTCGTCGGCATTCAGCGACAGCCGGCCAACGATGCGTACCAGGCCGCGCTGATAACGGGCGGTTTTACCTGCCGGCAGTTCGACGTGGATGATGCCGGTCGTTTCGGGCATTTCGCAATACCAGCAGCCGACCGGGGCTTCGATGAACAGGAACGCGGCCATGTCCGGGTCTTCGCCGAGCGGATACATGAAGCCGGTCAAGGCGACTTGCTTGCCATCCAATTCTTTCAGGTATTTCGGAAAGCTGACCTTGAATGGCTTCTCGATCGCCGTCTCGCCGAAGAGTTCCCACGGGACGGCATTGATCCCCTTCGGATCGATCGGCGGCAGCGCCCCGGCAAGTGACTGCGAAATGAGCGGCCGGCGCGAACGGAAGGCGATCGTGCCGGCGTGCTTGTTCTCATGCTCGGCGCCTACTTTCGCTACCGGAAGACCGTCGACCGCATCGCGCAGGATTTGCCGATGCTTTCTCAAGGTCGGATTGGTCATGCCGAACTGCGCGATGCAACCTTCCATCATCGCGGCCGCATTGGGGAAATCGCCGTGAGCGTTGGCGAGCTCGGCGAGCTGCCAGAGAAGCGGGCCGTCGACGGGGAACATCAGGGCGAGCTGCTGCGTGATCTCGACCGCCTTGCTCGGCAGCTTCTTCTTTTGCTCGGCGGCAAACTTGCCCGGCTCATAATCGCCCTTGTCGTTGAGGTAACGCACGCCGAAAAGATCGTCCAGTTCGCCGGCTTTCTCGCGCTGCCTGCCACGAACGAGCTTGAGATGGGCTTGCTCGACGGCAAGGTGCTTGCCCGGCGCGAGCCGAACCGCTTCCTCCAGCGACGCCGCCGCTTGCCGATAATCGCCCAGCATATGCCAGGCGGTGCCGAGATTGGCGGCGATGGCGAAATGATTGGCGTGCCTGCGCTGTGCCGGGCGTAGAATCTCGACCGCCCGCTCGAATTCGCCGAGCCGAATGTAAAGAGCGCCCAGGTCGGCAATCTCGTCGGCGTCGAGCTTGCCCTTGTCGAGCTTCGCCTGCAGCGCCTCGGCCTCGGCGAGATAGCGCACGCCGCAACGGGCTGGCGTCGGCATCGTTCTTCGGCTTCACGCCAATGTTGCGCAGCGTGCGGTGATCGAGCAAGAAGCCACGCCACTGCGCCGGCAGCGACGCGTACTTCTCGCCGGAATAATAAAGCCCGGCCTGAGCAGAGACGCCAGTGAACAAGATGCAACAGGCGGCAAGAATATTGCGCATGCGTTCAGTTTATCAGGCCGATGGGCATTTGGGAAAGCCTTGTCAGTGAAGCTCGTGAAGCTATCTGGCCCACGTCAACTCGCTTCGGGAAATCAGCAGGTCATTATCGGTCCAGCCGCGCGCATCGGCGACTTCTTGCCAAAAGCGGCGATACCAGAGCTGGACCCTGACGCGCTCGGCGGCAGCAAACACAAAGACGCGGCGATCGGGCTGCTCGGGCCACAGACGCGTGTCCGCCGATTTCAGCACTGGCAGCCAGAACGGCGTCGGCGCACGCTCCTTTTCGCCGATGAGTTGTTTGGCGTAGAGCACGCCGGGCAGGCCGGCCCATGTGCCCGCGCTTTTGGGCAACTGCGGACCTTCGACAAGATCGACGCGCTTGCCGTTGCCATCGCGCGCTTCCACGACCAGCACCAGCTGGCGATCCGCGAACCCGGTGGGCACGCGATGGCCGACGCGCTCGGCCGTGATCTCGACATCGATCTTCCCACCGGCGCTCACCCGCGCCTGCACTTTCAATGCTTGCCGCAGCATTTCGAGCGTGCCGCCCGGCATTTGATGGCTGGCAAGCATATGCGGATCGCGTTCGATGCCGCCCTTGCCGGGGGCGATGTTGGTCATTTTTCCGGTTGGCCTCATGTGGCAATCCTGGCACTGTTTGCCTTGCTTCTTGGCCGGGCTGTCGAGCCATTCGCTGTAGGTGCCGTACGCATGGACGCCGAAAACGATCCCCTCATGGCAGGACGCGCAATAACGGCTCTCCTTGTAAACCGGGGCGAACGCGAACGATTCGCCGGGCGCACTGCGTCGTCGAGCGGGCCGAAGGTGAGCGTGTCGCCGGGCGCGGGGCGTAGCAGTTGCAGAGCGTCACGGCCAAAGCGCGTGCCGAATTTGCCTGGCGGGACGTCGGCGACCTTATGGCAATAATCGCAATGGACGCCGCTCCTGGCGACGCCGGTCGCGCCGCGCACACCGCCCAAGAGGTAGCCTTGAAAAGTAGGCAAGTGACAAGTTGCGCAAACGGCATCCCCACCAGGATGTTCGCGCCTAACATTCCATTTTTCGTGCCCGAGCCATGCCTCCAATTTCGGTTGATCGGCGTGCCGGGGCGTGTCGTCGAACCCATCATAGATCGAGAGGAATTTCGGATTGGCCGCCGACTTGGCGTGCGCACTGCCGAGCCATTCGCGATAGATTTCGCCGTGGCAATTGCCGCAGTTTCCCGATCTCGCCGGATCGGGGTGCGGGGAAATCCACTGGTAGCGTTCGTTGTCTTTTTCTGGCAGCACTTCGAGCTGCAAACGTAGTCGTGGCATGTCAAGCCAGGAGGCCGAGGCGATACGATAGCCAGGCTTCGTCGCGATCACTTCTCTGGTGATGGGACTTTCCGGAATCTTGAACCGGCCAAGAAAATCGGCAGTTACGCGCGGGCCGTCGCCTCTCCAGCCTACGAGAGCTTCCTTGACGGGAACGTATCGGCCGTTTTGCGTGGTGATCCCATGATGGACGACGGTCCCCTCCGCGTAACGGGTCCCAAAGAGATTCGGAAAGCGCGCGAGGGTGAAAAAGAGGAAAATCGAGCCGATCAGGAAACGCCAATGCTTAGGCATATAGATTCCCGTTCGCGGCTACGCCCCGGAAACTGCTTCCGTTCGCACGGCGCGACAGCAATCAAGAAACTGCTGGTATTCGTCTTCCGGCATGTCTGCCAACGATCCGGAAACCTGTTCGACCCAGTCCGCTGGAACGGATGGCACGCCTAGCCTTTGCCGCAATCGAGCGAGCCTGGCTTCGAGGTCAGCGATGCGCTCTTCAGTTGACATGCTCCACCCTATGGAAATGCATCGCTTCGTCTGAATCTGGATCCCCGACGGTCAAATGAAGTTGGTACGGTGGCCCTTCGCCAACAAGCAATAAGCTCGTCGCAAATTGACCATCGTACTTTTTTGAGTTGAACCCTTCAGTAGATGAGAAATTCAGGCTAACACGACACCAATTTTGGCTTGGAGTTTCAGTCTGGCTAACCCACCATTTGCCGCTTCCCGAGTCGAATTTGCCATTGGGCCTACCAAAGTCCGTGTGCCACCAATCTGGGATGTTCTCAAACCTGAAACTTCCGTCTTTCAAAAGAATGATGGACATATCGGCGGCAGGACAATTCCCCTTTTGCTTAATGTAACTCAACGTGCCGGGTGTGGGCATATATTTCCCGACTAGGTCTTCTTCACGGGGTTTGACCGTAGTAAATGCGGGGACTTTTACATGGGCAGGCCTTTGCCCGCAGCCCATAATCAGCAGGACAACCACGAAAACCGAAGTGAAATTCCGCATGTGATGCTCTTCGTCTGCGCTCAATGGTTGAACAAAAACGCCGGGCTGTTGATGAGCGCCCACGCCAAATCCTGCGCCCCCAAGAGGCGAGCGCTCGGCGGCACGGGGTTCTCGCTTGCCGCCCGCTGCAATCTTGCCAGTTCCTGGTCGAGCGAGCGCACGTGATTGACGATGGCGGCTTGCTGGTCCGGCGTGCGCTTGTCCCGCGGAATCGCCACCAGCTTGGCGATGTTGTCCGGCACCGTGCTTTGCAGTTGAACCGGCGGCTTGACGTTCGTCACCGAGATGCGGAACTTGCCGATCGTGTGGTTGGTGCCGAACTTCTGCAGCATGGTCACGGTCAGCGTTCCGCCATCGGGGCTGCCGATCTTTTCTTTCAGCTCGAAGACGGCGGTCTGCGGCTTGCCGAATTGCGGCGCGATGGCCCAGCCGGTCTCCGGGTTGCTGTCCACGGCATTGGCGATGGGGAACTGGCCCTGCGAGAAGGTCGCCTGCGGACGAATCAGCTTCACGGCTATCGGCTTGCCTTCGTCGTCCGATTTGAGATATTCGAGCTTGAAATCCTGGAGGACGAAGTTGCCGTTCTCCGCCCGCCCCGGCCCCTTGTTGGGGAGCGATTTATCGGGCAGCACTTCCAGGCGAATGCCGGTGATGCCCTCCATCTTGGTGTCGAAAGTGAGCGTGTACGATTCGGGCAGGGCATTGGGGCCGCTCACGAGGATCGAGCGGTCTTTCTGCTTGGTGAGGACGGCCTTGCTCTGAGCGGTCATGGTCGTCGGCTCTAGCGGCGTCCACACGGGGGTGCGGACGGCGTTTTCCTCGAAGCGGGCGATGAGCGCCGGCATCTGCTGCTCGTACGCGCTCAAAGCCTCGGCGTGCTTCTTGCCGACGGCGACGAGCTTGTTGAATTCGTCGTCATTGCCTTGCAGCGCTTGCACGCCGATCTGAATCTCCTTGGCAGTGGGCCGGCGATTCAGGATCGCCAGGAAAATATCCTCGACGGCCCGCGCGTCGTCCTTCTCGGCAGCAATGATCTTGGCGATGCGGTTGTTCGGATCCTTGAGCGGATTATTGACGACCGGGCCGGTGATGAAGCTCAGAACCGGGCCGAGCTGCATCGCGTTGGATCGTTCGCACTCGCAAGCGCTTTCGCGCGGCGGCCGGCCCAGCACCGCCAGGAAATCGCCCGGCACCTTGACCGCCGAATCAACCGTCAGCACCGCCCGCGAACCGGACGGCAACCCCGGTATCTGCGACGGCGAGCCGGTGACGCGATGGATCGCATCGAACAGCACCTCCGCGGGAAGCCGGCGGGCGTAGAAGTGCGAGTAATTGACATCGTCATCCTTGTTCCACTCGGTGGTGGCGATCGAGTGCTGGTAGGTGCGCGAGTTGCAGATCGTCCTGATGAGCTCCTGCACGTTGAAATTGCTCTTGATGAATTCATCGGTGAGCTTGTCGAGCAGTTGCGGATTGGTGGGCGGGTTGCCGGCGCGGATGTCGTCCACCGGCTCGATGATGCCGACGCCCAAGAGATAGCTCCAAAGGCGATTAACGTAGCTCTTGGCGAAATACGGGTTGTCCCTGGAGGTGATCCATTGGGCGAGCTGGTCGCGGCGGCTGCCAACCGGCGCGGGACTTCCGGCGTGGACGAACGGGAACTTGGCGACCGCGTTTTGGCCGGTCCGCACATTCTTGATCTCGCCCGCTTGGCCGTCCCCGATGATCTCGACGAGAGGCAACCCAGGCCGCACGTCGGTCCCCTGGGTCTTGCGTCCCTTGAACTTCGGGTCCTCCTTGCGCGTGATCTGCGTGAAATACGCGGATAGCTCGTAATACTGGTTCTGCGTCCAGCGCTCGAACGGATGATCGTGGCACTTATTGCAATTGAAGCGGACGCCGAGGAACAGGTGCGTGGTGTTCTCCATGGCGGCATCGGGATCGCGCAAGATTTTGAAGTACCCGGCGGCCGGATTCTCCACGTTGGAGCCGCTCGCCGTCAGCAGCCGATGGCAGAATTGATCGTACGGCATATTGTCGGCGACGGCGGCGCGGATGTACTTGCGAAACGCTTCCGCCCCTTCGGTGCCGAGAAATTTGCGATTGACCTGGAGCAGGTCGCACCACTTGTTGGTCCAGTGATCGACGAAATCGGGGCTGCCCACGAGCGCATCCACCAGCTTCTCGCGCTTCTGCCGATTCGGCGTGGCGTCGGCCAAAAAGCTCTTGACCGCGTCGGGCTCGGGGGGCAGGCCGGTCAGGTCGAGGTAAAGGCGGCGGATGAAATCGCTGTCGGAGCAAACTTCGGCCGGCTGAATCTTGACCGACTTCAACTTGTTGTAAACGAGATCGTCAATGTAGTTGTAAGCGGGCGTATCTTTCCAGACGAAGCCGCTGCGGTCGCCCATGATGATGAGGGTGGCGGCGGCGTAGCTTCCCTCGTAGCGAGCTAGGATTGCGGTCTCGCCGCGGCGCACGGCGGTGACGACGCCCTGCCGGTCCATCGTCGCGACTTCGACGTTGCTGCTGACGAGGAACGCCTCGGCACTGACATCGCGCTTCGAGCCGTCGGCATAGGTCGCCCACACCGTTAGTTGCTGCTTCATGCCGGGCAGCGGAATGACGGAGCTGGCGGGCGTGACTTCGATCTTCGTCACCCTCGGCGTGTTGATGTCAAGCTTGACCCCTTGCGCGATCCAGCGGCGAATCAATTCGTAACTGGGCTCGCCGGGCTGGGTCAAGACGCCGCCGACATGCGGGACGGCGCCGGTCGGCTTCATCAGCATCAAGCTGCGCTCGGGGGCGGCCCGGTTGAAGCGCCGGCCGCCGATGTCATCGATCAGAGCGCGATGATCGAACACTGGATCGTAGCCGCGCAGGGAGAGCTGGAAGCCGTTCTTGCCCTGGGCGGCGCCGTGGCAGGTGCCGAGGTTGCAACCCAGGCGCGAGAGGGTCGGCATGACATCGCGGACGAAGCTGACTTCGTAAGGCTCTTTTTGGCCGCTGATCGTGACCGGGATGCTGCCGTTCTTGCCGTCGAAGCTGAGCTTGAGCTCGCCTTGCCCATCAGCGACGGGACGCACCTGGCCGTGCTCGGACACCTTGACGGCGGCGGGGGCCGTGAATTTGGTGAGGCGCGTGAGATCGACCCGGTCGCCGTTGTCGAGAACGCCGGTGACGAGCAATTGCCGAAACTCGAACGGCGTCTTCAGCTCGATTTTGGCGGGCGCGAATTCGAGCTTGACGACCTTGGCGCCGGGCGGGAGCTTGTCCTGGGCGGCGGCGGTGGTCGCGAGCAAGAAGATGGCGAGCGTTGCGATTCGTTTCATATTTGATGTCCTGATGGATGGTTTCATGGTCGCTTCAGTCCTACGGATTCGGACGAGGCACGATATGATTTCGTACCCAATCGACGAAATCCGGCCGTTTCGTTTGTCCAGCCGCAAGCTGCAGGATTACCTGCTCCTGCTCGTCGGTAGTCGCGCTCAGCTCAAATCCATTGAGCACCAACAGTGTTTCCATCGCGGCGTGGCCGATCCGCTTATTCCCGTCGAAAAACGGATGGTTCATGACAAGCGAGAACGCCAATGCCGCCGCTTTGTCGGCGATGGTCGGATACAAGTCCTGACCGGCGAACGCCATGGCCGGCTGGGCGACCGCGGATTCCAAGGCATTCTGATCGCGAACTCCGGGCATGCCGCCTGATTTCTGCAGGACTTCCGCATGCAAACTAAGAACTTCCTCCAGCGTAAGGTAGCGCATCACGCGAGCCGCCGATAGAGTTCCTCATTTTTTCTCAAGACATACTGAGCGGCCCGCACGAAATCCTCCGACGGCCCCCGAAGCCATTCTTCCACGCGAACGCGCAGCAACTCCTCGGGCGGAAGCTTCGCATCGTGGGCGAGCTTTTGCAGTTGCTGCATGCGTTCGTCGGGTAGTTGGATGGTGATGTTGCTCATTTCTTTAGCCCCTTCAGCGGCACCGGCACGAAATCGCGGATCAAGCCGCCGCTGGTCGGTTCGTTGAGGTGCACGCTCCCCTCGAATCCGGCGGAGGCGACCATGTCTCCCTTGGGATGATACGCCAGCGCGTAGATCGGGCCGTTGATGCCCTTGAAAACGGACACCTGCCTGGCCGTCATCGTCTCAAAGACGCGCACTTCCCCCTTGCCGTCGCTGCTCGACCCGGCGACGACGCGATTGCCATCGGGGCTGAATTTGACCGCGAAGAGTCGGCCCGGCAGCGTCGCGAAGGCGCGGATGAAGTTGAAGTCATCGCCGATCTGCCTCGGCTTGGTGCGATACATCTGATAGAGCTTAGGCGTGCCGTCAGCGCCGCCGATCAACAATTCGTCCTTGGTCGGATGGCGATCGACCGCTTGTAAGCCGCCCTTCAAGGCACCTGGGGTGATGCTGGTGATGTTGTCCACGAGGCGCTCCGTGGCGACCTCGGTCAGCTTCATCGAGCGGTCGCGGCTCACCGATACCAGGTCCGTCCCCTTGACGGAGAAAACGGTGTCGAGCACCCAATCGCTGTGGCCGCCCTGGAACAGCACCTGCTTGCCGGTCTCGGCATCGATCGCGCGGACGGAATTGTCGGCACAACCGAAGGCGATGGTTTTGGAGTCAGGGGACCAGCTGGCGCCATAGACAGTGTCGAAGGTGATGGGGACGGAGAGCTTGAGCTTGCGTTTTTCGACGTTCCAGATTTGGACTTCGCCGAAGCGGCCTGGGTTTCCGCCGGTGACGGCGAGCCATTTGCCGTTGGGTGAGAAGGCGAGCGATTGCAGGCGTTCGCTACGCGCCGATGAGCCGGGCGACGAGTTCGGTGCCGTCGGCCTTGTGCAGGAGAACTTCGTGATACCCGGTGACGGCGAGCAATTCGCCATCCTTGCTGAACGCCAGGCCATTGATGACCGGCGGCTGTTCGTAGACCGGTGGATGGTTGGCATCGACGGCGGGCAGCTTGGCCGACGCAGGGGTGTCGTCCTTCGCCCCTTGCGTGATCCATTTCTCGATAATCTTTACCTCGCGGCCCGACAGCGGATCCTTGCCGCGCGGCATCGCGGGCTTCGCGCCCTTCTTGGAGATGATCTGCTGGTACAGCTCGCTCTGGGCGGGCTTGCCGGGGATGACGCCGACGACATTGTTTTCGGTCCTTGCGAACAGCTCGGCGTAGTCGGTCATGACGTAGCCCCCCTTGGCCAGCGCGGGCTGATGGCAACCCTGGCAATGCTGCTGAATGATGGGCCGCACGTCCTTGTAATAGCTGACCGTTTCCGGGATCGGATCGTTCTTCTTGGCATCCTGGGCGGCGGTCCATTGAATCAGGACGAGCGCGATGCCGGCGAGCGTCAGGGGTCGCAACCATTTCATGCGTTGGGTCTCCGAATGCGATTCGGCAAGTGGGTCGGGGATTATCTTATGCAAGGCAGGCAGGTTGATAAGAATTATCATGGCAGAGTTGTGCAGCGGATGCAAGGAAAAATCCGATTATCAATCAAATAATCGCCATGTGGATTCGCTTGCGAAGTCGCCCGCAATACCCGAAATTGGCATGCCTTGCCCATCCGGGAAAAATAGGCAAACCGGCCGCGCGGATGGCACAAGATTTGCCGATTTTGCGGGCCGGTGAAATCTTGCGGTTTCCGATATCCCCGCTTGATTTTGCGCCCGCGCCGTCTAGAGTAAAAGTGTTGCCCTTCACGTGGAATGGCAACTTCATATCCGTTAGGGGAGCCTTTATGAGTCATGGTGTTCTGGAGATGGACCTGATCGAGGAGCTTCGGCTACGTCGCTGGGCGCGGGAGAATTACGTGCCACCGGAACGGCGAGATCGGACCTGGCATCCCGTCATCCAAGACGAAATGAGGAAGAAGGACGGCGAGAAATTTTCCACCAATCAACGCCGCAACAGCAACTAATCCCCAGTCCCCAAAACCCTGGTACCCGAGGCGTGAACATCCAAACGATGTTGATGCTTCGGGTTCTTCATTTAGTCCGTCGTTCTTGGTCCGTGGTCCGTCGTCCATTGCGATTTTGGCCACGGACCACGGACCACGGACCACGGACCACGGACGATTCCCATGGGCTTCTTCACCGGCCGAGCCACCTGCATGCGGTTTCGCGTCGGCGGGCGCTCCCTGAGCACCTTCGACACCGAGCATCTCGATCGGCTCAGCGGCCACGCCATCGGCAAGCAGCGGGTTGCCTCCGGCGATGGCTCGCAAGCGGGCTGGATTGCCGGCGATCATATTCTCGACACGAATTTCGATCTCGCCAAGAACATCATCAACGACACGCTGCACGTCGCCATGCGCGTCGATGAGCAGAAGATGCCGAGCGACTTGCTGCGGGCGTATTACCAGGTCGAATTGCAAGCCCTGGCCGCGACCAATCCGAGCGGCTTTCCGAGCAGCAAGCAAAAACGCCAGGCCCGCGAATATGCTCGGGACCGCCTGGAAACCGAAGCGAAGGATGGCCGATATTTGCGCCGCAAGGCGATTCCCGTGCTGTGGGACGCCCCTTCCAGCGAGTTGCTCGTCGGCACCACTTCCGTGACGGCGCTCGATCGGCTCGTCACGCTGTTTCATCAGACCTTCGACCGCAAGTTCGAACTGCTCGGCGCCGGCCGGCAGGCGTTCAACCTGGCCGAGGCGACGAATCAAACCCGCCATGTCGATGATGCCAAGCCGACCGTCTTCGTCCAAGGCGCTCAAGGCAACGCCATCGCCTGGGTGCCCGACGAAAACAACCGCGACTTCCTCGGCAACGAATTCCTGCTCTGGCTTTGGCATTGTCTCGAAAACGAATCCGACACGATCAAACTCAGCGACGATTCCGAGGTCGCCTTGATGATCGCCCGCTCATTGACCCTGGAATGCCCGCGTGGCCAAACCGGCAAGGAAAGCATCAGCAG
The DNA here is from genome assembly GCA_963767835.1 of uncultured Planctomycetota bacterium. Lineage (GTDB taxonomy): Bacteria > Planctomycetota > Planctomycetia > Gemmatales > Gemmataceae > SIAQ01. The sequence goes on from CAVYFY010000014.1 coordinate 226,039, forward strand.
CGACGGCCCGTCAAAGCTCCCCGAGGCCCACCGCGCCCTGCAAGCCGGCAAATTGCCGCGCAAGATGGGCCTGACGCTGGTGCGGCACGAGGACCAATATGAATTGACATTACAAGCGGAAACGCTGGCCATCAGCGGCGCCCGCCTCCCCGCTTCGGAAGCGGATGACGATCGCGCCCGCCTGGAGGAGCGCGTCACGCAACTGCGGCATCTGCTGGAAACGCTCGATCTGCTTTACGCCGCGTTCCTTTCCCATCGGCTCAGCGACGATTGGTCCAAGGAAGCAAGCAAGATCAAGAAATGGCTGCGGTTGGCGCCAAGCGTGTGAACGCAATCGGTTTTATAAGGAAAGCAGGAAGGCAGGAAAGAGGTGGTGATCGTTCCTGCCTTCCTGACTTTCCTTATAATGATCTCGGATTGCTGCATTACCGTGCAGCGATATCCTCGTCCGAAACGCACTTGTGAGCTGGAGGGCGACTTCGATGACGATCAAGAAACGCGCACTTCTCGCGCTTGTGCCAATTATCCTTTTTGCCGTCGCGATGTATTTCGTAATACAATTCGTCGCCGACCTATGGTGGTCCGCACGGGCGCAACCACTGCCGACGATCACCGTTGAAGTGAATTATCTCGGAGCATCCGCGTCGATGGTTGCCGACGCCGTCGCGGCTCCAATTGAAATGCAGGTCATGGGTGTCGAGCAGATGGAATCCATGCGCTCGATCTGCGGCAGCGATGGCAGCTACTCGCTCACCGTCACATTTAAGCGAGGCACGGATCTTCGCATCGCACAAACGCTAGTGCAAAACCGCGCCGCGCTGGCGATGCCGATCCTTCCCCCGTCGGTCCAAACCAGCGGCTTGAGCGTCAAGCAGAAATCGCCCGGCATTCTGCTGATCGTCAACCTCTCTTCGCCGGACGGGAGCCGGGATTCGATTTTCCTGAGCAACTACGCCATTACCAATATCAAGGACGAGCTTCCCCGTGTGCCGGGGGTCAGCGACGTTCAATTGATGGGCCGGCCCGACCAGCGCACGCGCATCGAAATCGACCTGAAAAAATTGGCGGACCACGATTTGACGCTGGACGAGGCGATCGATTCTATTCGGCAACAACACGTTCAACCAGCGGCGATGCACGGCGGGCAATTTCCCCATATTGCCGATGCCGACCGTGTCCGGGACACCATTCTCAAAGCGGGGCCCGGCGCCAGCATCATTCGCCTGAAAGACGTTGCTAGCGTGGAAGTTAGCACGGATAACCGAGGCACCGCCCGCTTCAACGGTAGACCCGTGGCGTCCCTGCTCGTGTATCCGCTTCCCGGCACGCGCTTGTCGGAAGTGCGGGATGAGATCGCGGAAAAGCTGGCAGAACTGCGAAAGCGGCTTCCTAATGGAATATCGCTCGATTTCGATTTCGATTTCAAATCGAACCTGCGCCGAAGGCCGAAACGCGATCATGTGTGGATCGATTTCAGCTTGCCCGCCGGCGCTAGGGCTAGGCGGGAGCGCACCCTGGAGGTGTTGCAGCAAGGGGGCAAGACGCTGAAAGGCATGGAGGCGGTTTCGGACGTTCTCGAATTGAGCGGGCCGCCGTTTGCACTGGCAGACAGGCAGAGCTGCATCCTGGTCAAGTTGGCGCAACTTGAGCGCAGCGAGGCGGAGCGGGCGGAAATCATCCAATCGATCCGCAGCCGGCTCGCCGCAGAGATCCCCGATGCAGAATTTCGGCTGCGCGATCTTTCGGGCACGGGCCGCCTTCCGCCGGGCAAATACCCAATCGATTTTGCCGTCCATGGTCCCGACGCGGACAAGGTGGCACAGTTCGCGGCGAAACTCGCCGAACGGCTGAGCCAGAATCCGAGCGTGATCGACGTTTACCGGAATCCGGAAACATCGCCGACCCGTCAGTTCTCCACGGAAATCCAGGGAGCCAAATTGGCTGAGATGGGCCTGACTATCGCCGAGGTCAGTAACGCGCTCGTCGGTAGCGCATCTATCGAGGGACTCGACCAATTCGAACTGAGTTACACACCGGATTTCGGCGCGGACTGGCTGAAGCTGGCCACGATCCGCTCGGGCGGGAAATTGGTGCCGCTGGCAGCGTTCGCCAAGGTGAGCGAGGTTCAAGCGCCCGCCGCCATCGCTCGACTCGACGGAATGCCGATGGAAGAAATCACGGCCAATCCCGCGCCCGGCATATCGCTCGCCGCCGCACGCTCGATCTGCAATCAACTGGCCGAGGCGGTTCGCGTGGAGCTTGGGCTGCCGGGGACGTACCAGTTAACCTGGCGTTGAAGGGTTATTCGAATTCCTTACCCCTGGCCTTGCGGCTGAATATGTGTCTCCACCGCCGTGCCATTGCGGGCGATCTGGGCGGCCATTTCGTCCGATTCGATCAGCCGGCCTTTTTCCAGATGGACGACTCGGCCGGCGCGCTCGGCGGCGCGCGGGTCGTGCGTCACCAGCAGGATCGTCTTGTTGAGCCCTTTTTGCAGTTCGCACAAAAGATTCATGATGTCCACGGCCGAGCGGGCGTCGAGATCGCCGGTCGGTTCGTCCGCGACGATCAGCGTCGGATCGGTGACGATGGCGCGGGCGATGCCGACGCGCTGCTGCTGGCCGCCGGAAAGCTGGCCGGGGCGGTGCGAGAGCCGATCCGACAGCCCGACCAGATCCAGGGCGTTGAGCACCTGTTCCTTCCGCTTGGCGGCGCTGATCGGCAATAGCAAGAGCGGCAACTCGACATTCTCATACGCGGTCAGCACCGGCAGCAGATGGTAGAACTGGAAAATGAAGCCGATATTGCGCGTGCGCCAGCCGGCGAGTTGGGCCTCGTTCATGGTGGAGACGCATTGCCCGCCGATCCGCACTTCGCCGCGATTGGGCTTATCGAGCCCGGCAATCAGGTTGAGCAGCGTGGTCTTGCCCGACCCGGAAGGCCCCATGATGCCGAGGAATTCCCCTTCCGCAACGCTGAGATTGAGATCGCGCAAGACGGCAATCGACTCGCCGCCGCGCGTGAACGACTTGCTCACGTTGTGAATATGCATGATCGGTTGCGGCGTCATCGGTATCCCTTGGCAAGCCCTGGGGTGCGGTAATCCGAACCCCAGGGGTATGATTATTTGCTGGTGTCCGCCGTCTGGCGGTTCAAGAAAGTCACGATCGCACCCATGTCGGGCCGCAGAAATTCCCCCTGTTTTTCCGGCGGCAACGCCTGGCCCTTCTGGTCCTGGGCCGGGAATTGCACGCGCACGCGCACCGGCACGGCGGCCTTGCTGCGATCCGCCATCGGCATGATGCGCGACACGTAACCCCGGTAAATCCGCCCCGGAAAAGCCTCGGCACGCACCCGGCATTCCTGCCCCTTGAACACCTTGGAAATGTCGCGCTCGGCAATCGACAGATCCACCTCCAGGTCGAAAAGGTCGGCCATTTCGCACAGGCTCGCCGACAGGCCGTTGGAGAACGCGGACGGGTTGACAATGTTGCCTTCCTCGGTCTTCTTGCTCAGGATGATCCCCTTGATCGGCGCCTTGACCTGCGTGTTATTCCAACGCCAGATTGCCTTGTCGTGATCCGCCTGGGCCTGGGCAATGTCGCCGATGGCCGTGGCGATCTTCTCGTCGCGCGGCCCATTGCGCATCAGGTCATAAGCGAGCTGCAAGCGCACGGTGCGCGCTTTGAGCGACTTGTAGCCAAACTCCGCCGCCTCGAAATCCTCCTTCGACACAGCGTTGCGTTTTTTCAATTCCTCGGACCGATCGAGCTTTTCCTTGGCCTGATCGCGCTGGAATTCGCTATCCCTGAGGTCGGCCTCCGTCTGGCGAATTTCGGCGTCGCGGTACTTTCTCAACTCATTGAGCCGGCCCTCCGCCGACTTGAGGGCCGCGACGGCGTGGTCGAGGTCGGACTTGTATTCGATGTCCTCGAGCTGAGCGAGCACGAAATCCTTGGCGACTTCCTTGCCTTCTTCGATGTTCAGCTTGAGCACCGTGCCGCTGATTTTGGGGCTTACCTGAATGAGCTGAAATGCGACGAGGTAGCCCTTCGATTCAAGAGCGATCTCCACGGTGCTCGAACTGGTTCCAGGAGAACCTGGCAGAACCAGCTTGCCGACGGAGGAATCGGCAGCGCCCTTGCCGACATCCAAGCCGCGCTCCTGGGCGAGCTTTTTGATCAGATCGTCATCAATGGGGGAGAGAGCTTCGAGAGCGAAGACGCTCGCCGCACAGAAGAGAAAGGCGCAAATCGCCCACGGAATCCAGGCACGCCAGGCGGCGCCGCTGCTGGAATCGCCGCTATCGCTCAAGCGCAGGGAGCGCACGCGTTCGCTGAGGGCGGGGCGGGTCGAGCTGTTATTGGCGGTTTCGTTCATGAAGCACCTCATTGCCGTTAATTCTGGTTCGCTTCCGGGCTGCCTTTCTTTTGACGCTCGGTTTTCTTCGCGGCTTCCACAGGTAGCTGCCCAGCATATCGAGACAAAGATGCATAATCTCGCGGGAATCGATGGCATCGGGATCGGCCGCTTTTTGCATGGCCAGGCCGTGCAGAATCGCTTGCACTAACGTCGCCATGGCGCGCGGCCGGGCCTTGCGAAGCGAGGGGCGCTGTCGCATGTTGCGCTTCAATCTTTCGGCCATGTCGCGGCGCCATTCCTCGTACAAATCGGCCAGCTTGCAGCGAAAATCCTTGCGATGGCTGATCTGCGACAAGAAGGTGTATTGCAGCGCATGAAACTCCGGATGAGCCGGCGGATCTTGCAAAATCATGTCGAGAAGATAGCGAACGACATCGAGCCAATCCGTCCGCTCCAATGGAAGTTCAGGCCCCGCTTCGCCATGTTGCTCGCACATCAGCTGCAACATGCGATCGAAAACCGCCAGCAAGATATCTTCCTTGGTCTTGAAGTAGTACATCAACTGACCGCGGCTCATGCCGACCTTGCTCTCGATCTCGGACAAGGACAGGTTCTGAATGCCTTGTTCCGAAATCACCGCCGCCGCCGCATCGACGATCTCGGTGCGGCGAATGCTGCCGATATTGACGCGGCCATTTTTCATAAAGCGCCACATGCTGAAAACGCGGCGATTAGACTGAACGGTATGATTCTAGTCTGATCGGTCTAGCCCTGTCAAGGTATTGCGAGATTACTGGACATGCATCCGGATTGGGCACGAGCCGGAAGGTTCAGAAAGAAGCGTCGCTCACACTTCCGGTTCATCAACAGGGCATCAGATCGTCGGCGTGAAGCCGCTGAAGTTTACCGTCAGGTCGTTCTTGAACTTGAAATTGTCCGCGGCGTTGACAACGTCGTCGCCGTTGAAGTCGAAGGCCGCGTTGTAGGTCGTAAGGGCTTGCTTGAACTTCAAATTGTCCGAGGCATTGACGAACTCGTCTCCGTTGATGTCGCCGTACAAGCGGTAGAACGCCTGGGTAGCGCCGCCGATGCCGCTCGGCGCCAGGCTCAAATCCTGGGAGTCGGACATCGCGGTGATCGATCCTGGATCCTGGACCGTGATATCGTAGGCGCCATTGGCGATCGAGCCGCCGGTAACGCCGGCGCCACTGAAGGTGACGGCCCACTGGGTGTAACCCGATCCGGTCACCGGGCTCCAACTGAGCGTTGGCACAGTGCCGGTCCAACCGGCGGCGACCGCGATGGTGAACACGCTCATATCGGAGGGATTGATGTTAACCGGCTCGCTGAATGTGTAGACCACGTCGTTGACCATCGACCGCTGCACGCCCGGAGAAGGCTGACCCGCGGCGTTGTACAGCGCGGAGATGTCCTCATTGATGACCACGCTCGTGATGCTGGGCGGCGGCGGGAACGTGACGACCACGGTGTGGCCCACGTAGGACACTGTGGGAAGATATCCGTTGGGGTTGTTGATGACGCTGACGCTGCCAAAGGTCCCGGTCTGACTGCCATCGCTGACGATGGTAAAGGAGCCGCCGCCGACAAGGGTCAAGCCGTTCAAATCGAGAGTCAGCGAGGAGCTGCCGCCCAGGGTGACATTACCGGCGACGCTAAGCAGATCCGCCGTGACGGCCGGTGAGGCGCCGGTAATATTCACGGTGAGATTGCCGGCGGAGAAGTCGGCGGAAGCGGCGGAAAGCGTGCCGGTGGCGTTGACGGGATCTCCTGGGTTCACCGTTCCGCCGGCGACGGTCACAGCACCGGCGCCGCCGGTGCCGCCCAGCGTGCCGGCAACCGACACGGCGCTGGTCTCGGAACCGTCCACCAGCAGGGTATTGGTGGCGTTGACCGTGGTCTGGCCCGTGTAGGTGTTCGTGCCCGTGAGCGAGAGCGTTTCGGAGGCGCCGCCGACCGTCAGGGCGACGGCCCCATCGTCTTCGATAGTGCCGCTGAAGATGCCGCCGCCGGTGACGGTTAGCGTGGCGTCTGCGGTGGAAGAGGTGACCAGGCCATTGCCGTTGAGGGCGTGGATGGAGTTGCTATACCCGCCGAGGTCGAGGGTGCCGTAGTCGGCGACGTCGGAGGTGGCGGAGAACGCGGTGATACTGCCGGCTTGGAGCGTATCGCCGACATTGATGGTGGTCAGGCCGCTATAAGTGTTGTTGCCCAGGAGAATCATGATGCTTGGAGCAATCGTAAAGGCGGTGGCGGCGCCGGTGATGTTGCCGGCGAAGTCGCCGCCGCCGGTGACGGTCAACGTCGATGTCGCCGCCCCGCTGTTGATGAGGGCCCCGCTGGCGCCGCCATTCAGGGCGTCAATGGCGACGTTCTCGTCATGGAGGTCGAGGGTGCCGTTGGCGTTGACGCTCGTGCTCGGCGTGAGGGCGGTCGCGCTGCCTGCCCTGAGGAAATCCCCGCTGTTGATCGTCGTCAGACCGCTATAAGTGTTGTCGCCCGAGAGCACCAGCGTTTGGTTGGCGCCGGCGACGGTAAGGGCAAGCGTGTTGCTGCCATTGCCATCCTGGATGTCCCCGCTGAACGTGCCGCCACCGGTGACCGTCAGCGTGGCCGCCGTCTGATTCACGCGCAGCATGGTGACGCCGACGTCGGCATTGGTGCCGATGCCCATGTTTCCCCAGTCCTCGCCGTTTGGCGTGGGAAAGTTGGGGGCGGCGATGTTGTAGGTATTGACGTAGGTGCCGTTCAGGTCGTAGGGGTAGTTAACGTCGAAGTAGGAATTGGCATTGCTGCCGCTGGTGTCTTCGACCCAAGGAAAGACAGGTATTGCAGCGCCAAGGCTTGGGACGTCATCGATGAGAAGCGCCGCCGTAAAGGTTTGGCCGGGGGAAAGGGATTGAATCGAGGCGAATGGCACGGTGATCCAGCCTGTACCGCTGTTCAAAGCCACGTTGTTGACGGATCCTGGAATGAGAGTCAGGCCCGTCGCCGGGGAGCCGGTGTAAAGCGCGGCCGTGATGTAAGGATTGGGCAGGTCGTTCGGATCGAGATTGGAGCTGTCATCGAAGAAGGAGACCGATTGGAGCTGCGTTCCCACTGCCGCCGCCGTAAACACGTTGGCGACCCAGTTGTCGGCGCTTTCGTTTTGAACTAACGTGTCGTTAAAACCAGTGAGAGCGACGCCGTTGTCGATCTGGTACAGGTGGAGGTCATTGGTGATGACGCCGGCGCCGGTCAAAGTTCCGATGAACTCGCTGTTGCCCGCCATGTTGAGGGTGCCGTTATTGTTGATGTTGGTGTCGCTGGTGAAGGCGTTCGGATCGCCGGCGATGAGGGTGGCGCCGCTGAAGTTGTTGATGTCGCCGCCCGGATTGCCGGCGATGATGTTGCTGCTCAGGGTCAGCGTGCCCTGGTTTTCGAGGCCGCCGGTGCTGCCGCTGTCGATTGTCAGGCCCGAGATGCTGGCCGTCACGCCGGAGTTGACAATGAAGACCTGACCCGAGTTGGCGCCGCTGATCGACAGGATCGCGGCGCCTGGACCGGCGATGGTGATGTTTTGGTTGAGTGTCAGCGGGGCGTTCAACGTAATCGTGGAAGCGCTTGGGAACGAAAAGGTAATCGTGTCGCCGCTCAAGGCGGAGGCGACAGCATAAGGCAAGGTGACGTCGGCGGGGCTGCCGCCCGAACCGCCGAGGTCCGTGACGACCCAGTTTGCATTGACCACGGTTGCCACTTGCACGGGAGCACCACTGCTGACGCCGTCGCAGATGACGACTGCGGTCAGACTGCCCAGCGCCGTCGGCGGAGAGGTGATGCTCACAGTCAGCGCGGTCGCTGTCGCGGACGTAACGATTCCGGCGAGGCCGTCATTGAAATACACGGAATCGTTGGCCGGATTGGGATCGAAATTGCCACCATAAATGACGATGGTTGTGGCATTATGCGGAATGTTGGCGCTATTCATTGTCACAAAGGGCGCGAGGGACGTCTGATAGGCGCCGATATCCGGGCTGGCGGGCCGAGTGACGGCGTTCTGCGACATCGTGCCTGCCTGGCCCGGATCGCCGGCGGCGATGGCGATGGAGTTGGCCGACAGCGCCAGGGTCTGCGTCGTGCCGCCGTTATAGGCCAGCGAAGGCGCCAATCCCGCGCTGACGTTGAGTAGGTTATTGCCGCCGCTGTCGATGATCGTCGCACTGGTGTTGCTGATCAGGCAGTAGTTGGCGACGGAGACGGTGCCATCGATGTCGGGCCCGTCGTTGGCAGCCGTGTTGCCTGCCACGATGGTGTTGTCCATCATCGCCACGGTGCCGTAATCGCCGCCGCCGTAGCCCTGGTTGGGATCGGCTGCGCCTGCGGTATTGCCGGCGATGGTGTCGTCAATGAGGCTCAGCGTGCCGGTGGTGTAGACGGCGCCGCCGTAGTTGTACATGCTCGTGTTGTCAAAGAGTGTCGAGTTGGTGAGGGTCGCCGAGCCGAAATTGCCGACACCGCCGCCGTAGGAGGACGCCACGTTGTTGGCGATGGTCGAATCGATCACCTCCATCACGCCCGAGTTCCAAATTCCGCCGCCGCTGCCGCCGTTGCCGCCGGTGGCCGAACCGGTCGAGTTGCCGGAGATGGTGTCGCTGATCAGCGTCAGGGAGCCATTATTGAAGATGGCGCCGCCGTGGAAATTGCATGCGTTGCTGGAAAGCGTGTCATTGGCCAACGTCAGCGTGCCGGCGTTGTTGACGCCGCCGCCGCTGGGCGCGAAACCGTTCTCGATGGTCAGATCGGAGATGGTCACCGATACGCCGGCGCTGACATTGAAAATGCTCACCGTATTATTGCCGCTGATCGCCAGGTTGGAGGCGCCCAAACCGGTAATAGTAATGCTTTGGTTCAACGCCAGGGCCGCGTTCAGGGTGATGCTGTTCACGCCCAGCCCGGTCGAGAAAGTAATTGAATCCCCGTTCACCGCATTGGCGACCGCGTAAGGCAACGTGACATCGCCGGCACTGCCTGAGCCGGCCACTCCACTGGGGTCGGTCACCAGGAAATTCGTCGGCGTGATGCGATCTTCCAGGATTTCGAATGTCGGCTTCGCTGCACGGCGCCGCTTTGCGGCATTGCACCGCCGCCGATGCTCACCGAGTTGCTTCATTAGCTCGCGCAGGATTTTACCAGACATGATTTTGCTCCCCGTGGGAAACTGGCGCCACTCAGCAATGCGCTGACGAAGGTGCAGGCGCGCTTGCGGCAATTCAAAATGAGAGCAGAGCAGGAGGGGCCCGGTGTCGAACAATCATCCCCGCTGGGCAGAGAACTGACACGCTGGGACGTAAAGTAAGGCCAATCATTGGCGGACGCAAGTGAAGAATTGATGAAAATTGAGAAAATAGGTGGTTTTGGTTGCCGATTGTGCGCGCATGCGGGAAGTTGGTGGCTCTCCTTGCAGCACGCCTCGGGGTGATCCTGATTTGCCGGGCGCATTCTGGAATATTCCTTCATCCAGCCTTTGCTCAAAAATTGCCAAGAAAGACGTTCGTTGCGGCGGGGAGGGGTCGGTGTATGCGTATGCGTATGCGTAACTATCCCGTGGATTCTTTGCAGTTGCGAAGATTTCATGCTGCTTTTTTTGTTAGTTCGTCAGCGTTGGCGTCGCGCGCCGTCAGTAGTGCCAGAATCGGCAGTCGGGCGTCGGGACTGAGGTGGTAACGATGCGATTTCTCTTGCTTGGACAAGATGCCATGGGCACGCAAGACACGAATTTGCCTTGTCACCCATGCCGAACGCCGCCGACGCTCCTTGGCGTCAGCGGCTGGTTTTTCGTACAGCATCGCCACCAGGTCGCGGTTACGCAGGCCCTTCACCGTGAACTTCGCATCGGCCACCGCCGCCAACAACGCGGCATCGCTCGCCGCCAACGGATTCAAGCCACGCTCGGTTCGCTTGGCCTTGCCCAACGCCTGCACGCGGCGACACCACGGCTCGGACCATTCCTTCAACGCGGTCTTGTCCTGCACCACGGTCAACGCCGCCGCGTAACGATCGTTGGCCGCCTGACTCTGTTCGGCACGCTGCGGCATGTCCACGCGCCCATCCGCATCGGTCGCCAGTCCTTGGGGCCAGCAGGATCATTCTCCTTCGTGCGATACACCTTGAAGTCAACCGGGTCGTTGATCGTGGTTTCGATACGCAGATTGGCGCTGTCGGCAAACAAGGCGTCGTACATCTTGATCGAGTTTCCATCGACCCAATGCTTGATGCACACCCCTTCCTCACGCTTTTTCAAATTCGTGGTCACTTCGGTGTTCGTCAGGTTCCGATTCATCTGGCTGCTCAACGGCACGGTCCGTCCCAGAAAACGCATGACCTCGGCACTCTTGTACGTCAAGAGCGCGTATCGAAGCCATTGCGGATAGAGACGCTCCAAATCGGCGCGGCGGCGAAACAGGTAGTCGCTGGCCCATTCACTTTGAAACACCGACCAGTAATACGCCAACGGCATGCGTCCCAAAATCTGCGGATGCGCCGGATGAATCTGCTGCAAGATCGCGTTCAGAGCCGCGGGCCAATCGGTCTGCACTTGGCGGTCAAGAAAGTCCTGGGCCTTGGTAAAATCCTCGAGCCAGGAAAACTTGTTGCGGCGGCGCTGGTACTTCAAGCCCGCCTGGCTCATTTGCCGAGCCAACCACTCGCGACCGTTGATGCCAATCTGCACCGCGAACGGGAACCAGGTCTGCAGGCGTGCGTACATGAAGCCAAACAGCGGGTGCAAATAATAGTGGTACACATGCAGACAACGGCCCTGCTTGCCGGTGATTTCCAACTTTTTGGTGGCGCGGTTGCCATGCACTTCATAGGTGAAGCCAGGCTCGACGCACTTGAACACGCCGATCAAGCCGGCACGCACGCGATCCTCGGTCATAATCTTGCGTGCCAATGCTTCCTTGTCGGTGCCGCTGGAAGGCAAATAGAGGATCGGCCGCTTCTTGCGTTCCGCCTCGGCCAAGGACGCCTGAAGCAAGTCAGCCGTCTTGCCCTGGACGTGCGTTTGGAAGTCCTTGAGCAAGACCTGATTGGCCCACAGATAGGATCGCATGCCGCCGGCATAGGAGAGTTGCCGCAAGTGCCCGCGAAAGACGACCCGATCATAGCCGTGCAAGGATCCCGCGATCATGCTGGCGAACAGGGATATAAAAGAGTTCATGGTGTTCCTTTTGCTGGTGGTGAAGTTGCGCAACTCCATCTCCGCAGAAGGAACACCGTTTTTCAAGCATTAAATTCGGTTGCGGCTCTGCCGCGCTAAGTATGCGTGCAATGAAAGGTCGCAAACGCAACGGCCAACAATAGTTGCGCGTCAAGATTTCGTTGCATCAGGCAGCGCGAGTGAAACCGCCGGTCTGACTTTTTTGTGAAATGCTCTTCATCCGCCTCAGAGCGCATTCGCCTCAGAGCGCATTCAGTACGCGCCTTTTATCGCTTGGCATTAATGCTTCCCGTGCGCTCTCTCCTTCGGGTATTGATTCCCGATTGAGATCAATGGCCTCCGATAGTAAAATCAAACCTCGGGAGATCACGGCCAGTCACGGGCTGCCATCCGGTGATCGAGTGTTCTGGCCCCGGATGTCGTAGCATAGCTTGCGGGAGTGAAGTCACATGCGTTTCAGCTTTTCCTGTCTTCTGATCTGCGTTGTGGCAACGGCAGTTCGCGCACAAACTCCTGCCAAGATCGGCGACCAGATCGGCAAGCTCAGATTTGCCGATATTCGTGGCTTGCCACGTTCACTGGACGATTTCGGCAAGCAGAAGGCGTATGTGCTGGTTTTCACCAACACGAGTTGCCCGCTCGCCAAGCGCTATCTGCCCACGTTGACGGCGCTCGACAAGGAATATGCCGGCAAGGATGTGCAATTCGTCGGCGTCAATTCGGCCGAGGAAGATTCGATTATCAGCATGGCGACGCAGGCCGTGCAGCACGATGTGGCATTTCCCTTCGTCAAGGATTTCGGCGGCGTCTGCGCCCGCGCTCTCGGCGTGCGCCGCACTCCGGAAGCAGTGGTCCTCGACGCCGACAAGCGCCTGCGCTATCGTGGCCGAATCGACAATCAGTATCGGCTCGGCGGCGTGCGCAAGGAACCAACGAGCTGCGATCTGAAAGATGCGCTTGATGCGGTGCTGGCAGGCAAAAAGGTGACGAACGCAGAGACGGAGGTTGATGGTTGCCCGATGACGTTTTCCAAAGAGCGTAAGCCGCGCGAGGTAAACTTTGCCGAGCATATCGCGCCGATTTTGCAGAAGCATTGCTGGTCGTGCCATCAAACCGGCAGATCGGGGCCGTTCGCGCTGACGAGCTACAAGCAAGCGTCCAGGCAGGCCGAGACGATCGCGGAGGCGGTCGCCCAGCAGCGGATGCCGCCGTGGTTCGCGAGCCATGAGTTCGGCCCCTTCGTCAACCGCCGCGGGCTTTCGGACGAGGAGCGTGAAACGATTGCCGACTGGGTGCGCATCGGCACGCCCCAAGGCGACGCCAAAAAGACGCCGCCAGCTCCAAAAGCGCCCACGAGCAAATGGCTGATCGGCGAGCCGGACCTGGTGCTGCACACGGCCGAGTTCGAGTTGCCCGCCAAGGGGGACATCCCGTACAAGTACGCGATCTTGCCGCACGTCTTCACCGAGGACACGTGGGTTCAGTTCGTGCAGATTCTGCCCGACAATCCGCAGGCCCTCCATCATGGCAACATGGTCTTCGTCAACCTCACCGACGGGTTCAACGAGAAGAATTTCATCACCGGCCAGGTTCCCGGCGGCGAACCGATGTCGCTCGACGACGGCACCGCATTCCTGATCCCCCGCGGCTCCGGGCTTGGCCTGGAGCTTCACTTCGTCGCTACCGGCAAAATGGAAAAGTGCAAGGTCTCCATCGGTCTACGCTACCCAACCAACACCGTCGAGAAACGCCTGAAGTTGCTTCGGCTCTACGAGCGCCGATTTGCGATCCCGCCCGGAGCGCCCGCCCACCAGGTCGCCGCCAGCCGGGTTCTCGATTGCGACGCGGTCGGCGTCGCCCTCTTCTCCCATATGCACGTGCGCGGCAAGGACATGACCTTCAAGGCAACGCCCCCCGGCGGCAAAACCGACACGCTCCTCGTCATTCCGAATTACAGCTTCTCCTGGCAAATCCCCTATCGTTGGGAGCCGGGCAAGATGCGCTTTGCCAAGGGGACACGCATGGAGTGCACCGCCCATTTCGACAACTCGCCCTTCAACCCGTACAATCCGGACCCATTGGCGACCGTCCGCTTCGGCCTGCAAACGCACCAGGAAATGATGTACGGCTTCTTCTTCTACAGCGACCCCGCCGAAAAGCTGGGCATTGATGTCGATCCGAAGACGGGAGCAGAAAAAAAGAGGGTTCAGAAGCGGCCGACAAAATGACGCATGACGTGCTGAGCTCGCAAATCAGAAACCACGGAGCACACGGAGATCACGGAGAGGCTCGGAGGATTACAAGGTGATAGAATTCAGACGAGGCCAAAATTGAATTTCTCCTCGTTCTCTCTCAGTGACCTCCGTGTGCTCCGTGGTTTCTGAATTGCAACGGCAGGATCCTCGCTTGAACGCAATTACCAACTTCGGCGGTAACCTCGGCTTCACGCCGCGCCATCTCTACACGCCCACCAGCGAAGCGGAAGTCCTCGCGATTCTCGATCAGTGCGCTCACGGCAAAATCCGCGTCATCGGGGCGCTGCATTCCTGGAGCCCCGCCGTCGTTTGCGAAGACGCCATCGTGGATATGCGGCACTTCGAAGGTGTCGAACTCCAGCGCGGCGCTGACGGCGAAATTTACGCGATAGTCGGCGGCGGTTGCCGGATCAAGCACCTGCTTGAAAAACTGCATCGGCTCGGCGATGTCACCATGCCGACCCTGGGATTGATCACGGAGCAAGCGATCGCCGGCGCCATCTCCACCGCGACGCACGGCTCCGGCTCGCACTCGCTGTCGCATTTCATCGACGAAATCCGCATCGCTGCCTACGATCCAGACACCGGCAAGGCCCGCATCTACACCTGGAATAGCGGCCCGGAGTTGCGAGCGGCAAGGTGCGCCCTCGGCTGCATGGGCGTCATCCTCTCGGTGAGATTTCGCTGCGTGCCGAAATACGATGTCGCCGAGACCATTGTCCCGTGCGCGACGCTCGAAGAAGCGCTGGCGAGTGAAGGCGAATTTCCGCTGCAACAGTTCTTTCTGATTCCGTATCTATGGTCGTACCTCGTGCAGCGCCGCGCGATAACGCCGACCTTTCGAACGCGGCAATCGCTTGGAGCGAAGCTCTATCGCGCGTGGTGGTATACTAACATTGACATTGGCTTGCACGTTGTGATTAAGCTGCTGGCGTCCGTCCTCAAGAATCCGACGTTGGTCAAGTGGTTCTATCGCCGCGTCCTGCCGAAATTGATTCTCACCAATCGCACGGTGATCGATCACAGCGAACGGATGCTGGTGATGGAGCACGAGTTGTTCAAGCACCTGGAAATCGAGGTTTTCGTGCCCGCCAAGCATATTCGAGCGGCGGCGGCGTTCGTGAAAGCGGTGCTGCAAGTATTCGCAGACACGGGCGACGCAACGCCGCTTGCAGGAGAGCTGGATCTTATCGGCATGCGCGCTGAACTGGATGAAAAGCGCGCCACTTTTACGCATCATTACGCCGTGACGTTTCGCCGGGTCTTGCCGGACGACACGTTGATTTCGATGACCGCTGGGGCGGAGGAGCCCTGGTACGCGATCAGCTTTATCACCTATGTCGAGCCGCGCGAACCGTTTTATGCCTTGGCGTCGTTCCTGGCCCGAAGCATGGCGATGCGGTTTCAGGCGAGGCCGCACTGGGGCAAGCACTTTCCGCTCAGCGGCGTTGACATCGAAAACCTCTACCCACGGCTGCCGAAGTTCCGCGCCGTGTGTCGGCAAGTCGATCCGCATGGCGTCTTCCGCAACGAATTCGCTCAGCGCGTCCTGTTTGGCGAGTGATACAATATCGAGTGACGAAACATCGATCGTCCGCAATCCACGAGGAGCCGACATGCAGTCTTTCGAAGGCGAACGGATTTTCGCAGTGCCGCCGGCGCAACTTTGGCCTAAGCTGCGTGATGCCGCGTTCCTGGCACGCTGCATACCCGACGGGACGCCGCACGAGGGAGCAACGCGCGATCGGGCGGTTTGCACGGTGCAGCCGGGCTTTTCGTTCATGCGAGGCAACCTGGATGTGACCATTGCTGTGATCGATGGGACGGAGCCCACCTCGATCCGCTATTCGCAGTCGAGCAAAGGGATCGGCTCATCGAGCGAAGTCGAAACGGCTTTGACGCTTTCGGCGTGCGACCAGGGGACCAAGCTGCAATGGCGATCCGAGGTCAAGAACCTGGGCGGCCTGTTGAAGATGATGCCCGCCGGCCTGATCCGCGGCGCGGCGCAAAAGGTGATTGAAGACGGATGGAAGGGGGTAGCCGAGAAGCTAGCCCAAGCCGCCACTCAGGGCGGCGGCCCGGCGTGAGGTCTCATTTGATCGGCGAGTAATCGGTCGGGTTCAGGAAAACTGATTCGTACCTGGCGACCAGCTCGCCGTCCTTCTCCGACGCCTTCTTGGCGGCGATCCAATCGGGATCCTTGCGGAAATCCGCCCAGCTCTTGTCGGCAGCCGCCTTGCTCGGATAGGCCAGGATGTAAACCAGCTTCTCTTGGGCTTGCTTCTCGTCGATCGGGTTCCAGTAGCCGATCAGGGTCATGCCGTGCTTGACGAAGAGCTTGTTGGTGTGATCGCGGAAGCGAGCATGCAGGGCCGGCATCTTGCCCGGATGGACGTAATAGGTCCGCATCTCGAAGACGCGCGTCTCCACTTTCTTGTCCCCCTGGGCGTCCAGCGTGACATGCCCGGCCCCAACGGCGGCGATCAGGCCGATGACGGCGATACTGAGTGTTGCGTACTTCATCATTCTCTCCTCAAAAAAATGGCGATCTTACTGGCGGCTTTGGGCGAGCAGGCTCGCGATGATCTTCTTGGTCTTCGGCTGCGCGAAGACATCTTTCAACAGACGCATCAAGTCTTCTGGGCTGGCGGCTGTCGGGTACGGGCCCTGTTCGTTGGCGACTATTACCGTGGCAGGATAAAGATCGGTTCCATGTTTCACGATGATCAATTCCGTTTGGAACAGGAGCGGCGCGCAGTGCACGGAAAAGCGATGGGCGAACGTATCTCCTTCCCCTGTGGTGAACACGCGACCGACAACAATGTTTTTCGTTTGTTCCCCAAGAGCCGCGCCTTGCTGCCTCAGGATGGCCAAGGGAGTGAGCAGCACCGGTTCATCGAAATCCACGGGCCACAAACTGGCAGTTTCAACAGGCATTCCAGCTCCCTTCATCAAATATGGAGGTGAAACACGATAGGCAGATGGTCCGAAACCTCTTGAAGGTCGGGCTTTCCCATCCGCAGCAATGAGAGATCCAAGTTCGCATCGTGGTGAATGATGCGCAGCTCTTCGTCACGAAAATATGGCAACAAATCGGGTCGCACCAATACCTGATCGTATATGTTCCAATAATCAGCACGGGACTTCGGGCTGCCATAATAATAGGTTCCCGCATGGCCCTCCGGCCGCTCGCCGAAATGCCGCCACATCGGATTATAGAAGAAACGATTGCTCTGGAAATTCACCGTCCGCATTTCCCTGCGAGCGATCTCCCTCGTCATGACGCCATGCAGTCCATTGTACTGCACCACACCGTTTTCGTAGGGGTTCATGTTGAGATCGCCGACAAGTACGGTGCGTTCGTGCTGCTCGCGTGCCTCGGCCTGGGCAAGGATGGTGCGGGCAAAATCGGTAGCGAACGCGGATTGGTCATCAGAACTCCGGTGTAATTTTGAGGGAAAATGAACCATGCAAAGAAGGATTGCGAGGCGGCCAGGAAGCACAAGCCTTCGGATGGCCCAGTACTCGCCCTCCACGTGTGGCTCCAACGGAGCCAAGAACTGTTCCGAGAATCGCGTGTATGCCGCGATCCGCGGACATCGATTCGGCACATAAAAGTAGTCCGAAAACTCTTGGTTCAGTGCGGTTAGAATCTCCGCCGGACGCAGCGGACATTCAGCCAGTATCAGTACGTCCACGTTTTCCCGCTTGACCAGACTTGCCAGGATGTCCGCCCTCGCACGCTTCAGATTCCAGAACAGAAACGTGAGACCGGCACCGGACATGTTTTTTCCCTGAATTTCGAGGTTTCGAATCGTGTGCCAAATATCACTGGCCATCCACCTGGCCCGCGTGTTACTTTAACATTCATTGATTGGTTCCGCAAGTTGCCGAAGGACAATATCATGCAAAGTCTTCGATACATCGCACTGATCCTTTTTTCGTTGCTTGCCGCCCCCACCGCGCAGGCCGAACTCGTCGAACTGAAAATCCTCAAACGCGAGCCGTTCGCCGGCGGCAAGGTGTTCGGCGATGTCGGGCCTTATGAGCAGATCACGGCAATCGCGCGTTTCGCCATCGATCCGGCGGACGCTCGCAATCGCCCGATCATCGACCTTGATCTCGCCCCGAAAAACGCGGCCGGCAAGGTCGAATTCGCGGCCGATGTGGTCATCCTCGCTCCGAAGGACCTCGCCAAGGGGAACGGCGCCATCTTCTATGATGTCAATAATCGCGGCAACAAGCTCGCGCTCGGCATGTTCAATCGCCCACCCGGCGGTCCAAGCCCCGACGCCAAGAATCCGTCCGGCGATGGCTTCCTCATGCGCAAGGGCTACACCGTCATCTGGTCCGGCTGGATTGGCGAGCTCTTGCCTGGGGATGGCCGACTGCTTCTCCAGGCGCCGCAAGCGCGCAAAAAAGGCAAACTCGTCAAGGGAATCGTCCGCCAGGAAATGAGCACCGACACGCGCGTAAAATCGATGCCGCTCTCGCGCCGGCCCAATCACGGCTCCTATCCGCCGACTCAGGCCGGCGAGGCAAACGCCGTTTTGACGAAGCGCGGTATGGAAAAAGATGAGCGCGTAGTGATGCCAATGGAAAAATGGAAGCTGGTGCGCATGCCGATGCGCGAAGTGAAAGAGGGCGTACCGGGGACTTTGCCCGAAATTCGGCTTGCGATCGAAGGCGGTTTTGAGCCGGGCGTCCTTTACGAATTGACCTACGAAGGCGAAGGCTCGTTGGTGCAGGGCGTCGGGTTCGCTTCGGTGCGCGATCTGATTTCGTTCCTGCGCCACGATGGCTCGGACAAAAATCCACTGAGAAAAACGAACGGCAAGCTGGCGATTGATCGCGCCTTCGCCTTCGGAGTCTCGCAAAGCGGGCGATTCTTGCGGCATTTGCTTTATGAGGGCTTCAACGAAGACACGCAAGGCCGGATTGTTTTCGACGGCTTGATGCCGCACGTCGCCGGCGGCGGGTTGGGATTCTTCAACCACCGCTTCGCTCAGCCCAATCGGCACAATGGCCAGCACGAGGATCATCTCTATCCGGGCGACATCTTCCCGTTCACCTACGGTCCGGCCACCGACCCATTTACCAAGAAGACCGACAGCATCCTCGGCGCTTACCAGAAAAGCAAGACGCAGCCGAAAATCATGCATACGCAGACGGCCGCGGAATACTGGCATCGCTCAGGATCGCTCGTCCACACCGATCCGCTCGGGACCAAGGACGCCGACATTCCCGACCACGTTCGCATCTATAGCTTCGGCGGCACCCAGCACGGGCCGGCCGCGTTCCCACCCGGCAAGGGGATCAGCGATAACTACGCCAACTTCGGCGATTATCGCCCGCTTGTGCGCGCGTTGCTTATTGCCCTGGATGAATGGGTTCGCGAGGATAAAGCACCTCCCGCCAGCATCTACCCGCATTTTGCCGATGGCTACCTCGTTGCGCCGACCGCCAAGGCCGTCGAGTTCCCGAAGCTCCCCGGCGTGCGGTTTCCAACCGTGATCCAGCAGCCATCGTACAACGATTATGGGCCGACGTTCGCGTCCAAACGGATCATCACGATCGAGCCGCCCAAGGTCAAAGGCACTTACAAGGTGCTCGTGCCGAAGGGGGATGCGGACGGCAATGATCTCGGCATGCTGCTGCCGCCCGAAGTCGCGGCCCCGCTCGGCACCTTCACCGGCTGGAATCTGCGCCGCAAGGAAGCCGGCGCCGATGGAGGCGCTGACGAGCTTGCAAGGTTCCTTCATCCCGTTCCCGACCGCCGAGACGACTGCCGATCCGCGGCCCACAGTGCAGAAACGCTATGCCAACGTCAAGATTTATCGCGGCGATCTCGATGACGCTTGTGGCCGCTTGATCGAGGATCGCTATCTGCTTGCGGAGGATCGCGATCGCTATTTGGCATACGGGACGGCGCTGTGGGATCTTGTGATGAAGAAATGACACCACGAACCACGGACAACTTGAAACTCTTCGCAACCTGCGCACGCGGCCTCGAAAAAATCCTCGCGGAGGAGCTGCGCGCATTGCGGGCCGAGCAGATCGACGTTGGCCGGGGCGGCGTCGCCTTCCACGGCGATACGGCACTGCTTTATCGGGCCAATCTCTGGCTGCGGACCGCGGTGCGGGTGCTGATGCCGATCCTTGAAACGCCGGTCCACTCGCCCGACGATCTTTACGCCGCCGTGCAGACGCTCGACTGGTCGCGCATCATGACGCCGGAGCACACGCTGGCGGTCGATTGCAACGTGCGCGATTCTGCCATCACGCATTCCCGCTATGCCGCCCTGCGCGTCAAGGACGCCATCTGCGATCAATTCGTCGCCAAGCTCGGCAAACGGCCCAGCGTCGATGTCGAGACCCCGATGGTCGGGCTCAACCTGCACATCTTCCGTGATGAAGCAACCCTGAGTCTCGACAGTTCCGGCGAATCGCTGCACAAGCGCGGCTACCGCACGATCCTGTCGAAGGCGCCGCTCAACGAGGCGCTTGCCGCCGGCTTGATTCTGCTTACCGGCTGGCGCGGCGATGTGCCGCTCGTCGATCCGATGTGCGGTTCGGGGACGCTATGCATCGAGGCGGGGTGGATCGCGCTCAAGCGGCCGCCGGGTTTGACGCGCCGCCGCTTCGGTTTCATGGGCTGGATGGACTACGACATTGGCCTGTGGACGAGCGTGCGTGATGAAGCGCGGCGGCATGTGGTGAGGCAAGTGCCACAGCCGATCCTGGGCTTCGACGTACGGCGCGACGCCTTGCATTTTTCACAGGAATGCGCCCGCGCCGCCGGCATCGGGCATTTACTGAAATTCGCTCTGCGCAACCTGGAGCATTTTCAGCCCCCCGCCGGGCCGCCGGGTCTCTTGATCTGCAATCCTCCCTATGGCGAGCGCATCGGCGACGAGAAGGAATTGAAGGGGCTCTATCGCCGGCTTGGCGAAATCTTCCGCGAACGCTGTCCCGGCTGGAAGATGTGCGTCTTCACCAGTAACGCATTCTTGGCCCGCCAAATCGGCAAACCGGCGCAGGTGATCGATCTGTTCAACGGCAAGCTGCCCTGCCGGCTGTTGCAGTATCAATAAGTGCCTCCCTCGTTCCCACGCTCCGCGTGGGAACGCACTGCTTCGCGACGCTCCTGCGTCGCGGACAGGATGCCGAGCCAAAATGCAATCATGCTGCGCGGAACCTTCCGGCGGTGTTGAAAAACGCCTTCGGGCCGTGAATTCTGTTGCCGCATGCCGTCAAGTCCGCGACGCGGGAGCGTCGCGAAGCAGTGCGTTCCCACGCCGAGCGTGGGAACGAGAAGGTGAACTATGCCGCCGAGCGCCGCAACAGCGCCGGCAACGCAATCAGGCCGCCGATCACCAGCAGGAACGCTAGATAAACGAAATGATTCATCTCGGCAACGACCAGGCCGCGCATCTGATAGCTGCCTTTGCGCACCTCCATCACCTCATCCGTGCCGCTCTCGCCGTGGCGGACCAGCTTCAAGGTGACATTGCGCTGCGTGCCGTCAGTCCGCTGCACTAGGCTCTCAAAAACGATTTCGTACGATTCGCGCTGGATGTTCTTGGTCACCTGCTCGAGGACCAGCTTCAACTCGGCGACGTTCTTGGCCGGGTAATATTGGCCGCCGGTTTCCTTGGCGAGCGTCTTCAGGGCGACCTCGTCGATGCCATCGTCGTGCAGTTCGATCGAAAGACTCTCGAAGATTTCGATGAGGGCGTCTTTGCTTTTGGCGTGATAATATTTGCCCCCCGTGGCTTCGGCGATCTCGCGCATGGTGCCTTCGTCGATCTCGTTGTCGCGACCGAAAGCGAGCATGTAAATGGGAATGTTCGCTTCTTTGGCGCGTTCCAGGAGTTCCTTCTTGCCGCGTCGGCTGCTGTTGTCTTTGCCGTCGGTCATGGCGACGACAGCGCGTTTGCCGCGCGGCCGATCGGCCTCCAGCACGTTGATCGCATCATAAGTAGCCTCAAAAAGAGCGGTCTCGCCGAAGGCATCCAGCTTGCGGACCATCCCCTTCAACTTGATGCCCTGCGATTTGTCCATGAACGGCCACGGGGTCTCGACGATGGTGCTAAACGGGATGACGCTGCAGCGCCCGACCGACGACATGGAATCGACATAGCGCTCGGCCGCGAGGTGCAGGGCATCGATCTTGGGCGTGGTCTCGGCGTCGCTCGCTGAATCCTTCATGCTGCCGGAATGGTCGAGCACGAGGACGCTGTTGACCTGCTCAAGGCGGCCCGGTTCGCCGATGCCGATGGTGTAGACGCGCACCCGTTCGCGCTTGGCCTCGGCGATAACCTGCTGGATCGTCTTTTTGCTGTTAAGATCGATGCCATCGGTCATGAGAACCACGGCGCGATCGCGGCGGCGCATGACGCCGTGCAGCATGGCGACGCCATCGGAGGCTGCGTCAAGGTAGGCGGTGCCGCCGCGCGGTTGCACGGCGTTGATCTTGGCCAACAGCGGCGGGCGGTCAAAGATCGGCGGCATCTTCTCGCGGATCTCGTGATCGAATAGGATCAGCCCACAATCGGATTTCGGCGGCAGCTTCGTCAGAAACACGTCGGCGGCGCCCGCGCTTGCTCGATGCGGCCATGCTCCTTCATGCTGCCCGACGTGTCGATCGCCAGCATCACGGTCAAATCGTCGGAAGCGACGGGGCGAGGCATATCGACGCGCTTGACCTCGCGGCCGTCCTCCTCAATGATCAGCTTGTAATCCTCGCCGAGCTTGTCGATCTTGCCGCCGTCGAGCGTGACGGCGAAGCGAACCTTGACGAAGATCCCCTTCTTGGTCCCGTCGGCCGAGACATTCATCTGCGTGATGTCCTTGGCCCGGTCGAACTCGACCAGGTAGGGCGTCTTGGCCTTCTTGGATTGAGCCGGCGCATCGACGGCGCACAAGGCCAGTAGCGGGATAAGTAGAAATGTGTATTTGCGCATGGCCGGGCTCCGTGAATCCCTGGCTTGCGTTTAGCGTTCGCACGGCACCATGCGAACGCTAAGCGTGGACGGGCTCATTGTACCACGCCGAGGGCCCTACAGGTTACTTTTTCTCGGCCGCCCGGAGAATGTCGCGCCACAGGGCCTTGATCTTATCGAGGGGGCCAGCTGGTGCGGTGTCTTTTTCCTTCTGGCTTTCCCGGTCCTTTTTGGCATTCTTGCCTTTCCATTTCGGCACAGAGGTGATCGCCGTCGAGGCCGCCGCCGCGGTGTTCGCCGCCGCGTCACTGGCGAGCTTCTTCTTGGGCAACAGCTTACGCTCGCACAGGCCCCACAGACTACTCGAAATGAAATAAATGCACAGCCCCGCCGCCACCTTGTAGAACATGACGCCAAAGAAAATCGTCATATATTTCAGCATCTTCTGCTGCATCGCTTGCTGCTCGTCGGTCGCCGGCGGCATTGTCTGTGACTGCTGAATTTGCATGAACACCACCGCGATCATGGGCAGGATGTTCAAGAACGGCCCGAGGTACATCATGCCCCCGAGGTTGTTGGGGTCGCTGATCCACGGGATGCGATCACCCCACTCGAAGAGCATGTCCGGAGCCGCCAAGTTCTCGATCCACAAAAAGTCGGCCAGGCGAAAATGGACGCTCTCCTGAAACGCGAAATACAGTCCCAGGAAGATCGGCATCTGCAGGAACACCGGCCAGCAACTGCCGAGCGGATTGATGCCGTGCTTCTTGTAAAATTCTTGCGTCGCCTGCATCTTCGCCTGCGGATCGTCGGGATATTTCTCCTGAACCTTTTTGAGTTCCGGGCCGAGCGCCTGCATTTTGATGCTGAAGAGGGCCTGCCGCCTGCTGATCGGAAACATGGCGCCGCGGACCATGACGGTCAAGACGACAATGCTCAGGCCCCAGCCGAAGACGTGATGAAGCTGGTACAAGAGCCAGTGCATGAAGCGGGTGACGAAGATAATGACATCGGTCAGCTTGATGAAGGACGAAATCTTGCCGAACCAGTTGTCATTGGGATAATCGGTCAGCGTGTTGAGATGAAGCGTTTCGGCGTAATAAGTCACGAGTTTGTCGGGGACTTCTTTCTCACCGCTTTCCTGGGCGAGCAGGGCGACCTTGACCGGGCCGTGATAGAGCATGAACGGCTGCTCGACCTTGTCGCCGGGGAAAAGCTCGATGACTTCGCTGGTGACGCGCACGGTGATGTCGTCGAACTGCGGCCTGGGCGTTTCGCCAAGACGGGCCCACGTGGCGATGAGCTTGCCGTCGGGCAGCTTGTAATGGCTGAGCACGAGTTTCTGGTCCACCTGTGCATCGAGGTCTTCCTTGAGATGATGCTTGGTGCGTGGCAGCAGATGATATTCCAGCTTGTTCCCCTTATCGTCCCGGAATTCGACGATGTCCCGAGCGTAATCCAGATTGGTGATGCGCCTTTTGGTCTCGGTGGTTTCCAGCGTGGGCCTGGCCCAGGCGAGCAGTCCCCTCGGTTTGCCGCTATCCTTTTCGGGCTCGACGACGATCATGGCGCCGAAGAACTGGTTGGCGACGCCGGCGAATTGCAAGCGATTGTCGCCGCGGCTGTCGAGCGGGAAGCGATCGCCGCCGCGGCGCAGGCTGATGCGGGAGGCGTCCTCAAGCTTGCGCCACACGCTGCCGCTCGGTTCGACCAGGGCCATGAACGCATTGCGATGGATGCTGGCGTACCATTCCCCCTCGATCGGCAACCCCTGGGCGCCGGTGAGCTGATAACGGAACTTGATTTCCTTGGCGTTCTTGTCCGTGCGGCGGTCCTCGATCACGAGCTTCATGGCGACGTGATAATCCTTGTAGCCAAGCTTGAAGGTCTTGGTGATCTCGACATCCAGGTCGGGAACCATGGTTGAAAGGGTGATTTCCTCCGAGATAATGTTGCCGTCCGCATCCTTTTCAACGGTCCTGCCATCCCGGCGTTTTTCGATGGCGCCGCCGCCGGCGCGATCGAGTTTTTCTTCCTTTTCGGGCTTCAGTAATTTCCAGATCTGCTCGCCCAGGCCGAGGACGGGATTTTCATCCTTGTGGTCGCGGTAGTGATACATGCGATAGGACGGCGAGTGTTCGTCGTCCTGGATTAGTTGCAGCTTCTCGGCATTTCCATCGGCGTCAGTCGCCGGCCGGCCGCGCCAGTTGGCCGCCTCGAAGCGATTGAGGACCAGCTTGCGCACGCCAGCACCGCGCGAGATGACATCGACCGTGAGATGGAAAATGTTATTGCCGTCTTTGTCCAACTCGCCGCCGAGCGTGACCGTCTCGAGCTTTTCTTCCTTGGGCGGGTTTTTTACCGCCGGCTTCTTCACCGGCTCGGTATTCGCCTTCTTCTCCTCCTCCTTTTTCTTTTCCGCGTCCTTCTTGGCCTTGGCGTCGGCGGCTTCCTCGTCCAGCTTGCGTTTCCTTTCCGTTATCTCCGCTCTCGCCTTCTGCGCTTCTTCTGCTCGCTTCTGCCTCTCCGCCTCCGACGGGAGCATGAAGAAATACCAGCCCGCGATGATGCATACCGCGACAATGACGAAAACGATAATGTTGTTTCGCTGCATAATGTCGTTCGCAAGGAGGAAAATGGCGTCGCCCGGTATTTCGCTCACCAAGCGAAAATATTGCGCAGACGAAGATAGGATAGGAATGGCCGCGAATTTGTTTAGCCCCGCGTCGGAGCGGAGGGCGGACGGGGCCGCTTCGGGATGCATGGCCGCCTCAACGAGGCAGGGCTAAACGTCAGCGGCCATCGCGCAAGCGATCCCCGAGAAAATCGTCGAGATCGGGGATGTCGTGAATCTTTTGGATCGTCTTGTCGATGTCGTACTCGACGCGGCGGAAGCAAACGTTCTTGGCATCAAGGACCACGTAGCAAGCTCGCCAGTTCCCGTCACGCGGCTGGCCGACCGAGCCGACGTTGACCATCGTCTTGCGCTCGTCGAGCGGATGGGTGAATTCATTGAGCTCTTCAGGAGCCTGGAACGCGTAGGAATCATCCTGCAAGCTTTCCGTGAAGACGCCCGGCACATGCGTGTGCCCCTGGAAGCAATACTTGTCGATGAGGGCGAAAATCCGGTCCATTTTGCGCTGATTGTAAATGTCCTCGGGAAAGACATATTCATTGAGCGGATTGCGGGCGGAGCCGTGCACGAACAGATGGCTGTTTTCCTTGAAGGTGCGCGGGCGCTCGGCCAGGAATTCCCAGCGCTTTTCACGTTTGACCCGGCTGTCGGCGGATGATTCCAGCTGTGAGCGGGTCCAGAAGATGGCGCGTTCGGCGGGTGGATTGAAGCCGTCGGGATCGAACATGGCTCCCTGATCGTGATTGCCGAGCAAGACCATCTGGCATTTCATGGCCAGGTCGATGCATTCGCGCGGGTTGGGCCCGTAGCCGATGATGTCGCCCAGGCAGAAAATCTCGGTGATGTTCTGCTTGGCGATATCATCGAGGACGGCCTGGAGTGCTTCCAGGTTGCTGTGAATATCGCTGATGATGGCTTTCACGTTCTGTCGTCTCCCGGACGCGAATCAGGCATGGATCGATCGATGAGGCTGGCGCGAATTTCACTTCTACATTATACTACCATGAGTTTACTCGCTGAACGGAAATCCTGTCAAGTGTGCGACCTGCACCGGTTTTACGGTGTCGCCGGGTTTGCCCTCCTGTTCCCTACAATCGACAGACTGATACACCGCAAGCGGCTAAAGGGCTTGCACAATCGCGTCGGCAAATGCGGATGTGGTCGCGTCGCCGCCGAGGTCTCGGGTGCGGAGTGGCCCGGCTCCGAGCACCTTCTCAATCGCGCGTAGAATTCGGGCGGCCGCTTCTTTCTGCCCGACGCCACTTAAGAGGTCGATGGCCGGCAGCAGCAAGGGCAATGGATTGGCGCGATCGATGCCAACACGGTCTCGGCCGGCCCCGTGAAAGCACTCGTAGACCTGGATGCCATCGCCGACGTTGATCCCGGCGGTGGCGCTGATGCCGCCCACCACGCCCGCCCCAAGATCGCTGACGATGTCGCCGTAGAGATTGCCCATCGCCAGCACATCGAATTGCTGCGGCTTTGACACCATTTGCATGCAGCAGTTATCGACGATCATCTCCCTCGCTTGAATGTCCGGAAAGTCCTTTGCGGTGGCGCGAAACGCTTCGAGAAACAGCCCATCGGCCTGCTTGAGGATGTTGGCCTTGTGCACGCAATGGATCGTCTTGCGGCCCGACTCCTTCGTCCAGCGAAACGCGAATCGGAAGAACCGCTTCGAAGCCGATTCGGTGACGACCTTCAAGCTCTGCACGACGCCTGGCACGATTTCATGCTCGATGGCAGCGTACAGATCCTCGGTGATCTCACGGATGACGAGCATGTTGACGTTTTCAAAGCGTGCTTTGAGTCCGTGCAGGTTCTTGAGCGGCCGCACCGCCGCATAGAGCCCCAAAGTTCGCCGCAACTGCACGTTGAAATTGACGAGCGGGCGAGCCGGATCGGACATCAATTTCGTCTTGAGAGCGAGCCCATTCTTGCGCACCGAGGCGAGCATCGGCTCGGGCAGCGGCGGCAATCCCTGCTTGACCGCCTCAGCGCCGGCGACGTATTCGTCCCATGTGATCGGAACGCCGGCCGCCTCGATGACGCGCTTGATGGCCGGCACGAGATCGTAGCCGACCTCGCCGCCTTGGATCAGAGTGACAAGCAGGGACATCTCTCGGTCTCCCCGTTTAGCGTTCGCACGGTGCCACGCGGGCGCTAAACGAATCCAGCCATCACAAATTCGCGATCAGCCGCTCGGTGATGGTCCCGGTGTTGCCGTCGCCGCCCAAATCGCGCGTCAAACCGACGCCGGCTTGCAGGGTGTCGCGCACCGATTGCTCGATGCGCTGGGCACTGACGCGCTGGCCGATGTGGTCGAGCATCATCGCGGCGGAGCGCAACAGGGCGATCGGGTTGGCCAATCCCTTGCCGGCGATGTCCGGGGCGCTGCCGTGCACCGCTTCGAAAAGGGCGTAGCGCTGGCCGATATTGGCGCCAGGGACCACGCCCAGGCCGCCAACCAGGCCCGCGCAGACGTCGCTCATCACGTCGCCGAACAGGTTTTCCATGACCAGCACGTCGTACGGCGTCGGATCGAGGGCCAAATCCAGGGCGACGTGGTCGATCGTTTGCTGTTCATATTCGAGGAATGGAAAATCGTCGGCGACTTCGTCGGCGATGCGCAGAAACATGCCGTCGCTCAATGGCAATACGCTCGCCTTGTGGACGACGGTAACCTTGCGGCGGCCCTGATGTCGAGCCAACTCGAAAGCATAACGAATGATGCGCTCGGCAGCGTCGCGCGTCACCAGACGCAAGCTCTCGACGACGCCGGGAACGACGACGTGCTCCAGGCCGGCGTAGAGCCCCTCGGTGTTTTCGCGCACGACGATCAAATCGACATGTTCATACGGCACCTTGACGCCGGGCAGCGTTTGCACCGGGCGAACGCTGGCGAAGAGGGCGAGCTCCTGGCGCAAGCGGACATTGATCGAACGAAAGCCCTTGCCAATGGGAGTGGTGCACGGACCCTTGAGGGCGACACGATGCTTGCGGATGAATTCGAGCGTCTGATCGGGGAGCGGATCGCCGAACTTCTCAACCGCGTCCAAACCGGCGTGAGCTTCGATCCAGTGGATGTGGGCGCCGGCGGCGTCGAGAACCTGCCGGGTCGCCGCCATCACTTCGGGGCCAATGCCGTCGCCGGCGATCATCACCACGAAAGTCATGGGGATTGGTGCTCCCGGGGTCCTGCGTCGCTCCGTGCCATCCGCATGTCGGGCGGCGCCGGCCTCTTGCAATGGCAGAGCCGACAAAGCACCAGCATCGAAAGAATGCCGATCATCCTGCGCATCGCAGTCTCCTCGTGAACGAATGGTTATCCCTCAAGGTAAGGCAAGGTCTCGGAAAAACAAGAGCAGGCAGAAGGCAGCAGGCGGCGGGGAGAAATTCCAATGCGGCGCCTTGCAAGTGTTTGCGGTGTTGCTGTCTGCTGTCTGCTGTCTGCTGCCTGCCTTTGCACGGCTCGGTTCGTGAGGTAGAATGAGGTAATGCCGTTTATTTATCTTCTCTTGTTCGCTCTCGTTTGCTTGCAAAACACCTGGCCGGCACTGCCGGATTGGCTGCTGACGGATGTCGGCAGCGCCACCCTCGCGGGCGCCATCGTGGTGCTGTCCTGGCTGAGCGCGGACGTGATCGGCAGGGCGCTTGCCCGTCAAATGACACGCCATCCCGAGCAGCGCGGCTCGCTTCTGCGCAGCTATGGGCGCTGGCGGCGCCGGCACTTCATTGGCTTGCTCCTGAGCTACCTTGCCTGCCTGTATCTGCTCGGCTGGGGGGAAGTCTTGACGACATTCTGGGAGAGCTGGCTGCCCGAATCTCTTCGCGATAGCAAGAATTATCCCGGATTGCAGGTCGCCATGCTTGCGCCGTTCTTTCTCGGACTCATCGCATCTTGGGAGCGTTTTTATCAGGTTGAGAACACGGCCTACCAAATCGTGCATGAATCGGACCACTTCGTGTCGCGGTTTTCGTATCTACTGATGCAGATTCGCCACCAGTTTTTCATGGTCTTGCCACCGATCTTCGTGATGCTGCTGTTGCAAATGCTGTACATCTTTGTGCCGGACCGAAATGCGACGGTCCCCGCGCTAGTGCTGGGGGCCTTGCTTGGTCTGGCGTTGATCTTGATGCCGATGCTATTGCGGATTTTCCTGGGACTCAAGCCTCTGCCGGCAGGACCGTTACGCGCTCGATTGGAGGAGACGGCCCGGCGGCTGAATTTCCGCTACAGCAACATCCTGGTCTGGCACACGCGCCATCTGTTCGCCAATGCCCTTGTCACTGGCTTCGTTCCCTGGCTGCGCTACATCGTCCTGACCGATCGGCTCATCGACGAATTGAGCCCCGACGAGATCGAAGCGGTCTTCGGCCATGAAGTGGGACACATCAAGCACCATCATTTGTTCTTCTACCTGGCGTTTTTCCTTACGAGCTTTATCTTGCTTGGTTTCTACTGGGAAATCATCAAGGAATGGCTTAAGCCGGAGATCCTCGGCGCCGTGAAATGGGTTCCCTATCTGGATTCCACCGTCGATGCGGGCACGCTCACGACGCTCAGCCCGTTCGGCAAGCTCGTGCTGCTGGCGGGGTACACGCTGCTGGTGTTCGGCTTCCTGTCGCGCCGCTGCGAGCGCCAGGCCGACCTTTACGGCGCCAGCACCGTGTCCACCGAGGCGTTCATCAATGCATTGGAGAAAGTCGCCGCGATCAACGGGATTCCACGCAACCGTTCGAGCAACTGGCTGCTCTCCTGGCAGCACCCGACCATCGCCCAGCGCGTGGAATTCCTGGAAGCGATGCGCGACCACCCCGGGCGCGTGCCGCAATTCCACCTCAGCATATTGTTGCTGCGCTGGTGCTTCTTCGTTGCTTTGGGCGTTCTGGTATGGACCTTTGGCGTGCCTTCCATTTTGGAATTGCTAGGCGGATTTTGATCACGCCGTGCGCCGGGTCCGCTGGATGTCCGGCGTCTTGGCAGGCGCCGGTTGGCGCTGCCCGCCCCAGAAGAATATCGCGGCGGCGGGGACCAGGAACGGGCGGACGATGAAGGTGTCGATGAGGACCCCGAAGGCCAGGGCGAAGCCGATCTGCATCAGCGTGCTGAGTCCGGCCAGCATCAGCGTGGCAAAGGTGCCCGCCATGATCAGGCCGCAGGAAGTGATGGCGCCGCCGGTCCTGGCCAGGGCGCGGCGCATACCTTCCACCGCTCCGTGCTTTTTGCGTTCCTCCAGGGCCCGCGCGACCAACAAGATGTTGTAATCCTCGCCGACCGCAACCAGGATGATGAACAGGAAGAACGGCACCCGCCAATCGACCTGCGTCAGCATTTCTCCGGTCCAAAGGATGCCGGCGAGCGTGGTCGCTCCCAGGGCGGCATAATAGCTTGCCAGCACCGTCACCAAAAGATACGCCGCCAACCAGACGCGCCGCACCAGAATCAGCAGGATCGCCAGGATCGCCAGCAGGACGAAGCCGTTGACGCGCAGGCGATCGCTCTCGGTGACCTCGGCCAGGTCCGTGCCGATCGCGGTGATGCCGTAACACTCCGAGGGGATGACTTCGCCGAGCAGGTTGCTGTCGGTGACGCCGACCTTCAGCCAGGTTTGCAATGCCTTGAGCGTATTGGCGCTGGCCGAGTCGAAGGGATCAGTCTTGAGGATGACATCGACACGCGTTACATAGACGCTCTCAGACGTGCCGGATGGATCGTCCTGCATGATCTTGGCGACATAGTAGTCGCGTCCCTCGACGATGATCTGGTCGTGCCAGGATTGCAGCATCGGCTGAATCATGACCAGAAATTGATGGAAGTAGCCCTTCCCCGCGGGTGACGGATGGACTTCCACCCACGGCATGCCGACCGGCTGAACAAGCGAGCGCACCTCGGCAACGCCTTCGATGCTGCTGAAGCCCTGGCTGATGCGTTCCAGTTCGCGCTGGCCTAGCCGACTGGTCCAGTCGTGCTTCGAGGTCAACAAGACGGTCACAGGGCCGATCTCGCCGGCGTTGAAGTGCCTCTGGATGGCGATCAACCCCTGCATGCTGGCGCAGCGCGGGTTGAGCTCGCCGGTAGCGCGATAGTTCGGTTGCACGCGCAGGCCGAGGATGACGAGCGGGGCCAGAATCGCGACGGCGGCGCACCAAGTCAGCACGGGCCGTTTCGCAACCGCCTTGCTGATCGCATCCCAAGCGCCGAGCGCGCCGGCGTTGCGACATCGGCCAGGCGAGCGCGAATGACTTGCGGCGCCGTCCTGGGCCAGAAGACGGCGCGACCCAGGAGGCCCAAAAGCGCCGGCGTCAACGTCAAGGATGCCAGCAGCGCCACCCCCAGGCTCAGGGCAATCGCCGGGCCCGCGTAACGCACCTTGGCGAACTCCGCCAGCGCCATTAGTCCCAGGCCGACCATCACGGTCCCAGCGCTGGCAGCCAGCGCCCCGCCGACCCCGCCGACACTGCGGGCAATCGCTTCCTTGACATCGAAGCCCGCTTCCAGTTCCTCGCGCCAGCGGCTAATGAGAAACAAGCAATAATCGGTGCCGGCTCCATAAAGAATCACAATTGCGAAAATCTTGCTGATGTTGACCAGGTGCACGCCGGGGATCAGCGTCATGATCGCGAGCAGTTTCAGCGACACCCACACCGAAACGGCAATCGTGATCAGCGGCACCAGCGCCATCAGCGGAGCGCGATATACTCCGAGCAAGACGACGACGACGAGAAGGATTGTCGCCCAGGTCGTGTGATCGAGGCTGTCAACACAAGCCTTGGTCAGATCGCGGCCAATCCCCGCCGAGCCGGTAGCATGTACCTCCAAGCCCTGTATGCCTTCGGCCGCAAGCCGTTTTTGCGCGAGCGCGTTCATGCGCAGGACTGCCTCGCGTGTTGCAGTCGCCGTGTAAGGGGATTCCAGGGATATTTGCACGAGCGTGCACTGCTGGTCGGGGCTGATCATGCGCCAACCAACCAGGCTGCTTTGGTAGGAATCGATCTTGCCGATCTTCATCGTCGGCTCATCATGGCGTAGCTTGTCGAGATCGCGGATCAGGGCATCGACGAACTGGAAATCAGCGCTGTCGAGAGTTTCCTCTTCGCGCTCTATGGCGAAAACGAGCCGGCTCGCGAACACATCCTGCGGAAAGGCCTTTTGCAAAAGGCGGTAGGCCCGCACGCTGGTGAACCGGTCCGGCACGAAACGAACGTCGTCATCCTGCGCTCTGCGTGTCCCAGGCGGGGGCGGCCGCGGTCAGGGCGATCCCCAGGGCTATCCAGGTTGCGCAAATCAGCCAGGAATTGCAGGCTGCAATACGTCCCAGACGACTGAACATGCCGGATTCATCCTCCGCTGGGGTCTGCTACTTGCGGATTGAGCGCTGCAAGGCGCGATACTGGTTGCTCAATCCACAAGCGGACGGTTGGCACTGTAACAAAGTTCGCCAGGCAAACCATGCCGACCGAGCGAATCGGTGAGGCAGGCGAACCCGATTTTGGTCAAAGCGTGGAGGTATCATCGGACTCCGCAACCGGCGGACTGTAGCGAATATGTGTTAAAGGTCCGAGAATCGGCATGAATGGAAGGGAAGGCAGAAAGGGCAAACGCGGCGAAGCCATATCGGTTAGCAGTACCAATTCACGGCTTGGTAGGGTTGACGGCTGATGGCCAACGGCTGTTAACTTAAGATTACGAACACTACGAAAACCTCCGCTTGCGCCGTCTCGAATCAAGCGGCGGAAACAGTTGTCCGCCAAACCACCCGCCGACCAGGGACACGATGGCGATTCCCATCATGGTAAACAGGGACGATTCGAGAATGAAATTCGGGCTGCCGATCTGAATCCCCAAGACGATCACGCTGGCAGCCAGGCCGACGCACAGGCCTTGTTTGACGCCATTGCGCGTGGTGGCGCCCGCGAAGCCAGCGCCCAGCAGAACCACCAGGGCAGCAATCTCCATGCTCACTAGATGGGCTTGCAGCTTCGACGACACCGCAAAGGCGCCGTTGCTGGCGTTGAGCAAGAACACCATGATCGCATGCGACCATACCACGCCGACCACGATGATGAATGCGCCGGCGCAAACTCGACCGATATAGACCGGACCCGTAAAGGCGTTCGCAAACGAAAAAT
Organism: uncultured Planctomycetota bacterium; assembly: GCA_963767835.1. GTDB lineage: Bacteria > Planctomycetota > Planctomycetia > Gemmatales > Gemmataceae > SIAQ01. Next base: position 259,585 of record CAVYFY010000014.1, read on the forward strand.
TGAAAGTCGGAATCGGCACGGGCGTCGGCGTGCTTCCTTCGAGTTCAGGCAAATGCGGCGCGGGCCTCCAGATGAGCGTGCCGATCGCGCCGCCTAATCCGCCTATGGCCAAATGGATGGCCGGCTCCGCGTAGACGAGCACCGACGCGAACGAAACGCTCGAGTGTTGCCGCCAAAAGAGCGAGATGATGCCGCTGGTCAAGCCAATAAATGCACCGTAAATGATGCCGCGACGCTGACCGGCGCCGGCCAGCGCTCCGCCGATGATCAGGCTCACGGCATGCACGGCGTGATGCAAGACGATGCCCCACAACGTCTGCCAGACGTTGGCCCCATCGCCGCTGGCGAGAAAGCCGGCGGTCAGCACCTGCAGCAGGCCGAAACTCAGCCCTTGAGCCAGAATCAGGCCGACGAGGATTTTGCCCCACGGCGTCTGCTGCCATTGGGGGGCGATGTCGTGGTCAACCGATGTCGGCGTCGCCGGCCCCGCGTGCGCAGTGTTGGCGTGATAGAGCAATACGACGTTGCACAGTGGACATACGCCGTTCTGCTCGTACAACTGCTTGCATTCGGGGCACATCAAAGGCATGCTCAAATCCTTCCACGCCGAAGGGTCAATCCAGATTCACTGCAACTGTAGGATATTTTTTCGCGCCGGGCGGCCAATTCACCGCATTTTTGGGTAAGGTAGTGAAACCGGGAGAAATCTTATGGCCCAGCCTTATTTGCTCGCGATTGATGAAGGGACGACCAGCGCTCGGGCAGCGATTTTCAATGAGCGTGGACAGTGTGTCGGTAGCGCGGCTCAGGAGTTTGGCCAGCATTTTCCGCGGCCGGGCTGGGTGGAGCACGATCCGCGCGAAATCTGGCGTGCCGTTGCCGACGTTGTTCCGCAAGCGCTGGGCCAGGCCGGGATTGAACCGAGCGAACTGACCGCCATCGGTTTGACCAATCAGCGTGAGACCGTGTTGTTATGGGATCGCGCCAACGGCGCGCCGGTGACGCCGGCCATCGTGTGGCAGGACCGACGCACCGCCGATTTCTGCCGTGAGCGCCACGCCGACGAGCCCTGGCTATTCGAGCGCACGGGACTGGTACTCGATCCTTATTTCTCCGCAACCAAGATTCGTTGGCTTTTGCAAAATGATCCATCCTTGAAAGCAAGGGCGGAATCCGGGCGTTTGGCGGTCGGCACCATCGACGCCTGGATGCTCTGGAACTTGACCGGCGGGCACGTCCACGCGACCGATTTCAGCAACGCCTCGCGCACCTTGCTCCTGAACCTGCACACCGCGCAATGGGACGCGGAGCTTTGCCGCTATTTCGATGTGCCCGCAGCTCTTCTTCCGGATCTACGCCCGAGCGTGAACCGATTCGGGGTCACCACGGCGTTACCGTTTCTGCCGGCGGGTATTCCGATCACAGGAATCGCTGGAGATCAGCAGGCGGCCCTTTTCGGGCAGGGAGGCTTCCAGGCGGGGGACGCGAAATGCACCTACGGGACCGGCGCCTTTTATCTGCTCCACACCGGAGCCAGGCCGATTCGCTCCACGCACCGCCTGCTCAGCAGCCTGGGAGCGATGACCGATCGGACGCCTCAATACGTTCTTGAAGGGAGCGTGTTCATCGCCGGGGCGGCGGTGCAATGGCTGCGCGATGGGCTCAAGTTGATCGCCCGGTCGAGCGACAGTGAGACACTTGCAGCGCAATCCTCGCCCGATGAGCCGATCGTGCTGGTGCCTGGGTTTGTCGGTCTGGGAGCGCCGCACTGGGTCCCGGAGGCGCGTGGCGTTCTTTTTGGCTTGACGCGCAACACATCGGCTGCGGATCTGGCGCGGGCAGCACTGCAAGGGGTCGCCTTGCAGGTGGTCGATTTGATCGCCGCCGCCGACCGCGATTCGGGCCAGGCCTTGCAAGCCTTGCGCGTGGATGGGGGGATGGCTCGCAACGACTGGTTTCTGCAATGCCAGGCCGACCTGCTGGGCCGCCCCGTGCTCCCCAGCCTTGAACACGAGGCGACGGCGCTGGGTGCAGCTTTTCTCGCGGGCCTGCAAGCCGGCGTTTGGCCCGATCTGGCCGCATTGCACAAATTGACGCAGACGAGCCGAGTTTTCGAGCCGCTTATCAGCGACGCCGATCGGCATCAGCAGATGGCCCGGTGGCATCGCGCCGTTGCAACCGCGATCGCGTTCTATCGCCAGTACAGCGATGAAAATGGCGCCGAATGTTAACCGAGAATCGCGTCAATGTCGGTCTGGGGCAACCCCAAACATTGGGCAGCGTCAAATCCCGGATGGATTGCTTTGGCGGACTCAAAGCATGCTCGCGCTTCGGCAACGCGTTTCAATTTGCCGAGCACAAACCCCAATCTCGCATGCGCGGTCGGCACCGACGGAGCCATGGCAACGGCTGCCTGGCATGACTTCGCGGCCTCGCCAAGCTGTCCCTGCTCGGCCTGCACCAGGCCGAGCAGGCTCAAAGCGTCGGCGTTATTTGGGTAAAGGTGCAACGATGTTCGAAGGGCGGCCTCGGCTTCCTGAAAACGGTTCATGTGGCGCAGCATTTCGCCCAGGTCACGATGAAACTTTGGCGAATTGGGTCGCATGGCGATGGCTTGAGCCATCATCTTGAGGGCGCCAGGTCGATTGCCCAGGACGAACATGCAGATGCTGCAATAATTCATGGCCTCGGCGTTGTTCGGATCGCGGCGCAGAATATAGAAAAAAAGCTCTGCCGCCTGCTGGTAGTGGGAGCTTTCGAGATGCCGCCGGCCCATGTCCAGGCATTCCGCGATGCTCTTGTCATCCGGCAAGGCCGTCGTCTGACGCTCGACGCCTTCGCGCACTTTTTCCTCAACCTCCGCATGTCCCCCCTTTGCGAACGCCGCCGCCAGCACCTTGTAATGATTATCCTGTTCGGTATGCGTCGAGTTATACCATCGCTTTGTGGCTATGGAATTGCGCGCGAACTGGATTTGCTGCGACTTCTCTTCACGTGCTGCTTGCTCTTCGGGATTCATCCTGGCAATTTCGTATTTCACTTCCTGAGGAACGAAGAGCAGTTGTGCGTACGGCTCGCCTTTGCGAAAGATATGACGCTGACCACGTCGGGCGCGCGGAAAACGACAAATAACTGCCGCGGATACCATTCATTCTGAAGATGGCCGATCATCGGCAAAGGCACCGTGCCGACATCGTCGGTAAAGAAGCGCGGGTGAGGCTCGGTGCGGATCACGTAACCGGGCGGCGGCACGATGTCCAAACGGGTGTTGAACAAATAATACTTGGCTTTCTCAATGGGCGAGAAAAACAAGAACTCACCCCCTTTCAATGGTCCGCCGGGCTCGTTCATGTAATCCCACTCAAAACGGGGAGCGCCACTGTCGTTAATGACGTGGCACTCAGTCTCATGGGGATATTGCAATTCGAGACCGTACGTGGAGCCTTCGACAAAAGGGAGGCAATGGAACGGTTGTATGGCCGCGCCGTCCTCAATTTTCACAGGTTCGCCTGCCCACCCGGGAGTGGAAAGTCGGATCGTCCGAAGCGGAAGCTCGTCATTCGTAGCGCCGACTTTGATGATCATTCCAGGCTCTTCAGGCGAATGCGGATTTCCCGGTGTGCTGGAGGCTGCAACCTGTCTACAAAACGCGGCAGGCTAGCAGCCAGCAAAGGAGAGATTTGCAAGGCGCGCGTGGGGGAGTCTTGTCCGAGGCGAATGTTCTTATTGCATTATTGCTAAACACGGGGTTCTCGACAATCGGGACATTCAGCAATCGATCAGGAACCCACCCTTACGGGCAGACCTGGAAATTACCGATTTCGTGATGGAACTTGGGGATCAACATCATGCACGCTGCGGCGATTGCCGCATTGCGATCCAAGGAAAAGGTCGCGGCAATCAGTTGACGCAGGCCCGCAATACAGTCGCCCCATGTTCGTACAATTGTCGCTGAGATCCATTTCGGAGATCACGCATGAAAGCTGCTGCAAGCGTTGCTCTGCTGACCATGGCGTTCACAGTCGCCGGCGGCGGGGGAGTCGTGGAGGATATCGCGATCTGGATCAAAGGGAAGTAGGCGTGCAGTGAATTCGCGCTAAAATGCTTTCACCGCCGGCTCGCTCCGTGCAGGCAGAGGCAGTGTTACCGCTGCGTCCGCCGATTTCTCCAAGACCTCGCGATTTTTCTTGAGCGTCACCGATTTCTCATGGTCCAGCAATGGTGCGAGGGCGGCGAATAGTTCACTCATCTGCCGTTCATAATGCCGCCAGCGGGCCAACGAGCGCGTGTACACGGGCTCGCGCACCTGCACCTTGCTCAAGGTGCGAACCGCCCGATTGGCCTCGTTGAACCTCACACAAGCAGGATCCCATTGGAGTCCGCAGAAATCCACCAAACGCCGTGCCGTCCCCTCCAGGTCGGCAACCGTTTCCTCATAGGCGATTTCCAGGATGGGCACTGGCAGAACAGAATGCCAGTGCTCCATCTGTCGCTGATATTCGCGGATGTAGGCCGCGATGTGCTCAGGATGATTGGTCCAGGAGCTCGGCAACGGATTCATCCAACACGATAAGGCCACATCGCGAAGATCGCGGCGACAGTGAATGAAAGTCGCGCGGGGAAGAGCACTGCCAGCAGGCCCAGGAATTGATGGTTGGCCGGCATCTTGTCCACGATGCGCTCGGAGGTGCTGCTGAAGCTGCGCAGCCGATCGAGGTGATCCTGCGCAATGCGGCGCACGGTGTGCCTCTGGAGTTTGGCCAGCGCTGCGAAGACATTACCTGCGTCGGCCGGCGCCGCCAGGGCGTGAAAATCCTCCTGGGCCAGGAACAGCTCTCCCGCGCCGAAGGCCTGCGGATGAGCCGTAAGTATTTGTTCGGTGAGGGTCGTGCCCGAACGCGGCAGACCGAAAATGAACACGGGCTGCTTCGTATCCAATCCGAAGCCGGCGGCGCGCTCGAAAAACTCCGGAGTAAACGGTGCCACCAGGTTATCGGTGAATCGCGCGTTGGCGGCGGGATCATAATCCTTTCCCTCCTTGCGATTCACGTCCCGTTGCAGCGCGTTGGCCTTTTTTAGATGGTCGGCTGCCCGCTCGCATTCCCCCTTGGCGTCGCAAACGTGACCCAGGGCGAAATGGAGCTTGCTGGCATCGAGGCCGCTCAAGTCGGGCTCGAGTAGGCGCCGTTCAAGCGCGGCCCGGTCCGAGTCCGGCAGGTCCTTGCGTAGCTGCGTCGCCAAGCACCACATGGCCGTGGCATTTTGTGGATCAAGCCTTAGTGCCGCTCGAAACGCTTGCTCGGCGCCCGCGAAATGCCCCAGCTCTTGAAGGACATTGCCGAGCTCGCCATGAGCGCTAGCGGAGTTCGGCTGCAAACGCACGGCATGCTCATAACTTGCCAGCGCCTCATTCGGCTTGCCCTGGCTTAGCCGCACCTTGCCGAGATTTCGATGAGCGTCCGCGTAGGTCGGCTTGATCCGGAGGGCCTCGGCGTATTGGGCTGCTGCCGCTTCAAGGTTGCCCTGCTGGACGAGGGCGACGCCAAGATTGTTGTATGCGGTGGCATAATTGGGTTTGAGGCGCACGACCTGCTTTTGATGGGCGATGGATTCGTCAATTCTCCCCAGCGCCAGCAGCACCAGCCCAAGATTGGTCAACGCATCGACCTGGTCCGGCTTGAGCCGCAGCGCCTGATTGTAGCTGGCCACGGCTTCGTCGAGCTTGCCCAACTCTTGCAATGCCGATCCGAGGTTGGTGTGTGCCTCGGCGCTTGCCGGCAATCGCTGAATGGCCTGTCGATGGTAGGCAATTGCCTCGTCCAGGCGTCCCATTTTATGCAGGGCAATACCCAGGTTTGTCAACGCCCAGGCATTGTCCGGTCTGAGTTGCAGGGCCCGCTGTAAACTTGGCAACGCCTCCGCGGGCTTTTCCTGGCTGAGCAGGATGGCGCCTAAATGAAGGTGCGCCTCGGCATAGTCGGGCTGCAATTGAACGGCGCGCCGATAACAAGCCACTGCATCTTCCATCTGCCCAAGCGCCTGAAGGGGAGGGCCTAGATGGCAATGTGCCTCGGCCATCTTCGGTGTTTCGCGCAGGGCCGATCTGATCAATTCGCTGGCCAGCTCATGCCGTTCACATTGAAAGGCAATGACGCCGAGCAAGTGCAGGGCGTGTGGATTGCGTGGTTCCACTCGGATCACGTCGCGGCACAACGCTTCAGCCTGGTTCAAATTGCCCGCTTTGAAGTGTTGGATGGCCAGGCTCAGCGTCTGACTCGAATTCATCCCCAAGTCCTTCATTAGCATCCGCGAGCGCGCCGCCGCAAGCGATTCAAGCGTAGCAGTGTTTCAACAATGCAATAGCAAGCCAGCAAGAGAGGATTGCAGGCGGGACGAATGCCCTTTGCCGAGGCGAGCGTGGCGAGGTATTATTCCTTACACCCTGACCTTTGACAATAAGAACAATCGGAAATCACTCTCGACGTTTCCCTGAGCGGCAGACCTGGGAACTCCTGATTTCGCAAGCGATAAACGAAGAGAAGAGATGAGAAAAAGGCGCGGGCCACGTGGGCCGAGGCTATGTGCCGAGGAAGGTAGGATCGCGGACATTTTGCTCGGCTGTCGCGCGGCTGATCTTGCCCGCCCGCAGCAACTGCCGCACCGATTCGTCAATGCTCACCATGCCGTCCCCCCGGCTGGTCATCAAATAATTGTCGATGCTCTCGAGCTTGCCGGTGCGGATGGCGCTGGCAATCGGATAGGTATTGACCAACACCTCCAGGGCCAGGTGGCGCTTGGTTCCGCCTTGCAGGGCCGGCAGCAATCGCTGGCTGACGATGGCTCGCAAGCTCAGGGCCAGTTGCACGCGAATGTCCTTTTGCACATCCTGAGGAAACAGGTCGGCATAGCGGCTGATGGCCCCCTTGGCATCGCGCGTGTGCAGGCTCGTAAACACCAGGTGTCCTGTTTCCGCCGCGCTCAGCGCGATCTGGGCCGTCTCGCGGTCACGGATTTCGCCCACCAAGATGACGTCAGGATCCTGACGCAGGCCGTGCTTGAGGCCGTCGGCAAAAGTCAGCACATCCGTGCCCACTTCGCGCTGCGTCACCACCGAATTGGCGGCCCGCGGAAACTTGTACTCCACCGGCTCTTCGACGGTGATAATGCGGTACCCACCCGCCTTGTTCACCAGGTTGACGAGCATTGCCAGCGTGGTGGTTTTGCCCGAGCCCGTGGAACCGGTCACGATCACCAGGCCGTCGCGCATAAAGGCCAGCTGTTGCGCCAGCGGCGGCGGAAACTCGGCCCAGGCCAAATCGGGGATACTGGCGGGCACGACGCGCAAACAGGCGCCCAGTTGCTTGCCGCTCTGAAATAAATTGGCGCGGAAGCGCTGAATGCGGCCGTTCACGATCACGGAAAAAGAGAAGTCCACGTTCTTTTGAGATTGCAGCCGGGCCTGCGCTTCCGGCGGACACAGGGCGCTGAGGAGGGCCTCCGTATCATCGCCGCGCAAAAGCGGTTCGGGCAGCTCGGTGAGGTCGCCGTGCAAGCGCAGCACGGGCGGATATCCGACGATGAGGTGCAAATCCGAGGCGCCGGCTTCTATGGCGCGCCGCAGCCATTCGCGGATTTGGTCGGGTACGGATGGCGCGTCGTGGTCCATAGGTTTCTCCTGGCGAACCCACTTCACCTTCCTTAAGTATCGCCACCGAGGTTCGCGCGTCAAGAAGATTCCTGCCCCATCGGCGCAATGCCAGGCCGCCGTCATTTGGCCGCGCGTTTGAAAGTGAACAAATATATCCGCGATTTCTGCGCCGATTCGAAGGCTTTCGGCCGCGCCGTGTTCTTCTCGTCATCGGATTGGCACCAGCGCAACGTGTCTCCCTTGAGCTCGTAGATGCCGGGGCTGACGGCACCCTTGGCGTCGCCGTCCAGGGCGGTCAGATCGACGGCGGCCGGCTGCTGCGCCGGATCGAGCTTGAACGTGAACGTGCGTTGATCGATGACGGCATCCGTTTCCGGCAGTACCGGGAAGTTGGTCAGAATCGCAAAGGTCCACAGCGACGCGGTCAGTATCGAATCGTTGGCCGACGGCAGGATGGTGAGCTTGGTGCCCGCGAACACCAACCGCGTTTCCTGGATTTCCTTGTCAGACGCCTTGACGCCGCCGACGATCAGCTCGGTCAGGATCCACGTGCCTTGCAGCTTTTGGCCGTCATCCTTGGTTGGCTGTGCGGAACTCAAGCTGAGAATTGCGCCGAGCACGCCGACGGCGCTGAAACATGAAATGGATCGCATGAAGAACTCCCTTTCCAGCGTATAGGAGCCGTGCATGAAATAAGCGGCCATTTTCCAGCCGCCTACTTCGTGCGCGGTTTAGTTTCCTACCGCGGCTTCTTCGATGTCGCCGCCACCGGGACCTTGGTTTCCAGGCCGGTCGGGCAAACGCTGCGCAACGGACAGCCGGGGCAGGCCGGGTCATCCTCGGCGCAATAAGCGTCGGCCAAGGCGCTGACCAGATCGACGAACAACAGCCCCTTGGCCTTGGGAACCTGGTGCTCGATGGACGCACGCAGCGCTTCCAAGTCCTCCTGCTCCTCCAGAACGCCCATGCGTTTCAGCACGCGCTGGGCGGAGGAGTCCAGCGGAATGGAATGAGTCCCCAGGCTCTGCTGCATCACCCACGCCACCGTGTAATCATTGGCGGCCTGGTAGCGTGCGAGCTGCTTGGACGCCTGCTTCAACCCCTTTTTTTGCAGGACTTCGCGCAGCGGATCAAGATCGAAGGAATAGGTCGTTTCGAAGATTTCCTGGAGAAAATCGACGATGCGCTGGGCGCGCGTCTCCGGCTCAGGCACGATGCCTTCGAGCGCTTCGATGATCTCCAGCGTCGAGCTGACGCGCACTTCATTCCAGTCGAAGAAGTGATCCTGCAAGCTCTTGAACGCCTGGTCGGCGGCGGCGCGTGTCGCGTTCTCGCGCAGGATTGCATATAGAAACTGCTCCAGCACGGGCCGTTCAGCGAGCGGCTTGTTCTTGGCGTATTTGCCAAGGGCGGTGAACAGATGGTTGACGATCTTCTGCTTGTTGATGGTGGTAGCCATGGTCAGAGTGCTCACAAAGGGTGGAAGATAGACTCCAATTCAGATGACATTCGCCCAAGGATTCCCTCCCTCCTTGTTGCCCTATTTGGCCCCCTGCCATTGGCCGGGGGCTACTTACGGGCGGCGAAAATCATCCTTCCTCCGATGCTTCTTCTGCCGTTCCGTCGGCTTCCTGCTGAGCTTCAGGGCGGGTCTGAGCCAGCGCTTCATTGATGAGTCGTGTGACCTCGATGCTCTTCTTGACCCCGTCGTCGCGGATGAACGTGACGGTCGGGGTGTAGCGGGTTTGCAAGCGCGTGGCGATCTTCGATTGCAAGTAACCCGCGGAATGCTTCAGGCCATGCATGCACAAATCCTGCTCCTTCTGCGTGCCCATGACCGACACATAAATCTTGGCCTTCTGCAAATCGCCGGACACCTCGGCCCTGGTGACCGTGACGTTCTTGATGCGCGGATCCTGCAACTCAAACAAGATCGTCTCGGCGGCGACCTCGCGAATGGCTTCGGACACACGGGCAATGCGATGCTGTTTCATGATGCTCAAACTTCCATCTCGAAATCCGCGAACTCGGCAATCGGATGCGCCTTGAGAGCGTTCACGATTTCGCCGAACACCTGCTTGATGGGATGCGCTTCGTTGCACACCATTGCCATGCCGAGGACAACCGAGCGGGGATTATCCAACGCCTCGATCTCCGCGACGGACACGTTGAACGACTGCCGCAGGCGGTCCTTAACGCTCTGCACCACTTGCCGCTTGTCTTTCAAAGTGCGTGCTTCCCGCAAGAGAAGCCGCACGCGCAAGGTTCCGACGACCATTTCAAGTTTCGCGTCCAAGGCGAGCGTCGAGGCGTAAACCCGACGTGTGAACCTCGCACGACGGTCACGTCGGGCTTACGCCCCGACGCTCGCCTCGCCACAAATCATTCCAGTGTTCGCTGCACGTGCTCCACGCGATACGCCTCGATGACATCGCCGACTTTGATATCGTCGTAGCCCGCGACTTTCATGCCGCACTCGAAGCCTTCGCGCACCTCGCCGACGTCTTCCTTGAAGCGCTTGAGCGACTCCAGGCTGGCGGAGCGATCCTGCGGCGGATAGATGACGACGCCCTCGCGGATGACGCGCACCTTGGCGTTGCGCTTGATCGTCCCCTGGGTGACGTAGCAGCCGCCGATGGTGCCGGTGCGGCTGATCTTGAAGGTCTCGCGCACGATCGCCCGGCCCAGGTGAACGACTTCCTCGCGCGGCTTCAGCTTGCCTTCGAGGGCGGCGCGGATATCGTTGGTCAAGTTGTAGATGATGTTATATTCGCGAATCTTGACGCCACGCTCCTCGGCGAGCTTGAGGGCGTTGTCGTCGGGTACGGCATTGAAGCCGACGATCATGGTGTCCTCGGGGGAAGCGAGGGCGAGCCAAACGTCGTTTTCGGTGATGGCGCCGATGCCAGCTTCGAGGACGCGGACGCGCACCTCGGCGTGCTGGAGCTTGTCGAGTTCCTTGCGGATCGCCTCGATGGAGCCGCGGAAATCGGCCTTGAGGATGACCTTGAGCTCCTCGATTTTGGTTTCGGTGAGCCGCTCCAGCGTGAGCGGAGCACGCTTGGTGACGCTGGTCTCGCGCTTCTTGGTGCGCCGGCTATCGGCGACCTCGGCGGCGAGGTTCAAGTCAGGCAGCACCTGGAACGTGTCGCCGGCGTCCGGCACGATGTCGAGTCCGGTGACGCGGACCGGCACGCTCGGGCCAGCTTCCTGCACGGGATTGCCCATGTCGTTATACATCTGCCGCACGCGCCCGGTGGCGGCGCCGCACAGGATGATGTCGCCGCGGTGCAAGGTTCCGTCGCGCACCAGCAGCGTCGCTAGAACGCCCTCCCCCTCCGTCAACATCGCTTCCAAACACGTCCCCTTGGCGTGCTTCTTCGGATTGGCCCTGAGCTCTTTTAACTCGGCGACAACCGCGAGTTGATCGAGCAATTCGTCGATGCCTTTGCCGGTGGCGGCGCTGGTCTCGACAAACGGGGTATCGCCGCCCATGTTGTCGGGGAGCACGTTGAGGCTGTAAAGCTGTTGCCGCGTCTTGGTGATGTTGGCGCTGGGCATATCGATCTTGTTGATGGCGATGACCAGCGACACGCCAGCGGCCTTGGCATGGCTGATCGCTTCCTCAGTCTGCGGCATCACGCCGTCGTCGGCGGCGACAACGATGACGGCGACATCGGTGACTTGAGCGCCGCGGGCACGCATCTTGGTAAAAGCTTCATGGCCCGGCGTGTCAAGGAAGGTGACCGGCCGGCCGCCGTGATCGACGCGCCAGGCGCGGATGACCTGCGTGATGCCCCCCGCTTCCGTGGCGACGATATTGCTGCGGCGAATGCGGTCAAGCAGCGACGTTTTGCCATGATCGACATGCCCCATGACCGTGACGATTGGAGCACGCAGGACCAAGTCCTCGGGATTGTCGGGCGCTTCCGTCGGCAGCAGCATCTCTTCACTGCCCTGCGGCGCTTTCACGGTCAGCTTGCAGTCGTATTCGTCGGCGATCAATTCGGCCAGATCATTGTCGATCATTGAATTGATCGTCGGCTTGTCCTCGACGCCATGCGATATCATCTTGAAAATCAGCTCCGCGGCCCGCACGCCGAGCTGCTCGGACAACACGCGGACGGTGATCGGCGCTTCGAGTTCCAGCTCGGTCGCCCGCTCCTTGATGATGCGCGTCGGCTTGGGCTTGAGGCGATCGTGATGGCTACGCTTGCGGTGGCGATGTTCCTCCTCAATGACGTCCACCTTGCCGTCCACGATCTTGACCTGATCCGGTTTGACGATCTTGCGCTCGACGGCGCGGGCGTTGCGTTTTTTCTGCCGATCCTCACGGCCGGGGATGGCACGCTTCTTGTTCTTGTCGTCTTCTTCATCCACTTCGACCACGGGCACGGGCTGCTGAGGCCGAATCAGGTCCGCAGGCGTAATCGGCCTATCTTTGTGCTGCGCGATATGCTCCTTGGTCATCGGCGCAATCGGCTTGATAATCTTGGGCCCCTTGTCTACCGGCTTCGGCAGCGGCTTGAGAGTCGGCGGAGCGATGGGTTTCAGATGGCCCATCTGATGGCCTGGACGCCGTGGGCCGGACTCCATCCGCCTGCCGGACGGTCCGCTGGTGTCCCTGGCGGCGGTCCTGCCGAGGTCTTGCGGGGCGCGTGATGGCGTGGGCTGCGGCGAGCGCGGCGCCGCGACCGGCGGGGCGGCAGGTCGGACAGGTTCGGCGGGCTTGGGCTCGACCCTGGTTGCGGGGGCCGGCGCCATTGGAGCCGGCGAGCCCTTTGGAGCGGCTGGCTTGGACCCCAGCATCGGAACCTTTTCCTTCATCACCGGGGCCGGCTTCGGCGGCGCGGCTGGTGCTTCCGCCACGGTCGGCGTCGCGATTGGCTCCGGGGCTGCCGGCGCTTCCACGGGGGGCGCGGCGGGCTGCGCGCGCTCCGGTTCGCGCTTTCGCGCGGGCCGCGCCGCTAGGTTGGGGACCGCTTTCTCCTCCGGCGCCACCACCTTCGTCACCGGCTTCGCCGGCGCAGGCGCACCCCCTGGCTTCGGCGCCTTCTTGACCATTTCTTCCAGCTTTTGCTGCTGCTCAGGATCGAGATTGCTGAGCTGATTCTTCACGTCGAAACCCGCCTGCGCACAGCGCCAACAGGTCGGTGGTCTCGAGTTTCAAGTCTCGAGCCAGCTGGTAAACACGGACTTTGTCGCGTTGCGCCAAGCGTAAATCCTTTCGATCCATTCTCTTTTAACCAGAGAAATGGAACATTAGTACACCGGTATTGTATAATAACGGTTAAACGTATTTTACCCGATCTGCGCTTTCGGAGAAAGAGCGCTCGGCGGGAAAGAGGCAAAAATGTGCGGAATCGCGAGCAGATTTCGTTGATGAGGCTATCGCCGCGGGCTTGCGGAAGTCATCCCGCTCCCGGTCGGCACAGGCAAACCCATCATGACTGCAGCGGTGATTCCTCGGAAGGATTGGAATGGGACTCCGTCGCCAACGCGGGCTCAGCGCCAGCGTTGACGTCGCCGTCAACCGGCGCATCTCCTGAGCTTAACTCGCCGTTGGTCGGCTCTTCGACGACAATTTCGGTATGGTCCAAGGTGCTGTTGGTCGATGCCTCGGCTACGCTCGCTTCGGGCGGCATCTCCGCGGGCGCCTCGGCGTCGGCTGGCGCCATCTCCGAATTCTCCGCCGGCGCATCCGTCGGATCGGTCAAATGCCCCGCCACGGTGCGGCCCGCCATTTCCTCCTCGGTCACTTCCGCCGGCGGCTCGTTCTCAATTCGCTCGGCCGCCTCCTCCGCGAACTGGATGATGCCTGCCGCGTCCTCGACGCTGATACTTCCCAGCTCGGCGAGATCGGTCGGCTCGATAAAGGTGACATCCACGTAGGACATGAAGCCCTCGGTGATGAACATCTCCACGAGCTCGGTCGAAATTCCTGGAATCTGCGAGAACCAGCCCTCCGCGCGCTCCAGGCTCTCGTTCATCTCATCCAGCGTCATGATCTCGATGTCCCAGCCCACCAGCTTGCTCGCCAGCCGAACATTCTGGCCGCGCCGGCCGATGGCGAGGGAGAGTTGGTCTTCCTTGACAAGCACAATTGCCCGGCCCATGCGCGGATAGAGGAAAACCTCGTCGATCTGCGCCGGCTGCAAGGCGTTGGGGATCATGACCTGCAGCGATTCGTTCCAGCGCACGATGTCGATGCGCTCGCCGCCCAGCTCATCGACGATGTTCTTGATGCGGCTGCCGCGCACGCCGACGCACGCGCCGACGCAATCCACCTTCATGTCCACCGATGAGACGGCGATCTTGGCGCGATAGCCGGCTTCACGGGCGATCGCCTTGATCTCGATGGTGCGTTCCTTGATTTCGGGAATTTCGCCTTCGAACAAGCGCCGCACGAAATCGGGATGAGTTCGCGACAACACGATCTTGACCCGGTGCCCCTGCTTTTTCACCTCGAGGATGACGGCCTTGATCCGCTCGTTCATGTGATGGGTTTCGCCGGGGATTTGCTCGCCGCGCGGCAGGATGGCCTCGGTTTTGCCGAGATTAACGATAACCGCACCACCTTCGTGGCGGGTAACCGCTCCGTGAACCAGATCGCCCTTCATGGCCGCGTATTCGCTGAAGACGGCGCTGCACTCGGCCTCGCGAATCTTCTGGATCATGACGTTCTTGGCACTCTGGGCGGCGATGCGTCCAAACTCGGCCGGATCGAGCTTCTCCTCGCCGCGCTTGGCGACAATATCGCCGGAGTCGCGGTCCACGACGACGGTGACGCCTGACTCCTCGCCGTATTTTTTCTCGGCCGCCAGCTGCAGGGCGGATTCGATGCCGGCAAAGATAATCTCGCGGTCGATGTTTTTGAGGTGCTGCATCTCATCGATGATGCGCACCAAGTCGGAGCCTTTCATGCGTGCCTTCCAGTCCCACGGATGAGCGCAGCGGACCCATGGGGTATATGCCGTCACCCCCAGGAATCACTGCGCTCATCCTGGGGCTTGCGGAAACAAAAAAAGTGGGCTCCAGGCCCACTTTGGCGACGCCGCCGCTACGCGGCATCCCTCGTGTTGCACGAATTCACTAACAACTTTATCCTACGCGGTTGAACGGTCGAATGCAAGAGGGAATGGCGATTTCGTTTTTTTTCAATTTGCTTTCAGCAGCGTAAGATTCGCGATCACGGAGCCCCACCCAGGAGCAGATGCGCTTGATGTCGAGGGCTGAATCCAGGCGCGGCTGATCAATTGGTTCTTCGAGCCAGAAAGTGCGCTCACCAAGCTCCTCAAATCGCTCACGGCGGAAGCAGATGGCGCAATGTTCGCCCTGGGACTTGCCGTCGTCCCGGAAGCCAGCACGTGAGCATGCCGATGAACGTGCTCCGGGCCAATCGCAGCAGGCGTCGAGACCAGTTCTGGCGATCCGTAACGGGACAGGCTTTTTTTCGTAGCAAATCCGCAACAAGCCATGCCAAACGATGCAAATCGCGGCAACGGCCCAGAAGAAATAACCGATCATCGGCAGAAAGATTACGAGCAGAACGCACAGACCGGCAAGAACCAGAAATCCACCCGAAGTGAGCGCAACGTCAGCAGTGTCGGCTCGGAAACCTCTCGATCGGGCACCGTTCGTCGGCGTTTCAGGAAGCTGATCAGGTAGGCGCCTGGATTGGCTGGATGCGGACTCAACGGACTTTGACGATCTCAACGATATCATCCCCACAGGTGCCGGTCGAGACCTTCGGCGTTCTCGCGCAATTTCGCCAAACAATCTCGCGCCGATTCGCCCCGCGCAAACAATGTCAGCACCGGCCGGCCGTGCTCAATGATTTCGCCGGCGTGCGGAATGTCGGCGTATGGCGTTTCGTCGAGATCAATGCCGTCTTTCAGTGCAGACTCCCAGGGCCCTTGTGATGGAAACGCCATAGTAGTGCGTGCATAGAGCACCGCCTTGCCCCAGATCGCCGTTGTCGAAGGGACCTGGATCGCATTGGTCGGTCCAATCTCGAAGGCCTCGCGATGCCAGAGCAGGAATGGGACCTTGCCGCTGCGCTCCAGGATTTCAACCGAAGCGGTGTACCGTGGATTGATCTCGACAGGCAAGGGGATGCCGTCGCGCACCATCGCATCGACGCCGAACAGGCCGCGCAGGTGAAAGGCACTCGCAAGCGCCGACCCGATGGCGGTCCACTGCGCCCCAGTGGCCGGCAGGATCGGCAATGGACCGATGCTGCCGGCGTAGTGAAAGCCGCTTGCGTTGAGCCAGGCCGTGCCGATGAGCTGCTCGGTGACGCCGAGCAAAACCACGCCATTTTGGTTGGCGAGGAAGACCGCCGACATCGGCTGGCCGTCCATGCGTTCCTGGAGGAAATGGGTACGTGGATTGAAATGCTGGCCCGTGTAAGGAAGAATGCCGATGCCGCCGGCGCTCTTGCGTGGCTTCACGAGCCAGCGGCCGGTAGGCGGCGGCCCGTCGGCGCTGAGGGGACAGGGAATTCCTGCCGCTTGCAGGCAGCACATCCAGCGCGTCGGCGTGCGGATCGCTCGGAGAACATCCGGCCGATTGCCCCAGAGAGGGCGGTCGATGCGCCCAACCAGGTCTGGTCGATTCTCCAAAGCGCCCGCATAAATCACGGGCGCAGGCGAAGCGTCGGCAAGTGCATCAACCAGCCCGCGTGGATAATCGGCAAGCCTGACCTTCCGTATCGGGGCGAGGCGCCTCAGGTCCGCATCGCCAAACAGATCCACGCACCACGGCAACCAGCCCGCTCGCAACGCCGACACAGCCAAAGCCCGCACGGTGGCGCCGATTACGATGACCACAGCCACCAACCTCGATCAAAACTGATCTAGCCAAAAATGGCTGCCGCTGTAATAGCGCTGCGGCTGCCACAATTCATGGCGCCAGCCGGGCTCACGGAAGGCCGGGTAGGCCATGTAAGCGGGCGGCCGCATGTAGGGCGTTCCGGGCGGCTCGGGCCAGCGCGGGCCCATCGCCGGCCAATAATTGAACGGAAAGTAATAATACGGGTAATAAAAGAGGCGGTTGAGCTGATAGCTTTGATAATACGGCTGATAATATTGCGCCTGCGCGGACGACGCACAGCCGAGAAATCCCACGGCAAGCAACGCCAGAGCCAACGCTCCCCAAATCCTTCGGTTCATGATCGATCTCCTTCCGATCGGTTGTCGGGACGATTCCATTCGCTAGCGCAAGTGTACTCCCTAAAGGAATCGAAGCAGCGAATTCGACGGTGGGATTACCGAATGGGCATGTAGTTTAAGTCGCCTTTCACGGATAGAGTGCGCTTGACGCGCAGCCAACACTAAAGTGCGCTTGACGCGCTGCCAACACGAATTGACGTGAATCAAAAATTCCGGTTTTTCCGGTCATGTCGATTGGCGTTTGGCGCCGGCGCATCCCATACTTGAAAAGCCGCGTGTCGATGGGTCGATACGGGCGTACATCATTGGGCGGTTCCGATGCCTACACTGCGCGGCTCGCGATGGTCGAATCTTTGCGATACCTTGTTCTTCGGCACGGGGCGGGCAGCCATCCTGCTTCTGCCAGCAACGCTGCTGATGATCGCCGCGCTCCGTTGCTGGGATACCAGACCGTGGATCTTGCTGGGCGGCCTCACCTTCCAGGTGCTGATCTTCTTGCTGACCTATGTGTCTTACCGCACCTGGAATCAGCCAATCGGTCCATCGATTGTGACTCTTTACTTAACCGCGGTGGCCTGGCTTTGGTTCGGCGATGGCATCAACGATTGGTTCACCCATCTCTCCAAGGGAATTCTCATCGGCGTGCCCCTCCTGGTGTTCGGCCATCAGACGCTCGTGGAATCGGGCGCGCCGGTGATGCGGCGCGCGCACGCTGGCCAAACGCCTCGTGGATCGACACGATTGGCCCGCCGACCTTTCCCAGTGCCGCACGCTGCCCGAGGTGAAGGCTTTTCGCGCCACGCTGGCCTACGACGCTGCCCCCGCTCTGGTCATGTTGCAGCACCAGCGCAAGGAAGTTCGCGTGGCCGCCCTGTCCGCATTGGAGTTTCGCAAGGATTGGCGGCCCGGGCAAGCGGAGCACATCATGCAAATCGCCCAGCGTTCCGAGGAGCCGGCCGTCCGCGCCGCGGCCGTGCTGGCGCTGGGCAATCTCGAAGATCGCGTGATGATCGAAACGCTGGCCCAGTTCCTCAATGATCCCAATCGCGAGGTCCGCCGGGCTGCCGTGGAGGCGTTGCTCTGGGATTGCGAGCATCGCTGGGACTGGATTCGCTTCGCGGTGCGTCGCTGCCTGTCGGACCCACTCTTTCGGGAGGACGGACCGCTGCTTCCGGAAGGCCAGATCTTGATGCCGGACGTCGTCAAGGACCTGAGCGCCTGGTGCTCGGAAAAGGGGCTGGTTTCAGCCCGAGCGGCGCAGACCCTGGCCGCTCATTACAACCGGCTCATGTGCGAGCAGGCCGACCCGGCTCTCATCGCATCCATTCGCCAGCGGCTCGCCGATCCGCAAACGCCCGCCATCCTTCGCCTGGAGCTCGGCCGCATTTTGCAAGTCCATCAGGAACTCGACCGCGCGCTCCTGGAACAGCTGCTCGATCCGGGAACGCCGGCCACCCTGCGCCTGATCGCTTGCGAATCGATCCTGGCGCAGGAAAAAGACGCCATCCTCCGCAATGTCGCCATCAGTGGCCTGAAGGACTTGGCGCGGCTGCCCAACCGCGAGCTCGCGCTGGGAACTGCGGACATCGTGCAGCGCCGCCTCGGAGTCGATCTGGGCATCGGCCTGGGTCAACCGCTGCCTCCCGTCAACAGCCGACAGGCCGGCGACATCGTCCGCCGCCTGGTCGCCTGGGTCAGCCAGGGCGACGAGGAAGATCTCGAACGCTCGGGCAATCCACGCAACTCCCGCTGGGCGATGTAACAAGGAAAAAGTAGAAAGTAAAAAAATAGAAAGTGAGGAACGGGCATTTCGTTGCCGGTTCCACTTTCTATTTGTTTACTTTTTACGTATTACCTGATCCATGAAAGTCGCCGTCGTCACCGGGGCCTCCAGCGGCATCGGCTGGGAGATCGCCAAAACCCTCGCCGCCAGGCAATGCGCCGTGGGCGTCATCGCCCGGCGCCAGGACAAGCTCGAAGCTCTCGTGCAAGAAATCCGCGCCGCCGGCGGCAAGGCGGCATGGGCCGTCGCCGACATCGCCGACCGCTCGCAAACCCTCGCCGCCTTCCGCGTGTTTCGCGACGCGCTCGGCCCCGTCGATCTCTTGATCGCCAACGCCGGCTATGGCGTGCCGACCACGATTGATCCGATCAACGCCGATGAAATCGACGCGACCTTCAAGATCAACACGCTGGGCGTGATCCATGCCATCGAAGCGGTGTTGCCCGAAATGCTCCAGCGCGGCCAAGGCCATCTCGCCGCGGTCTCCAGCCTGGCCTCCTATCTCGGCATCCCGGGCGAGTCGGCATATCGCGCGAGCAAGGCCGCGGTCAACGTGTACCTGGAAGGCCTGCGCGTGCAACTTCGCCGGAGCGGCATCCACGTCACCACCGTTTGCCCAGGCTTTATCCGCACGCCAATGACTGCTCACAACACTTTCCGCATGCCGTTTGTCATGAACGCCGACCGGGCAGCCCAGCTCATCGTGCGGGCGATCGAGCGTAAAAAGAAGGTTTACAATTTCCCGTGGCAGACCTCGCTTCTGATGAAGCTGGCAACCTGGTTCCCCGACTGGCTGCTAGAACGCGTCTTCGCCGGCAAGGCGGGCGTGCGGCTGGAGAAGAAGAGTTAGTCACCCGCAGCGGCTCATATGCCCATTAGTCGTGGGTAGCTCGAATTCGCCAACGCCTTGGAAAATTGGCCGTTCTTGGCCACATACCCACGATCCGAGGCGAGAGAGAGGGGCAACCATTCTCGCAACCGACATCGCAATCGTCGCCTTGATATGGCACAATCGTGGATGGAAAATGCGACGACGGTGTACCCGCCCATGTCTCTTCAACCCGCCAGCACTCTGAAGCCCCTACCGACCGACTGGCTCTGGCCCGGCTATCTCGCCCTCGGCAGCCTGGCGATTCTCGACGGCGATCCAGGCATGGGCAAATCGCTCGTCACCCTCGATCTCACCGCCCGGCTGACCACGGGGCGCCCCTGGCCCGAACGGCGCGCCTGGCCCCGGGCCCGCCTCGGTCATCCTCATTTGCGAGGAGGACGACCCCGGACGAGGTGATCCTGACGCGCCTCAAGGCGATCGGCGCGGACATGCCGCGCGTCTATGCCAAGACCCTGTGCGAGACAATTCTTCCGCCTACGCTTCCGCTTCTCACCCGCTCCAGGTAGAGAACTTGATCGCCGCGTGCCGAGTCCCTATGATTGCAGCGGTCTGCCCTGTTCCGCCCGCCATAACGAGTCGGAATATGCGAATCAATTTGGCACAAGCGCTGAATCTCGCAGGGCAACACATCCAGGCGGGCAACTTGCTCGAAGCGGAAAAGCTTTGTCTGCAAATCCTCCAACAGGAGCCAGGCCAAATCGATGCTCTGTATTGGCTCGGCGTGATCGATCAGCGAACCGGCCGCCATGCACAGGCCGTCCAGCGGCTCCGGTCGGTCGTAGGTGCCAGGCCGAATTTTGTCGAGGCGCATACCATCCTGGGAATCGCCCTGCATGCCGTCGGAAATCCCGAAGAGGGGACGGCCTGTTTTCGTCAGGCCGCACAACTGAAGCCGAACAGTGCGGAGACGCACAATAACCTGGGGAACGCCCTTCACCTTCAGGGCAAGCTCACCGATGCGCTAGCCAGTTTGCAGCAGGCCGTGCGCGTCAAGCCGGACTATGTCGGGGCGCTCCTGAATCTGGGGGTCGTGTTGCAAAAATTGGGCAGATTCGATGAGGCCGCCGCGTGTTATCAGCAAGTCCTGCGCCTTGTGCCGAACCATGTCGATGCGCTCAACAATCTCGGGGCGCGCTGCAGGAGCAAGGCAAGCTGGTCGAGGCAGCCGCCAGCATTCGGCAGGCCTTGCGCCACAAGCCGGACTATCCCCACGCCCATTACAATCTCGGTTGCGTGCTCATGATGCAGGAGAACCTGGCTGATGCAACGGCCAGCTTCGAGCAAGCCATTCGGTTCATGCCGGACCATGTCGAAGCGCACACGAATCTCGGCAAGATCATGCATAACCTCGGCAAACTGGACGAGGCGAAGGCGGTTTATGAGCGGGTTCTGCGTCTGCGGCCCGACTTCCCGATCGCTCGTTGCAACCTTGGCAATGTGCTTCAGCATCTGGGCGATTTCGCGGGGGCGGAACGGGAATATCGGACCGTGCTGCGCGCGCATCCGCTCTACGCCGAGGCCCTGTGGCCGTTGGCAGGCATGCTGCGAGGCAAATTGCCTGAAGCCGACGCGAGCGCCATCAAGGCGTGCCTGGCCCAACCGAACTTGAACGATCTCGAACGCGCGCGACTTTTGTTCGGCTCGGCCGAGGTATGCGACGCCAAGGGCGAATACCCAAAGGCAGCCGCCCAACTGCGGCAAGCCAATGCCCTGATGTCGGCCCTGTCCCGCCGGAAAGGACGTGGCTACGATCACGGCGAATTTGTGCGTTACATCGACAAAGTCATGGCCGCTCTTAATTCGGCCTTCTTCGAGCAAATGCGCGGCTTCGGCCTGGACAGCGAGCGGCCCGTATTCATCGTCGGCTTGCCACGCAGCGGCACGACCCTGCTCGAGCAGATTCTCGCCGCCCACTCCCAGGTCTTCGGCGCCGGCGAATTGCAGCTGGCCCGTCAGGATTCCATGGCCCTCGAATACCAACCGGCGGGGCAGAGCATCTTCTCCACGCCGTGCGGATTGCCGGGCGGCACGGTTCGTCTCGTGGCCCAGCAGCACCTCGATCAACTTGCGAACTTGAACGCCACGGCTGCCCGTGTGGTGGACAAAATGCCGGAGAACTATATTTACCTCGGGTTGTTGGCGGTCTTGTTCCCGCGTGCACGGTTCCTTCACTGCCGCCGCGACTTGCGAGACGTGGCCGTTTCTTGCTGGATGACCCACTTTGTCGATCTCCGCTGGGCCGATGAAACGGACAGCATGGTCGAGCATTTCCGCGCATACCGCCGGATGATGCAGCATTGGCGATCGGTGCTGCCGGTCTCATTGCTGGAAGTGAATTACGAGGAGACGGTGGCCGACTTGCCGGGAACAGCGCGGCGCTTGGTGGAATGGTGCGGTCTGGAGTGGGAGCCTGCCTGCCTGGATTTCCACGAGAGCACCCGCCCGATTCGCACCGCCAGCCTGACGCAGGCGCGCCAGCCCGTCTACTCAAGGTCGGTGGGCGCTGGCGGAATTACGAACGCGAATTGAGCGACTTGTTCGCGGCACTCCAGCCGTTGCTGGATCAGCCAGAGTAGCGTACCCGCTGAATTGATTGCGACGGCCTTCCCATTTTGCGAACCGTCAGCTTCAATACAGGTGTGGGGGATTTCATCACCGGCACGATAACGAGTCGAACATGCCCATCAACGCGGCGCAAACGCTGAATCTCGCGATCCAATACCATCGTGCCGGCAACTTGCGCGATGCGGAGAAGCTGTGTCTGCAAATCCTGAACCAAGAGCCCGGCCACACCGAAGCTCTGTTTCTGCTTGGAGCGATCGATCATCGGTCCGGCCGACATGAACGGGCCGTTCAGTGCCTTCGGTCGGTTGTGCGGGCAAGGCCAGATGCTTTTGATGCCTTCATGATGCTAGGAATCTCGCTGCAAGCCATGGGAATTCCAGAGGAAGGAATCGCCTGCTTGCGGCAGGCCGTTCATCTCAGGCCGATTAGTGCCGAGGCACTCGATCACCTGGGCAACGCATTACAGCGTCACGGCAAACCTGCTGAAGCGCTCGCCAGCTTGCAGCAGGCCGTGCTTCTCAGGCCCGACTTTGTGGGAGCATTCATCAACCTCGGCGTCGCTCTGCAAAAACTGGGCAGGCTCGATGAGGCCGCCACGTATTATCAGCAGGCTCTGCGGCTCGTGCCAAACCATCCCGACGCGCACAATAATCTCGGAAGCGTGCTGGAGCAACAAGGCAAACTGACCGAGGCGGCCGCCAGCTTTCGGCGTGCCCTGATCTCCAAGCCGGACCATGCCAACGCCCATTTCAATCTCGGTTGCGTTCTCCTGCGCAGGACAAGGCGGCAGAGGCAGCGAGCAGCTTCGAACAGGCCGTGCGGATCGTGCCAAACCACGTCCAGGCCCTCGCGAGCCTCGGCCAGGCGCTTCATTGCCTGGGCAAGGTGGACGAGGCGAAGGCCGTTCTTGAGCGCAGCCTGCGCCTTCGGTCCGACTATCCGATCGCTCGTTTCAACCTTGGCAACGTGCTGCAATTTATGGGCGACTTCACGGGTGCGGAAAGGGAGTATCGCGCCGTGCTGCGCGACCATCCGCATCACGCCTTTGCCCTGTGGCAGTTGGCGAGCCTGCTGCGGGCCAAATTGCCTGAGGCCGACCGCGCCGCTATCGATGCTTGCCTTGCCCAGCTGGACCTGAACGACAGCGACCGCAGCAAACTCCTATTCGGCCTGGCCCTGGTTTACGACGCCAGGGGAGAATACGGCCAGGCTGCCGCACAGCTGCGACAGGCCAACGCCCTGATGCAGGCCCTTGACCGCCAAAGGAAGCAGGCCTATGAAATCGGCGAAGATGCTCGTTTCGTTGACAAAATTGTTGCAGCTTTCACGCCGGCATTCTTCGAGCGGACACGCGGCTTCGGCCTGGACACGGACCGGCCGGTATTCATCGTCGGCTTGCCGCGCTCGGGCACGACCTTGATCGAGCAAATCCTCGCCGCACACTCGCAGGTCTTCGGGGCCGGCGAAGTGAAACTCGCCCGTGCGGATTACCTGGCACTGGAAAAACAGGTATTCTCAACCCCATTCGCACTGCAACAGGACACGGTTCGGTTGGTGGCGCAGAGGTACCTCGATCAACTTCGGGACTTGAATAGCACGGCCACGCGCGTCGTTGACAAGATGCCGAATAATTTCTTTTTGCTCGGTTTTCTAGCAACCCTATTCCCAAGAGCGAAGTTCATTCACTGCCGCCGCGATCTGCGCGATGTGGCCGTCTCTTGCTGGATGACCCATTTCGTCGAAATCCACTGGACGAACGATCCCAGGCATATCGCCACGCGATTCCGGGAGTACCTGCGCGTCGCGGAACACTGGCGCGCGGTACTGCCGGTCCCTGTGCTGGAAGTCAACTACGAGGAGATCGTGACCGATTTGCCCGGCATGGCGCGGCGCTTGGTGGCATGGTGTGGCCTGGAGTGGGAGCCGGCATGCCTGAAATACCACGAGAGTACTCGGCCGATTTGCACCGCCAGCGTGACCCAGGCGCGGCAGCCCATCTATGCGAGTTCGGTGGGACGCTGGCGGAATTACGAGAGTGAATTGAGCGGGCTATTCGCTGCGATCGAGCCGTTGCTGGAACCTCCAACCTAGGATTTCGCTGACGGCGCGACCGGCCATAGCCGGTCGCCAGCTCAGTTTCCCTTCTTCAATTCGCCTTCCTTCAAAAGCGCGTTCACGGCTTCCTCCAAAGCTTCGCCGCGCAGGTCCTTATGGCGGATGACCCCTTTGGCGTCGATGACGTATATCGTCGGGAAGCCCTCAATGTTCCAATCTTCGAGGATGCCCCCCTCGGAGCCGTTCCACCAGTGAGTCCAGGGCATCTTTTCCTTGGCAAGAAACTTTGTCAGCGTGTCCTTTTTCTCGTCCGCGCTGATGCTGACCAGGACGAATGGCTTGTCCTTGAGCCGGGCGACCATGTCGCGTTCATGGGGAATCATGGCCCGGCACGGAGCGCACCAGGTCGTCCAGATGTCGAGGACCACGACTTTGCCGCGCAGCTCGCTCAGCTTGACGGGCGCTCCGTCCACGCCCTGGCTGACAACCTCAGGAGCGGTGCTGCCAACCGACAGATCGGGGCAGACATCGCCGTAGCGCTCGCGCAGAATCTTGGCGAGTTCTTCGGCCTGCTTTTTCGCCGCCGGCGCACGGCGATCAGCCGATCGACAGAGTCCTTGCCGCCCAGGAATTTCTCGGCGTTGCGGCGGTAATTCAAGTCAGCCTTCAGGCGCTCTCCCAGTTCGGCGGCGCTGGTTCGGCCCTGCACCAGCGCCACGCAAGCTCGTCCCTGCGCTTTCCGGTCGGGATTCTTCGCCATCACCTCGCGCAGAAACAGGTCGGACGCATCGTCGTGAGCGCTGGCGAGTTGGCGGAACAGGCGGACCCACTTCACAAGCTCGGGGTTTTTCACCTGATCGGATTGAAACGCTTTGACGGCGCCGCTCCAGGTCCCGGCCTTGCCGTTGGGGCCGCCGCTGGTGATTAACGCCATGTTCAGAGCATCGAGGGCTGCGGAATTCTTTGGGTGCTTGACCGCGAACGCCAGAAAGCGCCGCGAGAAAGCGGCGCCCGGCCCGTCCGCCATGGAGATAGTCATCATGGCGGGAAATGCGGTTGCTTTTTTCAGTCGCTTTTGAGCCGCCTGTTTCTCCGCATCGGTCTTGGCATCCTGAAAGGCCTTTTGGGCCGCCTTCAATTCCGCCTGGGTGGCCTCTTGCTCGGCCTGCATCTTTTTTCTGAGTTCATCCAAATACTTCTGCCGCGCCTGCTCATAATCCTTCTTGATTGTCTCGAAGGATTGATCCTGGGCCGCTGGTTGCTCGGCGCCGCGCCACTCAGGACGGCCAACCCGAGAACAAGGAATCCCGGCCAAAGTCGTCGCGCCACAATGGAATCGCTAAATCGCTGTGCTTGGACCATGTTAATCATCTCCTGTCTCGAATGCGAAGCTCGTGACGGGTTCGGTGTCCATATGATAACGTAATGACAAGCGACAACGAGGTCAACGAGAAAGCGGCTCGCCGACAGAGACTCGTTTAGCTTGCCGGTGATTCGCCTTGATCTTTTGGATCTCTATAGGAGCAGCTTGACAAGGTTGACAAGCCGTCGCCGGAATGGTAACGTCAAGAAAATGAGAGGCGCACTGCATTGACGATTGATGCCATCATGCCTGAGGAATTGACTACCAACACGGAAGCTGAAATCCTGGAGGAATGCCAGGACGCGCTTGGCTATCGCTTTCGCAAGGTCGAATTGCTGCGCGCCGCCCTTACGCACACTTCCAGTGCCGACACGCGCGGCGACTCCAACGAACGCTTGGAATTCCTGGGCGACGCCGTGCTCGGCCTGGTCTGCGTCGAGCAGCTCTATGTCCGCTTCCCGGAATATCAGGAAGGCGATTTGACGAAGATCAAGTCGGCCGTGGTCAGCCGGCGCACCTGCGCCCAGATCAGCCGCCAGCTCCATCTGGGCGATTACCTGTTCCTCGGCAAAGGGATGCATTTTCAAACCGCGATCCCGTCGAACCTGCTGGCGGATGTCTACGAATCGCTGGTCGGCGCCATCTATATGGACGGCGGCCTGGAGCCGGCCAAAGAATTCATCCTCAAATATCTCAATCCCGAAATCGAGCAAGTCGCCGAAGCCGCGCACGCGGGCAACTTCAAGTCGCTGTTGCAACAAGTCGCGCAAAAGGAATTCAACGCCACGCCGGCCTATCACCTGCTTGACGAGAAGGGCCCCGATCACAGCAAGTGCTTCAAGATCTCCGCGGTTATCGGCCGTTACCATTACGCCGCCGCCTGGGGCAAAACGAAGAAGGAAGCCGAGCAGAAAGCCGCCATGAACGCCCTGGCGATGATCAATAATGAACCGGTTCCCTATCCGTCAGATTAGGGATTTGGGGTTGAGGATTAGGGGTTAGTAAAACCGCCGGCCCCAGCCCCTCATCCCTAATCGCTAACCCCTGATTCCCTATGCCGATGCCTCCCTATCAAATCCCCTGCTCCACCAAGGACTGCAAGCACCCGGTGAAATATAAGATTGCGGGTCGCTGGTCGGACGGCGTTGTCCATGAATTGAAAACCTATGGTCTGTGCTGCGAGGAATGCCTTCCCGCCTGGCTGATGCGTGGCCGCGATCGGCAGAAGGCGTGCCGGCTCACCGCGGGCGAAACGCTCGAGCCGCCGGGCATCTATCAATTGCAGCACGGGCAGCGCGATCAGGTTTTGCAGCGAATGACGGAGTTGGAGGAACGCATCCTGAGCGCGGCTGACTAAACTGCAACCGTATGGTGAACGGACAATTGTTGTAGAGCGTCCTCGACGGCATCAATCGTGTCATCGAGCGTCGAGGTGCCGGCGGTCAGGCCGACGGTTTCGATGCCGTCGAACCAGTCGGGGCGCAAATCCTCGGGGCCCTGGACATGATACGCGGGCAGGCCGTGCGCCTGGCAGCGCAGAACAAGCTGGCGGGTGTTGTTCGAGTTGTGGCCGCCGACGACGATCATAGCCTCGACCTCGTCCATCAAGCGCTCGAGGGCCTTTTGATGGTCCTTGGTCGGATGGCAGATCGTGTCGATGAAGCGAATGTCGGCTCGCGGATTCTTGGCTCGGATCGCAGCCCGAATCTCCTCGGCGTGGCGCACTGGCGTGGTCGTCTGGCACATGACGCCGAGCTTTGCATGCGGATAGGCGCGGACCTCATCGACAGAGCCGATCACGTCGAAGCTGTGCAAATCCTCGATGATGCCCTGGACCTCGACATGCCCGCGCTTGCCGATGACGAGCACGTGGCAACCGTCGGCCTGGAGTTTCTGGGCGGCGTCATGGGCGCGCGTCACCAGCGGGCAGGTGGTGTCGATGAGCTGCTTGCCGGCCTGGCTCAGGCGAGCGCATTCCTTGGCACTGACGCCGTGCGCCGTGATGAGCACCGTATTGGTCATCGGCAACGCACGGCGCTGCTTCTCGCCGACCATGCGAAAGCCACGCTCGGAGAGATCGTCGAGCACCTTCTCGTTGTGTACGAGTTCGCCATGAATGGTGACTTCTTCGGGGCGCTGCACCTCTTCGATGATGGCGAGCGCGTCGCGGACGCCGAAGCACATGCCCAGAACGTCGGCTTTGATGATTTTCATGTCTAACCCTCCAAAGAAACCCGCAGTCGCGCTATGGACCAAGATTCCAAGTTGACGTGGCGAACACATAGAGGCCGAGGTACGCCAAAATGGCAAGTGACAGCGGAATCAGGACACACGCCAGAATCCAAAAAGGCGATCCTGGCCGGCCCGGCGCAGTCCCATTGTCGATCAGCGCAAAAGAGCGCTATCCCAATTGGGGCGAGCAGCAAGCACACGGCGGGAATTGACCCGAGCGCCCACATGGCCCTGAGCCAGTCGCTGAAAATCCCCATTGAGCACCGTCCTGGAAAATGGCCGTTGTCGATTCCAACCCTGATTATTCACCTGGCTTAACCTCATCGCGAAAAGCAAGCAGAGAGCCCACGCCCGCGTTCAAAAACGACAACATCCATAAGAAACACCCAATGCGGACGCCCTTGACCTCGTGCGCACACCACGGCGCCAAAAGTGATACGACGAAACAAGCCAAAAGGGCTGTGCCCCAAACGCCATAAAGCTTTCGTGGCGTGAAGAAAGAAAACAGACTGCCGATCATCAATACATTGGCACCGGCGAAAAAAAAGAGCGGTGGGGCGAAGAGCCAGTTGCCTACCTCGAACGTGTCGAGAAAGCAACGAAGTCCCAGTTTCGTCTCCTTGCAGCCTCCGTAATTATCCAATCCCGCGGCTTCATACTTGATCGCCGGGCAAAAGAGTGCGACAAGGTAAAAGCCCCAGCCGCAAACAATCAAAAACCGTCCGAGGTTCGCTCGATCCATCGATCTCGCCTCCATTGCCAACTGTCGCCTTCCGAACGTCAGCCCTAACCGTCGCTCTCAGATTCCTAACCGTTTGCGACTGGTCTACCAAGCCGCCTTGGTCATCGCCTGACCGTCAAGGCCTCGATCAGGGCCCAAACCGCGAATCCAATAATTGGCACGATGACCACGATCACGTGCACGAGATCCGGCCCAGTCTGAGGCCCGCCGTAGATGTCCAATGCGCCTCCATTAAAGCATAAGCCACGATTCTTTCCGCGCCCAACTTATTTGCCCCGCAAAGCATGCCAGCAAAAAAACAACCAACCGCGTCACGCCGGCGACCAGCCACGGTCGAACTTCGGTTCCTCGACCGGTTTCTCGGCCCCGACGGCGTCGGTCACGATGTTTTCCAGCACCGTGATGTATTCGATGAAGCGCTTGCGGCCCTCGGCGGTCAGCAGGCACAGGGTCTGCGGGCGGTTGTCCTTGAAGCCCTTCCAGATCTGGATCAGGCCCGCCTCGCTCAATATGTGCAGGTGCCGGCTCAAGTTGCCGTCGGTCAGGGCGCACAGATCCTTCAGATCGTTGAAAATCAGGCCGGCCGGATGCGTCGCCAGGGAGGTAACGATGGAGAGCCGGGCTTTCTCGTGGATGACGCGGTCGAGCCCTTCATAGGCGAAGCGGCCCGGAACGTCCGTGATCGGCTTTTTCCTATTCATCGGTTTTGCGCTCCAGGGTCCAGTACAGGATGGAAGCGGAAAAGAGCTGCCCGACGCCGAACGGCACGCCCATCGCCCACGGCGAAAATGCGAAGTCGCCCCGCGCCCAGATCAGGCACAACGTCCCCGCCAGCATGTAAAAGACGCCAACCCAAAACGTCGATTTCGGCAACAGCCGATACGACGCGAAGATGCCGAGACTGAAGAAAATCGACCAGAGACCGGGCAACATCCATAGGGCGTCGGATACTTGTTCGAAGAGAACGAAAGTCAACAGGCCGCCGCCGATGACACTGGGCAGAAATTGCCCGATGGCAAGGATCGTGTTGGGCCGCGACAGGGGATGGGTCGATTTGCGGCAATAATAGATCATCGCCACACCGGTGACGCACATGCTCAAAAGCGCCGCCCCGATCCACATGCCGAGATAGGCGGCCTGGTCCTTGGCGGGTTCGGGGATCAGCGTGTCCTGCAAGGCAGCGGCGAGGCAGGCGACGACGCCGGAAAACGCCACCGGAGCCGCCCGATAGCCGCGAAAGGTCTCGGTGCGGGCGACTTGCTCGCGAATCTCGGAAATCTGGGCGAGGGCTTCGTGAAGATCCATGATCCCGGCTCCGTTGACTTTGCCTCGTAAAGTGTACCCGATGTATCGGAAAGGTCAAGGGGAATTCTTGAGTGGCATGCGCTCGGATCAGGAAATGCCCAGCGCGGCTTTGAGGCATTCGTCGAAATCGAGCATGAGCGATGCGGACAACCTGCCGATGATGCGCCGCATGTCGGCCTTGGCAATCGCTTGCAGTCGCTCGCAGCGAACGGCGGGTTCCTGCAAAAGTCCGGGGGCCTTGCCGTCCGGCGTGCCAACATCGATGAGCAGTTGCGTATCTTCGTGAGCCCGTGATACGTTGGAAGTGATGGCCGCAATTATCGTTTCATTCAGGCGCGCGTTGTTATGATCCGTTTGAACGACGAGCGCCGGCCGAACTTTGCCGCCTGTGCTGCCGACATTTGGAACGAACGTTGGAATTACGTCGCCGCGATTTATTTGCATCGCTTTGCCAGTTCTTCATCGTAACGGTCGTAAAGATCCATGCCGGGTTCGTCCCAGCCGTTTCCCTTCGCCGAGCGGGCGAGCTGCATTCTCAGTTCTTCGTCCGTCCACTCAGAGTCGTCAAAGAGAAGTCGCCGAACGCGCGCATAAAGATCAGCAGTCATGACGACATAATGCTGAGCGGTTTGGTCGTCCACGACGTTGACAGGTTTACCCCTGGCAAGCTGAAAGCGCTGAGCTTCGTCGAGTTCGATCATTTCGTACCGCGCTTCATCAAATTCCCAATCGGACTGCTCACGCTATGCACGTTACCAGATGTGGGTGAAAACTCCAAGCCCCCAATCACGCCGACGGCTCCGGCGTCTGGGCATTGCTCGGTCCCAAGTCGGGTTTGGGCGGTTCAGCGGAAGCGTCCCCATTCGGCCCAATATCCTCTTGCGCCACCTTGGCGATCGATGCAATTTTGTCGCCTTCGTTCAGGTTCATGATGCGCACGCCCTGGGTGTTGCGGCCGATCATGCGGATTTCGCGGATGTGGGTGCGGTTGACCATGCCCTGGATGGTGATGAGCATGATGTCGTCGTCTTCGCGCACGGAGGCGACGCCGACGACGGGGCCGTTGCGATCGGTGGCGCGGATGTCGCGCAGTCCCTTGCCGCCGCGCTTTTGTTTGCGGTAGCGCATGCCGGAGCGCGATTCGGCTTCCTCGGGTTCAGCCCCCGGCGACTCGCCGGGGGCTAAATCGGGGGCTTCCTCTTCCTCGGGTTCCTCCGCCAAGTTTGCGCCGAAGGGGGTGCGCTTGCCGTAGCCGTTCTCGCAGACGGTGAGCAAGGCGCCGTCGGGATCGGTGACGACCATGCCGACGATGGCGTCGTTGTCGCCGAGATTGATCCCCTTGACGCCGTAGGTGTCGCGGCCCATCGGGCGCACATCGGACTCGGCGAAACGGATGGCCATGCCGAGCCTGGTGGCAAGGATCACTTCGTCGCCGCCCTTGGTGAGGACGACGGAAACGAGGGCGTCGCCTTCTTCCAAAGCGATGCCGATGATGCCGCCGGTCTTGGGCCGGCTGTATTTTTCGAGCGAGGTCTTTTTCACCAGGCCGCTGCGGGTCGCCATCATCAGATAGCTTTCCGCATCGAAGCGGCGCACCGGGATGACGCTGGAAATCTTCTCGCCCTCTTTCAGCGACAGTACGTTGGCGATCGATCGGCCCGCGCTGGTTCGGCTCATCTGCGGGATGTCGTACACCTTGAGCCAATAAAGCTGGCCGCGATCGGTGAAGCACATCAGGTAGGCGTGCGTCGAGGAGACGTAGAAGTGCTCGATGAAATCGTCTTCGCGGGTATCGCCGCCGGAGATGCCCTTGCCGCCGCGGTGCTGGGTGCGATAGGTGTTGAGCGGCAAGCGCTTGATGTAGCCGTTATGGCTAATGGTGACTGCGTTGACTTCTTCGGCGATCAAGTCTTCCAGGGTGATCTTGCCCAGCTCGGCGTCGATAATCTGCGTCTTGCGTTCGGTGCCGTACTTGTCGCGCAGGGTTTCGGTGTCCTTGCGGATGACGCCGAGGATGTTGCTGTCGCCGGTAAGCAATTCTTCGTATTCGCGAATTTGGCCACGCAGCTCG
Organism: uncultured Planctomycetota bacterium; assembly: GCA_963767835.1. Lineage (GTDB taxonomy): Bacteria > Planctomycetota > Planctomycetia > Gemmatales > Gemmataceae > SIAQ01. Next base: position 291,414 of record CAVYFY010000014.1, read on the forward strand.
TTGAATTCCTTGAAGATTTCGTCGCGCTCGAGGGCGGCAAGCTGACCAAGCTGCAAGCGGACGACGGCTTCCGCCTGGGCCTCGGTCATCCGGTAAGCGGTCTGAGCGCCAATCTCCTTTTGCAGATGAGCGAAATGCTCCTTGCCGAGAGCGCAGTTCCATGAGCGCGGCGGAAACCTCCAGGTTTTGCAGGTTTTCCTTGGCGACGACTCGGCTCGCGGAGCTGCGGCAAATGCGGATGACCTCATCCAAGGACGAGATGGCGATCAACTGCCCTTCGAGAATATGGCTGCGCCGCTTCGCCTCGCGCAATAAAAAATCGGTGCGGCGGCGGATGACCGTCACGCGATGGCGCAGGAATTCCTCCAGCATCTGCTTGATCGTCAGCGTGCGCGGCCGGCCGTCCACCAGGGCCAGAAGAATGATACTGACGGTCTTTTGCAGCGGCGAGAACTGGTAAAGCTGGTTCAGCACCAGCTCGGCGTCGGCATCGCGCTTGATGTCGATGACGAGCCGAACCGGCTCGCCGGTCCGTTCGCTGGATTCGTCGCGAATGGCGGAGATGCCCTTGATGCGTTCATCTTTGACTAGGGCGCCGATGCCGAGCTCAAGGCGTTCGCGGGTTTGCTGGAAGGGGACCTCGTGGATGATGATCTGCGTCTTCGGGCCTTCCTCGTTGATCGAAGCGCGGGCCCGAACGATGACCCTGCCGCGGCCGGTGCGGTAGCCTTCGAGGATGCCGTGCTTGCCGCAGATGATGCCGCCGGTGGGAAAATCGGGGCCGGGAATGATGTCGATGAGTTGATCGATGCTGACATCGGGCTCGTCGATCAGGCGGATGATGCCATTGCAGACTTCGGTGAGGTTGTGCGGCGGGATTTCGGTGGCCATGCCGACGGCGATGCCGTCGGAGCCATTGACGAGGAGGTTCGGGAACTTGGCGGGCAGGACGAGCGGCTCGCGGTATTTGCCGTCGTAGTTATCGATGAAATCGACGGTGTCGCGCTCCAGATCTTCAAGCATCTCGGAGGCGATGTTGACGAGCTTGGCCTCGGTGTAACGCATGTGGGCGGGGGGCAGGCCGCGGATGGAGCCGAAGTTTCCCTGGGCCTGGATCAACGGATGGCGCAGGTTCCACCATTGGCCCATGCGGACCAGCGTCGGATAGATGGCGGCGTCGCCGTGCGGATGGTAGCGCTTCATCGTCTCGCCGACGATGGCGGCGCATTTCGTGGTCGTGGCGTTCGGCCCCAGCCCGAGATCGTTCATCGCCAGAAGGATGCGCCGTTGCGACGGCTTCAAACCATCGCGCACGTCCGGCAGCGCCCGGCTGATGATGACGCTCATCGCGTAGCTGAGATAGCTGTCCTTCAACTCGTCTTCGATCTTCAGTAGCGGCTCGCCGTCGCTTCCGGAGCCGACAACGGCGGGGGGCACATCGCTGGGAGGGGGGAGTTCGTCCGACAAGGTGGCAATCCTTCTCAAACCTAGGAATTTATGCGGCCAAAACCGTTTGCCGCGTCGGACTATTCTATGGAAAATGGCGCGGATTCACCACCCTCGGCGCACGATTTTCCGCGCGCAATTGCCTTTATTTTGCGGCGCTGCCTTGATACCATGTCAGAAGCTTTTTCGTGGGGCCAGACTTTCCAGCCTGGCCTACGCGTCCTAGGCTATTCGGCCAGGCTGGAAAGCCTGGCTCCACAAAACTTCCGTTCCCGTTGGGAGGCATCGCATGACCTGTTCACTTCGCATCGCGCTCGTTATGATCGCGGCCGTTGCCCTGGCACAGCACGTCGGCGCTCAGGAATCCAAGGCTGCCAAGTACACGCGCGAAAAACTCAAGCAAGTCATTGCCGACTTCGACGACAAGGAAGTCGGCGCCAAGACCTTCTTCGAAGACGTCAATCGCGAGCTCGAAAAAGAGATCAAATTCAAGATCGACGGCACCACCGGCATCTCCAACAACACCAAGCTCAGCTACAAAGGCAAAAAAATTACCGTCGAAAAGCTGCTCAACGACCTCAGCGACAAATACGAGTTCGGCTGGATCGTCATCTCGAATCCCGGCAACAACAAGGAAGACGGCAACATCGTCATCCGCCGAAGCACCAAGGGCAAGGAACGCGGCTACGAAGCGGGCAAGGAGCCCAAGAAGGAAAAGTCCTCGCTGGAAGCGGGGCGCGACTTCAAGGTGGCGGAGTTCTATCGGCGCACCGGCCATCCGGGGTCGGCGATTTTCTATTGGGTGTGACCGGCATTCCCGAAAGCTGGAGCGGCATCTTGGGGAATTTGGAGTAAATTGAGGGTCAAAAAAAATGCCTCCTTTGCCATAATTGGGGTCAACGACCAAGTATTCCCCGGCAAGGAGGCCTGCTCATGGTGGCACAAAACCCGAAAAAGAGCAACCACGAACAACCGATTTCCATCGAATGGCTGGTGCCCGATGTGCATTCCCAATTGGATGCCCTACAGCACTGGGTCTGCCAATCGGCCCAGGATGGCACTTCGGCGCATCGGTTTGAACGCGGACTTTTTGACAGGCTGTTGGCGTTGGGCAAGACGCTGTTCCAGGCCTTCTTGAAGCTTGTGGGGCCCGGAGATTTCGGCCCGTCGGCGACCCTGGACGACGGCCGCGTGGTCCAGCGCTTGGAGGAGCAACATTCGCGTCGGTTGTTGACGGTGTTCGGCGAATTCGCCGTGTCACGCTGGGTCTATTCGCAATATGCGAAGTCGAAGGTCGAGTTCGCCCCGACCGATCAGCGTTTGCAATTGCCGGCCAGCGAGGTGTCGTATCTGTTGCAGGAATGGGATCAGTTGTTGGGTGTCGAGCAGGCGTTCGGGCAAGTGCGTGAGGTGATTGAGACGATCCTTCGGTTGCCACAATCGGTGGACACGTTGGAACGCACCAATCAGCAAATGGCGGAGGCGGCACCGGTGTTTCGCGACAGCCAAGGGCCGGTCGACTTGAAAAAAGAGGGCGCGTTGTTGATCGTCACCGAAGATAACAAAGGCATTCCGATGGTGCGACCCGTCGAGGAGAAGCCGGCCGGCGCTCATCGCACCAAGGGCGAGAAGGCGAACAAGAAACAGATGGCGTGCATCGGCTGTGTGTACTCGGTCGATCGGCACGCGCGAACGCCGGAGCAGTTGGTGGCGACGTTGTTTCGCGATCCGGATCGGCCCAAGGAACAACCCCCCGAAGCGCAGAACAAGCGGTACTGGGCGGAACTCAGCCGCGAACGCGATGGCGAAGAAGTTCGTGGTCAAGACTTGGTGTTCCAATACCTGGAAGCGGAGGTCAAGACGCGTCGAAAACCTCAGCAATGGCTGGTGCATTTGTGTGACGGACAAGCATCCCTGGAAACGGATCGGCAGAGGTACTTACCCGAGGATGCGTATACGCTGGATATTTTGGACTTGATGCACGTCTTGCCTCGGGTGTGGGAGGCGGCTCATGTATTCCATGGCGAGGGGAGCGGCGAGGCACCCGTGTTCGTGCGTCATCATCTGACACGCATCCTGCATGGCGAGGCCGGCACCGTCATCGCCAATTGGCGGCGCAAGGCGACGCAGCAGGGGCTGACGGGGGCCAAGAAAAAAAACCTGCGTGCGATCTGCGCTTTTCTGGAGAAGAACAAGCACCGCATGCGTTACGACGAGTATCTGCGTTTGGGTTGTCCTGTGGCGACCGGCGTGATTGAAGGCGCCTGCCGGCACGTCATCAAAGATCGGATGGAGCGGGCCGGCATGCGTTGGAAAGTCCCTGGAGCCCAGGCGATGTTGAACCTGCGAACGATCCGAACCAACGGCGATTGGACGACGTTCCAAGACTTCCGGATTGCGCTCGAAAATGACTGGCTTTACCCCAACACCAGAGCGATTGCCGCGAAAGAATGGCCTGCATTCCAGGCCGCGTAGCTTACCCGGGCTGACTGGGAATGCCGGTCACACCCTTTTCTATTATGACCTGGTCAGCCGGCGCTATCCGGGGACGACCTACGCCGACCAGGCGGAGCAGCGTCGATCGGAAATCAAGTAGGATTCATCCGGATTGACTGGCGGCCAGACCCACGGAAGGGTGCAGGACCGCCATTGTAGGTCTTCGCTATCTCACGCCGCTCGCGCACGTTCCCGGCGGTAGGGTTTGCCGACGCGATTTGCGAGGTAGTTTGTCAGGCGATCGTCCTCGGACAACAACGCCGCTCGCACTTGCAGGATCGCTTCGGCGCCTGCCGGGTCGTTCCAGAACTTCTCCGTTCCTTTTACACGCCAGTTGATTTCCTTTACCAGCGATTCCACCAGCGCCGAGACGATCGGCAATCCCAGCCGACGATAACGCGGATAGTCCATGCGGCTTTCGTTGTTCTGCAAGTAGGTCAACGATTCTTGCAACGCCGCTAACCGAGCCGGGTCTTGGATCGCTGACGACGGCCCCACCAAAACACGCAGGTCCGCCAGCACGTTCGCCACCTGTCCTTGCCACACGGCCGTGATCCAACGCACATACGTCGGCCAACTGTCTTCGCCCGGAGCCACGCTCGCCCGCGCGGCTTGATACACGTAACTGGTGCCATGCACAAAGTCAACGATGTCGGTGAAGTTCGGAAACCACGTGCGGTGAATGGTCCAGTTGTAGGCTTGACCATCGCCCACGAAGGCCGCACGCGGACTCGCGAAGAAATTGCGCCGCTGCGCTTCGGCCGCCACCATCGGACCAAAGGCATCGCTGTCTTCCAGCGTCGCCACCACCGTGCGCACCAGACGTTCCGGCTGCCAGCGCGGCGTCTTGCCAGGCGGCGCGGTCTCGTCCACGCTTGGCGGCGGGTCGGCGTTTTTTGTGGGTTTTCCCTGGTTTTTCACGCCTCCCCGCTGTGCGTGCATTTCATCTACCAGCGTGCGCACATAGTCGCGATTGAGGTAACAACGCGGCACTTCCGGGTGCGGATCAGTCGCGCACTCCGTGCTGTGCAGCGTGCACAAGCAGGCGGCTTTGTCTTCACGCCAATGCGGATCGTGAACGCCAAACCCCTGCGCGGGCGTGCGCGTCTGCACGCGGCCACCATCGACTTCCACCACCACGGCGGCCGGCGTTACCTCGACCGCCGCGGGCAACTCGCGGCGGCGATAGAGCGCGACCTCTTCGTCTCGTTGGCGTGCCAACTCCGCGCCGATCTTCTCGGTCAAGCGGCCCACGTGCCGGCCGGTGATGTCCAACTCCGCGAGCCGACGCAAATACGCTTCGCCCTTGCCAAACGATTTGGCATCGCCGCCCGCAAAGACGATGTTGGCAAGCACCGTTGGCGTGTAGCTATGATTGTCCAGGCCCAGCTCCAGTCGCGAGGGGGAAAAAGGCTCGCCGACAGGACGAGCATTCACCGACCGGTTCATCGTATTCGATGACGCCGCCGCCACGCAAATGCAACACCCGTGGCTCGCGTTTGACCGGGCACGGCGCTTGGCAAGCGGGGCAAGCGATCTCGGCAGGAAGTTGCTGGGCGTGCTGCTCCAACAGGGCTTGCAGCACACCCTGGGTGAGCGCTTGGCCAACTTGAAAAGCGACATCCTCCATCGGTGTGATGTGCGTGTCGGCCTTGAGAGGTTGGCTCTCACATGCTCGCCGAGCGACCACTTTCCCCCACGCCTGTGCGAGTTCGAGCAGCTCTTTTTGCTTATCGTCGGAAATGCTCCAGGATGCCATCGCTTGTCCCTCCATGAACTTACGACACAGTGTTTTTTCTCCCTGTGTATCTTTGTAGGACAAACACCTTGCAGCTGCAAAGACGGTCCTGCACCCCCCACGGAAAGCCGTGGTTTTTTTTTGTTGCTTCCGGTTGGCGGGGCTTGGCGCATGTGCTACTTTGAAAGCTAGCTCGCAGCAAGGAATCGCATGGCGCTCATCTTTCAACCCAACTGGGCGGACGAGCAGGGCCTGGTCGCTGTCGGCGGCGATCTGCGGCCCACGACGTTGCTGCGCGCGTATCGCAGCGGCATCTTCCCCTGGTACAATGAAGGCGATCCGATTCTGTGGTGGTCGCCCGAGCCTCGCGCCATCTTCGAATTCAATCGCTTTTACATTTCGAGCCGATTGGAACGCACCATCCGTGCCGGCAAGTTTCGCCTCACCATCAATCAGGCCTTTGCCGAGGTGATGCGCGGCTGCGGCGAACGCGAGCAAACCTGGATCACTGCCGACATGCTGCACGCCTACACGCGCATGCACAAGCTCGGCCACGCCCACAGCATTGAGGCCTGGCTCGGCGATGAACTCGTCGGCGGGGTCTACGGCGTCGCCCTCGGCGGCCTGTTCTCCGGCGAGTCGATGTTCCATCGTGCCCGCGATGCCTCCAAGATCGCCTTGGCTTACCTGATCGAATACCTGCGCGTGCGCGGCTTCGTCCTCTTCGATACGCAGGTGCTCACTGAGCACACGGCGAGATTGGGCGCGATCGAGATTCCACGTGCGGATTATTTGAACCGCTTGAGAAGTGCGCTTGAAGTGCCGGCTACATTCATTTAGGGTTCAGAGTTCAGAGCCCGAGCGCCCAGCGAGGGATGGAGCCAAAACCTCGCTTGGCGCTCGGGCTCTGAAGATCAGCCCTATTATTGCGGCGCCATCGGCGTTTGGCCGAGGTTGATGAAGGCTTGCTCGACGGCGCCGCGGACACGTGGATCGATGTCGCTGCGCAATGCGTGCAGCGTACCGAAGACCGGTTCGACGGCGGCTTGCATGCGGCCCAGGCATGTCACGCAGCCGGCGCGAACGGTGCCGGCCGGGTCCTGGCCGGCGGATTGCAACAATGCCGGCACGATTTGCGGATGCATGCGCCATTCATAGCTCGCCAGCATATGCGCTGCCCATTCTCGCTGGGCGGGATAGGCGTTTTCACGCATCACCTTGATCAACTGCTCGACCTGTTGCGCCTGCGCGGACGGCGAAGGCATCGCCGGCTGGTAGCTGGTCGGTTGAATCATCGGCTGTTGTTGCGGCATCATCGGGTGCTGCGGCATCATCGGCTGTTGTTGCGGCATCATCGGAGGATAACCGTAACCCGCCGGCATGGTCGGCGTGGTAAACGGAGTTTGCGGCGGCATCGGGCCCATGTACTGCCTCGAATAATTCGCCGTCGGTCCCTGCGATACCATCGTCGGCTGCTGATACGGCATCGGCTGCCCCATCATCGGATTCATCATCGGGGCTTGCATTCCATAAGGATTCATGGCATAGCCCGGTGCTTGCGGATAGCCGTAGCCGGGCGGCGGCATCATGGGATTGCCGTAGGCCATCATTGGATTACCGTAGGGCATCATCGGATTGCCATAAGGCATCATGGCCTGGCCCGGCATCATCCCTTGCTGGGGCATTTGCTGGGCGTTCTTGGGGGCCGAGAAAGCGTTGACGAAGGCGTTGAGCTGGGGCGCATCGGGCATGGCCGGCGGCGGCGGGGTCGGCGGACGATTGGGCTGCGGCACCGTCACGGTTGGCACGGGGACGAACACCACCGGCGCTTCCAATCCGCTCCGCGCCGCCAGCACCGACTGCGTGCCGAGGGGCCACGGACTCTTTGGGTTCAAATCGACAGGGGGCCGGGTTTCGCGGGAGACCGGCGGCAGCACCTTGGCGGTCTTCGGTGGCGCCGCGATCCGGTCCGGCGCCATCAGCGGATCGTCCCGACGCGTATCCAGTGCCGCTCGGCCCGGCGGCGCCCCCGGATTCGCCGCCGTTCCGAACATGTCGCGCTTCTGCAGGTCCGAGCCAAGCGCCGGCTTGACATTGTCGCTCGGCGGCGGCAGCGGCGCCACCGTTGCCACCTTCTCTTCCTTGGCCGGCGCCTTGCCCGGCATCTCCAGCGGCGTCGGCTCGGGCTTCTTCATCTCCGGCGGCGTTGGGCTCATCGCCGTCGAAAATGAACCCTTGTAAACCTTCTCCGCTTTTTCCGCCAGCTTCTTCTCCGCAATCTTGTTCTGCTGCGCCAAAAAATCGTCAGCCTGCTTGACCTTGTCGTCCATCTTCATCGGCTGATTGACCACGGGTTCGGGCGGCACTTCCACCTTTGCTTCCGGCTTGGCCGACTTGCTCTGCCACCACGACGCGATCTTGTCTCCCGGACGCCACGCCTTCTTCGGCTCCGTCGGCTTGGCGGAATCGGCGACCGGCGAAATGTGTACATCCGCGACAGGAAGCGGACCACTGCCCGTGTTCGGCGCCGTGACAACCGTGCTCGCTTGCTGCGGATTCAACGCCGGCGGCGGCGGGATCGGCATCTCCGGGACAATGCAAGATGGACGCTGCGCCGATATCCCGGGCGGCGGCGGCATCGGCACAATGCCCGGCAATGCATTCGCCTCGTTGATCGCACCCGTGGCGATCGGCTGACCGATCATTCCCTGCACTGGCACGAGCGGAGTGCACGCGGTCTTGGCGCTTCCAGCCGCGTTCACGACCCCCTTATCGTCGGGGCAGGGCACACGATCCGCGCGGACCACGCGATTCTCGACCGGACCAACCGGTGCCTGCGCCTGCATCACCGGATTGGCAGGCGGGCCTTGCGCCAGCCCAACCTGCTCGGCGGGGAACTGGATGACCTGCGGCTCATCCGGCGTCAGATTCAACCGCCCCGGGAACAGGCGGGCCATCAAGCCGCTGCCGAAGGGGCGTGTCCGCACGCGCTCAACGCTCTGCGGGCCTGGAGGAGCGAACGAGCCGCCCAGGGCCGTATCATCCGTCTTGTTGATGACCTTGGGGCCGGGCGCGTCGGCCAGCACGGCGTCCGCGGGGAAAGGCACTTCGTTCTTGATCACCACCCCCGAATCGATCTTCATATGCGGCGGCAGCGGCGAACCGCTCGGGGGCACCGCTTTCCCGGGTCCCCACGAGAAAATGCGAATCGACATCGAGCGCGGATTCGCGGACGGGCCCGGCTCCGTCACGATCGTCATCTTTTCCCCCGTCTCCAGCGCTTCCAGCAAATGCGCCTTGCGCCCGTCCGGAAGTTGCCACGTCTCCAGAACGCGGCAGCGCGTGCTCTTGCCGGTGTCATCATGCACGACCATGGTGGGCTCCGTTGACGCGCCGGCGGAGCGTGGCGTCGGCGTTTGCGTCCAGGCCAACCCCGACCAGAACAACATCATCACCGCCGCCCCGCGCCAGATGGCTCCTTGCCAGTTCGACCACACCATGAACGTGTCTCCTTAAACTGCTGCTGCAACCCGTGGAGAATGGGTAGTTTCCTCATTGTTTATCGGCGATTCCGACGGTACGCATCAGTCCGAGTTTGACGAATGTGCCGAAACCTCGCCGCCCGACGCCTCCGCTTGCCTGGCTTTTTCAAGACGAATTCGTTCAACTCGCGAGAATGCCTTAACCGCTTGGCGAGCACTCGGTTAGCAAGATGCGCTCAGCGAGATGCCCCCACATTCACCTGGCGCAACGAATCTTCGTGCCGGCTGGAACGAACACCGCCAAACTCCAGCGTTTCCTGCAATCTTGGGCCAATCTCCGGCTCCACTACAACCAAGACGGCTTTATTAATGCCACGGACAATCGGCAGTTCGAGAACGACCTGGCCGTGAACTTCACTGGCTTCACGCCGACGATCTAGTTCCCGCCGAAGCCCCGTTTTGCGGTGCAGCCAGCCCTTCGGATGGTGCGAATGAGGAACTTGCGGAGAGAAAAGGGGGAGGAGAGAAAAGGGGGAGAGAAAAAAGGACGCAGCGCTGCCTCCCCTTTTGCGCTCTCGCGAGTCACGGGGTGTCGAATTCAGGCGCAAGCACCAGAATGCAAAAGATCGTTGCATCCGCCGCGATGTGGCAAGCGATGGCCAAACCCAATCCTCCCGTCCACCAGCGCAACAACCCCAGCGCGATTCCGTAAAGGCCCGCCATCAGTGCGCCGATCGGACCGGGTCGGTAGCCGTGCAAATGGCCGACGCCGAAAATCGCCGCGGTAACGCCGAGCGCTACGGCCTGATTCCATTCATCGGAAACAAGATTCCACAGGATGCCGCGAAAAATCACTTCCTCGAGCACGGCATTCACGACGCTGAATCCAACGCCCGCCAGCAATACGCTTCCAAACCACGCGGTCGGCAGCTTCGCGGCCAACTCATTCGTGTCGGGCTGGATCAGCGCTTGAAATCCGGCGAGAACGCCGGTGGTCGTCAGCGCCAGAAGCGCCGCGTATGCCAAAGGCCAACCGCCCAGGCCTCCGATGGCTAACTTTGGAGCGGTACGTCGCAATGGCGCTACGATAAAAATGGCCGTAGAATAGACGAGCACGGGGACGAGAAGATACCACGGCCACGAAAGCGATGGGGAGCTAACATTCACGATCACAAGGGCGGCGAAGAACAAGATGCCGTGAAACGCGGTCCGCAACTTGTGGCGATTTGCGGTTGTCATGGGTTTGTTTTCAACAGCACCGCGAGCCGCTCAAGGAACACCGCCTGCTCCGGATGCAGAATCTTCCGAGCTTCTTCGAGCGGCACGAAGCGGGCTTGATCGACCTCCCATGACGCGCAGCGCGGCTCGGTGTCGGCGGGGGCGGGGCCGGCGAACGCGTAAATCGTCTTCTTGCTTTTGGCATATTGCATGGAGCCGATGGCGACGAGATCGTCCGCAACGACGCCGGTTTCTTCGAGGGTTTCGCGGCGGGCGGTGGCGGCGAGGTCGGTTTCGCCGGGATCGGGTTCGCCTTTGGGGATGCTCCACGGCTTGTGGCGGTTGTAGCCACCGCTGGCGTGAACGAGCAGGACTTCGAGCCCGCCTGGGCCATCGCGGTAGAGCAGTGTGCCGGCGGATTGTTTCATGGGTTTTCCTGCGCAAATCCCAGGGACAGCGACGGTTCGGTTGCCGTCTATGATACGGGTTGACTCGAAAATGCCATCGCTTGTAAGATACGCTCTCGCTTCGGCCAGGTTTGCGCTGCTTCATGAAGATCGGCGTTGATTTGCTCAAATACCGAAGCGAAACGGAGGCGTTCCTTGGGGAAGGAACGGCTCCGGATACCGGTTGCCAAGGAGGGGACACCATGACCGCGCCGACCGACCCTGGCTCCAGGGTCTCATCCATTACGCTTATATTCGTCGCGCTCCTGGGCGTGGCCGGGCTGTGGTCCTACTGGACAACGCTGGCCGCCGTCGCCAATCGCTGGGCCGACGATCCGCAATATTCGCACGGCTACCTCGTTCCCGCATTCGCTCTGTATTTGCTTTGGCTGCGGCGTGAACGCATGCGTGGGCAGACATTGCAGACGAATTCGCTGGGCCTGGGCTTGCTCGGCGTCGCCATCGGGTTGAGGCTGGTTGGAGCATATTGCCGATTCGATTATCTCGACCAGGTTTCGCTGCTGCCGACGTTTGCCGGCCTGTTCATGCTGGCGGGAAGCTGGCCGGCGCTGGTGTGGTCGTGGCCCGCGCTGGCGTTCCTGGCGTTCATGATTCCGCTGCCGCACTCGGTTTCCGTGGCGCTGTCGGCGCCGATGCAGGCGTTCGCGACCACGGTCAGCACGTTCGGCTTGCAAGTGATGGGCTTCCCGGCGGTAGCGGAAGGCAACGTCATTCTGCTTGGCGATGTCGAGCTGGGCATCGTCGAAGCGTGCAGCGGCCTGCGCATGCTGGTCTCCTTCTTTGCTCTTTCCACGGCGGTCGCCATGCTGATTCACAAGCCGATCTGGGAGAAATGCCTGATCGCGGCCAGCGCCGTGCCGATCGCCCTGGCGTCGAACGTGTTGCGCATCACCATCACCGGCGTTTGCTTCGACATTTTCGGCAACCATTTCGGCGGCGCGTTCTTTCACGATGCCGCCGGTTACCTGATGCCGTTGATGGGGATGGCGTTTTTGCTGGTGGAGCTCTGGGTGCTCAAGATGCTGCTGATCGAGCGCTCGGCGGAGCCAAGCGCGGTACCGCTGCCGCAGCGTACCGACGCGAACCCGGTGACGATGTATCGCACGGCCCAAACGCCGCGCCGCGAAAAGAAGGCGGTGCCGCCAGTGAAGGTTGATCCCGAACCCGTGCCCATGGAAGTGTAGGATCTCCCCTCTGCCTCCGGGAGAGGGGCCGGGGGTGAGGGCCTTGAGGAATTGAATGGTCCACCCTCACCCCCAACCCCTCTCCCGGAAGGAGAGGGGAGTAATACGAGGAGAAACATTGTGGCCACGCAAGATCGCAAGCCGGTAGAAACGACCCCTACCGGGCCGCAACTGCTCAAGCCGGTGCAGTTGCCGGTGGGCTACGCGCAGCCGCTCGCGTTGACGGCAACACCCGACGCCATGTCATTGCTGAAGGCGCTCGAAGCGGCGCTGGCTGGCGGCGATCATCCTTGGCGTTTTAGCCGCGGCCGCAATCGGCGGCGCCGCCTGGATGTTACTGCCCGCTCGCTTCACCGCCTTTGCCCTATTACAGGTCTCTTCAAAAGCCAATCCGCTCGATCGCGGCAATAGCCGCGAGGATTTTCTCATCATGATGAAGACGACCGCCGCCCGCCTGAAGAGCCGCGATGTGCTCATGCGAACCTTAAGCCAGGACGCCGTGCGCGACCTCGGCCTGATCAAAAAACATCCCGACACCCTCAGCACGCTGACCTGGCTCGAGGAAGTTCTCAAGGTCGAGGTGCAAGACAACTCCGAGCTGCTGACCGTGTCGCTGAACGGCGAGGAGCCGAGCGATTTGCAGACCATCGTCAACAACATGGTCAAGTCGTTCATGACCATTGTCGGCAACGAGGAGAAAATCCGCCGCACCGATCGCCTGGAGAAAACTCGGCTCCTGTACACCGCCGGCAAGGAAAAGCTGGCCGAGAAAATCAACGCCAAGGACAATCTGCTCAAAAGCCAGGGCGTCAAGGATCCCGTGGCGATGATGAACGTTCTGCAAAATCTGCAGATCGAGCTGCGGCAAGCGCAGGCCGATGGCTCGCATTACCGCTTCGATCTGGAACGCAAGAGCGCCCAGCTCACGGGTCTGCAAGCCGCCAAGAAAAATCTCGACAAGCAAGCCGCCCTGGACATCCTCGTCAAGGACTTGCAGGATTACGACCAGAACCTCCGTAAGGATGTCGAGGCGATGGAACGCAAGGAGAAATTCATCGAGCTCATGCTCAAGGAAGGCCATCCGCCCGACGATGCCAACCTGAAAAACGCTCGCGTCGAGCTGGCGCACATCAAGGAGCGCGTCGAGGATCGCACGGCCAAGGCCCGCGCCGAGATCGCGGCGAAGATCAAGCAGAAGCAGGAAGTTGACTTCGATGTCTTGATCGCCAATGTGCAAGCCGAAGTCGTGCCGCTGGAAAAATTCGTGGCCGAGACACGCGACCGCATTGACATCTTGAACAAGGAGCTGGAGCGCGCCAACGTTTCGACCAAGCGTTACGACATGCTCGATTCGGAAATTCAGCAGGAGCAGAAAAATGTTGACAACCTGTTCGCAATCTATCGGCAAGCGCAAATCGAGGTCGAGACGGAAGCGCGCATCACGCCGATTGGCGAGGCCGAGCTGCAAAATCGCGACGCCAAGAAGCGCATCCTGTTTCTCATCATGGCTCCGGTAGGCGCGTTCGTTCTGGTGCTGGTGGCGGTGGCGTGGTGGGAATTTTCGGCGCACCGCATCCATGAGCCGGATGAGGTAGTGATGGGGCTGTCGATGCGCGTGGTCGGCGCGGTGCCGGAAATGCCCGATCCGAAGCGGATGCGCATCGGGGCTGACCCAGCCGCTGAAGAATTGTTGCGGCACAACCTGATCGAATCGATCGACGCCATCCGCACGATGCTGCTGCGCAATGCCGGCGTCGAAAACCTGCGCGTGGTCATGGTGACATCTGCCGTCGCCGGCGAAGGCAAGACGATGCTGGCGTCGAATCTGGCGATGAGTCTGGCCCGTGCCGGACGCAAGACGCTCCTGATCGATTGCGATTTGCGCCGGCCCAGCGCCCATCAGCTATTCGAGCAACCACTCCAGCCCGGCTTCAGCGAGGTGATGCTCAACGAAATCGACCTGCCCGACGCAGTCCGACCAACCGCAGGCGACGCAAATCTGTTCCTGCTCCCCGCGGGGTTGTGGGACCGCAATGTCGTGCAGGAATTGGCCAAGTCGGGCGTCACCAGCATCTTCGAGAAGCTGCGCGACGAATTCGATTTCATCATCGTCGATTCGCACCCGGTGCTCGGCGCCACCGATTCCCTCTTGATCGGCCAATACGTTGATGCCGTCTTGGTGTCACTGATGCGCGACGTGAGCCAAATGCACAACGTCCATTCGGCATGCCATCAGCTGGCAACGCTCGGCATCCGCGTCTTCGGCGCCGTCGTGAGCGGCATGCCGGTGAAGTCGTACGGCAAGACGCCGCAACCGGCGCCAAGCGTGCCCGCGGCGGCGGCATAGGTATTTGCCGCTTGCGGCTTAGCGCTCGCGTGGCGCCTTGCGAGCGCTAAGCCGCAAGCGGCGGAAAAGGGAGATTACACATGCAAAGGATCATCATCGTCGCCGCCGCGGTTGGAATGTTGCTTGTCTCCGGCGTCGTCCACGGCGTCTGGACCGATCGATGGTCGGAACAGAGCGATTTGAAAGCCGCGGCCGCGCGCCTCGAAATGTTGCCGATGACGCTCGGCGCCTGGCATGGCGGCAGCGTCGAAATGGAGAACGATCCGAACTCCACCGTCGCCGGCCAGATTGCACGGCGATACGTCAATGCCTCGACCGGCAAGAGCGTCACGATCTTGCTCGCCTGCGGACGGGCCGGCGCGGTCTGCACCCATACGCCGGACGTGTGCTACGCCGGCAGCGGCTTCGAGGTCGAAAAGCCCAAGCGATTTCAAGCGACGGCGCCGAGCGCGGAATTCTGGACCGCCCGCTTCGTAAAAGAGCGCGAGGCCGGCAAGACGCACTTGCGCATCTTCTGGGCCTGGCACGGCGCGCAAGGCTGGCAGGTCGCCGACAACCCGCGCTGGACCTTCGCCGGCGAGAAGGTGCTCCACAAGCTTTATGTGATTCGCGAATTGGCCGAGCCCAACGAGCCGGTCGAAACCGACGCCTGCGTGGAGTTCATGCGCGAGCTTCTGCCGGCGATCAAGAGCAACGTGTTCAACTAGGTATTGTCAGCTATTCGTTTAGCGTTCGGATTGCGCCCTGCGAAAGCTAAACGGGGAGCGGGAACTAATAGCCCACTGAGGTTAATAGGATGCTGACCAACCTGGACGCTCTCGATATCGCCGCGGAGGAAACGGCGACGCCGATTCTCGCGTTTCCCCGGCCGGCCCATGCGCCCAAGCAGTTTTACCTGAAGGTTCGCCGATTTCTCGATTTCGCAATCGGTGTAAGCCTGACGCTGATCGCGCTGCCAATCGTCGCGCTTGCCGCTTTGGCGGTGAAGCTGACCTCGCGCGGGCCGGTGTTCTACACGCAAACGCGCGTCGGTCGCGGCGGCAGGGCATTTACGATCTACAAGGTCCGCACCATGATTGATAAATGCGAATCGCTGACGGGGCCGCGCTGGACCATCCCCGGCGATCCGCGCGTCACGCCGATCGGCTGGCTCTTGCGGCGCACGCACATCGACGAGTTGCCGCAGCTCTTGAACGTGCTCAAGGGACAAATGAGCCTGATCGGTCCGCGCCGGAGCGTCCCGAATTCGTGCGCGAGCTGGCCCAGGCGATTCCCGATTACCAGATACGCCACACCGTTCTGCCCGGCATCACGGGTTTGGCCCAAGTCCAGTTGGCGCCCGACACCGATATTGAAAGCGTCCGCCGCAAGCTTGTCTTTGACCTGCACCACATCGAGCACATGAGCTTTTGGCTCGACGCGCGGATCATGGTGGCAACCGCGCTGCACATGCTGGGCGTTTCGTTCCGCCGTTTGCGCCGCCTGGGAATCGTGCCAAACGTTGATACGTCGGCCCCGGCGGATGTGCCGAAAACTCGCCCGCAACGATTGGCGGCGTAGCTGGGAGGGCGAGGCTCCTGCCGAGCCGGAACCCCGGAGAAACATTGTGTTCACTCAAGGTTCTGGCTCGGCAGGAGCCTCGCCCTCCCGGCTGAAACATGAGTTGTCACCATGCGCTTCACACTCTTTCTTCTGGCGAACGCCCTCTTGTTCATTCGCCCCAGCGAATTGATCCCCGATCTGGCCGCGGTCGAAATTTATCGCTGGTTCATTCTCGCGTGCCTGGCGGTGTCGCTGCCGGAGATTGTACGGCAGCTATCCCTGCGATTTCCTGGAGTGCCTCCGGTCGTCACTTGCGTCGTCTTGCTGTTTCCGGCCGTCTTTCTGTCGGGGTTCTTCCACGGCAATTTCGAGCTCATCCAGGACACCGTCACCGAGTTCGCCAAGGTGCTGATTTATTTCCTCCTGATGATCGCCATCATTACCGATACGGCGAAGTTGCGGCAATTCCTGCGCTGGATCGGCGTTTGCTCCGCGGCTGTCACGCTGGTCGCGGTGATGCGCTATCATTCCGATATCGCCGAGCCGCCACCGACTCCCGCGCCGACGAATGTGCCCAAGGACAAGGATGAAGCGAAAAAAAAGAACGCCATGCATGGCACCTTCGTCGTCGATGAAGTGCGCGATCCGAAGACCGGCGAAATCACCAAGGTCAATCGCATGTGCGGCACCGGCATCTTCAACGATCCCAACGACCTCGCACTCGTCCTCATCACCGCCGTGCCGATGTGTCTGTGCTGGATCACCGATCCGAGCAAAAAAATGACGAGGCCGTTCTGGCTCGGCTTGCTCCTTCTCTTCGGCTACGCCCTGATGCTGACCTATTCGCGCGGCGGCTTCCTCGCGCTGCTTGCGGGCCTGGGGACGCTGTTCTACCTCAAGTTCGGCAGCAAAAAGACGATCCTGCTCGGTTTGCTGTTTCTGCCGGCGCTGCTCGTCGTCTTCGCGGGACGCATGACCAGCATCTCTGCCGACGAGGGGACCGGTCAGACGCGCATCCAGCTCTGGAGCGACGGATTGTACATCTTCCGCATGTCGCCCTTGTTCGGCATCGGCATGGACAACTACACGCAGTTCTCCAGCCACGTCGCCCATCATTCGTTCATCCATTGCTTCACGGAATTGGGCCTGATCGGCGGCACGCTGTTCCTGGGAGCGTTCTATTTCGCGCTCAAGGGGATGTACGATCTGCGCGTTTCACCCCTCGCCCCTGTACCCAGGGGCGAGGGGCCGGGGGTGAGGGGCTCGGCCTCCCGCGCCGAAAACGGGCCTTCTTGGGGGACGCTGAACCCCCTCACCCCCAGCCCCTTTCCTCCCGGGTACAGAGGGAGACGGGAGGAGGATCACGCCGAGGATGTCGATCCGGAACTGCGCCGGCTGCATCCGTTTCTGACCGCTACGTTGGTCGCGTACACGATCGGCATTTGCTTTCTATCGCGCAGCTATATCGTGCCGACGTACATGATGCTCGGCATCGCGGTGGTCTATATGCGCTTGCGTGTCAAAGAGACGCCAAAAGCGCTGCCGGCGCCGACGATTTTTGCTTGGCCTCGGCTCGCGGGCATCAGCTTCGGGTTCCTGGCGGCGTCGTACACGTTTGTGCGCATGTTCGTGAATTGGGGGTAGGTCGCGTGAAGCCCCAGGAAAAGCGCAGCGTTCCTGGGGGTCTTGTTACATAAGGAAAAACACTCATGCCGTTGAAATTGATGCTCGTGGCCGGCGCTCGTCCCAACTTCATGAAGGTCGCGCCCTTGCTCTGGCAGATCGACAAACGCGACGACGTCGATGCGCTGCTGGTGCACACCGGCCAGCATTACGACGAGCGGATGTCGCAGCGCTTCTTTGCCGAGCTGGCGATCCCCAGGCCCGATGAGAATCTCGAGGTTGGTTCCGGCTCCCACGCCGAGCAGACGGCCGAGGTGATGAAGCGATTCGAGCCGGTACTCTTGCAGCACAAGCCGGATGTGGTCGTGGTGGTCGGCGATGTCAATTCGACCCTGGCTTGCGCTTTGACGGCGGCAAAGCTGGGCGTGCCGGTCGCCCATGTCGAAGCGGGCTTGCGTAGCTTCGATCGTTCGATGCCGGAGGAAATCAATCGCATCTTGACCGACGCGATCAGCAATTGGCTGTTCGTCACGGAGCCCAGCGGGCTGACGAACCTGCGGACGGAGAATGTGCCGGCGGGGCGAGTCCATTTCGTCGGCAATGTGATGATCGACACGCTGGCCTCCTGCCAGCCGCGCATCGCGGCGGCGCCGATTCTCGAAACGCTCGGCGTCTTGCCAAGGAATTACGCGGTGCTGACGATGCATCGCCCGGCCAATGTCGATCGGCCCGAGGTGTTCGACGGCCTGATGGCGGCGATCACGCGCTTGCAGCGCGAGATACCGTTTGTCTTTCCCGTCCATCCGCGCACGCGTCAGGCAATCACGTCAAGCGCTGGCGCCACGCTGCCCAACGTGATCTTCACGGAGCCCCTCGGTTATCTCGATTTCATGCGGCTGATCGGCCAAGCGAGATTCGTGTTGACCGATTCGGGCGGCGTGCAGGAGGAGACGACCTGGCTCGGCGTGCCGTGCTTGACGATGCGCGAAAACACGGAACGCCCCATCACCGTCACGCAGGGAACCAATCGGCTCGTCGGCCTCAAGCCGGAGCGCATCATCGCGGAAGGCATGAAAGCGCTGGCCCCGCCGAAGGTGCGCGGCAATATCCCCGAACTGTGGGACGGCAACGCGTCGAAGCGCATCCTTGACGTGCTGACGAAAAAGAGCGCGACGGCGAAACCGCGCCAGGAAGCGACGGCGGAGATGTTTTTTTCCTGAGGAATCCATGCTCCTGAAGAAGCTACTGGTGATTACCTACCACTTCCCGCCGTCGGCGGCGAGTGGGGCGTTTCGTTTGCTCGGCTTCGCACGCCATCTGCCCGCGTTCGGCTGGCAACCGCTGGTCGTCGCGCCGCCGTCACTACCCTGGGAACCGACCGATCCGCGACTCACGGCCCAGATTCCCGCCGAGGCGATTGTGCGCCCGGTCCGCTATCCAGCCGAGGCTCCCCGGGTGTTGCGGATGCTGGCCCAGAATGCGATCTGGCTGCCGCGCGCCTGGTCGGCGTGCAAGCAATTGGTGCGCGAGGAGCGGCCCGACGCGATCTTGACCTCGGGGCCGCCGCATTGCGTTCACGTGCTTGGGCATTATCTGAAGCGCTCGGCGGGACTACCGTGGATTGCCGATTTTCGCGATCCGTGGATCAATGACGGCTCGCCGAAACGATTGAACCTGGCACAGCGCTGGGCACTCGGCTGGGAGCGGCGCGTGTTCCGGAATGCCGACCTGATTCTCGCCAATGCGCCGAATGCTTGCCGGATGTTTCAGGAAGCGCACCGTGAGGCGCACGGCAAGATCGTTACGCTGACGAACGGCTTCGATCCGCGGCCCGCGTGGGGCCAGGCTTTCCAGCCTGGCCAAAGCGCCCCGATGCGGGACTGCCAGGCTGGAAAGCCTGGCTCCACGTTCCGCCTGCTGCACGCCGGCGAAATCTACGCGGGGCGCAGTCCGGCGCCATTGCTGGAAGCGCTGGCAACGCTCAACGGCAATGGTCCAACGCATCTATTTCAGGTACTGGGCCGTTGCGATGCCGATCTATCCGCGCTCGTGCAAAAACGCGGCTGGGCCGATTTTGTTCGAATGGAAGGCCAGCGCCCCTACGAAGAAACTCTCGATTCCTTGAGCACAGCTGACATTCTCGTGCTGTTCGACAGCCCGGGACGGCGCATCGGCGTGCCGGCGAAGCTTTACGAATATCTCGGCGCCGGCCGGCCGATCCTCGCGCTCGCGGAACCCGACGGCGACACCGCGGCCATCCTGCGCTCCAGCGGCGTGCTGCATCGAATCGCGCCGCCCAAAGAGACGGCTAAGATCGGTCGAGCGATTGCCGAACTCAAGCTGGAAATGCGGCTCGAGGCCGACGATCGCCGATCCAGCGTGCTTGCGTCGCTTCACGCGCAACGCGCTCACGCGCTCGCTGGCCCAACACCTCGATTCGCTCATCGGCAGGCAAACCCCCTCTCCGCCGGCCCCTCTCCCCCGGCGGGAAGTGGAGAGCGATTTGCAATTGCAGGAGGCCCTGCGATGACGCGGCGAATTCGCGTGGTGCACGTGACCGGCTGCCTCGACATGGGCGGGCAGGAAAAGCTGCTTGTCGAGTTCGCGCGCCATGCCGACCGCGACCGCTTCGAGCTGCAGTTTCTGTCGCTGGGCGAGCGCGGCCTGCTCGCGGACGACATCGAAGCGCTCGGTTGGCCGGTCACTTCATTGCAGATGGGCGCGGGCTTGCAGGTGTATTTGCCGTGGCAGATCGCCCGGCTGCTGCGGACCTGGCAAGCCGACGTCGTCCACACGCACAACGATCGCCCGCTCATCTATGCGGCCCCGGCGGCACGCCTGGCACGCGTGGCAACGGTGATCCACACCAAGCACGGTCGCGGCGCCCAGAATACGCGCCGGCAGAATGTGCTGGCCGCACTGTCAGCCCGTTGCGCCCGCCATTTTGCCTGCGTCTCCGACGACTGCGCTCGCCTTGCCGTGGAACAAGGGGTGCCGGCATCGCGCGTGCGGACGATCGGCAACGGCATTGACCTGCGCCGCTTCCCGTTCGCTGGCCCGTGCCTCTCGGGTCCAGCGGTCACCGTTACCCGAATCTGTCCGGACAAGGATCTCGGAACGCTTCTGGACGCAGCCGCCATCGTCATCCGCGCGGCCCCGGAATTTCGCCTGTGGATCGCCGGCGCCGGCCCGTCCATGCCTGAGTTGGTACGGCGCATCGATCATCTGGACCTGGCCGATCACGTACGCCTGCTCGGTCCCGTGCGCAACGTGCCGGCCCTGTTGAGGCAAGCGCGAATGTTTGTGCTATCGTCGCTCTCCGAAGGAGTGCCGCTGGCCGTGCTCGAAGCGATGGCGTCCGGCCTGGCGGTGGCGGCGACGCGCGTGGGCGGCGTGCCGGACATCGTCAGCGACGGCGTCACCGGCCTGTTGACGCCGCCGCGCGATCCGGCGGCATTGGCGGCATCAATCCTGTGCTTGCAACGCGACGATGCGATGACCAGTGCGATGGGAGGCCGCGGACGGCGGAGCGTCGAAGAATTCCACGACGTGCGCCGCATGGTGGTGGCGTATGAACAGCTTTATCTAGGTCGTGCGGGCGCGAAGCCGCAAGCGGCAAGCTCAGTCGCCCGGTTGGAAAAGGTGCAAGGATGCGCGTAGCTCATTTGACGGCATCTCCGTTCTTCGGGGGGCCGGAGCGCCAAATGCTCGGCCTGGCTTTGAGCCTTCCGGCGGAGGTTCAATCCGTGTTCATGTCATTTCCCGAACACGGCCTGTGTCGTGCTTTTCTGAGCGAGCTGCATCGGCATCACTTGAGCGCGGAAGCGCTGACCTACAACACGCCAAATTGCCTTGCGGCGATTGGCGAGCTGGGCCAGAAGCTATGCCAGCACCGGATCGATCTGCTTTGTTGCCACGGGTACAAGCCGAACCTACTGGGTCGGCCGGCGGCACGGCGCATCGGCATCCCGGCGATCGCCGTCTCGCGCGGTTGGACGCGGGCAACCTGGAAGGTCAGGTTTTACGAGGCGCTCGACCGCTTCCATTTGCGCTACATGGATCGCGTCGTCTGCGTTTCGGAAGGCCAGGCGCGCAAGGTCTGCCAGGCCGGGACGCCGGCGCCGCTGGTGCGCGTCATCCGCAATGCGATCTTTACGGACCGCTTCGGCGATCCGGACGAGCCGGGCCGGGCGTTTTTGCAAGCCTTCTTCGCCCGGCCGCGCTCGCACTTGATCGGCGCGGCGGGCCGGCTCAGTCCGGAAAAGGGTTTCGGTGATCTCGTGACGGCGGCGGCGGCGGTGGTCCGCGCGTTCCCTCACGCCGGCTTCCTCCTCTTCGGCGATGGGCCGTTGCAATCGACGCTGTCCCAGCAGATTGCGACGTTGCGCTTGGAGGACAATTTCGTTCTGGCGGGCTTCCGTGCTGATCTTGACCGCTGGCTGCCAAACTTCGACGCATTCGTGCTGCCTTCATACACGGAAGGATTGCCGAACGTCGTGCTGGAGGCGAGTGCCGCGCGCGTGCCGGTGGTCGCCACCGCGGTCGGCGGCACACCGGAAGCGCTCGAGGATGGCCAGGGAGGCTTCCTCGTCTCGCCCGGCGACGCCACGATGCTGGCCCGACGCATCGCCGAACTGCTGGGCGATGTCCGCTTGCGCGAAACGCTCGGCATGGGCGGCTATTATCATGTGCGCGATCACTTCACTTTCGCGGCACAAGCCCGGCAATATGTGCAACTGTTCGAGGAACTGTCCCAGGGGCAGCCCGGCTTGGCGTTTAGCGCTCGCACCGCGCCCACCGCGCCCTGCGAGCGCTGAAGCGGCAAGCGGGCCATACAATTCCATCAACTACCTTCCAAGGACTATTCCATGGCGAGGCGCATTCTCGTATTATCGGCGGCGGTCGGGGCCGGGCATCTTCGCGCGGCCGAGGCGGTCGAAATGGCGCTCAAGCAGACGCTCCCCGACGCCACCGTGCGCAATGTTGACATCCTGGAAATGACCAACCGGCTCTTCAAACGCATCTATGGCCGATTCTATCTCGATCTCGTCAACAAGGCACCGCACGCCCTCGGCTACTTTTACGACCTGCTCGATCAACCCGTCTCCAGCAAGGCTCGCAGCGATCGGCTGCGGCTCTATTTGCAAAAGCTGAATCTGCGTCCGTTCCTTAAATTCCTGCAATCGGAGCCGTGGGACCTGGTCATTAACACGCATTTTCTGCCGGCGGAGATCATCGCGTCCTTGCGCCAGAAGAAGGAAATCGATCTTCCGCAGGTGACGGCGACCACCGATTTCGAGACGCACCGCATGTGGTTCAATCAGCCGTGCGAGCGCTATTTCACCGCGACGGCGGAGGGGGCGCTTTACTTGCAGCACTGGGGCGTTCCGGCGGCGGATGTGTTCGCCACCGGCATTCCGATTCATCCCGTCTTCAGTACGCCCAAGGATAAACAGGCGTGCATCGCCAAGCACGGCCTGGCGGGTGATCGCCCGATCATCTTGCAACTCTCCGGCGGCTTCGGGGTCGGCCCCATCGAACGAATCTTTCATGGCCTGCTGAGCGTCAAGCGGCCGATCCAGCTCGTCACCATCACCGGGCGCAACGAGGAACTCAAGGAGCACCTCGGCAAGATCACGCCGCCGGCTCGCCACAGCGTCAAGGTGATGGGCTTCACCAAGGAGATCGACGAATTGATGCAGGCCGCCGATCTGGTGGTGTCCAAGCCGGGCGGCTTGACGACCTCGGAGGTGCTGGCCCGCGGCGCGGTGATGGTGATTTTCAACCCGATCCCCGGCCAAGAGAGCCGCAACAGCGATTACCTGTTGGAGAACGGCGCCGCCATCAAGTCGAACAACCTCGCCACGCTCGGTTTCAAAGTGAACGCGCTCTTGGAGGACGAGGCGCGGCTGGAATTGCTGCGCGCGAACGTGCGCCGCATCGCCCGGCCTCGTGCGGCATTCGATGTCGTGGAGAAATCGCTGGAATTGCTGAAGGGGCGCTGAGCGTTATTCGTCAGAGCTTGCGCCGCGCCAGGCGCCGAGAATTATGCGTCATGCGTTCCAAGCAATAGCGGAAGAATCGCAGCAAATGGTCTTCGGTCGCCTGCCCCTCGAGAATGCCGAGCGCTTGGGCAATCGCCTCGAAGGTGGACATGTGGTCGGCGCGGCGATTGCGGCGCAAGCCGGCATGGTCGAGATTGCGTTCGCCAAGACAAACGGGATGAGCCTGCGAAAGCATCGGCAACCGGCGCATCATGTGCTGGGTCTGATTCCAGTTGCCGTCGGGAACCAGAAGCGTCAATGGCCGGGGCAACGAAGCGATCAACTCGGCGCAAAGCGGATCGGCGCCTCGTCCGGGATAGAGCACCAGGTTCGATGGCGATGCCGTATCGACCCCCGCGCTGCTGATTTGCCGCTTCGGTGATCCGTGCAAGCGGACTTCTGCACCCCGGACGGCCAGGCGCGCGAAGTGGCCGGTGTTGGTGGTCCGCCGCCATTCCTTGGAATGAATGATGACGATCAAGCGTGTGGCAATGCAAAGCCGCGGCGCCTGGGGGCAAACGCATTCCTCACAACGCAATCGGCATGCGGTGCAAGAAGCAGCCGGTAGCAGACAGCCGTCAGCAGACAGCAAATGCCCGCAGGAAATATGGTTCGACATGCTTCTTCCCGCTGTCTGCTACCTGCTATCTGCTGCTATTTGAGTTCCTTGAACTGGATATTCTTGAAGGTCACTTCCATGACGTAACCGCCGTGAAGTTGCCAGGCGATGATGCCGTCGTCGGGCATTTTCGGGAAATCGTCATCGACGGCCGTGACGCCGTTGACCTTGATGGTAACGTGCTTGCCGACGCATTTGATCGAGTAGTCGTTGAAGCCATCTTTCTTGAGCTTGGCGTTGACGTCTTTGGCCGGCGCCTGTTTCATCATGCCGCCGAAGTTTTCGCCGTAGAGGCTGCCCCAGTAGCCTTCGCCGATGTCAGCTTGCGGACCGGTGACGGCGAATTTCTTCATGTCGTGGATCTTGCTGCGGATTTGCACGCCGCTGTTGCCCTTGCCGTCTTTGAGGCGAATCTGGAACGACAGCTCGAAATCCTTATATTTTTTCTTGCTGCACAGGAACGTGTTGAAGGGGACGGTCTTGTCGCCGCCGCTGCCGATGATGGCGCCATCCTTGACGCTCCAATATTCCTTGGTGAGGCCTTCCCAGCCGGTCAGGTCTTTGCCGTTGAAGAAGGCATCATTGCCGGCGCGGGCGGCAGTGAACGTGGACATGGTGGCGAGGGCGAGCAACCAGACGCAATGTCGCATAAGGGTCTCCCGAGGTTAGAGGTTTTGGGGTTAGGGATTAGGGTATGCGGCCAGCCGATATGGACAACGGGTGCCGGGCGCTTATGATGAAGTTGCAAAACCAACCCGCCGGGTGCCCGCTTTCTTCCTACCCTCCAACTGCTTGGAGAAATATCCATGTGCCGGTGCATCGTCATGCCGTTCCTCGTCGCGGTGGCTGCCTCGCTGTCCACCCCCATTCAGGGCGGCGACAAGAAAGCGCCCGATAAGAAGGACGCGGCAAAATCGTTCCTGCTGATCGTTCCGGCTGCCGGCGGCAAGGAAGTCAAGCTCATGGATTGGCGCTTCACGCACGGTACGTGCCGGCTCGATCTCACCGGCAAGGATCCCAAGGCCGCCGGTGAATATCTCGAATTCCGCGAAGAGAAATCCACCAACCTCAAGAACGGCATCTACACCTTCATCGCGCTCCCGAGCCTGCGCAAGCTCGATTATGACCGTGATAAGAAAACCGTCACTGCCGTCGTCATCGAACACACTGGCACGGATGCGACACTGGTCGGCTCCACCAAGGCCGCCAGCAACAAGATCGCCATCGAAGGCGAGGCGATCCTCGATGGGCTCGGCGCCGCCACGGTTAAATTCCAGGGTGGCACCGACAAGGGCATCCAGAGCGTCGCATTCCCCCTCGCGCGGAAGCCGGGCGACAAAGTGACGGGAACGCTGGCCGTTGTCGCCGCCGACGACAAGGAAAAAACGAAACACGCGGTGGCCGACCTGCAACCGGTCTATCTCGTGGATGGCCAGTATCGCGTCGTCCCGTATCTGATGTTCAAGAAGACGGTCAAGATCGGCATGGACAAGCTGGTCGGCATGCGCTATGTGCCGCCGGAAGACAAAAAGTCGCCCAGCGCATATGAGGTAACGCTCAAGGACGGCGCCAAGCACACGCTGTCATTACTCACGGTCGTCGAGTTGGAAAAAAAGAAGACGATGACGTTCGTCGGCATGATCGGCCGCATTCCGGTCGGGTACAAGCTATTCATGCTTGACTCGATTTACGAGTTCCAGGTGGGAGCGCCGAAGGAAAAGCTGGAAGCGCGTGGCAATCAGCCGTAGAGAATACGACATTAAAGGGTTTCCATTTCTGCGAGGATTTGCCATGAAGATTCTGCGCAGCATTCTGGCGATCATTGTCGGCGGTCTTCTCCTCATGGTCATCGTTGAAGGCGTCCAGATGGCCAACTTCGTCGTTTACGCAACTGACGAAGATGCCCCCATTGCGGAGCGCGTGCAAAAAAGTCGGGAGCGCATGGAGGAATTTGAACGCGACAAGGAAGCGCTGAAGACATTTATCGCCTCGCTGCCGAACGAGGCCCTGGTGGTAGTGCTCCTTGGTTGGCAAGCAGCGGCCTTTCTCGGAGGCGGCGTATCGGCGTTGATCGCGGGCCGGAGGCGTCTGCTCCATGCGGGAATCGTTGGCGCCCTGGCGCTGGCGGGCACCATCTTCGCCGTGTGGCACGTGAAACACGCTTATGGTGTATCGCATCCCGATTGGATGCTGATCGCCGGGTTGCTGTCGCCGATCCCGCTCTCCCTGATCGCCGGCAAGATCGTATCGCTGCTGTTTCCTCCTCCACCGACCCCTCAACCACCGATGGCCCAGGCATGAAGTCGAGAATCGCATCCCTGTTGGTGTCGTTGCTGGTCGCCTCGGCCGCCCATGCCGACGCGCTCAAGGCCGGTGCGGCGCGGGTCGATATCACGCCGCCCGTAGGATTTCCGATGTGGGGCTACGCCGTGCGCCGCGATGAGCCGAGCGTCAAGGTGCGCGATCCGCTGCAAGCGCGGGCGGTGGTGCTCGCGGTCGGTTCGAGCAAGATCGCCATCGTCAGCCTCGATCTGGGACGAGCGCCGACCCGGCAGAGCATGGCGAACATTCGCAAGGAGCTCAAGGATGCGGTGCGGATCGAGACGATCTTTTTGGTTGCCACGCACACGCATCACGGCCCCGTGCTGGAGCTCGACGATTGGCCGAGCAAGGAAAAGCCGTATGTCCGCACGCTGGAAAGCCAGATCGTCAAGGCGATCGTCGCCGCGGACAAGGCGCTCGAACCGGCGCACCTCGGCGTCTGCTCTCACGAGGCGCCGTTCAACCGCAATCGCCATTCTCGGCAAGCCGATCCGCCGCTCGACAAGGAGTTGATCGTAATGCGGCTCGACGACGCCAAGGGGAAGCCGATCGCGCACCTGGTCAATTTCGCCGCCCATCCGGTGATGCTGCCGGCCACGCTCCGCGAGTTCTCGCACGATTATCCCGGCTTTTTCGCGCAATACGTCGAGAAGGAACTGGGCGGCCAATGCCTGTTCCTGCAAGGCGCTGCCGGCGATGTGTCCCCCAATGCGCACGGCGAAGGCCCGGAGAAATTCGGCGAAGCGCTCGGCAAATTCGTCGTCGAGAAGAGCCGGGCGCTGAAGTGCGAGCAAACCGACGTCAAGCCGATCAAGGCGCGGGAGCGCGATTTCAAATTCAAGTCGCGCATCGACATCCGCAATCCGCTCGTCTATGGCGCGTACGCCCTGGCGTTCTTCCCAGCCCTCGTCGATTTCTACGAACGCGAATGCCGCGAAGGGGTCCGCCCGCACCTGACCACCGCCCTGCTCGATAGCCGCATCGGCTTCGTCGGCGTCTCCGGCGAGGTATTCACCAGCCACGCCATCCAGCTCAAACGCCGGGCCCGGCTCGATCATCTGCTCGTCTTCGGTTACTGCAACGATTATCAGCAATACTTCCCCACGATCGAAGCGGTCGCGGAAGGCGGCTACGGCGCGGACTCCACCGTCGCTCCCGCCGAGGTCGGTGCCGGCGAACGCATCATGGATCAAGCCCTGATCGATCTGCTCGACATGCGCGGCAAAGTTCGCCCAGCCAAAAAGTAAGCCACTGGCGCATCCCCAATACTGAAAATATGTTCCCACCGTCCCCTTTTTCGTTAGGTTTCTTGTGACTGGTAGTTTAATCTAAAGGGAGTGTTTCGCGCATTACCACGGAGTTCCGCCATGCATCGCATTCGTTGGATTGGCATCGTTCTCGGCTGCTTGCTGACGGCTCACGTCCACTCCCAGACGCAACTCGCAACCGATGAGCAAACGCTGCGCACCCTCAAGATGCCGACCGATGCGAAAGGGCTGATCGAATACTTCGAGGCCGGTTCGATGAAAGAAGGGGATGCGCCGAAGCTGGAGGCCCTCTCTCGCAAGCTCGACAGCACCCAGTTCCGTGAACGCGAGGCGGCGACGAAAGAAGTTATAACGCGCGGCCCCGTGATCTTGCCGTTCCTCAAGGCGGCGATGGTCAATTTTTCGCTCGAAGGTCAACGGTGCGCCGAGGGTTGCGTCAAGGACATCGAAGCCCGCATGAAGGGGGATGCGATCTCCGCTGCCGCCCGTGTGCTGACGGCACGCAAGGATCCCAAGGGGGCGCAAGCACTGTTCAACTACCTGCCGTCGATTGCGACCGATCCGTTCCTGGAGGAAGAAGTGCTCTCGTGCGTGGGCCGACTAACGGTCCAGCCAGACAGGGTCGATCCGCTCATCTTCAATGCCCTGAAGGATCCGCTCGCCTTCCGGCGCAACACGGCGGCGTATCTGGTCGGCCGGCGCGGCGGGGCCGAATTTCGCCAGCAGCTACGCGACATGCTGGGCGACAAGGATGCCAGCGTCCGTCAGCGCGTTGCCGAAGGGCTCTTCGGCAAGCGCCCGGCCCAGGTGGTGCAAGAAACAGCAGTGGACGACGACAAGCTGTTGCGCGCCGCCAAGATCGATCTCACCAGCGCGGCGGTCCTTGAATTTGTCCACAAGAAAACGCTGGGCGAGAAAGACATCGAACGTCTACATGGGCTGGTGAAAGAGTTGGGCAGCCGGTCGTTTGCGGTGCGCGTCAAGGCAACGAGCGGCCTGATCTCGGAAGGCACCAAGGCGCTGCCGTTTCTTAAGCTGGCGGCATACGATGCTGACGCCGAACGCGCGAGCCGGGCCGAGCATTGCCTGAAGCTGATTCGCGACACGAACAATCCGGGCCTGCCGATGGCCGCGGCGCGCTTTCTGGCCAGGCCGAGCAAGGATTCGCCCTCCGAATCGATCCGTGCCCTGCTCGCCTATGTTCCCTTCGCGGATGACGAGAACGTCGAGGAAGAGGTGATTGCCTGCTTGACGATCTTGAGCCTGCGCGAGCCGAAGCTGGAGCCGGAACTGGTCAAGGCGCTTGCCGACGCCAATCCGATCCGGCGCGGCGCGGCCGCGTTTGTGCTCGGGCACGTCGGCGCCAAGGCGGAAGTCGCCAAGGTGCATGCGCTCCTAAGGGACGAGCAGCCGATTACCCGGCTGCGGGCGGCCCAGGGCATTCTCTCCACGCGCAACAAGGACGCCCTACCACCGCTCGTTCAATTGCTCAAGAGCGTGCCCGATCCGTATCTGCCGCGCGTCGAGGAGGTGCTGTTCCGCCTTGCCGAGGACAAAGGGCCCAACGAGACCATCATCGCCACCTCGGCCGAGTCGCGCGCCAAGGCGGCCGCGGCCTGGGACAAATGGCTTGACGCCAACCAGGCCAAAATCGACCTCTCCGGCCTCAACGATCATGAATCCTATCTCGGCCTCGTCACCATCTGCGAATACGACAACCGGGTCGGCAATATCCAGGGGCAGGTCTGGGAAACCAGCCGCGGCGGCGCCAAACGCTTCAACTTCAGCGGCGTCATGGGCGCCATGGATGCCCAGACCCTCCCCAATGGCCGAATTCTCGTCGCCGAGAACAACGCCAACCGCATCACCGAACGCGATGCCAAAGGCGACATCAAATGGACCTACCAGTGCCCCGTCAACCCGATCCACGTGCAACGCCTGACCAACGGCAACACCTTCATCGCGTCCTATAACATGGTGATGGAAATCCGGCCCGACAAAACCGAGGTCTACCGCATCATGCCCGGCCCGCAATATTACATGTTCGGCGCCCACAAGACCAAGAACAACCACATCGTCGCCCTCACCGCCCAGGGAATGCTCATCGAGCTCGAAGCCCCCAGCGGCAAGCAAATCAACATGAAGCAAATCCAGACCCAGGGCAACTGGTGCAGCGTCGAAATGATGCCCAACGGCAACTACCTCGTCGCCAGCATGTTCCCCAACAACGGCAGCGTCCGCGAAATCGACCGCAACACCGGCGGCGATGTCTGGAGCAAGCCCTTCCCCGGCGCCTTCCGCGCCACCCGCCTGCCCAACGGCAACATTGTCGTCGCCAGCATGACCACGCGCCAGGTCGCCGAGATGGACCGCGCCGGCACGATCCGCTGGACCGTCAACTGCGTCGGCCGACCGTGGGGTATCCATTACCGTTAATCACATTCGCCGAATAAGAAACTCGCTTGCGGTTTAGCCCGGATATTTCATCGTTTTGACGGAAGTTGGAATGGCGCGATGGCTCAAGGTTTGGTAGAGAAGGGAGTTAGCACACTTCCACTCCACTTGGCCAGGAGCCTTCGCGATGACACAGTGTAACGAAACACCCGTACCATTTACCAGCCTCGATCGTCGCAATCTCACTGCCGATTTTGCGGGCGGGTCCATCACCTCCGATGCCGGCGCGCTGCTGCTCCGACAGGTCGATCAACAGCTCGGACTCATCGATGCCCTCAATCGTGTTATTCCCGATCCACGCCAGCCCGCCCTCATCCTGCATCCGCAGCGTGCTCTTTTGGCTCAGCGAATCTTCGCCATCGCTTGCGGCTACGAGGATCTCAACGATCATCAGCAGCTTCGCGACGATCCGCTCTGGCAAGCCGTTACCGATCATCCCGGTCCCGACGACGCTCCCCAACTCGCCTCACCGCCCACCTTGTGCCGACTCGAAAATCGCGTTTCCCGCAAGACTCTCTTCCATATCTCCGCCGTACTCGTCGAAACCTTCATTAAGTCGTTTCACCTAGACCATCCCCAAGCCCCCGAAGAACTCATCCTCGATTTCGATGCCACCGACGACATCGTTCATGGCCATCAAGAGAAGCGTTTCTTCCACGGCTACTACGACAACTACTGTTTCCTGCCCCTCTACGTTCATTGCGGCGATCATCTCCTCGTCGCCTATCTGCGGCCTTCGAACATCGATGCCGCTCGGCATACGGGACCGATCTTGAAGCTTCTGGTCCAGCGGCTCCGTCGCGAATGGCCCAACGTCCGCATCGTGCTGCGCGGCGACAGCGGTTTCTGCCGACACCGCGTCATGAACTGGTGCGAGCGTAACGGCGTCTTTTATCTGCTCGGCCTGGCACGCAATCCGGTGTTGCAACGCAACGTGCAATTTCAACTCGATCAGGTCGCCCAGCTACACGCCATCGACGGCCAGGCCTATCGCGTCTTCCATGAATTTCTCGACGCCGCCGGCACCTGGAGCCGACTGCGTCGCGTCATCGCCAAGGCCGAGTATCTGCCCGGAGCCAAGGACGGCAAAGCCAACCCGCGTTTCATCGTCACCAATCTCACGGACGATGGTCGTGAGTTGTATGAGGACAACTACTGCCAACGCGGCGACACCGAAAACCGCATCAAGGAACAACAGCTCGGCCTGTTCGCCGACCGCACGAGCTGCCATCGCTTCGTCGCCAATCAGTTCCGCGTGCTGTTGGCGGCGGCCGCGTATGTGTTGATCTCGCACCTGCGCCGCCACGCCCTGCGCGACACCGACCTGGAGCGAGCAGAGGTCGGCACCATCCGCTTGAAGCTCTTCAAGATTGGCGCCTGGATTGTGCGCAGTGTGCGACGGATCGTGGTGAAAATGTCGAGCAGTTACACCTGGCAAAGCCTTTTTCGCATCGTCGCGCAACGCTTGAGCGATACGCCACCGAACAGCGCCGAGCCAAGCCCCCAACTCAGTCCGTAACCAATCGGTCGAAGTCGTTCGCCGACCAAATCTGCAAGCCATGCAAAGGCCCGACACACTGGGGGAAGGGGGCAGTCCGCGCATTCAGCACCTCCACAAGCTTTCCCCGCGCACGAGCCAAGATCCCATCCAGTCAGACGGCACGATGAAATATCCGGGTTAGCGCTCGCATGGCGCCATGCGAGCGCTAAACCGCCCAGCGAGCTTCAATGTTGCACATCGGCGATCCTGGTTTAGCGTTTCCCCTCCTCGCCCAGCATGCGTTCCAGTGACTGGATCGTTTCGCGCACGCTGTCGAGGTTCGGGTTGATGCGGTTGGCGCGGCGGTAAATGCGCAGGGCGGCGCGGAGCTTTTTTTGCTTCATGTAGCATTGCCCCATGCCGCTGGCGGCGCCGTAGTGGTACGGATTGAGCCGAAGCGCCTTCTCGCAATCGATGATGGCCTTGGCGTAATCGCCGCGATGGAAATGGAATACGGCCCGTTGATTGTACGCCTCGGCAAAGCGCGGCGCCTTGCGGATCAGCGCCTCGAAGCCGGCGAGAATCTCGGCGGCGTCGGCCTCGGCGGCGATGCGATGGACCAGCCGCTGCAATTCCTGGTTGTGCTCCGGCTTGTCGCCGCGCTGCCAGATCGACCAGAGCGCGTCGGCGGCCAGATGGCGAACCACCGCATCCTCATCGCGCAGCCGGGCGGACACCGAGGCGTTCACCCGAATCGTGCCGGTCAGCCCCATTGCCAGGACCGCCGCCTGGCGCACCTCGGCCAGCGGCGCGTACAGCAACCGCTCCAGCGTCGCTTCGGTGTAGCGCGCTTCGACGGAGCGTTTGAACTTAGTAAGGGCTTTGCGGAATTGTCTAGGCCAGTCGGCCGGCTCTTCCTCGAGCCGGTGTTCCGGGAGTAATTGATAATATTGCAGAATAAGGGGTTGCACCACGATGACACCTGTCCGCAAAGAAAATGGGATCAACGCTTCACGGCGTTCCGTCACCGAACTCCTTCCTTTGTAAGAAAATCGCGCACACGGGCAACCGCAATTTGTCCCTACTTTTCGAGCGTTGGTTGCCCGGGCTTACGTCATGTATAATTGGCCTCGGCCACGCGAGTCGCCGACAAGAGACCTGCCGAATGAAGCCGATTGACGAGTATGATCCGCCTCGCTTTTTCAGCGTGGGGCACTCGAACCACGCTCTGGAGGCGTTCATCGCCCTCTTGAAACGCCACGAAATCCAAATGCTCGTGGATATACGATCTTATCCCTACTCGCGCTACGTGACCCATTTCGACCGCGAGGCCCTGAACGAGAATTTGAAACCAGCCGGCGTCGCCTATCTTTATCTGGGCAAGGAACTCGGAGGCCGGCCCGACGGCGCGGAATTCTACGATGCCGACGGGCATGTTCTCTACTACCGGCTCGCCGAAGCGCCGCTCTTCTTGGATGGCATCCAGCGGCTCGAAGCGGGCAGCCGCCGTTGCCGCGTCGCCATCATGTGCAGCGAGGAGAATCCCGCCGTCTGCCATCGCCATCTGCTGGTGGCGCGCGTCATGGCCCGGCGCGGCGCCGTCATTGAGCACATTCGCGGCGACGGGGTTCTCGTGCCGAACGCGGCCCTTCTGGAAGACGGCTTTGTCCAATCCACGCTGTTCGAGCCCCCGGAGGAATCGACGTGGAAATCTTTACGATCGGTTTTACCGAGAAAAGCGCCAAGCAGTTCTTCAGCATCCTCCGACGAAACGTGGGGCCGGGCTTTTTAGCCTGGCCTTCACAGATTCGTAAGCTGGACAGGCTGGA
Organism: uncultured Planctomycetota bacterium; assembly: GCA_963767835.1. Taxonomy (GTDB): domain Bacteria; phylum Planctomycetota; class Planctomycetia; order Gemmatales; family Gemmataceae; genus SIAQ01. Next base: position 324,973 of record CAVYFY010000014.1, read on the forward strand.
AGCCTGTCCCCACGTCGTGCGTCGTGCGTCGCGCAGGGGCAAGCTGCGATTCGTCCGGATTGAGGTCGCGAGTTGAAAAACACGCGCCGGCGGCACCAATGTTGCTCCATTTCTCGGATTGCACACGCCCGAACTCAGGAAGGATGGTGGTTCCGATGTCCCGGATTGTTCCGCAGAGCCGCGAAGAGATTTCGAGTGAACCAAGCCGGTCCCCGTGGTTTTGGCTTGTGGTCGTCATCGTGCCGTTCGTGCTGTTCTTTGCCGGCATTGGAACGCTGGCCACGCTCGAAAAATGGCACATTAGCTGGCCGCCAGGCAAGGAAAACGCCGAGTTCGAAGAACACGGGCCGGCGCCGTGGCTGATCAAAGAAAGAAGAGCCGAGTTGAAGCGCAAGATCGCTATGATTGACAGCGCGCTCCCCGCAGTTGTGGGTGAAATGAACTTCCTGGAAAGTCGGCTCAAGATCGAGCAAGCCCGACCCGAGCCGGCAGCCCGGGAGTACATCGATTTCATCCGCAGGGAAGAGCAATTCCTGGCGGATCGCCTCGACGAAATGCGCGCGGATCGCGCCTACTACTCCCGGGAGCTGAACGAGAAATGAGGGGCGATTTCCATCGTTCGGGCGTGTGGACAACAGCTGCCCGGGACGGTGAGTTGCCACTGGCTAGGTTTTTGTAGCAGGATGCCAGACATCACTTCGCCCGGAAGACCATCTGCCCGGCCTTCACGTCGTAATCGCCGATCACCGTTTGCCCGTCGCGCACTTTCCCTTCCAGGATCAGCCGGCCCAGCGGGTTCTCGACTTCCTTCTGAATCGCCCGCTTGAGCGGGCGGGCGCCGTACGCCGGATCGTAGCCGACACGCACCAGGTGCGTCTTGGCGGCATCGGTCAACTCCAGCGTGATCTTGCGCTCGGCCAGCCTCTCCTGCAAGCGCCGCAACTGGATCAGCACGATCTCCTTCAAATGGTCCTCGTCGAGCGTGTGGAAGACGATCATTTCATCAATGCGGTTGAGGAATTCCGGACGGAAATGGCGGCGCATCTCGTCGAGTACCGCTTCTTTCATCGCGTCGTAGCCGTCGCCGTCGAACGAGCCTTGATAACTGAGGATGCGCTGACTGCCGACGTTGCTCGTCATGATGACGATAGTGTTCTTGAAATCGACGGTGCGGCCCTGCCCATCGGTCAGTCGGCCGTCATCGAGAATCTGCAGCAGGACGTTGAAGACGTCAGCGTGCGCTTTTTCAATTTCGTCGAAGAGGATCACGCAGTAGGGGCGACGCCGCACTGCTTCGGTGAGTTGGCCGCCTTCCTCGAAGCCGATGTAGCCGGGTGGAGCGCCGAGGAGGCGAGCGACGGTGTGCTTCTCCTGATATTCCGACATGTCGATGCGGATCATCGCCTTTTCATCGTCGAAGAGGAATTCAGCCAAAGCGCGGGCGAGCTCGGTCTTGCCGACGCCGGTCGGGCCGAGGAAGATGAACGAACCGATGGGACGGTTCGGATCTTTCAAGCCCGAGCGGGCGCGCACCACCGCCTCGGCAACGGCGTCCACCGCTTCATCCTGCCCGACGACGCGCTGGTGCAATTCCTCGTCCAGGTGCAGCAGCTTTTGAATTTCGCCTTCGAGCAACTTATCGACAGGAATGCCCGTCCAACGGCTGATGACCTTGGCGACATCGCTTTCATCGACTTCGTCCTTGGTGAGCCGATCGGATTCCTTGGCTGCGGGCTTGGCGGTCTCCATGTCGCGGAGCTGTTTTTCCAGGGCAGGGATTTTCCCGTATTGCAACTCGCTGGCCTTGGCGAAGTCGGCATTGGCCTTGGCGTGATCGAGTTCCAGCCGCGTGCGTTCGAGCTCTTCGAGCAAAGCGCCGGTGGTTTGGCCGCCTTTCTTCTCCTCTTCCCACTGCTGCGTCAGCGCCCGTTCTTGCTCCTTGAGGTCGGCAAGCTCTTTCTTGATGCGTTCGAGGCGATCGCGCGACGCGGCGTCGCGTTCCTTCTCCAGCGAGACGCGTTCGATCTCGAGCTGCATCACCTGCCGGCTGACTTGGTCGAGCTTGTCGGGGCGCGATTCGCGCTCGGTGCGCAGCTTGGCTGCCGCCTCGTCGATCAGATCGATGGCTTTGTCGGGCAGGAAGCGGTCGGAGATGTAGCGGTTCGACATCACCGCGGCGGCGACCAGAGCGCTGTCCTTGATGCGGACCTTGTGATGCGCCTCGTATTTTTCCTTGAGGCCGCGCAGGATCGAAATCGTGTCCTCGACCGAGGGTTGATCGACTTGCACCGGCTGGAATCGGCGTTCCAGGGCGGCGTCCTTCTCGATGTACTTGCGATATTCGTCGAGCGTGGTGGCGCCGATGCAGTGCAATTCGCCGCGGGCCAGGAGCGGCTTGAGCAGGTTGCCGGCGTCCATCGCGCCTTCCGCCTTACCGGCGCCGACGACCGTGTGCAATTCGTCAATGAACAGGATGATCGCGCCTTGCGATTCCTGTACTTCTTTCAGGACCGCCTTGAGCCGTTCCTCGAATTCGCCGCGGAACTTGGCGCCGGCGATCAAGGCGCCCATGTCGAGGGCGACGACGCGCTTGTTCTTGAGGCTCTCCGGGACATCGCCGCGCACGATGCGCTGGGCCAGGCCCTCGACGATGGCCGTCTTGCCGACGCCTGGTTCGCCGATCAACACCGGATTGTTCTTGGTGCGGCGCGACAACACTTGAATGACCCGGCGAATCTCCTCATCGCGGCCAATGACCGGATCGAGCTTGCCGAGCTTCGCATAGTGCGTCAGATCGCGGCCATATTTTTCCAGCGATTCGTAAGTCGCCTCGGGGTTCGGCGTGGTGACGCGCTGATGGCCACGCACTTCCTGGATGGCCTTGGTGAGATTGCCGCGATTGAGTTTGAATTCCTTGAGGATGCGTCCCGCGGCGCCAGTATCGTCGAGGATGGCGAGCAGCAGATGCTCGACGGAGACATAATCGTCCTTCATTTTCTTGGCTTCATCCTCGGCCGCGCCGAGAACGCGATTGAGCCGGCTGGTGATGCCGATGTTTTCATTGCCGCCGGTGACGCGCGGCAACTTCTCCAGTTCGCGCTGCAGCGAAATCTTGACGGCATCAACGGCGACTTCCGCCTTGTTGAGAATCGACGCCGCCAGCCCGTGCTCCTGATCCAGCAAGGCGAGCAAGACGTGCTCGACATCGATTTGCTGATGAGTAAACTTCGCCGCCAGCCGTTGGGCAGCTTGCAGGGCTTCGAGGGATTTTTCGGTAAAGCGATCCTGGTTCATTGGATGGGACCTCCGGTTGGCGCAGAACGGAGCAAACCGGATGCCGAATGGGCAGCCGGCGCTAGTCATTGTAGAAAATGGGGTTGCGAAAATGTGCCACCAGCGGGGGACTGCCAAAATCGGCAAAGGTGGGCGGTTTCGATATGCGCATGCGCTCCGCAAGAATAACTTACCGGCACCGGTGCCTCGAGCGAGCCGCTGAGCCGCTTGCGTTTAGCGCTCGCCCGGCGCCGGGCGAGCGCTCGTGGCAAGCATCCGCAAGCGCACCATGGCGGCGCCGGCTTCGCGCGTCAACCGGGCATTCACGGGACCGCCGGCCAACTCCGCGAGCCGGGCGTATGCAGTGGCGCTATTGAGCTTTTCCAGCACATCAACGGCGCGGCACTCCCGCAGGCATTCCGGGCGCAAATCGTCGGCCAGGCGCGCCAGCAATGCCTCGATGCCGCGCCGGCGCTGCGGATCGCGCTCGCCAGCCAGCGCTTCCTTGAGAGCCGGCTCGGCCAGCTCGCGATATTGCTCCAGCTCGCGCATGGCCGCAGTGCGCACGGTGAAATGCTCGCTGCCGAGTGCTCGGATCAGTTCGTGCATGCGCGGGGCCGGCGGCAGCACGGGCGGCGCCAGCCGGCTCTTCAAGAAAGCCAGCGTCCCGTCCGGATCGCGCGCCAATTGCCGGATCGCCTGATGCGCCTTCTTCCCGTCCAAAAGCGCCAGGTCGGCCCAGGCGCTTTCACGCTCGGCGGTAGTGAGCTTGACGGGCGCCGATTCGACTGGCGTGAATGCACGGGCATTCCAGACCATCAGCGAGCGGTCCGGATCGCTGGTCAACGCCGATTGGCCGTCCGGTGAAAAGGCGAAGCAGCCGAAATGCGGGAATGCGCCCGGCAAGATCGGCAGTTCCCAGCCGGTCGTCGTGCAGACGCACGCTGGTCCGGTTCCAATGAACATCTTGAGCTCGCTGCCGGCGCCGAGTTCGCGCAGCACGGCGCCGGTTGAAGCCTCGTTCGCGCCGTGTAAACCGATTTCCATGCCGAATTCTTCAAAGTCGCTAGCCCGCACCGAGCCATTGGAGACGCCATGCAGGACCGAACGTCCATCGGGCGAAAAAGCAATCGTGTTGACGGCGCCAGGCACATCGCGGATCGCTGTGGTTTTCGTCCCGCTGGCGAGCTCCCAAACATGGATCGACGAGCGCGGCGGCGCGGCCCGGAAGTTCCAGCGACCGTGGCCCGCGCCCTCATGTTGCACGCTGCCCGCCAGATAGCGGCCGTCGGCGGAGAACACCATGGCCAGGCACGCCGAAGTGTTGCCGCCGGTCTCCGGATCGCGTGGCGGCGCGATGGCCAGGCAGCGCACCATTTTCCCCTGGCCGACATCAAAGACGAGGATTTCCATCGCCCCCGGCAGATAGATCGCCAGATTTGCCGCATCGGGAGAGAACGCCGCATGCAAAAGGGAGACGTTTTCACCGTTCGGGTCGAGTTCCCACAAGCTGAAACGGGCGATCTTTTTGCCGGTCGCGACCTCGCGGGTATCGACGGCGCCGGTCGAGCTGGCCATGATGACCCGTTTGCCGTCCGCGCTCAGAGCCAGGCATTTCACGGTCGTGGCGCAGTCCATGTGGCCGATCAGCTTGCGCGTGGCGACACCCCAGACCAGAATTTCCTGTGCGCTCGCCGTCGCCAGGGTGATGCCGTCGGCGGAAAAGCATAGATGCTGGATCGCATCGCGATGCCCCTTCGGCACAGGTCGGACGATTTGCGCGGCAATCCGGCGGAACAGGTTGTCGGAAATCGGATCGGCTTTCGATTCGCCGAGCATTCGGCCGGTTTTCGCGTCCCACCAGAGGATGCGGCGGTCCGCGCCGGCCGAGACAATGAGCCGGCCGTCGGGCGAATAAGCGACACGGTTGATCGGCCCGCGATGCCCGGGATTAACGCAGATTTCGTTGCCGGTTTGCACGTTCCAGATGCGCAGGCTGCCGGCGCCGTTGTTCGTCATCGTCATCTCGTGAGTGACCAATATTCGGCCGTCATCGGAGAAGCACAGGATGCCGGTCCCTTGCTCGGGATGGCCGTTAAACTTGCGCAACTGCTCGCCGGTCCGCGCGTCCCAGAGTTGCACGGGTTGACCCTCGCCGCCGGTCGCCAACGCCGTGCCATCGGGAGTGAACGCGAAGCTCTGGATCTGGGGCCGGACCTTAACCTGGCCAACCACCTTTTGCTGTCGCCAATCGAACAGCTCGCAGACGGTACCCGATTCCTGGAGCGCCCAGAGACTGGCATCGGGAGAGCATTTGATGCTGGTCGCAAAATCGCGTTGGCTGCGCCCGGCCTTGCCTGTCCACAGGTCCCATTCAATTATTAGGCCGGGGATCGCCATCTCGGTTTGATTGACTTGATAGGCTTGCGGCTGGCTGGCGGAAAACAGCCGATTGCCGTCGGCGGAGAAGGCGAGGTGAGTGATGTTGGATTCGTGCCCCTGGAGCGATTGGATTTCCGGTGTATCCGTGCTGCCGACGAAGATCGGCTGCGGACAGTGCATCTCGGCCTGGCCAGCGACCGCGAATCGCTTGCCGTCGCGCGCCACGGCCAAAGCGCTAATCGGACTCGGGAATTCGTACTCGTGCTTGATGCGGTGCTTGACGAGGTCCCACACGTAAGCCTTGTGCCCGGCGCTGACAAACAGGCGGCGACGGTCGGTGCTGACGACAAAATGGTCCGCGCCGTGCGGCTCAATGATCTTTTCGTATAAGGCATCCAGGCGGCGGATTGCCTTGCCCGTCTGCGTGTCGAAGACAATCGGCGCATTGCGATAGGTAAAAACAAGCAGCTCCTTGTTTTCGCGCAGAAAGACGCCAGTGCTGGGCGTGGCTGGATACCACAGATGCGGAGTGCCGAGCCGTGGGCGCAAGTGCTGAGCGTTAGCCGGGAGGAGCGCCCCGATCTTATCCGGCGTTTCTTTCCTTGCCTGTGGCTCCGGCGGCAGCTCGATTGTCCTGACGAGATTGCCGGCGGCGAGATCGTAGATGCGCACGCGGCGATCGCTGTCGCCGGTCGCGAGCCGGTTGATTCCGGCAAAGGCAATTGCCGTGGAGCGCCAGGCGGGGGCCTGCTGATGCTGCCAGCGCACTTTTCCGGTTGCCGGGTCGAGCGCCGCCAGGACGCCCAGATCGGGCTGATAGCCGATCAGCGTTTTGCCATGGGGGGCAAAGCGGCTGAAGCAAGCGCTGCAGGGGCTTTTGATCCCCAGGATTGGCCGCAGCGAGCCGGCCGCCACGATCTCAATGCCGCCGCCGCGCATGGCCACCGCATACGAGTTGCCGTCCGGCGCGAAATCGATGGATGCGACGGTGTCTTCAGGCCACGTGTGCTCGGCGGCGTTGGCGTCCGGAGCGCGCATAAGAAATTCGTGCGATGTGGACCCGGCAGCGCAACGGCGGCCGTCGCGGGAAAGTGCGAGGTGATAGCGAATCGTTTGCGGCGGCAATTCGGGCGCCTCTTCGCTGTCGAACCTGTGCCGACGGTGAAAATAGAACCTTTCACTCACAGCGGGCGGCGGACTCCAGGCGTGCAGGAATTTGCCGGTGCGTGCGTCCCAGAAAACGGTGTAGGTGCCGTCGGTGCTGGCGAGCGTGCTGCCGTCGGCCGACAAGGCGATGCGCTCGATGGTGGAATGCACGTGCGGATAGCGGAAAGCGATAGTGCGTTTTTCGACATCCCAGCGCAGCAGGTTGCCGGCGGCGTCGGCGGTGTAAAGCGATTTGCCGTCCGGTGCGTAGGCGACGCCGGTGGCGTAGTCCGTTTTGTCGGGCAGGCCGTCGCGCCGTTTGCCGGTGTCTGCCTCGTAGAAAAAGAATCCACCGCGGCCGGCGCCAACCAGCGTCTTGCCGTCGGGGCTGGCGGCCAAATCGCGGATCGTGTCAGTGTTCGGTTTCCGTTGATTGTGCTGCTCGGGTAAGAAATCGAATTCAATAACGTCCTCGGCGCGAGCCAAACCGAGAAAGACCGTCAAGCAGAGTGCGCCGATCCCTGCGAGTTGCCGATGCGACATGACGCCCTCGCGTTGTGAGCCTTATGTTCCATGCTCCCGCGGGATTCAGTCTACCAAAGGCGCCTGGTTTCACAAAAGCAATTTTTGCCCAGGGCCGTGGACGGGGGCTTTCACGTCCCCGATTCCGGATTACTGTCGCCGGAGTGGTCCATGCGGAAGCGTTGGAACGTCATGGGCCGAGCGAAAGGCGCAATCTGCAGGACGACCATGCCGTTTTGGAAGATGACGACTTTGCCGGTCGATTGGCTGACGACGATGGCGACGGCCTTGGTTTGCTTGCTGATGGCGGCCGCGGAGATGTGGCGTGTGCCCCAGCCCTTGCTGACGGCGACCGTGTCTTTCGGGGCCGGCGCGTCGATATACATGCACGCCGCCTCGGCGACGCCGTCGCGGCGGATGATGATCGCCCCTTCGAGTTGGGCGATGTCTTTGATCTGCTCGCGCACCTTCCAGTCGCGGATGTCGCGCTCCTTGCGGCTATAGCCCCGGAAAGGATTGAAATTGAGCGGGCGCGACATCGACAGGACTTTTTCCGTGTCGCCGACGACGAACATGGTGCCGACCGGCTTGCCCTCGCGTCCCTCCTGGCCGATCTCGGTCGCCAATTCGACGACGGCGCGCAACGTTTCGAGTGGAACCTGCGTGTCAAGCGTGCGCAGGTCAGCGGCGGTCAGGCGTTCGAGATGTTCCCCAAGCTGGATAACGCTCAGGCTATCGACGTGCTCCGGATGGCCTCCCTCGACGCCGATGCCGTTGTAGAGGGCAATGACCTGAGCGCCGGCCTTGAGCTTGTCGGTGGCGACGGCCTCGAGCAGGGCGACGCTCATCTGCTCATGCGTCGGCGTGGGGCCCGGATCGATGTCGAGCACGCGCAGGTCCGGCGTGGCTTGCAGTTGCTTGGCGAGCTCGGGATCCTTGGCCGAGAGGAGCAGCTTTTCCGCGGGAAGGATGTCGAGCACCTCGGCCCAGTCGAGATCGGTTTCGGTGAGGAGCAAGACGGCATCCGCAGACAGCTCGTCGAGGAGTTGTCGAGCCGCTTTCAGCAATGCCGCCGTTTGCAAGGGGAGGGCCATAGTTTCCGAGGTAAAAATCCGCACCCGTGGTGACCACTCGTCCGTGACGAGAAGTATGTTTTAGGAGTAGCGACAGCAAGGCAAAGAGCGCGGTTCGACAAAAGGCGCGAAAAAGAAAATATTTTCGCGCGCGGTTTAGCCGGCGAGCTTGCTCGCGCGGAAGCGTCGCGGCCCCGGCGAGCAAACTTGCCGGCTAAACGGGCTTGCCTCGATGTGCCCTTTTTCGTGACAATAGTAGAGCAGGCTTCCTCCAGCGCGAAAGGATACGCATCATGCAAGAGACCATTCTCCAATCCATCGGCAAGACGCCGCTCGTTCGGCTACGGCGCGTCACCGAGGGGCTCAAAGCGGCAGTTTACGTTAAGAACGAGGCGATGAATCCGGGCGGCTCGGTCAAGGATCGCGTCGCACAGTCGATGATCGCCGATGCCGAGCGGCGCGGCTGGTTGCGGCCCGGCGGCACCATCATCGAGGCCACCGCCGGCAACACCGGCGTGGGATTGGCGATGATCGCCGCCGTCAAGGGCTATCGCTGCATCTTCGTCCTGCCCGACAAGATGAGCGGCGAGAAGGTGCGCCTCTTGAAAGCGTACGGGGCCGAGGTCGTCATCACCGCCACCAATGTCCCGCCCGATTCACCCGACAGCTACAATGGCGTCGCTGATCGGCTCACCCGCGAAATCCCCGGCGCCTGGCGGCCCAATCAGTTCTCGAATCTAGCCAACCCCGAAATCCATTACCGCACCACCGGCTACGAAATCTGGGAGCAGACCGAGGGCCAAATCACCGCATTCGTCGCCGGCGCGGGCACCGGCGGCACCATCTCCGGCGTCGCCCGCTATCTCAAAGAACAAAACCCCGACGTCAAGATCATCGGCGCCGACCCGGAAGGCTCCATCCTTTCCGGCGACACCCCCAAGCCGTGGAAGGTCGAAGGCATCGGTGAGGACTTCGTGCCCAAGACGCTCAACAGCCAACTCGTCGATGAATGGATTCGCGTCGGCGACACCGAGGCGTTCCACATTGCCCGGCAACTGGCCCGCCGTGAAGGCATGTTGCTCGGCGGCTCAAGCGGCACCGCCGTCGCCGCCGCCCTGCGCTACGCCCGCCGGCTGACCAGCGACGATCTTGTCGTCGCCCTTTGTGCCGACACCGGCCGGAATTATCTCAGCAAATTCTTCGACGACGATTGGCTCGCCGCCAACAAGCTGACCACCGCCACCGACATCCCGCACTCGATCGGCGATCTCTTGAAGTCGCGCGGCCCGCGCAACCTCGTCACCATTTCGCCCAAGCACACGCTGTCGGAAGTCATTCGCCTCTTTCAAACCACCGGCATCTCGCAACTCCCGGTGCTCGACGACGGCAAATCGGTCGGCAGCATCCAGGAAGTCACCCTCGCCCGCATCCTCCACGATCACAGCAACCCCGACGATGTCACCGTCGGCGACGTCATGGTCCGCCCATTGCCGCAACTGGAGACGACGGTGCACCTGGACGAAGCGTATCGCTTGCTGTTGGCGGGCAACACCGGCGTATTGGCGACGCATGACGGCGAGGTGGTCGATATCGTCACGCGCATCGATCTAGTGCATTACTGGAACGAAGTGCGGCAGCGGAAGGCGTAAATTAACTCGCGTCGGCGGCAGTCTTGACTTCCGCGATATGGAGGAGGAAACAAGTCACGACATGGCTCCCATTTGGAAGGCCGAAGATCAGCTTGGTTTTCAACAGAACGGCGACCTCCGGATGCTTGATCGTATACGAGTTGCCGTTGGAAAGACAAATCTCAAAAGGCCGAAACGGCCGCCGCTGCAGATGTGCCTGGAGGGTTTCGTGCATGGTTGTCCTTGGCCAAGCGGAGCGTGCGCTGTTGTCCTATTTCCTTTGCTGAACCTTTTTTGACGGCTGGAGTGCTTCGATCTCAGGTAAATCGCAGATGATAAAGCGATCTTTTTTTGGCCAGCAAATGACAAGGACCGCCGGCAGCAAGATCGCCCAGTCGGGACGCTGAACGGTGTAGGACTTGCCATTGTTCAGCTTGACGCGGAACGGCTTGAAAGGGGACCGATGCAACATGTCATTGATGGTTTCGTACATGAGATGAATTATACAAGAGGAATCCGGTGATGAGCAAGAAAGAACAAGGCTTCTCAACCAAAGCAATCCACGTCGGCCAGGACGCCGATCCGACAACCGGCGCCACGGTGGTGCCGATCTATGCCACCTCGACCTACACGCAAGCCACGCCGGGGCAGCACAAAGGCTACGAATATTCTCGTACCGGCAATCCGACCCGCACCGCCCTGGAAACGTGTCTGGCCGCCCTGGAAGGGGCCGAGCGCGGCTTGGCATTCGCCTCCGGGCTGGCGGCGACCAATGCGGTGCTGGCCCAGCTCAGGCCGGGCGATGAAGTCGCGGCGGCGGCGGACCTCTACGGCGGCACGTTCCGCATCCTCGAACGCGTCTTCAGGCCGTGGGGCCTCGTTGCGCGCTACACCGACGATCCGCGCCCCGAAGGCTTTCGCGGCATCATCACCGACAGGACTAAGATGGTCTGGATCGAGACGCCGACCAATCCGCTCTTGCAGATCGTGGACATCGCCGCCGTCGCCGATTTGGCCCACAAGTCCGGCGCGATCCTGGCGGTCGATAACACCTTCGCGTCGCCGTACCTGCAACAGCCGATCGAGCTCGGCGCCGACCTGGTCGTGCACAGCACCACGAAATATCTGGGCGGGCATTCCGATGTGGTCGGCGGCGCGGTGCTGGGGCGCAAGGATTTGCTCACCCCGATCGCGTTCTATCAGAATGCGGCCGGTGGCGTGCCGGGGCCGTTCGATTCCTGGCTCGTCTTGCGCGGCATCAAGACGCTGGCGGTGCGCATGGATCGGCATTGCGCCAACGCTCGGGTTCTCGCCGACTGGCTCGTCAAGCAGCCGGCCGTCAGCCGCGTCTATTTTCCGGGATTGCCGAGCCATCCGGGACACGAGCTGGCCAAGAAACAAATGCGCGATTTCGGCGGCATGATCTCGATCAGCATCAAGGGAGGCAAGGAAGGCGCCCTCAAGTTCATGACTCGCACGAAACTCTTCAGCCTTGCCGAAAGCCTGGGCGGCGTCGAATCGCTGGTCTGCCATCCAGCGACGATGACGCACGCCAGTATCCCCGCCGACATCCGCCTGGCCCGTGGCATTGACGACGGCCTGGTGCGGCTCAGCGTCGGCATCGAAGACGTGGCGGATTTGCAAGCGGATTTGCAACAGGCGCTAATGTCCTGAAGTTTTGATTCAACCAGGACGCGCTCGTCGGCGAGAAATGCACTACCAAGAAGATGTTGCTGGTGATCGGCGTCGAGCTCCGAACTCTGCGTGCGAGGCGCGGAATGCATTTCCAACCGATTCCGGCCTTTCTTCTTGCTCTCCAATTCTCGCCGCGTTACGATGCAAACCGAAGTGGATGGCGACGATTCGCCCATTGAATCTCTCAAGGAGAGCAATCATGTCGATGAAACCGACAACGCGAAATGCTCGTTGGTGGTTCGCATGCGCCGGTCTGGCGTGCTTGGCAGTAGCCGGGCAAAGTGAGCCCGCTGCGGCACAGCCCGGCGAACCCAAGACACTGCAACAACGCATCGCTCTCGCGGAACGCCAAGTCGCCGTCAAACAGGCGGCTGTGAAAATCGCCGACGCTCAAATGGGCGTCGCCGAAGCGAAGGTGATCATCGCCAAGGCCTCGATTCAGGCAGCACGTGCGGCCGTCAACCGATGGGAGGCTGAGGCGAATCGCGGCAAACAGCTCCAGGCGAAAGGTGTGTTTGATATGGCGACGCTTGAGACGACGCAAAGCCAGCTGGCGTCCGCCAAGGCGTCGCTGGCGGAGGCGGAAGGAAAAATCCTGCTTGCCGAGCGCGAGGTCGCCGTCGAGGAGGCTCGGCGTCAACTGGCCGAGGCGGAACTGGCGGAGGCACAATTGCGACTTGAGCAGCTTGGCGGCAAGGCGCCGCAACCGCTCAAGAAGGCGGACGCTTTGCCAGCGCTCCGCAAGGCCCGGCTCGATCTCGCCAAGAAAGGATACCAGGAGGCGTCGTCCGCACTCACCGAAGTGAAAAGGCCCGCCGTCGGCCTCAATATCCCTCAAGCGAAGCCGCAGGAGGTTTACGACTGGTCGGTGCGCTGGCTGGAGGCGCAGCGTGCCATGAGCGATAAAAAGGAAGACCGCATCGCCGGCCTGGAAGGTCATTTGAAGCGCATGAAGGGCCTTGAGCGGCGCGTCAAGCAGCTAACGCCGGATATTTTTCCAAAAACTGATGGCACGGCCGCGGCATTCTGGGTGGCCGAAGCGGAGATTTGGCTCGCAGATGCCAATGGAAAATCCGACCAATCGATGTTGAAGAATCGCCTTGATCTCGCCAAGAAAGGATTTGACGAGGCGCTGCGTGGCCTCACCGCGGTGAAAAGGGTCTATGTCGGCCCAATTTATTTCACACTGAAGCCGGGCGAAGCTCACGCTTGGTCCATCCGCTGGATGAGTGCCGAGCGAGAAATGGGCGGCAAAGGGGCGGAAGCGGTGGACGAGCATTTAGAGCGGATGAAAAAACTCGAGCAGACGGTTAGGCCGATGGCACCGGAATTCGTACATCCGGCCGATGTGTCGGCCGCCGCTTTCTGGGTCGCTGAAGCCGAAATCTGGCTCGCAGGAGAAAAGGCGAAATAACCGCGCTCACGTCGCCTCCGCCATCTTCTGCAATTGCACCAAGCGGGTTTGCTCTCTAATTCCCGCGCATCAATGCACGAAACCCCGCTTGCTCGAAATGCTCGTCCGCGGTCAGCGCTTCCGTCAGGCCTCGCTGTTGCATCACGACGAATGATACGCAGTCAATGAGGCCCCATTCCTTGTCAGACCGCGATTGGTAGAGCCGGAATGCCTCGGAGTACAAGGCATCGGAGAGGGGCACAATATCCACCGTAGGGTCGGCTTCGAGCGCGGCGAGCAGGTGAATCGCAGTAGTGCGATAGCGACACTTGGCCAGGGCGTTCCCGATCTCCAAAAGCACGGCTCGCGTGGTGACCAAACGCGTGCCATCGGACTGCATTTGCAAGGCCAATTCGTTTGCCTTCCGATGCAACTGGTCGGACGGCGCCGCCAAGGCAATGGCATAAGCTGTATCGAGAAACACCTCAGTCAGCACCCTCGGGCTCCTCTCCGTAAAGGTACTTATCGAGATTCGTGGCCCAATCCGGCGGACCTTCGAGCCGTTGCGCCATGGCGGTCCGCAAGAAGGACATCGGCTCCTCCGGCGGACTTGCAATCGGCTCAACGGTGAGGCGGACGGCTGTGTTTGGCTCCAATGCCACCGGATGCGCCGGGCGAAAAACCTTGCCGTCGAAAGTCGCGAGGATCGTGTCGGACATGGAAATCTCCCGTGTTTGCGCCGTGCATGGATACTATATCCATGGGTTTACGTCGCTTCCGCCATCACCTGCAATTGCACCAAACTCCGGTTCTGCTCCTTCTCCAGATATTCGCGTCCCTTCTTCACGTTAATGTGGTCCCACGGCAACACCTCCGTCATGGGCCGGTGCGCGCTGCGAGTAGAACGCGGTGTCGATGCCGAGGTCGGCGAAGGTCTGCCACCAGATTTCCGGTTGGAAGCATTCGCTCCAGCCGTCGAGCCGGCAGCCGCGCCGCCACGCTTCTTCGAGGGCAACGGCTACTCGGCGATCGCCGCGCGTCAGGATGCCTTCCAGCAGGCTCAGCTCGATGTCGTGCTGCTTGATCTTCACGCTCTTGAGCCGGCAGCGCAATTTGAGATAGCGGCTCACCCACTGGAAATACTCGCGCGTCTGCATGCCGTTCCATTGATACGGCGTGTGCGGTTTGGGCACGAAGTTCGACACGGAAGCGGTCACCTCGACGAAGCGACCGCGCACTTCCTTGCCGATGCGCGAGATCGTCTCGGCCTGTTCGAGGATGCCGTCGAGATCGACCGCCCGCTCGCCCGGCAAGCCGCACAGGAAATAGAGCTTGACGCGCTGCCAGCCCGCCTTGAACGCCTCCCGGCAACCCTCGTACAAATCCTCGTTCTTGATCGGCTTGCGAATCTGCTCGCGCATGTCGTCCCGCGCCACCTCCGGCGCCAGCGTCAACCCCGATTTGCGCACCCCCTTCATCAGTTTCGGCAGCGACTTGAGCTGATGATTGACACGCAAGCTCGGCAATGAGATGCTCACCCCCAAAGGCATGAACACCTCGTGCATCCGGTTGACCAGTTCCTCGAAATAGGGATAATCACTGGTCGAAAGACTCAGTAAGCTGATTTCCTTATGCCCGGTGTTGCGATAACTGTCGAGCGCCGCCTGCACGATCATCTCGACGGAGCGAACCCTGAGCGGCCGCTTGATGACGGTCGATTGGCAGAATCGACATTGCCAGGGGCAGCCGCGCATGATCTCCAGGGCGATGCGATCGTGGGGCGTGTTCACGAACGGCACCACGGGCTTCGTCGGCAGCGGAATGGCGTCGAAATCCTGCTCGATGGTGCACGCCCGAATCTCGCGCGGCACATCGCTGCGCGTGCGGTTGATCGGAGCAATCGTGCCGTCGGCGTGATATTCGGGTTCGTAGAATTGCGGAGCGTATGCCCAGGTCGTTTGGCCGACCAATTCCGCGAGCAGATCAGCACGGAGCGACCGGGAGGGCGAGGCTCCTGCCGAGCCGGAACCCGCGAGGGGCAAGTCGCCGTTGTACGCGCCGGCTCGGCAGGAGCCTCGCCCTCCCGACACCCGTTCCACGAGCGCCATCCATTTTTCCATGATCCACGGCAAGCTTTCCTCGCCGTCGCCGATGATAAAGAGATCGACGAACGGGGCCAACAGCTCCGGGTTCTGCGCTCCGGGGCCGCCGGCGATGACCAGTGGATGATCAAGCGTGCGATCCTTGGCGTGCAGCGGGATACGGCCCAGATCGAGCATCGTCAGCACGTTGGTGTAGCAAACCTCGTATTGCAGGCTGAAGCCAACGATGTCGAAATCGCAAAGCGGCGTGAAGGTTTCCAGGCTATAGAGCGGCAAGTTGGCTTGCCGAAGTTCCTTTTCGAAATCGATCCAGGGCGTGAAGGCGCGTTCGCACGCCCAGCGCGGATCGTTGTTCATAATCGTGTACAGCACCTGCAAGCCGTGATGCGACATGCCGAGCGTGTAGGCGTCCGGGAAAGCGAGGCACAGCTTGCCGCGCACGTGGGCGTGGTCCTTGACGATGCTGTTGAGCTCGCCGCCGAGGTATTGCGCCGGCGTTTGCACGCGCGGCAGGATTCGCATGACGGCGTCTTTGAGGTGGTTGTTTCGCATGAGGATATGGTACGCGGAAAATCGCGGCGATGATAGGCGATTTTGAGCAGCAATCAGCGGTTCATCAGGCGTTATGCCCGCTGCCCCATCCGGCCGCTTCGGTAGTCGTCGATTACTTGGCGGGTCTCCTCGTCCGTCCGAGGCTTGCCGCAAATGGTGTCCATGAATTGATGATGGCCGACTCGACTGACTCCGCGTGCGATCGCGGCCATGATGGCCCACCAATTGCCGTTCTTCAGAGCGTACGATGGAATCCACAGGCCGGGCAATGCGGCGCTCATGATGAGCTCGTTATCGGCGGTCTCGATCACGGAAAATTGGCCGTTGATCAAACGATTCCAGATATATTCAAACGAGTCCCCAAGTCGCACGGCGACGTATTCCATCACTTTAACGCGTTCGTAACACTCGCGCCTTTTCTCATAGTCGAGCATGTCGCCTTCGGGGAAAACGTCGAGCACGAAATTGGGCGCTCCAGCGAAAAATTGATACCACGGGTCGGGGTCGCACATCTTCAGCGGACCGTGATTGACCTGCACGACGATGCCTGGAATGAACCGAGTGCCGTCGGCCAATTGCACCGTCGCGTGTACACAACAGTACAAGCCGGGTGTGAACAACCGGTAGTAGTTGATGCACATCGCAATATCGGTTAGCAGAGCTGATTGGCCCACATCGAGTTCACGGAACATAAAAGCTCACCTTGGGGCTTCTATAGATGCTCCCAGTTGGATCAAGCATTCGCAGACTTGCAGCGCATTGCGGTGGCTGGCCCAATGGAGCGGCGACGCCCCCTGCATTTGCCCGTCCAGGTCCGAATGCGCAGCGGCTAGGCGGCTTCCCGGGCAACGGCGGCCAGGCCCAGGGCGCCTTTCGCAAGGTCGCGGAGAAAATGTACGGGGCGGGCAAGTAAGAATCGGTTCACGACACAGCGACAAGAGCGATTGCGCGCTTGCACAATAACCCAAAGGCAAAATCAAGATAAGGAAGCATGAAAGCAGGAAAAGTCAAACTCGCATTTTCCTGCCTTCCTGCTTTCCTCATTGAGATTTCTCATCTACCCTCGTCCAATCAGCGTGGCGCTGGTGGGTAGTAGGACGGCTGCACATATGTCGGCGCTGCCGCGGGCTGTACATACACCGGTCTCGGCGCCGGCTGAACGTATACCGGAGCGGGGGCCGGCACGACATAGACCGGCGCGACATAGACCGGCCGCGGCGGTGGCGGCGGGGCGAAGATCGGTATGCCGATGCCAATGCTGAGTCGTACCCCGGCTTGCGCGCCGCTTGCCGATAGCGTCAATCCGATCAGAGCCGTGAGAATCAGTTTCTTGAACATGGTCGTCCTCGTGTTGGCGATGGTGGTTCTCAATGCCCCACCAACGAAGCAGGTGCCATGCCAAACAACGGTTTCATTTCGTTAAGGTGCGGCCTGGGGCGAGCGGAGAATCTGGAAAAGAGATTGGTGCGCCGGCGGCACGAAGAGCGGCGAGACAGCGCGATCGCGGGATTTCGGCAATTTCGCCGGCCGGCGCTTGGCGTGCGTAACGCCGTGTCAATCTTACAAGCCGATTGGTTCTTATTGCAATGACGCCGGATGGCGCTGCTTGGGGTTGGCGGCGCGCTTTGCTACGCATGCGATTTGCCCGGTTGGCCCCAGTTGGCTTGATTGAATTGGGCAGAGCCTCCCCTTGGAATCGTCAGCGTATTCCACTGCTCCCCGGCGTGGATTCGGGCGACCTGCACGATCTGGCCGACGTGATAGCAGGTGTGGCCCAATGAGCGCTCCAGGGCAAGGGGCACGGAATGCGGTTCGCCGCGAATCAACACCGTCTTGCCGAGATCGTCCGGCCTCAGGCCCTTGAGCGATTTCAGCAAACAGGCCCAGCCCCGTTCCCATGTCTCCAGGATTTCCGCTCGGGCACGGAACGAATCCACGAATTCGTCGTCCCGGTTGCGCCACGGCTTCTCGCCGTCCGTCGTCAGGAAGTCGGTCCAGCGCGATGCCAAATTCCCGGCGACATGCTTCATGATGAGGGCGATCGAATTCGTATGGGCATCGATCGCGATATGGAGCTTGTCATCCGGCACTTGCTCGACGGCGCGATCGGCCAAGCGCTTGTTGGCCTCGAAAGCGTCGATGGCGGCTGCCATGAATGCGGCGGCGATGTCCATGCGGTCTCCTTGCTGTGAAATTTCGCGTTTCGCCGGCGAGCTTGCTCGCCGCTGTAAGCCGGCCGCGGCATGCGAGCTCGCCGACTAAACGAAATCCATGACGGCTTCAGCTCCCTTTCACGAACTTGTTGGGGGTGCCTTCGAGCGGTCCACCCGCCGGCGGGCGCCACAGGGCCGATTCTTCGATTTTCTTGGCCAGGGCGAAGTCCTTGTCGGTGATGCCGCCGGCCGAGTGGGTTTTCAGTTTGACCCAGAGCTTGCCCCAGGTGATCGCGAGGTCGGCGTGATGGTAGGCCGCCTCGCACAAAAAGCCGATAGCGTTGGTCAGCATCAGCGTGGTTGGCCAGCCGTCGGTGACAAACTTGCGGCGCAGCCAGCCGTCTTCGAGATGCCATTCGTTAAGGCCCAATTCGCGCAGCTTGGGGTCGATTTGTTCCGGGGTGTACACGGTGTCGGCCATGGCGGATTCTCCTTTTCTGAAAAAATCAGATCGGCGAAGGCAGGCGCGGCTATCTATATATGATAGGTAATCCTGCAGCCGAGTAACCGCGTACAAAAAGGGGACATGCCGTGAGCACGAATCCACCCGCCGCGTCGGCGCTGCCGACGGATACCTGGATCTGGTTCATCGTTTTGGGCGCCATATGCACGCTTTTGGGCATCGTCGGCGTCGTGGACCTGACCGTGACCGAATTATTGACGGCGTATGGCGTGCTCCTGTTCGGCTTCCTGTTCACCATTGCCGGCGTCGCGCAGATCATCGGCGGGCTGTTCGTGCGGCCCTGGGCCAGCGCCATTTTGCAAATCCTGTGCGGCGTCCTTTATGTGGCGGCAGGCGGGTTTACGATCACCGAGCCGCGCCTGTTCGAGACCGTCTTGACTCTGCTGCTGGCGATCGCCCTGATTTTCGGCGGCGCATTCCGCGTCGTCCTGGCGTTCCTGCAGATGCGCGTGCTCGCCTGGTTGCTGCTGGCGTTCGCAGGCATCGTCACGATGCTGGTTGGCATCATGATTCTCCGGCGCTGGCCCTGGGATAGCACCTGGGTCATCGGTCTGTTCTTTGCGATCGACCTGATCTTCCAGGGGAGCAGCTGGCTGGCGCTGGGGGTGAATCTGCGCGCTTTGGATCGGGCAGTTCGCGCCGGTGTTCCCGTCGAGATCAGGAACCAGCGCGTAAAGAGAGCAGCATCCGAGGGTGTCGGCGTGGAGTTCAAGGTCGAAAACCTGGGCGGCTTTCTCATTCGCAGCAAGCTCATGAGCGCGAGTGAGATGCAGGCCATGCGCGAGCGCTCGCGCGCCGAGGCCAAGGATCCCGCCCATGTGCCCGCCTTTCTACGCTGGCTGGTTGCCAAGAATTACTTGACCGAATATCAGGCCGGCTTGCTTTCGCGCGGGCACGTTGATGATTTTTTCCTGGGGCAGTACAAAATCCTCGAACGGATCGGCCGTGGGCGCATGGCCGGCGTTTACCGGGCCGTGCATTCTTCCGGCCAAATCGTCGCCATCAAGGTGCTGCCCCCCTCCCGCGCGAAGAATGGCCAAATCCTGGCCCGCTTCCAACGCGAGGCCCGCCTGGCGGTCAAGCTCAAGAATCCCCATGTCGTCCGCGCTTTCCAGGTCGGCGAGGCGCGCGGCGTCCACTATCTCGTCATGGAGTGTCTCGAAGGCGAAACGCTCGACGAGGTGCTCCAGCGCCGCAAACGTCTTCCCCCTGGCGAAGCAGTCCGCCTCATCCACCAGGCGCTCCTCGGCTTGCAACACATCCACGAACAGGGCATGGTCCATCGCGATTTGAAGCCCGCCAACCTGATGCTCTTCCCCGCCCCTGCCGTCGGCGAGAATGAAACCACTGCCAAATCGAACGTCAAGATTCTCGACATCGGCCTGGCACGCGAATTCTTCGACGAGAACAGCCCCGACATGGCCGAGAAAATGGAATTGACGGGCGAAGGAGTCTTGCTCGGCACGCCGGATTACCTGGCCCCCGAGCAGGCACGCGATCCGCGCAGCATCGACATCCGCGCCGACATCTACAGCCTGGGCTGCACGCTCTATCACCTCATCACCGGCCAGCCACCGTTTCCCGACAAGAACATTCTCAACCAGATGATCCGGCACGCGACGGAAGCGCCCAAGCCGATGGCCGAATTCAACGCGGCGATTCCGGAAGGGCTGGCGCAGATTGCGGACTGGATGATGGCGAAGCAGCCGGCGCAGCGATATCCGACGCCGGCGCGGGCGGCCCAGGCGCTGGATGCATTTTTGATGGTGACGGCGGACTCGGCGCGGCCGACGGAGGAGTCGCCGCAGATGCGGAAATATCTGACCTGGCTGGAGATTGCCGACAAGCCGGGGGAGGACGCCGACGCCACGATACCGCCGCCGGCGATCATCCCCAATGTCCCGAAGATTGCGGCGGCGCCGGCGCACGCGCGGTCCAATCCGGTTCAGCAAGCGGCGCCGCAGCGGCGGAAGAATCGCACCGGCGGCAAGGTTGCCGAGCCGGCGCCAGTCGCGCCGGCCGTCGCCGTGCCGCTGCCCGCCGATCCTGCGCCCGCCGCCAATGCCGACACCTTCGACGTGGAGTTGGTGGATGCTCCGCCCGCGCCCGTGACGGCGCCACTGGCACCAGCGAAAGCGCTCTCGTTGGACAAGCATCTCGGCAAACGCGATTTCATCATGCTCGGCGCCGGCGCGGGCGTGATGCTTATTATCGTCCTGCTCTGTGCCGGCGCGCGTTACCTTTTCAGCTTGCTCGTTTAGGCGACGGGATTTCCCCCCCTCTCCCTCCGGGAGAGGGGCCGGGGGTGAGGGGCGCTGAAAAAAGTTTTTTTGGGCTCCGCCCTCACCCTCGACCCCTCTCCCGGAGGGAGAGGGGCAGAGATCAGCTCACTATCAGTCGCGAGCTCAACGCCCGCCGATTTCCACCT
This sequence comes from uncultured Planctomycetota bacterium, assembly GCA_963767835.1. Lineage (GTDB taxonomy): Bacteria > Planctomycetota > Planctomycetia > Gemmatales > Gemmataceae > SIAQ01. Next base: position 345,843 of record CAVYFY010000014.1, read on the forward strand.
TCACCTGTTCAATCTTGCGGCGAATGTCACGCATGCGCTCGTCGTCCTTGCCGCGAATGCCGTTGTTGTAGAGCTCGAGCGCACGCTGCCAGGCCCGGTTCGCTTCGGGGCGCATCTTGAGATGCTGGTACACGTCGCCCAGGTGGTCGTAAATCACCGGGTCGTCCCCCTCGCCGAGCGTGGTGGCACGCTCCAACTCCTTGCGGGCCTCGTCGATCTGGCCGCGGCGATACAGCACCCAGCCCAGGCTGTCCACATAGGCGCCATTATCCTTGTCATCGTCGGCCGTGATGCGCGGATTCTTGCGCCGCTGCGTGCGGTCGGCCTCTAGCGCCTTGCGGATCAGTGTTTCCGCGGCGGCCAGGTTCTTCCCTTGATCGGCCCATAAATAGCCCAGATCGTTGTTGACCGTCGCATTGTCCGGCTCGACCTTTAGAATCTGCTGCAATTGCGCCTCCGCATCGGCGTGCCGTTTGGCGGCCGAATAGACGTTCGACAACAGGTAGCGCACCTCGACCACCTCGGCCACGCGGCTATGGTCCTTCAGCAGCGCCTTGCACTCGGTCTCGGCATCGGCATAGCGCTCGGCCATCGTGAGAATGCGGACGCGCAGTATCTTGAAAACGAGCTCGTTGTTGCTTGGCTGCTTCAAGGCGAGATCGGCGTACTTGAGCGCCTCGTCATAGCGGTGCACGTTGGCGAGTGCGCGGGCCAGGTCGCTGTAAAAGAGCAGCGGATTGGTTGATTTGGCGCTCTTGATCCCCTGCTGGCACAGCGCGACGATCGCCTCGTTCTTGCGCTCCTTGCTGAGCACGCCCAACAGGCCGGCGTAAAGGATCGTCTCCTTGGTTTCCAGCAACTTCGCGTCGGTCATGCATTGGCGGTAGAAACGCTCGGCTGCCTCGTTTTGATGATGCTTGTCGGCAAGGATGGCGAGGAAGAAGGCAGTGTCGGGCTTGAGCTCGGCTTTGCCACGGAAGGCGATTTCGACTATCCCGCGGGCCAGTCCGGCATCCTCGCTCAGGGCGCCGAGCATGGCCTTGCCGTGGTTGACGGTGCGAGCGGACGGCGGGCCATCGGTTTTGTCCATGATTTTGTCGAACATGCCGAGGACGCGCGTCATGCCGGGCTTGCCTTCGTCCTTGTAAAGATGGAACAGGCCGCGATAAAGATCCGGGCTGGGGGATTCGTCGATTAGCTTCGTGAAGAGCGCCTCGGCCTTCTTGGTCTGCCGGGCGCTGGCGTACTCCTTGGCGAGCAGGCACTGCAAGCCGGTGTTGAACTTGTCGCGCTCGGCGACCCCCTCGAGCCAGGGGACGATGGCCTGGGCCTCCTTGGTGCGGCGGAGCAGATCGACTTTCATCTCGTACGGCTCAACGCTCACGGGGGCGGTGCGCAAATAGGCGTCGATGTGATCCAGGGCTTGCGGGAGATTGCCCGCTTCCGCAGCGATTTGAGCCATGGTGTATTGGAGCGAGCCCGCGCGCTCGGGAGCTCGGTCGGCCGCTTTCTTCAAAGCCGTGATGGCCTGCTCGTGCTGTTTCGCCTTCCGGTAGAGCTGGCCGATCTTTTCGTAGGTCTCGGCGGTGCGCAAGAGCACGGCCTGGTGCGGGATGTTGGCCCTGGCCTCGATCAGATCGGGATGTTCCAGAATCGCCGCAGCCTTGTTGTAGGCCTCGGCGGCGAGGGCAAACTTCTCGCTGCTTTCATAGAGGCTGCCGAGCTCGAAGTGAAGGGCCTGGGCCGCCTCCGGATGCTCCTTGAGCCGCTCCGATTTCAAGGCGATGTTCAGGGAGGCGATGGCGCCCGCAGTACTGCGCCGACGCCTTCTGGATTTTCGCTTGCACGTACCACATGCCGAAATCATCCGGGTCGAGCGCGACGACTTTCTTGCAGCCGGCCAACGCATCGTCCAACCGGTTGAGGCCGAGCAAGATCGGCACCTGGGCCTTGATGAGCGCCGGCGCTTGCGGATCAAGCCGGGCCGCATCCTGGAATGCCTTCAACGCTTCATCGAGCTTTTCCTCATGCTCAAGCAACAGGCCGTCAACATATTTGTAAAGCGATTCGCGCAGCTCGATCTCGCGGCGCGTCGGCGGCGTCCTCGGCTTGAAGAGCGCGGGACGATCCTCGAAGCCCGCATACTGGCCGAGCGCCGCGCTGGCGATGAACAGAAGTCCGCTGGCCGTCAAGATGGCACGCATGGATCGCAGCATGAGATTTACCTCTCGGTCCGCTTAATAGATTGGGGGCTCCAAGAGGTGCGTCAGAGTTGCGCGGCGATTGTACCGCACTGCGGCGTGCGTTGCCAATAGGAACGCGATGCCAGAGAATCCAGCCACGGATGAAACACAGATGAACACGGATAAGACAAGATAGATGGAGAAATGCCTCGACCCTTCCGATTTCTCATTCGTGTTCCATCTGTGGCTCGATTCTCCGATACGCGGCCCGTTTGCACATGTTTCGCATGTTGCCTATATTGATCGACATGGAACCCTATGGCATCGCCTTGATCGGCTGTGGCACCGTTGGCTCGGGGGTCGCCAAACTACTGCTCGAGCATCCCGAGCGCCTCACTGCCCGCGCCGGCCGACCCCTTCAATTGCGCCGTGTGGTTCTGCGCGATCTGGACAAGCCGCGCGAGGTGAATATTCCCGCCTCTCTCATCACCACCGACCTGCGCAAGATAATCGATGACCCGGTCATTGATGTCGCGGTCGAAGTTGTCGGCGGCATCGGCTGGGCCCGGCAAGCGGTGCTCGATCTCTTGGCGGCGGGCAAGCACGTCGTCACTGCCAACAAGGCCCTGCTGGCGACGCACGGCGCGGAGATCTTCGACGCCGGCCGACAGCATGGCCGGGCCATTGCCTTCGAGGCATCGGTCGGCGGCGGCATCCCCATCATCGGCGCCCTGTGCCAGGGACTCGCCGCCAATCAAATCCTCTCGCTTCAGGGCATCCTCAACGGCACTTGCAACTTCATCCTCACCGGCATGACCGAGCATGGCCGAAGTTACACCGATGTCCTGCGAGAGGCGCAGCGCCAGGGCTATGCCGAAGCCGATCCGACGCTGGACGTGGACGGCACCGACGCCGCCCACAAGCTCGCGATCCTGGTGCAAATCGCCTTCGGTGTGGCCATCCCACTGGCCGCCATCAAACGCCGCGGCATCGCCGACATCGACCTGCTCGATGTCCGCTTCGCCAGGGAACTGGGCTACACGATCAAGCTGCTCGCCGAAGCGTGGATGGAACCCGAGATAGCAGGCAGCAGACAGCAGGCAGCAGGCAGCCAGGCAGGCGGATCACTTGGCGGGCAACTCGCAATGCACGTCTCGCCCGTCATGCTGCGGCAAACCAGTCCGCTCGCTTTGGTGCGCGATGCTTATAACGCGTTGTTCGTCGTCGGCGACGCGGTGGGCAGCACTCTGTATTACGGCCGCGGCGCCGGGCAGATGCCGACGGCCAGCGCCGTCGTTGCCGACCTGATTGATATGGCGGTCGGGCGGGCTCAGCAAACCTTCCGCAGCCTGAAGCTCTGGTCCGGCAACCATCGCAATATCGTGCTGCGCGATCCGAACACCATGCGCAGCCGATTTTACCTCCGCATGATGGTCGAGGACCGCCCCGGCGCGATGGCAGACATCACGCGCATCCTGGCCGATCATCACATCAGCATCTCGTCAGTGATGCAGCACGAGGCCCTGGAAGCGGACGCGGAGAGCCAGATTGTGCCGCTCATCATCATGACGCACACGGCATCGACCGGCGCTTTCCTCGCCACCGTCGCCGCAATCGACCGCCTGAGCAGCGTGCGGCCGCCCAGCGTGTATTACCCGGTGGGAGATTAGCTCTGGACTTGACGTGGAGGAGGAGGCTCTCTAAGGTAAGAAACACGTCGGCACGGATCAGGGCGCTTAGCTCAGTTGGCTAGAGCACTAGCTCGACACGCTAGGGGTCACAGGTTCAAGTCCTGTAGCGCCCACTTTTCGCAAGTGCTGAAACGACAAGGGCTTGAGGATGATTCTCCTCAAGCCCTTGTCGCATTTCTGCCGTAAATCTGCCGTACCGTGGGCTTGGCGTGGCATCGGGGTTGGTGGCGAAAACCGGGGAGCCAGCGATAAGATTCTCCAGCCGAAACGGGGCGCTGAACGCCCGCCTGACTGGAGGACTCTGCCCGTGGCATCCTTGCATCTTGACGAAGCGTCTGGAATGTTCCGCATCCGGTTCTACTACGGCGGGGCCGAGTACAAGCGGTCGCTCAAGACCGGGGACGAGAAAGAGGCGCAGTCGGTCAAGGGGCGTGTGGAAGAAACCATCCGGCTGCTGGAGCGTGGCCGGCTCGAACTGCCCGCAGGGGCCGACCCCGCCCGCTTCATCCTCTCGGACGGCAAGATGACCGCCAAGCCGGTCGTCCAGAAGGCGCTGACCCTGGCCGGGCTGTTCGCCTTGTACGACGGCGGGATGCCGGAAGGCGCAAAAGAGGCGAACACCCGCACGACCGAGCGTCTTCACTGCAAACATCTGCGCCGCATCGTCGGCAGCGAAACCCCGGCCCAAACCTTGACCGCCGCTGAATTCCAGCGGTACGTCGAACTGCGTTCTCAGGAAAAAGGTCGGCGGGGGAAAATTCGGGTGCAGACGGTCAAGAAGGAACTCGACACGATGCGGGTGATCTGGAATTGGGGCGTGTCCCACGGACTCGTCACTGGCCCCACCCCTACCAAGGGCGTAAAGACGGGCAAGGCCAGGGAACAGATGCCCTTCCAGATATGGGACGAGATTCAGAGGACCATCGACCGTGGTGGGCTGACCCCGGCAGATCAGAAGGAACTGTGGGACTGCCTGTTCCTCACGAAACCACAGATTGCCGAGGTCTTGGAAGTCGTCAAAAAGACGGCCAGCTTCTCGTTCATCTACCCGATGTTCGTCTTCGCCGCCCACACCGGGGCACGCCGCAGCGAGATGATGCGGTCACGGATAGAGGATTTCGACTTCGCTTCAGGTACGGTACTGATCCGGGAGAAGAAGAAGGACACGTCCGTTACGCTGACGCATCGACGAGTGCCGATGAGTCCCCTGCTGGCAGGAGTGATGTCGGAGTGGTTCGCCAACCACCCAGGGGGCGGCGTCACACTCTGCGTAAAACCGAATCAGACGCTCAGGCAGACGTTTACGACAAAGCTGTTTCGCCGCAGCCTCAAAGGCAGCAAGTGGGTGCGGCTGCGAGGCTTCCACGTCTTTCGGCATTCCTTCGCCTCGAACCTCGCCGCCGCTGGGGTTGACCAGCGGGTAATCGACGAGTTCATGGGGCATCAAACCGAGGCGATGCGAAAGCGATACCGCCACCTGTGTCCAGATCAACGGAAAAAAGCCATCGAGTCAGTATTTGCGGGGGATGGGCAATAGTCCCTCGTTCTGGTAGCGGACCAACTCGGCATGAGAGATGCGCCACTCCTGCTCCCCGCCCCGGAGGCTGGGTACTTTAGCTGCATTGATGCGGTGAAGGCGACACCATTCTCTCACCGTGTACTCGGCCTTGTTGAACATCGTGGCGATGTCCTGGGTCGTGTACCACTCCTTGATGGTGCGTTGCGATACCAACAAGGAAACGTCCCGCTCCACGGCTGTTAGGCGCTCGCTGACCTGGCGGACGGTCAGAAGGATAGAATCAAGCCGCTGCAACTCGTCCGGGTCCAGCGCCCCTTTGCGCCCCCAAGGTCTGATGAACTCAAGAAAGTCGCCCGGCCAAAGCAGGTAGTCATAGCCGGCCTCACTTCCGTTGACGAACGCCGCTGCATCGTCAGGTATGTTGAAGGCGTCGATCAGTGACAACCGAACGCTGCATACGGAAACGCCGACCAGGCCGAAGAAATCGTCGAGGTTCGGGCCGTGGATAACTCGGACACGTCCGGGGATGCGGGTTGCTTTCATCGGATTCCTCTCAGTGGTGAACCAGCGAGGGGGATAATACTTCGGAAAGCGGCGGTTGTAAACTAACTACGGCAGGCAGTGGAAAATCTGCTCCAACGCCCCCGTCTACGGGCTTCCAGGGTGGCGGCAGCAGCACCGGACAGGTGTGATGACCAACGAGAGAAAGCGGTTGGGCCGTGGCAAGAGAAGAAGAGAAGCTGAAGCTGGGCAAGGGCGCTGCCTTCGTCAAAAGCCGCTTCAAGCGTCTGCGCCAGGAGGACGAAACCTGGGAGGCCGACTTCCGGGCGCTGCCCAAGCCGATCACGCAGTCTGAGACGCACTACCTGGGCCTGGTCGTCACCGAGCCGGACGGCTTCCTGCTGGCCGAGAGCCACGTCGAGGGCAGGCCCAGCGTCAATGACCTCGCCACGCTGCTGGCCCGCCTGCTCATCAGCGGCGACGAACTGCGGGAACTGAAGCGGCACACCGGGGCGATGGCGGAAGCCTTCGGGCTGGACCGCAAGATCGAAAGCTACAAGGGCACCCGGCCCCTCACGCTCTGGCAAAAAGATGCCGACTTCGGCGATTTCTAAACCGCCTTCTCCCCTCTCCCTCGGGGAGAGGGGCCGGGGTAAGGGAGTTCTACCTAGGAGAAAACCATGATCGACGCCGACCTGCTGCGCCGACTTCGCAACGACCTGCCGATGCCCGTCACCATCGCCGCCCTCGGCCGCGAAGGACCCCCGGCCAAAATGAGCGAAGGCTACTTCCGCTTCCTCTGTCCCCACTGCGGCGAAATTGCGCCACCGTCAACCCGCGCAACAACCTCGCCCATTGCTTCACTTGCAAGAAAAACCTCAACAACATCGACCTGCTGATGTCCTCCTCGACGTTGGCGAAGCGGTACTCGAACGTCACAGGCTCCTCGCCGTCTGTGGTCGGGTCGGCCCACTCGGAGAGGTATTCGGCAGCGAAACAAAGGTCGTCGAAATGGTCGGCGATCAGAGCGTTTTCGTCGTACCCGTCGAATTCGTCCGCCACGTCCTGCAAGAACAGCCGTAGGTCGGCGAGCGTGGCCGAACGATTGTTCTTGATCCACTTCCGGTGCCGCTGGGACACGTCTTCCTGAAGGCGGGCAACCTCAGTCGCCTGTTCGTTTCAAGTTGTGGTCGTCTTCATCGTGATCTCCCGTTTGGTGTTGAGGACAGGCCCAGCAGCAACATGCTGCTGGGCAAAAACTGAAACAAAGATTCACATCCCAAGAACTCAGGCCGCTCCCACGAGTTCGCCGGCCTTCTCGCCTTCCGTGGACTCCTCGCTGCCACGCACGAACGACAGCAGGTGGTCCGTGACCTTGCTGGCCTGGCTGCTTGCCTTGATGATGAAGGATGAATCGCCCTTCATGCCCTCCAGCCAGTGCTTGAGGTAGGCTGCGTGGTTTTCGAGCGGTTCACCAAGCGGGACACCGAGTTCAGCCGAGAGGTAGCTGGCGCTGATCTCGGCCACCAGTTCACCGAGACTGTACCCGTGCTTCCGGTGGTCCCAGCCGAGCCGGACCTCCGAATGATGGGCAAGTTCGTGGAAGGCCGTTTCGCAATACGCCCCTGCCGATACGAACGTCTCCTTCGGCGGCAAGAAAATCCAATCGCCCTCGGTGTGGTTCGGCCAGGAGCCTTCGGGCGTGGGGCGGCGGTAGTAGGCTTTTTCGCCCGTATGGATGATGACCGCTCCCGTCTTCTTCAGCAGTTCCTCAGCCGGGCCGAAGTCAGCGACGAAGCCGCTGGTTGGAGCGACCGGGTGATGTTGGAACTTCTCGACGCCATCGCCAAACACCATGTCAGCGTTAAAGACGGAAAACTGCCGGGCCACAAGGAAGCGGTCGTCGATTTCCTTCCCCGTGTCCTTGTCGATCTTCGTCTTCTTGACGGGGCGATAGAGGACGACCGTGCAACCCCACTGGCCGGGCTTCACATGATCGGGCCGCTTCTTCACTTGCAAACCCAGGGAGGCCCACTGATTCCAGGTGCCCCAGGTGCGGGAGGTCAGCCCGTGTTTCTCGGCGTGAATCTCCAAGAGCAGCGGATTTATGCCGCTATAGGCTCGGCCCTGCACATTCCGGTGCCGCCCGGAGGCTTTTCCACTGGCCCACGGACGCCGCCAGGGAAGAAGATGCGTCTTTTCGATAGCATGGATGATGGTAGCCGTGATTTGCTGGCGAAGCTCGCTGTTGCTTGGCATGTTTCGTGTCTCCCCAAGGTTCGGTTGCTCCCGACCTCTTGGGTACAATCCTCTAAAACCGCTTCGACAAAAAAACCTGCCAGCGCTTGCTGACAGGTTTCGCCCCTTTGCTGGTGGGAAGACGCCGCCCAAACGGCCAAGGTTCGTAAACTCGAAGACGAGGTATGCAGCGGCGGCGAGTGCGCCGATGAAACTTAAAGGGGGCGGCAGAGTGCGACGAAAGCCGCCCCCAGGTCATGATGGGGGCCGATGGCGGTTATTGTTCGCCGTGTCGATGCGGGCCATCTTCAAGCCAGGGCGGTCGTTCGCCTTCGTGGACGAAGACCCCGGCTCCTTCGTCCCAGGTCCGGCAAGGCTCTTGCACAGCGCCAGTGCCATCATGGCGGGATTACCCCGGCAGAGAATGGCAATACACTCTCCACGGGACAGCAGCCGGTAGCGGTTGCCCGTGTCTGCGTTCAACAGCCGTTCCCCGACGAGAGCAACGTCAAGGACTTCCTTCACGTCTCGCTCTGTCGGAAACTCAATCATGCCGACCTGGGCCGGTTCTTCAGTCTGAAACCAGACGTAGACCTTGCCATCCGTCCTGTACTCGCTTCCGTTCCAGACGGCCCGGACGGTGCCTGTTCGTTCCAGAATGGCAACGCCACGGTATTCGGCGACAGGTGCGAAATCGTTCATGGTTGTTCTCCTAATCGAATGTGCCGAGGTCGATCCTGGGGGTTGTTGGCGTTTATTCGCCAGGCGGGGCGTAGGTATGGATGATGAGCGACAGTTCCGCCAGGCCGTCTTGGACCGCTCCTCCATCAGCGTCCAAAAGAGCAAGAAGGATCGTTCCGGCCTTTTGTAAGGCTTCGGTTTCTCCGGGTTCGGGTTCGATGCCCGCCTTGCGCCGGCGCTTGTACTTCCTGATGAACCGTCTGGCCGACTCGATGACATCGGCGATGGTGGTTGGTTGTTCGTTCATGGTCGTTACCCCACTTCCTTCAGCCGGGTGTCCCGCTGAATCCGGCTGGCAAGTTGGAAGGCGTCCCACAAGCGCCGGCTGGCCGCTTGCGTCAACATGCGATCCGTCCATACTGGAATGCCCTGGATGTCGTAGACGAGCATCACGTTCGCCATCGCCTGCCTCGGACATCGAGCGAGTAGCGCCATCCCGACAAGCACGTTCACCGCCTGGTCCTGCTGCTTCGTCATGGTTACGGCTCCTTTCTGGTTGTTGCTGGTTGCTTCTTCGATAATTGCTGGTACAACGGCCAAAGCAGGTGTTGCAGAGAAATGCGCCACAACAGCTTGCAGAAACGTCACTTGCGTAAGATGGAGTGTCCCGGACATGCCGAGACTGGTGCTGATGACCTGGGTTGGCAGCCAGAAGCGGTGGACGAAGATGTACCGTGGCGTGCGCGATTACGTCAGCCCCAAGCAGTTGGGCACCCCGGAGACGAGGGCCGGCTCGATGGCAGCAGCGAATGAATGGTGGAGGCAGAAGCAGGAAGAGATAGACCGGGCTGGCCCGTTCGTGAAGGCACGGGCCGACCTGGAGGCTATCAAGGACCAGATCGACGACTGCATCTACAAGATACTGAAGTGCTGGATTGACACCAACAAACCAGAATACCTTCGGGGAGTGCAAGAGAAGATCGAATTCTTGAAAGACCGAAAATTATGGGACGACCGTTCCTTGCCGGAAGAGGGGCCGGGCAGCGGCCTTCACGACATTGTGTGACGCCTGCGCTTTCAGCGACGAAATGGCAGTTACCGTCATGGGGCGGCGGTGATAACGTGGCCGCTGAAGCTATGCTGCGGCGGCGAGCATCAACTTGAAGGTTTGTACCGGACCTGGTGCCGTGGCGTGCAACAATACGTCAGCCCCCGGCAGTTGGGCACCCCCGGAGGCGAGGGCCGGTTCGATGGCAGCAGAGATCGACCGAGAGCAGGCACGAGCAGACCTGGAGGCGATCAAGGACCAGATCGACGACTGACATCTACAAGAAGCTGGTCCGCTGGATCGACTCAGGCAAACCAGAGTACCTTCGAGCGGCGCAGGAGAAGATCGAGTTCCTGACGGAATTTCACCGATTGGCATGGGGGCAGGTTTCTTTACCGGAAGAAGGGTCGGGCGAGGGGCTTGACGAGATCGAGTGAGAACGCCGGCGCGAGTGGCGGTGGGGATGGTTATTATCGGCATGGGCTGGCATTGATAACGCCAGGGCCAAGATCGGCGGAATGGCCGTCAACGTCTTCGAGTGGGCCATCACCTTATTACCTGCAACCAGGTGATGGACGCCGGGAGGCTGTCAGGATAATAGCGGGCCTCCTGGTCGCTCGCTCCGTTTTGCCGGGCTTGATAACGAGGGCCAGGTGGTGCCATCCAGCGACTTCCCAGCGGGTTATCTGGCAATTAAAGGACGGCCAGATCGCTTTGAGCGCCGATCGAGCGCCGGTTCGGAACTCGCATGTAAACCTTGGCTGGTGCAGGAATTGCCAGAGGCGGTGTTTCAAGGATATTACCGACGCCCACCATCTGGCATTGCTGTTAGTAGTCAATTTTGGCCTCGGTGCAGGCGACCGACGTACCTTCTTCGCTCGCCTCTGTCTGGAAGCCTGGTTCTTGCTCTGGTTTTCG
>CAVYFY010000015.1:0-455339 GCA_963767835.1 uncultured Planctomycetota bacterium
CAATATTCTGGCCACTTCAGCTACACCATCCCACCCTACCCAACCCGAGAGGATGCCACGAGCATCGTCCCGGCCGGGACACCGGACTGGATCACGGCTGAACTGATCGAGCAGACGATTCGCGTCTGGCAACCGTACTACCAAGCTATCCTCACGCCCGAAGAAGCCGTTACAATGATCCTGAACGTGGGTCGCTTGTATCAGGCATTTTCTTCGGGGTCGTCGCCATGAAACAGTTCGTCGCGTTGGCACGGGTGAGCAGTCGGGAACAGGAACGCGAAGGCTTCAGCCTCGAAGTGCAGGAAGAAGCCCTGCGGCGATACGCGACGCAGGCCGGCGGCGAAATCGCCAAGTTCTTCCGCATCGCCGAGACGGCCAGCAAGGGCGACGAACGCAAGACGTTCCGCGAGCTGGTCGCCTACGCCAAGAAGAACGCGGCCTTCCTCGATGGCCTGCTCTTCTACAAGGTGGACCGGGCTGCCCGCAATCTCTTCGATTACGTCGAACTCGAACGGCTGGAGTCGGAATACGACCTGCCGTTCATTTCCGTTTCGCAGCCAACCGAGAACACGCCCGCCGGCCGCATGATGCGGCGGACGCTGGCCAACATGGCCAGCTTCTACACCGAACAGCAATCGGTCGATGTCCGCGAAGGGCTGGCCCGTCGCGTGCAGGAAGGCTGGTTCGTCTCTCGCGGTCCCTACGGCTACCGCAACGTCCGCAAGGACGGTCGGGGCATGGTTGAGATTGATCCGCAGGCCCGCAGCCAACGTCCGACGCATCTTCCATCTCTACGCCTACGAAAACCTGACGCTCGACGGCGTGGTCGAGCGGATCAACGCCGAAGGGCTGGTCTTCCGTGCGTCGTCAGCCGAAGTTCCCGCGAAGCACGGTTCACACCATCCTGAAGGATCGGGCCTACATCGGCGAAATTCTCCACAAGGGCGAGTGGTATCCCGGCAAGCATGAGCCGCTGATCGACCGGGCGACCTGGGAGCGGGTGCAGGTTCTTCTCGGCGGGCAGAATCTACCACTGCCACGCGCTGACCTACGGTGGCGAGTTCATGACCGTGCGCCATTGCGGGCATCCGATCACCGGCGAATGCAAAACGAAGATGACGAAGGCCGGCCCCCGCTCTTACGTCTACTATCGCTGTGCCAAGTACACGAAGGCTGGCCATCCCCGCATTCGCGTGCCGGAGGCCGATCTCGACAGCAGGTGCTGGCCATCTTCGACAAGATGCGGGTCGAAGACGAAGGGGTCCGCGATTGGTTCCGCATGGTGCTGGCGTCACAGACGCGGGACGCACAGGCGGACTCCGTGCTCAGCGGGCGGAACTTCAGCGTCAGGAAACGCTGCTCGTGCAGCAGCAGGACCGGCTGCTCAATCTGCGGCTGGCCGATGACATCGACCAGGAAACCTTCGCCACGCAAGAGCACGGAGATTCGCGACCGGCTCGCCTCGATCAAGCTCCAGCTTGACGCGCTCGACCGCTCGCACGATGAAACGGCCGAGTTGGCGTCGAAAGTGTTTGAACTTTCGCAAACGCTTCGCCAGCAGTGGCTTACCGCCGATTACGATGCAAAGCGTCGAATCCTCGAAATCGTCTGTTTGAACTGCACGCTCGACGGCGCAACTCTCGTCAATCCGCAACAAGGACGGCTCTTCGACCCCTTCGAGGGCCTCATTCCGCCCCTCGGACTCGAACGCATTCGCCACGGCTGGCAGGGCGTCTTTCGCACCGCCCTTCTTGAACTCATGCCGGCCCAACAACTCGGCAAACATTTCAGCCCCAACATCGGTCGGCACACCAAGGAACTCTATTCCGTCGCCGGCTTGCTCTTTCTGCAAGAGTTTCAGAACTGGACCATCCCCCAAGCGGTCGAGGCCTACCTCTTCCACACCGACGTGCAATTCGCTCTCAACCTCGAACCAGGCCGTGACGAGATGTGCGATCGCACCTTTGAACGCTATCGCGCCTTATTTCTCGAAGACGAAGGCGCGGGCCAAGTCATGCAGGACGTCACCGATCGCCTCATCGATCTGCTCGAACTCGACATCGCCAAGCAACGCCTGGATTCGACCCACGTCTTCAGCAACATGGCTTCGTTCGGCCGGACTCGGCTGCTGGCGGTCACCATCAAGCGGTTTTTGACGCAGGTCAAACGCCATCACCGGGCCGACTTCGAGGCGTTGCCTGCCGAACTGCGGCAACGCTATGCGCCGTCGCAGGCCCAGCTTATGGCCAAGGAGAGCAAGGACGCCGACGGCCGGGCCAAGAGCCGACAGCAGGTGGCGGAGGATATGCGTGATCTCGTCGAGCGCTTCGCCGACCATGCGGGCTTGCGTGATCGGCCCAGCTATCAGGCGTTGCTGACGGTGTTCACGCAGCAGTGCGAGATTGTCGAGAATCGCGTGCAAGTGCGGGCCAAGACCGGCGGCGCCTGCGTGCAAAATCCGTCGGACCTGGACGCGACCTACGACGGCAAGAAGGGCCAAGGCTATCAAGCCCAATTCAGCGAGACGTGCAGCGCGGCCAACGACGTGCAGTTGATCGTCAGCGCCTTGCCCCAGACGGCGGTCGAGTCGGACGCCAAGGCGCTCATGCCGGTGTTGGAAGATTTGCAGAAGCGTGATTTGTTGCCCGAAGAAGTGCTGGCGGACACGGCGTACGGCAGCGACGACAACGTGCAGCAGGCGGCGGCGTTGGATGTCGAGGTCGTCAGCCCGGTGTCGGGTCCAACGCCAAGCGCGACGACGGCAAGCACGGACGCCAAAGGTGCCGTCATCGCGTCGCTGACGATCGACGACTTCGCGGTGGACGAGCGAACGGGCAAGGTCGAAGCGTGCCCGACGGGCCGAATTCCGCTGAACGTTGTGCGAGACGAGGCGACGGGGACGACGACGATTCACATGTCGGCCGAGGATTGCGACGCGTGTCCGTTTCGGGCGTCGTGTCCGATCGAGCCGGGAAAACCGACCTGCACGGTGAGTTACACGGATAAGCAAAAACGCTTAGAAGGCCGACGGCAGGAGCAAGCGACGGACGTGTTTCGCCAACGCTATGCGAAGCGATCGGGTTTGGAGTCGACGAACAGCGGCGTGAAACGTCGGCTGGGCCTGGGCGCATTGCCGCGTGCGTGGCCGTCGGGCCGTGAACCACGCGATCTATTTGAAAGTGGCGGGCTGGAACCTGCTGCGTGCGGCGGCCTCGGGCAAGTTGCGGAGCCGAGTGGCCCGTGGCATGGCCCGTTTGCGGGTGGCGCTCTGTTTTTACCTGGCCTATCGGGTCTGGCTGACGGCGATCGGCCGTAGACGGCCCGCGCGAGTTGCTGGCTGATCGATTCCGCCGAAACCGTTCGCCCGAAAGCGGGCTGGTTTTGTCGGGTGCGTCAATATTCTGGCCACTTCAGCTACACCATCCCACCCTACCCCCCGAGAGGATGCCAAGAGCATCGTCCCGGCCGGGACACCGAACTGGATCACCGCTGAACTAATCGAACAGACGATCCGCGTCTGGCAGCCCCACTACCAGGCTGTCCTCACGCCTGAGGAAGCCGTAAAAATGATCCAGACGGTGGGTCGCTTGTATCAGGCACTTTCTTCGGGGTCGTCGTCATGAAGCAATTCGTCGCACTGGCACGGGTCAGCAGCCGGGAACAGGAACGCGAGGGCTTCAGCCTCGAAGTGCAGGAGGACGCACTCAAGCGGTACGCCACGCAGGCCAGCGGCGAAATCGTCAAGCTGTTCCGGATTGCGGAGACGGCCAGCAAGGGCGACGAACGCAAGACGTTCCGCGAGCTGGTCGCCTACGCCAAGAAGAATGCTCCCTTCCTCGACGGCCTGCTGTTCTACAAGGTGGATCGTGCGGCCCGCAATCTCTTCGATTACGTCGAACTGGAACGGCTGGAATCGGAATACGACTTGCCATTCATTTCCGTTTCGCAGCCGACCGAGAACACGCCAGCCGGCCGCATGATGCGGCGGACGCTGGCGAACATGGCCAGCTTCTACACCGAGCAGCAGTCGGTCGATGTCCGCGAAGGGCTGGCCCGTCGCGTGCAAGAGGGCTGGTTCATCTCTCGCGGTCCCTACGGCTACCGCAACGTCCGCAAGGACGGTCGCGGCATCGTCGAGATTGATCCCATCCCCGCAGAGAACGTGAAACGCATTTACCATCTCTTCGCGTATGAGAATCACACGCTCGATACGCTGGTCGCGAAGCTTGCGGCGGAAGGCCGGCAGTTTCGTACCTCGTCGCCGAAGTTCCCGCGAAGTACGGTTCACGCCATCCTGAAGGATCGGGCCTACATCGGCGAGCTTCTCCACAAGGGCGAGTGGTATCCCGGCAAGCATCAACCGCTGATCGACCGTGCAACGTGGGACCGCGTGCAGGCCCTGCTCGGCGGGCACATCTATCACGCCCAGGCGCTGACCTACGCCGGCCAGTTGATCCAGTGCGGGCACTGCGGGCATCCGATTACCGGCGAGTTGGTGAGGAAGAAAACCAAAAACGGTGAGCGTCACCACGTCTACTACCGCTGCACCTACTACACAAAGAAGGACCACCCGCGCATCCGCGTTCGTGAAGCGGACATCGAAGCCCAGGTCATGGCCGTGTTCGACAAGATGCGGGTTGAAGATGAAAATGTCCGCGACTGGTTTCGTCTGGTGCTGGCATCGCAGACGCGGGACGCCCAGGCTGATTGCCGCGCTCAAAGGGCGGAGCTACAGCGGCAAGAAACGCTAATCGTCGCGCAGCAGGATCGCCTGCTCAACATGCGGCTGGCCGAGGCGATCGACGAGACGATGTTCGCCCGCAAGCACACCGAGATGCGGGACCGGCTCGCCTCGATCAAGCTGCAATTGGACGTGCTGGACCGCTGCCACGACGAAACGGCCGAGTTGGCGGCGAAAGTTTTTGAACTTTCGCAAACACTTCGCCAGCAATGGCTTACCGCAGATTACGCTGCAAAGCGTCGTATCCTCGAAATTGTGTTTTTGAACTGCCGCCTCGATGACGTAAATCTCGTCCCCACAATGAGAAAGCCCTTCGACGTTCTCGCCGAAGGGCTTCTTTCTGAAAACAGTCGGGGTGACTGGATTCGAACCAGCGACCTCTTGGTCCCGAACCAAGCGCTCTAAGCCAAGCTGAGCTACACCCCGTATACGATTAAGATAGTCATCGAGGCAGTTTTGTCAATCGCAACTAAGAGCTCAGGTCGGGCCGACTGTGGCGGGTGTGCGCTTATTATTTGTCGAATGTTGGTTTTCCTCGGTAGTGGACAGGCGAACCATGAAAGTGGTGCCCCGGCCCGCTTCGCTCTTGACCGTGATTTCGCCGTGGAGCGCCTGAACGATCGATTGGCAGATGCTCAGGCCCAGGCCGTAGCCGGAGCGGTCCATTTCGCGGGTGCGCGCCCGGTCAGCACGGTAGAATCGCTCGAATATGCGCGGCAAGACCTCGGGATCGATGCCGACGCCCGTGTCTTCGACGATCAACATGACCTCGTTTTTTTTCGGCTCGACGCGCAAATGCACTGTGACTTGCCCGGGATTGCGATTGTACTTGATGGCGTTGTCGATCAAATTGCGGACGACTTGCCGCAGATGTGATTCATCGCCCGGCACTGTGGCCGGAGCGAGCGCGCCGATGGATAGGCGCACGCCCTGCATCTCGGCGACGGCCTCAAACATGTCCACCGATTCGCGGACGATCTTATCGAGTCGCGTGGTTTGCGCCCGACTCGCAAGGCGCCCGGCGTCCCCCTCGGCAAGGATCAGCAAGCGATTGACCAGCCCTGCCAGCCGGCCTATCTCTTCCATCACGTCCGCGAGGATCGCTGCATATTCCTCCGGCGTTCGGCTCTTGTTAAGGCCTACCTCCACCGAGCTGCGGACAGCGGCCAGCGGCGAGCGCAATTCGTGAGCGGCGTTGGCCACGAAATCGCGGTTTTGCTCGATGTAGGACGCCAGCCGATCGAGCATGCCATTGATAGTTTGCGAGAGCTGATCGATCTCATCGCCGGTGCCGCGGATCGGCAAGCGCTCGTTGAGATTGCTCGGCTTGAGTTGCGCCGTCGTCGTGATGATCTGCGTGATGGGCCGAGTGGCGCGCAGGGCGATGACATAAGCGCCGAGCGGCGCCGCCAGCAAGATTGAGATGCTTGCGATCAGAATCGTGCGGTTCAAGACGGCAATGTCCTCCGTCAATTCGATTTGCAAGAAGCCGCACCGGATGTAATAGGCGTCGTCCGAGGCATTGCGCAGTTTCTTTTCGTAAACGCGATACTTCGTGTTCTTCTCGTCATAAGGGCCGTTGCTGTCGCCGCTAAACTCCGGCGGCGCCATGCTAGGAGCATCATCGCTGCTCCAAATCAACTGCTTTTTGGCGTCATAGAGTTGCAGGAACCAGCTGCGGTTCTTGTTTGCCTTCACCTTATCGCTGAGCTCCGCAAGAAGGCGCCGCGGATGGTTGGCCCCAAGCCGGAGGACGCTCAGATGCACATCTTCCAGGCTGTCAACAAGGAATTGATCGTAGCTATGCACGAGGGCCCGCTGCTCCATCTCGCGGACCGCGATGTTGGTGGCCACGACCATGATAAAGACGACGAGCGTGATCCACACGACCAGACGGAAGCGCAGGGTCGAGAAGATTTCCTTAAGTCGTGGCGCGAAGGGCATAGCCGCGTCCTCGCACGGTGTGGATCAGGGGTTCCTTGGTGCCGCGCTGCAGCTTGGTGCGGAGTCGGTTGATGTGCACCTCGATGACATTGGTGGTGCCTTCCCAGTCGGATTCCCACAGGCTTTCGCAGAGCATCTTGCGGGTGACGACCTGGCCGGCATGGCGCATGAGCATTTCGAGGATGCTGAACTCGGTGGGAGTCAGGTCGATCTCGACGCCGCCGCTGGTGACGCGTCGGGTCGGCAGGTCGAGGGCCAATTCACCGACCTCCAAAACCGCGGACGGCTTGACGCCTGAGCGGCGCGACAGCGCCTCGACCCGTGCGAGGAGCTCAGTCATGTGGAATGGCTTGAGCAGATAATCGTCGGCCCCTTTTTTAAGGCCGATGACGCGATCATCGACGGAGCCCAGCGCGGTCAGGACGAGCACGGGGGTTTTGATGCCGTCTTTGCGGATTTTTTCGAGAACTCCTAGCCCCGGTTCGCCGGGGATGAGCAAATCGAGGATGAGGACATCGTGCTTTTGCGACTTGGCCGCCTCGAGGCCTGCGGTGCCGTCCTTGATCCATTCGCACTCGTGGCCCGCTTCGGTCAGGCCCTTGTGGACCGCCTTGCCGATCACCGGGTCGTCTTCAATGATCAGAATGTCCATCCTGCAAACCCCAGGGCGTGAAATCGAATATGCGCAAACCCATTGCTTACCGTAATGTAACGGAAAGCGTCCATCGGTGGAAGAGATCATTGACGGTACGGCACGGGAGGGAAAGCACAGCAGCACCACTACTGCGTTACGACAATTATCGTTTCGCTTGCGCGGCCGTCGGCGCTTCAAGAGTTTTTTTGGCGCGACGAGCGATTCTCGCCAATTGAATTTCGGGCCGGGTTGATTCGTCGCCGATGAACTGCTTGGCGCGGGTGCCCCGGTCGGCAGCTCAGAAAACGATTGCGAATGATCCGCTCCGCCCATAGGATGTGAAAAGCCTCACACCGGGAGATCCCTAATGCCGAACCATCGCTTTGCCATCGCGCGCTTGGCCCCTATCTTGTGCGTGTGCTTTTTCATGCTTCCCGCGACCCAGCTCACCGCCCAGCAAAAGGAAAAACCCAAATGGCCGCCCAGCCCGCATATCGCTACCACCGATCCGCTGCGGCCCGAGGAGCAGATCAAGAAGATCAAGCTTCCGCCGGGATTTGAGCTGCAATTGGTCGCGGCTGATCCCGATATTCGCAAGCCGATCAACATCAATTTCGACGCGGCGGGCCGGCTCTGGTTGACGGAGACGATCGAGTATCCCTTCGCCGCCAAGCCAGGGGAAGGCCGCGATGCCGTCAAGATTCTTGAGGACTTCGGCCCCGACGGCCGGGCACGCAAAATCACGACGTTTGCCGACAAGCTCAACATCCCGATCGGCGTCATTCCGGACGCCGACGGCAAGGGGGCGCTCGTCTATAGCATCCCTTCGATCTCGCACATGATCGATACCAAGGGGGCGGGCAAGGCGGACCAGCGCGAAGTGCTTTACACGCAGTTCGGCTTCCGGGACACGCATGGCATGACCGGCGAATTCATGCAGGGCTTCGACGGCTGGATCTACGCTTGCCACGGCTACGCGAACACTTCCAACGTCAAGAGCAAGGACGGCAAGTCATCCATCACCATGACCTCCGGCAACACCTATCGCTTCAAGGCCGACGGCTCGCGCGTCGAGCAATGGACCTGGGGGCAGGTCAATCCGTTCGGCCTGGCGTTCGATCCGTATGGCAATCTTTATTCCGGCGATTGCCATAGCGAGCCGTTGACGATGCTGCAGCGGCACGGCTGGTATGTCAGCTTCAATCGCCCGCACGATGGTCTCGGCTTCGCACCGCACATGAACACCTTCGGCAAGGAACATTCCACCGCCCTGTGCGGCGTCGTCTATTATGCGGCCGACCAGTTTCCGCCCGAATATCAGGGCAAGATGTTCCTTGGCGACGTGGTCGAGAACCGCATCAACGCCTACCGCATCGAATGGAACGGGGCGACACCGAAAGCGATCTTTGAGCCGTTCCTGACAAGCAGCGATCCGTGGTTCCGCCCCGTCGATATCAAGCTCGGCCCGGACGGCTGCATCTATTTCGCCGACTTCTATAACCGCATCATCGGGCACTACGAGGTCGATCTGCGGCATCCGGGCCGCGATCGCGACAAGGGGCGAATTTGGCGTATCGTCTATCGCGGCAAGGACGGCAAGAGCGGGCCGCAACCGGTCGTCAACCTCGCCAAGGCCGATGTCAAGGCGCTGGTGCAAGCGCTGGGCCACGCCAATCTCACCGTCCGCTTGCAGGCGACGCACCAACTCGTCGAGCGCGGCGGCAAGGAAGCGGTCGCGGCGTTGCAACCGATCGCCAAGGGCGCCTCCCAAGCGGGCGATGCTGAAAAGAAGGTACATGCTCTTTGGGCGCTGGAACGGCTCGGCCAACTCGATGATCGCACGCTCGGGGCGGCAGCCCTGGGTGGCGAAATGGCGGTGCGCATGCACGCCTGGCGCATCCTAGCCGAGAAAGCGCAATGGAAGCCACTCAACGGCGCGCTCGCCACATTCGGCCTCCTGGACAATGAGCCAGCGGTGCTGCGCGTCGCGGCTGAGGCTCTGGCGGCGCATCCGGCGGCTGACCAGATTGAGCCGTTGGCGGCGCGTCTTGGCAAAACCAACGCCGCCGACACGCATCTGGTTTACGCGCTGCGACTGGCCTTGCGCGATCAGCTTCGCAGCGAAGGGGCCTGGAACCACGTCAACAAAGTCGATTGGCGTTTCGACGATCTGCACAATTTGGCCGATGTCTGCCTGGGCATTCCCAGCGAGCCGTCGGCGGAATTCCTCAAGCGCTATTTAACGCATTCGATGCAGGTGCTGACGAAAAAACCGGACATCACTGCGGCGCTCGCTCGCCATATCGTCCGGCATGGCCCCAACGGCTCGGCAGGATGGGTCCTCGATTTCGCTCAGAAAAAATACACCTTGAAGAACTTGCTCGCCCACGGCCAAACCGTCAAGGCGGTCGTGCAAGGGGCGCAGGAGCGCGGCATCAAACTGACCGACGCGGAAAAGGACAAGGCATCGCTGGTCGCCGGCCGGCTGCTCGTGTGCTTCGACAATAATGAGGTACAGCTCGGCGTCGAACTGGTCGGCACTCTGAAATTGCCAGGTTATGGGAATGTACTGCTTTCCGTCTTCAGCCAGACCAGAACGCCAGAGCCATTGCGTAAATCGTGCGTCACCACCATGGTCGAACTCGACCCGAAGCAAGCGGCGCCTCTGGTGGAATCACTCTTGAGCGGCAAGGAGGCGATTGCCATTCGCGAACACATCGCCAATGTTCTCGCCGGCACGAATCGGCCCGACGCCCACGCGGCATTGATTCAAGCGTTGCAAAAAGCGCCGGCTCGACTTCAATCCACCATCGCACTCGGCATGGCCTCCACGCCGCAAGGGGGCGAACGGCTGTTGCAAGCCATCGAAGCCGGCAAGGCGTCGCCGCGTCTACTGCAGGATCGGGCCGTCGAAATCCGTCTGCAAAACGCCAAGATCAAAGGCGTGAATGATCGGCTCAAGAAGTTGACGCAGGGCTTGCCACCCGCCGATCAAAAGGCACAGGATGCGATTGCCAAGCGCCGCGATGCATTCGCTTCATTCAAATCGGATGCGGCAACCGGGCAGAAGATATTCCAGAAGCATTGTGCCGCCTGCCACCAAATCGCCAATCAAGGCGCCAAGGTCGGCCCCAATCTCGACGGCATCGGCGTGCGCGGCCTGGAACGCTTGCTCGAAGACGTGATCGATCCCAATCGCAATGTCGATCAGGCCTTTCGCAGCACGATCATCACCACGAAAGCGGGCCAAACCGTCAGCGGCCTGTTCCTGCGCGAGGAAGGGAACGTCGTCATCCTCGCCGACAAGGACGGCAAGGACGTGCGCATCGAAAAAGGGCAGATCGACGATCGAACTCTCAGTCCGTTGTCACCGATGCCGAGCAACTTCATCGAAGCGCTCGGCGAGCCGGAGCTGCACCATCTGATGGCGTATTTGCTGGAACAGCGCGGCAAGATGTGAACAACCAAATTTAGCCACGGATGGAACACAGATGAAACACGGATGCCAGAGAGAATCGCGCTTGGTATTCCATCCGTGTTCAATCCGTGTTTGATCCGTGGCTAAATCTGGATTTCATTTCCTTTCAGAATTATTCGCTTTTCCATTGTCACATACTGAATTAGCGGGTAGGATCGACAGGAGAGTGTGTCCCACCTTTATCACACCAACGCAGGGGGGTTCTCATGTTCACGTTTCTCGGATCCGCACACGGGTTCTGCGACGGGCTCAACCGCCGCAACTTCCTCAAGATCGGCGCGTTCGGCGCCGGACTCACGCTTGCTGACATGCTGCGTCTCAAAGCCCAGGCCAGCACGACACCGAATCAAACCACGCCCGCCCGGCCCAAGTCGGCCATCATGATCTATCTGCCCGGCGGCCCGTCGCACATGGATATGTACGACCTCAAGCCCGACGCCCCGGCTGAGTTCCGCGGCGAGTTCCGCCCGATTCAGACGAATTGCAACGGCGTGCAAATCTGCGAGCACTTCCCGCTGCAAGCCCGCATGTGGGACAAGCTCGCGTGCATCCGGTCCATCGTCTCCGCGGACGAACATTCCGATAGCCTGGTAATGACCGGCAAAACCCAGCGCGAAAATATGACCGCCAATCACCCCTGCTTTGGCTCGGTGGTCTCGCGCGTCCGCGCCGCCAATCAATCCTCCGTCCCGACCTTCGTGTCGCTGCGCGGCATGTCGCGCGGCACCGAACCCGGTTTCCTCGGCATCTCGCACCGCCCGTTCTCGCCGAACGGCCCCGGCGTCGAGAACCTGCGTCCGATCCAGGCCGTCAGTTCCGAACGTCTTTCCGACCGCCGGGCGATGCTGGAGAGCTTCGACGGCCTGCAGCGTGAAGTGGACGCCAACGCTGCCGGCCTGGACACGTTCACCACCCGCGCTTTCGACATGATCGCATCGGGCGGCGTGCGCAATGCGCTGGACCTTCAGCGCGAACCGCAGACTTCGCGTTCTCGTTATCAAGGCGTTGAGCAATTCCTTACCGCGCGCCGTCTCGTCGAAGCGGGCGTCGGCTGCGTCACGCTTTCTTACGGCGGTTGGGACACGCACGGCCAAAACTTCCAGCAATTGCGTCGTCAATTGCCGAACGTAGACAAGGGCCTTTCGCTCCTGGTCGGCGACCTGCACGAGCGCGGCTTGCTCAACGACACCGTGATCGTGATGTGGGGCGAGTTCGGCCGTACCCCGCGCGTCAATCAAAATGCCGGCCGCGATCACTGGTCGCCGGTGATGTCGGCATTGGTCGCCGGCGGCGGCATGCGGATGGGGCAAGCAATCGGCTTCTCGACCGCCCGCGGAGAACGCCCGCAGGACCGCCGTTACACGGTGCCGCAAGTTCTCGGCACCCTGTACCGCACGATCGGCATCGACCCGGCGACGACGTTCAACAACGGCGCCGGCCGGCCGATCCACATCGTCGAGGACCGCAGCCCGGTCGTCGAACTGCAGGCGTAAAAATTCAATGCCCCGCCGCTTGCGGCTTCGCGCTCGCAGCAGAGCGCCAAGTATTCGGCGCTCCGCTGCGAGCGCGAAGCCGCAAGCGGCAAGGTCGGCCCCATGAAACGCTACCGCTACGTCATCGTGTGCAGCAGCGGCTACAGCCACGATCTGGCGCGCCAAGCCGCGTTCCATCCGTTCGAATCGATCCTGGGCGGCGGTGAAAAAACGCACGACTTGCCGGACCTCTTGCAGAAAGGCTGGCAGCCTGTCCGCGAAACGCCGATGGGAGGCAACGGCAGCAACCACGGCGGCGGCGGTTACGCCTTCTCGCTGGTGCTGCTGGAAAAAGAAAAACCCGACCCGGAAACGCCGGTAGCGCAAATGGCGCCGCAATAGAATTGAAAGCAACGCCAGGGGAGAGGCAAGCCGAACTCCTGGGTTTGCGAATTCGGGGAACACGGTCATGGGCGGCAGTGGCGCAATCCTTCGTTCGTGCCGCACCATCACCTTGTTGTTGGCCATCTTGTGCGGCGCAATTTTCCTGGCAACGTCGTCTTGGGCGCCCGAAGGTCCGCTTGTGAGCCTAGCGTTAGTCGCGGTGGCGATCCTTCCAGCCACTTACATGGTATTTAGGTTAGGTGTGCATGAGATTGCGTCGCCGTTTGCTGGCCGAAGACAAAGGGGCGGCTCGCGAATTTTGTTGATGGCTTATGTGTACACCGAGCGTTTGGCTGGCGTCTTGCTTACGGTAGGCCTTGCTCTCTTCTCGCTGTACTGCGACTTTTTTCAGGTGTCCGAGGAAAGCCTAAGATCGTTCGGGTGGCTCCTTCCGTTCGGGATCATGGGACTGATCTTGGCACAATTGATGCGACAGGCGTTGAATGTCATCTGTTGGGTGCGCGGCGAGAAATCAGGAATCTAGATCGCCACCCAGTTTCCATCCCACCGAATCGTTTCCTCTAACTTGAGGGATATCTCCATGCGAAAACACCTTCTAACATTGGCCCTTGGCCTTCTCGTCTGTTCGCCAACCTTCGCGCAGAACACGCCGGCCAAAAAAGCGACCTCCGAAGAAATCAAGCTGCCGGCCCCCGCCGAAGTCAAAGAATTGCAAGCCTTCCCGCTCGAGTGCCAACTCGTCGGCGAGGACGCCTCCAAGCAGATCGTGCTGACCGGCGTCCTGAAAACGGGCGGCTATCAAGACCTCACCGGCGACGTGCAATACGATATCGCCGATGCGAAGATCGTCCGCGTCACCAGCGCCGGCCGAATCCTGCCGCTCGCCAACGGCCAGACGACGATCACGGCCCGCTACGGCGACAAGTCGGCGACCATCGGCGTCAAGAACGCCTCGATGGATACGCCGTTGCCGATCAGCTTCCCGAACCACATCGTGCCGATCTTCACCAAGCTCGGCTGCAACGGCGGCGGCTGCCACGGGAAATCGGGCGGGCAGAACGGCTTCGCCCTGTCCCTTCTCGGTTTCGTCCCCGAGCTCGATTATCAGACCCTCACCAAGGAAAATCGCGGCCGGCGCATCATGACCACCGCGCCGGAAAACAGCCTCTTGCTCCTGAAAGCCACCGGCGCCTTGGCTCACGCCGGCGGCAAGCGCATGGAAGTCGGCTCCGATGAATACAAGCTGATCCGCCGCTGGATCACCGCTGGCGCTCCCTTCTCCGACGGCAAGGACCTCGAAGTCACCAAGATCACCATCGTCCCCGAGCAGCGCATCATCAACCGCAACAACCGCCAGCAATTTTCCGTGCACGCCCACTACTCCGATGGCAGCGTCGTCGATGTCACGGGACGGGCCCAGTATGAAAGCAATGACCCCGACATCGCCGTCGTTGACGGCGCAGGCCTCGTCCGCTCGCTCGACATGTCGGGCGAGGCGGCGATCATGGCCCGCTACCAGGCTCAGGTTGCCACCTTCCGCGCCACCGTTCCCCTCGGCCAAAAGATTCCCGCTTACGCCTTCGAGCCGAAGACCATCGTCGATCGCTTCGCGCACAAGAAATGGCAAGAGCTCGGCATTGTCCCGTCGGAGCTTTGTAGCGACGAGATCTTCGTCCGCCGCATCTATCACGACCTGACCGGCACGCTGCCAACGCCCAAGCAGGTGCAAGCGTTCCTTGAAGACAAAGACGGCGCCAAGCGCGACAAATTGATCGATCGGCTGATCGACACGCCCGAGTACAGCTATCTCTTCGCGAATCGCTGGGCCGACGTCCTGCGCGTCAAGAGGGGCAATCAGCAGAACCAGAATCGCGCCTTCGGCACATTCGCCTTCCACAACTGGATTCGCGAGAGCATGGCGTCCGACAAGCCGTACGATCAATTCGCCCGCGAAATTCTGGCGGCCATCGGCGACGAGACGAAAGCGCCGCCGACCGTCTGGTATCGCGATCTGCAAAAGCCGGAGCAATTTGTCGATGACGCCTGCCAACTCTTCCTCGGCGTGCGCGTCGCTTGCGCTCAGTGCCATCATCATCCGTATGAAAAGTGGAGCCAGGACGATTACTGGGGCATGGCGGCGTTCTTCGGACAGATCGGCCGCAAGGCGGCGCCGAACCTCGGCATGAACGTGCAGAACCCGCAGCAAGCCCGCCAGATCATATTCAACAAAGGCAACGGCAATGTCGTCAACAAACGCACCGGCGCGGTCGCGATCATGAAAGCGCTCGATGCCCCGCCGGTCCAGCTTGAAACGGGCGATGATCCGCGCCATCGCCTGGTCGATTGGATGGTCGATGCCAAGAATCCGTTCTTCGCCCGCGCCGTCGCCAATCGCTACTGGGCTCACTTCTTTGGCAAAGGCATCGTTGACCCGGTCGATGACATGCGCGTGACCAATCCGCCCTCGAATCCGGAATTGCTCGACGCCTTGGCCGACGAGCTGGTCAAGAACAAATTCAGCTTGAAGCACCTGGTCAAGATCATGGTGAAGAGCCGAACCTATCAGCTTTCGGCGATGCCGAACGAATTCAATAAGAACGACAAGAAAGCATTTGCCCGCTATTATCCGCGCCGCATGGCGCCGAGGTGCTCCTCGATGCGGTGTCGCAGGTGACGAATAGCCCGGCGACGTTCGCGGGATTGCCGCAAGACAAGTATGCTCCGAACCGGGCGATCATGCTGCCGGACGAATCGTTCCCGTCGTACTTCCTGGATGTATTTGGCCGGCCGCAACGGATCAGTGCCTGCGAGTGCGAGCGCGTGGCGGAGGCAAACCTGGCCCAGGTGCTGCACCTCTTGAACTCCCAGGAAATCCAGGGCAAGCTGACGCGCAAGGGCGGCCGTGCCGAGCTGATGACACGCGATCCGCGCCTCCGATGAGGAAAAGGTCGCCGAACTGTTCGTCTGGGCCTTTGCCCGGCAACCGAGCGCATCCCAAATGAGCCTGGCGCTCGAGAACATCGAGCATAACGCCAAGACCCGACAGCTCGCGTATGAAAACATCATCTGGGCGCTCATCAACACCAAGGAATTCATCATGGTGCAGTGAGCGATTGGCGAGATTGTCGGCACACGCTTGTGTGTTTTGCGCGAAGAGCCGCGCATGAAGTAAGCGGTCAGTACCCGCCGCTTACTTCGTGCGCGGCTCTTCGCGCAAAACACGCAATTCGGGCAATCCAAATCATCAAGGGAAAACGCCGATCTCTGGCATTTTTGGTTCGGTCGCAAGCCCGATTAATCCGATGAATAGATAAAGTCAACCAGCTTGGCGCCGCCAAAGGCTCAAGGACGAGCACGTATGCGCGATCATCGGCATTGGCTTTTTGCAATTCTCGGATGTTGCCTACTGGTCAGCTCGGTGGACGCACAGCCCGAGACGCTGCCGACGCCGCGTAAAGTGGAAACCTCACCTGCCGGTGCAAATCGGCCCATCGATCTGCCGACGGCGCTGCGGCTGGCGGGGGTGGCCAATCCGCAGATTCAGATCGCGCAGCAGCGGGTCGTCGAAGCACTCGCTCTTCGCCAACTGGCGGCGGCCCAGTGGCTGCCAACGCTCAACGTGGGCAGCAATTTCGATAATCATCTCGGCCCTCTCCAGCAATCCAATGGCGCCATTCTCAAGGTGGACCGCGATTCACTCTACGTTGGCTTGGGATCGGGCGCTGTCGGTTCCGGAACGGTGACCGTGCCGGGCGTCGTCTGGAGCGCGAATGTCTCCGACGTGTGGTACGGCGCGCTGGAAAGCAAGCAATTGGTGCGGCAGCGCCGCTTTGAAAGCGAGGCGATCCGCAATGCAATGATGTTGCAGGTCGCCTCCGCTTATATGGAACTCCTGCGCGGCGCCGGCCGGCATGCCGTTGCGCTGCAGGTGCGCGACGATGCCGCCGAGGTGGCGCGCGTGACGAAGAACTTCGCCGACAAGGGGCAGGGCCGGCAGGCCGATGCCGATCGCGCGGCCACGGAACTGGAGCGGCGCAAAAGCGATGTCATTCAGGCAGTGAATGATTTTGAGGTCGCGTCGGCCCGGTTGTGCCAGCTCCTGAGCCTCGATCCGTCGATTCGCCTGGAGCCGATGGAGCGCCAGATCATCCCGAGCGGCATGGTTCCTGAAATGATTCCGCTCCCCGAATTGCTGGCGATCGCCTTGACGCAGCGGCCGGAGTTGCGCGCCCAGCAAGCGGCGGTGCGTGCGGCCATGCTGGAGCTCGAACACGCCAAAGTGTTGCCGTTTTCGCCGCAGGTGCTGATCGGTTACAGCGCCGGCACGTTCGGCGGCGGTAGCAACCTGATCACTCCCGCGCAGCCACGGTTCGGCGATTTTTCGGACCGCGAGGATTTCGATGTGGTGATGTACTGGTCGCTGCGCAATCTTGGCATTGGCAACATCGCCCTCATTCGCGCCTCGCGCAGCCAGCTTCGCCAGAACCAGTTCCGCGAGCTCGAAACGCTCAATCAGGTCCGTGCCGAGGTGGCGTCAGCGCAATCGCGCATCCTCGCCCGCTTCGCCCAGATGGAGACGATGGAGAAGGCCATCAAGAGCAGCGACACCGCCTACAAGCAGGATTACAACCGCACTCGCAACAGGGAGGGCTTGCCGATCGAGCTGCTCGACAGTCTGCGTCTTGTGGGCCGAAGCCGATACGGTTACCTGGACGCGATCATCGATTACAACCGGGCGCAATTCGAGATGTACGTAGCGCTGGGGCAGCCGCCCGCCAACACGATGGCCCGTCCGGTGCCCCTTCGCGCACCGATTGAAAAATAGGCGTGGCAGAACACTGGAGTCATGGCTTGTGGCCAATTTCTTGTAGCAGGTGGACGACACGGATTCGCTGGACGGCGAAGCTGCTCTTCTTATGCGCCGGTGTATCGGGTTGCCAATCGCTTCCGCTGACCGCTCTTTTGTCTGAGAACGAGAATGCAGCGCGTGTGCGCGGGTTGGACGCTCCGGTCGAATCCGCCGAGCCGTTGGCTGTGCGTGCGCAGATGCCGGCCGAGCAATTCATCGATCTGCCTGCGGCATTGCGCATTGCCGGGATGGACAATCCGACCATTGCGTTTGCCGACGAGGTGGTGCGTGCCCGGCTGGCCGATCAGTTACAAGCAAGGGCCCTGTTGTTTCCAACGCTGGAGGTTGGCGGCAACTATCGTGATCACCTGGGCGCGGTGCAGACAAGCAAAGGGTCCATCATCAACGTCAATGAGCAATCCCTCTTTTATGGCTTCGGCGCCAATGTCGTAGGCGGAGGCACCGCCATCGACCCTGGCCTGCGTCTCGTGGTTCACCTCGGCGACGCCTATTATGCGCCGCAAGCCGCCCAGGAAAAAGTCACGCAAAGCCGATTTGACGCCCTGGCGACGCGCGACTACACGCTGCTCGATGTCGGCGTCCGCTATCTGGCGCTGGTCGAGGCGCACGCGCGATATCTGGCGTATCAGCAATCGCTCAAGGACGTGGGCGAGGTCGCGCGTCTGACCGCCGACTTTGCCAAAACCGGCCAGGGGCGTGAATCCGATGCGCAGCGTGCCCGATCGGAGGTTCTGCTCTTGCAGGCAGCAGCAGAGCGCACCCAGGAAGAGATTGGCGTCGCTGTGGCGGAATTGGCCCGGTTGCTCGATGTCGATCCGTCCTCGGCGCTGCGCCGGCCGATATGACGCCGCCGCTTTACGACGCAGTCGATCTGGGCGCGACGTTGCCGCAGTTGTTGGAAATCGCCCTCGCCTCGCACCCGGAGATCGTGGCCCGCAGCGCCGATGTGCGTTACCAGGACATCCGCGTGCGCCAGGAAAAAGCGCGTCCGTGGTTGCCGGTCGTCGCCATCGGTGTAAGCGTGGGCGAATTCGGCGGCGGCGCCACGAACACGACGCCGACGTTTGGCAATTTCAGCGCCCGCACCGAAATCTACGCCGCCGCCATCTGGTCGCTGCAAAATCTGGGCGTGGGCAATCGCGCCGTGCAAAATGTGGCCCGCGCTGATTTAAGCCAGGCACAGGTCGAGCGCACACGGCTGCTCGATCGCATCGGCCGGGAGGTTGCGGAGGCCCACGCGTTGGTCCAGGCCCGTCGCGCGGAAATCGAACTGGCGCGCAACCGTGTCGCGATCTCGCAAAGCGGATATGGCATGGAGCTGAGCCGGGCCAAGAATCTGAAAGCATTGCCGATTGAGGTGCTCACCACGACTCGTCAGCTCACCGCCGCCCGCCAAGATCTCATCCGCGCCATGATCGGTTACAGCCAGGCGCAATTGCAACTTTACGTCGCCCTCGGCAACGCGCCGGTACTGCCACGGCAGCGCTGACCAGGCGCTTCAATGCTGCATATAATGAAACCGTTGTTCTTGTGAGGCATCCCGCCATGAGCATGCAGCGCCGCGTTCGATTTGAGGACGACGATTTCAACATCGGCGCACCGCGCCGGCAAGACGAGAATCCAACCAGCGCCGGCATGATCGGCTTCATCGCCGCCATGGTGTCGCTGGGTTTGCTCGTGGTGGTGCTCGTGTTGTTTATCTTCCTTGAGCAGGAGGACCAGGCAGCCAAGGGCGGAGCGAACATTGAGCGCACGCGACTGTTATATTACTGGTTCCTGATCCTTGACGTGTTGAGCTTCTTCGCCGCCTTGACCGCGACCATCCTCGGCGCTCGCGGCAGTTCCCCTACCAATCCCCTCTATCGAGGCTATGCCGTCACCGCGCTGGTCCTGGGCATCATCGGCATGGCGATCACGGTTCTTTTCAGCTTCTGGATGATGTGCGCGGTCTTGGTCGTCGAATTCAGGCGAGCGGGGGTGGGCTAAACGAATCACCACCGATAGCGCGCCTTCACCTCCGGATTGACCACCTTTTCCGCGGGCCATTCCCCCTTGGCTAGCGACGCAATCGCCTCGGCAGCCGATAGCGCCATGTCGTCGCGCGATTGCAGATCTACGCCGGCGGCGTGCGGCGTCACCACGACATTGTCCATGTGGAACAAGGCGTTGTCGGCGGGCGGCTCCTCCTCGAACACGTCGATGCCGGCGCCCGCGATCTTCTTGCTCTTGAGCGCGTCGATCAAATCAGATTCCTTGACGATCAGGCCGCGCGCCGTGTTGATGAGGTACGCGCTCGGTTTCATCTTCGCCAGCGAGTGCCGATTGATCAGATACTTCGATTCCTTGGTCACCGGAAGGTGCAGCGTCAGGAAATCGGACTGCCTGAGCAATTCGTCGAAGCTAACGAAGGTGATGCCGTGCGCTTTGGCGAAGGCGTGATCGGGAAAGGGCTCGTAGGCGATCAGCTTCATGAGAAACGCTTCCCCGCGCAAAGCGACGGCCTTACCGATGCGCCCAAGACCGGCGACGCCGAGGGTGCGGCCACGCAACGGCAGGTTGGCCCGACGCGGCCATTGCAGGGCGACGGTGCCCAGGTGCTGCGAGATCAGGTTCTTGGCGAGCGCCAGGATCAGCGTGAAGGTATGCTCGGCGACAGCCTCCTGGTTGGCGCCCGGCGTGATAGTGACGGCCATGCCGAGTTCGGTGGCGGCGGCGGTATCGACCGCATCATAGCCGACGCCAGCCCGGGCGATGACGCGCAATTGCGGCTGCGCCTGTAAGATTTTTCGCGTATACGGCTCCGACCCCGCCAGCGCTGCCTTGATGCCGACAAGGTGCTCAAGCAATTCCGGCTCCGTGAGTTGCGCCTTTTTGTTGGGATAGACGAGCTCGAAGCCGGCTTTCTTCAGCACGTGCACGAATTCCGCATCGAGCCCCGCGAGAGGCGCCGGCGAGATCAACACTTTGTCCATGATTGCCTTTCGAAAAAAATCGACTTGCCCGCTTTGCGAGCGCGGTCGAAAACATTCTTCCCTTGCTTGCCAATCAGGTTGGGTCATCCGGAGCGCGAAAGCCGATGCGCCCCCGTGGTCGCTCCGGGGGTTTTTCTATCAATTGCTGCAAGACCTGAATGATCGTCTTGATACGCTCGTCGTGCGTCTGTACCGTTTCCGTAAGCTTGGCGAGCTGCTCCACGAGCTCGCCCGGAGTAGCCAGAAGGCGACGCAGACGAATAAAGGCTCGCATTATCTCAACATTGACGCGAGCGGCTTTCGTCGAGCGAAGCACGCTGGACAACATCGCCACGCCGTGCTCGGTGAAGGCCCACGGCGCCCTTCGGCGACCGCCGCGACCTGCCTTTGTTATCACAGATTGTGATGTCAAATCCGCGAACTCGTGCCGGCTGAGCTGAAATGCAAAATTACCGGGAAAACGGGCCTTGTTTCGCTTCACAGCCTGGTTGAGCGCTGCGGTGGTCACGCCATAGAGGCGAGCGAGGTCAGAATCAAGCATCACTCGTTGGCCACGCAGGACAATTATTGTCGTTTCGATGCGTTCAGAGGCCGTTATTGGAATGCTCGAATTCTCTGACATCGGCCCACTCCGTCTGCATCGACCAAGGTCACGATGAAGCAAATCTACGTTCGGCGGGGAAAGCGTCCAGAGATAGCTGGAGACGCATGATCCAGTAACGCAATTCTGCCTGCGCTTGCCGATCACGATTGATTGCCTCAGCGAGCGAGATTTTTTCGAATGCGATGGCTGAGCCGGGGGTAAGTTGCCCAATCATGTCGAGGTCGGCCTGGATGACCTGGGCGATTTTTGGATAACCGCCAACAGTTTGGCCGTCGACGCCGAGAATGATGCATTGGCCATCGTTCGTCACTTGCACGCAGCCTGGGCAAACGGGTTCGGACGTCATTTCACGCCGCGCGAATGTCACGGCATTTCCCGTCAAGCGTAATCCCATGCGGTTGCTCACAGGGCTGACGGTGAAGATTTGTCCGTAGAACTGCGTTTCATCGAACCACGATGCCTGTAACGCGGGGAGGGCCGGGAACGCCCACGGATACCCGCCAAAATCGAGGCCGCGCTCGGTGGGGAAATGATATTGCGAGGTGGGCCAGGACCGGCGGCGAATGGTGCTCTCGCGGCATGACAAGATTTCTCCTTGTCGAACGGGCCCGAAGCCAGATCGGCTGCCCAAGATCAACGGCGTCTGAAATCCACCACAGGCACAGAGGTAAGCGCGTGCCCCTCCGCGAGTTCCGCCGATGTGCAGCTCCTCGCCGGCGCGCAGCGTAAAGCTATGGCCAACCTCAATGCGTTGATCGCCGTGGAAGGCGTCGAATGGGGCGCCGAAGATCACGCAGCCGGCGTCCGCATCGGCGCGCAGCCGTAATCCCTTCAGCGTGAATTCCAGTGCCGCTGCGTCCGGAGGGTTGCCAATCAGTGCGTTTCCCAGAAGGAACGAGCGACGATCCGCCGCGCCGCCAACGGGGACGCCCAGGCTGCGCGTGTGTGGCCGGCCGAGATCAACGATGCGCGAGTCGAGGCCGGCTTCTAAGACGATCAGGCTCATACGCGTCAGCATCCTCGGTACGGGGAATCGGGCGGCGAAATACAGCGCGGTTTCCTAGCGCAGTCGAAAATGGCGCCAACTTCCGTTCCTGTCAGGATTTCGTCGGTTTCCTAGCGCGAAATGCCGAGACCCACCCCCATGCGCTAGGAATGTTCGTGAAAATGGGCACAAAGGCCGCGAAAACCCAGAGATTTTGAGTGTTCACTGAATTATTCCTTGCGCTATCGAGAGACGCCCTGCCCGGGCATGCCGTCTGCTTTTCAGCGGCTCACGCGGCGCATGCGAAGGCTCGGATCAGCACGCCGCGCCGCTCGAAGGCGGCGCGCAGCCCGCGCACGAAATCGAGGGCCCGGGGATTGTCGCCGTGGACGCACAGACTGCGGATGCCCTGCTCGCTCATCAGGCGCTCGGCTTGCGCGACTGCTTCGTCCACGTCATGAACGAAGGCATCGGGCCGATCGCGCGGCGTCAGGCTGCCGTCGGCTTGATAGCGGCGATCGGCGAAACCCTCGGCAATGAAGCCCGAACTGGCTGCCAAACGTGAATTGGGCAGCCCCATCACGGGCAAACACAGAATTTCCGCGGCGGCCAGGATCGGGCGGGCAACGGCATCGTTCCGGCACGCCTGGTTATAAAGCGCCCCATGCGGCTTCAGATAGCGCAACGGGATGCCGACCGCCTGTGCGATCCCCGCCAGCGCCGGTCTGATAAAGGCACAGCTCGAAAATGGCGTCCTCGCTCAAGGTCAACTCCCGTCGGCCGACATGCTCGCGGTCGGCATAACCGGGGTGCGCCCGACCTGCACGCCATGTCGCTTGGCCGAAATCAAAGCGGTATGGGCCGTCTTTGCATCGCCGGCGTGGAAGCCACAACACAGATTCGCGGACGTGATCAACGGCATTAGCTCGGCATCTAATCCACAGCCTTCGGCCAGATCGCTGTTGAGGTCGATTTGCATGATTATTCGATACCTTTTTCCCGGATTGCCAATGGTTCCCTGCGGGCGCAAAAAAGCGAAACTTCGCCAAGTTTTCATTGCGTTCGACCGATGCCCCATGTAATGTATCAATACCCTACCTGAAGCGTTGCTTCCGTAGTATTACATCTGCCAAGAATGCATCCATGCCATCCCGCCTCAGCGTTTTCGCAATTCTGCTGGGTCTGATGACGCCGATCGCCGCAGCTGCGGGTGATTGGCCGACCTGGCGTTTCGACGCAAACCGGTCGGCCGCCTCGCCGCATCAGCTTCCCGCCAAGTTGTATCTGCAATGGGTCCGCGAATTCATCCCGCTCCAGCCGGCCTGGCCCGATCAAGACAAGATGCAATTCGACATCGTTCGCGAACCGGTTGTTCAGGGCCAAAGCCTGTACATCAATTCCCCCCGAAACGACGCGGTCCGCGCTCTCGATACCCGCACCGGCCAGGACAAATGGGTTTTCTTCGCGGACGGCCCGGTCCGCTTCGCCCCGGTCGCATTTGAAGGCAAGGTCTATTTCACCTCCGATGACGGCTATTTATATTGCCTTGACGGCAACACGGGCAAACCTCATTGGAAATTTCGCGGCGGCCCGAGCGATCGCAAGATCCTTGGCAACGAACGGCTGATTTCCACCTGGCCAGCGCGCGGCGCTCCGGTTATCTCGGAAGGCGACGGCAAGGTCTATTTCGCCGCCAGCATCTGGCCGTTCATGGGCATCTTCATCCACTGCCTCGATGCCCGCACCGGCGCGGTCGTCTGGACCAACGACGGCGACGGCTCCAATTACATGAAACAGCCCCACAACACCGAGGCCTTCGCCAGCATTGCCCCGCAAGGTCCGCTCACCATCGTCGGCGAGTTGCTGCTTGTTCCCGGCGGCCGATCGGTTCCCGCTTGCTTCGACCGCAAAACCGGCAAGCTGCTTCGCTATGCCCTTGCGGAAAACGGTAAACGCGGCGGCGGTTCCGAAGTCGCCGCGACCAGCAAGCTCATTTTCAACGGCGGCGCCCTCTTCGACATCGACTCCGAAAAATATCTTGCCGATTACGGCACTGCGGTGGTCCCGACCAACGAATTTGCCTTCGCCTGGAACAAGGGCTATTGCCGCGTCTTCGATTTGAAGAATTCCCGGACCGAAGAATTCGATATCCCTGACGACAAGGAGAAAGACAAAAACAAAAACAAAGAATCGGACAAAGAGAAGCAAAAGGGCAAGGAAAAAGAAAAGAAGAAAAAGGGCACGCGCTGGATCATGCCGGAAATCGCCACGACCAAGGTGGTGAACGCTGACACTATCATTATGGCGGGATCACGCCTGTATTTCGGCGGCCCTGAACATGTCACGATCCTCGACTGGGACGCAGACACCAAGAAATTCACGCCAAGCTGGAAACTCGACCTTGCCGGCAGCGTGGTCCGCATGATCGCCGCCGACGATCGGCTCCTTGTCGTTACCCGTGAAGGTTTCATTTATTGCTATGGTGGCGAGAAAGCAAAGCCGCTGACCCACGCAAAATTCGCCAAGGAAGATTTCGGCAAGGTTACGCCGGACATGCAAGCGAAGGCCGAACAAATCCTGACGGCCGCGAAAATGCGAACCGGTTACGCCGTCGTGTGGGGAGTCGGCGATGGTCGGCTGGTCGAAGCGCTGGCCAAGCAAAGCCAGTTGCATATCGTGGTCGTCGAGCCCAGCCTGGTAAAGGTGCAAGCATTCCGCGAGCGCTGGGCCAAGAACAATCTTTATGGCACTCGCATTGCCCTGCTTGCAGGCGACGCGAGTTCGCTGCAATTGCCGCCGTATCTTGCCAATCTCATGGTGTGCGAGAATGCCGATAGCGCCGATTCAGCTTTTCTCGCCAAAACATATCAATCGTTGCGTCCGTTCGGCGGCACGCTTTGTTTCACCACATCGGAGCGCACGCAAAAGTTGATCGCTGCACTCGCGGATCTGCAGCTTGCCAACGCCAAGGCTTCTTCGGCCGAGGGCATGACGCTGATCGTGCGCGAAGGTGCTCTGCCCGGCTCGGCGAACTGGACGCACGAGCATGCCGACCCTGCCAACACGCGGGTGTCGCGCGATGTGCTCGTCAAGGCGCCCTTGGGGGTACTGTGGTTCGGCGGTCCGAGCAACGAAGGCATCCTGCCGCGCCATGGCCACGGCCCGCAGCCGCAGGTCATTGATGGCCGGATGATCATCGAAGGGGTCGATTTGCTGCGGGCCATCGACATTTATACCGGCCGGCTGCTGTGGGAAGCGAAACTGCCCGGCGTGGGCTTCTTTTACAACAACCTTTACCATCAACCCGGCGCCAATGCCGCGGGCAGCAATTTCGTTTCGACCTCGGACAGCATCTATGTCGCCTACAACCATCAATGCGTCCGCCTCGACCCGGCAACTGGCAAGAAGATCGGCGAATTCACGCTCCCCGCGCTGGGCCCCAAGAAAGAGTCGCCGCGCTGGGGCTACATCAACATCGCCGGTGATTACCTGATTGGCGGCGCCGATCCGCTTTTCGATCCCAAAGCCCTGCCGCCGCCCCCCAAGGCCGGCGCCGGCGATGATAAAGATCCCGACGGCAAAAAGGAATCCACGGTCAGCAAGCTATTCAAGGCCGTCAAGGGCTTCACCGACAACATGTCCGCCAGCCGGCGCCTGGTCGTCATGGACCGGCATACGGGAAAAATCCTATGGACGATCTCCGCAGTAAGCGGATTTCGCCACAACGCCACCTGCGTCGGCGGCGGCAGGCTCTACACCATCGACCGCCTTTCCGGCCAACAGCTCGCCATGTTGAATACCGATGAAGCCGATCCCCCCGATGCACGCCTCATTTCCTTCGACCTCAAGACCGGTAAGGAGCTCTGGACCACCGACGCCGATGTCTTCGGCACCTGGCTCAGCTATTCCGAAAAGCATGACGTGCTGATCGAAGCGGGCCGCGTCACCCGTGATACGCTTTTCGATGAGCTCAAGGGCATGCGCACCTACCGGGCCAGCGACGGCAAGGAAATCTGGTACGATCACACCTACACCGGCCCGGCCATGATTCACGGCGACACCGTCTTGCAAGGCCAGGGGGGCTGCGACCTGCTCACCGGCGCCCTCAAGATGCGCAAGGACCCGATCACCTTCGAATCGGTGCCGTGGAAATGGACGCGCAATTACGGCTGCAACACCCCCGCCGCCTCCGAGCATCTCTTGACCTTCCGCTCCGGCGCGGCAGGTTATTTCGATTTGTGCAACGACGGCGGCACGGGTAACTTCGGCGGCTTCCGCTCCTCCTGCACCAACAACCTCATCGTCGCCGGCGGCCTCATCACCGCCCCCGAATACACCCGCACCTGCACCTGCGCTTACCAGAACCAAACCTCCATCGCCCTCATCCACATGCCCGACGCCGAGATGTGGACATTCTTCGGCACCAAGGAAATCAAGGGCTACGTCAAACGGCTCGGCATCAACTTCGGCGGCCCCGGCGATCGCAAGGCCAACGATGGCACGCTCTGGCTCGAATATCCCTCTACGGGCGGCGTCTCTCCGGCGGTGCAAATCGCCACCGTCCCCAAAACTCCCGAAGTCTTTCGCCGTCATTCCTCCGCCATCGCCGGCCCGTACAACTGGGTCACCTCGTGCGGCATGAAAGACGTCAGCGAAATCTCCATTTCGCTCGGTTCAATGTCAAAGCCGCAGCCGTACACCGTCAAGCTCTACTTCGCGGAGCCCGACAAGATCGCTGTCGGCAAACGCGTCTTTCACGTGGACATCGGCAAACAGCGCGTGCTTAGCGATTTCGATATCGCCAAGGAAGCAGGAGGCGCCGGCAAATCGCTCATCAAGGAATTCAACGGCGTGCAAGCGCGGGGCAGCCTCGTGGTTCGCTTGACGCCGACGAACAACGCAGAAATTCGCCAGACGATCCTGTGCGGCGTCGAGCTGATCCTCGAAGAGAAGAAGTAACCGCATTTCTCCCCTCGTCCCGGTAATCCGGGGAGAGGGGTCGGGGGTGAGGGGTGCGTGTGACCGTTCATTACATGGCGCAAATCAAACGAGCCGCGGGCCGCTCGACGGAGCCGGTCGAAATGGGCGTCGGCAGCAACCTGACCGATCTTGTATTGCAAATTGCCGAACGCCACGGTGGCGCTGTCCGCACGATGCTGTTGGACGAATCGGCGACGCCGCGCAAGTCGCTGCTTTACTTCGTGGGCGAGGAGCATGCGGATCTGTCGCGCCCGCTGCACGATGGGGACGCCGTCACGCTGCTGGCGCCGATGGCGGGTGGCTGAGCATGGCCGATCCTTCCGCACTCTCCGACGAAGAACGCGCCATCTACCAGTGGCAACTGTGGGTCGATGGTTTCGGCGAATCCGGCCAGCTTCGCCTCAAGAACGCGAGCGTCCTGGTGTCGCGCTGCGGCGGCGTCGGCGGCACTCTCGCCTTTCAACTCGCCGCCGCCGGCGTTGGCCGAATCATCCTCGCCCATGCGGGCAACCTTCGGCTTGATGACCTCAATCGCCAGCTTTTGATGAGCCATGCCGGGCTGGGCCAATCGCGCGTCGAGCAAGCCGCTCGGCGCTTGCGCGAATTCAATCCGCATGTCGCAATCGTGCCGATCGATGAAAATATCAGCGAAGTCAACGTGAATCGGCTGGTCGAGCAAGCGGACCTGATCGCCTGCTGCGCACCGCTTTTCAGCGAGCGGTTGCTGTTGAATCGCGCCGCGGTCGAGCAGAAAAAGCCGCTCGTCGATTGCGCGATGTACCAGCTCGAAGGGCAACTGACGACGGTGCTGCCGGGCAAGGGCCCGTGCCTGGCTTGCTTGTACCCCACGGAACCGACGGAGTGGAAGCGGCACTTCCCGGTTTTCGGCGCCGTTGCCGGCACGATCGGCTCCCTCGGCACGCTGGAAGCGATCAAGGTTCTCGCCGGTTTTGGGGAACCGCTAGTCGGCAAGTTGCTCGTGTGCGACCTGGCCGACATGTCGTTCAAGAAGCTGCAATTCTCGCGCAATGACGCCTGCCCCGTGTGCGGCCATTTTTCCTGATGAATCCTATTTCGCGCTTGCGTCCGCCATCGAGGCGCTCGATAATCCCTTTGAATAAACACGACCAATAAACGGAGGCATCCATGAAGACGATCTTTCTTATCATTCCGCTCGCCGCGCTCGCCTTCGCCCTCTTGCCACCGGCCGAGGCGCAAGACAAGGCGCCGATCAAGATCGGCATCATCGGCCTGGACACCTCGCACGTGCCGGCCTTCACCGCCCTCTTCAACGATCCCAAAAACGAAGGCGACCTGGCCGGGTTCAACGTCGTCGCCGGCTTTCCGGGCGGCAGTAAGGACGTGGAGCCCAGCTATTCACGTGTCGAGAAATTCACCAAGGATATCCATGACAAGTACGGCGTCGAGATCGTTGATTCGATCGATACGCTCCTGGCCAAGGTGGACGTCGTGATGATCGAGAGCGTGGATGGCCGGCCGCATCTGGCCCAGGCGATGCCGGTCTTCAAGGCGGGCAAGAAAGTCTTCATCGACAAGCCGCTCGCCGGTTCGCTCGCCGACGCTATTCTCATCTTCGACCTGGCCCGCAAGCACAAGACGCCAGTTTTCTCCAGCTCCAGCCTGCGCTATTCCACGTCCGTGCAATCCGCCAAGCGCGATCCGAAGCTCGGTAAAATCGTTGGCTGCATTTCGTTTGGTCCCTGCACGATCGAGCCGCACCACCCCGATCTTTTCTGGTACGGCGTTCACGGCGTCGAATCGCTTTACACTCTGATGGGCCCCGGCTGCAAAACGGTTGCCCGCACTCACACCAAGGACACCGATGTCGCCACCGGCGTCTGGAACGATGGCCGCATTGGAACCTATCGCGGCCTGCGCAGCGGCGCCAAGGACTACGGCAACGTCGTCTTCGGCGAAAAAGCAACCATCAACACCGAGCCGGACAAGAGCGGTTACAAGCCCCTCCTGATCGAGATGGCCAAGTTCTTCCGCACCGGCGAAGCGCCCGTCAGTGCCGAGGAAACCATCGAAATCTTCGCGTTCATGGAAGCCGCCGACGAAAGCAAGCGGCAAAACGGGATGCCGGTGACCATCGATAGCGTGATGCAGAAAGCGCGCGAATTCAACAAGGATCGCAAGCTGCCATAGGCGGATTTCAGAGCCCGAGCGCCAGCGAGGGGCATTCGCCAAATCCCTCGCTGGCGCTCGGGCTCTGAAATCTACGTCCGTGCAATGCGCTCACGCCCACCCATCCACGGACGCAGCGCCTCTGGGATGACGACGCTGCCATCCGCCTGTTGCCCGTTCTCCAGTAGCGCGACCAGGCAACGGCTCACCGCGATGGCCGTCCCGTTGAGCGTGTGCACGAAGCGCGTCCCCTTGTGCTTGGGGCCCTTGTAGCGGATGTTGAGCCGACGCGCCTGGAAGTCGGTGCAGTTGGAGGTGCTCGTCACTTCGCCGAATTCGCCGTCCTTGCCTCGGCCCGGCATCCACGCTTCGAGGTCATACTTGCGATACGCCGGCCCGCCCAAATCGCCCGTGCAGGTGTCAATCACGTGGTATGGCAGACCCAGCCCCTGGAAAATCTCCTCTTCGATCTCGCGAATCTCCTCGTGGATGGCGTCCGATTGTTCCGGCACGCAGAACGCAAACATCTCGACCTTCGTGAACTGATGCACCCGATAAAGCCCGCGCGTGTCGCGCCCGGCGCCCCGGCCTCCGTGCGGAAACAGTGCGACAGCCCGACATACTTGAGCGGCAACTTTGCCTCGTCCATGATCTGGTCGCGGTGCATGCCGCCCAGCGTGATCTCCGCCGTCGCGATCAGGCACAGATCGGAATTGGCGATCGAGTAAATCTGCGTCCCTTCCCCGCGTGGCATGAAGCCGATCCCTTCGAGAACATCCACGCGGGCCAGATCCGGCGTGATGATCGGCGTGTAGCCGTGCTTGAGCAGCGCATCCATCGCGTAATGGATGAGGGCCAATTCCAGCAGCACCGCATCGTTCTTGAGAAAATAGAATTTCTGCCCCGCGACCGCCGCCCCCGCCTCGAAATCGACCAGATCGAGCGCCTCGGCAAGAGCGACATGGTCCTTCGGCTTGAAATCGAACTTTGTCGGCTTGCCCCAGGTCTTGATGACCTTGTTGTCCTCGGGAAGCGCCCGATCGGCGCGGCCGGGTGCGTCATGTTGGGAATGGCGCTGACGACCACTTTGAGATCGGCTTCGACTTGCTTGAGCGCCGCTTCGTCCTGCGCGATCTCGCCGCGCAGTTGCTTGCCACGGGCGATCAACCCTTGCTTCTTCGCTGGATCTTTCTCCTGGCCAACGGCCTTCGCGCTCGCATTCGCTTCCTGCTGTTTGACCTGCATCGCCGAGATGAGCCGCTTGCGTTCGTCATCAAGCGTTACGACGCGATCGACGTCGGCGGTGACGTTGCGGTTCTTGCAGTTTGCTTTGACGGCGTCGAGGTTATCGCGGATGTATTGGGGGTCGAGCATGTTTGAAATTTCCTGAAGATCACGCGCGTTCCCAGAAGATTCGACGGGGCAACGGTTCCTGCTAAGACCCTGTCTGCTGTTCTGCCAGGACTGCCATTTCCGTCAGCTTTGCCGCGGTTACACCGATGCGCTCGAAGCATTCCGCAACGATGCTGTTGGTCGCCGTCAACAAGCTGATGAGCAAGTCCATCGGCGTGACGGCGGCCCGGTGATGTTCGACCGCACGAGCATAGGCCTCACGCAGCAAGCGGATGACGTTGTCCGACAGGAACTCGCGATTGAGCATCAAGAGGGCCTCGCACTCGCCCTCCTCTTGATGAAACAGCTCCTGGAACTGGGTGAGCAAGCGATTGAGATCGGCGCCCAGACGATCCCCCCAGGTGAGCACGCCCGGATCAGGCACGGCCAGCAAGCCCATAAAGATGTGTGGGCTACGGACGCTGTCCCAGCGAGTCGCGCGCGCCAGCTTGAGCGCTTCTTGCAAAACGGTGAAAGCGGGCCCGGTGACGCATTCCTTGCATATCTGTCCGCCGGGCAGAAAGATGTCGTCCGGCGCCGGCTGCGGAGTTGCCATGGTCCAATCCTTCTCGATCGAGCTGCCGCTGGAATTCTGCGGGCTGCCCTGCGTCTCCAACGCAAGTGCGGACGACCACCCAATCTTACGGCATGATTTGCTCACTGGCAACCGCTTGTGAGCCCGACGCGGCAGCGAGAGTCATGCTGAATCCGCTGGCGAGTCGGGCTCACAGGGTTCCGCCAAGCGCAGCCAAAGCTCGCCGAACGCGTCGGGCTGCTCGACCCACACGGAGCGGCCGCGGATCAATTCCAGCGTTGCCAGGAATAGCCCGAGCAGTCGGCCACGCGTTCGCGGCGGCGTGTACAAGTCCGACAGCGTCATGCGCGCTCGTGTCTGCCGAGCAGTGCGATGATGCGGTCCATGTGAACCTGGATTGGGGTCTCGTCAATCGAAATATGGCTCGGCTGGCTTGCCGCTGTCTCACGCATCAGTCGGCCGAACGCGCTCACCAGGTCCCACAACTCCACCTTGCGCAGCGGCTGATTCGCCAGCTCCGGCGGCGCGGGAATCTCCATCGGCAGGCGCGGCAAGCGCGCCAGCTGCCGCTGCGCTTGCTCGTCCAACAGTGCGGCCGCCTCCTTGTACTTCTTGTACTCAATCAATTGCTTGACCAGCTCCAGCCGCGGATCGGCTTCCTCCGGCGTCTCCGCTTCAGTCCGTGGCAACAGCAGTTTGCTCTTGATCTCCATCAGCGTGGCGGCCATCACGAGAAATTCCCCCGCCGCCTCCACGTCGATCACCTGCAACAAATTGAGATAAGCGAGAAACTGCTCGGTGATGGTCGCCATCGGAATGTCGTACAAATCGACTTCGTTCTGCTTGACCAGAAACAACAGCAGTTCGAGCGGCCCACGAAACACCGGCAGTTCGACTTTGTATTCCATGCGGTTAGTCTAGCAGGCAGCAGGCAGCGGGCAGCAGACAGCGGATGCATTCGATTTTTTGTTCAATGGGCTTCTTCGGCTCGAACTTGCCGGCGCACAAGGGTTTGCCAGAATGCTCTCAGCCGAACGCCCCACACCCGGCCGCGTGAGCGCATTGAGCGCATTTTGTGTTCGGCCCAGTCGAACCGTGCAAAAATCCAGGCCTCTTGCGATTTTCTATGCGAATTCGCTTACCACCTGGCGATTGTCCCCGCTGCGGCGGTACAATCGAACTGGAATTGTTGCTGTGCGAGGACCTGATGTTATAATTACGACGAGCAGGAAGGACGAACCTGCGAGGAAGTACCACGGTTATTGTTTAG
This sequence comes from uncultured Planctomycetota bacterium, assembly GCA_963767835.1. Lineage (GTDB taxonomy): Bacteria > Planctomycetota > Planctomycetia > Gemmatales > Gemmataceae > SIAQ01. Next base: position 32,431 of record CAVYFY010000015.1, read on the forward strand.
CGTGCGTGATGAACGCGGCAATTTTAGGCGGAGCGATTAGCGAGAAAGCCATATGTGTGCATTTCTTGAGCCAGTTTACCTCAACGAAAAAATGGTCTTGAACTGCGCTGCTTACCTATGGAAGGGAGTCGCGTTGGAAACAGAATCGACGGCAAAGACGGAAGGAACAAAAGGCGGCTCCGTCAGCGTCGGCATTCCGTTCTTGAAGGGAATGTTGAGTCCCTTCACGGTGGGTGCGGAGGGGAAGAAATCGACTGTTGAAGAAAACCGATCGGCGAAACGGTATACCACGGGCGGTCTACACATGGCCGTTTTGGACGAGCTCAGGCAAAAAAAGATGATCACGATGGCCTCGACAGAAAATCTCGCGGCCACAGACGCATCTTACGTAGAGATACAGGCTGTCTTGCGCCCAATTGATTATTACGCATTAATCGGAACATTGAAGACGCTCCTTCCAGTAGGAGCAGGAGCGCAGATTTTCCGGGATTGCGGCGACAAGTTTTTTCCGACCCAACAACCGAATCAAAAGCACCAGAAGCCGGGCCAGAACAACCCTGGTGCGCTGGCGGAGCGCTACGAAAAATCCTTTATGTCCCTGCTGGAGAAACTCGAGGCAGATTACCTCACATCCAGACAGCTCGAGATGGTCATGTCAGCGTACGGGGGTGCGGGGACACCGATAGGTGTCGTTGACCTGGACACGAGCGATAGCGACGCCGCAGAAATTCGGGCCAAGCTTACGGGCGGCTGCTTTCACGTGATCGGGAAAGTCGTAAATAGGATAGGCCCAAATGAGTCGTTGAATCTCATGCAAAGAAGCGTGCTTTCCGCGGGCCTTGATCTTGCCAATAAGCTCGTATCGCTAAACCAAGAACAATCGGCCATTCAGAATTATGTTGGTGCCATTGAGAAACTTCGCCCTCTCGTAGCGAAGTTGCTTGGGCCAGCGTTGCCGGGACCACTCCTTCGGGTCCTCGCGATGTCGGTCTGCGTTTGATCGTGCGAGCCGTCGTGATCACCGGGGGGCCTAGAGGAGGTCAGCCATGAGCGCCAGAGAAACATTGGAAAAGCTGCTAGAGAATATGCCAGAGGAGCGGGTTCGTGAAATCGCCGATTTTGCAGCGTTTTTGCGCTGGCAGGAAGATCGCGATGGATGGCGGCATTTTGGCCAGGCGCAACTTGCGCGGGCCTACGGTGACAATGAACCAGAATATACGCTGGCGGATTTGAAACCGGAGAGCACGCCGTGAGCCCAGGAGACGTAGTTTTAATTGCGCGTGCGCAGGTCGGCGGCGGGGCGCCCAAACTGCGGCCGGCATTGCTGTTGGCCGATCTGCCCGGTCCTTACCAAACCTTGCTGATGTGTGGAATCAGCACGCAGTTGCAGCAGCTGGTTGCTCAATGGGACGAGCTTGTTCAGGCCCGTGACGCTGATTTCGTTTCCAGCGGATTGCACCGCGATTCGATCATCCGCTTGAGCTACCTCCATGCGGCCGATCCAAGCGAAATCAGCGGTGTGATCGGTCCATTGCCCCCGCACGTCTACAACGATTGCGCCAATGCCTGTCAGATCACCTACGTCCTTGACTTTCGTTCAATCCCAAACAAAACCGCCGCGAGAGCATCTACTCCCGCGGCGGATTCGAATTCAATCCGCAATATCACATTACGCCAGCAACTCGCGAATCGGCCGTGCCTCGCGGTCAGCAACCGGGATCGGCCGGCCAACGTTCGACATATTGGTATCGGTGTGGTCGATGCCCATGGCTCGCAACGCCGTGGCGATGAAATCGGGGACGGAGACGGGACGTGGGTCTTCGACGGTGGTGCCGTCGGCGCTGGTGCGGCCGTAGACCTGGCCGCCGCGGATGCCGCCGCCGCCGATGACGGTGGTCCAGGCGTTCGGATAATGGTCGCGGCCCTGGCCCTGATTGATGCGCGGGGTGCGGCCGAATTCGCCCATCCAGATGATCGTCGTGGTGTCCATTAGGCCGCGCTGGCGGAGATCGTCCATCAGCGTGCCCCAAGCCGGGTCGAGGATTTCGCTCAGCCGGCGGACATTGTCGAAGTTTTGGCCGTGCGTGTCCCAGGCGATCGGGTTGTTCGGCAAGGCGCCGAGCGTGACTTCGATGAAGGGAACGCCGCGTTCAACGAGGCGGCGGGCGAGCAAGCAGCCCTGGCCGAAGAGATTGCGGCCGTAGGCATCGCGAATGGCGGCGGGCTCTTCGCCGAGGTTGAAGGCAGCGCGGGCGGAGGTGCGCATCAAGCGGACGGCCCGGTCATAGGCGGTTTGATGGCTGCGGGCGGCGACCGTTTGATGGCGGGCCGTGAAATCGCTTTCCATGTCTTGCAGCAGCGTGACGCGCGAATCGAACTGGGCGTCCGAGATTTCATCGGGGGCACGCAGGTCGGCGACACGCAGGCTTTCGTCGTAGTTATTCTGGCCGCCTTGCTGGAAGTTGAAGTTGTTGACTTCGCCGACCATCAGGGGGGCGTAGGTCGGGCCGAGGAAGCCGGAACTGTACGCAGCCGGGCTGAAGATGCGGTAGGGGGCGATGCTGACGAAATTGGGCAACGGCAGATCGGGATCGCCGACGTGCCTGGCGACGAGTGAGCCGAGCGTCGGATACTGAATCGGGCCTTGCGGCAAATAGCCGGAATGGAGGTAAAAAGTGCCGCGGCCGTGATCGCCTTCGCGCGTGCTCATGGCACGAACGAGAGCCAGCTTGTCCATGTGCCGGGCCACGCGCGGCAGATGTTCGCTGATGCGGATGCCGGGAACGCTGGTGCGGATGGACTGATACGGGCCGCCGTTGGCATGGCCCGGCTTCAGATCGAACGTGTCCATCTGGCTGGGGCCGCCGTTCATCCACAACAGGATGCACGAGCGGCGCCGCTGCGGATTGTCGGCATTCTGTTGTGCGACGGCTTCAAGCCAGCCGGACATCGAATAGCCGACGACGCCGGCCGCGGTCAGCTTCATTGCTTCACGACGCGAAAGTTTCGGGGAGTCGAACATGGATGGCGGCCCTCTGGTGGTTGCAGAAGATGAGTATGTGGACGACCCAGCCTTGATCCGCAAGAGTAAACTGTTCAACGCGGATATTCTAACCGAAAAGTGTGCCGATAAGCCAGGAATATTTTTGACAAAATGGAAATGACCAACAGACCCGATATTTCTGCCACTTCCCCATCAGGCAGAAGGCCTGCGCCACGTGCAAATTCCCACGCGCCGGCAGCTGCCGACGGCGCCTCACTGGACTCGGAATCAAATGACGCGCGAGCAGGCGATCGACACATTTTCGCAATGCTTGGCGCAGGTCGTAGTGCGAAGATATCGGGAAGAATCGGTAGAATTTGCCAACAGTCATTGACCTGATTGGGCTCAATGGTGCATGATAGAGCAGTAAGAATGATCGCCTATTCCTCATGAGAATGAAGCGATGGCAACACCTGATGAGTCCATCCGACAGGCCGGCGTGCTGGCATTGAGGCGCGGACGGGTCTGTCTTATCACATCGCGAAATGGACGACGCTGGGTGATTCCGAAGGGCTGGATCGAACCAGGCCAAACCGCCGGTGAATCGGCCCTGCAAGAAGCCTGGGAAGAAGCCGGCCTCCTGGGCGCTCTCGAACGCGAGCCCATCGGCAGTTATCTCTACGAAAAAGAAGGCCAGAGTTACCACGTCACGGTCTTCGTCATGAAGGTGACGAATGTCGCTCAGGATTGGCCCGAACGCAGCTTCCGCGAGCGAAGCTGGGTAACGCCTGCAGGCTTTTTCGATCGCATCGAAGATGCCGGCCTGGCCGAAATCGTTCGCCTCACCGTGCTGCAGCACGCCGAAGAAACCGTCGCCACGGCGTAGAAAACATCCAAAATCTGGCCACGGATGAAACACGGATCGAACACGGATACCGAGGCAGAGTGGACGAGGCGAGAATAGCCGCGATTTTCAATCCGTGTGCCGTCTGTGTTTCATCCGTGGCATAATCTCTGGAACTTCTGAAATCTAAACTGCTCCATCAAGCGGGCGGCGCATCTTTCGCCAGCTCCTTCGATCCCACGATCGTCAGGTTCATGCCGACCTGCACCGTCACCGGCGTGTCGCCGACCATGATCGTCATCTTGCTGCTGATGTTCCAGCCCATCGATCCGGTCGAGAACTCGCGATTGACGGCGATCATCTTGTTGCCGTCGATGATGACCTCGATCGGCTTGGCTTTCTCAGCAAAATCCTTGCGGCTGATCGGACACGTCGTCTTGGCGGCCATGCGCGACTCCTTGAAAGTTGAATATCCGTTGCCCATCCAACGTCATAGAATATGAGGTGCCGGCAATTCGGCGAATCCAAGCGTCCTATCTCGCGCGACATCGGCGCGAGTTTACGTAGTCCTATTTTCGGAGGAATGATTGATGAAGCGCATGTTCGCGGCAACGGCTCTGGGTCTCGTGGTTCTCATGACGAGCGTCCATGCGGGGGGCGCGCTCAAGTCCGGCCCGCAGACCGGGCAGGATGTCCCTGGGCCGTTCCATCCGCTCAACGTCACCGGTGAAAGCAAGGGCAAGAAAGCATGTCTGTACTGCTCCAACGGCGCCAATCCCGTCGCCGTGGTGTTCGCGCGCGAAGCGACGCCGGCGGTCGCCAAGCTCCTCAAGCAGCTTGATGAAGCGACCGCCAAGAATGCCAAGGCCGAGATGGGCAGTTTTGCCGTCTTCTGCAGCGACAAGGACGGCCTGGACAAGCAGCTCGCCAAGCTTGCCGAGGACCAGAAGCTGACGAAGCTCGTCCTGGCCATCGACAACCCGGCGGGCCCGGAGAAGTACAAGATCGCCAAGGACGCGGAAGTGACGGTCGTCCTCTACACGAACTTCGAAGTGAAGGCCAACCACGCCTTCCGGAAGGGCGAACTCACCGACGCCGCCATCAGCAAGGTCGTCGGCGACGTGGCCAAGATCACCGCCAAGTAACCGAATGTGGGGACGGGCTTTCCAGCCTGTCCATCGTATCCGGACAGGCTGGAAAGCCTGTCCCCATGAAATCGCAGAACGCCGCTCGACGATTGCTTCGTCGAGCGGTTTTTTTGTAGGCATTCTGCGCGCCTTACTGATACAATCTCCCCGATGCGAACCGAACTCACACCGGGAGAATCGTATGCCAAAGTTTGCCTGCCTCACTTGCTCTGCCGCCGGCATGCTGTGCGCGAAATGCGCCCGGGCGAAACAATCGCCGTTTGACCGATTGCCCGGGTGGCCCGGCGCTCGGCAGATGGCGGCAGGCGATGATGATGATGGGGCGGGCCAATTCTCCGAAAAGCCGACCAAAAGCGACGACGCTGACGACGATGAGGACGACGGCAAATTCTCCGAGAAACCGAGCAAGGCGGGCAAGAAAGGAAAAAGCCACGCCGACGATGATGACGATCGGCCGCGCGGAATCTCCGCGCACCGAGGCGGGAGCCGCCGCGGGCATGGGCGTCGGCATGATCCTGCTCATTGTCGGCGGCGTGGCTGCGTGCGTTCTGTGCGTGCCGGCTATTCTCATCGCTCTGCTGGTTCCGGCCCTCGCCAAGGTTCGCGAAGCCGCCGCCCGCACCCAGGCAACCAACAATATGAGGCAGATCGCGCTCGCCTGTCACAGTTATCATGACGCTTTCATGACCCTCCCCAGTCCACGCATGCAAACGGCCGATATGAGTTGGCGTGTGCAGTTGCTCCCCTTTGTGGAGCATGCGCATATCTTCAACATGATGGACCAAAATGCCGCCTGGGACAATCCGGTCAATGCCGCATTCAAGAGCCCGATGCCGAATGTTTACGACTTTCCCGCGGACAATCCGAATCCGGGCAACACGGACACGAAATTCCAGTATTTCACAGGGCCGAACACGATGTTCCCCGATCCGAAGGCCAGGATCACCATTTTGATGATAACCGATGGCACGTCAAACACGTTCCAGTTCGCGGAAGCAGCGACGCCCGTGCCGTGGATGAAGCCGGCGGACATGGCGATCACGCCCAACGGCCCGATCCCGGTTCCGCAGCTCCGCTTTCTGGCGGCGATGGCGGACGGAACTGTGCACATAATCGATCGCGGCAAGGTTAACGACAACAATCTGCGGGCATTGATTACGCCAGCCGGTGGGGAGATACTGCCGCCGGGCCTCATCGACTGACGCGCTCGGGATCCTCGGAGGGTACCATCGTGGACAACATTTGCGCGACTTGCGGCGAAAACGTCCCGGCTGGCAAAGCATGCCCATCATGCGGTTTGGATACGGCGATTGCCGCCGACGCCCCTTCCATGCCGCGAAGCCCCTCGCTTGACGAAGAGCGGACACCGTCAATCCTGCTGGAGCATCACATCAGTTTTTGGCGACTGTCCGCGTACTATTTGTTGATAGGTGTGGCAGTCGTCGCCGGCGTGGCGGTATGGTTGCGATTCTTCAATGGGTAGACGGTCGGCCGTCGCTTACGCTTCCGTCTCGTTGATACAATGATCCGATGCAATCCGCTCGCGCGAAACCTGCCGGCCGACTATCGCTGCCGCTCTGGAATGAAACCTATGCCGCTCCGTTGGCGCCGATATCGCGCCGCGAAATGGATGCACGAGGTTGGGACGCCGTCGATATCGTCTTCGTCACCGGCGACGCCTATGTCGATCATCCCAGTTTCGCGATGGCGATCCTGCACCGCGTCCTCGAACAGGCGGGATTTCGCGTCGCCATGTTGAGCCAACCCGATTGGCGTTCGTGCGAACCGTGGCGGCAGTTCGGCAGGCCGCGTCTCTTCTTCGCGATCAGCGCCGGCAACATGGACTCGATGATCAACCATTACACCGCCAACAAAAAAGTCCGCAACGACGACGCTTACTCCCCCGGCGGCCGCATCGGTTTGCGCCCCGACCGGGCCACCCTTGCCTATTGCCAGCGCGCCCGTGAAGCCTTCCCCGGCGTGCCGATCATCGCCGGCGGCGTCGAAGCGTCGTTGCGCCGGCTCGCCCATTACGATTACTGGTCCGACACCGTCAAGCGCTCGATCCTCTTGGACGCCAAGGCCGATTTGTTGGTCTACGGCATGGGCGAACACGCCATCGTCGAGATCGCACGGCGCTTGGCGGCGGGGAAGACGGTGCGCGATTTGCGCGACATGCGGGGCATTGCGTATGTGATGGGCGCCAAAGAATCCGATCCCTGTTTAGCGTTCGCCGAATCGCGCCAGGCGGCTGCGTGCGATGTTGCGAACGCTAAACCGGGATTGGAAATAATACTGCCGTCGTATGATGAAGTGAAATCCGACAAGCTCGCCTTCGTCGAAGCAACGCGCCTCATCCACATCAACACCAGCCCCTTCAACGCGAAGACGCTGGTGCAATATCACGACCGCCAGGCCGTCGTCGTCACGCCGCCGCCGTTGCCGATCAGCGAGAGCGGAGATGGATCGCATCTACGATTTGCCGTACACGCGCCGTCCGCATCCGTCATACACCGAACCGATCCCCGCGTATGAGATGATCAAGGATTCGGTCACGATCATGCGCGGCTGCTTCGGCGGCTGCACCTTTTGCTCGATCACGACGCATCAGGGCCGCACGATCCAGTCGCGCTCGCAGAATCTCGGTGCTGAACGGAGGTCCGCAAGGTCGCCGCCGATCCCGAATTCAAAGGCGTCATCAGCGACATCGGCGGCCCCACCGCGAACATGTATCAGATGCGCTGCACTCGCCCCGAAGTCGAAGCGATCTGCAAACGGCTTTCCTGCGTCCATCCCTCGATCTGTAAATTGCTCGGCACCGATCATGGCCCGCTCATCGAGCTGATGAAACGCGCTCGCACCGAGCCCGGCATCCGCCAGGTTTTCGTCGCCTCCGGCATCCGCATGGACATCGCACAACTCTCGCCGGAATACCTCACGGAGCTCGCGGCCCATCACGTCGGCGGGCATCTGAAGGTCGCCCCGGAGCACACCGATCCGCATGTGCTCGATCTGATGAAGAAGCCGCGCAACGTGAACTTCGAGGGCTTCGCCACGGAATTCAAAAAGGCGTCGCGGAAAGCCGGCAAGCCGAAGCAATTCATCGTGCCGTACTACATCGCCAGCCATCCCGGCAGCGACATCCATGCGATGATCGAGCTCGCCGTCTTCCTCAAGCGCAATGGTTACCGCCCCGACCAGGTGCAGGACTTCATCCCTGCCCCGTTCGACATCGCCACAGCACTTTACTGGACTGGGATCGATCCCTTTACGAAGCAGGAAGTCTATGTGGCGAAAGGGCTTAAAGATCGCAAAATGCAGCGGGCCTTGATGCAGTTCTTCAAGCCTGAGAATTACTTCACCGTCCGTGAGGCCCTGATCCAGGCGGGCCGCGCTGACCTGATCGGGAGTGGCTGCGACTGCCTCATTCCCGCCAACCCGCCGAAGGAGGCCATCGCGGCGCGCCGGAAGCGAGCGAACGACCCCGACCACTACCACACGGTTGCCAACCCCGCGAAGGGGGGGAAACCGGGTGAGCGTGGGGCCGAACCGCCGGAGACGAAGGGGTATCGACCGGGCAGGAAGGGAGCGAAGCGGCGGAAAAGGGGGCGCGGGCCAAAGTCGTGAGCCGTAGCCTGCACAAGGCACAGCCAGAGGATCGTGATCACAATGAACGTCTCCGACGCCGACGCCGCCGACATGGAAGAATTGTTGAAGACGGCACCGGACCTGCCGAAGGGCGGCTGGTACAGTGCACCGTTCGCGCCGTCCTTGATCGAGGAGATCGCAGCCATGCAGTCGGGAGTCATCAGGCGCGGACCTGTTAGCGAGGTATGATCGCTTGGCGGACCTGATCTACTAAGATACCTACAACACGCCGTTCTGGAACGCTGCCCAGGCGGACACGGTTCTGGGCCAGGTTCAAGAGTTGATCGATTTCTATGAGGAGAGTGGGCCAGGCTGCGCATCCTTTCGCTATAACCTTCTTCAACCAAACAGCATGTTCGGTATGGAAGGCTATCTCTCACTCCTGGTTGGCCAGAAGGTGCCGTACCGGGCGCCCTATTCGCCAACGGCGGAAGAGAAGCGGCTATGGGAATCGGTTCGGGCCAGGAACCGGGCGACGGCCCAAAACGCCGTGGGTGTCCGAGAAGCTTTGGAGGTCGCGGCACGGCCGGATATCAAATGGGATCCGAAATTATTCAATACGGCCACAGGGGCACAACTGACCAGTTACGTTGATACATACTGATGGAAATTTGCTTTGGCGTTATCTCGGCAGTAGGTCGCTCAGTGCCGGATCCAGATCGGGGAATTTGAACGCATAGCCCGCTGCCAGCGCCTTTTTCGGCAGCACTTTTTGGCCCTTCGTGATGATTTCCGACGATTCGCCGAGCATGACCCGGAGGGCGAAAGCCGGCGTCGGCAGAAAGCTCGGTCGGCCCAGGACCTTGCCGAGCGCCTTGCTGAACTCCTTGTTCGTCACCGGATGCGGGGCGACAGCGTTCAGCGGCCCGTTGATGTCGGCATGATCGACGGCGAAGAGGATCAGGCCGACTTCGTCGTCGTTGTGAATCCAGCTCATCCATTGCCTGCCACTGCCGATCGGGCCGCCGACGCACATCTTGAATGGCGTGAGCATCTTGGCGAGAGCGCCGCCGGCCTTGTCGAGGACAACCCCCGTGCGCAACAGGACGAGGCGGACGCCGTGAATGATCGCGGGCTGGGCGGCTTTCTCCCAGTCGATGCAGACCTGGGCGAGGAAATCGTTGCCGGCGAGGCATGCCTCGGTCAGTTCCTCATCGCCGTGTGGGCCGTAGTAGCCAATAGCCGAGGCGCTGACGAGCACTGGAGGACGCCCCCTCACCCCCTGCCCCTCTCCCCTGGTGTGGAGAGGGGAGCTTAGCGCTGCCACGATGTTGTCGGTCCCCTTGACGCGGCTCGAATAAATCAGGTGCTTGAAGTCATCGCTCCAGCGGCGGTTGAAGATGCCCTCGCCGGCCAGGTGCACCACGGCGTCGCAATTCTTAACCGCGTCCATCCACGGGCCTGCCTGCACCGGATCGCCGCCGACGATGGTGACGCCGTCGCCCCATTGTGTCCTGACGGCATCAGGGCGGCGCGTCAGCAGCACGACATGATCGCCGCGCTGGCGCAGCTTTTTCACGAGCAGACTGCCGACCAGCCCGGTGCCGCCGGTGACGAAGACGCGCATGACATACCTCCCCCCGTGCGGAAACCCCGTTCACTGCCGTACAACCAGGCGCCGTAGGTTTGGCTCGTGAGATGAAGCCATTTCCAGGTGTCGTCCATGGATTTTGTCTCCTTCTGGACCCCAGGGACGGCCGTCCCTGGGCTTTCGGTTGCATTCAATCTCAGAAACGCAACTGCAACCGCCCGAGCCTGCGCACTGTCTCCTCCATCAATGCGTCTTCTTCCCGTTCGTCCTTGGCCAGATACGTCACCGAAAAACGCAGATACGCCCCGGCGTTGTCCCACGGCACGCAAATCACCGATTGCTCGCCGATCAGGAATTGGGACGCTTCCTCGGCATTCGTGAAGGTGCGCTCGCCGCAGCCTTTCGGCGCTTTGGCGTAAAGGAAGTAGGTGCCGCCGGGTGTCTTCGCCTGGAAGCCGACTTTGCTCAGGGCGTCCACCATCTTCTTCAGGCGGCGATGATATTTCGTGCGCGTGCGGTCGCCTAACTCGGGATGCTGCAGCGCCGCGGCGGCCGCTTGTTGGATCGCCATGAATTGGCCGGAATCGCTGTTGTCCTTGATGTCGGCGATGGCCTGCACGATCTTGGGATGGCCGGCGACAAACGCCATGCGCCAGCCGATCATGTTGAAGCCCTTCGACATCGAATGAATCTCGACGCCAACCTCCCTGGCGCCGTCGATCTGCAAAAAACTCAAGGGGGGCTCGTCATAGCTCAGGAGAATATGGGCGGCGTCCTGGACAACGATGACCCGGTTCTTGTGGGCGAAGTCGATGACGCGCCGGTAAAAATCGCGCGTGGCGACGGCGCCGGTCGGGCTGTTCGGGTAATTGATGACCAGCAGCTTGGCTTTGTTTTTCACATCCTCGGGGATGCCGTCGAGATCGGGAAAAAAGCCATTCTCCTCGCGCAGAGGCAGATCATGGACCTTGCCGCCGTAGTATTTGGTGTGTGTGCCGGCGACGGGATAGCCGGGGACGGTCATCAGCGTGATGTCGCCGGGATTGATGAACGCGGCCGGGATCATGGCCAGCGCGGGCTTGGAGCCGATCGCGTGGTTGATTTCCTTTTCGGGATCGAGCGTGACCTGGAAGACACGCTTCATGAAACCGGCGGCAGCTTCCTTGAAGGCGGCGATGCCGTTGTCGGCGTAACCGCGGTTTTCGAGTTTGTCGATTTCTTTTTTTGCGACCTCGCGGACCAACGGATCGGCCATGTCGTCATTTTCGCCGATGCCGAAATCGAGAAGGACGCGCTCGGGATGAGCGGCGATGGCGGCGCGCTTGGCGCGTTTGATCTTCTCGAATTTGTAAATCTCGGTTCCTTTGCCATAGTTTGCTCCGCCGATACGATCGGCAAAAAGCGTCTGGAACCACGGATCGGAGTTCATCACGGAATGCCTCGCGTGTCATGGAAGCAACGGCCAAATGGATACGGTTCGCCGCGTCTACGACGCGTGCCTGTAACGTGGCGCGATGGATTTTATACGATATCATGCCGCAACGGCTGCGAAAAGCTGCACGATGCTGCCGACGATGCCGGCGATACCAATGATTGGGGGACGAAAAAAACGGCGTCCCCCTTTCGCTTGCGTGGCACGGCGCTTAGAATTTCCCCATAGCGCTAACCGAATCGCTCCCGAAAACAGGGGATCGCCGTGGCCTTGATAGCCCGTGATCGCGAATTGATCCGCCGGTGCCTGCAGCATGAGCCGGGGGCGTGGAATGATTTCGTCGATCGCTTCCTCGGTCTGGTGTATCACGTCGTGCAGCACACGGCCGACATGCGCAGCTATCCCCTGAGCCCCGAGGACAAGGAAGATGTGGCCGCCCAGGTGCTGCTGAAGATCGTCGAAAACGATTACGCCCCGCTTCGGCAGTTCCGCGGCAAGAGCAGTCTGGCGGCGTACCTGACCGTGATCGCCCGCCGCACCTGCGTCAACGAACTCGCCAACCGGGCGGCAATTAAAGACAAAGAAGGCGCCGGCAGAACGCACGAGGAAGCCGTCGCGGCGCCGGCGCGGTCCAATTCCAAACCGAAAGGCGACGGCCAGGAGCTGCTCGAGGAAGTCGCCAAACTGCTCAAGAAGCTACCGAGCCGCGAGCGTGCCGTCGTCCGCTTGTTCTATCTCGAAGGCCGATCCTACGAGGAAATCAGCACGGAACTCAATATTCCGGTCAACAGCATCGGGGCGATCCTGGCACGGGCACGCAAAAAGCTGCGCGGCGAGGAGTAAAAAAATCCGAATCTCCGAAATCCGAAATTCAGTAGTTCCAAAAATCTAGCCACGGATGAAACACTGACCGAACACGGATGGGAAATCGCATGTAAATCCCCTCATCTTTCACTCTGCCTTGTATCTGTGTTCAATCCGTGTTTCATCCGTGGCTAGATTTTTGGAACTACTGAATTTCGGATTTCGGATTTTACTCCGGCAATTCCTTCACGTAAATGTTCTTGAACCATAGCTTGTCGCCGTGGTGCTGAAGCTCGATCGGACCGCGGGCGGGCAACGGCCGATTATTTTCCCAATAATTCTCCAGCGGCGTGTTGTCAACGACGAGCTTCCCGTTGAGCTTGACGGTCACCTTGTCGCCGACCATCTTGATATAGAACGTGTTCCAGGTTCCGATGGGGTTGTCGGCCACGAGCAGGGGGTCGCTCGGGTTTTTGCGATTGTTGTACAGACCGCCGGAGCCGATTTTTTTCGGATTGTTCTTGCCCTTGACGTCCCAGATTTGCACCTGGGGATTGCCACGCAGATAGATGCCGCTGTCGCCGTTGGCTTCGATTTTCCAATCGACGTACATTTCAAAGTTGCCGTAGTCCTTGGCGGATTGCAGGTTGTTATTTTTGCCGTCGTAATGGATGGCGCCGTCCTTGACAGTCCAGTGCTTGACGGCCTCTTTCGTGGCGGCTTCCACCTGAGCCTTGTATTCGGCCTCGGTCTTCTTGCGCTGGTTGATCTGCACCAGCCCCTGCCAGCCGGTCAGGTCTTTGCCGTTGAACAAAGCGGTGAAGCCCTTGGGTGGCGTGTTGTCCGCATTTCCCGCTTGCTCGCCGGCGCTCGACAGGGTGGCAGCCAGGCACAGCGTGATCGGGAGAGTCGAAATTGCAAACCATCGTCGCATGAATCTCGTCCTTTTTTGGGGTGAGGTGATTTGGTTTTGGTTTAGCCCCGCACGCCCGAAAAGCAAGCGAAAAAACCGCCCGAGCGGGACTTGAAATCTTCGCCTTCTTCCCTAATTTTAACTGTCCCGAAGCACCTGCGGCGGGAGGATCCCACGCCAAGAAACCCAGGACCGCACATGATCCAGGTTGACAACCTTAGCAAGTTCTTCGGACCGGTGATGGCCGTTGACCGCATTTCCTTCTCGGTCGGGCAGGGTGAAATCGTCGGCTTTTTGGGTCTCAACGGCGCCGGCAAGACCACCACCATGCGCATCCTCACGAGCTACATGCCCGCCACCAGCGGCATGGCCCGCGTCGCCGGCTATGACGTGATGCTGGAATCGACTCAGGTCCGCCAAAACATCGGCTATCTTCCCGAAAGCGTGCCGCTGTATCCCGAGATGCGCGTGGAGGAATACATCGATTTCCGCGCCAAGCTCAAGGGAATGCCGCGCACCGAGCGCATCAAGCGCGTCGAATACTGCCTGGATCGCTGCCGACTGGTGAGCGTGCGGCGCCGGCTTCTTTCGACGCTTTCCAAGGGTTATCGCCAGCGCGTCGGCCTTGCCGACGCCATGATCCACAATCCCCCGATCCTGATCCTCGACGAACCAACCTCCGGCCTCGACCCGCAGCAGATTCGCGAAACGCTGGCCTTGCTGAAAGAGCTCGGCGAGAGCCACACCATCTTGCTTTCGACGCACATTCTGACCGAAGTCGAGGCGATCTGCGAACGGGTCATCGTCATCAATAGCGGCCGCATCGGCCTGGACAAACGGCTCGAGGAAATCGAATCGGAAAACGTGATCCTTCTCGAAGTGCGCGGCCCGGCCGATCAGGTCACGCATTTGCTGCAAGGTATGGCGGGGGTCACCTCGCTCTCGGCGAAGCCGCTCGAGGACAATGTGAGCAGCTTTGAGATTCGCGCCAGTGAAGAGAAAGACATCCGCGAAGAGGTGAGCAAGGCCATTGCCGCCAAGCACTGGGTAGTTCGCCGTCTGGAGCGTAAGGGCGCCGGCTGGCGGATGCATTCTTCGAGGTGCTGCGCGTGAGCGACCCGCTCAAGCAACCGGCATCCAGCGCCGACCCCGCAATCACCGGCGCCGGCGTCCGATAGCCAGGCCATTCAAAGATAAGGAAAGTCACGCAATGTCAACGTCACGCGCCATCAAGCCGAAACGGGACGACACGCTCCTGTCTTCCTGGGAATCGATGCCCGAGCGCGCCCCGTCGGTCGAGCGGGCCGACAAGCCGATCGTGGCCCGCATCCTGGCGATGGTTGGCCTGTTCCTGTTCGTTCTCGGCGGCCTGGCGGTCACCTACCCGCTCTGGCGCACCGGCACGCCGATTATCAACTTCGGCTGGGGCTTTTTCTTCGGCAGCATCGGGCTCTGCCTGCTCCTGTATCACGCCTTCGCCGAGCGCGATCTACAGTTCCGCCGGCTTTACGCGTTCGCCGCCCTGGGATTGGTAATTGCCGGCGTGGTGTTGCGCTTGATCGCGTTCAAATCGCATATGGACTGGTATCTCAAGGCCGGTGTGCCCGCGTTGAGCGTCGGCCTGATCGTCTTGATCGGCGTGATACGCAATGAGACCGAAGCCAACTTCCGCACGTTACTCCTAAACATCATCGGCGCCCTTGGCGGGCTGATGATCGTCTTCAGCTTGGTCTGGGGCTTGCGCACCCCCGATTTTCTGGCGGGCGAAGGGGCGGTCATGATGGTCCTGAGCCTTTTTTACGCCTGCACCTACATCGCCATGCACGACGATCGCGATCACCGTTATTACGCGGGCTTGATACTGGGCGCGCTCGGAGTGGTCGGCTTCCTCGCCGGGCTAGCGCGATCGCTTTGGCCGGAGAGCAACTTCATGGTGCCATCGGGCCTGGTGCTGATGGGCATGTCGCTGCTCTATTTCGTCGTTGCCCTGGGCATTTGCGTCGATTGGCCGGTCATCGTACTGGCGCGCCGCGAGCTGGCTGCTTATTTCTATTCGCCGCTCGCCTACCTCGTTTTCATCGCCCAGCTGATCATGACCTGGGTCATGTTCGGCATGTTCGCCAGCACGATCGATGCGGCGTCGGATTCGCGCAGCGGCGGTCTTTTCGAGCCGATCATCGGCAGCTATATCTTCGCGCTGATCCCGGTAATCGTGCAGTTGTTCTTCGTGCCTGCAATCACCATGCGGCTGATGAGCGAAGAGAAACGCTCGGGCACTTTCGAAGTCATGATGACCGCTCCGGTCAATGAGATTTCCGTGGTCCTCGGCAAATTCCTCGCCAGCTGGTTTTTTTTCATGCTCCTGTGGGTTCCGACCGGATTGTTCCTGATCTCGCTGCGCTACGTGGGCGGCGAGGAATTCGATTATCGCCCGATGCTGAGCTTCTATGTCGCGATGGCCGCCATCAGCGCCGGCATGGTTTCGATGGGATTATTCATGTCGAGCTTGACGAGCAATCAGGTCATTGCCGCGGTTTTCACGTTCGTTGGCGTGACAGCGAACCTGGTGTGCTACATACTCAAATTCGAATCGTTCGCCGCGCCCTTTTCAGAGCTGATGGCCTTTGTGAATTACCTGGATTTCATGCTTGAATCCGTGCAAGGGATCATCGCTCCGCGGTTGCTCCTTTTCCATGTGTCGGTGGCCGTGGTGTTCTTGTTCGCCACCATGAAGGTGCTCGAATCGCGCAAATGGGCATAGCCCTTTCGCCGCTTGCGGCTTAGCGTTCGCAGGCGGCCGCGCGAGGGTCCAGCCGCAAACAACGTGAGAGTCCGAGAGGATTGGTAATGTCAACTTCCCCTGAACCAGGAACACCCGAACCCGGCCCGGCCGCAAACGCCCCGGCGCCGAGCGCACCCGAATCCGTTCCAAGCAAGCCCCTGACGCTGGAGCAGCTCGTGCCGACCGCCCGCGCTCTGGTCTTCGGGCTGGCCTGGGGCGCGCTCATGCTGATCGTCCTCGGTTTCTGGATGAGCTCCAAAAACGAAGCGGGAACGCGCATCCTGAACACCGTCCTCCTCCTCGCCGCCTCCTTTAGCGCCGCCCTGGCAACCTGGCAGGCGATCACCCTCTGGTTCAAGCAGGAAACTCCCGCCGACAAGGCCCGCACCCTCGCCCAGCAACGCCGCATCTTCGGCAATGTCCTTCTCGTGGCCGGCCTGGCGATCATCGCGCTGGCGTTTTATCTCGGCATCGGCAAGAAACCCGACGGCTCTACCGGCTTCATCTTCGACAATCTCGCCGAATCGATCGGCGTCGTCATCTTCGGCATCATCGCTCTGGCCAGCGGCTTTGTTCTGACGCTTCCCCCGCAAGCCGACGAATCATCCATGCGCTCCCTGGTCGGCATGACGCCGATGCTTAAGCTGCTGCAACTCATCATCGGCGTTGTCGCCATCGCCGGCTTCTGTGTGATCGCCTACCAGACACACACCGGCGCCTACCTCGGCTGGATTCCCGAGCTCGCTGCCCTCCTCTTTCTGAGCATTCTCTGCTTTGCCTGCGTCATTTGGCTCAACACCGGCGAACCCGATGAGACCGGCATGCGCGTCTTCGTGCTCGTCTTCGGCGGCTCGCTTGGCCTCATCCTCTTTCTCTACACCGTCGCCCGCGCTTACCTTTGGCGGCAGGACATCTTCTTGGGAGGCATCCCATCCTGGCAAGGAGCGAACGCCTGGCGATTCTGGCTCGTCGCCTACTTGCAGATCGTCGCGCTCATCCTCATGTTCGTTAGCTTCCGCTTCGCCCGCACCGACATCCGCTCCAACGTCACCCTGCGCCGCGTGATGTATGGCTACGACGCCATCCTGCAAGGCTTGCTCCTCGTCGAGGTCCTGGCTGTCGTGAATGTGGTCATCTACGCTTTGGTCCCCTTCACTTACGACTGGACTGCTACCCGCGGCGCTTACGCATTGAGCGACAGCAGCAGAAACTTGATCGCACGCTTGAAAAAGGAAATGAACGTCGTCGTCCTCATGCGGCAAGGCGATCCCATTTATAAGGACCTGCACAACCTGCTTGACAATTGCTCGGCGCTCAACGGCGCCAAGTTCAAGGTGACCTATTTCTCGCCCGAAGTCAATCGCCAGAAATTCCAGCAGCTCAGCAAGACGTTCCCCAAGATCTCGCCCGAGCCCGGCGCCTTTGCAGCCGGCGTGCTGCTGGTCAACGGGCCGATCCCCGAAAATGAAGACCACAACGTCCCTTATTCCTTCGTCGCCGAGGACAAAATCAGCGAGACGAAGCGCCGGCGCGGCCCAGGGGATAAAGGCGAGGTGATCTTCAAGGGGGAAGCCGAGATCATGAAGGAAGTCAAGTTCCTGGTTCAGGATAAAAAGAAGCACAAGGTCTACGTGCTTCAGGGGGACGAAGAACCCGACATCAACAACACCGACAATCGCGATCGCTTCGACATGCGCGAAACGTTCTCCTCGGTCGGCCTCGGCATCCTGGTCCAGCGTCTGCAACTGGACAACTACGACATCAGCGGCCTGAACTTCGGCAAGGATCTCGGCCTGAACGTGCCCAACGTGGTTTACGCGAAGGAAGACGGGCCCGGCAAGAAGAAAAGCGTTCCCGAAGACTGCCGCACCTTGATCGTCGCGGGCGCGTCCCGCAAGTTGTCCCAGGACGCGCTCGACGCTATTGAAGCCTACATGGACCGCGGCGGCAAGATGCTGGTTTTCTTCGATGTCCTCGTCGATCCCAAGGACAGCAAGCTGAGAACCAGCGGCATGGAGACCCTCGTCAAGCGGTTCGGCGTTGACGTGGGCGACGACTTCGTCCTTCGCTTTCCCCGCGGCGTGGGGGACGACGTGCGCGATCTGTTCGCCTTCCCGGCCCGAAAGACCGACAATCCGCTCGCCCGCGAATTCTCCAAGCCCATTCTCGTGCGCGGCTCCGCGCGGGTCGTTCGCCCTGCCCCGGCTCCGGGCCGCTACCGGGCCGACACCATTCTCCAATTCGATCTGGTTCCCGGTCAGTTTGTCTACATGATCGAAAAGAAAGCAAGCGTTCTGAGCAACCCCCAGAAATACATGGAAGAGTTGCACCAGGACAAGGGCAAGTTTGTCGCCGCGCTCAGCAAGGAACCGATTCCATTCGCGGCTGCCGTCAGCGAAACCGGCCCCAACGGCGATAAGCCTGCCATGGTCGTTTTCGGCGATACCGAGTTCATCACCAATCGCGACATGGCTCGATTCGACACCAACTACGCTTTTGTCGTCAGCTCCATCGAATGGATGGCGGAGCGCGAAAGCATCGGCGCCCAGCCCAAAGTGAAGCTGCAATTCGCGTTCGGCCCCGACGTGAACCTGCCCCGCATGATCTTCCTGCCCGGCTGGATCATGCTGCTGTGTTTGGTCAGCCTGGGAATCGCCGTCTGGATGGTTCGCCGTAGATAGAGATTTACATCGTTCTCGTTCCCACGCTCCGCGTGGGAACGCGCTGCTTCGCGACGCTCCTGCGTCGCCGAAGAGATGCCTCGGTGAAACGTGATTTCTTTGCAGAGACTTTATTCGCAAGTGTCTGCGAAGGGGAATACAACCAGGTACCGGGTACCATGTCCGCGTCGCGAAGCAGTGCGTTCCCACGCGGAGCGTGGGAACGAGGGTGTAACCTTCGGGGAGCCGATTCAGCCTTTAAGGAAAGATATGAACTTCCGCATCACCACCTTGCTGTTCGCCTTGCTTCTGACCACCCTGTGGATCTTCGGCCTGATGATCGCCCATCGCAAGGCGGCCGGCGATCGCAGCTTCGTCGTGCCCACCCTGCACCGGGACGACATCAAGATCGACAAGGTCATCGTCAAGCACAAGGAAGGCAACAAGGAGCTCGAATTCACCTTCAAGAACATCGACGACCGCTGGTTTTACATCGACGGCACGGAAAAAGTGCGCGTCGAGGGTTTCCGCATTGACGGCATCATCAAGCAAATCAAGGACGCCCGCCACGACGAGACCGCCGATGTCGAAAATGCCCACGTCGATAACCCTGAAGTCACCGTCACTCTCGCCGGCAAAGAAAAAGAAGAGTCGAAGGATTGGAAGTTCTACGTGAACACCAAGGAGGTCGCCGGCAACCTCTTCGTCAAATCATCGGACGATGAAAACAAGGTCTTCTCGGTTCCCAAACGCAACCTCGAAAACCTGCTCTTCGGCAACCCCAATAACTTCCGCTCCAAGCGCCTGTTCGATTTCGTTGACACCGGCGTCACCGGTGTCATCATCAAGAAAGGCGACAAGGAACTGGAGGTCAAGCGCGGCGAAAACAACGCCTGGAGCTTCGTCACGCCCAAGCTCGGCCCTGTCGGTTTCGGCGATGAGCCGGCGCCGGAACCGAAGAATCCGCACGAGCAGAAGGCGCCGCCGCCGAAGGCGACTTCCGGAGTCAAGTCGCTCTTGAATAGCATCGTCAACGTCCGCGTCGATGATGACAAGGATTTCGAGTCTCTGGGCAGCCCGCTCGCTCAATTTGGCCTGGAGAAGGGCAAGGAATCGATGAAGATCGAGGTCGTCTCCGCGGCCGAAAAGGGGGAAAAGAAGGAGAGCACGACGGAAACGCTGCTCGTCGGCCTGCAAAACAAGCAACGCACGGACGGCAAGTATTATTACGCCCGCATGGCTGACGATGACGGCGTTTTCCAACTCAACGCCAAATGGCTCGAACCGCTCGACGCCGCGGTCAACGATCCAGGCAAGATTCGCAGCCTCGACATCGCGACCTTTGATGAGGCCAAAGTCGATGCCATCACCCTGAGCGTGGGCAAGGAAGAATTCCAGTTCTTCAAGACGGAGAGCAAGGAGAAAGAAGAGCCGTTACCTTTCAAGGGGATGCCGGCCCAAAAATCGTGGCAGATGATAATCAACAAAGAGGAGAAAAAAGCCAGCCAAGGCGCCATCCGCAATCTGCTCGATCAGGTGCTCGGCAAAAAGGCGATCGTCGATTTCCTCGACCTGGCCCCCGGCGCCGACGCCAAGAAAAAGGACGCCGAATGGGGCTTCGAAACACCCGCGGCCGTCGTTGCCGTTTATGCCAATGCGATCGAAAAAGAAAAGAAAGACGAGTCCAAAGACGACAAAGACAAGAAGGATGACAAGGGCAAGAAAGACGAGAAGGACAAAAAGGATGAAAAGGACAAAAAGGATCTAGCGAAGAAAGACGAAAAGGACAAGAAGAGCCCGTTGCCGGCCCTCAAGAAGGACGCTAAGGCCCTGGTCAAGCTGGAGTTCGGCAAGATCGATAACGACACCATCAACGTCAAGCGTACGCTGGAGGACGGCACGGTGAGCCGGTTCACCGTGAAGAAGGAGTTGTACGAAAAGCTTGTGCCGAGCGAGGGGGTTGCCCTGGCGTATCTGGACACTGAATTGCCGGAGTTCCCCGCCGATGCGGTCGTGTCGCTGAAGGTGGAGCGCAAGACCGACAAGGGGATGGACACCATCGAGCTGGAGCGGCGCTCCAGCGAAGGCAAGACGTTGTGGTATGTGAAGGATCCGCTGGAGCCGACCGGCGTGAAGCTGGCGGACACGGCGCTGGTCGATCAGCTCGTCGAGAGAATGGCGAATTTACCCGCCAAGAAATGGCTGAAGCGCGACGAGAAGGAGGGTCTGGAGAAGTACGGCCTGAAGACGCCGGCCGCGATCATCTCGATGACGGTCAAGAAGAACCCGGCGACACCAAGCGCCGCCGCGGGAGCGATGGCGGTGCTCGCCGCCGAATCGCCGTTGCTCGCCGCCGCATTCGTCATTGCCGACCGCGCAGCCGACAAAGGGGAAGTCGTCACCCTCACGCTGGGCAAGGACACCGATGTGGAAAAGGACAAGCCCGGCACGTTTGCTTTGCACAGCGGAACGAAACTTCTCTTTCTCTTGCCGACGCGGTTCGTCAAGGACATCCGCGAGGCCGATTTCCGTGACCGCGCCGCCCTGATGAATGTGCAGCCGCGCGTGGTGGCGTCGTGCCTGGCGATCGCCGCCGGCCAGCCGATCGGCCTATTGATGCTCGACTCGCCGTACATCAGCGGGCAGATCTTCAATCTCAATCCCGACAAGATCAAACAAATCAAGCTGGAGGAACGCACCCCCTACGAGCTGCGCGCCTTCGATTTCGTGCGTGATCCCAAGGACAAAAGCTGGACCGACAAGTCGAACATCCCGGAGTTTCGGCTCGATCCCGACAAGGTCACGCAATTCGTCAAGGACATCGCCAAGCTGAAGGCGGAGCGCTTCGTCGCCATCGTCGGCGGCCCGCGCGGCGAGCACAAGCTCGGCGTCAAGCAAGCCACCGTCAAGCTCGATCTCACCATGGATGACGGCAAAGTCGTGACCCTGCTGGTTGGCGCGAACTACAAGAACGACGGCTATTACGCGACCACGTCGATTTGGCCCGAAGCGGTCTTCATGCTCCCCAATGCCACCGTCGAGCCGATGCTGCGAGGGGCTCCCCAGTTCGCCCAGGAGCGCCTCGGCGCCAATTGAGTCGGCGCGTGGCCGCTTGCAAGAGCAAATTCCCGGGCACGGAGTATAATGAAGTATCGTCGATGATCCTGCGTGTTCCAGGTTCCGCAAATGCCGCGTAAAATCGTTCATTATCCGCACCCGGCCCTGCGCCATAAATCCTTGCCGGTGAAGGCCGTTGACAAGGAGCTCCGCGTCAACATCGGCGAGATGATCGAGCTGATGTACGAGGCGAAGGGACTCGGCCTGGCCGCCCCGCAGGTCGCCATCCCCTATCAGCTTTTGGTCATGAACGTAACCGGCGATCCAAAGCAGCCCGAGCGCGAGGAGATTTTTCTCAATCCGCGCATCGTGCAGCGCAAGGATTTTGTGACCACCGAGGAAGGCTGCCTCAGTTTTCCGGGGCTGTATCAAAACATTCGCCGCTCGCAGACGATCAAGGTGCAGGCGTACAATCTCAAGGGCGAGTTGGTTGAGAAGACCATCAGCGACATCGAAGCCCGCGCCTGGCAGCACGAGATCGATCACCTCAACGGCGTCCTCTTCATCGACATGATGGGCCCGCTCGCCCGCCTGGCGTCGAAGCTATCGGTGCGCAAATTCGAGAAAGCTTTCCGCGAGGGGCAAGCCAAGGGCGAGATTCCGGCCGACATCGAGATCGAAAAACTGCTGGCGGCAATGGAGTCAAGGAGCTGATAGCCGGCGCCGAGCCCCGTAAGGGGCCGGTTAAGGGCGCTGCAAACCGGTCCCTTACGGGACTCGGCTCGCCCGAAAACTCATGCACATGAAAACCGTAATGATGGGGACCGGCTCATTCGCGGAGCCGACGTTCTTGAAGCTGCTCGAGAGTCCGCACCAGGTCGTCGGCCTGGTGACGCAGCCCGATCGCGCCGCCGGTAAGGAACGCGGCTCCACGCGCCAGGCCGGCCAGCCGATGAAGGCGCTGGCCATCGAGCGCGGCATTCCCGTCCTCCAGCCGGAGAGCATCAATTCTCCCGAAGGCGTCGCAAGCCTTAAGGCGCTGGGTCCGGATCTGCTCGTTGTTGCCGCCTACGGACAAATTCTGTCCAAGGACGTTCTTGGTATCGCGCCCTTGGGCGGCATCAACGTGCATGCATCGCTGTTGCCGAAATATCGCGGGGCGGCCCCGATCAACTGGGCGATCTACCACGGCGAAACGCAATCGGGCGTCACCATCATCCGCATGTCGATTGCCCTGGACGCCGGTGAGATGCTCGTTCAGGAGGCCGTCGATATCTTGCCGGAAGAGACCGCGGGTGAATTGGAAGCCCGGCTCGGCCCGCTCGGCGCGCGGTTGGCCATCGACATTGTGGACAAGCTCGCGCACGGCCCGGTGCAAGGCCGGCCGCAGGACAAAAGCCAGATCACGAAAGCCCCGAAATTGACCAAGGAACACGGCCTGATCGACTGGTCGCGCCCCGGCATCGCGGTGTGCAATCAGATTCGCGCGATGCAGCCGTGGCCGACGGCGTATACGTATTTGCATCGCCAGGGCGCGGAGCCATTGCGGCTCATGTTGCAGCGCGCTGTCGTCACCACCGAACGGCCCGCCATTGCCGCCTTGCCCGGCGCCGTTGCCAAGGATGAAGCCGGCAACAAGCTCTGGGCCCGCTGCGGCGACGGCGTCTGGATCGAAATCACGGAACTCCAACCCGCCGGCAAACGCCGCATGTCTGCCCAGGAGTTCCTGCGCGGCAATTCGATTCCGTCGGATGCACGATTCGGCGGCGAGACGGCGTGAACCTTCGGCTAGGCGAACGCGGTCGTAATCTGGTAGAATCACTTGGAATGAACCATGCCGCCCACAACCAGTCGAGATTTCTTGAAGGTGGCGGCTCAACGGCTGACAACTGCCGAAGTTCTCCTTCGCGAGAAGCTGACTTTGGATGCCCAATATGTTGGAGGCTATGCGGTTGAGTGTTCGTTCAAGGCTTTGATTCTGCATGAAACTCCAGATTTCGATAAAGCGGACATGCTCAAGAAGATAACGTCGGGAGCGAAGATGCATCGGGCGGATATACTGCTCGGTGAGCTACGCGACCGGGGTGTGGCGTTGCCGCTTGCGATTGCCAAGCGCATGCGCAGATTTGATTGGACCACTGACCTGCGCTACGAAACGGGCCGGCGCGACACGGGTGAGACGAAGGCGCTGCTGAAAACTGCCAAAGCCATTTACGATTGGGCCGAGGGCCAAATGCCATGAAAAACAGCTCTGCACATGCCAAGAATCACAAGCGCACGCCGGAGACTCGCAGGGTGGAAGATGTTCTTCGGGAAGCGGGATTCGAGAAGGTCGATGCGTACCGATATAATTCGGCGTCGATACGTGTTCGAGTGATCGACTCGCGTTTTGAAGGAATCTCGTCCGAAAAGCGGGACAAGCTTGTCGAACCTTACCTCGAACAGCTTCCTGAAAGAACGCAGGCCGACATCATGAGCCTCTATACCTTTGCCCCGTCAGAACTCAGTCAATCTGGGAAGCTCTCAAGGGAGTTCATGTTGAACGCGGAGTTCGACGATCCGAGTCCGTCGATGCTCTGAGGCCTGTGATCACGTGGACTCGCTGCAACCCGCCAGATGCTCGCTCAGGATTTCTAGCTCGGCTATGCGATTCCAAGCGAAGTACGTTTCGGCGGCGAGTCGGCGTGAACCTTCGGCTAGGCGAGAGCGGTCGTATTTCGGTAGAATGGGCTCTCCTA
This sequence comes from uncultured Planctomycetota bacterium, assembly GCA_963767835.1. Classification (GTDB taxonomy): domain Bacteria; phylum Planctomycetota; class Planctomycetia; order Gemmatales; family Gemmataceae; genus SIAQ01. The sequence continues at coordinate 56,971 of CAVYFY010000015.1, forward strand.
GTTCACGTTTAGCGCTCGCCCGGCGCCATGCGAACGCTAAACGCAAAGCAATAAATCATGACCAAAAAACTCTATCTCGAAACCGTTGGCTGCCAGATGAACGTGCTCGATAGCGAGCTCGTCGTCGGCTCTCTGCGCCGCCAGGGGTACGAGCTAACCGAGACCACCGATGACGCCGATGTCATCTTCTTCAACACGTGCAGCGTTCGCCAACATGCCGAGGACAAAATCTACAGCGCCCTTGGCCGATTGCGGCATCACAAGAATCGGCATCCCGACGCGATCATCGGCGTCCTGGGCTGCATGGCCCAGAAGGACCAGGAGCTGATCAAGAAGCGGGCGCCGCACGTCGATATCATCTGCGGCACCGGGCAACTCGCGCAATTGCCCGCCCTCATTCAGAGCGTGCGCGATACCGGCAGCTTGCAGATTGCGCTATCGCTGGACCGCACCGAATCACGTCACGAAGTCGAACGCAGCTTCGAGAGCTACGACCCGATGCGCGATCCGTCGATGCGGCCCAATCGCTTCCAGGCCTATGTCCGCATCAACATCGGCTGCGATAAATTCTGCACGTACTGCATCGTCCCCAGCGTTCGCGGCCCCGAGCAGAGCCGGCCGCCCGAGCAAATCGCCGCTGAGGTCCGCCAGCTCGCCGACGAAGGCTGCAAGGAAATCACGCTGCTCGGCCAAACCGTCAATAGCTATCAGTATCCCCCTCGCCCGGCCGGGGGAGAGGGGTTAGGGGTGAGGGGGGCCCGCCTCTCCGATTTGCTCGCGCGTATCCACGATACGTCCGGCATCGAGCGCGTCAAGTTCATCACCAATTTCCCCAAGGACATGACCGACGATCTGCTCTTTGCGGTGCGCGATCTGCCCAAAGTCTGCCCGTACCTGCACGTGCCGGCCCAATCGGGCTGCAACGACATCCTCAAACGCATGAAGCGCATGTACACGGTCGAATTCTATCGCGAGATGCTGAGCCGCTGCCGAGAGATAGTGCCGGGCGTCGCGGTCTCAAGCGACTTCATCGTCGGCTTCTGCGGCGAAACGGAGGAATCGTTCGAGAAGACGTGCGATCTGGTCCGTGAGGCGAAATTCAAGAATAGTTTCATCTTCAAGTACAGCCCCCGCCCCGGCACGCGCGGCCACGAGCTTTACGCTGATGACGTGCCCGAAGAGGTAAAGAAACGCCGCAACAACGATCTGCTCGCGATCCAAAATGCCGCGAGCCTGGCGGATCATCGCCGCATGATTGGCCAGCGCGTCGAGGTGCTTGTGGAAGGACCGAGCAAGCATGCTCTCCCCTCTCCTTCCGGGAGAGGGGCCGGGGATGAGGGGGGATTCACAGGCCCCATCCAGCTCACCGGCCGAACGCGCACCGATCACATCGTTGTCTTCGACGGCAATCCGCGACTCGCAGGCCAGACGATGCAGATCGACATCGCCGATGCCACTTCATTCACGCTTTATGGCAACCCGGTCACCAGCGAAACCATCGCGACCGATTGCTGCGAGGCGCCGGCGGAAGATGGCGCAAGAATCGCGCTGCCGCTAGTTGGTTAGGCCGACTTCTTCGTCTTCGGCTTTGGCTTGCCTGCCGGTCGATCTCTTGTCCGGCCGCAAAGGCAATCACGTCATATCGGCCCGGATGGGGGATCGGAGACCGTGGCCCTCCTGGCAGTTCGCCAGGGTCTGAGCGCAGGCCCCCGGCCACGGCTACGTAGCCGGCCGCAATTCTCGTGGATCAACGTCCCGAAGATTTACCCATGGCGCTCATGGAAATTTTCTCCCCCCGGGTGGCACCCCCGGCTGCTGCCAGGGCTTTACACCTGGAGGTCCAGGAAAGCCTTCCCCGGGCCGTCTCCATGGCCCCGGCGGCCCCGGCGGCTCCCAGGGCCGGCCTGGTTGCCATTGCAAGACGACGGGTTGTTCGAGGCCGGTAAGGATCTTAACCTCGAAGGTTTTGTCATTGATCGCTTTGACCTGGAAGGTTACGCCGAACGCACCCGTTGCCGTCTTGGCCTGACATTGGCCGTTGCGAAATTTCGCGCGTGCGTCGAGTTGGGTTTCCCGAAAATCGGTCACGGATTGGACGCCGTTGCCTTTGGGGCTTTGGCGAATCATGTCCTCGACCATCATCTTGACTTCGGGGCTCGTGCACGCAGGCAGACTGCCCGTGAAAGGCTCGATCTCGATCTGGAACTTCCCGCGTGCACGGTCGACCCAATTCACATGATAGGTGACGTTTATCTCTTCCATTTTTGTCTTCACCACGCACTGTCCGGTGCGTTTTTGCATTTCCTTGTCGAATTGAGTCTCTCGATAGGCCCTGACGGATTGCACGGGGTCAAGCGCTTCCTTTCGGACCAGTTCTTCGACCGCCGCCGTAACCTGACGGCTCGTGCATGCAGGCAGCCGGCTGAAAAGGCTGAAGGGGTTGACCTGCTGCATGACAGGCACGCCGACGAAGAAGGCAGCGACGGGGATCGCCAAGAACCCAAGATTGGGCCGCCCGAAATGGCGGCGGCGAAAATAAGCGAAGGGATAATACGCGATCCAGAGGACGAGCACGCCGAAGAAGACCATGGCGGCATTCCCCTGCTGCCGTCCACGCAAGTCGAGCTTCCCCAGCAAAACCGCGTCAATCGCCAGCAGTACGGCGGTCGCCGCGACCGTCCCCAGGCTCAAGGCCAGCCCTGTTCCCCACCATTCGAAATCCAAGGCCAGGGCCAGGCCCGGCGCCACCAACGGCAGCAACAGGGCCAAAACGGCCAAGGTCTCGCCCTGACTGCTCCGCTGGATTCCTGCTACCGAAACCTCGGCGCGGGCGGCGCGGGCGAGCCGGGAGGCTGGAACCATACGTCGAGAGAGGCGACATGCTCGCTTGATGCCGTCTCAGGCGAGCTTCGCCCGTGGAATATCTCCGCCGGCAGCGTCGCGTGACAAGCTTGGCAGCGAAGCTCGCTACTCGCGTCCTCATTCAAGGCGCTGCCGCAGCGCGGACAAAAGAAAGCGGCCATGCGACTCCTCCTACGCTCTCTGTTGCTACGTCAGGAAAATGGCCACACGACGCCTTTGACGACCGTCGCCAACCAGCATTTTTCAGCGGGCCAACGGTGTCAAAGCCGCCGAACGATAAGGATAAGCTGCCCGGGCCGCCTGGAAGCCGTTCGTACCGCGCGAAACCAGTATGGCGGCCCCGGTCAGCTTCAGCCGTTCGTTCGGCGTTTTGCTTGCTCCCGAGCTGGCCGCGCCGCCGGCGCGCTGCGTAGCAGCCCCTCGGTGCTCAAATCCTCATCTACATCTGGCCAATGGATGCCATAGCCCGCTCCCGCGATGCGCCAGTTCTTTCGTTGCGCCGGGGTCGCGTTGAAAAGGCGAGGATACCATACCAGCGGAACCGTGATCGTCCGCCCATCTTGCAGGGCAACGCTCAAGGTATCCTTGGTGAACTTCACGTCGGCGACGCGTTCGTCAGCGGCCAGTGCCAAGATGCCCATGCCAAGCCTCCAAAAATCCTGCTTGATGTTGAACGATCAGCTTTTGAATCCGTCGTAGCTCCTTGGGTGAAAAGCCGGAGTTTCGGGCGAGCCCGACCGGCCGGCTCCAACCAGACTTTTGCCGAGAGGTCGCCTCGATCCACATGAACATGCGGCGGCTCGTTCCGCTCATGACTGTATATGTAGAAGCGGTACGGACCGCTCGCAAGATCGTGGGCATTGCATGAGGGTCCAGATTATTTTGAATGTCCCGGATTCTGTCTTCGGCGTATGACCCGCACGTCCCTGCGGATACAGTAGGTGATCTATTTACCTGGCCCTCAACGTCACCCAGATTCCGAAACCGAAAACGGCAATACCCGCGCAAATCAGAAAAGCGCCATATTGCCAGGCGTCAATCAGCATCATTCCGATTCCGGCGCCGGTGACCACGGTTCCGCCGATCATCATTTGAAGGAACCGCCAAGTCGAAAGAACTCCGTGTGGCGTGATCTTGGCTGCCGGTCCTTCCGATTCCCTCTTTCCAGAGGAAATGATGCAGCCGCACGGGCATGTAATGGTGTCGGCCGCGTAGGAACGATTGCAATCTGGACAGTCCATTTTAGGCCTTTCAGGCTCGATGTCACAACCCGGTCCATGGGGCCAACGCCCGGTGCTTTAAGCCGAACGACTCGGCTAAGCTGCCGGGGCCGCCTCGGAAGACGTGGCCTCCGATGAATCAGAATGGCGACCTCGGTCAGCTTCAGCCGTTGCTTCGGCTCGCCTTTTTTGCGGGATAAGCTTGGTACCCACCGAACCCTGCCGCTTGCGAAGATCCGCAAAGATCGCTTTGATGTCAAAACCGAATTTTGCAGCCAGCTTTTCGCGAATTTCGCGGACTTCTGCGACGATCGGGTCTTCCCACATGATGCTACTCTCCCATCAGTTCTTCAGGCGTACAAATGATCGGCATTCGATGCCCCGCCTTCTGGCACACCAATGCTATTCTCCGCGATATCTGCGCGTTTGCCAAGTGCTTGCAGTTCCAGGTCAGCAGATAGTCAACGGCATGCACGGCCGCCACCGCAATGTGGGCGGCGTCCCGAGCAACATGCGGCGGAAGCACGCCGGACGCCATGATGGCACCCGCCAATGCTTCAGCGTCTGCCGTAATCTCCAGTTCCGGTAGGCCACCGATGATCTGGAGTCGTTTTTGCGATTCCGCCGCATCACCCGCCGACGCTTCGTCGATAACAGCTTGGGAAACCGAGCACTCAAACTGACTTCGTCGATCCGCCCACCATTCCTGCGTCACCTGCTGATGCGCGGCAACGAGCAGATCGCGACTGGGACGAGCGACGAGGCAACTGATGAACGATGTTTCCAAGGGCACCGATTCCATGCGCGTCGCCTGCTTTGCTTGCGGAGCTTTGGCTTACTCAGGTGAGAAAAGGATCTGTTTTGCCTCAGTCGAATCTGGAAAGTTGCTCCGTTCGGGTTAGTCTAACCTGAACGGAGGTTCCATCATGAACAACGAACGTCGTCATCTCACGCCCCCAGAGAAGATCGCCGCCCTCAAGCGGCATCTGCTCGAAGGCGTCCCCGTCTCCACCATTTGCGATGAGCTCGGCATCGCACCCACGCTCTTCTACCGCTGGCAGAAGGAGCTCTTCGAGAACGGACACACCCTCTTCGAGAATGGCCGCCACGCCAAGGCCGTCGAAGATGCCAACGTCGAGAAAATCCAAAAGCTCGAAGCCAAGCTTACGCGCAAGAACGAGGTCATGGCCGAGATCATGGAGGCCCACACCCAATTAAAAAAAGATCTTGGGGAACTCTGACGGGCTGCTGGGTCCCCCACGATACGCGCGACGAGCTGGTCGATTTCGTTCGCTCCTGGGCGGACAAAACCGACATCGCCGTCGCGCACTTCATGCCCTGGATCGGCATCGGCCGCAGCAAGTACCAGGACTGGGTCACGCGTTTCGGCAAGGTCAACGAGCACAATGCCTGGGTGCCTCGCGATCACTGGCTCACCGAGAACGAAATCATGCGCATCTGCAACTTCGCCCGCACTCATCCCGACGATGGCTATCGCCGCATGACCTTCATGATGCTCGACGCCGACGTGGTGGCATGCAGCCCGTCCAACCGCGAACAGAGAAGAGGAACCCGTAGCCTCGGGCTCATGCACCTGTTCAATCCCTTGAGCGTTTCAAGGAATGTCATCTTTAGTCGCTAACTCGAACGTTGCGATTTTCCAATTCAGGCTGAACCATTACACAGGGAAGGAAGCTTCCAGATGAATCTGACGTTCCTGCGTCTGCGCCGAAGTATTTGCGTATCTTAAGGCGGCTGCGAAAGCCACGAACGATAAGTACTCACGAGTGGAAAGAGCTCGCATCATTTCGGCCCTGATACGCGAGACCTCCGACCAGGTGGACAAGGAGCACAAAAAGCAAGACAAATTGATGGGACGGCGTTCCAAAAAGAAATGAGTCATTTGCATCGGAGGTTCTCGGCGGCACCCCAGCAGTAATCTTCGTTTAGGTCAATCCCATCGGCATCAGAACCAGTTTCGAGCGCAGTTCGCAAAACCGTGCCGCTGCCTGCAAATGGGTCCAATACAGGTCCATTGCGTGGATTTCCTGCGGACAAGCACAGTCTCACCAGCGCTGCAGGGAACGCCGCCGGGTGGCCCCGACCGGCCTGGGGCCGTCTTGGGCCTCATTTAGTGCGTCTCTGCTGAAATTGTACGACCGGCACTTGCAAAACCGGAACACGTTCTCGTAGCTGCGCCAAGGGCGGTCCGTAGCATTCGCCTCCGGCATCGCATTTGTGCGCCGCCAAACAATCGGAGCACGAAGGATCCAGCCACGGTCGATCATTTTCAAGGCCACTCGCCAGGGCATTCCAAGCAGGCTTTTTTTGGCTTGCCTAGGCCGCTTGCGTCAACTGCTCTCAGGATGCTAAGCCGACGGCCATTGTGTTTGGGGTCGATCCCTTGTGGCTTCCCTTTCCCGGAATAATAGGTATCACCGAGATTCAAGAAGAGGACGCCTTTCGAGGTGAGTACCCGGCGAACCCCATCCATGACATCGCAGACCGCCGCCACGTATTCACCGATCGTTGGCTCAAGGCCGATTTGGCCGGCCACGTCGTAGTCTCGTTGCCAGTAGTATGGCGGCGAAGTTATTATGCAGGAGTATCGTTCCGCAGGAAGAGAATCCAGAACCTTGCTGGAGTCACCGCAATAGATGTTCCATAAAGGACCACGCGCACCCCAGTTTCCGAACCAGTGTTTTGAGCACGCCTTTGCGTGGTCAAATCTCAGCGCCGCGCCATTTCGCATTGATTACCTCGCCAGCCGAGCACGCCCGAACGACATCCTGCCGATGTAGTCTATTGGTTTCCTTTCGCGCAACAATCGGCGCCGGAACTGGAGGCCGATCCCATCGATAATCCCCTCAAATCCCACTGCCGCCGCGCATACAATAGCCGCATTCATTCAACCACACCAACGGAACAAAGCCATGAGCGAATTTCGCATCGAGAAAGACTCCATGGGCGACGTCAAGGTCCCCGCGCAAGCGTACTACGGCGCCCAGACGCAACGGGCGGTCGCCAATTTTCCGATTTCGCATATGCCGTTGCCGCGGAAGTTGATTCATGCGCTCGGGCTGGTCAAAGTCGCGGCGGCGGTGGCCAATCAGGAGCTCGGCAAGCTCAAGCATGATATCGCGGAGCCGATCATTGTCGCGGCTCGGGAAGTTGCCGCGGGCAAGCACGATCAGGAATTTCCGATTGACGTGTATCAAACCGGGTCCGGCACCTCCTCCAACATGAACGCCAATGAGGTCATCTCCAATCGCGCCATCGAGATCGTCGGCAAGAATCGCTTTGACGCCAAGAAGCCGATCCATCCGAACGATCATGTCAACATGGGGCAATCGACCAACGACATGTTCCCGACGGCGATTCATGTCGCGGCCGCGGTCGCCATTCACAAGGAGTTGATCCCGGCCTTGCAGCATTTCTTCGGCGTGCTCACCGAGAAGGCGAAGGAATGGGACGACATCATCAAGATTGGCCGAACGCATTTGGCCGACGCGACGCCGATCCGCCTGGGGCAGGAAATCAGTGGCTACGCCAGGCAAATCGAACGCTCCATCCACCATGCGACGCAAGGCCAGCACGCCGTCATGGAGCTCCCCGCCGGCGGCACCGCGGTCGGCACCGGCATCAATACGCATCCGAAGTTCGGCGCGAAAGTCGCCGAGGTCTTGCACAAGGAGACCGGCGTTGCGTTCGTCGAGGCAAAGAACCACTTCGAGGCCAACGCTTGCCGGGACGGGCTGGTCGAATGCTCCGGCCATCTGCGGGCCATCGCCGTCACGCTCTTTTCCATCGCCAACAACATCCGCTGGCTCGGCTCCGGCCCGCGCTGTGGGTTCTACGAAATCATCCTCCCCGACCTGCAGCCCGGCTCCTCGATCATGCCCGGCAAGGTCAACCCCGTCATGTGCGAATCGATGATGCAAGCCTGCGCCCGCGTCATCGGCAACGACCAGTGCATCGCGTTCAGCGGCGCGACCGGCGGCCAATTCGAGCTCAACATCATGATGCCGGTGATGGGCCTGGCAATCATCGAAAGCATCGATCTGCTCTCCGCGTCGGTGAAGGCGTTCATCAACTTCTGCGCCCTGGAAATGGAAGCGAACCGGCAAGCGTGCGAAAAGCAAGTCGAATGGTCGATGGCGATGGTGACTTCGCTCAACCCGCTGATCGGCTACGAAACCGCCGCCGTCATCGCCAAGGAGGCATTCAAGGTCGGCAAAACGGTGCGCGACCTGTGCCTGGAAAAGATCAAGGCCGGCACGCTGAAGAAAAAGGATTCCGATGCGGGGGTGACGGAAGCGGAATTGACGAAGGCGTTGAATCCGAGAGGGATGACGGAGCCGGCGGTCTGAAGATCAATCACTGAGGCGAACATGTTGAAAAAGGCCAGACTGGTGTCAGCGAGTGCGATTGTAGTATTCGTTTGCATTAATCTCGTCCCCTTTGATGATTTCCCGGGACTTGCTAATCACAAGTTACTATTCGGCTGGCCCCGCACCTGCTGCACTTACACGCCGTCCCGTCAATGGATGGATACGGTTACCGGAGACGTGGAGGACGTGAAAGCATCTTACGAATGGGATAAACGCGCTTTGGTATTCGATATCGTGTCGGGTGCTCTGTTCACACTGGCAGCCTATATCGTTTCGTGGCAGGTTCTTCGCGGACGCCGAATCAATGATGACGCGATGGCCTGAAATGGGAAACTTACATGAACCTGTTCGCCGTTTGTCGCTTGATAAGGAGCCGGCGGCGTCATCTGGTTCGTAGGTGTACATGCGGAATAAAAATCGCAGGCGGCATAACGATGCTCGCCTGCGATGGATGGTTGGGACCGAGTCGGCTTACTTGTTCGAAGCATCCTTCTTGGCGTCTTTGCCCTTGCCGCCGAAGCCGCCGCCGAAGCCCTGTTGGGTGAACTTGAATTCTTCGCCGATCAATTCGCGCCAGGCTTTGCGCTGGTCCTTGGTGAGGACGGTGTAGATTTTTTCCTTGGCGTCCTTGCGAACGGTTTCGATTTTTTCGGCAGTTTCCTTGCCGCCGCCCTTACCGCCCCCGCCGCCTTTACCGAAGCCGCCGCCCTTGGGCATGAGCTCGGCGATTTCCTTGGACTCATCGGTGATGATGGTCAGAATATTCTTCTTCTGCTCATCGGTCATCTTCAGCTCCTTCTGCACGTAGCCGACCTTGAAGGCAGTGTTTTGCTTTTTCTGCAGATCGAGCTGCCGAAAGCGCTTGAACTGCTTTTCGCTCAGGACCTTGGAAATGGCCACCATGACTTCGTCAGGCAGCTTTTCCATCTGATCTTCGGTGACGTCGAGCTCCTTCTTGACATCGGAGCGAGTGAGCAGGTCATAGGGATTCGTCGGCCCGAACCCGCCGCGGCCAAACCCGCCGCCTCCGCCGCCTTGCTTCTTTTCCTGCTGGCCTTCGACCCAGGCAACGCTCATCAGCAGGAGCGCGCCGCACGTCAGAAACGCACTGAACTTTCGCATGGACCTTCCTCCGCAATAAGGGTGACATCGTGGGACTTGAACACGAATTACCTTTAACTTCGCCGAACGGTCGCCGCTCGGCAACAGAATTTGCATGAGAAATCAATGAGAACGGCGTAGAATGATTCTGCGCTTGGCCCAGCTATTTCTTGCACCGCCCGGCTTGAATGGATACGATGTTTGGATGCGTAGGAGCAAAGCTCATGAGCGTCGTCGCAGCGAGGGAACCAAAGAATTTCTGGGAGCGGCACCTCATGGCAATCGACGAACTTGCGAAACGTCTCGAGCGCGTTACGGGAGCCTTTCAGAAAAAGAAGGTGCCGTACGCGCTCATCGGCGGGCAGGCTGTGAACATGTGGATCGCCACAAAAGACAAGGGAGGCGGCCGGCAGACGAAGGACATCGATATTCTTCTGGAGCGAAGCACCGTTCCGCTGGCGAGAGCTGCTGCTCTCACGACGGGGCTCGATTATTTCGAAAGCCTTGGCGTTGGGATGTTCCTGGAGCAAGCGGATCCAAATCCGCGCACGGGCATCCATATCGTTTGGGCGGACGAAAAGGTGCGGCCCGATAATTTGTTGCCGGCGCCTGGCATGGATCAACGCGTGGAATTGCTCCCCGGAACATTCGTCGTTTCACTGGCGGCGCTGATCGGCATGAAACTGACCGCCAATCGCGAGCATGACCGCGTACATCTGCGCGACATGATCGACGTCGGCTTGATCGATCGGGGCATGACGGATGGACTGCCGGCGGAACTGGCGGGACGATTGGATTCGTTGCTGACTGATGCCGGACGGTAGCATGCGTGTCGCGCGTCTGAGCGGGGCCTACCTGCCAGCGGGCGCACGGCGGTACATCACATCACTGCGCACCACGTACTTGCGTCCCTGCCGCACTGGGGCGCCTTCGTGCATCTGATCATGCCAGAAAATCAGCGCCATGCCTTTCTCCGGCTTCACGCTCAGGCGCAATCTGCCGTCGCGGAGGTAGAAGTTGGTTTCGCCTCCCTCGAAATCGTCGTTGAGGTAGATCATGAACGTGTAAAAGCTCTCTTCCATCTCGGAACGACGGAAGCAAGCGTCAAAGTGAGGCGCGAACTTCTGGCCGACATCGTAGCGGTAAAAGCGGAAACGCTCGTTCATCCCACATGCGTTCCAACTCGGGCGCTGCTCGGGCATGAATGGCTTTAGCAGGACAAACCAATGGGCTGCCAGGTCGGCATCATCGTTCATCACGCGCAGATTATCGCGGACATCCTTGCGAATGGCGAACCCCGTGAAGGTGGTGATGGGGGCGTCGCCGTAGCCGAGCCCTTCACTTTGCGCGATGAGTCGATCGCATTCGTCGGTGGAGAGAAAAGCTGGAATCGTGAAGATTTGCTCGGCGTCGAGAGAGTGCTTTTGCAGCGTCATGGCATGATCCGTGGGTGAATGGCGCGCAGGATCGACACGTCGGTGCGTTGCTGGTTCGATGGCGTCTACTTTCGACGGATGTTAAAACGGAATGTTGTCATTGTCGTTTTTTCTGCGTCCCTTCGCGAAGCCCATCGCGCCGGGGCGTTCGAACTCCTTGCTGTTGGGCTGATACTCATCCAGACCGCGCAGCAGGCTGACGGTTTCCTCGAGCTGGTTGCCCAGGCAGGCGACGCTGATGACCAGCTCCGCCAAAGCCGCGAACGACAGGCCGTCGGTCAGGCCGACCCAGTGGGCGAGTTGGCCGTTGGTTGCCAGGTCCGGCAGTTTCTTGCGGAAATAAGTCTCGCGGATCGAGGCGCTGGGTGATTCGATCTTGATGATGCGGTCGAAACGCCTCGGCCTCGAGACGATGCGGCGATCCAAGCGTTCCGGATAATTCGTGGTCGCAATGTTGATGACCTTGTTGATCTGGTGCGAACCGTCGAGCCATTGCAAGAGCTCGCTGTCGCCGTGGATTTCGATGATGGCGTCGATGTCCTCAAACAGGCAGACGACGGGGCGGTCCGGCTCGATCTTGCGGAAGACCTCCATCGCCCGCGTCAGAAAGCCGGGATGCTCGCAGAAGACGGCGACATGGCTGGCCTTGATGATGCGGTGAACGACCTGATGCACGACCGAGCTTTTTCCCGAGCCTTGCGGGCCGTAGAGCAGATAGCCGCGCCGGTGCAGGTAGCCGTGCTTGGTGAAGAGATCGCCGAGGTCCCAGAAGTTCTCGATCTCCTCCAGGATCTTGGACGGCAAGCTTTCGGCGAAATCGATGAGGTCATCGACCTGAAGATCGCGAGTCATGAGCTGGACGTCGCCGTACTGGTTGAGGCTGCAACCATAGGCGCCGGCGGGGAGCTTGTGGGCGGTCACGCCGCAGATTTCGAAGATGCCCGACTGGACGATTTTCCATTGCACGGGACTATTGCCCGCCTCAGCGGCATAGTAGCCGGGGGGGCGATAGTAATTGCGTTCCACGCCGTTATTGCGGTTATCGGGCGGCTGATTGCCGAAATCGTTCAAGTCCATGGAGAAACCCGGCGTCGAGGGTGAGGGAGACGAATTTTTCATTATATGGAACCGACGCCGAAACTGCGAGATGGGCTGTACAAATGAAGACGGTTGCTCTTCAATATCGGGGCAGGTATACTGCTGATACCGTCACAACGAGCAGAGGGAGAATCATGAGCACGGCAACACTCCAAGATCCGATCTTTGACATCGCCGATGACGAGTTTTACGAAGTGATCGACGGCGAACGCGTGAAGACTCCGCCCATGGCTGCATTTTCTGTTTGGATTGGTTTCGAGTTGGCCAGGCACCTGGCTAACTACGCGGTGGGCAATCTTGGCCGCGTGGCGACCGAAATGCTCTTCCACCTGCCGGCGCCGATCAACCGGGATCGTCGCCCCGATGTCGCGTTTGTGTCCTACCAGCGCTGGGCCCAGAATCGGCCCGTGCCGCGCCTTGGCAACGCCTGGGATGTCGTTCCGAATTTCGCGGCCGAGGTCGTAAGCCCGACCGACAGCGCGGAGGAGCTCGACGACAAGATCGCCGAGTATTTCCGCGCCGGCGTGCAGCTCGTGTGGGTGGTCTATCCGAATCAGAGCAAGATTCACGTTTACGAATCGCCGACGCAACCAATCACGGTGCTGTGGAGGAACGATGTGCTCGAAGGCGGCACGGTGGCGCCGGGATTTCGCTTGCCGCTGGCGGAGTTGTTCACGGAAACGGATGAGGCTAGCTGAATCTCAAAGCGGGGCATAACGAATAATGCCAGGCACGCGGTCGAAGTCGGCGTCGTTGCTGGCGAGGCGAGTGAGGCCCTGGCTTTGCATTATCGCGAGAATAAGGCCGTCGCCGCTGAGTACGCCATGCTGCCGACTCAAATCGCCGGCTAGCAGTACGTCATGGGCCGTAACAGGCAAGATTCGGATGCCGATGGCGACGATTTCGTCCAGAGCCTTTCGGAACGCGTGGAGTTTCGCAATCTCGGCTGGATGCCGTTTCATGCGGTTGGCAATGCCCTGGTACGGCCATGCGAAATGTGGCGCAGCTTCCAAGGACATCAACCGATGGGCCACGTCGCTGAGAACCTGCGCGGAAGTGAAGCCGGCGATTTCCTTGCGCCGGATTCGTTCGAGAAATTGATAACATGGCGGGCCGAGCGTTGGTTCAGGGGCCAAGGCATAGACGAAGGTGTTTGCGTCAACAAAAACTGTTTCACCGGCAAGAATGGCCCCGAGATTCATGGCGATTCCTGGATTCCAAATTCGGGGTCCAGCGATCCGGCGAACCGTCTCCGGATCGCCGGTCCAACCGATCAACCCGTACGTAATCCCGGCGGCCGTTTCCGCTGGTTGAATCGTGATCCTGACACGTTCGTTTTCTTGAAGCGGCAACGGCTTGTCAAGCTTGAGCACTCCGTTTTCGTAGGTGGCTTCGATTTCCAGCTTCATAAGAGATTCTCCAAGGTTACGCCGGCTAGCGGGCAGAAGGCGGTTTTGCCTTTTGATTGCTCGCTTTCTTGCTTTTCTTTGCCGGGCGCGGTCGAGCTTCTGTATGTGCTGAAAATACCCATCAACGCCGCCGTGCTTCTTGACGAGTTCTTCACGGACACGCCAGATTTCATCCAGGATGGGGTCGGCCATATTCATTTTCTCCGGCGAACCGATTGTCCAAAGCGCTCTTGCTCGGCCCTGAATTGATATTATATGCGCTGATGGCATTGATCCACTTTCGCGTGAGGCCATGATGGACCAGACGTGCTATCTTGAAGTCACCCCTGGGAACTTGAGCAATAGCACCCTTTACGTGAACGCCCACTTCGATTTCTTCCCGAAATCCGCATTCGGCGGCCCAAAACGCAACGGCAACTCCCACGGCGGCATCGAGCTCCTTCTCGACGGCCTGGGCGAAACCGTCACCACCGACATCGGCCAGGACGCCAAAACCGGCAAGCCGCGCAAATTCTTCCGCGACCGCGGCTGGGTCCGGCGTTTCTACGAATTCCACAAGATCAAGGCGGGGCAGAAACTCGCGCTGGAAAAAATCGCCCCGGGCAAATATCGGCTTTCGGCTTGCCCACGTCCACACTTCCGCGCTGCCGAATTCTTCGCCGGCATCGGCCTCGTCCGCCTCGCCCTGGAACGGCAAGGCTGGGAAGTCGTCTTCGCCAACGACATTGACGAAGACAAGGCCGAAATGTACCGCCACAACTGGCCGAACGACCCCGCCCTGCACGTCGGCGACATTCATGACCTCACCCCGGCCGAGATTCCGACGTGCGATCTTTTCACGGCGTCATTTCCTTGCAATGACTTATCCATCGCGGGGCGGTGGGATGGCCTTTAAGCGAATCCCGAAATGTCCTACGAAGGCGACAAACCAATGCGTGCTCGCGGTCTCATCGAAACCGAGGCGATAATTGTTGCATACGCAATGAGCAGGCTGGATGAGTCGTTTCTTAGGCGTTTCGGGTTCGATTCCTGGGCTGACGCATTCAAGGCGACCGGAGGACGGCTGGGAGTCCGCCCGGCCAGCATGAAAAACCTCCGAGATGAGTTTGACCCGATCCACCCGAATGCACGCCGGGGTTGGCACAAAAGGCCGCTGCGCCGAACCGACAGCGCAGTGCTGGGCGAGTTCTGCGACACCAGCGACGAGGCGTTGATCGAGGTCGTTCAGCGAATTCTGGCGGCGGACAAGGTAGTTGAGGAGCTTATCACAAAGCCGATATCAGCCGAACGCGGCCCCGCTGAAAATGTGGCCGAGCGACTGAGAACCGGGCGTTTGGCTGAGGTATTCTTCATCGAGAACTGCGAGCGCATCTGTGGGTTTTCTTCAACGATGCTTCTTGATTGCCGAGAGCAGGCGTGCGGATTCGATTTCGGCGTAATGGATCAGGCGGCATTGGCGATCGAGGTTAAAGGGATGAAGACCGTGCGGGGCCAAATCCTTTTTACTGACCGCGAATGGAACCAAGCCAATCACCGCCAGTTGGATTATTGGCTGGTCGTTGTTGGCAGCCTCGGAAAAGACCCTCGCGCGACCTAATCAAAAACCCGGCAGCAGTGCTATCAGTCAAGTCGGTGATACGGCAGACCATCGCGGTGTCGTGGCGAGCGACTGTGAAGGTGCCATTCCCGCGGTGACGCAAAATCCTCCGCGCGGCGACAGGAGGGGGATGCTGGTTGGCGGTGCATGAAGGTCCTCAGGGGTTTGTTTTTTCGACACGTTCAAGCCTCCGCCCGGCGGCGGCCGGCGCCGGCAAATGCCTTGAGCACGCGCTTGAAAAATCGAATCGGCTCGACTCCGCACGCGGAAAGCAGCCAGCAAAGTTCGACGAAGTCGATGCGCCGCTCCCCGGATTCCACCTTGGCGACCCAGCTATGCGGGACAGAAAGACGCTTGGCAAGCATCGCTGTGTCAATCCGGCACGCTTTCGGATTTTGGCCAGCTCGCCGCGAAGGAGCGAATATTCGGGGGTGAAGGTGGATTTTTCCATTGCTCCCATTATGAGAGCAGGCTATAATGCTCCCAAATTGGAAGCAGACGATTTGGAGGAGCCAATGGCCGATTTTGAATTGTGTGATCAAGAACAGGGAGCTTTCCGGATACAGACCGTGAAAACAACGGTTCCAACGTACAACGGAAAATGGGTTTTCCATGGGTCCGACGAATACGGCGAGGGCAACACACCGGTGTTAATTTGCCCGGCCGACGGACTCCGCGTTGTCCTCGGAGCGCACGATTATTTCAATGACTATCAGGATGCTGAAATTCAAATTGAACGTCGCCGCAACGGTTGGATGTTCTTTCTAATTCCAAAGGGCGTGGGCGATCCATGTGGGTATGTCGTCTTTCTGGACGACGGCAGAAGCTTCGCCGTGACGGAGCCTGGTGCGGGAGATTTCAAGATGGAATTCGTGGAGCACGAGACCGCGGTGGCTGAATTGGACGGGGACGCCGAGCCGCAAAATGAGGCGTGCTCGCCAACAATAATTACTCGCCGCTCAGATTACGATTAAAGAAAGGCACCTCGGCGATGGCCGCCGTCAAATCCGTGCATACCACGCCGGAAATGATCGTGCGGCGGATCGTCCACGCGATTGGATTTCGCTACCGCCTTCATGTCCCCGAGTTGCCCGGCAAGCCCGATCTGGTGTTCCCACGGTTAGGCAAAATCATCGACGTGCGCCGGCTGCTTCTGGCATCTGCACGGGTGCAAGCGCTGCCGAATTCCCTCTTCACGCCGTGGCTATTGGCTGGTGAAACTCGCGCACAGACGCAGAGCGCAACAAAAAAACGCTCCGCCAGCTGCGCGAAGCTGGCTGGAGCGTTCTCGTTGTTTGGGAATGCCAGACGCAGCCGAAACGGGTTGCGGCGTTGCAGAAAAAAAATTGCGGACTTCCTCGGCGACTGATTAGGGCCTGCGTGGAATTGTCAAAGTCGTTGCTCGAAGAGGCCGCTATCCGACGGGGCTTGTCCCGAACCGTGCGCAGGTGAGGCGAAAATGCCGGCCAAACGGCGTGTTTTCCACGGCTTGGCGCGGGTTTCACCTGCGCAAGGCGGGATTGCGCAGGTGAGTCTCGCTTTTGCCAAAACGGGGCCCGCCAGGGCATGTTACCGCGCAGGAACATGCGGTGCGTTTGCCACCGGGGGGCCTCACGACGCCGCCACCTTCTCCTCTTCCTTCACCTTCGTCGGCACCAGCCGCAATCCCGTCGCGCCGACTTGCTGTTGCTCGCCCGCCTTGCCGGCTTCGCGCGAATCGGCGTCCTGGCTCACTTCCTGAAAATCTCTGGGATTGCATCGACGCGGCCACGCCGTTACAATCAAAAGACGATCCTTCAACTGGGAGTTCAGCCCATGACTGTTGAACAATTTCGAGCCGCGCAAGGCCAATCCGTTTCGGCCGTTTACCATTCACTTGGCGGACGGGCGGTCGTTGGCGGTTCCGCATCGGGATTACCTGTCGATGTCCCCCGGCGGCAGGACCGTGATCGTCTATCAAGCAAGTGAGGCGTTCAGCATCATCGACCTGCTGCTCGTGACCGAACTGGCGATCGAGGACGCGCCGAAAGGCAGCAGTAAAAGCGGAAACTGAAGACGCTGTCACGACGCCGCCACCTTCTCCTCCTCCTTCACCTTCGTCGGCACCAGCCGCAAGCCCGTCGCCCCGCAACTTGCTGTTGCTCGCCCGCTTTGCCCGCTTCGTGATATTCGGCGTCCTGGTTGACTTCCCACAGATCGAACACCTGTTCGCCGGCGACGATGTTCTTGGCGCACAGCATCGCCGTCATCATGGCGTGGTCCTGGTTGTTGTACTTGTGCATGCCGTTGCGGCCGACCAGGTGCAGGTTCGGATAATTCTTGTCCAGCTCCTCGCGGATGGTGTTGACGTGCTTGGCGTAATCGTCGTCATAGACCGGATAGGCTTTGGGCTGGCGGACCACCGTGCCGTCCACGATGTCTTCGGGTTTGGCCAGGCCGATCTTGGCGAGTTCGCGTTTCGCTTGCTCGATCAGGTCGGCGTCCGTGGAATTCCACAGGCCGTCGCCTTCGAAGCAGAAATATTCCAGGCCGTAGCAGGTCATCGACGGATCGGGGACCATCTCCGGCGACCAGCTCTTGAAGTTCTGGATCCGGCCCACTTTCACGCTCGGATCGTGGATGTAGATCCAGTTGTCGTCGAAGGCGTTGCGATCTTTCAGGATCAGGACCACCGTCAGGAAATCGCGATACTTGAGCGAGTTGGCCGCGTCGATCACTTTCTGCGGCATCTTGGGCGTGATGCCGTTGACAAGCTGTTTCATCGGCGCCGACGAGATCACGTGCTTCGATTCGATCATATGCTGATTGCCGGCTTGGTCTTGATAGGTCGTAGTCCAGATTTGCGTGTGGGCGTCGTAATGGCAGGCGACGACTTTCATGCCCATCTCGATGTTCGCCGCCCATGCCTTCGATTTTCTCGGCGGCGGCGTCCCACATCATGCCGGGGCCGCGGCGCGGATAGCGGAAGGTGTCGATCAGCGTCTTGATGACCTTGCTCTTGTCAGCCCCCGCTTTTGGCTTGGCGGGCTTGAATAGGGCATTCCAGACCGCGGACCACAGCGACAATCCCTTGATGCGCTGGGCGGCCCAGTCGGCGGAGATCTCCTTGCAGCTCATGCCCCAGACTTTTTCGGTGTAGGTCTTGAAGAAGATGTTGAAGAGCCGTTTGCCGAACTGGTTCGAGACCCAGTCCTCGAAGTTTTTCGGGTTCTTGACGGGGAACAGCTTCGACCAGAAATACGAAGCGACGCAGCGCGTCGATTCGAAGATGCCGAGCTTCATGAGCGCTTCGCCGGCCTTGAGCGGATAGGAGAAGAACGCGTCCCGATAGAAGATTCGGCTCGAGCGCGGCCGATCGAGCATGTCGTTGGGCAGCAGCTCGCTCCAGAGGTCTTCGACTTCCTTCGATTTCGAGAAGAAGCGATGGCCGCCGATGTCGAAGTGGTAGCCCTTGTACTTCGCGGTGCGGGCGATGCCGCCAACGTAGACGGGATCGGCTTCGAGGATCGTGACGGGCACGTTTTCCTTGGAGAGCAGATAGCCCGCGGTGAGGCCGGCGGGGCCGGCGCCGATGATGGCGACCGAATTGGGATGCGTCATGGGGATTTCCTCGTATTGGGGTTTCGGTCCCCGTTTAGCGTTCGCGCTGACATGTCGGCGACGCCTTCGCCGACGCTCCAGCGCGAACGCTAAACGAAGACCCATTTTTTACCTTGTAACACTCGTACACAAAAACCCGGCCGTTGCTGGCCGAGTAGAGTCCCGGAAATTCTTGTTCGATCACCACATAATCAAGGCCCGGCTCCTGGCACAGCCGAACGAGATCGTCCTGCGACGGCGGCGGGCTGTCGAGCGGAATCTTGAACAGGTTCTCCATGCCGATTTTCTTGACATCGTCGAGGAAGACGCCGAGGCCGCGCTGGTGGGCCATCTCGAATTTGGCGACGAGTGCGGCCCGGCGATCGATTTCCGCAGCGGTTTGCCGATTGAACATCACGCCCGCGGTTTGGATGATGCCGAAGTAGCTGTTGGCGTGCACGTCGGTCCAGACGAGATCCGTTCGGCTCATGCACCAGTAGACGGTGGGGCGGCGCGCTCCGTGGTTGTTGTTCTTGATGAAATCGCGCACCAGCAGCACATCGGCCCCGTGCAGCGTATGATCGCGGCGAATATCCGGCGACGCTTCCAGAGCGAAGAGCGCGACCGGCGTCAAGAAGGCAGCCGCGGCGGCGCCGGCCGAGAAGAGCGTGGGGCCGAGGCGTCCATTGTCTGATTGGCCAGGCTGGAAAGCCTGGCCCCACGAAACGTAACGCGCACTGATGGCGCACAGGCCGACGATCCAGAAGAGCGGGCTGATCATGTCGAACAGCAGCCATTCGCTGAAATCGAATTGCGCGACGATGGCCTCGCGCTCGCCGATGAGGAACCACCAGCGGTATGCCATCCAGCCGAGCGCACCGACCGCCAAACCTCGCGCGGCCGCATACCACCAGGCGTTTGGCTCGGTGTCTTCCTGCAACCGGCTGACTCCGATGGACAGCGCGACCGCGATGGCGAAAACCGCCAATTCGTGGGGCAGATAATGCGTGACGCAAAAGAACGCGAACAAAGCCAAGGCAGCGACGCGCATTTTCGGTTCACCGCTCCAGTTCGCAATCAGCACGAAGCCGAGCGGCACCTGGAAAACCTTGAGAATCCACAGTACACGGTATGGCTGGCCCTGCAATAGCAGCGCGTAGGGCAAGAAAGAAGCCGCGACGGTGGCGATTAGACCAACGATCCCTGCCAGCGCGACGATCGCACAAAATCGCCGTCGCTGCGGATCGCCGTGATAGAGCGAAAAACACGCCGCGATCGGCACGGCGATGGATACCGCCACGTTGAGCCAATCTTTGAATGTCCAGGTGTCGGGATAGTTGTAACCGACAGCCACACGAATCATTTGATGCCAATCGTCGTCCATCGGTCCGAACAACCGCGTGCCGACATCGGGAATGCTGAGAATCGCGGTGCCGCCCAGCAGCGCCGCGATCAGCAAGCCGGCGAAAACGCGCGTCGGCAGTAAGGTGCAAGCGACATAGCCGGCCCAGATCATCACGCCGCCAAACGCCATCAAGGGATGCATCAACGAGCCGACGATCAGGAATAAGAGCGCTTGCACGAAATGCTGACGCAGCATGCGCTCCAGTGCGAACAGCGTGAATGCCATGCCGACGATGCGCGGTGTGAAAAATTGCTCGTGAACGGTGAAGATATCGAACCCGCCGTAGGACAGCGGCGCGGTGACGAGATAAATCGGCGAAAGCGTCGCAATGACGGGATCATCGATCAACGCCCGGACCAGCCGAAACAGCGCGAAAATGAAGAGCGCGTTGAACGCCAGGTAGCCGAGAAAGAAGGCGGTGCGCACGCCCAGGAGTGCCACCGTCGGCCCCATCAGCCGTGAGAAAATCGAGAACCGATCCTGCGAACCGAAGTGGAGAAAGACATCGTCGCCATAGCTGCCGGCCTCGGCTTGATTGAGGGCTTGCAAGCTGTACAAGTGGGCATCGTGGGCGGTGGCATAACAGGGGCGGGCGAGGGCGTTCAGCGCCAGCAACAGGCAAAACAGCGTCCAAGGGCGGTCCGCCAGTTGACGGATTCCGTCCGCTGCACGCGTTAGCCAGGCTGGCAATGGAACAGACATAGCGCAAAGGCTCATCGGGGAGAGAAACTTTTCCGTGTTTGCAACCCAACTATAGGTCAAAAATGGGCACGCTGCGGGATTTCGCTCAAGTTTGTTGCCGAATCTTTACACGATGGGTGTGCGGAAAGAAGGGATTGCAGCGAGATTAACGTGTCAAGTCCCAGGAGTGAGCGCAGCGATTCCGGAGGGGGTGGAAATCCTATAATGGCCCGAGGCAACGAACCGTGGGTATTCTTCCATGTCCACCAATGTTAGCGTGGAGCAATACCACGCGATGATCGACGCCGGCGTCCTGACCGAAGACAATCCCGTGGAGCTCCTTGACGGCTACTTGGTGGAAAATTTCCCAAAAGTCCACCGCACCGGGTGGCCACTGGATTGACGCGCAAAGCGCTGGAGCGAATCCTGCCGCCTGGATGGTACGTGGATTCGCAGGAGCCGCTAACCACGGCGGACAGCGAACCGGAGCCCGACGTGTATGCCGCCCGTGGCGACACGCGCGATTACGGTGACCGGCATCCCGGACCAGGCGATGTCGCGCTGCTTGTTGAGGTTGCGGCCAGTTCGCTTGCCCGCGACCGCGGACCGAAGAAACGCGCCTACGCCCGCGCCAAACTCCCCATTTACTGGATCGTCAATCTGATCGACAAACAAATCGAAGTCCACGCCGACCCGACCGGCCCCGCGGAACAACCGGATTATCGCCAGAAGGAAATCCAGTAGTTCCAAGTTCATGCCTTGCTGGGCAGGTTGCAGCATCAGGGGTTACGTCGCATCCGTGGGCGCGGGGATGCTTTGGTTGATCCAACGGGCGATGGCTTGCAGCATACGCCGGAACAGGAAGCGTTTGCTTGCTCGCTGATCGGGCACGAGGCTACGCAGCCATTCCCACACGTTGCGCAGCAGCAGGGCGACGCCAACGTAGTACAACCGCAAGAGCGGATCGCGCGTGCTCGTGCGGATGCGCCTGGCCCAGTTGGCGATAGCTCGCTTCAATGGCGAAGCGCTTGCGATACCATTCACGCACCAAGGTGGGCTGGCCATGCACACGCCACGCCGCGAACACGAGCTTCTTCTGGCAGCGCTTGCCGTGGCGATGGTGGCGGTACGATTTGTACGTCACGCACACGCGCACCGTCACTTCATCTTTCTGCCAACGCTGGGTGTGCGTGTACCAGCCCGCATTTTTTTGCAGGAAAGCTCGCCAGCCCGTGTGCCGTTTACCCTTCTTGGGTTTGCGGCCACGAAAGACCACCGGCATGAGGAACGGCACATTTTGCCCTTTCAAGAAACTCATGACGGCCACGCTGAAAAAGCCCCGATCCAGCAGCAAACGCCGTATTTTCACGCCGCTGCGCTCGATCTGGGCCAGCAGTCGGCCCAGGATTTTCACGGTCGATTCGTTGCGCCGCACCCAGGTGTAGGCCAGCGTGTAGCGATGTCCCTGCTCAGAGATAAAGGCGGTAGCATAGGCAAAAAACTTCGTGGTGCCCGCGCGGGGTTTTTTGTGCAGCAGGTCGTTTTGGTTATCGGTGTCGCCATGATAAGGAATCTCATGCAAGTCGATGCTGACCACTCGTCGTCGGCGTCGCGTTCCGCGGGGCAGCGGCTGACGCAGTGCCTCGTTCATTTTGTCTTCCAGGCCACGCGCGGATTTGGGCAAGCGTTTCCTCAGTTGGTCCCGCACGGTTTGGTCGGTGATCTGGCCCAATTGCAAACAGCTCGCGAACACCGAAACCATTTGCGCCGCCGCCGTCAGGACCGCATTCATGACCGCGTTGGCCGTGCCACGCACTCCGCGATCCGGTTTGAGCACGCCGTCGAGAATCCCCGCCGCCTGCTCTTGAGCGAATTGCCCAGAAACCTTATGATTCCTCCTTGAACGCATGGCTTCCTCCTTGAATGAGTGTGTTTTCCTAACCCATTCAGGAACAGAACCATGCGTTTTTTTGAATATCAACTCCGTTTTGGAACTACTGAAATCTACAAACCGGGCGAGTCGGTCCCGGTGATTCTCGACGGCAACGAGATCGGCAGGATCGCGGTCGACGCGATCCTGCCGTAAGCGCCGTTTCGCCCAAGGTTTTTCCAGGAGTTGCTCTCCATGGCAAAGATCCCACCATTGATCGCCAATCGTGTGCCAGTCATGCGGCAACTAGCCCAGATGGCTCGGGACAACGGCGAGTTTTTCTTCTATATTCGCATCGCCGAATCGCTCCTGCCCGAAGAACGAGGCTTGCGTTACGAGGACCCATTAATCGAAGCATTGTCCGAGGCCGGGCTGGGGCGAGTTACCGGTGGCGGACAGCAGCTTGGAGAGGGGAATTCCGTTGTGTATTGTGGCATGGACGTCGTGGTGTCAGAACGTGTCCGTGGCCTCGCCCTCCTTCGCGAAGTACTATGCGACAACGGTGCGCCGCCAGGAACGGTTATCGAAGAACACGTGCCGCATTACCGTGAGCATTCATTGACAAAGGCCCGTAAGAAGTAGCCGGCTCAGATCAAGTAGATTCCTCTCGCCAGCCAGTGGATTTTGCCCGCGCGAATGACACAATAATCCGCATGAGCCTCATCGTTGAAAATCTCTGCAAGAGCTACCCCACGCGCAGCGGCAACCTCGAAGTGCTCCGCGGCGTCAACCTCACCCTCGCCGACGCCGAAGCGCTCGCCATCCTCGGGCCGTCCGGCTCCGGCAAGAGCACTCTCCTTTATCTGCTCGGCACGCTCGAACGGCCCAGCTCCGGGTCGTACAAGCTCGGCGCTCAGGAGCCGTTCACGTTGAACGATCGCGGGCTCGCCCATTTTCGCAATCGCAGCATCGGCTTCGTGTTTCAGGACCATCATCTGTTGCCGCAATGCTCGGTGCTGGAGAACGTGTTGATCCCGGCGCTCGCGGGGCAGGAGTCAGGGGTCCGCAATCATGAATTGCGTGCCCGTCAATTGCTCGAGCGCGTCGGCCTGTCGCATCGGCTCGAACATCGCCCCGCGGAGTTGTCCGGCGGCGAACGGCAGCGCGTGGCCGTCGCCCGCGCCCTGATCTTGCAACCGGTGCTGTTGCTTGCCGATGAGCCGACCGGCAATCTCGACCGCAAGACAGCCCAAACGGTCGGCGAGTTGCTGATGGAGCTGCACCAGCAAGAAAAGACCATGCTGATCGTGGTCACGCACAGCCCGGAGCTAGCGAAGCTGTTGCCGCGCCGCATGGAGATGCTCGATGGAGGCGCTGGCCGACGTAAAATAGCCTCGCCGAGTTGGGCGCCTCGCCGCTCGCTTGCGGTTTCGCACACGGAATGCCGTGCAAGCGTGGGATTCGGTGCGCGTAAAACTGCAAGCGAGCATTCATCCGATTTGGCGACAAACGGAATCCGCGAATGAGCTTCAAAACCCTGCTCCTGCGCAATCTGCTATACCACTGGCGCGGCAATCTCGCCGTCATGTTCGGTATTGCACTTGGGACGGCGGTGTTGACCGGCGCGTTGCTCGTCGGCGATTCGCTGCGCGGCAGCTTGAAAGCACTCACGCTCGATCAACTCGGCTGGGTCGAGGAGGCGATGCTGCCGGGCCGATTCTTTCGCGCCGATTTGGCCCGGGAGATTGCCGCCGAGGGTGGGGCACGCTGCGTTCCCGTTTTGATGATGCAAGGGAGCGCGATCCACAGTTCTGAGCGTGCCGGCAAGGTCACGGTCCTCGGCGTCGATGCGTCGTTTTGGCCACAGGAGCAGATTCCCGAGAGCTCGGCGTTCTGGGAATCCGCGGCGGCGGAGGTCGTGCTCAACCATGCGCTGGCGACGGCGCTCGGCGTCAAAGTCGGCGACACGGTCGAAGTGAATCTGCAAAAGCCCGACAAGGCGCCGCGCGAGACGCTGCTGGGCGAGCGCAAGGTTGGCGAGGTGAGCGAGGCGATCTCATTGAAGGTGCGGGCGATTGTGCCGGACGAGGGGATGGGGCGGTTTTCACTGAAGCCGACGCCCGAGCCGGTGCGCAATGCTTTCGTGCCGTTGCGTTTTTTGCAGAAGAAGCTCGACCTGGCGGGGCGCGCCAATGCTCTGCTTTCTGTCGCCCCGAAAGAGGATGATCTTCCGGTGGGCTTCCTTCCGATGCCTGCGTCATATCGCATCCGACGGGCATTATCAGAACGATTAAGGCTCGACGATTGGGGCCTGCGCTGGCGTTCACCGCGGGATCGCGGTGAGGGCTTGCTGCGCTTTCTCGATCCGCAAAATTTCGACGACGGCAAACTCAAACGGCAGCGCTGGAGCGTCAAGGTCGCCGATGACGAAGTGGCCGCTGCCGAGCAGAAGGGGGAGAAGCTCGTTATCGAGAAGAAGAACGACCGGAAGATTTACTGGCGCAGCCGCGTGCCTGACGAATTGGCCGAGGCCGCCAACCAAAATGGCGGCATTTTGACGAAGGACCGCGCGGTCGCTTTCTACTTGGCGAAACGCAATTACTATCTGCTCGAAAGCCAGCGCATGATCCTCGACCCGGCCATTGTCAAAACCGTGCGCGAGCTCGAAGAGAAGCGCACCGACGCGTGGGCCGAGATCAGCATCTACCTCGCGGATAGCCTCGGCATTGGCAAAATCATCGTCCCCTATGCAATCGTCGCGTCCATCGAGGTGGAGCGCGGCGCGCCCGTCGGCCCCGATGTCGCGCTCGGCGATGCCGACATCGCCGTGCTCGATTGGCCCGGCTCCAATCTGCATGTCAAGCCCGGCAGTATCCTGACCGTCAGCTATTTTTCACCCACCGAAAAAAATCATCTGCATCTAAAAGTCGCGAATTTCAAGGTCCGAGCGTTACCCAAACTCGAAGGCCAGCTCGATGACCCCGATTTGACGCCCGAGTTTCCCGGCATCACCGATCAGGCCAACATGGCGAATTGGCAGAACCCGCCGTTCCCGTTCAATCGGAAACGCGTCAAGAAAGCCGACGAGGATTACTGGAGCCGCTACCGCACCACGCCCAAGGCGTACATCAGCATGGCGACCGCGAAGGCGCTATGGGGCAGCCGATTCGGCGACATCACCTCGATCCGTATCACGAAAGACGGGGCGTCGAATCCCGAGACGCTGCCGGCCGAACTATTGGCGGCGCTCACGCCGGAGCAGGGGGGCTTCGTCTTTCAGAACGTGCGCGAGCAGGCGCTCAAGGCGAGCGGAGGCAGCAGCGATTTCGGGGAGCTCTTCATCTACTTCAGCTTTGTCCTGATCGTGTCATCGCTCCTCTTGGTCGGCTTGCTGGTACGTCTCAACATGGACCGCCGGGCCGCGGAAATGGGCTTGCTGCTGGCGGTCGGCTGGAATCATCGGCGCATCCGTCGGTTGCTGCTCGGGGAAGGTGCGCTGCTGGCTTTAATCGGTGGGCTGATCGGCCTGGGCGCGGCATTGCTCTTTGGCGAGTTGATGCTCAAGCTACTGTCCGCGACCTGGCCCGGCGGCGCGGAGCTCACCTTCCTTCACCTGTACACCAGGCCGATCAGCTTTGCCATCGGTTACGCGGCGTCGTTTTTGGTCAGTCTGTTGACGCTGTTCCTGGCGACGCGCGGGCTGGCCAAGTTGTCGCCGCGCTCGCTGCTGTCGGGCGAAACGGGGCCAACGATGGGGCTGGCCTCTGCGAAGCCTGGATGGAGCCGCTGGTTGGTTCCGGTCGGCCTTGTCGGGGCGCTGATTCTCGTTGGCGTGGCGCGCATCGAACCGGCGGGCGAAGCGCAGGCCGGCTACTTTTTCGGCAGCGGGGCGTTGCTTTTGACCGCGGCCCTTGCCGGCGTGTGGAACGGGCTCAAACGGAGCAATCGCATCAGCTCGCCGCAACCGACCTTGACCAAGCTCGGCCTGCGCAATGCCGGGCGTCATGCGGTGCGCAGCGTCTTGACGGTGGGGTTGCTCGCGGCGGCGGCGTTCCTGATCGTCGCTGTCGAGTCATTCCACAAAGGGCCCGATCACGATTTTCACGAGCGGACGGGCGGCTCGGGCGGGTTCGCGTTCTATGCCGACGGGAGCGTGCCGGTTTTCGAAGATCTCGATCAGTCGGATGTGCGCCGCCGACTCGGACTCGACACGCCGGACTTGCGCAAGGTCCGTTTCTTTCCATGCCGCGTGCAGGCCGGCGATGACGCGAGCTGTCTGAATCTTTACAAACCGCTCAAGCCGCGCGTCATGGCGTTCTCGAAAGTGCTGATCGGACGCGGCGGATTTCAATTCGCTGGCTCCCTGGCGACGACCGATGCAGAAAAGGAAAATCCCTGGCTGCTGCTGCAAAATGCCTCCGCTCCCCCCGGTAATCCTGGGAAGGGTAAGGCGCACTACGACGCCGCCATTCCTGCCATCGTTGATGCCACCACGGCGGAATGGAATCTGAAGGTCAAGCTCGGCGACACCTTCGAAATGAACAATGACGAAGGCAAACCGGTGAAGCTTCGTGTCGTCGGCCTGTTGCAAGAGAGCATCTTCCAGAGCGAGGTGCTCGTCTCCGAGGCGAACTTCTTGAAGCTGTTTCCCCGGCAAGAGGGATTCTCGTTCTTCTTGATCGACGCCGGCACGGCCGATGAAGCCGATTTGAAAACCATCGAACAACAGCTCGGCAAGGGGCTGGAAGCGACCGGCCTGGACGTGGCGACCACCGCGAGTCGATTGCAAGGATACCTGGCGGTCGAGAACACCTACCTGCTGACTTTCCAGGCGCTCGGCGCTCTTGGCCTGTTGCTCGGCGCCGCGGGGCTGGCCATCGTCCTGTTGCGCGGCGTCTGGGAACGCCGGGCCGAGCTGGCCTTGCTGACCGCGCTCGGATTCGGCAGCGGGCAACTCGCCTGGCTGGTCCTTGTGGAGAACGCGTTTTTGCTGATGCTGGGCCTGGCCGCGGGCACCATTTCCGCGCTGCTGGCGGTCGCGCCGCATCTGGTCGGCGCCGGCGCCCACGTGCTTTGGTTGCACATCGCGGGACTCTTGGCGAGCGTGCTCGTCGTCGGCGTTTTGTCCGCAGCGCTCGCCGTCTGGTCCACGCTGCACACGCCGCTGCTGATACGCGCTGCGCCGCGAATAAGGCATCCAGCGATGCACTTTGCCAATGGGCCGACTACAATGTTGATGGCGTTGGAACTAGGAGCGGGAAAGCATGGCACAAGAAGACAAAGGCCTGGTGGCGCGCGGGTTGTTTTTACTCGCGCTGATCGGCTGCCTGGTGGCATTCGTGTTGAAGATCCTATTCTGGAATAACGAGCCCTCGGCCGGGATGGAGCAGACGCCGCCGGAGCAATATGTCGCGCTGGCGGTCGCGCCGAATCTGGCGCCGTTTCCGGCGAGCGTATGCTGGGCCGCATTGCCCCTTTTGTGCGACACATTGCCGAGCGCGCCGGGCTGGGAGATTCGTTATAACGCGGCCGCATCGCTGGCACGGCTCGGCAGCCGGGAGACTCCGTGGCCGCTCCTTCGCGAAATGCTTGACGAGAAACAGCAACTGCGCAATGCGCGGGTTCGGCAACCCGACGGCAAGGACATTTACGATGAGAGCGCCGCCCGCTCGACAACGATCGCGGCGCTGCGGGCCATCGCCGCTTGGCACGATCAGCGAAAGGGGGACGCGGCACCGCCGGAGCTGCGCGACATCTATCCAATCGTGGACGAACTCGCGGAAAACTCGCAGGGCGAGGTCAAAAACCAGGCCGAGAAAGCCCGCGCGACATTCTTTCGGTGAATGGAGACCGCCATGAAGGCCGCTTGCCTGACCAGCACCGGCGCACCCGATGTGCTGCAATATGGCGACTTGCCGACGCCGACCCCGCAGGCCGGCGAAATCCTGGTTCACGTCGCGGCGGCGGCGCTCAATCCGATCGACGCCTACGTCCGCTCCGGGACCGTCGCCATGCAACTGCCGATGCCGTTCATCACCGGCAGCGATGTCGCCGGCACGGTCGAGGCGGTCGGCGCAGGCGTCAAGCGCTTCAAGATCGGCGGCGCGTCTGGGCTTCCAATCAAGGTTTGCTCGGCCGGCAAGGAAGTTGCGCGGAATATGTCTGCGCCTCCGAAGATTGGTTCTTCCCGGTCCCCGCGGGCGTCTCCGATGACGCGGCTGCCGGCGCCGCCCTCGTTGGCATCACGGCCCATCGCGGCCTGTTCCACTGCGCCAAACTCCAGGCCGGCGAAACCGTCTTCGTCAATGGCGGCACCGGCGGCGTCGGCGCCATGGTCGTGCAGATGTCCAAAGCCACCGGCGCCAAGGTCATCGCCACGGTTGGCTCGGCCGAGAAAGCGAAGTTGTGCCAAAGCTGGGGCGCCGATTGTGTCATCAACTACAAGACCGACGATGTGCCGGCTCAGGTCAAGAAATTCACCGAAGACAAGGGCGTCAACGTCTGGTACGAAACGCAGCGCGAGCCCGACTTCGTCAAGACGTTTCCGTTGATCGCGCCGCGCGGCCGCATGATCGTGATGGCGGGCCGCACCGCTCAGCCGATCTTCCCCTTGGGCCAGTTCTACCCGCGCGATCTATCGCTGTTCGGCTTCGCGATGTTCAACGCCTCGGCCGCCGAGCAGCGCCCCGCCGGCGATGACATCACGCGCTGGCTTGCCGCCACGAAGCTGCACGTCCATATCGGCAAAACCTTCAAGTTCGCGGAGGCCGCCGCCGCCCATCGTTTTCTGGAAGAAAACACCCTGCAAAAAGCCGGCACGCTAATCGGGAAGATCGTGCTGCACCCGTAGCTCCACGTGCTCTTGGCCCCGGCACAGACCAGTGGTACAATTCAATTCGTAATTGTTTTGTGCTAAACGGCAACGGTCAGGAGAGTGCCCTATGGAGAAATCGCCTTTGCAGGACTGGGCGAAGACGACGCCGTTCATCCCTTTCACTGTCACCATGTCAAGTGGCCGGCAGATACCGGTGACCAGTCCAGAGATGATCATTCTGGGCCGCCGCTGGGACAGTGTGGCATTCGTTGACCACCAAGGTTACGATCGAATCGTCGTGCTCCAGCACGCTCAGATCAACACCATCGACGCATACGACCCAGTCCAATCGGCTCTGCCGCCGGAGTAGGCAATAAACCGCTCTTTCCATGAAATCGCCATTTCTGATAAGCTTGACATTCTCGATACAATAGGGAATGGTTGATTGTTAACGATCGGCAACCGCACGCGCTGATCCGAAGGATTGTCTCATGGCATTAACCCCCTCGCAACGGCCGACGCGCGAATGGACGCTGCTGGTCCTCACGCTGATTCTCGTCGGCTTGATCGTCGTCCCGCTGTGGCAGAAGTATGCCGCGGAGCAGACCTGGTTCGATTGGCCTCCCGAGCGCTGGGCGAAACTGCTGCTGGGGCCCGAGCAGATTGCCTGCTATTGCTGCTTCATCTGGGGCTTCCTCATTTTCCTGGGCCGTTACCGCGAGATGCGCCGCCAGCGCCGCGCTTTCGCGCTCGGTTTTCTTCCCATCGACGACGGCGCCCGCATCCTGCCGGAAGATGCCCGGCCCTTGCAGCGCGCTCTCGACCAAGTGACGGCGGCGCGTGGTCCATTCATTCTGGCCAACATGATCCGGGCCGGCCTGTCGAAACTGTCGTTGAGCCGATCGAGCCTCGATGTACGCGAGACGCTGAAGACGCAGGCGGAAGCCGACCTGGGCCGATTGATTTCCAGCATGGCGACCATGAATTATCTTGCCTGGGCCATCCCCGCGGTCGGCTTCTTCGGCACGGTCCGCGGGCTGGCGGGAAGCATGACGCTTGCGGGGCAAGGGGGCGAGCAGCTTCGCATCGCCACGGAGCATCTGACCGTGGCCTTCGATTGCACGCTGGTGGCGCTGGGGTTGAGCCTGGTGTCGATGTTTTTCATCCACGTGCTGCAGCGCGAGGAGGAATCGCTGCTGATCGATTGCCAGCAGTATTGCCTGGAGCATCTGGTCAACCGGATTTACGAGCCGGACGCGGGAACCGGCGTGGCGGACATGGATGGGGACGTGGAATTGGTGTCCGGGATGACGGCGCTCGGCCCGACAGAGAGGGCGCGCGATGACGGTGCTGACATTCGACTGGAATGCGACGCGCGTGCGGGCGGTCATGGGGCGCGCCGGGGAGGTTCCCTTGCCGATTCCGCTGGAGCCGCCCGGCGCCGAACTGCCGCTGACGATCGGTCTGGACAAATCGAGCGCCGAGGTGGGGAACGCCGCGCTGGGCCGATGTCGGATATCGGCGCGGCAGATGTGCACGTCGTTTCTGCCGCACCTGGGAACCGCCCGGCGCTGGCAGTCGGGCC
This sequence comes from uncultured Planctomycetota bacterium, assembly GCA_963767835.1. Classification (GTDB taxonomy): domain Bacteria; phylum Planctomycetota; class Planctomycetia; order Gemmatales; family Gemmataceae; genus SIAQ01. Next base: position 88,019 of record CAVYFY010000015.1, read on the forward strand.
GGCATTCGCTCGACGCTCAAGCCGCCTGCGAACTCGTCTGGCGGCGCTTGCAGCCGTTGGCGTCCGGCGCCCGGGCAGTCGTTCTCACCACACCGGGTTACTTCGATCCCAGCCAGACGGAAGCCCTGCGCAAGCTCGGCGAAAAGGCCCGGCTGCCGGCGCTGGGTTCGGTGTCAACGATCCTGGCCGCAGCTCTGGCCGGGCACGCCGAGCGCTTTTGGCAGCGCTCCGTCCTTGTCATCGACGCGGACGATCACGCCTTGACCCTCGGTTGGGTCAAGGGGCTCGGCGACCGGGCCCATTTGATCGAATGCCGATCGTTCACACAGCTCGGCGTCAGCGCGTGGAAGGATCGGCTCATCGACGCGCTGGCCGACCGCATGATCCGCGTTCATCGCCGCGATCCGCGCGATGTGCCGAGCGCCGAGCAGAGCATTTTCGATCAGCTCGATGCGCTGGCGCTGGCGGCGTTGACGCGTCGGCCGATGCAAGTGGGCGTCAACGGCGAGCGCTGGTTTTCGCATTTGCTGGTGCATCCGGAACACACGGTGCATTTTTGCCGGGCGCTGGCGTTGCAGTCGGCCCAGGAAGCGAGCCGGCTATTGACGGGTTGGCCGGCAAGCGAACTGCCCCCCGCGATCGTGTTGACGCATCAAGCGAGCCGGCTGCCAGGCCTGATCGACGCGCTGCAACCGCTGCTCGCCGAGCGCGGCTCGCCGTCGAGCGAAACGATCTTGCCGCCGACGAAGGTGACGGGTTTTGAGGAAGAAGATTTCGGCGCGGACCTCCTGAGCGCCGAAACGCCGCCGCGCAACGTGATGGTGCTGACGCCGGAAGCCCCGGCGCGGGCGGCGCACGCCTTGGCACAGTCATTCTGCGATGGGGAATTGCCGGTCGGGCATCTGGAAACGATTGCGCCGTTCACAAGAGCAGGCAGCAGACAGCAGGCGGCAGGCAGCCAGAACCGTCGTTGATTCCCTGCTATCTGCTACGCGCTGTCTGCTACCTACTCTTTCTGAGAAATGCCATGCTTCAGCGCCACAAAATCCCGACGATCTTCAACATCTACATGCTTGACGTGATTTGCTGCGCGCTGGGCTGCGTCGTGCTTCTCTGGCAAGTCGCGCATCAGGAAGCCGAACAGCAGACGGCCGACGCCAAGGAATCGCACGCGGAGGCGCTCAAGCAAGCCGACGCTGCCATCCGGGCACGCCTTCAGTACGAGAAGGCCCAGCAGGACTTGCTGTCCGCATCCAGCGATGTCATGCAGTTGCAAGCGGATGTGACGGCCTGGAAGCAGAAACATCAACAACTTACCCAAGCGTTGGCAGCAACGCAGAAGGATCGCGACAAAACGCAGGGGGCATTGAACGTCAGCACCGATCAGCGCAAGAAGCTCGAGACCGACCTGGCGAAACTGCTGGCCGAGCAGAAGAAAACGTCGGCCGATCTCGCCGGGGCCAACAAGAGCAATGCCGATCTGCTTGCCAAGATTTCCTCAGCCGACAAGAAAGCGAAAGATCAAGCAGCGGCAGTCGCGCTTTCCGAAGAGACCGCCCGCAAGCTGCAAAAATTGCTCGACACCATCGCAGTGGATAGCAAGGACGCCCAGGCGAAATTGAAGCTGGCCGATTTGCAGCTCAAGATGCGCGAGCAGGATCTCGAGCGCGCCCGCGTGGAGCTTGCCGAGCTAGCCGCGTCGAAGAACAAGCTGGCCAAGTCGGTCTCCGGCGGGGCCAAAGATCTCACCGAGGCCAAGGGACAAGTCGCCGCCCTTACCGCGGAGCGGGATCAGCTCAAGGACAAGCTGGTCGGCGTCAACCGCAAGCTCGATTCCCTCAAAGCCGACGCTGAGCAGCGCTTCGCCGGCGTCCCGCTCACCGGCGAAAGCGTCGTCTTCCTCATCGATATTTCCGGCAGCATGACCATGAAGGACGAGAATACGGAAGACCCCGAAAAATGGCCGTTCCTGTGTGACACCCTGATGAAGCTCATGCAGAGCATCCCGACCATGCAGCGCTTCCAGGTAATTCTCTTCTCCGATAAGACGCGCTACCTCTTCGGCAGCCGCGATTCCTGGCTCAAATACGAAGGCCACGCCACGGCTAAATTGACGCGCGATGCCCTTCGCAAGGTCAAGGTCGAAGGAGGAACCAACATGGAGGAAGGCTTCGAAGAAGCATTTCGCTTCCGCAAGCTCAAGCTCGACACGATCTATCTTTTCTCCGATGGCTTGCCCAACATCGGCTCCGGCGTCCCCGCCAGCATCCGCAATCCGACCGAGGAGCAGCGCAACTCGTTCATGGGCAAGTTTGTCCGCGACAAGCTCAAGACCGATTGGAATCGTCCGCAAGAGGGGATGAACGACGTGCGCATCAATGCTGTAGGGTTCTTCTTCGAGAGCCCGGATGTCGGCGCGTTCCTATGGGCGATGGCGCGAGAGCATCGCGGGGCATTCGTGGGGCTGCGGTAATCCCCCCACGAGGCGAGGCTAATGATGGTCCAGAACTAAATCGCGTATGCGGGAGGGCGAGGCTCCCGCCGAGCCGGAAGCGCCGGGAGTCTTCAGGATTCACGGCTCGGCAGGAGCTTCGCCCGCCTCGCCCTCCCCGACTTCATGCGCTTTCTAAAGTTCGCTGACCATCAAGGAAACAACATTCCCAAACCGACGATGGCGCCTGCTTCGCCGACGAGGCCCGTGACGCTGAATTTCTCGCACGAGACGGTGAACGGCGCTGGATCGCCGGGCAGGCACTTGCCGAGGCTGCTCTCGTTGCGATCGCGCAGATCGGACCAGATATGATAGGGGGCCATGGCCACGTCATAGTAGAAAACGCCCAGGCTGACGAGCGGCTGGGCCACGCCGAGATCGTAGAGGTTGCGCTCGAAGTTCGGTTGTTCGAACAAAAGCCGACGATGCACGAGGTAGCACGGCTCCACGGTTGTCGTCCCTGGGGCAAATGGCCGTTTGGTGCGCGGATCGAGGCGCGGATAACTCGGCTGCACGTAGGATTCCCTGCTGACAATCGGCTCGTCGGCGGGGAAGAGGGCGGGAATCGAACCGGGATTTCTTTTCGCGTCCTGGCGAATGCGTTCGTAAAACTGCGCTTCCGACTCACGATTGAACAGCCGCTGGTATCCAGGTAGCTCCGAGCGCAGTGTAATGAAGTCCGCTGTCGCCTCAGGGCGCGGTTGCGCGACCGGCGGCATGGCAGGCTGCGCGACGGGTTGCGGCGCCACCGGCGCTTGGACAGGCAGAGCCGGGATCGGCACAAACGGCGGCGCCGGCGGCAGGCTCACGTTGACCACGCCGCTCCCCGGCCGTTGGCCCACCGGCACGAATTTCGGCGTCACCACCGATTCGGTCGGCGGCGGCAGATAAACCTGAGTCTGAGCCTGCACGCTCATAACGCCCATCCACCAGGCGGCAATAATCAGGCTAATGATCGTCATTACCCATTTGGCTCGCCAGGCGCGACGAGTAATTGGGCGCTTCCTGCGTAATGAGAATGTCATGTGGATGGCTCTCCTGCACCGAGGCCCCGCTCACGAGAATGAACCCGGGCCGCGTCCGCAATTCTTCCACGTTCCGTGTGCCGCAATATCCCATGCCAGCCCGCAAGCCGCCCGTCAGTTGATAGATGAACGGCGACAGGTTGCCCTTGTAAGGCACGCGCCCTTCGACCCCTTCGGGCACCAGCTTCCCGGTCGTGCTTCCCGGTTGCCGATAGCGATCGCTCGACCCGGCGACCATCGCCCCGATCGAGCCCATGCCGCGATAGACCTTGAAGCTTCGTCCCTTGTAGATGATGAGCTGCCCGGGGCTCTCGGCCAGTCCCGCGAGCAAGCTGCCCAACATAACCGTGTGCGCCCCGGCGGCGAGCGCCTTGACGATGTCGCCGGAGTAGCGGATGCCGCCGTCGGCGACAACCGGCACGCCTGAACCCTTGAGCCCCGCACACGCATTGCCGATCGCCGTGATCTGCGGCACGCCGACGCCGGAGATAACCCGCGTCGTACAGATCGACCCTGGCCCAATGCCGACTTTGACCGCATCGGCTCCCGCATCCAAGAGCGCCTTGGCGCCGGCGGCGGTGGCGACATTGCCGGCGATCACGTCGATGTCGTGGCTCTTCTTGAGCGCCTTGACCGTTTCGATGACGTTGCTGGTATGCCCGTGGGCCGAATCGACCACCAGCACGTCCACGTCGGCCTTGACGAGCGCTTCGGCCCGTTCATAATCGTGAACGCCGACCGCCGCCCCCGCCCGTAACCGGCCGCGCTGGTCCTTGCACGCCGACGGGAAGGCGCTCATCTTGTCGATGTCGCGAATGGTGATCAGGCCTCTCAGTCTATATTTTTCGTCAACTAACAATAATTTCTCGACTTTATTTTCCGTCAAAATCCGTTCAGCCGCTTCAAGCGTTGTATTTTCCGGGGCCGTGACCAGGTTTTCCCGAGTCATAACCTCGGCGAGACGCCGATGATTCTCGGTGATGAAACGCAGATCGCGTTTGGTAATGATGCCTTTGAGATGCCCGTCGATGGTGATCGGAATGCCTGAGATGTGCTGGACTTCCATGATTTTGCGGGCAGTCTCGACGGTTTCATCGGGGCTCAGGGTGACGGGATCGGTGATGATGCCGTTCTCGCTCCGCTTCACCTTCTCCACTTCGCGGGCCTGAGCCTGGATTGCCATGTTTTTGTGGATGATGCCGATCCCCCCCTCTTGCGCCAATGCGATGGCCAACTCGCTCTCGGTCACCGTATCCATCGGCGAGGAGACAATGGGGATATTGAGGCGAATGCGGCGAGTCAGCATCGTGCGCACATCGACATCGCGAGGCAACACGTCGCTGTAGCCCGGTTCGAGAAGAACATCGTCGAAGGTGATTCCTTGATAAGCGATACGATCCTGCAACGGCAAGCGGTCGAACATGGTGAAAGCTCCAAGGGGCGATGGAGATTTCTTGGTTATTATAGGGCGCACCGGCGTTTGGCGTTTTTTCTTGTCCCCTGCTGCGCGGATTTGCGGATTGACGATGCGGCGGTCCCTTGCAGATAATCACTCCAGAAGGAGATTCAGCGATGGCGATCACGAAAAAAGCGAAACCGAAGAAAAGGGTGTCGGCCCATCCCAATACCTGGCGCGACGCAGTTCGTATGTATCTCTCGAAGGTGCCGACGGTCGATGCGGTTTTCGTCAAAGAGGGGAACGAGACGGTCCATGTCTCCTCGCTCGTCAAGGAGCACCGCGACAAATATTACCGCGGCCTCTATCGCCAGGAACAGCGAGTCATGAATGAGTATCCCGAAATCTCGTTTGAATTTCACACCTGGGCCCATCAAGGCCGCGATCCGAGCAAGCCAGGTCCCTGGGGCACCGAATTGGTATACCTGCGATGATGAGCGACGACGCGGCCAAGCACCACGCGCTTTACCTTGCGAATATTACCCTCGCGGAATCAATGGACGAGCTCTTGCCGAGTCCACGCGGGTGGAGTTGCGTCGTTCGCTTTTACGCAGCGGTGCATCTAATGAATGCCCACCTGGTCGATAAGCAGAATATCGTCTTTGATCCCGCCGCGACCGAACACAAAGACCGAGCATACGCGATGGCAAAGTGTCCCGAACTGCGTGACGCTCCCGCAATTTATCGGCGGCTCAAAGCCCTCAGCGAATCAGTGCGCTACGATGTCAATTATGCATATGCTGACGAAGACCGACTTGCGGCCATCGCCTGGTTGACAAAAATCGCCGCGATCGTGGAGCCGAAGCTCAAGAAACGCTAACCCCCGGAGTCTCTCCCATGGCACGGCATCTCGGTTGGATCGCCTTCCTGGCATTTATCGCTTTTGTTCCGATGGCTCAATCGCAAGGAGGCAAATCTTTGCAAATCAAAACCAGCGAATACCGCTTCGATTTTCTGATCGGCAACGATATCGTGACCAGCTATCAGACAGACTCCAAATACGCCAAGCCGATTTTCTGGCCCCTCAATGCACCTGGCGGCATCCCCCTGACACGCAATTATCCGCCGCCGGAAGGGCAGGCTAAAGATCACCCGCATCAGAAGTCCGCGTGGTTTTGCCACGGCGATGTCATTCCCGAAGGTATCGAGCTGAAGACAAAGATCAAGGGAGTCGAAGGCGTCGATTTCTGGTCCGAAGCCAAGGGGCACGGGGTTATTCAAAGCGGCCCCGCGGGATTGCCACTCTCGGATACCGTACAAAAAGGCTGCACCGGGATGTGCCAAATGCTGGAATGGCAGACTGCGGATGGGCAGAAGATTATGAAGGAGGGTCGCAGGATCGCCCTTCACGACCTCGGCAAAGCCCACCTCATTGTCGTCAACATCGACCTGCACGCCAGCGTTTGTCCGATCACCTTCGGCGACACCAAGGAAGGCAGCTTCGGCGTTCGCATCAACGATGTCATCAACGCGGCCACGGGCAAAGGCAAGATCCAGAACGCCGACGGCAAGATCGGCGAAAAAGAGTGCTGGGGCCGACGCTCCGCCTGGTGCGATTACTCCGGGCCCATCGACGGCAAAGTCGTCGGTTTGGCGATCTTCGACGATCCGAAAAATATCCCCGCCTGCTGGCACGTGCGCGGCTACGGCTTGATGGCCGCCAACCCATTTGGCCGCGCCAAGCACGCCGAGTTCCCCGGCGTCAAAGGCAACAACGATCTGGTTCGGCTCAAGAAAGGCGAGCACCTGCATTTGCGTTATGGCATGTTGCTGCACACCGGCGATGCCATCAGCGGCGAAGTGGCGGAGCATTTTAAGCGATTCGTCGAATTGCGCGCGAAAGAGTAATGTTGCGCTCCAGGGTGGTATAATGATCGGACCATGCCGAACAAGATCACATTGCCATTGCTATCGGAAGCGCCGCCGCCTAGCCCCGCGTCCTGGGAAGGGATGACGGTGCTTGGCCCGTTGCCCGATGCGCCGGAGCCGATTTCGCCGCAGGGGGCGTACAACCCGATCGCGCCGGAAGCGCCGCTGTCGGTGCCGCTTCTCGCGGAAATAGCGCCGCGCAACGTCGAGTTGCTGGCGCCGGCGGGCGGACTGGATGCGGCATTCGCGGCCTTTCACTTCGGCGCCGATGCTGTCTATCTCGGCTTGAAGAAATTCTCGGCCCGCGCGGAAGCGGAGAATTTCACGCTCGAGGAACTCGACGAAATCACCGCCTACGCCCATTCGCTGACGCCGGCCCGGCGCGTCTTTGTCACCATCAACACGCTGATTCGCCAGGATGAATTGAGCGAGTTGGTCGAATCGCTCTTCGCCTTGCGCGAAATCGGCGTCGATGCGGTCATCCTGCAAGATCTCGGCGTTTACCGGGCGATTCGCCACTTTTTCCCGGTGCTCGAATTGCACGGCAGCACGCAGATGGCGGTGCACAACCGCGCCGGGGCTGAAACACTGACCCGGCTCGGTTTCGCGCGCGTCGTGCTGGCCCGCGAGCTGACGTTCGAGGAAGTCAACGATATCACGAGCAGCGCGGGCGTCGAGACCGAGGTTTTCATCCATGGCGCCCTCTGCTATTCCTACAGCGGCTTGTGCCTGTTCTCCGCACAGACGCTGGGCCGCAGCGGCAACCGGGGCAAGTGCGCCTATTCTTGCCGCGATTCCTACGATGTCGCCGACGCCCCCTTGACGCTGCGCGACGGCAGCCCCGTGCGGCGCGATCCAAGCCAGGGCTTTCCGTTTTCGATGAAGGACCTCGCCCTGCCCGATCACATGCCGGCCCTGCGAGCCGCGGGGGTGTCGTGCTTCAAGATCGAGGGCCGCAAGAAAAGCCCGCTCTACGTCGCCACCACCACCGATTATTACCGCAAATTGCTCGATGGCACCATGAAGCCGGACGATCGGCCCATTGTCGAAGCCGACTTGCAAACCGTGTTCAGCCGGCCCTGGACCCGGCTGTTCGTGCAATCGCACCAGGACAAGGAAGTCGCCGACCGCGATACCGTCGGCCATCGCGGCACGCTGATCGGGCACGTCAAGGACATCGCGGGACCGAAGCGTGAGCCGCGCTTGCGATTTCGTTCCACCCGCGCGTTGCAGCGGCATGATGGCTTGCAAATCGACTTGCCGATCCTGGGCAAACCATTCGGCTTCGCGGTCGATCATCTCTGGCTTGCCGGCGCTCCGCAGCGCGAAGTGATCGAGACGCCCGCCGGTGCGCTGGTCGAAGTCGGCCTGCCCGCGGATGCGCCGGAGATCCCGCACGGCGCGCCGGTGTATTGCTCGTCATCGCAGGCGGTCAAGCAGCGCTATCGCCACGAGCGGCCCAAGCCGGGATTGTGGCACGGCCGCCAGCCATTACACATTGACGCGGTTTTGACGCGGGATCGGCTGGTGGTGTCGGCACGGACGCAATGCGGCTCGAGGTTGAGCGATCCTTGCCCGGCCCATTCCCGAAAGCGGATGATCTCGCGGCGATGGAGCGGACCGTGCGCGGCTGTTTCGCCCGGCTGGGGCAGAGCCGGTTTCGCCTGGAATCGCTGACGTGGACCAATGAAGCGGGCGGGTTCGTGCCAGTGTCACAGCTCAATCAGCTTCGCCGCGACTTGATTGACGATTTGGATGCGGCGATAGAGGAACAGCGGCGAAGCGATGTTGCGAAAATCAACGATACTGTGAGCGCGAAGCCGCAAGCGGTGCGGGCCACGGAAGCGTTTCGCTGGTCAATCAAGGTGGATCGGATCGGCTTTCTCCATGCGTTCGCCGACGAGGATTGGCGCGATCTCGATGAAGTCGTTATCGATATCACGCGCGATCATCCGACGCTGTTGCGCGAACGGCTATCGCAACTTGGCCCCCGGATCGGCCGGGACCGCATCCGCCTGGCACTGCCGGCCTTGACGCGGGCCTGGGAAGAAAAAGGGCTGCTGCACAAGATTGCGATGTTCCAGGCCGACGGCTGGCGCAAATGGGAGGCGGCGAATCTCTCCGCCTGGCATTATCTCGGCGTCGATCCGGATGCTCCGAACGGCTCGCTCGATCTGGCAACCGACTGGTCGATCTATGTCATCAATCGGCTCGCGGCTTTGCAAGGTCTCGACATGGGCGCGACACGTTTCGCGCTGTCGCCGGAGGACGGGTTCGCCAACGCTCGCACGCTGTGGCAGGAATTCGGCGCTCAGTCCGTGCTGATCGTTTACCAGGACACGCCGCAGTTCCTGGCTGAATCGTGCGCCTATGCGAACCTGATCGGCGGCTGCCCCGGCAAGGCGAATTGCCGATTCGAGAGCATGGAGATGGTGTCCAGCCACGGCGAGCGCGTGACGGCCCTGGATTATCATTGCCGCACGATCGTGCTGAACCAGGGGCCTTTCTGTCTTTCGACGCGCCTGCCGGAGCTGGCGAAAGCGGGGGCGATCTCGTTGCGGGCCGATTTTCTCTATCGCCCGTATGAGCCGGCGATGGTGCGCGAGCTCTGGCGTCAGGTGCGCGGCGGTCGGCCCGTTCCGGGTGGTCACGCGGCCAATTTCGATCGAGGAATGTTGTGAGCCGCGCACGAAGTAAGCGTGGCCGCTTCCTTCGTGCGCGGCTCCTTCTTGTCAATACGCCACGCCGATGCGGGCGACGCCGCCGATGAAGCTGAGGTTGCCGTTCGAGCTTGCGGCGCTGCCGATGTCCCACCAGCGCTGGAAGCTGGCGCCGGCGCGGACGAAGAGATAGACCGGACCGCAGCGCCCGCCGTATTGCAAGCCGACTTCCGCTTCGCCGATGCTGACCTCACGATGATTGACGATGGTGCTGGCAGCGCCGATCGGATTGGTGCCTGGATTGGGGACGATGATGCTCTGGCTGCTCAGGTTTTGGCTGAAGGTGTCGTTGCCCCACAGGAACGATCCACGCGCGTTGCCGTAGATGCTGAAGCAGGAGCGCGGAATGGCGTGGATGATTTCAAGGCTGATGGTGGGGCCCCATCCTTCGAAGACGTTGGAGGCGTTGGCGTCTTGCTGATCCTGGAAGACGGTGATGACGCCGTTGGTGCCGCCTGGGTTGCCTTGCGTCGCCGAATAGGACTGGCTGACGTGGGCGTAGCGGCCGCCGGCGCCGAACAGGAAGGTCGTGTCCATCCATTGACATTGCTTGATGACTTCCATGTCGGCGACGTGCATGATGAGGGACTGCGAGAAGGTGTAGCCGTCGGCGCCGATGCCCGCTGCCAGAGCCTGGTTCGGGGCGAACTGGAAATTGGAGCCGAGCGGCGTGCCAATGGTGGTGTTGGGATCGGCGTTGCCGGTTGATTGATGTTCGCTGCCGTGCAGGTACCAGTAATCGCCGCGGATGCCCCAGCCGTTGTGGCAGAGATAGCCGAGCGAGATGAACGGGGCGACGTCAACCATGCGGGGGAAATCATTGCTGGAAGTCTGGCCGCCGCCCGTCGTGCTGAAAGCCTGGCGCTGGGAAGGATACGGAACCAGGATATTGGCGCCGATGTCGCCGAAGAACTGGCCATGCCCGCATAGCGGCGGCGTCTTCGGGATGCCGGTCGGGCAGGCCGACTCGCAGCAGCCGTCGCCACAGCCTTGCGGTGCACAGCCGTCAAATGTAGGCAAGGTGTGCGTGGCGCCGGGCGTCGGCGGCAACCAGTTGCCCGAGGGCGCATCGCCCTCCTTGATGCCTTGCACCTGCGCCACGCCGGTTTTGGCGGGCGCTGCGCCGGGTTTGGCCGTGGGCGCCGCCGGCTTGGCGCTCTTCACCGCGTCCGGAAGCTTCGCGGGTTGTTTAGGGGCCGGCTGCACCGGTGCGGGCGCTGGCTGCACATCTTCCAGCGGACCATAAACGTATACCCGCGGCGCCTGCGGATTCATCGGCATCGGCGCGGGGGGATAATAACCGTAGGGCATCGGCGCCATCTGGCCGTAACCATACGGCGGCGGCGGATAGTAGCCAGGAGCCGGGCCGTAGACGGGCGGAGCGTATGGATACGGATATTGCCCGAATGAGTTGGGAGTCACCCAGACCAGGGCCGACAGTGAAAGCAACAGCGCGACGCCTCGTCTCATCGGAACCTCCTTGTCGCCGGATCGCGAGCGTGTGAAACTGGCAAACCCTGAGCGATTGTAGCACTCCCGCCAGCGTGACCATCCATGTCCGCAGGCAAAAGCACACGCTCGTTCGCTTCCATCGACATCTGCGGCGCATCAGGCGCGGGCGAAGCGGCCGAATCCTCCTCCTCGCTTGCGCAGGCAGCGGTGCAAGCCCGATAATGCGCATATTCCGCACGCAAGTGAAAGCGGATTGATTTTGCGCCGGGTGCGATATACTTGGCGGAGTTTGCGAGAATTCGGCTATAATGCTGTTCGTGTGCCCTTAGCATGATTGCTGGCACGGGACGTTAGAAACCCACGGATGCGGCGGCCTTCACGAATCAAAGGATCAAGTCATGTCGAAAGGACATTCCATCCCAGTCGCTGCACCCATTGCTGAGCCTGGCGAAACCAGCGAACAGCGTTTCCAGCTTTTGAAAGTGGAGTGGGAAAATGGCACCGCGCACCATTCCAATCCGTCAATCATCATGGGCCATCCAGCAATGCGGGCCATTGTCGCGATGGGCGAGCCGGCCGTGCCGATTATCTTGCGCGAGTTGGCGACGGGAGGAGACATGGGTCTCATCTGGGCGTTGCGTGAAATCACAGGCGAAAACATTGCGCCGCCGCTGGTCGAAAACGGCTTTGCGAAATGGAGCATGTCCGAACAGGTCCAAGCGTGGTTGCAATGGGGGCAGAAGAAGGGCCTCGTATGAGCGATCACCTTGAGGCTCTTTTTCCTGGATTGCAGACAACAAGATTTCGGAAGATTCGCGATGCCGACCCTGCCTACAACTGCGTCGCCTGGATCGCGAATGATACGAGCAGAAGATGGTGGCCAGTGGGTGGCGAAGCGGGCATCTATTGGCCTCCTGGCGTGCCACCCCACGAAACCGTCGAAGCGTTCACCATGCTTCTATCGACGCTTGGCTTTCGCGCCGATGCGGATGAATCTGTTGAGAGCGGCGTTGAAAAGGTCGCCTTGTTCGCCAATTGTCACGATGTGCCAACTCTTGTCGCCCGGCAACTACCCACCGGTCTATGGACTAGCAAAATCGGCAGGCTGGAAGTCATCGAGCACGAATTGCGGGCCCTGGAAGGCGAAGAGTATGGATCAGTGGTTTCAATCCTGAGAACGCTTTGATTCAGAACCAGAACCGCAAACCCGCCATCGGGCCTTGGAGATTGACGCTGCCGATCGAGAGATAATCGTAGCCGGTGAAAACCTCGACGCCGTGCCAGATGGCGCCGATGGTGCCGCGAGCGTGGAAGACGGCGGCGCTGCCGAGGTTGCCCGCGTCGATTTGGAAGCTGGCGATGAGTGGCCGGACCGGGAACCAATCGCCGCCGTAGGTGAAGTTGAAGCCGTAGTTGGTTTGCTGTCGATCGGTGAGCATGCGGAAGCCGAGGCCGGCGTACATGCTCGCCATCTCGTTCTGGGCGAAGCGGAAGGTGACGTTGGTGTCGCCGATGAAGGTTTGATCGTATTGGTTGTTGCCCAGCGTTTCGCGGAACCAGTTCCAGTTCGTGAAAATGCCCCATCGGCTCTCGTGCTCCACCTTCAATTCGCCGCCGACGCGATTCATCCGCTCAAAATCGTTGCCGTTCTCCACGGTCAGCCGCACGGCCCAACTCTTGCGCGGCACGTCCGACGTATCGACGTTGTAATACGCCTTGGCCCATTCGGTCGGCATGATCTGGTAGCCGTGATAATCGTCGGCATAGGGATAGGGCGCGAAGGGCAACGTGTGCTCGTATTTGTCTTCGAGCAAGGCGATCGGCAAATAGAATGGGGCGACAATGAGCGCGGCGTTGATGTTGCCCCAGAAGCTGCCGCAATCGTCATCGCCGGAGCCGGCCGAATCGCCGGAACTCCCCTTGCCGCTGCCGCCCGTTGAAGCTGCGGCGGGAGCGTTGGCGTCATTGCGCACCTGCTGCAAACGGGCTTCCTGGGCCTCGGCGGCGGCAGCGACAAATAGCAGGGCAACCAAGGCGCAAATGATAGGGCGAGTCATGGTAAATTACCCATTTTGACAGCGAGGAATATGCGCCTCCGATTAGCAAAGCGTTTGAAAAGAATCAACCCGTCCCGATTCCGCTTGCACGCCGATTGCCTATCGGCTACTGTCCGCGCGGTTTTGGAATCTCGACGGTTCGGAAGATCGGAGGACACGCATGGAGCTTCTGCTTTTCATCGCAAACGTGGCTCTCGGGGCCGGCTTGCTATCCGGACCGCTTGGGTTGCTTACCTCGACCATCGACGAGAAAAAGGTCCAGGCAGTCCTGGCCGCGGATGAACCTCGAACGGCCGCAGAGCGTTACGGCGAGTTATTCAATTCGCTCACCAATGACGGTCTCAAGAAATTGCAGGAACACTCCAACGATACGATTGCCATCCAGGCGGCCTGGGAAGAAATTGAACGGAGCTTGCCACGAAACCCGGACAAGGAGGTCCGCCCTGACCGCGACAAATTGACCCGCTTCCTCGGTTTCCTGGAAGGACGGGGGCGGGTGCGTGCGCCGCGTTGGTGGGCAGAGGCGATCCTGGACGCGCGAGCCAACGGCCGGGGCCACGTCCATGCTGGGGCGTTCTACGAAGAATTCGGCCGATGGTTCAACGATCCGCGTTTCAATGAAAAGGACAAAAAAGCCGTCTGGCCGCGGCTCGAAACCAGCATTGAGGAACACGAGATTAAAACCGTCGTCCGGGTCGGACGTTCCAGGGCGCCGATCCCTGCCGATCTTCCGAAAAAGCTCGGTGTTCACGGTTTTTTCCACTCTGTGACTGCGCTGATCACGCCCTCGCGGTGCTATCTTGCAGCGCACGATGGATTTGGCTATCCGTATCAACTGGCCTGCGTGGACCTTCCGTCGGGAAAGCTCCGCTGGATTACCGAGGTGCGGGGTTCCTTTTGGGGTGACGTTGGCGGTGCTTCCATGCAATTCGTGGAAGTGGTTGAGCAAGAAGACCGCGTCGTGGCATTCGGCATTAGCATGGGTTTCCATGTCGAGGCATTTCGCAAGGATGACGGTGTCAACCTGTTTCGCTTCTCCAATTCCTATTCTGGCCAGTAAGGCCGATCCATTGAACGAAACAAAAACGGCCAGCACCGTGCGGGAAGGTGAACATGGCATTTGACGAATCACTGGCCCAACGTGTTCGTGACGCCCTAGCTCGAAAGAAGAACATCGAAGCCAAAAGATGTTCGGCGGGATCGGCTTCCTGCTCAACGGAAACATGCTTGTCGGCGTGTGGAAAAATTCGCTGGTCGTCCGGGTCGGGTCGGACGATTACGATGATGTACTGCTTGAGTCGCACGTCAAGGAATTCGACATCACCGGCAGGCCAATGAAGGGCTGGGTGCTGGTCGAGCCGGAAGGCGTCGAGGAAGACGACCAGTTGAAGGATTGGATCGAGCGGGCGAGGAGGTTCGTGGGAAAGTTGCCGAAGAAGTGACAGCGGTGGGGTTAGCCCCATTGCTCTTGCGACTTTGCGTCCATCTTGCGGATGTCGGCGTCCTGGCCGCCTTTCGGCGGTTGACGCGGCGACAACGGGCCTCCCCTTGTTTACATTTTGGACCGCGCTAGGAAACTTGCGCCCGGCGGGTCTCGCCGTCCCGATTCCACCAACCAACAGGGCGCTTACCCGCCGGGAGTCATGGATTCCGGTTGAACCGCAATGTCAACCATGCCAGCGCTAGCGCAAACGCACACAGTGCCGCTCCGATCAAACACGCTTCGCGCCACGGCGGTTCGAAACGCAGCGCTAACACCGAACCAGCGGTCGGTAGGCGCGTCGTGATGCGCTGCCAATCGTCGGCCTCGGCCGGCAACGCCGCGCCATCGAGCGTAAGGCGCATCCGTGGATGCCACAGGAAATTGATCGTCACCGCAGTGCCTGCCGGCAGATCGGCGACATCAATATCCGCGCCACGGCAACTCAATCGCATCGGCAGCGGGTGATCCGGCCGATCGCTGATAAATGACAGCGGGTCCACGTCGGGCAGCTCCATCAACATTGTGCCATGGAATGCCACCAGCGGTTTGAAATCCCTTATGGGCAACCGGCGATACGCGTCTTCCGCGTTCACTTCTTTTTCCATTTTCCAAAAGTTCGGATTCGGCGACAGCACCGGCGCATTGCTGAAGCTGAAAAGATGCCAGCCGACGCCGTACGCCTTGCACGCCGCCGCCGGATCGGCGCACAAACGTCGATTGACCTCCGCCATGCGCGGCTGCCCCTCCACGATCGGATCGTAGCCGAAGATGCTGGGCACCTGGTAATAGTGCGGCAAGTTCAACGGGAGTGAAAGATAATAATCTGGCGACACCGAACGGAGCTGCGCCCACGATGCGATGCGCCGCGAATTCTTGACGCCGATGAATTGCTTGTCCGCATAGGGATGGAAGACGGCCTCGAATTCGCGCGGCAGATCGGCGTAGGGGCCGAATCCGTAGGTATAGAAGCTCGGCTGGCACATCGTCAGGTGATAGGCGAGAACACCTAGCATGCTTGCGCCAGCGCGAATTCCAGAGATCGGCGCCGAACGGTCGCCAGAATGCGGTCGAGAATCAAGCCGCCCGATAGAATTGCGCAAAATGCCAGCCAAGGATAAAAGCGGAAACTGTAGCGCAGAAAGAACTTCGCCAGCGGCAACTCGGCGAGGCCTTTCCAAAGATACGCCGGCTCGCCGAGGACCAACAGCAACGCGACGATGCCGCACGGGACCCACCACGCGCGCGCCCACGCCCTCCGTTCCGGACAGCAGACCCAGAACGCGAACGCTTGCAAGGCAAAAAGCAGGGCAAACAGGCCGCCGAAGAAATAAAAGTGCCCGAGCTTCTCGATATCGAAGCTTCCCCAATGCGTCGGCACATCCGCCTGGGTCAACGGATACGGGAGCAACGCGCCTTGCAATTCGCTGTATACGCCGTTCTCCGTGGGAACAAATCGTTCATGCCCGCCTGTCATTTGCAGATGGTGCAAAAGCAGCGGCGCCGCCAATCCGACTCCCAAGAGCAATGCCGGCACGATTGCCAGTGTGCGGCGCAGCGGAATCCGGTCGGCAAGCGCCACCGCTGCCAGACCGATGACGAAGAACATGCCGAGAATGGCGACGATCTGCGGAAAGCCCGCGTGGTATGCCAGCCCCAGTACGATGCCGACGCCGATAATCCATTTCCATCCAACCGGTCCTTCGCGAAAGCGCTGAATCGCGAGACCCAGCAGCGGCAGCCACACCGCATTGGCGACGAAATAGTGCCAGGAGCGCCCCATGATCAGAATGCATCCTGCGAAAACGAATGCAAGCGCTGCCATGTTGCCAATAAACGCCCCCATGCCGAGCCGCCGGCAGAGCATTCGCATCGCCACGAACCCAGCGAGCAAGTGCAGGGCGGCAAGGACTTCCATCGTCGCCAGGTCGTTGCCCAGGATGTGGCGGGCGATCGCGTATGCCAGGAGTTGCGGCGGATAGGTCATCCCCCAGAATCCCATCGGCGCCAACGGAGCACCCAGGAACACATACGGATTCCAGTCCGGAAAGACGCCATCCCACAGGCTGCGGCATCCCAGCAGCGCCGCCGGCAATTCGCCGACCAGCACATCATCTTGCGTGAAGTAGTAAGGCTGCATCCATTCCAGGTAAATGAAGCCGCCGATCAGACTGGCCCAACCGGCGAGATTCCAGAACCGATCCCACGCCGCGGAAACGCTGCACGCCGGCGCTGTCTCCGCCAAGCCGAAGATCGATGAAAATCGGGCCTGCAAGGGCTGGCGATGCACGCCGAGGCCGACGATTGCCGCCAATGTCAGGACGAACAACATTCCGGGCGCGGATTGCTGCAGTACGTGCCAGACAAATGCATTGCCGCCAGTCCAATTGCGGCAGAACGCATACCACGGCGCAGGGCCGAGATTCATCCGTTCCGGGAGCCAATAAATGGGACCGCAGGATTCGAGTTCCTGAAATGCGCAGGTGAATGATTCATGGCCGATCATGACGCGGACAACGCCGTCGCTCGCTGGTGCCTGCGGAAATTGCAGCAGAACTTCGACGATATAGCGCGGCGGACATTTCCACACGCCGCCGCGCGCCGGCTTGACGATTTGCCGCGAATCGAAGATGTCAACCAGCAGCAGGCTTGCCCCGGCCACATCCTTGTTATCCATCCCTTCCAAGCGAATGGAAACTGGCGCGGCGGACTCCCCTTGCCGCAGCGCCAACTGGAAATTGACGGCCACGATGCCGACGAGCAACAATAGTAGGCGACACATCCACATTGGTTCATTCACGCGGTTATTGGAAATTGATTCGTTCTCGCTCGATCACCAACGGCCGTTTGCGCACCTGAAAATGAATCGCGCTGATGTATTCGCCCAAGACTCCCATGAAGGCGAGTTGCACGCCGGAGAAGAAGAACAATGCCGCGATCAAGGTCGGAATGCCCGGCGGGGCGAATTCGCGATAGTAGATCAGGTTGGCGACGATTGTGAAGAACGAATAGCCGAGGCTGGCCAGAGCGATCAGCATACCGCTGATAAGGCACAAACGCATCGGTATGTTCGTGAACGAGATCAAACCGTTCAGCGCTTGATCGAACAGTTGATAAAAGCGATTCTTGGAGAAACCTTTCTTGCGCGCTTTCCACGTGTAGGAAACGCTGGCGGACCGGAAGCCGCAATTGGCGATCAGGCCGCGCAGGTAAGGGTAATAATCCTCGCACTGCCGAATCGCCGCCACCACCACGCGGTCGATGAGCGCGAATTCGCCGGCATTGAGCGGAATGTCGATGTTGGCGCAGCGGTTGACCAGGCGATAGTAGATCGCTCGCATGGTACGCATCGGCCAGCTTTCCTCGCGGTTGGCGCGGATGCCGTATACGACCTCGTAGCCTTCCTCCCAGCGCTTGACGAATTCGAGAATTACTTCGGGTGGATCCTGCAAGTCGGCAGCCAGCATTGGCACCACGGCGTCCCCGGAGGTGTGCATCAAGCCGTTGAACATCGAATTGAACGGGCCGAAATTGCGGGCGTTGACGATCACCTTCACATGCGGGTCGGCGCCCGCGAGTTCCCTCAGAATCTTGACGGTTTCATCGCTCGAGGCGTTGTCGCAAAAGATGTGTTCGTGATCGTAGCGACTAAGTTCCGTTGCGAACATGCTTTTGACGGCCTCATAACAATCGCGCACGTTCAGCGCCTCGTTGAAGCACGGCGTCACGATGCTGATCCGTTTTCGTGGGGCGGGGTCCATGAATCACTCCAGGGCGTTGCGCACCAATTCGGTCAAGTCGCCGGCGATCTGTCGGCGTAGGTATTCTTGATCGCCGATCAGGTGGTACGGCTCATCGGGGACGCCATAGCGCCGCAGCACCGCGCACGGCTCCGGCATCTCCGCCAGCACCTCGGCGACCGCCGAGCCGAGCCCGCCGGTGATGCTGTGCTCCTCGACGGTCACGATCAATCGCGTCGTCCTCGCCGCATGTTGCACCGCATCACGATCCAGCGGCTTGACCGTCGGCATGCTCACAACGCGGCAAGAAATCCGGTGCTCCTTCAGCAAGCGCTCGGCCGACTGTACCGCGTATTGCAGCAAGCCGCCGGTGCTGATGAGCGTCACATCGCCGCCATTACGCACCCGGATCGCCTTCCCGATGCAGAACTCCGGCGGCCCCACGTGGACATTCGGTTCATTCGCCTTGCCGAGCCGCAGGTACGCGGGGCCAGGGAAAGTCAAGAGTGCCGCGCGTGGCCAGGCGGGTTTCGTGCGGATCGCCGGGAGCGAGCACGGTCATACCGATCAAGGAGCGCATGACGGCCAAATCCTCGACGCCATGATGCGTGTATCCCGCGGGCCCATATGCGAACCCGCCGCCGACCGCCACGATTCGCACCGGGAGCTGATGGTGGCAAACGTCGTTGCGGATTTGTTCCAGGCAGCGCATTGTCGGGAAATTGGCGATCGAATACGTGAACGGAATCCAACCCGCCAACGCCAATCCCGCGGCCACGCCCGTCATGTTCTGCTCGGCAACGCCCGCATTGATGTAGCGGTCCGGAAAGCGTTCCTGGAATCGCTCCAGCACCGAATAGCCAAGATCGCCCGTCACCAAGCAGATGCGCGGATCAGCGGCCGCCAGCTCGCATAGCGTCTCGACGAACGCGGTCCTCACGCGCCACCTCCGACTTCGGCCAAGGCGCTCGCCAATTGCTCCGCGTCCGGCGACCGATAATGCCAGAGCAGCTTGTTTTCCATGAAGCGCACGCCTTTGCCCTTGACGGTGTGGGCGATCACAGCCGTCGGCTTGCCGGATTCAACTGGAATGTCGCGCAATGCCTTCAGCAGCCCGGGATGGTCGTGGCCATCAACTTCGCGCACGCCCCAGCCGAACGCACGCCATTTGTCCGCAAAGGGGTGCAGATCGAGCACGTCCTTGACCGAGCCGAAGCTCTGAATCTTGTTGTGATCGATGATCGCGACAAGCCGATCAAGGCGATGATGCCCCGCGAACAGGGCCGCCTCCCAGACGGCGCCTTCATCGCATTCGCCATCCGAGAGGACGACAAACGTGCGCCAATCGGCACCTTGTTGACGCGCGGCAAGCGCCAGGCCGCAACCGACCGGCAGGCCGTGACCAAGCGACCCGGTCGCCAACTCGACGCCGGGGACGCCGGTGCGCACGACATGGCCCGCCAGCTTCGAGCCGTTCTGGCAATAATCTTCGAGCCAGGCGGTCGGGAAAAATCCGCGCTGAGCGAGAGCGGCGAAATAGGCGGCGGCGCCGTGTCCCTTGCTCACGATCAACCGATCTCGCTCCGGCCAATCGGGCCGCGCCGGGTCGATGCGCAGAATTCGCCCATAAAGCACCGCCAGCAAATCGGCCATGCTCAGACACGTGCCGATGTGCGACGCCTTCGCCTGATGCACCATCGTCAATGCGCTCGTGCGAATGGCGCGGGCATAGGCGGTCGTCGTCATCGAGAAATTGTGCATGCCGGCCTCGCGTATCAAATCCGCACCCCACGCTTCGAAGCGTGGGCGTCCTCGTGCAGGAAGAAGAAATTTGTCGCCTCGGTTTTCTCGTCCACTGCTGGCACGGCAACCAGCCGTCCGCCTTC
This sequence comes from uncultured Planctomycetota bacterium, assembly GCA_963767835.1. Classification (GTDB taxonomy): domain Bacteria; phylum Planctomycetota; class Planctomycetia; order Gemmatales; family Gemmataceae; genus SIAQ01. Next base: position 108,195 of record CAVYFY010000015.1, read on the forward strand.
CGGCGCGAAACAGCGATATCCCGCGGTCGCCAGCAGGGCGATGATGTCGTTCGGGTGATAGCCGAACTTCGCCGACCATTTGCGGAGCATCTCGCAGAAGATGATCGGCTTGCACACCGCAATCGCCTTCATGCCACCCTGAAAGACCATCAATTCGGCACCCTCGACATCGCATTTGATCAAATTGACTGGGGTTAGCCAATCGGTCTGAATCGCGTCGAGCGTCCGCAGCTCGACTTCGACTTCCCGCGTATCCGCCGCTCCCAGAAGGTTGGCGGCCGAGGATGCCACCGTCATCTTGCTGTTGAAGAAAAACTTTGCCGTCCCGATGCGATTCGACAGACCGAAGTGATGCGGCGTCACGTTGGGCATGCGGTTCAAATCCAAGTTCGCCAGCAATGCCGCATGGACTGCGGGCATCGGCTCAAAGGCGTGCACGCGCAGCCCAGGAAAACGCTTGGCCAGGTGCAGGCTGTACCAGCCGCGGTTGGCGCCGATGTCGAAAACCACTCCGCTTGATGGGGTCAATTCGTAGAGCATCTCGGCGTCATCTTTTTCGTAATTGCGGAAGTGCAGCGCCTCGACGATCGGCTGCCGGCGGTCACAGCGATCGACGATGATTTTCACGCCAGCCGTGCTGGTCAAGACCACGCCTCCGGAAACGATCTCGATGCGTGCGACTTCCGAGCCGCGCAGATAATCGGCGTACTCGAACCAGGAAGCGTGACAAAGATTCATGGCGTCGATGAATTCCGCCTTCGCGAGCTGTCCGGATTGGTAGCGCACCGTCAAATCGGCCAGGCCAAGGGTCATGCGAAACTCCTCACGGTGCGACGAAATCCTTCCGTCAAGGTCGTGGTCGGTTGCCAACCCAGTTCGCGGGCCAGCGAAATGTCCGGGCAACTTCGCTCCAGGGTGCTGGGGAGATAGGGATCATCCGCGGCTCGCATCTGCCGGGCAACCGACAGTCGCTTTGCCGGAAACAACTCGACCAGCAGATCAGCCAGGGCGCCGATGCTGATCTCGGCCCGATCGTTGCCGATGTTGTAAGCGTGCCCAGGCTTGCCGCGCAACAGGACCGCAAAGAAGCCGCTCGTGGCATCTGCGAGGTAACAGAATGCCCGCGTCGCCCGGCCATCACTTTTCAGCACGATCGGATGCTCATCGATCACGTCGCGCACAAAATCGGCGAACACCCGGCCATCGTCCAGGCGCATGCCCGGCCCATAGGTGTGAAAAGGACGCACGATCGTGGCCGCGACGCCGAACTGTTCCCGCCAGGCCACGCACAGGGTTTCGCCGAGCCGTTTGCTTTCGGCATAACAGGAGCGCACATTCAAGCAATCGAGCGGGCCGAAATCGGTCTCCCGGGTCGGCACGCGCGCCGGTGCGGCACCATAAACTTCGCTGGAGCTGAAATACAAGAACCGCTTCGCTTGCCGCTCATGCGCCAGACGCAGCAAATGCTCCGTGCCGGCGACATTGGCCGCGATCGTGCCGACCGGATCGGGCCGATATTGCTTCGGACTGGCGTTGCTGGCGGCATGCACGATGAAATCCGCTTCCCGCAACTCCGGCGACGGCCTGCTGATGTCGTGCTCGATCAGCACGAGATCCCCGCGTCCCTCATGGTGCCGAAAACGATCGCGCGCCCGCTTCAACTTGCGCACTAGGCCGATCACCTGGGCCGGCTTCTGTGCACGCCGATCGTTCAAGGCGAGCACCGTCTCGACCATGTACGCCGGCAGGAAACCCGCGGCTCCGGAGATAACCAGCGTTGCGCCGGCCAGCGCGGACCAATCGCGGCTCCGCGTCCACGATGGCTTGCAAGTCGGCTTCGATGATCGGATGGCGCATGGCGGTGCCCCTATTCCCGCACCAGGCGATGGAACATGTCGATGACGTAGTCCAGCCGGGCCGTGTCGAGTCCGGGATAGACGCCGATCCAGAAAACGTTGTTCATGACGAAGTCGGTGTTCTTGAGATCGCCGATGACGCGGTGCTCGATGTCGGCATACGCGGGTTGGCGGAGCAGGTTGCCGGCGAACAGGAACCGGGTGTGAATGCGTTTGCTTTCGAGCGCCTGCACGACCTGGTTGCGCGTCAATTTCGAGCCGGGGCGGATCGCCAGCGGGAAGCCGAACCAACTCGGGTCGCTGCCGGCGGTCGCTTCGGGCAGGATAAAGAAGTCCGCCAGATCGCGCAGCCCTTCCGAAAGATAGTGGAAATTACGGCGCCGGGCTTCGATGAACGCGGGCAGCTTCTTGAGCTGGGCGACGCCGATCGCCGCCTGCATGTCGGTTACCTTCAGGTTGTAGCCGATGTGCGAATAGGTATATTTATGATCGTAACCGTGTGGCAATTGGCCGAGCTTCCAGCAATGCCGCTTGCCGCAGGTGTTGTCCTTGCCCGGATCGCACCAACAATCGCGGCCCCAATCGCGGAAGGATTCGACCAGCGTCTTGAGTTGCGGCCGATCGGTCAGCACGCAGCCGCCCTCGCCCATGGTGATGTGGTGGGCGGGATAAAAGCTGCACGTCGCCAGATCGCCGAAGGTGCCGACGGGTTGCCTCTGGAACGTCGAGCCGACCGCGTCGCAACAATCCTCGATGAGCCAGAGCTGATGCTTCTCGGCAAAGGCGCTGATGCGCGCCGAGATCGAACGGATTGCCGAGCGTGTGCGCGATCATGACAGCCCGCGTCCGCGGCGACAACGCGGCGTCCAGTTGCATGGCATCGACGTTGTACGTCGGCACGTGCATGTCGAGAAACACCGGGATCAGCCGATTCTGAATGATCGGATTGACGGTCGTCGGAAAGCCGGCCGCGACGGTGATGACTTCATCGCCGGGCCGAAGTTGGCGGTCGCCGAGCTTGGGCGACGTCAGGCACGACAGCGCGACGAGATTCGCGGAGGAGCCGGAGTTGACAAGCAGCGCGTGCCGCAAGCCCCACCATTGGGCGAACGTCCGTTCGAACTCGGCGGCGAATCGTCCGGCGGTGAGCCAAAAGTCGAGCGAGCTATCGACGAGATGGACCATGTCATCATCGTCAAAAACGCGGCCGGCGCACGGAATCGCCGTGGCGGCGGCATCGAACGGTTGCGGCGCGAATGCCGTGCGATGATATTCGCGAACCAGATCCAGGATTTGCGCCCGGAGTTGTTGCGGTGATTTATTCATGGGACACGAAATCGCGGTACCATTGCACCGTCGCCTGCAAGCCCTCGTTCAGCGTGAATAGCGGGCGCCAGTTCAGCACCTTCTTCGCCTTGGCCGCGCTCAGAAATTGCTTGCGAATTTCGTGGTTCGCTTCATTGTGAATAACTGGGGCCAGCTCGCTTGCCATGACGCGCGAGACTTCGCCGACGATCTCCAGCACCGTGACGGGATGCTCGTTGGAGAAATTGAACGCCTGGCCGCGCAGTTCGTCGGGCCGGGCCGCCAATTGTTCCGCCAGGTGCATGTATGCGGCCGCACCGTCCTCGACATAGAAATAATCGCGAACGAATTGGCCGTCCGAGCGAATGATGGGGCGTTCGCTACGCAGGATCGAGCGGATGGTGCCGGGGACGATGCGATTCCAGTTGAGATCGCCGCCGCCGAAGAAGTTGCCGCAGCGCGTGATGGCGACCGGGCTGGCGTAGGTGGTCGCGTAACTCTGGGTGATCAAATCGGCGCACGACTTGCTCACGTCGTAAGGATGGCGGCCTTGCAATGGAGTGGTCTCGTCGTACGGAAGATTCTCTTGATCGCCATAGGCCTTGTCGGAGGACGCGAGCACGATTTGCCGCACCTTGGGGCTGCGCCGGCACGCTTCGAGCAAGGCCCAGGTTGCTTGAATGTTGGTCTCGAAGGTGGAAATCGGATTGCGATTGGCGATGCCGACGATGGTCTGGGCGGCGAGATGGATGACGGTATCGATTTCGAATTCGCCCAGGGCCCGTTCCAGCAGCGATTGATCGCGGACATCGCCGCGCACGACGGTGATCTGATCGAGAGCGCCGCAGCGGACCAGCTCCGATGACGGCACCCAATCGCGCACCAGGGCGACCACGTCGGCGCCGGCGGCGCAGAGTCGCTTGACCAGCCAGCTGCCGACCAGGCCGGTCGCGCCGGTCACCAGCGTCGGACGATCGCGCCAGAAGGCACGGTTTATTCCCAGACCTTCCACGGTGCGTCTCCCGAATTCCAGAGTTCGTTCAAATACTGGTACTCGCGATAGGTGTCCATCGCATGGAAAAAGCCTTCGTGGCGGTAGGCCATCAACTGCCCGTCGCGCGCGAGCCGTTCGAGCGGCCCGCGTTCCAGGACGCATTCATCGCCGTCGAGATAATCGAAGACGCTGCGGTGAAAGACGAAAAAGCCGGCGTTGATCCAGCTATCGAGCGCCGGCTTTTCGTTGAACTGCGCGACCCCGCCGCGTTTATCGAGTCCGATGATGCCGTAGCGCGACGTGGGGCGCACCGTGGTCAGCGTCGCCTTCTTGCCGTGGCCGTAATGGAAATCGAGGAGCTTGTCGATATCGACGTTCGCCAGGCCGTCGCCGTAGGTGACGAGGAAGTGATCGTCCTTGATGTACCGCTTGACGCGGGCCAAACGACCGCCGGTCATGGTGTCTTGCCCGGTGTCGGCAAGGGTGACATTGAATTCTTGCTCGCGATGGTGATCGTGATAGGCGATGGCGCGGAGCTGGCCCAGCGTCAGCGTGATGTCGCTGTTCATCGCTTCGTAGTTGAGGAAATAGTCCTTGATGACGCTGCCTTTGTAGCCCAGGCAAAGGACGAAATGAGTGTGCCCGTAATGGGCGTAGGACTTCATGATGTGCCAAACGATCGGCCGGCCGCCGATTTCGACCATCGGTTTGGGACGATATTCGGTTTCTTCGCGCAGCCGGGTGCCTTGCCCGCCGCACAGCAGGATGACCTTCACGGATGCGCCCTTCGTTGGGGGAAATCCGGACGATGCGTGTCCGAGAAAAACGACTTCAGGCCAGCATCGAAACAAGTCTAGGGCAGGATTTCGCAAAATGCAAAAAAATCAATTGCGCAAGCTGGACGCGACCCTGCTAATAGTGCGGGTTCTCCGGGCAAGGAAATGCCCCCCGAAGATCTCTTCCGAGCCGACCGAATCAGCAATTCTCTGGCATTTTTCGGTAAGCAATCGTACACTAATATCGGTCAGTTCCGTGAAATCGATTCGATATTGCCGAAGCGGGTTGGGCGACGATGCCGCTCCACTCAAAAATCCTGGCAGGCACCAATCATTCAGTTCGTTGTGCGATCCCTTAGGCAAAGGAGGCTCCATCATGTCGTTTCACTTCTGCACCCACGCATGGGAGATTTCCGACATTAAGGACGGTACGCTCATCCTGCTGACCGATCGCGATCTGGAAATGGCGACTTTGCCGCTTCTGGTGGATGACCTGCTCGAGATCGTCCGGGAAAGCGGCAAGCCGAATCTATACCTGGACTTCAGCAAGGTGCAAATGATCGTCAGCGTGGTGCTCGGCAAGCTGATCGCCGCTCACGAAAAGCTGCGCGAGCAGGCGGGCCGGCTGATCTTGCTGGGCCTTGATCCGGCCCATTACGCGATCTTTCAGGCCACGCGTCTCACCGAGATGATTGAGATTCGCCGCCCGGAGTGAGCCATCCCGTCGTCGTTTAGGCCTTAGCCCGCGTTCGGGTGACGTTCGGAAAATTACTTCCCGAATTATCGTTCTGTCGTAGGGTGGGTCGAGTGTACTCGCGAGGCCCACCATTCCTTGCAAGCGCGTGGTGGGTCTCGCGAGTACGCTCGACCCACCCTACAAAAATCGAAGGCCACCAAATAGGGAAGTTTTTTCGAGCGCTACTGAAATCGTGCGCCGGCGGTACACTCACGTCAACCGGCACATTCTCCAGCCGTTTTCCAGTTCACCGGATCGCTTCGAGCACACCGGAGCGGCCAAAAATAGCACGCCAAAAATCACGATTCCACCGCCGCTCATTATTGCATGGGTTAGGGTTGCCTTGGCTGAGCGATGCCGAACGGAATCGGCTTCGTCACGGATCGGCCCTACCTCCAGAGAGCGCTACCCATGAGACGGAACTCCCGTGCGCCGCAAAAGCAATCGTCCCTTCGTTTGGCAATCGAAGTCCTTGAGGATCGCATCGCGCCGGTCGGCAATCTTCAGTCCATTCTCGGTCTGAATCAGCTGCAAAGCGCGTTCCCCACCGTCACCGGCGCCGGCTACACCGTCGCCCTGCTCGATACGGGCATCAATTACAACCTCGCTTCGCTGGGGGGCGGCATTGGACCCGGCCATCGCGTCGTCTACGGCTACAACTTCGTCAACAACACCAGCAACGCCCTTGACGATAATGGCCACGGCACCTTCCTGGCCAATATGATCGGAGGCTCCAACTCCAGCGACCTCGGCATCGCCCCACAGGTTCAGTTCGCCGATCTCAAAGTCCTCGATTCCAACATGAATGGCTCCTGGACCGCCATCGAAAATGCCCTACAGTGGGTCATCAGCAACAAGGCCCAGTACAACATCGTCGCCGTCAATATGTCGTTCAGCAGCGGCAATTACTCCGCGGACGATTACAGCTTGCTCGAAAGTTATATCTCCACCCTGAAGAGTATGGGCGTTTTCATCTCGGCGGCCTCGGGCAACAATTACGCCACCTACAACAGCCAGCCGGGCCTGAGCTACCCCGCCGTCGATCCAGATGTTGTCTCCGTCGGCGCGACCTGGGCGGGCAGCTACGGCGCCCAGACTTTCAACGGCGCCACCGATAATTCGACCACCCTCAACCAATTCGCCGACTTCACCCAGCGCGACAGCGCCCTCAGCATTCTCGCCCCCGGCGCCTGGATCACCACCATCGGCATGAGCGGCAGCGAGACAACCATGGGGGGGACATCCATGTCCACCGCCGTCATCACCGGGGCGGCCGTCCTGCTCCACCAAGAGCTCGATCAATCCGGTGAGTCATCTCAAACCAGCGAGCAGAGCATTTTGCAATTGATGCAATCAACCGGCTCATCGGTCGTGGATAATGCCAGCAGCTCGATGACCAACGTCACGCCGACCGGCCTGACCTTCAAGGAACTCAACCTCCAGGCCGCGATGACCGCCGCGGATTCCAGTACGGCACTGACGTTAGGGTCAATTGCCGATCAAACGATGCTCGTCGGGGCAACGATCAACGTGGCGCTGCCGATCACCCATGCCTCCAATGATCCAATCACCATCACTCCCCACGTCGTTTATTTCCCGGCACTGGCGTATCAGCTCAAACAGCAGTACGGACTGACCTCGACGGGCAACTATTACACGAACTACGACGGCTATAACGAGAAGTGGATAGCTGGCAGCAACAGCAACTGGTATTGGTTGATGCCCAACGGCGCCCTCTACCATTACACCGGCGCCTCCTCGACGATCCAGTCCGCCAACCTCGTCGGCACGCTGAACGCCACGTACTACACCAATCCCGCCCTGCTGTGGAACGCCTCGTATGCCGGCAGCCCGCCGACCGTGCTATCGCTGAGCGGCACGACCCTGTCGATTCGCTCCCCCGCCTACTGGGTCGGAACCTACATGGTGTCGGTCACCGTGACCGATGCGCAGGGACACAGCGTGACGGGTTCATTCAATGTCACCGTGAATCCCGCTCCTCCCGTGTGGACGCCGATCGCCAACCATACGGTCTCGCACGCCAGCAGCACCGTCAGCCTCACGCTTCACGCCACGGAAGCCGAGAATGGGCCGGTCAGCTACAGCACCCAGGTGCTGCCGGTGAATGGCCAAACACCGCCGGTGACGGTCACGGTCCAGGGGAGCAACTTGACCTTGAGCACGCCGATCAGCTACGTGGGAGTTTACACGGTGCAGGTGAGCGCGAGCGATCTGCCCGCGGTCAGCACGGAGACATTCACCGTCACGGTCACCAACGCCGCTCCAACTCTGGCGGCGATTTCCACGAAAACGATGGCGGCCGGGCAAGCGACTTTGACGTTCGCATTGACTGCCGCCGATGCGGATCAGGACGCCTTGACATTCAGTGCCGTCGCGGAAACGCCGAGCGCGGCCTTGTATCAGCTCGAGCAACAGTATGGCTTCCACGAGTACAACGGGTCGTATTACCAGAATTTGTGGGGTCAGAATGAGAAATGGGTGGTGGGCAGCAACAATATCTGGTACATGCTGCTGCCGACCGGCCAGCTTTACCGCTGGGCGCAATCGGTGGCGGCAACCGAGCAGCCGGCGAATCTGATTGCGAGCCTCGGCAGCACGGTCTATGCGCAGCCCGAGTTGCTGTGGAATGCCCAGCCGGCGACGCCGCCGGCGCTGACTTTCACCTTCGTCGGCAATCAAATGACGATTCACCGGCCCGCTGGCCTGACGGGGGTCTTCTTTATCGACGTGAGCGTCACGGACGGCTTGGCGACAACCGAGCGGTGCTTCGAGCTGGTGTTGAATTGAACCCGAGTTTGTTTGGCGTCGCTCGAAGTATACCTCCCCGATATCGTTATCTCGTAGTGCGGGCTTTAGCCCGTGTTCGGCAGGAACGGGCTGAAGCCCGCACTGCGAAACCAGGAAGTTTTTTCCCACGCCGGGCTAAATGCTATTTGCTGCCGCGCACGGTCGGCGGCACTGCAGGTGCTTGCTTTTGCGGCACGCGCTCAACCCGCCAGCCTTCCGGAGTGTCCGGCTGGAACCAGGAGAGCGGGATGTCCCGGTCCACTTGCAATTCCGTGAAATTCCAGGTGATCTCGTTGCCATTCGGTTGCAAGTACCAGATTTGCGCGGGCAGGTTGTTGGTCTTGAACAGGCTCAACCGGGCCTCGGCGAAATCGTTTTTGTCCGCTTCCGTCTTCGGCTTGATGCGGATGTAATGGTAATACTTGTCGGGCGTCTTTGGGACGACGGGTCGCATTTCGTAGCGTGCCTTCGCTTCATCGGCCCCCATGCCAAACAAGAAGCTGAGAAAGCTTTCCTGCGGCCCCCCCTTCTTTTTCTGCGGCATGTCGTGGATGCGCACCACCTTCTGGGCCGCGGCGTATTCGTACAGGTATGTGCCGGTGCAAATGTATTTTTCGAAGACGGCAGGCTTGTCCTTGCTCTTGTCGGTTTTGTCCTTGGTGACGAACTTGTCAGGCGGCGGGTTGGTAACCTTGGCTAATTCGAGACGGGCCCGGCTTTGATCGTCCTTGACGTTGGCTTTGAGAAAAATCGCGTAGCCCTTGTAATGATCTTTCGCCTGCAGGGCCTTGTCGAGCGATTCGCGATCGACCTTGGCGATGAAGCTGCGCAAATCGGTCATCGATTTTTCCCAGCCGCGCAGGATTTGGTCCAGGGCGACTTGCTCTTGCGGCGTGATCGGCTGCATGGCGCCCTGGGCCAAGGCGGGCCCGGCCAAGGCCCCCAGGGCGACGACGGCATAAGCAAAAACACGCATGGCTCGTTCTCCTTGCGGACCTGCGGATCGACCCCTGCCTTATAACACGTTTGGCCGGCAACGGGAAGTGCGGAATTGTGGCAAGCCGCGCTCAAATCAATCGCCCCGCCTGCCTTTCCGTTCCATTTTGCCGAGCTTGAGACAATGGCGCTTCCAGTGCGGAACTTTGTAGCGTAGAATATCGTCATACTGTTGAAGAAGTCGGTGCGCGCTTGCCAGTAGGAGCAGCCATGCCGCAGGTGGTCCAGGCCAGATGCCCTCATTGCCAAAATGTGCTGCGCATTCCTGAAGAATGGCTGGTCGTGCCTTTGCGTTGCAAGCACTGCAAGGCGACCTTCCAGGCAAAGGCCAAAAGCTCCGCTCCGGCATCTGCCGCCAGTGCGAATGCGCCGGCAGCAGGTTCCCCCCTCGCAACGGAAATCACCGCCAGTCCGCCGGTCTCGCCGCGTCCCGCACCGAGCGATTCGTTCGATGGCTTCGAGGACGCGCCCGTTGCATTGTCTCAGGCAAAAATCAGGAAAAAGAAAAGCGGCACCGGGACGTTGCTCCTGGTCGGCATGTTCTTCTTCCTGTTCGTCGTTGGAACCGCGGGCGCCATCTTCGTCGTCCACAAAGCGCTGACGTCGACCCGCCTCGCCAAGGGGGACGGTCCGGCGCCGTCCAGAAACGGCGACCGGGAAAACATTGACGCTCCAAAAGATCGCACCGGCAACACCGATAAGAACCTCGATCCGCCTACCGCCAACGATGCGGCGAAAAAGGACAAGAAAACGCCCAACCCGCCGCGAAAAGACGATTCGAAAAAGGACCTGGCAAGAAAGGACGGACTCTTTCCGCGCCGCGCTTTGCTCATCAGCGTCAACAATTACCTCATGTTCAACACGGTCCATTATGGCAGCGCCCAGGATCAGTTCAAAGGCGGCTATCCGGGCAGCAGCACCGGCGTCCTGCGCGATCGCCTCGCACGCCCGCCCATGTACTTCCCGGCCACGGAAGTCTTCGAACTGAGCGACGGCATCGCCGACAATAGCAAGGTCGTCAGGCCGCACTCGACGCAAAAATCGGTGCTGGAAACGACGATCAAGGACTTCGTTGGCAGCGCGCGTGCGCAGGACCACGTCCTCATTCTCTTCGCCGGGCATGCGACGCACTTGGAGAAGGAGGCGTATCTGGTGCCGATCGATGGCAACCTGATGAAGCCCGAATCGCTGCTGCCGCTCAAGTGGGTGTATGAGCAGTTGGCGAAATGCCGGGCCCAGCAGAAGATCTTGGTGCTCGATGTGTTTCGCTTTTCGCCGAGCCGAGGCTTCGAGTTGCCGGGCACGGGGGAAGGAGCGGAAGGAACGATGCCGGAGGATTTCGACAAGGATTTGCAGAATCCGCCGAAGGGGGTGCAGGTGCTTTGCTCGTGCGTGAAGGAGCAGAGCTCGGTGGAGCTGGATGGCGGCAGCGCGTTCATGCAGGCGCTGTGCAGTTCGCTGCAAGGCGGCGCCCAGCTGGCGGGCATCGCAAGCCCGTCGCAGCCGATCCCGATCGAGGCGCTCACCGCCAAGATCAACCAGAAGCTCAAAGATCTGTTAACCCCAGAAAAACGCTCTCAGGCGGCGCGCTTGACCGGCAGCGCGGGAACCTCCGTCGGCTACGATCCGAAAGAGCAGCTGGCAGCATCGATCATTCCGTTCAAGCCGCCGACCGTTGCGGGGGGCAACGCCGCCAGCCCCGGCCAGGTCAACAGCATCCTCGACGAATTACGCATCTTGCCCGCCGTGCGCGACACGCGACTCGGCGACGCCAGCCTTCTGCGTGCCCAGAATTTGCCGGCATTCTCTACCGAGAAGCTCAACGGCTACAAGAACGAGGGCTATCAAAACCTAGCGGATTTGGAGAAGCGCTATAAGGGCAACGGCGAGGCGTTTGCCAACCAATTCCCCTTGCGGTCCGCCTATTTCGATGCGCTGGCGGCTTTGCAGCAGAGCCAAAAGGAAGTGAAGATGCGTGAAACGCTGCAGGGCCCGATCAATCCGAAGCAAAAGACGGCCTTCCTGCTCGAGCAAGAATCCCCGGGCAAGTCCATCTTCAGGCTCAAGGAGGCCCTGGACGCCATCCACCAGGCCCAGAAGAAGCGCGACATGGAGACCTCCAAACGCTGGCAGGCCAACTTCGATTATGCGCAGGCACGGTTGCAAACGCGCATCGTCTACCTCTACGAGTACAACTTCACGCTCGGACAAATTCGCAACGACAATCTCCCAGAACTCGCGCCAGGCCAAAGCGGCTGGCGCATCGGCATCAGCGGACCCAAGCTCAACGTCACCGAAAACGATGCCAAGGACCTCGCCAAGAAAACCAGGAAACTATGGGAGAAGATCGAAAGCGAATACCCCGACACGCCCTGGTCGCTCTTGGCCCAGCGCGAAAGCAAAATCGCTCTCGGCCTGATCTGGAAAGCCAAGAGCGATTGACCCTTGCTAATCCGGCCGCGTCCACCACTTCCATCCGATCATTAGTCCGATGAGAATCCCGACCTGATCGAAGGCGACATCCGACAACTTGCCGGTCCGGCCCCAGTGCTCGTGCATGGCTTCCTGCACCATCTCGGTCGCAGTGGCGTGCGCCATCAAGAAAAAGATCATCAGCAAACGATATCGCAACGGCACCCGGGGCCACGCCGACAACATCGCGAAAACCGCATACGCCGCCACATGAACCGACTTGGTGAACAGCACTTTCAGCGTCACTTTCACGATCGCGTCGGGGTCTGGCTCTGGGACCGGCACCGGCGCCTCCAGGCTAACCGTCCATGCAATCGCGAATACCGTCCATATCACCCAGCGCTTCACGGTGCCGTCCTTTCGCTCGACCTGAATCGTTTCTGCGGATTGTATGGATTTTCGCCGCCGCTCGCTGAGCGGCCAGCGCGTGAACTGTTCACCAAGCGGAATATTCTCGCCGTGCGGAAAAGTCGTGACGCGCCGCCGTGCATCGCCAGATTCCGCCGATTTCCCGTCAAGATTATCTTCCCGTCCTCGCATTATCGGGCAAATTTACCTCGACGGCACGCCGCAGGCTGCACCATTGGCGGCCCCGCGCCGAATCAATTACCCGTCCAGGCCGGCAGAGGAGAGCGTATCATGAAGCTGCATTCCCCCATCACCTTGTGCGCGGCCCTTCTCGGTTTCGCGCTGGCCGGTTCCGCGGCGCAAGCGAACCATTGCGGCGCACTGCGCCTATCCCGGCGCCATGAGCTGCCCGCAACAGTTCTGCATGCCGTGCGTGCAGTACAAGGTTTGCTACCAGACGGTGTGCGAGGAGCGCGTCTGCGTCAAATATCGGCCCGTCTATCAGACCACGCTTCAGGAATGCCGCTACACGACCTATGAGCCGTGCTACGAGAAGCGCATGAAGGAGCATCGCTACACGGTGTGCAAGCCAATCTGGGAGACGTATCAAGTCGCCCAGAAGTACACGGTGTGCAAGCCGTGCTATGAGCAGCACGTGAAAGAACATCGCTACACGGTGTGCAAGCCGTGCTACCAGCATTACGAGGAACCAGTCCATTACACGACGTACCGCACGATCCAGGAGCAATATTTCAAGGAGCACCGCTATTGCGTGTACCACCAGAAGGTGCAGGAATATCAAGTGCCGGTGAGATGGACGACCTACAAGCCGTGCTACGAGCAGCACGTGAGGCAAGTGAAGACGTGCGTCATGAGGCAGTGCGTTCAGGAATATCAGGTGCCGGTGAAGTGGACGACCTACAAGCCGTGCTACGAGCAGCACGTGAAAGAGCATCGCTACACGGTGTGCAAGCCGTGCTATCAGGAATATCAGGTGCCAGTGAAGTGGACGACGTGCAGGCCCGTGTACGAACGCCACGAGCGGGACATTCCCTATACGGTGTATCACAAAAAGGTGGAGTGCTATCAGGTGCCGCAGAAGTACACGACATATCGGCCGGTGTACACGAACCATGTGGTCGAGGTGCCGGTGACGAGTTACACGACGGTGCTGGAGCCGCGCGAGAAGGTCATCAAGACGATCAAGTGCGAGCCGGTGATGTTCGAGCAGCAGATTTGCGTGCAGACGGGGGAATGGAAGACCGAGCAGATCTACATCCCCGGCCCGGTGGTGACCCGCTGCCATCGCGAGCCTGGCACGTGGGTCTTTGATCCATGCACGTGCTGCTGCAAGTATTGCCCCGGGCCGGTGGTGACATGCCAGGAGCAACTGCCTGGCCATTGGTGCTGCAAGAAGACGTTCTGCCCGCGCGAGGAAATCCGCGTGGTGAAGTGCTGCAAGATGGTGCCGAAGGAATATTGCCAGGTGGTGAAGTACAACGTGTGCAAGGTGGTGCCGGTGTGCTCGACCAAGAAGTGCTGCTACACGAGTTGCAAGATGGTCGCGGAGGAACAGTGCCGGATGATTACCTGCCAGCGTTGCTGCATGGTGCCGGAGCAGCGCGTTCGCAAGGAATGCTATACGACGTGCCGGACGATCACCGAGGAGCATTGCAAGATGGTGACGTGCCGCAAGTGCATCATGGTTCCGGAAGTGAAGGTGTGCCAAATTCCGTACACGACGTGCCGGATGATCCCACAGGAGCATTGCAAGATGGTGACGCAGCGGCGGTGCTATCAGGTGCCGGAGGAAAAGATCACCTGCGTGCCGTACACGACGTGCCGGATGATTCCGCAGGAACACTGCAAGATGGTGACGCAGCGGAAGTGCTACGTGGTGCCGGAGGAGAAGGTGTGCCGGGTGCCGTACACGGTGTGCAAAGTGATTCCGGAGCAGCACTGCAAGATGGTGAAGAAGACGCGTTGCATCATGGTGCCGGAGGTGAAAGTTTGCTGTGTCCCCTACACGGTGTGCAAGATGGTGCCGGAAGAACGAGTGCGGATCGTGGAGTGCAAGAAGTGCACGATGGTGGCGGAAGAAAAGGTCTGCTGCGTGCCGTACACGGTGTGCAAGATGATCCCGCGCGAGCATGTGAAATGCGTGCCGCACACGACCTGCCGGATGGAGCCGTACTGCGAGAGCTATAGGGTGGCGCGGCGTGTACCGATCTGCGTGCCGATTTGCAGCGATCCCTGTGGCGGCATGAGCATCGCGCCGGCGCCGTTCGTGAGCCCGGTGCCGAGCCCATTGCCGCCGGTGATCGAGAAAAACTAACAATTCCAAGCAATCGCTTAGCCGGCGAGCTTGCTAGCCGTGAGTGGCACACCACTCGCGGCACGCCAGCTCGTCGGCTAAACCATTTGACGATATTGCCCGAACAGGCATGCGCTGGTAAATTGCAAGCATGCTCAAAGGCATCGCCGTGTCCCCTGGCATCGCTGTGGCTCGCGCGTACTGCGTCGATTCGGTGTTGGCGCGTCGAGAGCCGCAATATCTGAGCGCCGCCGCTCTTTCCGAGGAAATCACGCGATTCGACAACGCCTGCCAGGCGGCGGCGCAGGAATTGGACGCGATCATCACGCGCGTTAGCCAACAGCTCGGCGACGACGAAGCCGCTATCTTTCGCGCCCATCGGCTGCTGCTGCGCGATCCAGCCCTCGTCGGCAAGGTCAAGTCCGCCATCTTGCATCGCCAGGTCGATGCCCGCACCGCCCTTCATGAGCTGATCGACGAATACGCGTTGGTATTCGAGAAGATCGACGACGAATACTTAAAGGAACGGATGGCCGACATCCGCGACGTGGTAACGCGGATCATCGCCCATTTGGTCCTGGATAAGGCGCCGAAGTGCCTGACGGGCGGTGAGCCGGTCATTTTGGTGGCGCCGGAGATCATGCCGTCGCAGGCCGTCTTGCTGGAGAAATTTCACGTCGCCGGCATCATCACCGAGGCTGGCGGCAGCACCGGCCACGCCGCCATCCTCGCCCGCTCGCTCGGCATCCCCTCCGTCTCCGGCCTTCGCGGCATCCTCCAGCAAATTGTCACCGGCGATCTGCTCGCCGTCGATGGCCGCGTCGGCGTCGTTTACATGAAACCGGACGCCGAGACGGAGGCCGCCTACCGCAAGCTGCAGCGCGAGTACGGAACTCTGCGCGATCGCCTCGTCGAGAACCGCGATCATGAGGCGATCACGCGCGACAGCGTCAAGCTCGAATTGCTCGCCAACGTCTCCGGCCCCACCGACGCCGAGATGGCGGTGCGCTCCGGCGCCTGCGGCGTCGGCTTATATCGCACCGAATATCTGTTCCTGACTCATCCGACCGTGCCCAACGAGGAAGAACAATACGCCGCTTACAAGGCCGTCATCGAGGCGGCCCCGAATCGCAGCGTCACCATCCGCACGCTCGATCTGGGTGGCGACAAGCTCGTGCCGTACTTCGGCCACGAGCGCGAATCCAATCCATTCATGGGCTGGCGCAGCATCCGCATTACCTCGTCCTATCCCGAGTTCTTCCAGACTCAGCTTCGCGCCATCCTCCGCGCCGGCGTCCACGGCAAGATCGAGCTCCTTTTTCCGATGGTCAGCACCCTGGAGGAAGTCCGCACGATCAAGCGCATGGTCCGCACGACGAAGGCCCGCCTTCAGAGCGAGCAGATTCCGTTTGCCGACAAGATTCCGATCGGCATCATGGTGGAAGTCCCGGCGGCGGCGCTGTGCATCAATGCCCTCTTGCCGGAAATCGATTTCGTCAGCATCGGCTCCAACGATCTGATCCAATACGTGATGGCCGCCGACCGCGACAATCCGAAGGTGGCCCATTTGTGCGAGCCGTTCAGCCCGCCGATCTTTCGGCTGTTACGGCACGTCCTGAGCGCTTGCGTCCGGCACAAAAAGCCGGCAACCCTGTGCGGCGAAATGGCGGGTCGGCCCCGATGCTTCTTGCCGCTCTTCGGCATGGGATTGCGCCGATTCAGCATGAGCCCCGCATTCGTGCCGACGATCAAGGAGCTGGCGCGCTCTTCATCGTGCGATCTCGCCAAGCAGACCGCATCCCGCGTGTTGCGGTTGCGAACCTTCAAGGGGGTACGGCAATACCTGGCGAAGGTGACGCGCCAGGTTTGCCCGAATGTGACGTTTTTGGATACGAAGAAGTAGCCGGTGGAGGACAGGCGATTATTATTTGGAATCGCCTTTGGCCAGCCGGCGCACTTCCTTCACGGGAATCTCCAGCAGGTCCGCGATTGCCTTGACGGACATGCGCTTGGCCAAGCAAGAGTGGACCATTTCTTGCTTCGCCAGCGTCTTCCCTTTTTCGATTCCTTTTTCGATTCCTTTTTCAATGCCTTCCTCGACGCCTTCCTCGCGCGCTTCCTGCCAGACCGCCGTCTTGCGAATATCCGCTAACTGGAACATCTTTCGGATCTCCTCACGCTTGCATTCCGAAAATCGGCGAATCAACAATTCTTCCGCCAATTCTATCACCTTTTTCCCCGATTCACCATCGGTAACTCCGCGTGCCTTCTGCATCAATCGGCCAACCAGATTCCTGATTTCGCTCTCCGGCGCCGAAACCAACTGTAATATCCCCAGGCCAAGCGGCGGATCCCCTGGCATTTTGTATTCGTCCAGATAGATGAGTTTGACGCGTTTCGAACGAAGTAGATCCTCATAAGGTTCCAGCAGTTTCGGCTCGAAGCGCCGGCTTTCGAAGATCGCGACCGCGCACCAGTCCTGGCCCGGACTGTTTTCTTCGAGAAAACAAAACACCTTTGCGAATAGGTTGGCGTAAAACTTCGGGGATCCATGAAATTGGATCTCAACGAAGTAAACCGGCAACGCGTCCTCTTGCGGCAGATACAGGCCATCGATGCGAAGCGATTTCTTAAGCTCCACCGAATCAAACCGATAGGCTCGGGCTTGCTCGGACGGCAGGCCGATGAGCTCGAACAGCGTTTGTGGCAATTGCTTGAATAATTGGCAGAAGAAGGAGTCGGTTTCCATGGGAATGCAACGAGGCCCGTGACACGGGGGCGACAAGCAACCGCCCAGAGGCGACATCATGCTCACCTCTGGGCTCGCATACTCGCGACCGCTTAGAACGCTATTTCTTCAACCGCATCGTCGTGGTCTGATCAACCGTCTGCGCGATATTCATGCCGCCAATCGAGAGCTGCATCTGCATGACTTGATTCATCGTGCTTTCGACCATGCGGCCCGCCTTGTTGTCGAAGAGTATCTGACCCGTCCCTGTGGAATCCTTGAGCTCCATCTTGATCAGCGCCTTCGGATCGGGCTCGATTTTGATATTCGGCTTGATCGAAATCTTTTCCAGCGTGACGCCGTCCTTCTGCACCGACCCCTCATAGGTGTACGTGTTCTCGCTGACGGTCTTGCCGACGGGCGTCTTGGCCGTGTTCTTGTTTGTCCAGGTTTTGCCCTTGGCGACGGCATCGGCCGGGAAAACAAGATTGCTGACCATCGCCTTGAACGACTCCGGGCTGAGCATGTCGCCGAGTTTGTCGGCGCCGGGCAGGTTCTTCATGGACTTGATGGTTTCCTCGGAGACTTTAATATCCTTCATCTCGCCGCCGGCTTGCATGGTGCCAGTCATTTCCATGGTGGCGGTGGCTTTGACGATCTGACTGAAGATCTTGCCGATGGCATCGTCGGGATCATTTTTTTGTTTGGAATCGACTTCGACCTGGCCGGCCGGGCCGTCCATCGACATCTTGACATAGGTGACTTTCATCTGCATCTTGGCACTGCCATCGCTATTGACGGCGACGACATTCCACGTCATGTCCATCGACATGTTCATCTTCGTTTCGATGTCCATGTTGTTGATGCTTGCGGTTGACTTCATCTTCTGCTCGATGACGTAACCGAGCTTTTGGCCCTCCTTGAATTTGTAGCGTAAGGTGGTCTGGGCTGAGGCCGCGGAGGAAAGGATTGCCGCGCAAAGGGCGCTCAGGAAAACGATATTCAATTCGCGACGCATGAGATTCCCCTTCATCAAATGGAGGACGGGTTGGCGTTCCAGTGCTTCCACCAATTTTCGGGAATCTCGGGCCGGCGGCCAGTCAGAAATGACAAATCATGCGTTGTGATCGGGAGAACGGATAGCATGCACGGCGTAGGTCCGTCAAGTTACGCCGCCATCGGCTTCACGCCGGCGCAGGCGCGCTCGTCGAAGACTTCCTTCAGCGTCTTGCGATATTCTTGCTGCATCACCAGGTGCGTGCCGGGCTGCACCTTTGTCACCGCTCGGATCGTCATGTCGCCCGGCGTCAATTCCACCAACCCCTTGATGGCGGTCTCCCCCGTCACCTCGCGCCGGCGCTCGCGCAGACGTTTGCCCGCCTCGGCCATGTCGTGCATCACCTGGTCCAGGTTCGTGGTGGTCGGCACCTTGATGTCCACGACCGCATTGACGTAGCCCTTTGAGTAATTGACGACCGTTTTGATCTGCCCGTTGGGGATGATGACGAGCTTGCCCGATTCATCGCGGATTTGCGTGGTGCGGATGTTGATCGCCTCGACCTTGCCGACCGCGTCGCCGATCTGCACGAAATCGCCGACCAGATATTGATTCTCGAACAGGATGAAGAAGCCCGACACCAGATCGGTGACGAAATTCTGCGCCCCCAGGCCGACCGCCAAACCGACGACGCCGGCGCCGGCCAGAATTGGCGTGGTATCGATATCGAAAACGCGCAGCATCATCACCGCGCTGCCGAAATAGAGCACATACTGCGATAGCGATTCCAGAAGCGGCACCAGAGTTTGCCCTTTCTGGTCGTCGCTTTCCTCATCCTTGTACATGCCAAACGCCTCGTTGATGAAGACGTGCAGCAATTCGATGGCGACGCGGGTGCCGAAGAAGATGCCGATGCATTTCACGGCGCCGGGGCCGTACTCGGCGATGATGAGAATAAAATCGAGTTCCTTGGCGCAGCGCGAGGCGGCGAAAATCCAGACGGCGGCCTCGAAGCAGCGCTCGCCCAGCGGGAAAAGCCGCACGATCCGCTCCCAGTAGCGGTGGAAGGAGCCCTTGTCGAGATGCTTGGTGCCGAGGTTGGCGAACACGTGAAACATGGTTCGGCAGCCGAGGGTCAACAGGCGGGCGATCATGAAGAAAGCCATGATGCGGACAACGAGGCGGGCCCAAGTGTCCACGTCGTGCAAGCCAATGACGCATCCGCCGATCCAGAGGGCGACGACGAGGCCGAGGGCGGTGCCGAAGCGTTCGAGCAGCGTGAACCAACGGCGAATGGTTTCTTCGAGGTTCTGGCGACGCTCGCTGACGGGGCGCGAATCGGCCGCGCTATTGATGGGCAGCACTCTGCCGTCGGCCGGCGTCGGCGAAATTTCGGGATGCACGTGCTTGGGCAGATGGTGGTGCACGAAAGTTTCGAGGAAGACGCGTAACCGCCGCACCAGCCGAAAAGCGATGGCCGTGCCGATGGCCAGCAAGACGAGCTTGCCGACGATGGCGCCGAATGCCAGCAGATGGGCCCTGGTGAGGTCGGCGTAGGATTCCTTGACATCGGCGCGGAGATCGCGGCCGCTCAGGTGATAGAGAGCCATCGAGGCGATGCTAACGATCATGAGGGTGACGGTGGACCAGAACAGCACCGCCCGCATGCTCTTGCCGGCCTCCTTGCTGATGGCGTCCAGCCATTGCAGGCCGGTCCAGCGCGCGAGCTGTTCGCTGGCGCTCTTGAGAGTGCGGCGCAGAACGAAGGAGAGGATCAGCAGGACCGCCAGAACGATATGAATGCCGATAAGATTGGCGAGCAATCGTTCGTCATTGAGCCAATTGCCAAGATCCATCACGCCCTCCGTGGCAAGCAAAGATGCAACGTCCCGCGCGTCCGTGCGGGAATGAACGCCAAGCGTACAGCGCCGGGCCGATTCATGTCAAGCGAGACTACTCCGCTTTACAGCGCGAGCAAAATGCGATATTCTTTCGCTCCTGGTCGCGATGAATTTGCCCGGTCTTCGTTTAGTGTTCGCATGGCGCCATGCGAACACTAAACGAAGGCAAATTCGATGGATGCACCGCGATGGCGTACCTGCTCAATCTGATCTACCTCGCTGCCTGGCTCGCGCTGGCCCCCTGGCTGTGCTGGCAAGCCTGGGTTCGCAAGAAGCCGATGCGCGGCCTGGCGGACAAGTGGCTCGGCCGAGTCGCATACCAACCCGAAGCGCCAGCGAGGAACCGACCCGTTGCCTGGTTTCACGGCGTCAGCGTCGGCGAAATCCATTTGCTTCGGCAAGTCGTCGGCCAATTCCGCCGCCGATTTCCTGATTGGCAATGCGTCGTCTCCACCACGACCGCGACCGGCTTCGACGAAGCGAGCAAGCATTTCAGCGACATCCCCGTTTTCTTTTGGCCCTTCGATTTCATCTGGGCTGTTCAGCGGGCCTTGCGGACGGTGCAACCCAAATTAGTCGTGCTTTCCGAAGGCGAGATGTGGCCCAATTTCATCGCGGCGGCGAAGCGACAAGGCGTGAAGCTGGCTCTTATCAATGGCCGCATGAGCCCGCGCAGCGCCCGCCGCTTTCTGCGCTTCCGCTGGCTGCTGAAAGGCGCCTTCGCGCAGCTCGATTGGATCGGCGCTCAGAACGACGAATACCGCGCTCACTACCTCCAGCTCGGCGCGACCAATGTCGCCGCCATCGGCAACATCAAGTACGACGGCGTCCACACGGACCGCGCCAACGCCAGGACGCAGGCGCTGCGCCAGTTGCTCGGCATCGGCCCGGACGAGTTAACCTGGATCGACGGCAGCACGCAAGACCCGGAGGAAGCGATCGCCGTTGATATTTATCGGCGGGCCAAATCCCGCTTTCCAAAGTTGCGGCTGATTCTGGTGCCTCGCCATCCCGAGCGATTCGATGAGGTCGGTCGTCTCTTGCAGCAATCGGGCTTACCGTTCGTGCGCCGCAGCGCCATTGAGCCCGGCGCTTCGCTTCCGCAAGACGCGATTATTCTGGGCGATACGATCGGTGAACTCAGCGCGCTCTGGGGATTGGCCGATGTCGCGTTCGTCGGCGGCAGCCTGGACGGCAAACGCGGCGGGCAGAACATGATCGAACCGTCGGCGTATGGCGCCGCCGTCGTGTTTGGGCCGCATACCTGGAACTTCAAGCAAACCGTTGCCGACCTGCTGGCGCGTGACGCCGCCATTCAGGTGCAAGACGCCGCGGGATTGGAAGAAGCGGTGTTGCGTTTGTTCGACGATGCCGCGTTACGCCGACGCCTGGGTCAAGCGGCCCGGCAATTTGTGCTGTCGCAGCAAGGCGCGACGGAGCGCACGCTGGACGCGCTGCAGGGATTGCTGAAACTCGATCCCGCGATCAGGCACGCGGCGTGATCCTTCATTCCCATTCTCTACCAAGATGATTGTGGATCGTCGGGAGGGCGAGGCTCCTGCCGAGCCGTGAACCCTGTTGGCGCCTGGCGCTTCACGGCTCGGCAGGAGCCTCGCCCTTCCGACGATCCCGAAGCTCGGCGTAGACTCGTCATTTCTCGGCCCGCACAGCCACGTCGATTGCTTGCAGGATTTCCGTGGTGTCGTCGTTCTGCACGAAGGCAACCACGTGCAGATCACGCAGGCGCATCGGCCGCGGGGCATCGCGCGGGTAATCCTCGTCGAGGTATTTGTTCAGCTTCTTGCGTAACTCGACCAGATCGATGCTTGCCTTGTGCTCGGATTCCTTTTGCTTGAGGGCGAAACCCTTGTTGCCGCCGGGCATGGCTCGCACGACGCGATGGTGGTATTGCATTCCGTTGGGCCCGTGGAAGCGGACCCAATCTTCGACCAAGGCGAGCCGCAAGCGCAGGCCGTCATCTACCTTTTCGGGGCCGACCACTTTGGCGGTGATGTCGATCTTGTCGCCGGCGCGGACAGCATTGACAGCGACCTCCACGGCGGCCGGGCTCTCCAACAACTTGGCGACGATGTCGCAGTATTCCTTGAATTTCTCCGGCGCACTCTCACGGGGGCCGCCGCGGGGTGCGCCGGGCTTGCCGTTGAACACGATCGTCGGCGCACCGCTCACCTTCTTGCGATAACTGTCGGTGTAGTATTCGAAACGGGCGTCCGCATCCACGTTGGCCATCGGCTCAGGCCGTGGAATGTGCATGTGATATTGCAAAAGCACGACTTCCTTATCGGAGTAGGTTCTCTCCAGGCCGTCGAAGCCAAGGTCGGCGGCGACGCACGGCGGGCATGCCGCGCCGGTGAACAACTCAACCAGAACGATGCGTTTGCTCTTGCCCTTGCGGCCCGCGAACTTCTCGGTCTTGAAGTTGAGCGCTTCCTTGCTGTATTCCGCATAAGCGGGCTCTTCGAGCTTTTCAATGCGCGTGTCCAGGCCCTGGGCTTCTTCCTTTTTGTCGATGGAGCGCAGGAGTTCGCCCACGCCGCTGAGAATGCGAATTTGGTTGCCGGCGGAGCTATTCGAGTCGAGTTTCTTGACGAGCGCGCGGGCGGCTTCAAGTGTGATCGCGCCGGCCTCATCCTTGTGATTGCCGGCGCAAGATTTCGGCCACGCTCGCGAGAGTCAATACCGCGTTCGGACTTTTCGGGTCGATCTGCTTGACGATCTTGCGGGCCGTTTCCAGCGTGACGGCGCTGTAATCTTTTTCGGCGCTCAGGGCCTTGAGCAAACGCAACTTGTGGCCCAGCTCATAGCGCGGACCAAACAACTCGCCCGATTTGAGGGAGCCATCCACGAGTTCTTGCAGGTCCTTGGCGGCGAGCTTGTTTTCCTGGGCAGCCTCAATCACGTCAAAGATCGCGCTCAGAGCGCGCGGATCGCTGGGCGAGCGCGTCAGTATCTCTTTCTCCAGGTCGAACGGCTTTTTGGCGGAAGTCGCTTCCATGACGGCGGGGATGGTTTCGCCGCTGACGCTGATCGAGCCGAGGATTTTCTTGGCGCCCGGCTTGGGTAGCTTGCCTTCGTAACTGAAAGTGACGGTCTGTTTCCCATTGCTGGCAACAATGCGCATCTGGAAGGTATCGCCGGTTTGCTTGATCTCATCGATTTTCACTTTTGGCGCGCCTCGCAACGGCTCGGCGCTCGCGGTCAACTTGCCGTCCTTGCTGTCGAGGCGAACGAGCCAGAATAGAGCAGGGTTGCCTTCCTGGAAAATGCTGAATTTCCAGAAGCCGGTCAGCCCATCTTCGCCTGCCACGACGGGCCAGGCCAGGAGCAAGGCAACGACAATCGCCGGGAAGAGCTTGCGCATGAGGGAATCCTCGAAATGTGAGCGTGCGTCGCAGCCTCTGGGCCGCGCTGTGGTTGCCACTACAATACATACGCGGCGCTACAAGGCCAAGGCGCTTCAGCCGTGCGCGAGCGAGCTTCGACGTTTCATAAGATTCATCAAGCAGGGACGCTGATTCCTTCGGTTGTATGATTTTGTCGGGTGTGCGGGTGTGGGCTTTGCAACGCATGCGTTGCAAAGCCACGGGCGTGTGGCTGTTGATGAAACGCATTGGCGCAAGAAACAGGGCGTCAATGAGTTAGCGAGCGTGAATTCGTTTCACGCCGGCTGCAGCCGTCAAAGCCGGTGGTTGTGTGGCCATCCATTATGCGGGGCCTTAACAAATGAAATGTGGATTGCGGAGTTGGCTCCGACTCGCATTAAGGCGGCCAAGCTTCCAGAAGCAGTAGTAAGCAATGTCACGACGACGCTCTCCAACGCAAGGATCGCTTGGAAAGAGTACCTTGGCAACAAAAAGCCGAGTGATACGGACATTAAGAATTTGGCGACGTGCGCAGTCAGGTTAGTCAGGTTAGCCAAACTTGATGCGGTGATGCGTGCAGGCATGTTGCCCCCAGACTTCTGCGAAGTAGATCCAGAAAGCGCGGTTGAGCTATTGGAGTTGCTAGCGATCGTCCCTTGGCATGAGTTTGTCCAAGCGAAGCTCGTTCTACTACCGACAGCTGAGCCGCCAAAGTCATCAGACGGCCAATATTCGCATCTGACGCTCAGGACATGACTTATGCGCACTGGCATTAGCTGCGCAGCAGGCAGTAAATCCAACCTTTCCAGCCTCAATCCACGTAGGCGGGGCGGATGGCGACTTGGTTGTTGACGATATGATTGTTGACATCAAAACTGTCAAAAAGGATTCTCACGAAGCGGAGGATTTTGACCAGCTGCTCGGCTAATTTCTTCTTGCCAATCATGGTGCGGACGTTCCGATTGCGATTGAGCCCTTTTTCACGAAAATAAACAGAGTTGGAATCTACTATGGCCGCCACGGGTATTTGTGGAAGTTAATCACGTCCTTCTGGACAGACAACGCTGAGTCTCAAAATCTCAGGGGTTGGTTCTTCGACCGAGCGAACGAGATTTACAAACAAAAGGGAACAATAGGTACGGACAGGATGAAGCCAAAGTAGCCGTTTCCTCGGTGCTTTTCAATCGCGCCAGGAAAAATTCGCGGAATTCGCGAAATCCCTGGATTTCTGGGGGCATCGTGCCGATTTTCACGAAGATTCCCAGCAAATGGGGGTGGGTGGCGGATTCCTCGCGCTAGGAAATGTTGCGAAAATCGCGTTGTCGATTTGGCCGACAAGCAGGGCGTTTATTCCTCATCAAAAACATCTGACCAATATCTCTCTGGCCCGATAAAATAGCCGAATGGCTGAGAATTACGTTGCCATCCGTGTTATCATGATGCCGCGCGACACCAATCCGCTCGGCTCGATCTTCGGCGGCGTCATCCTGAGCCATATTGACTCGGCCGGGGCGATCGGAGCGCGGCATGCCATTGCCAAAGCGGGCGGCGGGGTGCCGTTCCTGGTGACGGTGGCGATCAACCGCGTGGAATTCAAGCAGCCGGTGCTGGTGGGCGATGTCGTCAGCTTCAATACGACGCTTGTGAAGATGGGGCGCACGTCCATCACCATGAACGTCGCCGTCGAGGTGGAGCGCGGCGCCGAGGTATTGCAAGTGACCGATGCGGAGGTGGTGTACGTTGGCATCGATCCTCGCGAGCGCAAGCCGGCGCCGTTGTTGCCAGGGGGATAGTCGAGGAGGTGTTCGCCATGTCGTTTAGCGCCGCCCACCTATATTTCGATGATGTGCAAGTGGGGCAGGAATGGGAATCGCTCGGCCGCACCGTCACCGAGACCGACATCGTCAACTTCGCGGGGCTGTCGGGCGATTTCAATCCCATCCACATCGACCACGAATTCTGCAAGGGCACGGTGTTCCGCAAGCCGATCGCCCACGGTCTCCTGATTTTGTCGATGGGAAGCGGCCTGGGCCTGATGTATCCGCCGATCCGCACGCTGGCATTCGTCGCCATCAAGGACTGGCGCTTCCTGGAGCCGGTTTATCCCGGCGACACCATTCGCATCCGCGCCAAGGTCCTCGAAAAAGAAGAGCGCTCCCGCGGCAAGCGCGGCGTCATCACCTGGAACCGCCAAATCGTTAACCAGCACGGCAAAGCGGTCGAGGAAGGCATCATCATCACGCTCGTCGAAGGCCGTGCGCGACGGCCAGGGGTCAGGAGTCAGGAATCAGGAGACAGGAGTCAGGAGTCAGTGGTCAAAGAACAGCAAGATACTCCTGGCGTAACTCCCAGCAAGCCGATTCCTGATCCCTGATTCCTGATCCCTGACTCCTGACCCCTGGAACTTATGACCGTACGCACTCGATTCGCTCCCAGTCCCACCGGCTACTTGCACATCGGCGGCGTTCGCACGGCCCTGTTCAACTGGCTCTACGCCAAGAAGCACAGCGGCCAATTCATCCTGCGCATCGACGACACCGATGCTGAACGCAATCGCCCCGAAGCGCTTCAGCCGATCCTTGATGGTTTCCAATGGCTCGGCATCAACTGGGACGAAGGCCCAGGCATCGGCGGACCATGCGGGCCCTATTTCCAGGCCCAGCGCGGCCAGCTCTATCGCGATGCCGTGCTCAAGTTGCTCGAATCGGGACATGCGTATCCGTGCTACATGAGCAAGGAGGAACTCGACGCGCTCCGCAAGCAAGCCGAGAGCGAAAAACGCAATTACGTCCACCGCGGTCGAGACCGGTCGCTATCACCGGCTGATGCGGTTCGCCTTTTTAATGAAAAGCCGACGACGGTTCGGCTCAAGGTTCCCGAGAATCGCACGCTGGTCATCGACGACCAGATCGCCGGCAAGACACCTCACCAGACGAATCTGATTGGCGATCCGGTCATTGCGCGTTCCGACGGCAGCGCGCTTTACAACTTCGCGACCGTCGTCGATGACCTGGCGATGATGATCACGCACATCATCCGCGCCAAGGAGCATTTGTCGAACACGCCGCCGCAGGTGCTGGTCTATGAGGCGCTGGGTGCGACGCCGCCCGTCTTCGCGCATGTGCCGGTGGTCAACGCGCCGGGCTCGAACAAGAAGCTTAGCAAGCGCGATGCCCACAAGTTTGTCACGCCGGAAGTGATTGCAATGCTGCGCGCCGTCCATGCGGTGCCGGCCGAATGGAGCGACGAGCAGATCAAAAAGAACGAGAGCCTCAATCCGGTGATGGTCGAGTTCTACCGCGTCATGGGATATTTGCCCGAAGCGCTCATCAATTATTTCGGCCGGCTCGGTTGGTCGCTCGATGATAAGACCGAGATCATGCCGCTGGAGACCATGATCACGCATTTCGGTTTCGAGCGTGTCAACACCGCGCCGGCCAGCTTCGACCCGCAGAAGCTGCACTGGGTCGCCGGCGAATACATGAAGATGGCGCCGCTGGAGCGCAAGATCGACGGCGTCATCCCGATCCTGCAGCGCGCCGGCCTGATCGGTGACGTGGTGGATCGCGGCAAAATCGCCCAGGTCGTGACTGCGTGCGGTGATCGGCTCAAGATTTTCGCCGACGTGCTGAACTATGGAGCCTTCTTTTTCAATGAACCGAAGTACGACGCTAAAGCGGTCAAGCAACGGCTGCACAAGGAAGGAATCGTCGAGGCGTTGCGCGAATTCGCTGCGGTGCTGAAAACGGCGGAGCCATTCGATGTGGCGACGCTGGAAGCGAAATTGCATGCCTTCAGCGAATCGAAGCAGATAAAGGGCGGCGATCTCAATCACGCGCTGCGTGTGGCGACCACCGGCGTTATGGTCGGGCCTGGCGTCTTCGAGTGCCTTTTGATTCTGGGGAAAGCCGAGACACTGCGGCGCATTGAGACGGCATTGAATCTACCAATAGGATGAATTCATGAAAAAACCCCTGCAGCTCTGCGGCCTGGGCAACGCCATCGTCGATATCTTCCTCGAAGTCTCCGACGCTGAATTCACCGCGCTCAAATTTCAGCGCGGCGGCATGCAGCTGGTCGAGCTTGCCGAGCAAAAGACGCTGCTGGAACGCTATCAAAAGCACGAGCCGAAATTGGTCTCGGGCGGGTCGGTCGCCAATTCCACCATCGCCTTTTCGCAGCTCGGCGGCGCCGCGGGCTTCATCGGCTGCGTCGGCGATGATCGCTATGGCCTCTTCTTTGCCAGCGAATTCGAAGAGCTCGGCATCGACATCGGTAACCCTATCATCGTTAACGAACACACCGGCACCTGCCTTTGCCTCATTACCCCCGATGCCGAGCGCACCATGCGCACCTGTTTGGCCGTCTCGAGCCATCTCGCCGCCCGGCACGTTGACGAGGAGCGCATCAAGAACAGCGAATGGCTATTCATCGAGGGCTACGTCTTCGCCAATCCCGCGACAGGCCAAACCGCCATCCGCGAGGCCATCGCGCTCGCCAAGAAGTACAACACGCGCATCGCCCTCACCTGCTCCGACGCCTTCGTCATCAACGTCTTCGGGGCCGCCTTCAACGACGCGCTCGCGCATGCCGATTTGCTCTTCGCCAACGAAGCCGAAGCATGCACCCTGACGAAAACGGCGACCGCGGAGGAGGCGTTCAAGCAACTCAAGGGAATCGTCCAATCGGCGGTGGTCACCCATGGCCCGCACGGAGTTTTCATCCGCCACGCCGGCGTCGAGCAGCACGTCCCTGCCTTTCGCTCCGAGCCGAAGGATTTGACCGGCGCCGGCGACATGCTGGCGGGAGCGTTTCTCTTCGGCATCACCCACCACGTCCCCCCGCACAAGGCCGCCCGCGCTGCCTGCTTTTTGGCCCACAAGGTCATCATGCAAATCGGGGCCCGGTTGCACCACGGAACCAAGCAGTATTGGAACGATTGCCTGAACGCAGTGACATGATCCAGACGTCAGGAGCAACCATGCGTCCTCATGGCCGAAAACCCGATGAGTTGCGCACCTTGCGCTTCAAGCGGCACTACACGCGGCAAGCGCCGGGCAGCGTGCTCGTGCGCATCGGGCGCACCACCGTTCTTTGCACCTGCTGCATCGAAGCGAACGTGCCGCCGTTCCTGCTCGGCAAGGGCAAGGGCTGGATCAGCGCCGAATACGGCATGCTCCCCGGCAGCACCAACACGCGCAAGTCCCGCGATCGCGCCGGCAAGGTCGATGGCCGATCCGTCGAAATCCAGCGGCTGATCGGCCGAAGCCTGCGGGCAATCGTCAATCTCGACAAACTCGGCGAGCGGACGTTGTGGATCGATTGCGATGTGCTCGAGGCCAATGGCGGCACGCGCACGGCGAGCATAAACGGCGCATTCGTCGCCGTCATCGACGCATTGGCGTCGCTCAAGGGAAACATTGCCCCGCTCAAGGAGATCGTGCGCGACAGCGTGGCCGCGGTCAGCGTCGGTCTGTTGGAGGACGTGGAGTTGCTCGATCTCGAATATGTCGAGGATCGGGACGCTGAGGTTGATCTTAATCTGGTAATGACCGGAGCGGGACAATTCATCGAAGTGCAAGGAACTGGCGAGGAAGCGACCTTCAGCCGCAGCCAGCTCGACCGCCTTCTGAAGCTGGGCAAAGTCGGAATCGACGCCGTCACGCGGGCGCAGAAAAAGGCGCTCGGAGCGAATTGGCCGCTGGCGTGATGCCGGGTCGCCGCGAAAAAACGCAAAAAGCACAAAGGGGCGCGGGAGGACGCGGACGGCTCGGGGGGTCGCAAGCCACGCCGACTCGGATTTTTGTTGCGATTTTCGCGGATTTTCGCGGCCATTTCACTCGAACTGCTTCCGCAATACCGCCGCCAACCGATAGCCCGCGAGCACCGCCCGCCGCTCGGCGATTGGCTGCACGGTCTTGGCATAATCCGCTGGCAGCACCGGCGCCGTGTTCTTTTTTGTGCTCCCTTGTAGCTTGCCTTCGCGATAGACCTGCGTCTTGGCCAGTTCGAGGCTTTCCTTGGCCGCCCATTGCTCGAAATCGGTAACTTTGAGCTCGGTCAATTCTTCCTTGGCGTGTTCCTTGCGATTGCGCAGCTCGACGGCGGCGTTGCGCACGTCTTGGAAGCTCTCGCTGCCGATGATGAGATCGTCCCAGAATTTGTGCAAGGTGATGGGCGAGCTCTTTTCCGTGGCACGGACGTAGAAAAGCGTGGCGCCGCGGTCCCCTTGCGGAAACTGCATCGTGAAAAGGGCAGTGACGTGCAGCGGTTGATGCACGTCGCCGATCAGATGAAAGACCCAGGTGAGAGCGACGGCTCGCTCGGCGTCTTTTTCCTTGCCAGCGACGACACCGAGCTTGTCCTGGTAGCCGCGGACGATGTTGATTTCGTCCGGGGGAGCGGTCTTGACCGAATCGGGCACGTCCTTGGGCTTATAGGGATAATTGATGTAATGCAAGCGGTCGTTGTGGAGATCAGGCGGATAATACGCCGGGTTGTCGCGGGCATCGTCGGCCCAGCGTGCCGCCTTCATGAAGAAGTAGAGATCGCGGTCGGCGTTCTCAAGTTTGCGATTATCAGCTTCCTTTTCCCAACTCGCAACGTCGGGGTGCCGCTTCAAGAGCGCGACGACCTTCGGAATGGTCAGCTCGCGATCCTGCTTCAACGCCTGATAGGCGATCGCGCCGGTCACCATGTGCCCGGCTTTGTTCCACCCCAAGGCGCGCGGCGTAGCGATGGCCGACGCGGCACAAGCGAAAACGATAATGTAACGACGCATGGGAGCAAATCCTTTCGGTGGGAATCAAATCGTGCTGAGGACTCCGCGTAGCAAGCTCACCGCGACATCGACCTGAGCGGCACTGATACACAACGGTGGGCAAAAACGAATGGCACTTTCGCCGCAGCCCAGGAGCAAGAGGCCGCGGCGGAAGGCGGTCTGCACCACGGCGTCGCGCAGCTCCGGGTTCGGCGTCGGATCGGTGGGTGACTTGCCGAGGTCCATCGCGGTCATCAAGCCGAGGCCGCGCACGTCGCCGATGATGGGGAAGTCTTGCGCAAGAGCTTCAAGCCGGCCCGAAGTTGCTCGCCGCGCACCGCCGCGTTGGCGATGTATTCGGATTGCAACAAGTCGATGGTCGCCAGCGCCGCCCGGCAGCTGACAGGGTTGCCGCCGAACGTGCTCGCATGGCTGCCCGGCGGCCAATCCATGATCTTGTCGCTCGCCACAATCGCGCCCAACGGCATGCCACTCGCGATGCCCTTCGCCAGGCACAGGATGTCCGGTGCCACGTTCCAGTGCTCGACCGCGAACATCTTCCCCGTGCGTCCCATGCCAGTCTGCACCTCATCGGCAACGAGCAATATTTTGTGATTGTCGCACAGCGCCCGCAGCGCCGGCAGGAACCCCGGCGGCGGCACGTGATAACCGCCTTCCCCCTGGATCGGCTCGACGAAAATCGCCGCCACTTCCTCCGGCGGCGCGATCCGCTTGAACACCGTCTCCTCGATTTGCTTGACGCAGGTGCAAACATCGCCCGGCTTCATGCACCCTTCGCATCCACGCGGAAACGGCACGTGATGAATGTCCGGCACCAGCGGCGAAAACCCACGCCGATGCACCAACTTCGAGCCCGACAGCGACATGGCGCCATAGGTTCGGCCATGGAACGCGCCGAAGAAGGCGATGGCCCGCGAGCGATGCGTGTGCCAGCGCGCCAACTTGAGCCCCGCTTCGAGCGCCTCCGCCCCGCTATTGGTGAAGAAGACTCGCTTCGGTTTTTTGCCCGGCGCCAGTTCCGCGAGCCGTTGCGCGAGATCGATCTGCGGCTCATAATAGAAATCGGTGCCGGACATGTGGATCAGCTTGCCCGCCTGATCCTGGATGGCGGCGACAACTTTGGGATGGCAGTGCCCGGCCGCGGTGACGGCGATGCCGGCGGTGAAGTCGAGAAACAGATTGCCGTCCACATCCTCAATGACGGCGCCGGAGCCGCGCGCGCAGACGAGCGGATAGACGCGCGTGTAGGACGGCGACGTGTATTTTTCATCGCGGTCCAGGAGAGCACGCGCCTTCGGACCGGGAAGCGCGGTTAGGACATGGGGGATTTGGCGTCCTTGGAATTGCCACATTTGCTATCACCTCAAGCCCCAGGATAAGCGCAGCGTTCCTGGGGTTGAGCCCAGTTCGACCCCCACCAACGCCGCGCTTATGGTGGGGCTTGCAGGGCTTACTTCACTTCCGTCGTCAACCCCTGCGCCATCTTGACTTCCTCCGCATGGTTGACGGTCCAGGCCGTCTTGTGCGTCACCGCTTCGATCAGGCCCGCGGCGCTCGGGTGGCCGTTGCCGCTCTTTTTGACGCCGCCGAACGGCAGGTGCACCTCAGCGCCGATGCACGGCAAATTGACGTAGCCCATGCCGTATTCGCATTCGTCGCGGAAATAGCGCATGGTCCGGTAATTCTCGGTGATGACCGCCATCGATAGGCCGTATTCGGTATCGTTGTAGATGCGTGCCGCTTCCTCGTTGTCCTTGAACGGGATCAGGGCGAGATGTGGGCCGAACGCCTCCTCGCGGATGCAGCGAATCTTCGGGCCGTGCTTGATGCGGTAAATGTGCGGCGAGAGGAAAAAACCGTCCGGCTCCCCCTTCACCCCCGGCCCCTCTCCCCCGGAGGGGCGAGGGGAGGGAATGCGGCCGCCTTGCAGCAGGATGGTCGCGCCTTCCTCTTTCGCCAGCGCGTTGTAGCGCTCGATCTTTTCCATCGCCGTTTTGTTGATCACCGGGCCTGCGAAGTTGTTGGCGTCGAGCGGATCGCCGATCTTCAGGCGCTTGGCGACGGCGACGAATTTGTCCGCATAGACGTCGATCAGCTTTTCATTTACGAGGATGCGTCCGGCGGAGACGCAGCGT
Source organism: uncultured Planctomycetota bacterium (assembly GCA_963767835.1). Classification (GTDB taxonomy): domain Bacteria; phylum Planctomycetota; class Planctomycetia; order Gemmatales; family Gemmataceae; genus SIAQ01. Next base: position 140,725 of record CAVYFY010000015.1, read on the forward strand.
TGGCCGCTGGTCTTGAACGCGCTGATGATGCCGCTGGTCACGGCCAGATCGAGCTTGGCGTCCTCGCAGACGATGACGGCGCTTTTGCTGCCGGTTTCGCAGGCGACGATGCGATCCGCGAGGCTGGCGGAAATCTCGGCGATGCGTTTGCCCACTTCGTAGCTGCCGGTGAAGAGGACGCAGTTGACGCCGGGATTGCGCACCAGGGCCTCGCCGGCTTCACCTTCACCATGAACGAGATTGATGACGCCTGGTGGAAACCCGGCTTCCTCGAACAATTCGACGATGCGCTGCCCAACCGCCGGCGTGTCCTCTGACGGCTTGAAGACGACGGTATTTCCCTCGACCAGGCTAGGCCCCAGCATCCACAGCGGCACCGCGAACGGAAAATTCCACGGCGTAATCACCGCCGCCACGCCCCACGGCTTGCGCCGCATGAATGCATCCTTCTCCGCGATTTCGCTCGACAGCACATCCCCCATCGGCATGCGGCCGGTGCCGAACACGTACTGGATCATGTGCAAGCCTTCGATAACTTCCGCCCGGCACTCGGTGACGACCTTACCGCACTCGCGGGCCATCAGCGTGGCGAGGGAATCGGTCTCGCGCTTGACGAGCTGGGCGAGCTTGTCGAACAGCTCGGCGCGGAGGATGCGACTGGTGCGCCGCCAGGCAGGAAACGCCTTGCGGGCGGCGACGATGGCTTCGTCAGCTTCGGATTTCGAGCCGAGCGGGAAGATGCCAATGGTTTCGCTGAGGTGCGCAGGATTGGAACTGGCGAAAGTCTTGTCGGTCGGCGTCCGCCATTGGCCAGCGAGTAAATGTCGTCCGTTGATGGTCATGAGGAGGGCTCCATGTTGGGATGGATGACGGATCATATCATTGTACCGCGAAGGCCGTTGGCCGGACAATCGGAGTCTATTGCCGCGCGCAATCGATTTGCCGACAATGATCGTCTAACTGATGTGAATCCATTAACACGACTTGAAAGGACCGACTCATGCTCTCCGCTACACTGGCCACGCTAACCTGCTTCGTCGTTCCACCGCCTGACGCCCCGAAGATTCACGCGCAAGTGTCCCCCCAACTGAGGGCCTCCAGCGTCGTCATCAAAAGGGCCGAAGATGTCACCAAGACGATGCTGAAAAAATTGGATGCCGACAAGGCAAACGCCGAGTTGGCCAAGATGCTGAAAGTCGATTCGATTGACTGGAAGAAACAGATGGTGATCGTCGTTTCTGGCGGCGAACGACCCACCGGCGGCTTTAGCGTCGAAGTCAAGTCGCTCGAAGTCAAAGACGGAAAGCTCATCGTCCACTGGAAATTGAATTCGCCGGGCGCCGACGACATCGTCGCGCAGGTCATCACCTATCCGGCGCAATTGATTCTCGTGGATCGCTTTGAAGGCAAGGTTGAATTCGATCCGCCGGCCAAGAAATAGGGGCGTGCTTCCACAGGATATCTCCGACGACAACCGTCCAGCCCGGTATTGCACATCTCTGAACAGGAGCACTTTCATGACAACAGCATTTCAGGGCCTCGGCGGACTCGCGGGACTCGTGGTACTCATCTGCTACATTGTCGTGCTGCTGGCCATGTTCAAGGCGGGACAGTCGGGGCTGGCAATCGTGTGTATCTTACTGAGCCTATGCTTCGGTGTCGGATTCCTGGTTGCATTTGTGGTAGGCTGGCAGCGCTCCAGTGAATGGAACCTGAAGAATGTGATGATCATCTACACTGTGGCGCTGTTAATATGCTTCATCGGCGGAGGCGCTGGATATGCCCTCCGCTAAAGGTAAAAGGCCGTGTTGCGAGACCAGCGGCCTAATACAGGAACCGCATTTCAAACCGATAGGTGTCGCGATTCCAAAAATCGCCGGTGAGAGATCGACCGTAGCCGAGGTAGAAATCGACGCTTTGGCCGAAACCGAAGCGCACACCCGCATACGCATTGATGATGGTTTGGCCGTGGGCATCCTCGACGATGTAGGAATCGGCTGAGGACGCGATCATGGTTTTGCCGCTCAGGACGGTCCAGCCGACGCCTTCGATGACGGGGACGAACCAGAATCCCTGGCTTCGGGCGCCGTAGGACAGGCCGACGCCATAGCGGATCATGTCGCCGGCAAAGTCGTTGCCGCCGAGCGCGGTCCAGTAGCGGAATTCGCCTTCGAGATGCCAGGTGGGGCTGATTTGATACGCCGCCAACAGGCCGGGTTCGATGCTCCAATGCCCGGTGCCGAGCGCTGGGCTGCTCGCGGTCGGCTGGTAGAGGCGCACGAGAACGGTTGCGATGAAGCTGTCGGAGGTCCAGGTGCACAGCTTGAGGCCGTAACACATATCTCCCACGCCCGACTCGTTGCCGTTGACTTCGGGATTGGTCCAGCGATAGGGGGCCTCCATGAAGATGGAGAGCCAGGGGGTAAAGGCAAACTCGGCGGAGCTGGTCAATTGCAGCGTATCGACGCGTGTCTCAGGGAGCGGCAGTTTGCCGAAGAGATAATTGGCCCTCATCGGCTGGCGATTGTCGTAGTCCCCCTCGAAGCGTAGGCCGAAGATGTTGCGAGGCAACGCGCTGTCGATAAAGCTGACGAAAGAATCGTTGACGCCAAGGGGCGGATCGGCGGCGGTTTGGGGGGAACTGCCGCCGGCGCCCGCGATTGAGCCCGGCTGAGTGCCCATGATGGAACCCATCGACGGCATCTGGCCGACGTTCATCGTTTGTTGGGCTTCGGTTCGTAGAGGCACACCTAGCCCGGCGAGGGTCGCCAGCGCGATCAACATCACGAACCGGAATCGCCGGGGCATATCCGCTGTTCTCGCAGTGCGCGTTTCTTTCCATTAAGGGGCAGCACCATAGGAACCCGCGCGGGTTTGTGCAAGAGCAACCAGGGCACGTGAAAATCCGAGTTCCGAATTTCGAAATCCGAAACAAATCCGAAGGCCAATGAAGACAAGCCTGCTGGCGGGTTTTTTCAGTTTCGAGTTTCGAGCTTCGGATTTGACTCGGATTTCGAGATTGGGATTTCGCATATTTCGTTAGTTCATATTTTCTCCCCACGTTCCCCAAGGTTCCTCGGCCCGTGTCTTGACGTATGCTCTTCAAACCTTAATAATTCACTTCCACCATCTTCGCCGGGTTTGGACAAAGCGGGCAGCCATGATCAACAACTTCGGCCTCAAGGTTTTCAGCGGTCGGGCCAACCTGCCGCTGGCGGAGAAGATTGCGCAAATTCTGGGCGACCCGCTGGGCAAGGCCGAGCTCAAGAACTTTCCCGACGGCGAATTCTGGGTGCGCGTCGATGAGGACATTCGTGGCCGGGACGTGTTCGTGGTGCAATCGACGTGCCATCCGGTCAACGACAGCATCATGGAACTGCTCGTAATGCTCGACGCCCTGAAGCGAGCCAGCGCCGCCCGCATCACGGTAGTGCTTCCTTATTACGGCTATGCCCGGCAGGATCGCAAGGCGGAAGGGCGGGTGCCGATCACGGCGAAGCTGGTGGCGGACCTGATCACCTCCGCCGGCGCTCACCGCGTGCTGACGCTCGATCTGCACGCGGCCCAAATTCAGGGTTTCTTCGACATCCCGGTCGATCATCTGTATGCGAGTCCCGTGATCATGAACGCGGTCCATCGGCTCCATTGCGATCCGCGCGAGTTCGTCGTCTTGAGCCCTGATGAAGGGAGCGTCAAGCGGGTGCTGCGCTATCAGAAGAAGCTGAACGTCAATATGGCCATCGTCGATAAGCGCCGCATCAGCGACACGCAAATCGAGAACGCCAACCTTATCGGCGCTTCACTGGAGGGAAAGGTCGCGCTGATCTTTGACGACATGATTTCAACCGCCGGCACCGTCGCCAGCGCCGCCCGTACGGCTCGCACCGTCGGCAAAGCCAAGGCGGTCTACATATTCTCCACCCACGGCGTCCTATGCGGCGACGCCATCAAGAACCTGCGCGAGGCCCCGGTCGAAAAGGTCGTCATCACCGACACCATCCCGCTCGCACCGGAAAAGCATCTTCCTAAGATCGAGGTGGTCACCGTGGCCGATTTGCTGGCCGACGCGATCAAGCGCATTCACTTTAACCAATCGGTGAGCGAATTGTTCGTATGACGGAGAATCTCCATGTTGCGCAATCCCTGGTTCGTGTTCGTTTTCGTGCGGATCGCGACATTTGCCGGCTTAAATGGGCAAGAGCCGAAGCAAGCAGCTGAGCAAAAAGTCACCGAGATTCCCGCCGAGGTCGTCAAGAAATTCAAGCTCGACACCGAGTTTTACAAGAAGCACATCGATTACAAGGGATTTTCGATTCTCAGCTCGGCCAAGGTTTCCGATGCCGGCTTGCTCGAAGCCCGCTATCTGATCGACAAGCTTTTGGGCGAGCGGGAAGACATCCTCAAGGCGATGATCAAGTCGGGTTGCCGATTCATGGTGATGGCGCCGACCGAGATGACGACCGACGTGCCCGAGCAGCGCCATATGAAGAACGATCCCAAAACCAACTGGGATACGCGCGCTCGAGGGCTCGGGGGCAAGCTCTCCTCGTGCGGCGAAGAGAACCTGCTCAACCTCAAAGGCGACCGTTATCGGCAAGAGAATATTTTGATCCACGAATTCAACCACGCGATCCATCAGCACGGATTGCGCACGGTCGATCCCACCTTCAATGCCCGGCTGAAAAAGGCCTACGACAAGGCAAAAGCCGCCGGTCTGTGGAAAGACACCTACGTCATCGAAAACCACAGCGAATATTGGGCCGAAGGGCGCAGGCCTATTTCGATTGCATGCGGCCGCAATTCGGCGCCAACACGCGCGAGAAGCTTCAGAAATACGATCCGGAGCTGTTCGCTCTCGTCGATGAGGTCTTCAAGCAATCGAAATTCCGATACGTCCGCTACGACCAGCGCCGGAAGAGGGAAGAGAAGAAGGATTGAATTAAAAAAAGCCCACGCTTGTGCGTGGGCTTTGATGGCGTGGTTTGTGTGCGGAAGAAACGATCTTCGGCAGCGCTAACCTTTCGCGGCGAGAGTGGGCTTGTCCGCGGGGGGCGGGGCGTCTTTGGATTCGCCCAGAAGCTCCTGACGGAAGATCGGCACATCGCGCGGGGCTTCAATCCCCAGGCGAATTTTGCCGCGATCGATATCGACGACGGTGATGCAGATATTGTCGTTGATGTAGATCTTTTCACCCAATTTTCGGCTGAGTACCAACATTTCGCTACCCTCCTTCGAGCGAGGCACTGGTTCCGCATGTATTGTAGCCTATGATTGCCAATACATACGGTCCGGGGAAGAATCTTTTCTGCTCAATTGCGTTTTCGGCAAAGAGCAATTCCGATACCACTTGCGTGACTGGACTGATCCCTCGAATGTGCATGCGTCTGAACCCATTAGAATTCATAACGTTCCGATCTTGAGAAAAAACCGGTCTTGTGTTGAAATCCGCGCGAAGATTTAGCGGCCTGAGGGCGAAATGCAACGTTTCCGCCACGATTTTCTTGGCGGTGGGACACTTGGAGGCCTTTTTTACGTCAGATTTTGCTACAACAGTGTTCAAAAAAAGAACGCCGCCGCTGGGATTAAGTAAATTCCCAGACTTCCGCCCTTTACCCCGCTTCGCGTTTTGAAGGGATTCGCGCATGTCCCATCTGTTCCGCGACGGCAAGTTCCACGACCTCGGTCCCTGTGCCTCGGTCCCAGCCGCAATCGAACGCCGATGCGCCCGTGTCGAGGGAATCAAGGCCGCCGCCTTGCGCGGCCAGGTGCGGCTACTCGCTCCCAATCGGCCCGGCATTTACGGCATGCTCGACGCTGACGAGCAGCTGATCTACGTCGGCAAGGCGAAAAACCTGCGTGTCCGCCTGCAAAGCTACTTTCGCCGCAAGGGTCGGCCACCCAGAGCCGGGCGGATCATCGCGCAGGCCCGCAGCATCATCTGGGAAGTCCTGCCGAGCGAATTCGCCAGCCTGTTGCGCGAGTTGGAATTGATCCGGCGCTGGCGGCCACGCTGGAATGTGCAGGGCCAACCGCTGCGGCGGCGGTTAGCGTTTCTCTGTCTGGGGCGGGCGCCGGCGGCGTATCTATTCCTGTCGCGCACCATCTCGACGCGCGTCCAGACCGCCTTTGGGCCGATTACGCACGGCGAGCTGGCCATCGACGCCGTGCGCCGCCTCAACGATTTCTTCCAGCTGCGCGACTGCCCACAGCCGCAGGAGATGATTTTTCCCGATCAGCGCGAGCTATTCCCCGGCATCCGCGATCCAGGCTGTCTGCGCATGGAGATCGGCAGCTGCCTGGGGCCCTGCACCGGAACGTGCACACGCCGAGATTATCAGGCCCAGGTCCGCAAAGCCCGTGATTTTCTCGCCGGCAAGGATTTGACGCCCCTAGCGCAGCTGCAAGCCCAGATGCAGGCCGCGGCGGAGGTCCGTCAGTTCGAGCGTGCCGCCGCCCTGCGCGATCGCCTCGCCGTCTTGCAATGGCTGGCCGACCGCCTTGGGCGCTTGCGGACGGCCCAGCAGGACATGTCGTTCATCTATCCGATCACCGGATGGGATGGCTCGACGACCTGGCACCTGATCCACGGCGCCCGCGCGGTTGCCTCGGTGGAGAAGCCACGCGATGCAGCGACCCGTAAGATCGCTGCCGAGCAGATCGACGCCATCTACCGCAATCGCGCCGGGCTGCTTGATACCTACGAGCACGCCGACAGCATGATGGTGGTGATGCAGTGGTTTCGCAAGCATCCGGGCGAGCGCGCGAAGTGCTTTGGATTTGGCCAGTGGAGCGCCGCCGCTCAATAGCGAACGCCGGCGCGGAGGGCGGCGCCGTAGAAGCCGAAATTGCTGTGCGAAGCGGAGTTCGTGCCGAGGGCGTCGAGATTGCTGGCGTTGCCTGCGCCCCACCAAACCTGGCCGGTGAAGCCCGCCTGCACGAACGCCTTGGCCCGGCCCAGATTTCGCTGATACTCGACGCCCAGCTCCATTTCGCCGACCGGCAAGACCTCCGTGCAGTTATGCGTGTACCCCTGCACAACGCCGGCACTGGCCGCGTTATAATTCTCGTCCGTGTCGCCGAACAGGATCGCGCCGTAGACCTGTCCGTAAAGCGCGAAGCCCGATTCCCCCAGGCGGCGCTTGGTCTCGAATGAGACGCAAGGTCCGGCGCCGTTGAAGTCGTGGCTCGAAGCCAACCCGGTCTGCGTGGCCGGATTGACGATGGCGGCCTGATAATCCTGATTTATGTTGCTGTAGCGCACGCCGAAGCCAACAAGGTGGGTCCAGAAGGCGGTTTCCCAAGTGCGGGTTCCCTGCAGATCAAAGACGTTGACGCGAAGATGGCTTGAGGCAAACGCAGTTCCGGCAATCGGTGTTTGGCCCAATGGCAGGAATGAGATGCCGCGAATCGTTTCACCCGGTGCGCTCACATAGCTTTCCGAGGCGTTACTGTCAAACTCGAACCAGCGGCCACGCACGCCCCAACCGCGCTCGCTGGTGTAACCGAGCCAAATATTGGGGGAGGCGTCGAAGCGCTGGCTAAAATCGACCTGGCGCGTGAGATTGCCGCCGCCGCCCGCAACAGTGAATGCAGGATTGCTTTCGAAGACCGGCTGCAGGAAAAGGATGCCGCCGCTGACCGACCATTCACCGTAATGCTCGTGCGTGGTGTTCGGCGCCTTCACCGCAACGTCAAAAACTTCCGGCGGCGGCAGCACGGCGTAATTGCTCGGACCGGCGACGTCGCCACCCGACTCGATCGGCGGACCCAGCGCTTGGCTCCGCGCGCTCAACGGCAGCAAACCGAGCGCCAACGCCGACAGCAAAACCAATCCGCCGTTTCTCATGGAGTTTCCTTTTCCCGCAGGACCAGTCGTTTCGGCTTTATCGGCAATTCCGAACCGAACCGGCGCTCCATTCGCAGCCCCAATATCAGACTTTTTTTGCAAAACCCGCATATGCGGAAAATATTGCCCAATTTGCGCCACCGTGAATCAGCCGGCTCGGGCCGAAATATCTGGGTAAGACGTTCCGAAACCGCACAGAACTGGCGTGATCCCGCCCATTCAGCTTGACCGCGCCGGGCAAAAAAGCTTGCCGACCCTTCAGCGTCTCGTCACGCGGTCCGACATGCCACATATGGCATCAGCTTTGCATTGGCTTTGCTGTAACGTGGCGACGAGGGGTGAATCATGGCCGCCGTGCAAGAAGTTGTGATTCCAGTTGGAGACCGACAGAGGCGTGGCCTGTTGACGGTTCCGCAAGCAGCCCGCGGCATCGTGCTATTTGCCCATGGTAGCGGCAGCGGCCGATGGAGCCCGCGCAACCAGGCCGTCGCCAAATATCTCCAAGAGGCCGATTTCGCAACGCTACTCATGGATCTGCTCACCGACGACGAGGCGGAAGATCGCGCCAAGGTTTTCGATATCGATTTTCTCGCTACCCGCGTGCTGAGCGCGATCGACTGGGTCATTGCGCAGGGGGCAAGTCGCGGTCTACCGATCGGGTTGTTCGGCGCCAGCACCGGTTCGGCGGCAGCGTTACAAGCGGCCGCACGCAGATCCAATATCGTCCGGGCGGTTGTCTCCCGCGGTGGCCGCGTCGACCTCGCCCTGGATGCCCTCCCCTGCGTATCGGCCCCAACGCTCTTGATTGTTGACGAATGCGATGAAAAAGTGCTCGACCTGAATCGGCAGGCATTGCGCATGCTGGCTGGTCCGCCTGCGCGTTGCAAGTCGTCCCGAATGCAACGCATTTATTCCAAGAACTTGGCGCGCTCGATCAGGTCGCCCAGCTCGCCCGGAAATGGTTCGAGCGGCATCTTACCGCCGCTCGGCCGCTGCCCGCCGACCCACCGGCCGATTGCTTTGCCGATCGCGCCCATGCCGGGCGATGCCTGGCGGAGCGCCTGCAAGGACGGGCCTTTGTCGATCCGGCTGTGCTCGCGATTCCGCGCGGCGGCATTGTCGTGGGAGCGGAACTCGCCGAGGCGCTGCATGCTGATCTGGATGTCGTTCTGTCACGCAAGCTGCGCATGCCGGGCAATCCTGAATTCGCCCTGGGAGCGATTGGCGAAGGCGGCGAAGGCGTCCTGAATGTCGAGGAATCGACTATGCCGCCGCACTTGCGTGAATATCTCGATCATGAGTGCCAGCATCAGACCGAGGAAATCGCCCGCCGGCGCGAGTTGTTCCGACACGGCCGGCCGCCGATTCCTGTGACCGGGCGGTCGGTGATCGTCACCGATGACGGCATCGCCACCGGGGCAACTATGATCGCCGCTTTGCGGACCCTTCGATCTCAGCAATCTAGCGATATCACTGTCGCCGTGCCGGTCGCGGCTCCGGATCGCCTGGAACAGGTTCGCCGCGAATGCGACGAGGTCATCTGCTTGATCGAGGCGCCCGATCTGCAATCGGTTGGCGAATACTACCGTGATTTTTCCCAGATTGAGGACGAGGAGGTGGTCGCCGTGCTGGCGCGATTTGCGAACAGAACACATGCCCGGAGAGAATGAGATCGAATAACATTTTTTGGAGGAATTCAACCATGTTGCCGTTCAAAACCATATTGTTTGCGACGGATTTTTCGCCCGCATCGAAAGTGGCCTTCGAGGTGGCGGCCGCCTTGCGCGAGATTATCGGGCCAGGCTGATCGCGCTGCACGTCGTTGAGCCGGTGCGAATGGGCTTTAGCGAATTCAACGCTTACGTCGGGCCGGACGAGGACAAGGGGCGGGCCATGGAGATGCTGAAGGCGCTCAAATCGCCATCGCCAACCGTGACCATCGAGCATCGGCTTCTGGAAGGGGAGGCCGCCACCGTGATTGCCGAGACCGCCGCGGAAACCGCTGCCGACCTGGTCGTCATGGGCACGCACGGGCGCAGCGGCTTGACGCGGCTAATCATGGGAAGCGTCACCGAGGAAGTGTTGCGGGTAGCTCCGTGCCCGGTCCTGACAATCCGCGGCGCGGCCCCAGTGAAAGCCCTCGAAGCCTCGGTCAAGGAAGCCGCGGCCGTGTAGGAATGCGGAGAGCGGGCAGTTGACGGCGGCCAGTTCGCCCCGCTGCCTGCTCTTAGAGGATCTTGTGCGGGGCCAGCAGCGTGAAAGGTTCATAGGGAATATTGCGTATTACCCAGTACGCGAGAAAGAGCCACATGAGGGCCTTGCTCCCCCAGCGAGGCCACCACGTCAATGCGGGCAGTCGCCGGCCGGTCCACATCTGATAGCCCATGCGGGCGAAGCCAATCAAGACGAATGGCAGCAAGACAACGAAAAGCGGATTCCATGCCAGTGCTTGCTCGAAGTCAAGGTGCAACAGTGCGTGGACGCAGCGCATCGCGCCGCAGCCGGGACAATGCCAGCCGGTGGTCCGATTGAAAAAGCAGCCGGGATAGAAAGTGTTCTCGGCGGGCGGGTAATGGTAGAGGATACTTGCCGTGAGCGGCGCCGCCACGGCCACGCAAAGGACGATCAGGACGCGATAACCCCAGCGTGAAGACGGAGCGGGCATGGAAGTTTGAGCCATAGGAGCGTCGGCGGTATTCAAGGAAGGAGGCGTGTCTATGTTGTTTTCGCAGCCGGCTTGGTGACTGTCAAGAGGAAGGTTGGATTGAGGGCCTCGAAGCGCAGCGTTTCGAGTTGCTCAGTGCCGCGGGCGATGTTAACGAGCATTCCCTGCACCGGCGAGGCGATTTCCTTGAGGGCGGCGTAGACCGCGCTCAAACCCTCCAGCGAGGCGATGTTGACGACGAGCCGGCCGCCGGGCCGTAGCGCCACGGAATGCCGCTTCGAGCAAACGTGCCGCCTCCTGGCGGATGCCACCGACAAAGACGGCATCGGGGCAGGGCAAGCCGGTGAAGACTGCGGGCGCCATGCCGTGAATCGCGGTCAGGTTCTTGACGCCGAAGGTCTGGGCGTTGGCGACGATCAGGTGGTAGTCCGCGACGTCGAGCTCGATGGCGTAGACGATGCCGCCGGTGGCAAGCTGGGCCGCCTCGATGGCGACGGCGCCCGAGCCGGCACCGATGTCCCAGACAACGCCGCCGGGCTGCACGTCGAGTTGCGCCAACGCCAGCGCCCGCACCTCGGCCTGCGTGATGAGCCCGCTATGGGGCCGGCTCTGGATGAAGACATCGTCGGGATTGCCGAAGCGCCGGAACTGGCGCGGCGTGCGCTGCTGATCGGGCCGGCCTGCCTTGCGCTTCAGAATCATCACGTTGAGGGCAGCGAAGTCCATGTCCTGAATTTCGTGCAGCTCGCCTTGCGTGACGCGCTCATCGGGAGCGCCGAGGTTCTCGCACACGAAGGCCCGGAAGTAATCGAGCCCGCGTGCCAACAATTGCCGGGCGATCGCCGGCGGCCCTTCGTCCTCGCTGGTGAAAATGCCCACGGTGTCGGCCGTGCGGATGCGGTCGAGGGCGCTTTCGAGCGAATGGGTCGCCAGGTTGGTCAGGTATGCTTCTTCCCACGATTCCTTGATGCGAGCGAAGGCGAGCTGCATGGAGCTGACGTGCGGCCAAACCTCGAAGCGCTCGCTGCCGAGCTTGTCGCACAGGTAGCGGGCGACGCCGTAGAAGAGCGGATCGCCGGAGGCCAGGACGACCATCCGTTTCTTGCCGAGATGCGCTTCGAGCGTTTGCACGACTTCGGGAAGATTGGCGCCGATGGGAAGGCGCTGGGCGGTCAGCTCCGGGACAAGCGCGAGCGTGGCTTCGGCGCCGAGCACCAGTTCGGCTGTTTGCAAGAGCTCGCGCGGCTTGCCGGTGAGGCCGCCGAGCCCGTCGCTGCCGACGCCGATGATGTGGATTTTGGGTTCGACGGACATACATGCCCTGGGGTGAGGTACTCCGAACCCCAGGGGTTCGGAGTACCTCACCCCAGGGCTTGATCGGGCGAATACGAGGTCATTTCACCGCCGCCACGACCTTCTTCGCCGCGTCGGTCAGATCGGTCGCCGGCGTCAAGTTCACACCGCTTTCGGCCAATATCTTGCGTCCCTCCGCGACATTGGTCCCTTCCAGCCGCACCACGAACGGCACCTTTGGCTGCACCTCCTTGAACGCGGCAACCACCGCATGGGCAATCGTGTCGCACTTCATGATGCCGCCGAAAATATTGATAAGCACCGCCTTGACGCGGGTATCGCCCAAGAGGATGCGCAACGCCTCGGTGACCTGATCTTTGTTGGCGCCGCCGCCGACATCGAGGAAGTTGGCCGGCTCGCCGCCGTGATATTTGATGATGTCCATCGTGCTCATCGCCAGGCCCGCTCCGTTGACCAGGCAGCCGATATTGCCGGTCAGGCTGATGAAGCTCAGGCCCGAGCGGGCGGCACGCAGTTCGGCCGGGTTTTCCTCGGTCTCGTCGCGCAGCTTTTCAATGTCGGGATGGCGGAAAAGGGCGTTGTCGTCAAAGGTAATCTTGGCATCGAGCACGATCACCTGGCCCTTGGGCGAGACAACAAGCGGATTGATCTCAGCCAGGCTGCAATCCTTGCTGAGAAAGACTTTCGAGAGCGCTGCCATGATCTTCTCGGCCTGGCCGACCTGATCGGCGACAAAGTCCAGCTCGAAATGCGAGCCGGCGGGCCTGGAATGGCAGCAAGCCGACCTCGGGGCTAACCGGGACCTTGAGAATTTTCTCCGGCGTGCGCGCGGCGACCTCCTCGATCTCGACACCCCCCTCGGCGCAGGCCATCAGGATCGGCATGCCCAGAGTGCGATCGAGGACCATGCCGACGTAGATTTCACGCGCGATGTCGGCGGCTTCCTGGACGAGAACCTTCGAAACCATTTGCCCATCGGCGCCGGTTTGCTTCGTAACGAGCGGATATTTGAACATAACCTCGGCGATGTTGCGGGCATCGTCGCGCTTGGTGACGAACTTGACGCCGCCGAAATCGGCGCCGGAGTTTTTGAAGCGCCCCTTGCCGCGGCCCCCGGCGTGCACCTGGGCCTTGAGAACGACCGGCCCGCCGATGGTGTCAAACGCGGCGAGCACTTCATCGACGCAGGCGGCAACAATGCCGCGCGGTATCACGGCGCCGGCGGCGGCAAGCATTTCCTTGGCTTGATATTCGTGGATTTTCATGGATTCCTCGCAAGCCCCAGGATATGCGCAGCGTTCCCGGGGGTTCGACGGGGCTTGTCATCAAAAAAAGCCGCAGCGCAATGGCGCAGCGGCTGGAGGTTAGCGGGAATGGCGACGTCTCACTTCTTATCCGAGGGGCCAGCCCAGGGGTTGTCGTCACGGGTGATGGAACTCGACTTCTGGGTTTGGCTCAGGGTGACATTGGTCGTCTGATTGCCGACGGCGATCTTAAGATCTCCCTCGAGCTGCATGTCGAGCTTGGTCTCCTTGAAGCGGCCCTTTTCCTTGTCGTAAATGGCTTCCCCCTCGCCGCTCTTGCTGGTCAACTTGGCGTCTTCGATGACGAAGGGAAGGCCGGTCTTGTCGGCCGCGGCGGGCGGGCTGTATTCGAGCTTGGTTTTGATGCCGATCTTGTCGTCGCCCTTGTAGGTGAAGTCAAAGTCGGTTTTGTAGGTGCCGATCGGGCCAAGTTCCAGGGTGGCGGTTCTTTTCCATTTCTTGTCCGCGGGAACAACCCCGTCGGGAGGATAGGCCCACCAGACCGGCTCGGCCATCTTGGTGAGGGCTTTGTCGCTCAGGATCGCGTTGAGCAGGCTCTTCATCTGCGGGTTGATGTCGCTGAGGTTCTTGACGAACTCGTCGCGGCCCTCAATCTTGGTGACCTTGAGATCGGGAGAAATATGGAAGGTGAGGATCTGCTTGTCGTCCATGAGCTTATCGAAGAAGTCGGTCATGGGATTCTTGGGATTTTTCTTGGTGGAGTCGTAGTCGATTTTGTTGCCGCCGATATCGATGGCCATCTTGACGCCCTTGATTTGCTGGGTGACGACGTAGTTGCCGTCCTTCTTTTCCTTCGGTGTCCACAGAATCATGAAGGTTTGGCTCTGTTTCTGCGTAACCTTTTGGCCCTGGACGGTCATGTTCTGTTCGGTCTCGGTCTTTTGTTCCTGGAAGAACGGCTTGTTCTTCGGATCGAAGGCATTGAACGCCAGCCTGTCACCACTGCCATTTTCTTTTTCCTTTTCCTTCCCCTTAGCGACTTCAGCCTTCTTGACGGTGAGAGTGAATGTCGCTTTGCCTTCTTCGGAGCCTTCCGATTTGGATTTGACGGTGACCTTGTAGTCGCCTTCGGCCTTGTCCGTCGAGATCACCTTCATCGTGGTCGAGTTGTTGTCCGCATCGATCTTCGGGCTGACCGTGACAGTGACGCCCTTGGCCTTGGGCTCGACTTCGGCCGTCAGCATGACGTCTTTGGTGGCTTCTTTGCCACGCTTGAGCCGAAGCTTCACGTCGGTGGATTCCCCAGCCTTGACGGTGGCTTTATCCGGGTCGGCAGCAATCGTGACCTTCTTATCGTCTTTGCCCTGAGCGCTGCGCCTCAGGCGTGGAATTCATTGTGGAAGTGAGCAAGCAGACGGCAGCGAGTAGAAAGACCGAAATGCCAAACCAGCGCCATGCGTTCATGTTTTTCCTCCCGGTGAGACCGGAACTGTAAACCAGGTAAAATCCAAATTCCCGCGCAGCGGAATCTCTTCAATGTAGGTGCGCAACAGCGAAAAACAACCATCGGCGGGAATTTTTCGCAATTCCGTGCAGGCCGGGCGATCTAAATTACGAGCCGCTCCATCTATTGGTTCTGCGAAAGCCGGTTGTTCCATGAATTTGCGGACCAATTCCGCAGACCAATTTCAGCCGATCCACCCAACCGCTTCTACATGAACTTGAGTTCCGTCGATGGAAAAGAAAACGGCCAACGGAGAGAAAACGATCCGGAGCAGCCCTTCGGATAACGGCTGGCCGTGCTTGACGGGATTACGGCGCAATTTCTTTTCGATTTCGTTGTCCGCAGCGTTGATGTCATTCCAGCGATCCGCGTGCAGCATACAGATGACTGCGAATTCATTCGAGGCTGAAAGCTCCCAGTCAACCGCGTACATCACAACTCTCCATTTTTCAGCTGTTCCACAAGTGCGTTGATGAACTCTTGGCTGAGCTTGCCGGACCGCTGAATTTCTTCGCCGAGCTTGGCTTTGAAATCCTTCATCCGGTCGGCGGAAATGCGTGGCTGCTTCAGGTCCCGGCGCTGCAAGATTTTCTCGATGATCGCGTCGTCGTCATGTGTTGCTTTTTCGATCATGGCTTACTCCCACATTAACAATCGGGCATTGGCAATTGTACCGTGCCAGAGCCCGCCGCGAAAGAGCGCTTATTCCGGCAGCGGCTTCCCCTTCGTCTCCGGCAGGAACGGCAGCGCGATCAGACCCAGGGCGAACACGCTGCACATCGTTACGCCGGCATAGCGGAACGGTTCTGGGGCTGGGTAGGCGTGAAACACGTGACCGGTCAACAGCCCCAGGACCAACGGGCCGCTCGCCGAAGCTAAGCGGCCGACGTTGTAGCAGAAGCTAGTGCCGGTGCTGCGCAAACGCGTTGGGAACAGCTCCGGGAAATAAATCGCATAGCCACCGAAGATGGCGAGCTGGAAGAAGCCCATGAGCGGGATCATCCAGAAAATCTGTGAAAACTCGTTGATAAACAGGAACACCGCCGCAGTCATCAGGCCGGCCAGCACGAAGAAGACGGCGAAGGTCGGCCGACGCCCCGCGAAAATGCTCGCATAGCTGAACATGAAGATGCCCAGGAACGCGCCGCCGTTCTGCAAGAGCGAGGTGATGCCGTTCCACAGGCTGGTCTGCCAGGCGATGTAGCGGACGGCGTCATCTCCCATCAAGCCGAGCTCGTTGGCCGCTTCCGTATAGCGTGGATTCATGACGTACGACATCAGATCGACCGCGAAGAAGCCGATGCCCCACAAGCCGACTACGCCAGCGAGCGCCAGGATCAAACCGAAGACGGCCCTGCCGCGATAGCGAGCATCGCCGAGCAGCTCGCTGTAGGAGCCAGCTTTGGCAACGCCGCCGGCCTTTTGTTGCAGCCATTTCTGCGGCTCCTTGAGCCACATTTGAATTAGCACGACCAGCAAGCCCGGCACGATGCCGACGAGGAACATGAGTCGCCAGGGAGAAAGCTCGATGAAGCCGAACAGGGTTTGACCGACGAACCATCGGTCGTAAACGGTCCAACCGAAGCCGATGCCGACGAGCGCTGCCGCGCAGTTGCCGATGGCGCTCGACGCCTGGAACAAGCCGATGATCAGCGTCCGTGATCGATCCGGCATGCTCTCCGCCAAAAGCGTCACCGCGGCGGCGAACACGCCGCCCACGCCTAGGCCGGTGAGAAAGCGGTAGAGGTAGAAATCGAGGGTCGTGCGCGATAAGGCGCTCAGGCCGGTGAAGATCGCGTAAAGTAAGATCGTGAGCATCAACGTCTTGACCCGGCCTACGCGATCGCCCATGACGCCGAAGCCGATGCCCCCGACCGCCCAGCCGATCATGAAAATCGAGGTCGCCATGCCCGCCGCCTGACCGATGTCGGCGTCTTGCTGGGCCTTCATCACGGCGTGATCCGTGGGCGGTTCGTTCGTCTTGCTTTCGAGCTGTTTACGCAGATCGGGCAAACGCGGATCGGCCGATTCCACCTTCGCCACCAGTTCCTTCATGGCCGGCCGGCGCGCCAGAATGAACAATTGCTGGTCCATGCAATCCATGTCCCACGCCAGGCAGCAGACGATGAAGACAAACCATTGATAGCCGGTCATCTCCTGGTACCAGGGAAGCTCGGCGGTCGAGACGGTGGGTTGCATGGTCCACTCCGGCAGGCAAAGAGATGAGGATAGACCATTCAGCCGCCAAAGGAAAGCAAAAAGCCCGAAAGTGAACCGGCCGACACCTCGGCGTGTCTTGGTTTTACCGGCCCCGTTCCCATTGCGGGAGACGTCGTCGTGAAGTATCCTGCCTGGCACCGGGCTGGCGACCACGGCGACCACGGATGCCAATGCCGCCCCCGGCGCTGACTCAGGCCAGCGCCGTCGCTCTGAGATCGCTGATTTAGATCGTCGGCGTGAAGCCGCTGAAGTTCACTTTCAGGTCGTTCTTGAACTTCAAATTATCGGCGGCATTGACTGTGCCGTCATCGTTGTAGTCGAATGCCGCGTTGTAGGTCGTCAGGGCTTGCTTGAAACCAACCGTAGCGGCGCACTTCGAGGACACGTCGAAGTACGAGGAGATTCTGCCGTCCTCGCCGCCGTGATTCCGTCGCTCGAAATCGCTGATTAGATCGTCGTCGTAAAGCCGCTGAAGTTCACCGTCAGGTCATTTTTGAATTTCAAGTTGTCGGCGGCATTGACTGTGCCGTCGCCGTTGTAATCGAAAGCCGCATTGTAGTTCGTGAGGGCTTGCTTGAACTGGAAATTGTCGGCGGCATTCACGACCTCGTCGCCGTTGATGTCGCCGAACAATCGGTAGAACGATTGCGTGGCGCTGCCGATGCCGCTGCCCGCGAGGCTCAACGCCTGATTGTCGGAAATCGCAGTGATGGACGCCGAATCGGCAACGGTGATGGTGTAGGCACCGTTGGCAATCGAGCCGCCAGTAACGCTGGCGCCGGAGAAGCTCACCGCCCACTCGGTATTGCCCGAGCCGGCGATAGGCGCCCAAGCCAGAGTCGGCACGGTCCCGGTCCAACTCGGAGCAACCGCGATCGTGAACACATTCGGATCGACGGACGGGCTCAGAATATTGACCGCCTCGCTGAAGGTGTAGACGACGTCGTCAACCATCGACCGCTGCGTTCCTGGGGATGGCTGGCCCGTTGCGTTGTACAAAGCCGAGATGTCTTGGTTGATGACCACGTTGGCGATGCTCGGCGGGGGCGCGGCCGAGTTCACCTGGATCACGAGGGTGCCGGTGCTGCCTTGGAAGCCGGCACCCCCGCTGTAAATGCCGGTAATCGTATCGGAGCCCGCTGGCAGCGCCGTGGTGGCGTCGGAGGTTGCCGATCCGCCGCTTACATTGACGGTGCCGCCGATCTGGAACTGGTCGGCCGCCCCGTAATCGTAATAGAACGACACTGTTCCCACGCTGGGGCTGCCGGTGATATCTGCCGTGAAAGTGACCGATGTCCCTTGCGTGATCGGCCCGACCGGGTTTGAGGTGAGCGAAGTTGTGGTGGCGTTGTTAATCGTAACTGTATAACTTTTTGTGCCCGTCCAGCCGACGCTGTCGGTTGCGGTCACCGTGAAGGTTTAACTATCGGCTACCGTCGGCGTGCCTGCCAATGCTCCGGCGCTGCTAAGCGTAAGCCCGGTTGGCAATGTTCCCGCTGTAACGGCAAACGTGACGCTGCCGGTGCCGCCGGTCGCCGTGATCGTCTGACTGTAGCCCGGTTGATTTACCGTCCAATTCGGCAAGCTCGGCGTGAGGAGGAGGGGAGTAAGCTCAAACACCGTGCCATCCCCAGCGCCGCCAATCAGGGTCGTGCCGAGGAGATCACCGTTGTTGTCCTCGATCAAGCCGCCATACGGACCGGCGCCGTTGGTGCCGTTAAAGTTGACGAGGGCAGTCAGCGTGTTGGTTCCCGCTGCCACCTTAGAATATGGTACCGTAGCCATAGGCGCCGGCGCTAGGGGTGGTGCCGAAGAGATTGCCGCTGCCATCCTCGATTAGGCCGGCTGCCGGACGGTGCCCGGTAGCGTAGCTGAAGGAAGCCAGGGTGGTAAGCGTGGTGGTTCCGGCCGCTACCTTGAACACCGTGCCGTCGCCGAGGGGGACGCCTTGGGTAGTGCCGAATAGATTGCCGTTGCTGTCCTCGATCACGCCGGCGTATGGATTTGCGCCGTTGGTCCCGTTGAAGGAAACCAGGGTAGTCAGCGTATTGGTTCCCGCTGCCACCTCGAATACCGTGCCGTCGCCGGAGGTGCCACCTTCATAGGTGGTGCCGAAGAGATTGCCGCTGCCGTCCCTGATCAAGCCAGCATACGGCTGTGCGCCGACTGGAGAGTTGAAGGAGGCGAGGGTTACGAGACTGGGCACCCGTCGCTCCTCAAGGACCTCTAGGGCCGGGCGGAAGAGCCAGCGCGGTTGGTCCGCCCGGCGACGTTCCTTCCGCGCGTTTTTGCACTTCACGACAACGAGCTTTTCAGCCCAGGATAGGGACATACCGACTTCCAGTAGTTCCAAGTTCATGCCTTGCTGGGCAGGTTGCAGCATCAGGGGTTACGTCGCATCCGTGGGCGCGGGGATGCTTTGGTTGATCCAACGGGCGATGGCTTGCAGCATACGCCGGAACAGGAAGCGTTTGCTTGCTCGCTGATCGGGCACGAGGCTACGCAGCCATTCCCACACGTTGCGCAGCAGCAGGGCGACGCCAACGTAGTACAACCGCAAGAGCGGATCGCGCGTGCTCGTGCGGATGCGCGCCTGGCCCAGTTGGCGATAGCTCGCTTCAATGGCGAAGCGCTTGCGATACCATTCACGCACCAAGGTGGGCTGGCCATGCACACGCCACGCCGCGAACACGAGCTTCTTCTGGCAGCGCTTGCCGTGGCGATGGTGGCGGTACGATTTGTACGTCACGCACACGCGCACCGTCACTTCATCTTTCTGCCAACGCTGGGTGTGCGTGTACCAGCCCGCATTTTTTTGCAGGAAAGCTCGCCAGCCCGTGTGCCGTTTACCCTTCTTGGGTTTGCGGCCACGAAAGACCACCGGCATGAGGAACGGCACATTTTGCCCTTTCAAGAAACTCATGACGGCCACGCTGAAAAAGCCCCGATCCAGCAGCAAACGCCGTATTTTCACGCCGCTGCGCTCGATCTGGGCCAGCAGTCGGCCCAGGATTTTCACGGTCGATTCGTTGCGCCGCACCCAGGTGTAGGCCAGCGTGTAGCGATGTCCCTGCTCAGAGATAAAGGCGGTAGCATAGGCAAAAAACTTCGTGGTGCCCGCGCGGGGTTTTTTGTGCAGCAGGTCGTTTTGGTTATCGGTGTCGCCATGATAAGGAATCTCATGCAAGTCGATGCTGACCACTCGTCGTCGGCGTCGCGTTCCGCGGGGCAGCGGCTGACGCAGTGCCTCGTTCATTTTGTCTTCCAGGCCACGCGCGGATTTGGGCAAGCGTTTCCTCAGTTGGTCCCGCACGGTTTGGTCGGTGATCTGGCCCAATTGCAAACAGCTCGCGAACACCGAAACCATTTGCGCCGCCGCCGTCAGGACCGCATTCATGACCGCGTTGGCCGTGCCACGCACTCCGCGATCCGGTTTGAGCACGCCGTCGAGAATCCCCGCCGCCTGCTCTTGAGCGAATTGCCCAGAAACCTTATGATTCCTCCTTGAACGCATGGCTTCCTCCTTGAATGAGTGTGTTTTCCTAACCCATTCAGGAACAGAACCATGCGTTTTTTTGAATATCAACTCCGTTTTGGAACTACTGACTTCCTTTCGAGGTTGGAAGCTCTGGAAAAGGGGGCATACAATCAAGAGACGCGGGGTGGGAGCGTTAGAATTTCAATTTGGCGATTCTGATTTCCGCCGAACCCGGTGTCAAGTGAAGAATCCGCGAAGAATTGAGCTGTATTCACTCGCAGCTAAACCCTCGCTCTGCAATCGCTGGATCAAATAGTCGGTGTGAAGCCAGCGAAGCTTAGGGTCAGGTCTTGCTTGAAATAGGAATTGTCGTAAGCGTTGATGAATCCGTCTTGGTTGATGTCGAACGCCACGTTATGGGTTGTCAAGGCTTGCTTGAACCGGATATTGTCCGCTGCGTTGACCACCTCGTCTCCGTTGATGTCACCGTACAAGCGGTAGAAAGATTGCGTGGCGCCGCCGATGCCGCTGGATATACACGATTGCTGGACGGGGCCCGTGGCGATCGCTCGCCGCTGACGATGGTGCCTCTTATAATGACCGCGTCGCCCACACTTCAAATTGAGGAACCCCATGATCGTTCTCACCGTTCGGCGTTTTTGTTCTCTCGCGGCCGCCGGATATCTCGTCGTTTTCGCCGGCGCCGTTGTCGCTCAGCCCGGGCCGACGCCCGCTGGCGCCAAGACCGGACTCATTCCGCGCAAAGTCCTGTTTGGCAATCCGGACAAGACCAGCCCGCGCATCAGCCCGGACGGAAAGCAACTCAGCTTTCTCGCCCCCGTTGACGGCGTCATGAACGTCTGGGTCGCGCCCATCGACCGGCCGGAAGACGCAAAACCCGTGACCCAGGACAAGAAACGCGGCATCCGCGCCTACATCTGGGCCTACACCAGCCAGCACCTGCTCTACGTCCAGGACCAGGGGGGCGACGAGAACTGGCACGTCTACCGCGTCGATCTGAAGTCCGGCGAAACCAAGGACCTCACTCCGATCAAGGGGGTCAACGCCCAGGCCGAAGCGGTCAGTCGGAAATTCCCCAACGAAATGCTCATCGGACTCAACGACCGCGATGCGAAATTTCACGACATCCATCGCGTCAACTTGCTGACCGGCGAGAGCAAGCTGATCCAGAAGAACGACGAGTTCGCTGGTTTCATGACCGACGACGACCTTCAGGTTCGCTTCGCCTACAAGTTCACTCCCGACGGCGGGCAACTCACCGTCAAGCCGGACGGCAAAGGGGGCTGGGTCGAATTCATGAAGACGCCGATGGCCGACAGCCTCACCACCCGACCCGCTGGATTCGATAAGACCGGCAACATCCTCTACCTCATTGACAGCCGCAATCGCAATACCGGCGCCCTGACAACGCTCGATCTCAAGACCGGCAAGCAGACGGTCATCGCCGACGATAAGCGCGCCGACGCCGGCGGCATCATCCTCCATCCAACCGAAAAAACCATCCAGGCCGTCTCATTCACGTTCGACCGCACGCGCTGGCAGTTCCTCGACGACGGCATCAAGGCCGACTTCGCGGCGCTCGGCAAGGTGGCGGACGGCGAAATCACGCTCGCCGATCGCACACTCGACGACAAGACCTGGATCGTCGCCTTCGCCATGGACAATGGTCCGGTGCGCTATTACGCCTACGATCGGCCCAGCAAGAAGGCCCGCTTCCTGTTCACCAATCGCAAGAGTCTCGAAGGGCTGCCGTTGCAGAAGATGCACAGTCCGATCGTCAAGTCGCGCGACGGGTTCGATCTGGTCTGCTACCTGACGCTGCCGCCGGGCGCCGATCCAAAGAACACGGGCACGCCGGACATGCCAACGCCGATGGTTCTGCTGGTGCACGGCGGACCGTGGAGCCGCGACAATTGGGGCTTCAACGGCTACCATCAGTTCCTGGCCAATCGCGGCTACGCCGTTATGAGCGTCAACTTCCGCGGCTCGACCGGGTTCGGCAAGAAATTCGTCAACGCGGGCAACAAGGAATGGGCCGGCAAGATGCACGACGATCTGCTCGACGCCGTCGATTGGGCCGTCAAGGAAAAGATCGCCCGGCCGGACAAGGTCGCCATCATGGGGGGCAGCTACGGCGGTTACGCCACGCTCGTCGGCCTGACCTTTACGCCGGATCGTTTCACTTGCGGTGTGGACATCGTCGGTCCGTCCAACATCGTGACCTTGCTCAAGACGGTGCCCCCTTATTGGGCGCCGGCGGTGCAGTTGTTCAAGGACCGCGTCGGCGACTGGACCACTGAAGAGGGACGCAAGTTCCTGGAGGAGCGGTCGCCGCTTTCGCGCGTTAACATGATCAAGAGGCCACTGCTGATCGGTCAGGGGGCGAACGATCCGCGCGTCAAGCAGGCCGAGTCGGATCAGATCGTCAAGGCGATGCAGATGCACAAGATTCCGGTGACCTACGTCCTCTTCGCCGACGAAGGACATGGCTTCGCGCGTCCGCCGAACAATCTTGCGTTTAATGCCGTCACGGAAGCGTTCCTGGCCAAGCACTTGGGGGGACGCTACGAGGCGATCGGTTCGGCCTTCGAGGGCTCGTCGATCAGCGTTCCCGCTGGAGCCATGGACGTGATGGGACTGAAGGACCAATTGCCGAAGTTAAAGGAGAAGTAGTTTTCGATCACGCCTCGCTCCGCCGCCCCGCCCGGCGCTGACCCGGCCTCCGCGTTGCCACCGCGCCCGTACCGCCGCCGTTACTGGCGCCGGTTCCGGCCTGCGCAGCCCGGCCCGGTAGCCGCACCAGCAACAGGCACCGCCGGGACCCGCCGCCGTTGCCGGCCGCGCGCCGCGGGAGTGCGACCGGCAAGCAGATCGTCTTTCTCGGCAAGCCAGCGCAGCAGGGCTTCGTCGGCGTGATGGCCGAAATAATAGATTCGGCCGTTGACCTTCTTGCACCAATTTCCGGACGGGTGCGGAGTGAGCGGGAAGTTCTTGTGCGGCTTCTTGGGCTTGCGGGCTTTCTTGGGTTTGTGGTTGTACGGAGTTGTAGTAGAATGAACCTTCGTCATGGCGTTGCGATCCTTAAGCAAGGTGTTTCGCCGTGTCGACCGGCTGCCCCTCACGAGGGCAGCCCCCCTTTTTTCAGGGGTCCGGTTGTACGGTCGGTTGTATGAATGAATGCGGAAAAACCGGAAATGACATGAAGCCCTGAAAAAAACGCGACGCCGAGGTGGTGTAACTGGCAGCCACGCAGGACTTAGGATCCTGTGCCGAAAGGCGTAAGGGTTCGACTCCCTTCCTCGGCAATATTCCCTTTACGAGCCATTCGCATGGAAAGCCCCGAGCCGAAACCTGACCATGCGGCACTTGGTCCGCCGGCGCGGCACATCCGTGTCTCGAGCTGGGATTTCTTCGCCGGGTTGCTTGGCGTCTTGCTTTGGCTCGGCGTGGCCTGGATGGTCGCAATCAGCATTCCGCGGCGCCGGCCTGTTCCTTGAATTTAAGCTGATGGTCCTGCTTTACACGGAAATGCTCATCCGCTTCAGCGCCTGGGCCATCCCGGTGCTCGCCTTTCTGACTCTGGTGGCGTGGCTGAAGGTGCGCAGCGCTGGGCCTGGCTTTGGCTCCTGATCGTGCTGCCCGCGTTTCTCCTCTGCGGCCTGTTTCTGGGCCTGTATATCCCCATCACGAATTTGCTTCAGGGGCGTGGCGCCTCCCCTACCGGCTGGTGGGAGTATTTTTGATAGGAGCCAGCGCATGCTCGCACGGATTGCCCAGAGCATTTATCGGCGTTTCCTTAGGCCGCGCGTGCCGGCGTGGTTCATGGATGAGTTGATCGAGCGGACCGGCAATTTTGGCCACGTCACCTGGCTGGGCCGCCCCGTTTGGCAGAACGTCCTCGATCTGTGGATCATGCAGGAAACCATCGCCGAGCTGAAGCCCGCCCTGCTCATTGAGACCGGCACCAACCGCGGCGGCTCGGCCCTCTTCTTCGCCCACCTCTTCGACCTGATCGGCCAGGGCCGCGTCGTCACCATCGACATCGAAAGGATGCACGATCTCTCCCACCCGCGCATCACCTTCCTCGTGGGCAACTCCATCGATCCCGGCATCATCGAAACGGTGCGCTCGCTGGCCCGAAATGCCGTCGGCCCCGTCATGGTCACGCTCGACAGCGATCACACGGCCGCGCACGTCCGCGCCGAGTTGGCTGCCTATGCCCCGCTGGTGACGTCGGGCAGTTGGTGCCTGGTGCAGGACGGCATCATCGACACGCTGCCCCGCTACGCCGCCGGCCGGCCTGGCCCCTTGCCGGCCATCGAGGATTTCTTGAGATCGGCCCCGGACTTCGAGGTGGACGTGGAGCGCTCGCGCAAATTCCTGATCTCACATCACCCGAAAGGTTGGCTGCGCCGCAAGCCGGCTTCCACCACGAGCTAAGTCGTCGCGGTGACGCCATTGAAGTTCACCGTCGGGGCCAGGCTGATGCCCGAACACGTGCACTTGTTGCTCTGCCCGCAACGCGATTGTGACACCGCAGTGATCCTCAAGGCAATCAAGCAAACCGTTGGCACAAAGGCGATCAAGCTTCTGCGACGCACCGCGCCGGAGTGGCTGGAGCGTATCGTCGCGCTCGGCGTTACCGCGGCGCCTATTCGGGGTCGGCCATTTGCACGGCCCAATCGGCGCGCTGATGGCGCTTGTGGACGGGAGGATTGGGTTTGGCGACCGCGTGCCACGCGTTCGCGCGGATGGAACGATCTTTTGCATTCTGGTGCTTGCGCCTGAATTCGACGCCCGGTGACACAGAGAGGGTCGATCGCTTCCCTGTCAATCCGGCTCGTCATCGTCACGCGATAAGGAAGACTTTTCGCCATAGCGAAATGGGAATGGCCGCTCCTGATGAGTGCAGCGCCAGACGCGGACGGTGCGGAATGGCACGCGGCCGCGCGTCATTGGGAATTCATCGATCAGCTCGATCTTTTCGAAGAACCGGTTCATTAGCCGAATCTCCTTGGGGCAATCGCGCATGGTGATGAGGATGCCGTCCCAGCCGACCCAGTCGTTTGGATTGCTCCACTGGGCGAAGCCGTGAGAGTCGCCAGCGTTGTAACAGAGGACGGGAATCTCCTCGTTGCGCAGGGCGAAGGCGAGTTGGCCGCTGTCGTACCAGCGGTCGGTAAACAGGAAAGTCTTCGGCTGGCCGAGCAGACCGCGGGCCTTCAGTTCGGAGCCGATGGATTCCCAGCCGCTGATTTCGGTCAGCGGATCCTTGAATGGAAACTGAATCATTCCGAGCCGGGCATGCGCCAGCGTCACGCCGCCCAGCAGGACGAGTGTTGTGGCGCCGCACGTCAACCAGCGCCTGACGCGCCTTGGATTCTGCGCCGACCACTGCGCCCAGCGCGCGCCGGCCAACGGAAACAATGCCACGAAGCCGATCAGCGACCAGTGAGGCAACATGTCGCGCACCGGCGAAACCAGCAGAAAGAAGGTGATTGGCACCACCGCCAGGCACACCAGCAGCCGATCCATCCCAGCCACCGAAAGGAAATTCTTCAGGCTTCTGAATAGAATTGACACCAGCAGCAACCACGTCCAGGGGAACAGATACAACGCCGGTCCCAGCACAGTCGAGAGCAAGCCCGCGATCTGAAACTTGGTCCCGACGGCGCGGCTCCCCTGAAAGACAAACGACAACCACCCGTGCTCGGCGTTCCAGATCAGCACGGGAGCAAAACCGAGCGAGCCGATTGCCAGCGCGATATACGGGCCGGGGCGGCGCAGCAGGAATCGCGCTGCGGGCGTCAGTACGATGTACAACATGGCCGCCAATGGAAAAAAGATAGCGTGATACTTGCTCAGAAGCGCCCCGGCGAACGCCAGACCAACCCAGATCCAGGGCAGGGTGCGGCCCGGCTGGTCGATCATCGCCTTGCCGAGCGCCCACATGGTCAACAGGCCGAAGAACAAGAGCGGCGGGTCGGGAAGGGCGAACGCGCCGGCGGCGCCGTAATACACCGTCAAATTGAGCAGCAGCGCCGCGTAGAAGCCGGGCCAAACGCCGTACCAGCGTGCGGTGAGCCGCGCCATAATCCACGTCGAGCCGGCCGTCAAGAGGACGAAGCCGAGCCGTAGCGACAGGGGATGCACCCAGCCGCCGCACGCGGTCAAGCCGAGCCATTCGATCCACATCGTCATCGGCGGATGATCGAAATAGCTCCAGTCGGGATGAACCGTGAACAGGTAATGATACGCCTCGTCGTTGCACAGCCCGATGCCCGCCGCCCAGAGCAAGCGCAGCACCACCGAGACTGCAATGAGAATCGCCAACGAGGCGCTCGGCCCAATCGACCAGCTCGCGGCAGCGGTGGATTGCGCGGGCGAGTGCACAACATCAACCCGGACCGCGAGCGATGGAGTCTTGCGCTCGGCTTGCTCCGTCGCTTGAGCCTCCAGGTGACGCGCAGCGAATTCAAGGTTGGACGACATCAATACGAACCATCCTGGTTGGATCGATTACCCTGCTTTCGCACGATTCTTGCGATTGCCGGCCGCAAAATCAAGGCGAACTCCAGCGATTCAACAAATGCGGAAATGCGGAATGCGGAAATGCGGAATATAATGCTTGACATGCATGCCCTCACCCAGCCAAAATGATGTTCCTGCCGAATTATTCCAGCCCGTTGCTTCACCCCGCCAAAGCGTGAGGACTTCTTCCATGATCCGGATCACCGACAATAGCCTCGTGCGGACTTGCAAGGGCGTGCAACGCCGTGAATTTCTGCGCATCGGCGCCCTCGCGCTGGGCGAGTTGGCGTTGCCGCGGCGCTTGCAAGCGCAGGAAGCGCGACGGATGGTCAAGGACAAGGCGGTCGTGATGCTGTTCCTGCAAGGCGGCCCGTCGCAGATCGAGACGTTTGATCCGAAGATGACCGCGCCGGCGGAGATTCGCAGCATCACCGGCGAGGTGCAAACGCGCCTGCCCGGCGTCACCTTCGGCGGCACGTTCCCCAAGCTCGCCGCCATGGCCGACAAGCTCGCCATCGTCCGCTCGTTCGCCTCGGGCAATGCCGATCATCAGAATTACATGACGGTGGCCGGCGGCGACAATCCGACGCGGGCGCCGATGGGCACGCTTTACGCTCGCATCGCCGGCCCCAATGATCCGCGCACTGGCATCCCCAACAACGTCATTCTCCCCGCCGAAGCCGTCAGCCCCGGCCTGCGCTTGCCGACCAACTTCGAGACCGATTCGCTCCGCAAGCTGGTGCAATCGAGCCAAAACCTCGGTGCCAACTTCTCCTTTTTCGATCCTTCCGGCGGCGGCGAGCTGAGGCAGAACCTCGAATTGCGCATCCCGCGCGACCGCCTCGCCGATCGCCGAGCCCTATTGAACCAGCTCGACAATTTCCGCCGGCAAGCCGACCAAACGCGCGCCTTCGAGAGCGCCGGCGCCTACGATCAGCAAGCGTATGACCTGCTCCTGCGCGGCGTCGGCCAGGCGTTCGACCTTTCGCGCGAGGATCCGCGCGTCATCTCCAGCTACGACACCAGCAATCTCTTCGATCTCGCCGAAGTGAATCGCTGGTTCGATATGCGCCGTGCCTCCAACCTGCTCGGCAAACAAATGCTGCTCGCCCGCCGACTCGTCGAGCACGGCTGCGGCTTCGTCACCGTCATGGACGCCGGCTGGGACATGCACTCCAACAACAACAGCCCGATCAATCTCGGCGGCATGCACTGGCTGGGAAATCAGCTTGATCACGCCGTCGCCGCGTTCCTGGCCGATGTCGAAGCGCGCGGCCTCTCGGACAAGATCATGCTGATCGTCACCGGCGAGATGGGCCGCACGCCGCGCATCGGCCGAACGGGGGGCCGCGACCACTGGGCGACGCTGACGCCGCTCTTGATCGCCGGCGGCGGCCTGCGCATGGGCCAGGTGATCGGCCAATCCGACCGCCAGGCCGGCGCCCCCGCCACCGAACGCTACACCCCCCGCCATCTGCTCGGCACCGTCATGGAAACCGTCTTCAACGTCGGCGAAGTCCGCCTGCAATCCGACTTGCCGCGCGATGTCGTCGGCGCCGCGACCGCAGGGACGATCATCCGCGAGTTGTTTTGAGCCATCCGTCCCCAGTCGTTGTCACGGTCGTGGTTACTCGTATGCCGATCGAATACGTCAATCGCAAAGGCGAGCGATATTTCTTATGCCAGGGAACGACCAGGACGGGCAAGCCGAATTACTACATGGCGGCAAGCGCAGCGGCGAGCCGGTGGAGGAGATGCCCGAAGGGTACGAATTGTTCGAGCACCCAGAGCAGGGCCTCGTTTTCGTTCGCAAGATTCGTCCGTCGCGAATCTTGCCCGAAGAACGTGACAATCTGATGGCGTGGACGCGCGAGTTGGCTGGCACCGAGTATTTCATCGTGGGCGTTGAGGACGATAGCCTGGTGGTCTACTCGCCTGGGAACGCTCCCGCGGAGTCGGGCGCGATATTCGACAAGTTGGGGCCAGTTCTGCCGGGACGGATGGCGGAGTTGGAGGAGTATTTCGCCAAGAACGCGGCGTATTCGGCCATGTTCCGCTTCAAGCTGGTCGATGAAGAAAAACGGTTGTTCTCCGTAGATCGCTGGTGTTTCAAGGGGTCGATCAATAGCTGGTTTCCGCTCGCGTCCGGCCAATCCCTGGAGAATCAGGCGCGTAAGTTTCTTCCGCATCTTTGCGAGGAATCGTTTTTCGAACTGATGTAAGGCCGCTGCTGACATCACCGCTGTGGCTCGCAGACGATCGCTCGATCTGGAAGGAAGCCACGAGGAGGCTTGCCAGATTTTGCGCATTGCGTGATTTTCATGGGCGAGGTAGGCCATGCCAAAGGCGGTCTTTCTGAACAAGACTGCGCGATGCGCTGGTGCTGCGGGAGTTGTTTCCGACGATCGAGCAGATCGCAACAAGCGAAGGCGAGGATCAGCACGCAGTCGATGACTGCCGAGTAACTTGCCGATACTGGAAGGAGCCAGGGGATTTCGTGTCACGGCAAGTTCTTGGATGCCATGATGGGAGGGGAATAAAGGTCATGTTTGCTCGATGCGTTCGGTGGATTCTGATATCGACGTGCGTTGCCACTTCCGTGGCAGATGTACACTAAAGCGCTGGTGATGCCGACGCAAAGAAAATCATTGTCGAGCCCACCAACTTCACCCTCGCCGGCCGCGACGCCTGGCGGCAATTGCTCGTCACCGGCCAATCGCGCGACCTGACCCGCACCGCAACCTACGCCACCGAGCCCGCCGGCATCGTCCGCATCGACTCGACCGGCCTGGTCACGCCGATCAAGGACGGCAAGGCGGCGCTCACCATCACCGCGCCCGGCGCCGCTCCCGCCAAGGTCGAGGTAACCGTCACGCATGTCGCCGATGATTTGCCGATCAATTTCGCCAACCAGGTGGTGCCGCTCTTCACCAAGTTTGGCTGCAACGCCGGCGGCTGTCACGGCAAGGCGTCGGGGCAGAACGGGTTCAAGCTGTCGCTGTTGGGCTTCGAGCCGGAGGAGGATTACGAATTTATCGTCAAGGAAGCGCGCGGCCGGCGTTTGCTGCCGTCGTCCCCCGCCAATAGCATGTTGCTCCTGAAAGCGTCGGGCGGCATGGCGCATGGCGGCGGCAAGCGGATCGATCCCGTTTCGCCCGCGTATCGCATCCTACTGCGCTGGATCGAGCAAGGCGCCCCGTTTGGCCGGGCCAGCGATCCGGTGGTGACGCGCATCGAGGTGCTGCCGGGCGAACGAGTTCTGGAGCGAAACGGCAGCCAGCAGTTAAGCGTGATCGCCCATCAAAGCGACGGCAGCACGGTCGATGTGACCCGGCTGGCCCAGTTCGAGGTCAATGATCGTGAGTTAGCCGATGTCAGCGCGACGGGCCTGGTCTCGACGCGGCATGTGCCGGGCGTCTTCGCGGTGATGGCCCGCTATCAGACGCATGTGTCGGCGTTTCGGGCACTGGTGCCGCTCGGCGCAAAGGTGGGGCAGTTGCCGGCGGCGAAGAATTTCATTGACGAGCATGTCTTTCGCCAGTTGCAAAAGCTCGGGTTGCCGCCGTCGGCATTGTGCGATGACGCCACCTTCATTCGCCGGGTGACGCTGGATATCGCCGGGCGATTGCCGACGCTGGAGGAAACGCAAAAATTCCTTGCCGACGCGGACGCCGATCGGCACGAGAAGCTGGTCGATCGCTTGCTGGCGAGCCCCGATTACGCGGATTATTTCGCCGGCAAGTGGAGCGCGGTGTTGCGCAATCGCCGCACCAGTCCCAAGGACGACGCTCGGCCCACGTTCGCCTTCCACGCCTGGATTCGCGAATCGCTCGACAAGAATGTGCCGTTCGACGAGTTCGTGCGCGAAGTGCTGACGGCCAAGGGCGAGGCGATCAAGACGCCGGCGGTCGCCTGGTATCGCGAGGTGAAAGACGTGTCGAGCCAGGTCGAGGATGTCGCCCAGCTCTTTCTTGGTCAGCGCATTGCCTGTGCCAAGTGCCATCATCATCCGCTGGAGAAGTGGAACCAGAACGATTACTGGGCGCTGGCCGCGTTCTTCAGCCGGGTCGATGTCAAGGCGCCGAAAGCGGACAAGAAGGACAAGAAAGGGGCGGTGACGGAGCCGGGCCAATCGTGGATCGTCAGCCTGAAGCCGGGCAAGGCGGAGGCGCAGAATCCGAAAACGAAAAAGTACCTCAAGCCGGCTGGGCTGGACGGCCCCGACATCGCGCTCGACGCCGACGATGATCCGCGCGACAAGTTCGTCGATTGGCTGGCCGAGCCGAAGAATCCGTACTTCGCCCGCACGCTGGCCAATCGCTACTGGAAGCATTTCCTCGGCCGCGGTCTGGTGGAGCCGGAGGACGACATGCGTGCGACGAATCCGCCGACCAATCCGGAGCTGCTCGACGCGCTGGCGAAGCACTTTGCCGACAGCAAGTACGACTTGAAGAAGCTGGTGCGGGCGATCTGCACGTCGAACACGTATCGGTTGAGTGCGGTGCCCAACGCGCACAATGCCGACGATCGGCAAAATTACTCGCGGTTCTTGCCGCGCCGGTTGCACGCGGAGGTGCTCTATGACGCGATCGATGCGGTGACGCTGTCGAAGCCGGCGTTCAAGGGGGTGCCTGCAGGGACGCGCGCCGTGCAGTTGCCGGACAATCAGTTCGAGTCGTATTTCCTGAGCGTGTTCGGCCGGCCCGATTTCGCCAGCGCCTGCGAATGCGAACGCAGCTCCGACAGCAGCCTCGCACAGGCGCTGCACCGCTATAACTCCGTCGAGCTGGCGAAAAAGATCGCGCGGCGACCGGATCAAGCAACTCGTCAGCGACAAGCGCCCGCCAGACGATCGGCTGCGCGATTTGTACTTGATCGCCCTGTCGCGACCGCCCAGCACCGGCGAAATGGCCGACATGAAAGCGTACCTGCAAGCCCGGCCGAACAATCAATCCGCCGCCTACGAAGATCTGCTGTGGGCGCTCTTGAATACGAAGGAATTCTTGTACAACCATTGAACCAAGGCCGGCGTGCATTTCGTCGGCATCACCGCCGACATGGCCCAGCTCGGTGTAACGGCGCGTGCTCACGCGATTTCCGATACAATGGCGGGACAGAAGGGAGAAAACACCGTGCCTTTGCGTGACCATTTTCGGCTCCCCGCCGCAAGGTATGCTTCGTGGGATGCGGTCCATGCCGCTTGGCCGACGATGATCGTGAGGTGGCTGGCGAACAAATTGCCGTTGCAGATGTGGCTCACCCTGGTGTCCACGCCGGTGCTTTCGCCGAGATCGACGTGTCGGCGTACGAAAAAGACGACGATGCAGCCCTTGCCGCAAGCAATGCTAACGGCCTGGCAACTGATGGGTGCGCCACGCCCATGACGGCGAGACCGACCCATCCGTTCAAGACGAATATGAAGTACGCGTTTACGACATCGACCAAGACCGACGCCTCGTCGCTGCGGTCGAGCTGGTCAGCCCATCCAACAAGGATCGCCCCGAAAATCGTCGGGTATTCGTCGCCAAGATGTGCAACTTTGTTGCAACAAAGGGTGTCGGTAATGATCGTCGATATCGTCACAATTCGCATGCAGAACCTGTACGGCGAGTTTCTTGAATTCATCGACATGGTTGACCCGCGCTCGGCCCCGACCCGCCGGCGATCTATGCCGTCGCCTGCCGGGCCAACAAGACGACGGCCAAACCGGGCACGCCGTGGCAGTTTCAAGCGTGGTTCGAGCCGCTCTGCATCGTGCAACCGCTGCCGACGTTGCCGCTCTGGCTCGCGGACAACCTTTCGGTGCCACTCGGTCTCGAGGGAAGTTACGAGGAGACATGAAAGGTTTTGCGTGATCGTGGGGTGCGCATGCCGCAAATGCGTTCGATATAATGAAAGCAAGAAGCGCAGAAAGGGCGTTCATTGTCCGATGTTATCTGGCTGTATCGTGGTGTGCCGCTCGAATCGACCGAAGTCGAGGATGTACACGCCGTCGGCGAAGTTCGCCCGCCCAGGCCCGACCGCATCGGCGAACGCTGGCGGCAATTCCACGTGCTGGGTGACACCCAAACCGGCTATACCAGTTGGACGCCGAGTCGAGACATGGCGGAAGAGTTCGCTCAGTTTAGCGATTCGTGTCTGAGCGGCCAAGTGGTCATTTTCCGCGTTCGTGTCGCGTCCATCCCCGAAGACCGGCTCTTCCAGGGGCGGGAAGACGAAGCCGAGTTTCTGCTGGAAGGAACCGTTGAAGAAGTATCTATTTCCGAAAGTGCTGCCGATGACGAGGGAAACAGTAATGACTGAGCTGGTGAAAAAAACGTCCTGGTTGCGGGCCCTTGCCGACGCGGCAAGCGAGGCGCAGATTCCGCTTCCAGAATTCAGCGACCGCGGCATGGGGAGCGCCATTTGCCGAAGCGCGGATGGCGGGCGCTTCGTTTCCATGAAACGCCGATTTGTGCCCGCGAATCAGGCAACTCAAGCCGGCGTTGAATGGGGTCTGTGGTGCGAGCAAGATGACGAGCCGATTCCGGTGGCGGCCTTTCGGGAACCGCTCAGCCCCACGCCGGAGCGCGTCGCTTTCATGCTCTCGGTTCTTCGCGGCTGGCTGCTTGAGGACTGGAATGTTGCGCAGGCGGAAAATGCCGCTGCAAGCCATGCGAACGCAACGGTCGGCGAAGCGCTGTTGTCCAAGACGGGGCACGACGCCGAGGCGTGATACGGCTAACCACTGCCGACGTTGCCGCTCTGGCTCGCGGACGACTTGTCGGTGTCGTTCGATCTGGAAGGAAGCTACGAGGAGACTTGCAGGGTTCTGCGCATTGCGTGATTGCGCCGGCCTTCAGTTCCCCCGGACCTCAACTCATCACGGATTACCGCCATGCGCACCACCGTTGCAAATCTCAAAGGCAAAACCATTGCTTTCGCCGCGTCCGGCGGGCTTGATAGCTGCACCATCACGCGCTGGCTCACCGAGGCCGGCGTCAACGTCGTCGGCATCACCGCGGACATGGCCCAGCCCGATGAAAGCGATTTCGATTCGGTTCGCCAGCGCATGCTCGCTTGCGGCGCCAAGGAGCTGATCGTCGTGCCGCTGCATGACGCCATCGCCGAGGCCGGGCTCGATATCATCCAGGCCCAGGCGTATTACGAGGGGCGCTACTGGAACACGACCGGCATCGCTCGCCACGTCATCGTCGCCGGCATGCTCCCCGAAATGAAAAAACGCGGCATCAGCATCCTCAGCCACGGCGCCACCGGGCGAGGCAACGATCAGGTCCGCTTTCAGCTCGTCACCAACATGCTCGAGCCGACTTTCGAGGTTTACGCCCCGTGGCGCGATGAGGCGTTCCTGGCGAATTTCCGTGGCCGCAGCGAGATGATCGATTATTGCGCCGAGCGCAAGCTGCCGATCAAGGCGACTAAGGATGCGCCTTATTCGACCGACGCGAACCTGCTGGGGCTGACGCACGAGGCCGGTAAACTGGAATCGCTGGAAACGCCGCCTAGCTTCGTCACGCCGGGCATGGGCGTTCTTGCAACGAATGCGCCCGACAAGCCGGAGACGGTGACGATCCGTTTCGACCACGGCCGGCCCGTCGCGATTAATGGCAAGAAAGTCAGCGCCTATCAGGCCATCCTCGAAGCCAACAAATTAGGCGGCAAGCACGGCGTCGGCATCTGCTACCACCTCGTCGAAAACCGCTTCGTCGGCATCAAGAGCCGCGGCGTCTACGAAGCCCCCGGCATGGAGCTGCTCGGCACCGCGTATGCCTATCTCCTGCAAATGGTGCTCGACCGCCGCAGCCGCGAGCTGTTCGATCAATTGTCGCTGATGCTCGCCAGGCAAGTTTACCAGGGCTACGGCTACGATCTGGCGTCGAAGATCGCGCTCGACGCCGTCAAATCGTTCGCCCAGCTCGTGACCGGCACGATCAGTGTTTCTCTGTACAAGGGAAATACCTATTTCGCATCGGCGACCGATGTGCCGCACTCGCTCTATTCGGAGGCCAACGCATCGATGGAAGCGATCGGCGAATTCGACCACGCGGACTCGGAGGGGTTTTTGCGGGTGCTGTCGGTCAGCGCCCGAGCGCTGGCGGCGATGAAGCAGGTGGAGCGAAAGTAGGTGTTCATCACCACGGAAATCGCCCCAATTCCGCCAGGCTCTCTCGCAACCGAATGCGCTCGGTCTCATTCACGCGCAGAACGTCGACCGTGGCTCGACCGATCGCCGTTTTGCCGACGAGGCAAAAGCCCTCCCATCGAAAATGATGTTTCCATTGGTGACGGCGCGGGTGAAAGAGTTTCGTCAGCTTTCCGGTCAGGGGATCAAGGCCCGAAAGATCGGTTGCCTTGTGAAAATTGCATCGGTGGCAGGATAGGGCCAGATTCGACGACCGAGTCGGACCGTGGTGCTTGTGAGCGAGGACGTGTTCAACATGATGAGGCGTCACCGGCGAGTCAGCTTCGGGCAATCCGCAGTATTCGACGCGGCCCTCGACGCCGAGGAACGCAAGCAAGATTGCGAACTCAAAGCCCTGTCGCGGCTGGTGCCGAACCTGCGCCGCGAGTATCCACAACTGCGGCTGTGCTGGTCGGGCGATGCGCTCTATGCGTGCGGACGCACGTTGCAACTGGCCAAGGACCATAAGTGCAATTACGTATTGGTGTTCAAAGAAGGCCGCCTGCCTGCTCTGTGGCAGGAGTTCCAAACCCTGCTTGGCTTGTGCCCGCACAATCGCCTGGAGCATCAGCCCAAGGAGGGCGTCGGCAGCTTGCTGCGGCGCCTGGCGGCGGAATGTGGCCGCACGCCGTGGCAGTTGTTCGGCGGCGTCGCCAATCTGGCCCGCCGCCTGCTTGAGAGTTTCCGTTACCGCCACTTGAGTGACGACGCGTTTGCCCCCCAACCGAATGAGCGCATGCAATACCGCTTCGACAGTTCCTGACAGCTTCCCACCGATTTCGCGATCGTGCAGACGCCAGCCGCCGCCGAACATTGCCCTTCCTCGAAGCCACTTCGACAGTGGCCTCGTCCGGCGTCCGTCCCGTCCGTCCCATATCCCCCGCGTTTCTCGTCCGCAAAGCCCCGCCGGAAAACATGGAAAACCGATTCCGCACAGCTGCAACGGCATGTTCACACTTGCATTTCTCTGGTTGGTTGCACAAAATGTTCGGTGTGGCGTAGCGGCCCGTCAATTCTCGACCTATGGATTTTCGCCGCAGGCATTAGCCTGCGGTCGCTGGCGTAAGTGCGAATCCATTCCGCCGCTCACCCAGGAGGCTAACATGTTGCGACTCGGGATTCTCATTGGCCTTACCTTCACGGCGTTTGCCGAAACCGCGCATGGCCAGCAGTACGAGGACAGCAATGAAGACCGAGCGGTAAGAATGGGTGTCGTCACAGTCGCGAATGGGAAGGTCAAGATTGCGAAGGCCGGCGATGTGTACAAAGTCAAATTGACGGTCGCAGTGCATCGAGAAGGTATGAACGAATCAGCTTCGGGCGTGGTCGCTCTCATCTACCTAGACGAAAAATGCCAACCTTCCTTTTGCCCTGTCCAAGTAGTTTGCGAAAACAGCGTCAGTGGCGACGCGTTAGGGGTAAGCGGCAGCAGCAGCGTTGGAACTGCAATCGATCCGAAGTCATTCGAAAGCGCTAAAGGCTACTTATTGATCGTCAAAAGCGAGCGCGCGTATATTCCGACCAGCGTTCCCGAACTCTCCAAGTTCTTGGAAAAAGAGGTTCCGTCGTGGCAGAAAGTCGCAGCGGCCTACAAAGATATGAAACCTGGCGAGTCAAAATCGATCGGACCAGTGGCGGTCCGCAGGTTGCCCACATCGGTTCGTGCCGATGAGCCGTCGCTGAAGAAATTCACGTCGCCGGAGAAGAGCAGCAAGGATGAGCCGATCGCCAAGCAGTTTTCGATGGCGAAGGCGGCGGATTTCCTTGACAATGTCGCGCTCGACTGGACGAAGAATCGCGGCTGCTTCTCGTGCCACTCGAACTTTGCCTATCTCTATGCCCGCCCCATGATCTCCGCGGACGCGCCGGCCCATGCCGATATTCGCCAAGCATTGGAGGATCTCGTCAGCAAGCGCTGGCCCGACAAGAAGCCGCGCTGGGATGCGGAAGTCGTCACGGCTGCGGCGGCGCTCGCGCACAACGACGCCCATACCACCAAGAAGCTGCATCCACTCACCCGCACCGCCCTCGATCGCATGTGGAGCGTGCAGCAAAAAGACGGCGGCATTCGCTGGCTTAAGCTCAGCCTGCCGCCGATGGAATGGGACGATCATTATGGCGTCACCCTGGCCGCCCTCGCCGTCGGCGTCGCCCCGGAAGATTACGCCAAGACCGAGCAAGCGAAAAAAGGCCTCGACGGCTTGCGGCGCTGGCTTACGGCGAATCCACCCAAGAACCTGCACCACCACACCATGCTGCTATGGGTTTCCACCTATCTCGACGGCTTCCAGAGCGCGGACGAGCAAAATGCCACCAAGAAAGCGCTGCTCGCCAAGCAACTCCCCGACGGCGGCTGGTCCGCGTCCAGCCTCGGCGCTTGGCCCCGCGCCGACAAAAGCGAACAAACCCCCAACGTCAGCGACGGCTATGGGACCGGCTTCGCCGTCTATGTTCTGCGCCGCGCCGGCGTTCCCGCCAATGATCCCGCCATCGTCCAGGGCATCCGCTGGCTCAAATCCAACCAGCGCGAGAGTGGCCGTTGGTTCACGCGCTCCCTCGTCAAGGACGAAACGCATTATCTGACGCACGCGGGCTCCGCATTCGCCGTCATGGCGATTCAGGCGTGCGAGTCGCCTTGAGCGCGAGCGCCTCGGCGTTGACGAACCACGAACGGATCACACACATTGCCAACCAATGTCCGCTACACCGTGCTGGCCTGGGCGTGCAGTTTGTCGATGCTGACCTATATCGACCGCGTGTGCATCAAGACGGTGCGCCCCGATATGGAACTGTCGCTCGGCATCGAGAGCAGGCATTTCGGCCTGGTGTTCGGCGCTTTCGGGTTGGCCTATGCGTTATTCGAGGTGCCGAGCGGCTGGCTGGGGGACCGCTTTGGGCCGTGCGCGGTTCTGGCGCGCATTGTCCTGTGGTGGTCGCTCTTCACGGTGCTGACGGGGTGCGTCTGGAAATTCAGCTACGATCTTGGTTCGGTGCTGCCGATCCCGCTGGCGTTCAACAGCCTGGTGTTGCTCGTCATCGTGCGCTTTCTGTTTGGCATGGGGGAAGCAGGGGCGTATCCCAACACGGCCCGGGCGCTGCGAAGTTGGTTTCCCTATGCGCGGCGCGGGTTCGCGCAAGGGCTGCTGTGGGCGTGCGGGCGGTGGGGCGGTGCGATCGCGCCGCAACTGGTGGCGCTGTTCGCCTTACCGTTCGGCTGGCGCGGCACATTTCTCGCATTCGGCATCCTCGGCTCAGTGTGGGTCGTCTTTTTCCTCCGCTATTTTCGCAACACGTCGGCAGAGCATCCTGGCGTGAACGAAGCCGAGCGAGCCTACATTGAGGAGCAGGGCGAAACCGAGCCGAGGCTGCCGCTCGCCTGGGGGACGCTGTTCACGGCGCCGAGCTTTTGGCTTTTGTGCGGGATGTACCTGTGCAGCAACGCCGGTTGGTGCTTTTTCATCACGTGGGACACCGAGTATTACAAGACGATGTTGCATCTGCAGGGCGGCGTGCTGCGGCTTGCCGAGGGGGCGCCGCTCTTATTCGGGGGCATGGCGTGCCTGGCAGGGGGATTCCTGACGGATCGGCAGGTGCGCGTCTGGGGCCGGCGCTGGGGCCGAACCATGCAGGGATTCACCTCGTATGCGCTGGGCGGCTGCTTTTTCCTGTTGGCTGTGCTGCTGCGCGACTATCCCGCGTGGTCGGTGGCGTGCCTGTGCGTGGCCTCGTTCGGCAAGGATTTCGCCATGGCCGTCAGCTGGGCCACCTGCATTGACATGGGCCATCGCTATTCCGGCACAGTGGCCGGATTCATGAATGGCATCGGCAATCTCGGCACCGCCCTCGCGCCGCCGATCATCGGCCACTTTGCCATCGAGCGAGGCGACTGGGGCCTGGCCCTTGTCATCTCCGCTGTTCTCTTCTTCACCGCGTCGGCCTGCTGGCTCTTCATCAACCCGCGGCATGTCGTCGTCTATAGCGATTCCGACCGCGATGCGCTGCGAGCACACGGCGCGCTCTGACAATCGCTGAGTCATTAGTTCCAGAATCCGGCCACGGATGAAACACGGATCGAACACGGATATGAGGAGAACGCAATGAATGAACCGGGAATCTGCGATCGATTTCCCATCCGCGTTCCGTCAGTATTTCATCCGTGGCTAAATTTTGAAACTACCGAAGATACAAAAAGATACCACCCGCCGGGGAAAGCGGGTGGCAAGGGGAATGCAGTTTGACGGGTTGGGGGATGGGAGTGTTGGCGTGAGGAAGTCCTTGGCGTTCGAGCTTTTGTCATGATCCTGCCGCAAGAGTCACTAGAGCCTTGCGGCAAGATCAATATTTCGCGGCTGGGGTGAGCCGCCATTTCTCGTTCGCCTCGCACCTCCTTGGTTCGATTCAGACGAGAAGAGCAAAAGCAATCGCTGTGCCAATAGCGGAGGATTTTCGGTGAGAAACCACAACTGACGTGATGCCAAGGCATTAGAATTGGTGCGACCGATCGCGAGGCCGATCGGTTGCAGCCGGGGGATTGAAAATCGGTATTAAAGTGCGCATAAACGTTGGAATTATTACAACACATCACTTCTTTTCGGGGTTCGCATCCTTCTTGGCCGCCGCTTTTTCGAAGATGATGACGTGCTGCCAGGGCAGGTGGTCGAGCGTTTTCTGGTGCTTCATTTCCTTGTGCGGGGCCATCTCTTTCATGACCTGGGCAAGCGACATGCGGTGCACTTCGAGGATGCGCACCTTCGGATCCTCCAGGCGGTACTCGACGAAGACAAGCCGGCCGCCCGGCTTGAGCGCTTTCGCGAGTTCGACGGTGACTTCATAGGGATAAGTCAGCTCGTGATAGACATCGACCATCAGGATCATATCCACGCCGGCCGCAGGGAGCTTCGGGTCCTTTTCCTTGCAGAGCACGGGCTCGATGTTGTCGAGCTTTTCCTTTTTCATGCGCTTGCTGATGAGCTCGATCATTTCCTTCTGGATATCGACGGCATAAACCTTCCCCTTGGGCCCGACAAGCCTGGCGAGCTTGATGGTGTGAAATCCGCTGCCGGCCCCGAAATCGCACACCGCCTGCCCCTCTTTGATCTCAAGCGGCGGCAACAGTTTCGACGCCGCCTCTTCCTTCTCGCGCACCGGGCGCTCCAGCCAACTTGCCCCCTGCCAGCCCATGACATGAGCAATTTCGCGGCCCATGTAGAACTTGCCGATGCCGTTGGGGTCATGGACCTCGCGGGTTTCATAGCGATCTTTGGGCGAATCTTTCTTCTCCTGGGCCGCCGCCTGAGCGAAGAGCAGGCCTGCCGAAAACAGGATAGCAAACGCGATAATGCGTTTCATGTTATTTCCCCAGATTATTTCCCCAGAACGCGAAGCCGTCCCAAAAAGTCGAGCCCAGAATGCAAATAATGAAGGCAGGAAGGCAAGAAAGGGCAAATCCTTTGATTCCTGCTTTCCTGCCTTCCTTATATAGTTATAGTCTTCGTTTTCACAAGCGTTGCAGATTCTTGGGCAAAGCTATCACGGGCGACAATTCTTTGATGTTTCTTTCCGTTTCAAGCATGATAATACAATGACGAAGCCAACGCCTCTATGAATCGGGGGACTTTCCCATGAAACTTCGGCTCTGCATTCTCTTCGCCATCTGTGCAACGCCATTCGCGCTGCTCCATCGCGACACCACTGCGCAGGACAATCAAAAGAAAGAAGTGATCCCGCACGCCCAGGACAAGCCGCCGGGGCCGGCGTTGTCGCCGCAGGAGGCGATCAAGAAGATGCAGGTGCCGCCGGGGTTTCGCGTCGAGCTGGTCGCCGCGGAGCCGGATATCGTCAACCCGGTGGCGATGACGTTTGACGAGCGTGGCCGCATCTGGATCACGGAGTCGATTGAATATCCGCGCCACAGCGCCGGGCCGGGCAAGGATCGCGTCAAACTGCTGGAGAGCACTAAGGGGGACGGCAAGTTCGACAAGATCACCACCGTCATCGACGGCCTCAATATCCCCTCCGGCATCGCGATCGGCCACGGCGGCGTCTGGGTCGCCAATGCTCCTGACATCCTTTTCTATCCGCTTTGAGGATTTTGCGAACGCTAAACTGGGAAAGCCGCAAGTCGTAGTCACCGGCTTTGGCCGACATGACACGCACGAATTGCCCAACTCGCTGACCTGGGGCCCGGATGGCTGGCTCTATGGCCTCAACGGCGTCTTCAATCGCAGCGTCATCAAGCAGGACGGCAAGACCTTCGATTTCACCTGCGCCCTGTTTCGCATCCATCCCAAGACGAAGAAATTCGAAATCTTCTGCGAAGGGACCAGCAATCCCTGGGGCCTCGCCTTCAACGAGAACGGCGACGCCTTCGTCAGCGCCTGCGTCATCGATCACCTTTGGCATCTCACCGAGACCGGCTACTACGAACGGCAAGGCGGCCCGTATCCGCCTTACACCTGGAAGATCGGCAGCATCGTCAAGCACCGCCATCAAAAGGCGGCCTACTGCGGCCTGTGCTGGTTCGACTCCGACGCCTATCCGCCGGAGTATAGGGAAAAGCTCTACATGGGCAACATCCACGGCGGCTGCATCAATTGCGATCAATTGGAAAAGGATGGCTCGACCTACGCGGCGAAACCAGGCCTTCTCCCCTCTCCCCCTGTACGCAGGGGGAGAGGGGCCGGGGGTGAGGGGGTTCAGCGTCCCACATTCGGAATCGACATCCCTCGCGGGACCTCTTCCCCCTCACCCCTAACCCCTCTCCCCCTGAGTACAGGGGGAGAGGGGAAGAACCTCGGCGTCGGCCCCGGCGGCGATTTCCTCGTTGCCAACGATGCGTGGTTCATGCCGGTGTCGCAAAAGGTCGGCCCGGACGGCTGCATGTACATTCTCGACTGGTACGACCGCTACCACTGCTACCAGGACGCCGGCCGCGATCCCGCCGGCATCGACCGCTTGCACGGCCGGTTGTATCGCGTGGTGTACAAGGATTACAAGCCGGCAGGCAAGTTTGATCTGGAAGAGGAGGTGCAGGATGACGAAAAGTTGGTGAAACGGCTGAAGAGTCCCAACGTCTATTTCCGCGAAACGATGCAACGGCTGCTGGCGCAACGTCTCGACGATATGCGTGTATTTACAAAACCGCCAGAACGTGGGATCCATGATCGCAAAAGGGCCGACGAGTGCTACAAGAAGTTGCTCAAGATTTTGCATGACGAGCAAGAGCCACTCAAGATTCGTCTGCAAGCAGCTTGGTCGCTGCTCGGATATATGTACCCCGGCGATGTTGCCGAATTGATGCGAGACCCGAATTCTTCGATACGCACTTGGGGAATGCGATCACTGCTGGGCTCAATTAGTACATGGAATGAAGCCTCTGAAGAAGCATATGGGCCCAAGTCCTACAGAGCCATTGCCGACTTAGCGAAGGATAAATCCCCCGATGTTCAGCTCCAGATCGCCATCGCCGCCCGCAAGCTCAAAGGCGTCGATCCGTTGCCGGTGCTGCTCGATGTCCTCACCCATTGCGGCGACGACAAGCTGATTCCGCACATCGTCTGGCAGAACCTGCATCCGCTGCTGGAAAAAGACGGTGAACGCTTTCTCACGCTGGCCGCCAAGGTCGATCTTGCCAAGTCGCCGGGATTGGCGAAAGTCTTGCCGCGGGCCATCGATCGCATTCTCGGCAATCAGAACGGCGATCCGGCGGCGGTCGTCAAGTTCATCGACAAGCTGAGCAGCGACGGCAAAACAGTGCCCGCGAAGCTTTGCCTCACCGCCCTTGGCGTCAAGATTCAAAACAAGGAGATTAACGGAAAACAACTCGACGCCCTCAACACCCAGCTCAAGCCCGGCTTGAAAAAAATGCTGGACGACAAGAACCTCGGCGTCGAGGCGGCGATCCTCCTCACCCTGATGCGCGACACCGACGGCAAAGCGGCGGCGCACATCATCTTTGGCTACACCGGCAAACACTCCGAGGCGACGCGCATTCGCGCCATGAACGCCCTCATTGCCGCCGGCGACGGCCCGCAGGTCCTCTATGTGGCCGAGCTATTCTTGCGCGACAAGCAAGGCTCCGTCGATTTCCGCGGGCAAATGCTGGCGGGATTCGCCGCCCTGAACGACATGGCCGTGGCGGAGCAAGTGCTGCGCTATTACCCCAAGATGGAGCCGGAGCTGCAGCCCAAAGCGATTGAGCTCTTGACGCAGCGGCCGAACTGGTCCAAGACGCTCTTCAAGGAAATCGCCGCCAAGAAAATCAGCAAGGACGCCGTCAACATCAATCAGGCTCGCCGGCTGCTGGCGATGAAGGACGCGGAGCTGATGAAGTTGGTCGAGGCGCACTGGGGCACGCCGCGCAATAGCCGCGATCCGGAGCGGGAGCGCGTGGTGGCCGAGATGCGGGAGCTTTTTAAGAAGACGCCCGGCGATGCGAAGGCGGGGGTGGCCGTCTTCAAGAAGGTGTGCGCTCAGTGCCACAAGATTTATGGCGAAGGCGTCGAGGTCGGGCCGGACATCACCGCGAACGGCCGGTCCGATTTCAATCAGCTCTTGTCGAATATTTTCGATCCGAGCCTGGTGATCGGCGCCGGCTATCAGGCGGTCACCGTCAGCACCAAGCAAGGCCAATCGCTCACCGGTCTGATTGTCGAGGACAACCAGCAACGCGTCGTGCTCAAGGTGCAGGGTGGCGAGATCAAGACGGTCGCCCGGGCCGATGTCGATGAGGAATCCACGAGCAAGGTGTCGCTGATGCCGGAAGGCCTGGAGAAGCAACTTCGGCCACAGGAGATCGTGGATCTGCTGGCGTATTTGAGCCTGGACCGCCCGCCGGAAGACGCGAAGGCGAAGCGCATTCCGGGGACGCCGCGGTAACAAACAGGAAAACCCATGACCAAAAAACTCCGCTGGGGAATTCTCGGCGTCGCCAAGATCAATGACCGATTGCTGCCCGCGTTCGCCAAGGCGGCCAACGCCGAGCTGGTCGGCATCGCCAGCCGATCGCTCGACAAGGCTCAGGCGGCAGCGACGGCGGCGGGCATCCCGAAAGCCTACGGCAGCTACGAGGCGCTGCTCGATGATCCGGGCATCGACGCGATCTACATCCCTCTGCCCAACACGCTGCACGATGAATGGACGCGCAAGGCCGCCGAACGCGGCAAGCATGTGCTATGCGAGAAGCCGTTGACGCCGACGGCGCGCGAGGCGGAGGCGCTGGTCGCGTTCTGCCGGGACAAGAAGATCAAGCTGATGGACGGGTTCATGTGGCCGCACCATCCGCGCACGGCAAAGATCAAGGAGTTCCTAATAGCGGGCAAGCTGGGCCGCATCGAGCGCGTTACCGGGGCGTTCACGTTTCAGTTGCCGATGGATCCCGCCAACATTCGGTTGCAAGCGAGCATGGCCGGCGGATCGCTTCTTGACGTGGGCTGCTATCCGGTCTACGGCATCCGTTGGGCGTTCGGCGAGGAGCCGGTGAAGGTGTGGGCGGCGGCGCGATACCAATTCGGCGTCGATGTCGCCATGAGCGCGACGCTCTGGTTCGCCGATGGCCGTATCGCCAATTTCGATTGCGGCTTCGTGCATCCGCTGCGGCAATGGCTGGAAATCGTCGGCGAAAAGGGGACGCTGACGGTGCCGGAGATGTGGGTGCCGCGAATTACGGCATACACAGTGCAGCACGATGGTAGCGATGTGGCCGAGCAAATCAGCGTCGAGGGGCACGATCAGATTCAGTGCATGCTGGAGAATTTCGGCCGCTACGTGCT
Source organism: uncultured Planctomycetota bacterium (assembly GCA_963767835.1). Lineage (GTDB taxonomy): Bacteria > Planctomycetota > Planctomycetia > Gemmatales > Gemmataceae > SIAQ01. The sequence continues at coordinate 185,521 of CAVYFY010000015.1, forward strand.
GGAGGACCAGCCGGTCGGGCCGGCACCGGAGGAGGCGATCAAGTCAGCGAAGGTGATGGATGCGCTGTTGACGTCCGCACGGGAGAAGCGGTGCGTTAAGGTTTGACTTTTCTCCCCTCTCCCCACCGGGGGAGAGGGGCCGGGGGTGAGGGGGCGGTCCCACATTCAAGGTAAGGCTCCCTCTGATAGTCTCGAATGGGATTAATCATGCAAAAAGATCCACAGCTTAAGTCATATGCACGCGAACTGCGAAAAAATATGACCCCCGCCGAGCGCATACTATGGCAAGCGCTGCGCGGTGGGCGTCTTGCGGGTTTCAAGTTTCGGCGGCAGCAACCATTCGGCGAATATGTGCTCGACTTCTATTGTTCTAACGCAAGCCTGGCTCTGGAAATTGACGGCGAAACGCATCTTGGCAAGGAATCAGCCGATGACCGGCGCTCGCAATGGTTGGAGCAGCAAGGCATCAAGGTCCTGCGGTTCTGGAATACGCAGATTTACGATGAACTCGACGGGGTGCTTGAGTTGATTTTCCGCGAATGTGAGACGCGGAATGATTCGCGATTTCAGAGGGATAATCAAGAGGAAACGGGGATTTAGTAACGCAGGGATGCTGCTCTGGCGTGCGAGACGCCCCCTCACCCCCGGCCCCTCTCCCCCGGTGGGGAGAGGGGAGAAATACCTAACCCCGCAATCCCGCCGCCTGCATCAGCCGATCCGTCGCTGTGTACGCCTCGCGCACCCAATCCGCGATTTTCTCCGGCTGAGGCGAATATTCAAGCTCGATCGAGACCGCCCCGTCAAGGCCGAGCGCCTTGATTTCGCGCAAATACGGCTCGAAATTCATGACGCCGCGTCCCGGCGGCAGATCGCCGTGCACTCTGCCGTCGCAATCGCTGATGTGCACGTGGATCGCCTTGCCCTTCAAGCGCCGCAACTCCCCCGGCTTGGCGCGGGCCAGCTCCAGGTGCGAGATGTCGATGTTCGCCCGCACGGCTGGATGGTTCACCTCGTCGATGAAGCGCACCATGCTGTCCACGCTGTTCAAGAGCGATAACTTGAACGGCTCCAGCTCCAAGGCGATTTGCACGCCGAGCTTGCCCGCGTAATCGCCCAGCTCGCGCAGGTGCTTGACGGCGATCTGCCATTGCTCCTTGGGCGGGATCACTTGCTGTTCCCAGATATATTCGCCGAGGACGAGCAAGAGGTTCTTCGCCTCGAATTCATAGACTAAGTCGAGATACGCCTGCGAGCGCGTCATATGAAAGCGCTGCACGCTCGGATTGAAATCGACCAGCCCGACGGCAACGCAGGCAACGCTGACGATTGGCAAGTTGGCTCGGTCGCACTCGCGCTTGATGAGCTTGCGTTCCTTGATGTCGATGTCGAGCGGGTCGGCGAAAATGTCGATGGTGTCAAAGCCGATTTCTTTGGTCATGCGGATGCCGTAAGCGGTGTCGCGGCCGGCCTGGGCCCAGGCGGAATTGATGAGGCCGAGCTTCATGGGAGCGTCCTCGCGAAGTTCGTATTGTACCGAGGCTGCCAGCTGTTCTATGATTTGGCGTTGACGGCGGCTTTGTTTAGCCGGCGAGCTTGCTCGCCGTGATCGACCTGGCGACGAAATGGCGAGGCATGAAAGATTTCATCGAGATTTATGGATACTATGGAGCCGCGCTCGGCATCCTCGCCACCGGGCTCGGCTTTCCCGTGCCTGAGGAAGTGCCGGTGCTCGTTGCCGGCGCCATGGCCAACCACCTCAAGATTTACATCATGCTGCCGATCTGCATCGTCAGCGTCATTGTCGGCGACACGTTGCTCTACACGATCGGCCGAGTGTGGGGCTCGCGGCTGGTGCAGATTCCGCTGATTCGCCGGCGTCTCTTAACGCCGGAGCGATTCGCGGGCATCTCGGCGAACTTTCAGAAGTATGGAACGAAAATACTGCTGTTCGCGCGGGTGACGCCGGGCATCCGCACCTGGATTTTCTTGACGGCGGGCATCACGAAGCTGCCGCTGGCGCAATTTGTCGTCGCCGATTCCATTTACGCGGTTCCCGGTGTGACGATCCTGTTTTTTCTCGGTTATTATTTCACCGACAGCATCATCGACCTGGCGGGCGAAGAGCCGGTTTATGTCAGACCGATCATCGTGCTCATCGTGCTGGCCGGGATCGGACTTTACATCGCATACCGGATGTATCGCAAGCCGATGGTGACGGGGAATCCGACGGAGATGCCGCCGATCGTCGGGCCGGTGACGGAGACGCTGGAGGGGGTGGCGGAGAGCATGGCCGAGAAGGTGCTTAGCCGTTCGCATGCGGGGGCGACTCCGAAGCCGCCGGCGGCGGAGAACAACGGCGAAGTACGGCCGACCGCCGCGGAAGAGAAGAAGCCGGCAAATCCGTGAGGCACGCAACCGATGGCCGCCGATGATCTTGTTCTGGCGATGACCGGCGCCAGCGGGGCGCCGTATGGCGTTCGCTTGCTAGAAGTGCTGCTTCGCGCCGGCCGCACGGTACACTTGGTACTGAGTCCAGCGGCCGTGCAGGTGATCTTCCAGGAGATGGAGCGGCGCATTGACATCGAGCAATTCCACCTACCCGATCTCCTGGGCCGGGCGGTCCTGCCAGGCGAAACGGGGACGGTGCACTATCACGATTACCGCAAGTTCATGGCCGGCATCGCTTCGGGCAGCTTTCTCACCGCCGGCATGGTGATCTGCCCGTGCAGCTCCGGCACCGCCGCTGCCATCGCGCACGGCCTGTCGCAAAATCTCATTCATCGGGCCGCGGATGTGCATCTGAAGGAAAAACGCAAGCTGGTGCTGGTGCCGCGCAAGGCGCCGCTTTCCGTGGTGCAATTGCGCAACCTGACGATCTGCGCCGAGGCCGGCGCCGTGGTGTTGCCCGCCGCACCGGGATTCTACACGAAGCCGCAGAGCCTCGGCGATGCAATCGACTTCATCGTGGGCCGTATCTGCGATCAGCTTGGCGTGGAGCATCAGTTGTTCCGGCGCTGGGGCGAGCAATAGTCATCGCCGCGACAAAACGCAAAATTCGCAAAGGGCATGCCGGCGTCCTATCCCCTTTTGCGAATTTTGCGTTTTTCGCGGCGAATCGTGGCGTTTCTTCCATGAACCATCGCATCACCACGTTTTCGGAGATGCAAGCAATAGCGCATGCACGCCGACCGCTCATCGCCTTGATTCTCGGCTCTGGCCTGGGTGACGTTGCGGACCGTCTCGTCGATGTGGCGGTGTTGCCGTTCGGCGCCGTTCCCGGAATGAATGCGACCAGCGTCGTCGGCCATCGCGGGGTTTTGCTGCTGGGAACCTGGGCGAGTGTGTCGGTGCTGGTTTTCGCGGGCCGGCTGCACGGCTACGAGGGCCATCCGTGGCGGTCCGTCGTGCAGCCAATCCACATCACGCACGAACTCGGCGCGTCAATCTTGCTGGCGACCAACGCAGCCGGCGGCATCCGCGATGATTCGCAACCAGGCGACCTGATGGCGATCCGCGCCCACCTCGATTGCACGCGCGAACACTGGTGGCGCGATCTCGAATTGCCGCGTGCCAATCTCTATTCGCCGCGACTGCTCGAATTGCTGCAACTGCCGACCGGCGTCTACGCGCAACTGCCCGGTCCCAGCTACGAAACGCCGGCCGAGATTCGCGCGTTGCGTGCCTGCGGCGTCGATGCCGTCGGCATGTCCACGGCCCGCGAAATCGATGCCGCCCGCCAGTTCGGCATGGAATGCGCCGCGATCTCGTGCATCACCAATAAGGCGGCGGGATTATCAACCGAGCCGATCTCGCATGAGGAAGTGCTGGAGGTCACACGCCGGGTTAGGGGAAAAATGCTAGGCTTGTTGGAATCGTTCGTTAGCCGAGTGGCAAACCGGTTCACAGGAGCATGACATGAACCCGAAAAACCGCTGCGAGACTGGCTCAAGGTTCATCTGGAGGACAATTCATGTTCACTGAGCAGGCCGAAGTTTGCCGCACCAAGGCGTGGGGCAGTGTAAGGGAAATAATCCGTTCGTGCCGGTGGTGCTTGCCTCGGTTGTTCCGTCTGGGAAAGTTTCGCCAAATCAAGGATTTTTCTCTGGCGTTCGCGGTGCTCGAAGGATAGCATGAAGGGGTGGGGAAGAAACGAGAGGAGTCTTGCCAATGTCTCGCATCATACTGGCATGTGCCGCACTTCTTGGTCTTGCGCTGACGGTTTCTCAGGCCCAGGATTTGGCCGAGATTCGGGCCAGGCAAAAAGTCGCTGCCGAGAAGCTCACCGGCCAGGTGGACAAAGCCATTCAGGATTCGCGCAAGATGCCGGCCGACGACGCCAAGTTCCTGCTTCGGCAGGTTTTGCGCGAGGTCAAGGATTCGCGCGACCTCCCCGATGCGGATCGCACGGCCATGGCGCGCCGGCTTCAGGTTCGTCTCGACCAAGTAAACGGCGATGAACGAGGCGACACCGTCAGGCAGAACCAAAAACCGCTGAGCGATCCGCCCGGGGGCAAGAAATTCCAAATTCCCGAGCAACCAGGCCGTGGCGGCGGCGGATCTTCCAGCGTCGCCAAGGATTTCATCAACAGCACCAAAAGCGTCAGTAATGCATCGGCAGATAACATCCGCAAACAACAAGAGGGAAGGCTCGCCGTCAACAGGGAAATCGAGCGCGTGCTGCCGATGGACAAGGACATCAATTTCCCGTCCAACTGGAAGGAAATCTCCGAACGCCGCAAGTCGATGGTCAGCCAGAGGCTGACGGAGAAGGAAGTCAAGCTGCTCAAGACGCTCAACTCGACGCTGTCGGTCAAATATGACAAGGACAGCTTCAAGGCCGTCATCAACCACCTGCAAGACCGCACCGGCCTCGACATCATCATCGACGAAGGCTCCATGCGCGACGCCAATGTCGATTACGATGACACAGTGACCTTCAAGGTCGAAAAGGCGAGCGTTCGCACCGTCCTCAAGAAAATCCTCGGCGACAAGGGCTTGACCTACATCATCAAGGAAGGCGCCATCCAGGTGATGACGCCCAAGAAGGCCTCCGAATACACCGTTGTCCGCAGCTATCCGATCGGCGATCTGATCACGCCGGTGACGGCCAACGCCATGTTCCCGCCCTATATGAAGCAGCTCCAGAAACAGCAAAGCGCCCAGCAGATCATCAACCTGATTATGTCCATGACCGGCCAGGATTACTGGCAGCCGAACGGCCCTGGCAACATCGCTTATTTCCCGGCGACCGATTCGCTGTTGATCCGGGCTAGTTCCGAGATGCACTATCAGCTGGCCTCGCCCGGCCTCTTCGGCCGCTGACCGCTCCGTTTGAAATCGATAAACCAACCTCGGCTTCACCGCCGAGGTTTTTTTGTGGAGCGTTCCCATGAGCCAGTATTTTCCCACCGGCGCCGACCTTTCCCGGCACACGATCTTCCCCGGCGTCACCATACAAACTTGCTCCGTTGAGAAGATGATGCTCTCCTATGTGGACCTGGAGCCGCACTCGGTGGTCACGGAACACAGCCATCCGCACGAGCAGGTCGGCATCCTGCTGGAAGGCAAAGCGCTCTTCACCATCGGCGGTGAGGAAAAGCTCGTGACCAAGGGGGACATGTGGCGCATTCCCGGCGACGTCAAGCACAAGGTGGTCGTGCTGGACGAACATACGAAAGCGCTCGACATCTTCACGCCAATCCGCGAAGATTACCGTTAGCCGCTCTCCGTTTAGCGCTCGCAGTGAACCGCCAGGGACATTTCGCATGGACCTCAATCTCAAAGGCCAGACTGCCGTCATCGTCGGCGCCGCCCGCGGCATCGGCCTGGCGATCGCCCGCGCATTCGCCGCGGAAGGCGCCGGCCTGGCGCTCATCGACCGCGATCATGCCGTCATCGATCTTTCCCATCAATTCTTGGCCGAATTCGGCACGCCCACACCGGCGATGCACGGCGATGTCACCGATTTCAGTCGGATGCAGACGTTCGCCTCGAAACTTGAAAAAACCAATCATCTCATCTACGCCGTCGGCATCGGCTCCGGCAAGTTCGGCTTCCCGTATTGGAACCTCCAGCCGAGCGATTGGCCGCGCGTTTATGAGATAAACGTGCAGGGGGCGGTCAATGTCGTGCACGCCTTCACGCCGCAATTTCTCGAAGCGAAAGCCGGCTCGATCCTATTGATCGCATCGGTCGCCGGGCAAATCGGCTCGCAAACCGATCCGCCGTACAGCGCGTCGAAGGCGGCCCTCATCAATTTCATGCAATGTGCCGCCAAGGATTTGGCTCCTTACCATGTTCGCGTCAACGCTCTTTGCCCCGGCATGGTCAAGACGGAGTTGAACAAGTCGATCTGGGCCGCGTGGAACAAGATTCAGCCGGCGGACAAGCAGAAATCCTACGACGCCTGGTCCGACGAGAAGATCCGCAAGGTCGTGCCGCTCGGCCAATGGCAGACTCCGGAAGAGATGGCGGCGATGGCGGTGTACCTGGCGTCGGAGTATGGCCGCAACATCACGGGGCAATGCGTCAACGTCGATGGCGGATTTGTGATGCACTGGTAGACGTAAACGCGGAGGCCGACATGCCGATCATCGAAGGCCGCCTTGCCGACATCGACGGCGTGCGCCACGGCCAAATCGCCATCGAGAACGGCGTCATCGCGGCCGTCGGCGCCAATCTCGGCAAGCCGACGCACGTCTTCGGCGAGCATTGCCTGATCTTCGCCGGCATGGGCGACATTCACATCCATGCCCGCGAGGATGTCACGCAAAAGGAAACGCACAAGGAGACGTTCGCCTGCGCCTCGGCCGCAGCATTGCACGGCGGCGTCTTGCACGTCGCCGACATGCCGAACAATCCCGCTGCCCCGATCGACGACGCCAGCTATGCCGCCAAGGAAGCGCTGCTCGCCAAGCAAAACTTGCCGGTCGTCTTTACGCTCTACGCCGGCATCGGGCCAGGGACAAAGCCGCTGGTACGTAATGTTCCCTACAAGGCGTACATGGGCCCGAGCGTCGGCGATCTCTTTTTCTCCTCGCTGGAGGAACTCGACCGGACGCTGGCCAATTACGTCGGCCGGGCCGTCAGCTTCCATTGCGAAGACCCGCTTCTGCTCGAAAAGCACAAGAGCGCGGCGACGCATGAGCAACGCCGACCGGCCGAGTGCGAACTGAGCGCAACGCGCTTCGCCTTGGCGATGATCGAGAAATATCGTCTGGTCGGCAAGCTGTGCCATTACTCGGTCGGCGAGGGCTTGCCGCTGATCCGCGCCGCCAAGGCGAAGGGCTTGGGCGTGACCGCCGAGGTGACGCCGCACCATGTCTTTTTCGATACCGCGCAGATTACGCCGACGAATCGGCCGTGGATGCAGATGAATCCGCCGCTGCGCTCCCCCGCCGATCGCACAGCCATGCTCGAAGCCTTGCGCGACGGCACCGCCGATTACCTGGCGACCGATCACGCCCCGCACACGCTCGCCGAGAAGGAGCGCGGCGTTTCGGGGCAGCCGCACCTGGACACGTACGGCCCATTCGTCACCTGGCTACTGGTCGAGCAAGGTTTCACGCCTGAGCGCGTTGCGGCAATTTGCTCGGCCAATCCGGGGGCGTTCGTCAATCCGTATCGCAAAGAACAATGGGGCCGCTTGCAGCCGGGCTACGTCGGTTCGCTGACGGTGCTCGATCTGTACAGGCCGACGGCGATCCGGCGTGAAGATTTGCGGACGAAATGCGGCTGGAGCCCATTCGAGGGGGTGACCTTCCCGGGCAGCGTGGCGGCGGTGTTCGTGCGCGGCGTCGCCGTTTAATTCGGCACAGCATCCAAATCGAGCGGTGCCCACATCTGCTGGCGCCATTTCTCAACCGCGACCGCCGCCATCGCAGCGTTGTCCGTGCATAGATTCAGCGGCGGAATGAAAAGCTCGATTCGCTCGCGCTGGACCATCGCTTCGAGAGCCGACCGCAACGGACGATTGGCGCAGACGCCGCCGCCGACCGCGAGCCGGGGCAACCGTGTCCTTCGCAATGCCTGCTGGCACTTGACGACGAGCACGTCGATAACCGCTTGCTGGAAACTCGCTGCGAGATTGGCGCGGACGGGGCCGGGACCCGGAATCGGGCCGCGCGTGGTGCTGGGGCCGAAGAGGGCGTAGCGAACCGCCGTCTTCAGGCCGCTGAAGCTGAATTCGAGGCGATCGGCATTCAGAAACGAACGCGGGAATTGGTACGCCGTTGCATCGCCCAGTGCCGCTTCGCGCTCGACCGCGGGGCCGCCGGGAAAGCCCAGGCCGAGCAGGGCCGCCACCTTGTCGAACGCTTCGCCGGCCGCGTCGTCGATGGTGCCGCCGAGCAATTCGAAATCGAGCGGAGTTTTGCAATGAAACAAGCTCGTGTGCCCGCCGCTGACGACCAGGCCAACGCACGGGAAAATGTCTCGCCCCGCCGCCAGCCGGGCCGCAAAGATATGGGCCTCGATATGGTTCGCGTTGATGAGCGGCACATCGAGCGCTAACGCCAGCATCTTCGCCGCACTGACGCCGACCAGAAGCGCGCCGACGAGCCCCGGCGAATTCATGACGACGATGCAACTAATGTCGGAAAGCTTGAGTTGCGCTTGCCGCAAGGCTTCTTCCATCGTCGGCAAGAGCCGTTGCAGATGCGCCCGCGCCGCGACCTCCGGGACGACGCCGCCGAAGCGCGCGTGCAAATCGATTTGCGACGCGACGACATTCGCGAGGATGGCCAGCTCGTCGGTGAAGATCGCGACCGACGTTTCATCGCAGGATGTTTCGATCGCCAGGAAGTTCATGGTCGCTTACACATCGTCCCACAGTTCGCCGACTTTCTTCCGCTTGGGCCGCGAACGGGCGATGCGCTTCGGCTTCGCTTGGTCCGCCGGCTCTTCCTTCTGGTTGCCGGGTTCCATCGGCGCCTTGCGCGCGCAGGTAAAGCTTGATCGGCACATCCGGGAAGCGGAAATGGTCGCGCAACGTTTTGAGCAGGTAGCGCTGATACGTGTTGCCGAACAGGGCCGGGCCGTTGGTGAACAGCACGATCGTCGGCGGATAGACCGACACCTGCGTCGCGTAGTAAACCTTGGGCAAGCGATTTTGCCGAACCGCCGGCGATTGATCGACCATTGCCTGCTGAATGACGCGGTTGAGGTCGCCGGTGCCGACGCGCAGGCCCGCTTGCTTGTGCAGGCTCTGGGCCAGATCGAGCACGCCCTGCACGTTCTTGCCGTCCTTGGCGGTGATGAAGGCAATCGGCACGAAATCGAGGCTAGGGAAAGTCTTTCTCAGATAATCTCCGTAGTCGCTGGTGACGAGCTGCTCCTTGAGCAAGTCCCACTTGTTGACGACGAAGATCGCCGGCTTAAAATTTTCGAGCACGTAGCCGGCGAGCTGCTTGTCCACCATGCTGATGTTCTTGACCGAATCGAGAAAATGCAAAACGACATCGGCTCGGCGAATGGAGCGCTCGGCCCGGGCCAGGCTGTAGAATTCGACATCGCTGCGGATGCTGCCGCGATTGCGCACGCCGGCAGTGTCGATAGCCAGGATGGTCCGGCCGTCTTTCTGGAAGGAGACGTCCACGCTGTCGCGCGTCGTCCCCTCGACCTCGCTGACGATGGTGCGCTCTTCCTGGGCCAGGCAGTTGATGAACGTGCTTTTGCCGGTGTTGCGCTTGCCGACGATGGCGAGCTTGAGCGTTTCCTCTTTCGCCGGGATGTCCGCCGGCATGGAGTCGGCGGGCACATGTTTTTGGATGCGTTCGAGCAGTTCCGCCTTGCCGCGATTTTGCTTGGCGCTGACGCATAACAGGTCGCCGAAGCCGAACTTAAAGAATTCGCCGACTTGCGTTTCGAGGCCGGCATGATCGCATTTGTTGGCGACGAGCAGCACCGGCTTGTCGATGCCGCGCAATCGCTTGGCGACTTCTTCGTCGAGCGGCACCGGGCCGGAGCGGGCGTCCACGAGAAAGAGAACGAGATCGGCACGGTCGATGGCGAGGTTGATCTGGCGTTCGACATCGTCGGTGAGGTTGTCGATGTCGATATTGCCCATGCCGCCGGTATCGGTCAATTCGAGATAGCGCTCGCCGATCGGAATGGGCGCGGTGATGCGGTCGCGCGTGACGCCGGGTGTCGGGTCCACGATAGAAATGCGCCGGCCGGCCAGCCAATTGAACAGCGACGACTTGCCGACATTCGGCCTGCCGACAATCGCCACCTGAGGAATAGGCACCAAAATACTCCTGATCCGGATCGTTCGCGGCTTTCCGTTCGCCTATCGCGTGATTTCATTATACGGCGCACACAAAAGTCCGCGAGGGGCAACTCGCGGGCTCTGGGCGATGGCGGGTGATTGTTGGAACGACGTTTGGCGTCTGGTGGTGCACGTGCCGGGCTTAGCGATGGCAGCCGTAGTAGTAGTAGCAATGGTTGCCGCGATACACATAGCGGTGGCCGGCGTAGCGATGGCCGCGGCCGCCGTGAGCATCGGATTGGGCCGGGAAGGCTAGCGGGGCCAGAAGGGCAAGGGACGCGACTGCGGCGATCAAGATTTTGCGAAACATGGCTGATTCCTCTCTGTGCTGGGGACCTCGTTGTTTGTCCGTCGCACTTCGCGACAGGCTTCGATGAAGGAACGAAGCCCGCCGCGCCGCTTGCGCCATGTCCGCACGTTCTCATTTACTTCTCATCAATCCGACGCCTGCCGCATCAGGCCTCTTGCTGCGCGGCGAGAAACTCCTCCATTTCCTCCTCGCTGGCAGCAAGTTTCTCGGCGGCGGCTTGCGCCAAGTCCGGAGCGTCCGATTCTTGCCGATGTTGGACGAGGAGATCGGCTGCATCCTCCGCGCTGTGAGAGCGTGGCGTCTCGCCGGGACCGATGACATCGAGGCGGACGATCGTCTGGCCCGCCAATGGATTCGGCAGGCTGCCGCTGGAGGGGGGCGCGACCAGAACCGTTTGCGGCGCGGCTGCCAACAGCGTGAATGTCGGCATTGCCGTCGGCGTGGCACGTTCTTCCAGCGCGGCCACGTTCAGCGAAACCAATCGCCGCGACCCGGCCGAACGGCCTGTGCATTTTGTGAAATGACGATACACGGCAATGACGTGCTGAATCATTAACCACCTCCGGATTACGAAAAATATCTCATCATCCGTTCAAGCTCGTTCCCAGCGTGTTCCAGCCGGTGCCATAGTAGCCCAAGCCCCCGTAATTGGTCGGACCGGCCGCGTACGAAGCAGGGATCCCGTAGTAACCCAGGTTTCCATAGTAGCCGGTTCCGTAGTACCCCAGGTTTCCGTAATAGCCGGCCCCGTAATAGCCCGGGGTCTCGTAGTAGTCTGTCCCATAATAATAACTTGGGTCCCCGTAGTAGCCCTGAGATGTCGGCGCGGCGACGACGATCGTCGTCGAACCTGTCATGGCGGCGTTGGACCCGGCCGTGGCAGACACTGTTTCCGAGCCCGCCAACGTGAAGGCCACGTTGAAAGTATGCATGCCGTGATCGGCGGCAACGAACGCATAGCTCGGCGGCAGATTGGAGTTGGAGGCGCTCAGCGTGACCGCGCCGGTGAAACTCGTGACCACATTGTTCTCGGCGTCCAGCGCTGCGACAGTGACACTTGTCACCGCGCCGACCGCGCCGGATACGGCCGTCACCTGGAAGTGCGTTGCTGCTCCCGGCTTGACGGCGGTTGGCGCGGTGCCGGTGATTTTCCCGCCCGCAGCCACGATCTTTTGAGTTCCGGCCAGGGTCAGCGTGACCTGAAAAAAGTGCACGCCGTGGTCCGCCGTGGTGAACGTGTAGCCGGGAAGCGTGGCGCCGGGGTCAGCGGTTCCCAGGGAAAGCTGCACCGGCCCAGTGAAGCCCGCCGACACACGGTTCGCGCTGTCCAGTGCTTCCACTTCGATCGTGAAAGCTTGCCCTGCCGTGACTTCTTTCGGCGCGATCACCATGAGATGCGTCGCCGGCCCTGCCGTCACGGCGCGAAACCCGCTCGGGCAGGTGCGATCTTCCAGAAGGGTTACGCTCGGTTGGAAGCTTCTGTTGCCGGGCCGGGCCATGGCTGATTCCTCGCTCCGTGAAGAAAGTCAATATGGCGATGCGCGGTGGAATGCCGCTATCGATTCATTGTCGGAGCAATCCGGGTGCGACTTGAGCCAATGTGCGCGGGCGGAACCCACCATGTCTTGCGGCGGCCCAAGTTCTCCGCAATCCATACGTAATCGCGCCATTTCCCGCAAGACGTGTTTCCCTGACCGTCAAGCCTTGACGAAATCGTCTCGTAGCTGGACTGCAAGCCGAACGCGACATAGCTTGATGGCGTGTAATTCTCGCATCGGGAGCAGCAAGCATGTCCGAGAAACGCCGCAGTCTTACCACCACCGAAGGGATCGGCCGGGCCCCCAATCGCGCCATGTTGCGGGCGGTTGGATTCATGGACGACGACTTCAATCGGCCGATGGTCGCGGTCGCCAATCTCCATTCCGACATCACGCCGTGCAACGCCCATCTCAATCGCCTCGCGACCAAAGCGCTCGAAGGCATTCGCGCCGGCGGAGGCGTCGGGCAGACCTTCGGCGCCCCGACCGCGTCCGACGGCATCATGATGGGGCACCAGGGTATGCGCTACTCGCTCGTCTCGCGCGAGGTCATTGCCGACTCCATCGAAGTTGTCGCCGCCGGCATGAACCACGACGGCATCCTGGCCCTCGGCGGCTGCGATAAGAACATGCCCGGCTGCGTCATGGCCATGGCCCGGCTCAATATCCCCAGCATCTTCGTCTACGGCGGCTCGATTCTGCCCGGTACCGGCGCGGCCGGCAATGATATCGACATCGTCTCCATCTTCGAGGCAGTCGGCCAATTTCAAGCCGGCAAGCTCGACGAAAAAGGCGTCCATCAGGTGGAATGCGAAGCGTGCCCCGGCGCCGGCTCATGCGGCGGCATGTACACCGCCAACACCATGTCCAGCGCCATCGAAGCCATGGGCATGTCGCTGCCTTATGACGCCAGCTATCCGGCCGTCTCCGCCGCCAAGGACCGGGAAACCTTCTTGGCGGGAAAATGTCTTATCACGCTGGTCGAGAAGCAGATCAAGCCGCGCGATATCATCACGCGGCAAGCGCTGGAAAACGCCTACACGCTGGTGCTGGCGCTGGGCGGCTCGACCAACGCCGTCCTGCACCTGATGGCGATTGCCCGTGAAGCCGAGGTGCCGTGGACGCTCGCGGACTTCGATCGGCTCGGCGACAAAGTTCCCGATTTGGCCGACCTGAAACCGGCCGGCAAGCACGTGATGTTCGATCTGCATAAGGCCGGCGGCACCCCCGCGGTCCTGAAAGCATTGCTCGACGCCGGCTTCCTGCACGGCGATTGCCTGACCGTCACCGGCAAGACCATCGCGGAAAATCTGAAGGAGGTGCCGAGCATTTACAGCCGGCCGCAAAACGTGATCAAGCCGATCAGCGCCCCGATGCATCCCACCGGGCACATCATCATCCTCAAGGGCAATCTCGCTCCGGAAGGCGCTGTTGCCAAGATGGCCGGCCTGAAGTCGCGCAAGATCACCGGCCCTGCGAGGGTTTTCGACGGCGAGGAAGCCTGTTTCGCGGCTGTGCAAGATCGGCGGATCAAACCCGGCGATATCGTCGTGGTGCGCGGCGAGGGGCCGGTCGGCGGGCCGGGCATGCGGGAGATGCTGTCGGTGACGGCAGCGTTATCGGGCCAGGGGCTCGGCGAGCAAATCGGCCTGATCACCGACGGCCGATTCTCCGGCGGCACACGCGGACTGGTGGTGGGACACGTTGCCCCCGAGGCACACGTCGGTGGACCGCTGGCGCTTCTGCGCGACGGTGATATCGTCACGATTGACGCCGACAAGAAGGATGTATCAGTCGCCCTGAGTGAGCAGGAGTTGGCCAAGCGCAAGGCGTCATGGAAGCAGCCCGACCTGAAGGCGAAGCGCGGCGTGCTGGCGAAGTATGCCAAAACGGTGCGCTCGGCGTCGGAAGGCGCAACGACGTCGTAATGGCGGCGCTTCGGACACCGAATGATTCTGCAACTGCTTCCCTTGGCGCAGGCGGTAATTCTGTCAGAATACGTGCAATGGCAACGAACTCCGAATCACTGGCGGTGGCCGTTCAGCACCATCAAGCGGGGCGCCTACAGGCTGCCGAGCAGATCTATCGTCAGATTCTCACCACCGAGCCTGATAATTTCAATGCCCTGCATCTGGTCGGCGTCATCGCCAGCCAAATGGGCAAATACGATGAGGCCATCCAGTACATTGGACAGGCCATCAAGTTGCATGGGAAAGACTCCGCCTTTCACAACAACCTTGGGGAGGCGTACCGCGTGCGCGGGCGCTGCCCGAAGCCGTGGCGTGCTATCGGTGCGCACTGCAACTAAAGCCGGACTATGCGGTGGCGTGCAATAACCTTGGTATTGCCTTGAAAGATCAGGGCCGGCTGGACGAAGCCGTCGCCTGCTTCCGCCGAGCGTTGCAATTGACGCCCAATTTTGCGGAAGCATACAACAATCTCGGGATTGCCTTGAAGGATCAAGGCAAATTGGACGAAGCCGTGGCCAATTACAGCCGGGCCCTACAATTGAAGCCGGACTACGCTGACGCCCATTGGAATCGTGCTCTCGTTTGGCTGCTGCAAGGGGACTGGCAACGTGGTTGGCCGGAATATCAATGGCGCTGGCACACGCACTTTGTGCCGAGCCGCTTTCCGCGCCCAGTGTGGCAGGGCGAATCTCTGCGTGGTAAAACGATCCTGCTCCACGCGGAACAAGGGCTCGGCGACACCATCCAATTCATTCGCTATGCCTCGCTTGTCAAGCAGCTTGGCGCCACCGTGATCGTCGGATGCCCGAAGACGCTGAGTCGCCTTCTGGAGAATTGCCCGGGAATCGACCGGTTGGTCGTGCAGGATGACGATCTGCCGGCCTTCGACGTGCACGCCCCAATCATGAGTCTGCCAGGCATCTTCAAGACCACCGTGGCAAACATTCCGGCGCCGATTCCATATTTCTTCGTCCAGACGGCTCTTCTCGAATCGTGGCGGGAAAGGTTGAGCCGGCTCGACGGCTTTAAGATCGGCATCAGCTGGCAAGGCAACCCCAAGTTTCCCGGCGACCGTTTCCGCTCCATTCCATTGCGCCATTACGCTCCACTGGCACAGCTTCCGGGGGTTCGCTTGATCAGCATTCAGAAAGGCGCCGGCACCGAGCAACTGGCGGAATTCCGAGCACGCTTTGCCGTCACCGATTTTGCGAGCGAAATTGGCGATTTCGTGGACACGGCCGCCGTGATGAAAAACCTCGACCTGGTTATTACCTCGGACACGGCGGTGGCCCATCTGGCAGGCGCTTTGGGCGTTCCAGTCTGGGTGGCCCTGTGCTCCGCTCCCGATTGGCGCTGGCTGCTGGAACGCTCCGACTGTGCCTGGTACCCAACGATGCGCCTGTTCCGCCAGAAGACTCTCGGGGATTGGCCCGATGTTTTCGCCCGCATGGCAGCGGCACTCCCGGTGAAAGAACGGGCAACGAATTCGTGACCCGATTATTTCCCCAGCTCCGCTCGCACCAGTCGCACGCCGGTGACCATGTTGGCCAGCTTCTTCTGGGCGATGTGCCGGGCGGTCTGCGAGAAGCCGCAATCCGGCGTCACGTGAACGCGCTCCGGCTCGATATATTGCAGCGTTTGGCGTAATCGCTGGGCCACCAGCTCCGGCGGCTCGATCCATGTGTTCTTGACATCGACAAGGCCGACGGCGACTTCCATCGGCGCGGGAATCTGCTTGAGCAAGTCGATCTCCGCCATCTCCCGGCTCGCGAATTCCATAGCGAGCTGCTGCACTTTGGCGCGGCCCAGATGCGGGAACAGCGGAGCATAACTGCGCCAGCCGACCGCTCGGCCGCGATAGTTGCCGAAGCACATGTGCAAGCTTATCTTGGCGTTGACGCCGGCGACGGTGAGGGCGATCAGATCGAGGAACCACTCGGCCCCCTCACCCCCGTCCCCTGTCCAACCGCGGGGCGAGGAGAGTGATGCCGGATGGCACGCAAAGCTCGGCTCATCGAGCTGGATGAAATCGACCCCTGCTTGCACCAATTCGCGCATCTCCCGATTGACGATCGGCAACAACGCCGCCGTGATCTCGGCGCGACGGTGATAAACGTCCCCTCCCTGGATGCAGCCGGCCAGCGTGAACGGGCCCGGCACCGGAACCTTGACCGGCGCTTGCGTGATTTCCCGAACCCGGCGATATTCCTCGACGATCCCCAGGCCGCGCGGCGCGGTCAGCGGGGCGACGCAAATATACTTGCTGCGTTGATCGTGCGCCGGCGGGCCCCATTGTCGTGCTGCGGGCAACGGCTTCAGGCCTTCCAGATAATCGTAAAAGCCGAGGTTGAAATCGACTCGCTCCATTTCACCGTCGCTAATGATGTCGGCGCCGGCCCGCACTTGATCGTCGATGGCCAGACGTACCGCATCGCGCACGGCCTCCGCGCGGTCGGCGGCGCCGAACAACTCCGGATGCCGGGCCACGTCCGCGCAGAATTTCGCGTACCAGCCGGGAAACGACCAACTTCCAATCACGGTCGCGGGAATGATCGGCAACATGAGCGCCCTCGATGGCTTCCCTCCGCCCTGCCCAATCCTTAACCTATCTCAACGCCAACCATTGACCACCAACGGGGTGCACCTTGGACATCGACTTCCCATCCCTTCGCGCCCAATTCCCCGGCCTGAATCAGCGCCGAAATGGCGTTACGCCGATCGTTCTAGATGGTCCCGCCGGCACGCAGGTCCCGCAGCGCGTCATCGATGCGATGGTCCACTACCTGACGCATTGCAACGCCAACCACGGCGGCGCCTTTGCCACCAGCGTCGAATCGGATCGCATTATCGCGGACGCACATGCCGCCGTCGCCGACTTGCTTAACGCCCCGTCGCCGGATGAAATCATCTTCGGCAACAACATGACCACGCTCACGTTCCATCTGAGCCGATCGATCGCGAAGATTCTCAAGCCCGGCGATGAGGTGATGGTGACGCGGCTCGATCATGACGCCAATGTGTCGCCGTGGGCGTTGGCCGTAAGCGATGCCGGGGCAACGGTGCGCTGGATCGACATTCACCGCGAAGATTGCACGCTCGATTTGGACAGCTTTCGCAAGCAGCTTTCGGAGAAGACGAAATGGGTCGCGGTCTGCCTGGCCTCCAACGGCGTCGGCACCATCAACGACGCAGCGACGATCACGCGCGAAGCCAAACGTGCCGGGGCGATGGTGTTTCTCGATGCGGTCCACTACGCCCCGCACGGCCCAATCGACGTGCAATCGCTCGGCTGCGATTTCCTGGCCTGCTCGGCGTACAAATTCTTCGGCCCGCACGTCGGCATTCTCTGGGGCCGGCGCGAATTGCTCGAATCATTGCCGTGCTACAAGGTAAGACCATCGGCCAATGCGCTGCCGGGAAAATGGATGACCGGCACGCAGAATCATGAAGGGCTGGCGGGCGTCGTTGCCGCCGTCAAATATCTTGCCGATCTCGCCCCGCCGGGACAACGCCGGGCACGATTGCGGCAAGTGATGACTGACATCAAAGGCTACGAGCAAACGCTTAGCCGCCATTTGCTGGTCGGATTGGCCCAGCGGCCGCGCTTTCGCGTTCTCGGCGTGCGCGATGTCAATCGATTGAAGGAACGGGCCCCAACGATTTCGATCACGGCGAATGACGCATCGCCTCAAGAAATGGCCCGCTACTTGGCAAGCAAGCAGATTTATTGCTGGGCCGGCAACAGCTACGCCCTCGAAGTCTCCGAGCAGCTCGGTCTGGAGCCGGCCGGCTTCCTGCGCCTCGGCATGGTGCATTACAACACGACCGGCGAGATCGATACGCTGCTGGCGGCGCTCGATGCGTTGCCGGCTGGCTGAACGCTATTTTTTCTTGCGTGTTTTCTTCGCCGCAGCCGCTTTCGCGTTGGCGTCGTGGATTTCTTGCAGCGCCTTGATGTTTGCCTGAATGATTTCGCGCAGCACGCTGAGATCGATGTCCGCGAGCTTCTTGACGTACAGGCAGCCCTTGCTCGCCTTGTGCTTGCCAAGCTTCTTGCGCCGAGCGCCGAAGCGATCCATGCCGGCCATGATGTAAATGGTGAGGGCGTTCTTGCGCGGCGAGAAGCCGGTCAGGAAGATATCGCCTTCACACCCGCTGGCGTACTTGTAGTGGTACGCGCCGAAGCCGATCATGCTTGGCCCCCACATGCGCGGCTTCGCGCCGGTGATTTGCTTCATCAATTCGAGAACGGTGTACGCGTCGGTACGCTTCTCGTCATCGTCGATCTTATCCAGAAAGGCCTCGACGCTGACGGCGGTCGGTTTGGTTTTCAGGTCGGCCATGTTGAATCTCCCAAGGAACCAGGCTTGGAGCCGGCTTCGTGTTCATCGGCGGTTGTAGCCGATTTTTGCGGCGTGGTCAACGACATCCCCCTCCCCATTTTGGGGGTCGGCGGGCTTTCATCATGGAACGTTAGGACGCTTCGCCGTAGACAACCGGCGCGCGTACGGCAATCTCACGGGCTCATCGTTTCGGGAACCAACTGGTAGCCCAGGTGCGCCGCTTTGGCTGCCAAGGATTTCACCAAGCGCAACTGGTACGCCTGCTCGTACGCCTCCTGGCTCTGGCGCACGTACTCTTGGCCGTACTTCAGAAGTCGATAGACGCGCTCGGCAATCTTCCGCGCTGTCGCCAGGATCGCTTTCGGGCCGCCGGCGCGGGCTTGAATGCGACGATAGAACGCGCCCAGCGCATTCTTGGCGTGATGACAGCCCTGCGCCGCCAGCCGTAAGGCTCGCGCCACGCGATTGGCGCCACGCCGCGTCCGACGCTTGAAGATCTTGCCCGCGCTGCCCCGATGCTGCGGACACAGCCCCAGCCAGCTCACGAAATTCTTCTCGTGCGGGAATTGGCTTAGTGGTCCGTTTCACAATTAACGTCGTGGTTAGTTTAGACCTTTGGTATAAGGATATCGAACGTCGGCCATCAATTCGGTCATGGTGGCACGGTTGTGATTGCGGGTGACGTTGGCATGCAAGTCTTTCCACACACGCTCGATGGCGTTGTCGTCGGGGCTGTAAGGCGGCAGAAAATGCAGCCGAACGCGCCGCGCGAAGTTCGCCAAGGTCACTGCAATGATGTTGCTGCTATGGATGCCATAGTTGTCCAGGATCACATGGATCACTTTGGCCTGGGCGTAGACCTTGGTCAGCAGGTAGAGAAGGTCCCAGAACAGATAACTGTTTTTCTGCTTCGCCTCGACCCAGTGAATCTCTCCCGAGAGCACCTCCAGGGCGCCGGCCAGATAGCGTTTCTCGTTTTGCCCTGGTGTCATGACCTCTTTCTGTTGGCCATGCCCCATCCAATCCAGGCCGATCTTGGGATTCAAGTGAATGTCGACCTCATCTTCTTAGACGGCGACCTCGCGACTGGATTCTCCGCTACATTCGTTTCATCGCGCCATAAGGGGGGCGAACGAAATGCACAGTTTTTTGCACACATTCGCCGCCGCGGGTTTGTCAAGCTCAGCAGTTGATCCGATGACCGAAAATGCTCACCGGCCCAGCGCCGCCAGCAGTTTCTCGTAGCGCGTGCTGTCGGGGTTTTCGTCGCGCAAATGCTCGAGCCTGAGGCGGGCGATCACGGTGCTGCCGCTGAGGGCTTGATGGATCGCGGACAGATATTCCAGCTCCGTGTAAGCGATGGCCCCGTGCTCGGGCCGGCAATTCTCGCGCGCCAGGGCGAGATGCCCCTCGGCGGCCTTGAGCGTGACAGCATCGTCCCCTCGGCGCATCAACAACGAGGCCTTGCCGAGCTGGCATTGAACATCACTCTTGTTCAGGCTCAGGCCCGTGTCGCAAGCTTGCTCCGCAGGGCCGAATTGCTGATTGGCGGCCAGCGCCTTCGCCAGCAAGAAATAATTGCGCGAGGTTTTCAGCTCCTTGACGTCGATCATGTTCTGCGCTTCGCGCAGAAAGTCGGCGTTGCGCTCTTGCAGCACCAGGCTTTGCAGCAACTTCTCCCAGGCCAGTTGATTTTTCACATCGAGCGCGAGGATTTTTCGGGAGTGCTTTTCGACGGCGGCGTGCTCCCCCAGCGTGTAATGAAGGGCCGACAGCGTCGCATAGCAATAGATGGACGCTTCACCTTTGCCCTGCGCCGCCAGTTTTTCGATGCGGGCCAGCGCATCACGGATCGCTTGCACATCCTGCGGCCTGCTGGGTCGAAACGTCTTGCTGGCCTTGGTCTTGTCAGGGGTTTCCTGCCAGCCGAGGATCGTGAGCTGGTGGACCAGCTGCGATTGCCAAAGCAAATGATCGGGATGCAGCCGGGCGGTTTCCTGCAATTCGTCGAGCACGATGCGCTCAAGCTGTTGCTGCGGAAACGGCGCCTTCTGGTTGCGGGCGACCGCCAGGTAATTGCGCAGCATGATCTCGGCTAGCCGGGAGCCGTAGCGCTGCACCTGGCGTTTCGGATCATTGGGGGCAATGGCCTTGGCCTTGTCGTGACACTGCTCGGCTTCACTGAGCGCCTTCTCGGCGGCATCCAGGCGCTCGGTCGGAACGCGTCTCATGACGAGCATGCCGACGACTTCCTGGGTGCGGTGCTTCTTGTCAACCAGCTTGTCATCGCCCCCCGCCAGGATGCCGGGAATTTGCTGCTGGCGTGCGTGGGCCAGGTACGTCCAGGTGCGCCAGTCCTGCGGCGCGATTTGCACCGCCCGACGCGCCCACGCCTCACACGCTTGCCACGGGTTATCGGCCGTCGCCTCGATGATCGACGCGTACAGCGCTACCAGCCAGCCGCGCCGCGGATCGGTCGTCTCGCGAATCGGCTCCAGCGTTTTCTTGGCCTGTTCGAGCAACACCTTGGCCATCTTCTCATCGTGCAAGCATTCCAGAAAGACAGCCCGCTGATCGAGGTAGATCTCGGCGTCCTCGGGCGCGTTGGTCAGCTTCTTCGCCAGATCGCCGATTTTCACCTTCGGGTCGTAGATGTTCCCCTGCCCATCGCGCTCGCTGGCCTTGAAGTTCACGGCGAATGAGGTGGCAATGGATGGCATGGCAATCGCCTGCCGAAACGCGGCCTTCTCGATCGTTTGGGCAAAATTGAACGACGTAAGAGCCGCAAGACAGGCAAAAGCGAGGATGATGCGACGCATGACCGGCCCTCCGTGGCAATTCGAATCCAGCGGCGTGATAGCGGTTACGCGTTATCGGGTAAAGAGATGTTTCGCACCGCGTCGATGAAGCGGCGCAGCTTATCGGGATCCTTCTTGCCCGGACGCGATTCGACCCCGCTGGCGACATCGACCGCGTAGGGCCGAACGATGCGAATCGCGTCGGCGACGTTGTCCGGCGTCAGTCCGCCGGCGAGAATCAGCGGAACCCCCGGCTTGAAGTCGGCGAGCAGATGCCAGGGCGCGGTCTGCCCGGTGCCGCCGTACTGGCCCGCGACGTGAGCATCAACGAGAATGGCGGAAGGGAGACGAGCGTGCATCCTTTGTAGCTTGAGGAAGGACCTGATGAGGCCAAGGCTTGCAGCATCCTCGACGGGAAACGCGGGAATCCAATGCCTGCGAGTCACCACGTCCAGAGTGAACGGGTGTTGGTCGGCATGCAACTGAATGGTTCGCGCCCATAATCAAGGACGACGCGCTCAGCGACCGGCATCGTTTCGTTGACGAATATCACAACCGGCTGGACGAATGGCGCCAAATCGTGAACAATCGCGAACCCCTCCTTGGGGTTCACATGCCGCGGCGATTGCGCATAGGCGTTCAGCCCGATGGCGTCGGCGCCGAGCGTCGCCGCGAGCTCCGCGTCGGCCCGATTGGTGATGCCGCAGATTTTCACGCGCATGCGCATGGCGATGGACCAGAGTCGAGGGCGGGCAGTACAATCTCATGATACCGACAAATCGCCGTCAAGGAGTCCACGATGAGCCAAAAGCGATTGAGCGACCTGTTGCGGTCCCAGCTTGACGACCTGAAAGCCAAGGGGCTTTACAAACGCGAACGGCAACTGCAAGGGCCGCAGGGTTCCGCGATCCAGGTTGCCGACCGAGAGGTCGTCAACTTCTGCGCCAACAATTATCTCGGCCTGGCGAACCATCCCGACATCGTTGCCGCCGCTGCCGACGGGTTGAAGCGTTTCGGCTACGGCATGGCGTCGGTCCGCTTCATTTGCGGCACTCAGGAAATTCATCGCCGCTTCGAGCAAGCCGTCGCGCAATTTCTCGGCAAGAGCGACGCCATCCTTTACAGTTCCTGTTGGGACGCCAACGGCGGGCTCTTCGAGACCATCCTCGGCGAAAACGACGCCATCATCAGCGACGAGCTCAATCACGCCAGCATTATCGATGGTGTACGGCTCTGCAAGGCCAAAAGGTGGCGCTACAAGAACTGCGATGTCGCCGATCTGCAGCGCTGCTTGCAAGAAGCGAAGGATTGCCGGTTCCGCTTGATCGCAACCGACGGCGTCTTCTCGATGGACGGCTCACTTGCCCCGCTGCCCGACATCTGCCCCTTGGCCGACAAGCATGACGCGATGGTGATGGTGGACGACAGCCACGCCACCGGTATCCTCGGCCCCGGGGGGCGCGGATCGGCGGAAGCGCTCGGCTGCCTGGATCGGATCGACATCATCACCAGCACGCTCGGCAAAACCCTTGGCGGCGCGGCGGGCGGATTCACCGCCGGCAGCCAAGAACTCGTCGATTACCTACGGCAACGCTCGCGGCCTTATCTCTTTTCCAACGCTGTGCCCCCGCCGATGGTCTGTGCCGCAATCAAGGCGCTGGAGCTGGTTTCCACGAGCAGCAACCTGCGCGATCGCTTGCACGCCAACGCCAAAACCCTGCGCGCCGGCCTGGAGCACGCGGGCTTCACGATCAAGCCGGGCCAGCATCCGATTCTGCCCGTGATGCTTGGCGATGCGGCCCTGGCGTCAAAGATGGCCGACGAGCTGCTCGAACGCGGCATCTACGTCATCGGCTTCAGCTTCCCGGTCGTCCCGCAAGGCCACGCTCGTATTCGCATCCAACTCTCGGCCGCCCACACGCCGGAGCAACTGGATCGAGCGGTGACGGCGTTCACCGAAGTGGGGCGGGAACTGAGGGTGGTCTGAATCACACTGATTCTTCAGAGAAAGCAATCAATGCGTTTCCAAAAGGCCTGAATCGCGTTGGCATTCACGACGTTCCTTACGGAGTGGAGCTTCCTCGATGCGCCATTCTGATTTGATCTTCTTGGCTACAGCGTTCTCGAAAACATCGCGGTTGGCAGCAATCCAGGCGTTTGAAGGATCTAATGAAACTGCCATCTCAAACATTGGGACAATCGTCTCGCTCGGATAGGCGAGCTCTGCCAGGCAAATCGCTTGCCATTCCAGCAATTGGGCCTTTACGACCTCCAAATTTGTTGGGCGTAACCGGCCTTCCGCTGGCCCGCAACTGATGGTACAGACATAAGTTATGGAGTTAGCGATGTTGGCGAAAGGGCCTCCCAGGGCTAGACATGCGGTAGCAGCTGCAATGTCTCGCTCCAAGGAGGCCACATTATGAAAATGACACAAGACACGGATGTTCTCAAGGAAGATAATGCCGAACTGCTCGCGATTCTCAAGGAAATGCTGACGGCGGTCCGCGAAGCGGCCCACCAAGGTACGGCTATGCACGAAGTCGAACGTGCCGTCTGGCAGCAGGTTCTGCTCATCGGCCGCGCGGCGCTGAGCCAGTTTCTGACGCTTTTGGGGCCGGGCGACATGGGCGAGTCGGTCACCTTGCCGGGTGGGCAGGTGTGCCAGCGTCTGGAGGAAACGCACAGCCGGCGTTACGTATCGATCTTTGGCGAGTTCGTGCTGAAGCGCGCGGTGTACGGCAGCCGCGAAGGGCAGAAGATCGAGTTTGTGCCGTTGGACAATCGGCTGCAGTTGCCCGAGAGCGTGTTTTCTTATGTGCTGCAGGATTGGGACCAAAGCTTGTGTGTGGAGGAAGCGTTCAGCCAAGCCAAAAGCACCGTGGCACGCATGTTGGGATTGAAGCAGTCGGTGGACAGTCTGGAACGCATGAACGTGCAGATGGCGGAGTTGGTGGAGGCCTTTCGCGACGAGCGCACGCTGCCGTCGGCTGAGGAAGAAGGAGCCATCGTGGTCAGCAGTGCGGACGGCAAAGGTGTGGTGATGCGTCGGGCGGCGGATGAAGCCGCGCCGCCGGCGCATCGCACCAAAGGGGAGAAGGCGAGTCGCAAAGAGATGGCGATCGTGGGTGCGGTCTACACGGTGGACCGCTACGTGCGCACGCCTGCGGAAGTGGTGGCGGCACTGTTCGGCGACGACCGCGACGCACCCAAACGCGATCGTCCCAAGCCGTGCCACAAGCAGACGATGGCGAGCCTGGCCTACACCGACAGCGAGCAGACGCATTCGGGGATCGAGATGACCTACAGGTGGATTTCCGAAGAAATCTGGCGCGCAATCGCGGCTACGTCAAGGAAATGGTGCACCTGTGCGACGGCCAGGAACCGTTGTGGGAGGCGCGCGAACGGCATTTGACCCAGCGCAACACAGCCAACATTCTGGACCTGTTGCACGTGACGCCGCGTCTGTGGCAGGCGGCGCACGTCTTTTACCCGGAGAAGAGTGCCGAGACCGAACAGTTTGTGCGTGGGCGTGTGCTGAAGATGCTCGAAGGACAAGCCGAGTTGGTGATCCGCGGCCTGCGACAAATGGGCACCAAACGCAAGCTGACCGGCAGCAAGAAGGCGACGCTGACGAAGGTGTGTGCGTACCTGGAAAACAACCTGGAGCGAATGCGTTACGGTGAATACCTGGCCAAGGGTTATCCGATCGCGAGCGGCGTGATCGAGGGAGCGTGTCGCCACCTGGTGAAGGACCGCATGGAACGCGCCGGCATGCACTGGACGCGTCTTGGGGCTCAAGCGATGTTGGACGTGCGCAGCATCCACGTCAATGGCGACTGGGATGAATACCAAACGTTCCGCATCGACCATGCAACGCAAAAGTTATACCCGTGGCGAGAGTTGGTTGAAGGCGCCAAATACCAGCAGGCAGCGTAGCGGCCTGCCGGTTACGCCCATCTCCAACCCAGTTGCGAACGCGCCCTTGGCAAACGGTCCCGTTCCGCTTCCGTGAACGTAGACAGCCATGTTTTTTTCCCGAGGCACCGTTCAGCCCATCGTCCAATTGCTCTGGGATCAGGAACCCCGGCACGTCCCTCCAGTCAGCGCACACCGACATTCCTTTGTCATTCGAGATTACATTACCGTTCAGGTCACCGGATGGTTTCAGATCGATATCGGCGTACTTACCCGTTGGCCTGACACCTAAACAATTGGCCTTGCTTCCAACGAAAGGAAAGCCATCGGCATCTCTGATCATCGGACGAATCACGCGAGCCACGGCCGATTTCTCCGTACACACGTATCATTCCTTTGAAATTATACCATGTAGTCGGTGTATGTCTGCATCAGCTCGGTTTTGCCGATGGCGATTCGTTGTCCAGGAAATGCCGAAGGTATTCAAAAGCGAGATAATTGTTGACCTTCGCGAGGCGAGGGCGGCCGAAAATTCGCTTGACATCGCAGCCGAGTCCAATTAACAAACACTGACCCATTCCAGCGCACGCCTACCCGCAAGAAATCTGTTCCAGAAGGCCATCCGATGAAGAAATACATCATCCCGCCGTTGTTCATCATCGCCGTTCTCGTCATCGCGAGGCTGTCGTGCTACACCGTCGATGCGGCGGAGTACGACTATGTCACGGTGCTCGGCCGGCATACGGAAACCTTTGACGGGCTGACCGATGCCGGGCTCAAGTTCGGCTTCCCCTGGCCGATCCAGCAAGTGCTGCGGCTCGATCGGCGCATTCAGCAATTTGACTTGCCCGCAATGGAGCAGCTCACGCACGATGCGGAAGGAAACACCGTCGATAAGCTGCTCGCCATTGAGGCGTATGTCGTCTGGAAGATCGCGGATGAAAAAGCGGTCGATCAATTCGTGAAACGCATCGGTTCGGCCGACCGGGCCCGCACGATCCTGGAGCCGCGCATCAACAGCCAGCTCGGCGCCGCCATCGGGCAAAAGCGCATGGACGATCTGGTCAGCACCAGCCTCGTCGGCAAGACCGGCAAGACCCGCGTCGATGTCACGCTCGACGATCTGCGCAAGCATCTGCTTGACACGCTCAGCGATCAGGTCCGTGCGGAGTACGGCATCGAGTTGATCGACATCCGCCTGCGCCGCTTCAATCATCCGTTCGCCGTGCGCAAATCAATCTTCGATCGCATCCGCAGCGAGCGGAGCCGGGAGGCGACCAAGTACCTGAGCGAAGGCGAACGGCAAGCCAGCAACATCCAGAGCGAGGCCGACCAGGAGGTGCGCGAGAAGCTGGCGAACGCTCGCTCGGAGGAGGAGAAGATCAAGGCCGGCGCCGACATCGAGGCGACGAAGATTCGCAATGACGCCTACAATCAGGACCTGAAGTTCTTCGCGTTCTTGAAGGAAATGGACACGCTGCAAAGCATCCTGGCCGGCCCAAAAACGGTCCTGCTGGTCTCGACGAATCACCCGATGTTCCGCTCGATGTTTCAGCCGCCTGGCACGAAGGCGGATACGTCCAAGCAAAAGGACAAGTGATACCAATCCCCGTTTGGCGTTCGCATGGCGCCGCCATGGGCCATGGCGCCGCGCGAACGCTAAACGAAGACAGAGCAAATAATGTTCCGCGCGTTGCTGATCCTGTTCGCCCTGGCTTTCGCCGTGTGGACCGTCGCCACCGCGGTCACACGGGTT
Source organism: uncultured Planctomycetota bacterium (assembly GCA_963767835.1). Classification (GTDB taxonomy): domain Bacteria; phylum Planctomycetota; class Planctomycetia; order Gemmatales; family Gemmataceae; genus SIAQ01. The sequence goes on from CAVYFY010000015.1 coordinate 212,418, forward strand.
GATTCGCACCAGCGCGCCGTGATTCGCCGCTTTGGCCGAATCCTGGAAACGAAGCCGGAGCCGGGATTGCATATCGGCTTGCCCTGGGGGATCGACCGGGTCGATCTGGCGCCTGTGGGCCGCGTCCGCACGATCACCGTCGGCTTCGAGAGCATGAACGAAAAGGACGAAGAAGCGGTGCCGGCCGGGCAGATGTTGACGGGCGACCACAATCTCGTCAACGTGCAGGCGTCGATCAATTACAAAATCCGCGACGACGAGCCGGAGCGCTACGTGCTGCAGGCCGACAACGTGGACGGTTTCGTGGCACGGGCAGCGGATTCGCTTTTGGCCGAGTGGATCGGCGGGCGCAAAATCGACGATGTGTTGCGGCGCGGCAAGGCCGATCTGCCTCGCTTTTTGCACGAGCACCTGCAAGAACGCCTGCGAAAATTCGACCTCGGCATCGACATCGAACATGCGAGCATTATCCGCCTTGACCCGCCCATCCAGGTCAAGGATGCATTCGACGAGCTCGCCCAGGCCCAAAACAGCATTAAGACGAAGGTCAATCAAGCTCGCGAGGACGCCGACAATCGCCGCAGCCTTGCCAAGGCGGAAGCATACAAAATCGACCGCTCCGCCAATGCCTATGCCCGCGAAGAGCGCGTCAAAGCGCTGGCCGAAGCCGACAGCTTTCAGAAGCGCCTGGCCCAGTATCGCGAGTTGTCGGCCAAGAACCCCGATTATCTCAAGACGGCCTGGCTCGATCAAATGACGCGCACCTTCAGGCAAATGAAGGACGGCGGCCAGCTCGACCTGCTCGATCACTATCTCACCGGCGATCTGAGCATCACGCAGTTCCCTTTGACGCCGAAGAAGAAGTAGTCGCGGTTATTTGACCAGATTGCGATAGGCGTCTTCGTTGAAGCCGACGTAAAGCGTCTTGCCTTTTTTGATCGTCGGCGCCCGCAGATTGCCGCTTGGCCCGAGCAGGTTGGCGGCCAGCGTGTCGTCATCGGGGGCATCCTTGGCCAGGTCGAAGGTGACGATCTTTTTTCCCTTGGCGACATGGATCACGCTCGCCGTCTTTGCCAGCGCGATGGCCGCCGCCCGACCCTTCTTGTCCTTGCCGGCGTCGGCCTCCGATTTCACTTCGACCGCGTGCTGCTCGAGGAACCCCCGAGCTCTCTTACACGACATTCAGCTCTTGCGCTGATATAGCCAATCGACGCTGTACGACATGGTTGCTCCTTGATAGGCGCTCACTGCCAACTCCAATGTAACCTATAGACGTGCCCCGCGTCGGGACTTGGTATTTCCCAGTAAATCCATTCCTTGTCTTCCGCTGCAAGCACGATTTTGCGCCCTTCGAACGGCTTGGGCTCGTCTCTTGCGGTTCGCGAGACCATGAGCTTGTAATCCGTGAACGGCTTGGTCTTGGGGAAGATGAGGAGCATGGAAACCTTGAACGATCCTTCATAACCCACAACGCCGTGCCAAAGCTCTTGAGCGACCTGGGCTGTGTTCCAGCGTGTGACCGCATAGCGCAATTCGAATTCAGCGCCTTGCGGCACGCTGGAGACATCCACGGTGAGGCGGCGGAGTTTCATCCGGTCGTTGCCGACGAACGTGTCGCCTTTCTGTCCCGTCACGTGACAAGGGTAAACGCTGAGACATTTGTAGAAAAGCTCCCGGCCACTGGTTCGGCCGTCGTTGTAAAAGGCGGTCGCGGAGCCGACCTTCTTCAAGCGCAAGCGATCAATCGACACGACGGCGCCATGAAACTCGTTGGGATTGTCGTCAGGCACCGCCTTCCATGGCCTGAGGTCCACGATGCGATCATCGCTCAGCACGGCAAATCCGCTGTTGTCGAGCGGTTCCAGCTTATCCACCTCTTTATAGTCAGGCGGGTGGGCCTTCGTAACCAGGTCTTCGCTTGATTTCAAAACGGCGATCTCTCTCTCAATCTCGAGCCGACGCATCTCGAGGAACGGGTCCTGGCGCGACGACCATGGCGACCACAAAAGCAAAGCGGACACCAATGCGAAGGCCGCGAAGGCCGCGCCTGTAATGCCGAACCGGGCCTTGATGCCAAATCGGCGGGCGGGGGCCGCGGTCCGAGAATCGCTTTTGTGATTGTCCAACGGGTCAGCGAAAGGCTCACCGCGTTCCAATTCTCGCAGACGGGCCACCAGCGATTCGGCATTCGCGAATCGCTCGCTGGGACTTTTCGCGAGGAGCCTCATGATCACGGCCGAAACGCCTTGGGGGATCTTGGGGATCACCAGATGCGGCGCTTCGGGTTGGGCAAGGGCGATCGCGCAGGACCTGAATGACATTTTCACCACCAAAAGGCAGCTTGCCGGTCGCCGTGGTGTACAGTACAACGCCGAGGCTGAAGAGGTCGGCCCGTGCGTCCACGGTTTCGCCGGCGGCCTGTTCGGGGGCCATGTAGGACGGCGTGCCAAGCACCCTGCCGGCCTGCGTCAGCGATACATCCACCACGGCGGCGCGGGCCAAGCCGAAATCGAGGATCTTGACTTGATCTTGCCCCTTCTCCAGCCAAAGATTCGCCGGTTTGATGTCGCGGTGAATCAAGCCAACTGCATGAGCAGCCGCCAAACCCTCGGCCGTTTCCCGACCGATTCGCAACACGTCGGCGAGCGGCAGCTGGCCTTGGCGCTGCAAGCGATCCTCCAGCGTCTCGCCGGAGAGGTACTCCATGGCCAAAAACGCGATCTGACCTTGTTCACCGGCATAGTGGATGACGGCGACATTTTGGTGCTTCACCGTCGCCATCGTTTGGGCCTCGCGCAGGAAGCGCGCGCGACCGTCGCTGCTCGACGCCATTTCCGGCTTCATCGCCTTGACGGCGACCAGACGCTTCAGAACGATGTCTTCGGCAAGGAAAACGACCCCCATGCCGCCGGCGCCGAGCACTTTGAGGATGCGGAATGGACCGAGGCGCCCGAGCTCGTCGGGCGCTTGCGCGGGGGCGAGCATCTTGACGTAATCCGTGACCGACGCGACGCCTGGGCTGCCGACGCTCGTGATCGTTTCGGCCAAAGGCGCCGGCGTGTTGCCGTCGGATGCCAGAGTTGCACCGGGGTCAACCAATTCTTCCGGCGGGACGCTCAACGCGGCGAGCCGGGCAACGTCGGCTGTCTGGTTGGCGCCGCGCACACCGCTTTCAGCATCGCGATTTGATCGCGAAGAGCGTCCATCCGCTGCGCGCATGCCGAGCAGTTTTTCAGGTGCGACGCGATTTCCTCCATCTGAGCGGCGCTGGCGTTGCCGAGCACGAACTGATCCAGCATAGCGGCGTCGGGACATGCGAATACAGCGCTCATCGGGAAACCTCCGCAGCTTTTCGCAGAAATCCGCTCATACCGTCGGCGTCAAGGAACGCTGGGCGATTTCGCGCTCGAGGGCTTCGATGAACTCGCCGACTGGCTTGACGCCGCGATCTCCCTCGCTGCGTGAGCGGACGGAGACGCTGACGGCGGCTTGCTCTTTTTCCCCCACGACCACCATATAGGGGATTTTATCGATCTGGGCCTCGCGAATCTTGGCGCCGATCTTGTCGGGGCGGTAATCGCCGTGCACGCGCAGACCGTGCTCGCGCAGTTGCTTCTCGACCTTTTCGCCGTACTCCTTGAACTTGTCGCTGACGGTCAAAACGCGGGCCTGCTCCGGGGCCAGCCAGGTCGGGAAGGCGCCGGCGAAGTGCTCGATCAGGATGCCCATGAACCGCTCCATCGAGCCGAATGGAGCGCGATGAATCATGATCGGGCGGTGCGGATGATTGTCGGCTCCGGTGTATTCCAGCTCGAAACGCTTGGGCAGATTGTAATCGAGTTGCACCGTGCCGAGCTGCCATTCGCGGCCAATGCAATCCTTGACGACGAAATCGGCCTTGGGCCCATAAAATGCCGCCTCGCCCGGTTCGACGCTGTAGGTCATGCCGAGCGCTTTGACGATCGATTCGAGCGATTTCTGGGCGGCGTCCCAATCTTCCGCGCTGCCGACGTATTTTGTGCTGGCCGGGTCGCGGAAACCGAGGCGAACGCGATAATCGTTCAGGCCGAGCGTGCGGAAGATGAACAGGACCAATTCGATATTGGCCCGGAACTCCGATTCAACCTGCTCGGCGGTGATGAATAGATGGGCGTCGTCCTGAGTGAAGCCGCGCACGCGGGTCATGCCGTTGAGCTCGCCGGTTTGCTCGTAGCGGTAGACGGTGCCGAACTCCGCGAGCCGCACCGGCAGATCGCGATAGCTTCGCGGCTCCGCCTTGTAAATGTGGATGTGGTGCGGGCAATTCATCGGCTTGAGCAGGAATCCTTCCTGATCCATCAGCCATTTGAGCAAGGCGTCAGCGCGGTCCTTGTGATTGGTTGCCCGATGGTACTCGGGCAGGCTCACCTGCATGTCGCGGACCAGAGTCAGCACATACTGATGGATCAAATCAAGCTTGGCCGCCTGGGTCGGCGCGTCATGATACTGCGGCGGCAACATGTGGGCTTGCTTCATGTATTCCTGATATTCGTGCTCGCGCTTGTCGTCGATCTCGCCCATGGCCAGGCGATATTGGCACAGATCGAGCGTGCCGGCGGCGGGGCGATGATACATGGGCGGGAACTGGGCGTCGCGGTAATAGGGAAAATGCCCGCTGGTGCGATAGAGCTCGAGCCGGCCGATGTGCGGGGTGTAGACCGGCGAGTAGCCGCGCTTGAGCAGTTCGTCCTTGATGAAGGTTTCGAGGATGCCGCGCACGGTCGCCCCCTTGGGCATCCACAGGATCAGGCCGCTGCCGACCATCGGGCTGATGGTGAACAGCTTGAGCTGCTTGCCCAGGACGCGGTGATCGCGCTTCTTGGCTTCCTCGATGCGGGTCAGATAGGCGTCGAGGTCTTTTTGCTGGAAGAACGCGGTGCCGTACAACCGTTGCAATTGCGGCCTGGTGGAATCATTCTTCCAGTAAGCGCCGGCGATGGTGAGAATCTTGAACGCCCCGATCTTGCCCGCGTGCGGAATATGCGGCCCCCGGCAAAGATCGATGAACTCGCCTTGCCGATAAAAGCTCAGCGTCGGATACTTTTTCAACTCATCGTCAATGTGCTCGACCTTGAGCTTTTGCTTAAGATCCTCGCACAAGCCGCGCCCCTCGGCGGTTGGCCTCTCGAAGCGCTCGAACGGCTCCGCTTTTTCGACGATCTTCTTCATCTCCGCCTCGATCTTCGGGAAATCCTCCTCGCGGATCGGCGTCGGCGAATCGATGTCGTAATAAAAGCCATTCTCGATGGTCGGCCCAAACGCGAGCTGGACATCGGGGAAAATCCGCATGACGGCCCGGGCCATGACATGGGCGCTGGAATGGCGCAGCACATCGAGCGCTTCGGGATCCTTGTCGGTGAGAATCTGGAATGAATGCTCGCCGTCAGCGGGCAGCTCGCGGCCCAGATCGACGATTTCGCCGTCCAGCTTGGCAGCAATGGCGGCCTGAGCGAGCCGTTTGCCGATCCCCTCGGCGATCTGGCGCGGGGTAGCGCCGGCGGGAGCGTCCTTGGTGGAGCCGTCGGGAAGTTTGAGTTGGAGCATGTCTGTTGTCCTTATTTGCTGTCGGTTTCCTTGTGGTTATGGTAGGATTCCGACAAGGCAGCGACGACGCGGGTTCGGGCGATGGAGAATTGTGATGAAGCGAGGATTCCTAATCTTGATGTCCACGGCTTTCGGCACTCTAATCGGTTGCGGGAAAGACGGGTCCGAGCGCCGAACAGTGCCACGCGGCTGGTATTTCGCCGGGAGCCACTTGGAGGACGAAAACGCGTTCGGCGGATTTGGCCCTTGCGATAATTTCCCCAAGAAATGCGAAGCGGACGCTCCTGGAATGGCCGGGAAGCTAACGCTGGTCGCGTCGCCCAATGAGATTGTTGACTTCCGCAATCGCAAGGCAATCGTGTTGCGATTGATCAACCGGACCGAAAAGACGATGGAATTCTCAGCATGCGACTCCAGCCTTTACATCATCCAGGAAGGGCTCGATTCCGACGACAAATGGAAACCGCTCGAACAATTCCCCGACACATTTTGCGGCAACAGCTTTCACCGGGTTTTTCTCGAGACGAACGAATATTGGAAGTTTTTTGCGCTCGTCAGGCAAGGCGAGTTCAAGACCAAGCTGCGCTTTCGTTTGGAGCCAGGCGGTGAGCCCGGAATTGCTGCAGGCGGCGGCGCCATTTACTCGAACGAATTCGAGGGAAGTATGGATCAAAGGGCATTCATGCGGGATTAATTTTCGCAACGATGCCCGACGCTCATTTGGGCTTTGCACAAAAAGCCAAGCTGGCGGTTTCATTCGCGCGCCTCATGAAATGAAATCTTGATTCGCAACTATTGTTGGCCTTTGCGTTTGCGGCCTTTCGTTGCACGCATACACCGACACCCTCCCGCTGCAACGAACGCCTTTCTTGGCAATTCTTGTGCAAAGCCACTAATTTGGTCGGAATAGGGCAATTTTTTCAATTTCAGCAATTTCTTTGTCGCTGAGACCGGCATAGGCATCACACCACGGCGGAAGCGTCGCCGTTTCGACTGACGGAAGCGCTTCCACCTGGATCAGACTGCGCTCATTGTCCGCAAGCGGCCGGCCAAGCACATGTTCCAGAGCCTGCCGATCACGGCTGTCAATATCACGCACGTTGTGGATGACGGCATTCACAACGATTATTATACCACACCGCGAGATAGCCCCAAGCCTCGACTACTCGACTCGACTTCCTGCGGCTCAGAACGGGCAGCTTGGACGCCGCGTCAGGGCACCATGACGGCATGCGTTTCCACAAACTCTCATTCCAGATGCGGCCTTGCGGATATCGTCGTAGGCGTCGCCTCAACGTTGACCAAAAATCGGCCCACGTCGCCCCCTTTCGTTTCATCATCTTTCTCCGCGTGTCCATTTCCCCTTTGAGCTTCATTCTACCTTCCTGTATAAAAAGAACAAACCGCCGATTCCACGGCGAACAAGCTCGCCGCCTCAACCAAGGAAATCCCACCATGACCAGGCACCTCCTCGCTTGCCTCGCTCTCCTCCTCGCCGCCACGCTCGCGCATGCCCAGCCGAAACTCGAACTGAAAAAGGGCGATCACATCAGCATCGTCGGCAACACCCTCGCCGAACGCATGCAGCACCACGGCTGGCTCGAAACCTACATCCACACGCGCTTCCCGCAGCACGATCTCGTCTTCCGCAACCTCGGCTTCTCCGGCGATGAAATCACCACCCGCCTGCGCTCCGCCGGATTCGGCTCCCCCGATGAATGGCTGACCAAAACCAAGACCGACGTCGTCTTCGCGTTTTTCGGCTACAACGAATCCTTCAAAGGCGCGGAGGGGCTGCCCAAGTTCAAGACCGATCTCGACGCTTACGTCAAGCACCTCAAGAGCAACAAATACAACGGCGTCACCCCGCCGCGCGTCGTCCTGTTCTCGCCGATCGCGCATGAGGATTTGCACGACAAGAACCTGCCCGACGGCAAGGAGAACAACGCCCGGCTCAAGCTCTACACCGCGGCGATGGCGGAGGTCGCCAAGGCCAATGATGTTGTTTTCGTTGACATGTTCAACCCGACGCACAACTCCGGCTTCTCGCGTCTGACGATAAACGGCATTCACGTGAGCGAGGAAGGCGACAAATTCGTCGCGGATATCATCGATCACGCCTTGTTCGGTGAACGAAAGGCATTCGCCTTTGCAAAGGTGGAACCGCTTCGCAAGACGGTGCTCGAGCGCAATCACATCTGGTTCAACCGCTATCGCACCGTGGACGGCTATTCGATCTACGGCGGCCGGGCCGATCTGCGCTTCGAGGAATACGATCCGAAGACCGGCAAGAAGACGGGCAAGATCAACACCAATCGCGAAGTGACCCAGCGCGAGATGGAGATTCTCGATGAGATGACCGCCAATCGCGACAAGGCCGTCTGGGTCGCCGCGCAGGGCAAGGAATTCAAGGTCGATGACACGAACACCAAGCCGTTCATCGAGATCAGCACCAATAAGCCTGGCATGGTCGATGGCAAGGACAAGAACGGCAAGAGCGTCAAGGTCCCGAATGTGCCGGGCCTCAAGCATCTCTTCCTCGGCGGCAAGGAAGCGATCAGCAAGATGAAGCTCGGCAAGAATCTCAAGATCAACCTGTTCGCGTCCGAGGAGATGTTCCCCGAGCTCGCCAATCCGGTGCAGATGGCGTGGGACAACAAGGGCCGGCTCTGGGTCGCCGTCATGCCGTCTTACCCGCACTGGAAGCCGAAGGAGGAAATGAACGACAAGATCATCATTCTCGAAGACACCGACGGCGACGGCGTGGCCGACAAATGCACCGTCTGGGCCGATCATCTGCACGTGCCGACGGGGCTCGAATTCTGGAACGGCGGTTTGCTCGTCGGCCAGCAGCCCGATCTGATGTTCCTCAAGGACACGACGGGGACCGGCAAGGCCGATTACCGCGAACGCATCCTGCACGGCATCGACTCGGCCGACACGCATCACGCGCTCAACAGCTTCGTCATCGACGGCGGCGGGGCCTTGTATTTCCAGGAGGGGACGTTCCATCACACGCAGGTGGAGACGCCGTGGGGCCCGCCGGTGCGCAACGCCAACGCCGGCGCTTACCGCTTTGAGCCGCGGACGTGGAAGTTCGACACATACATCAATTACCGCTTCGCCAATCCGCACGGGCACGTCTTCGACCGCTGGGGTCAGGATTTCATCACCGACGGCACCGGCAACGCCAACTATTTCGCTGCCGCCTTCTCCGGCCGGCTCGATTATCCGTCGAGCCACGCCGGCATGAAGACCTTTTTCAATAACTTGAGCCGGCCCTGCCCCGGCAACGAGATTCTCTCCAGCGCTCATTTCCCGCCGGAATATCAGGGCAATTACCTCAACGCCAACGTCATCGGCTTCCAGGGCATCTATCGCTTCATCATGAAAGATAACGGCTCCGGCTTCACGGCCGAGCACGCCAAGGTCGATGGGCAGAACGATTACCTCGTCGTCTCCAGCGATCCCAATTTCCGTCCCTCCGACGTGAAAATGGGCCCCGACGGCGCCATCTACTTCGGCGATTGGCACAACCCGATCATCGGCCACATGCAGCACAACCTCCGCGATCCGAACCGCAATCGCACCTATGGCCGAGTCTACCGCATCACCTACGACGGCCGACCGCTGTCGAAATCACCGAAGATCGACGGTGCGACGATCCCCGAATTGCTCGACGCGCTCAAGAGCCCGGAGGATCGCGTCCGCTATCGCGCCCGGCTGGAGCTTTCCTCGAAAAAGACGGACGACGTGATCAAGGCGACGACCGAATGGATCGCCAAGCTCGACAAGGCCGATGCGAATTTTGAGCACAACCTGCTCGAAGGGCTGTGGGTGCATCAGAACCACAATGTCGCCAATCGCGACCTGCTGAAGAAGGTGCTGGCGTGCCAGGATGGCCGGGCGCGGGCGGCGGCGACGCGCGTCCTGTGCTATCAGCGCGAGCAGATTTCCGATGCCCTCGAAATCCTGAAGGGGTTGGCCGAGGACAAGCATCCGCGCGTTCGCCTGGAAGCGGTGCGGGCGGCCAGCTTCTTCACGCAGCCCGACGCGGTCGAAGTTGCCCTGATCGCCGCCGAGCAGCCGACCGATTACTATCTCGATTACTGCATGAAGGAAACCAAACGGCAACTGGAGCCGTTCTGGAAAGCCGCCCTCGCCAAGGGGCAGACGATCAACGTCACCAGCGAGCCGGGCGCCCGCTTCTTCCTGCGCAATGTCTCCAACGAGGCGCTCCTCAAGGCGAAGAAATCGAAGGCCGTCTACATCGAAATCCTGCTGCGGCACGGTCTGCAAGACAACCTGCGCAAGGAAGCGGTGACCGAGCTCGCCAAGCTCGACAGCAAAACTGAGATGACGGTGCTGCTCGACGCGATTCGCCGCATCGACGATCAGAAGGAAGCACGCGATGAAAACGTCATCTTCGATCTGGTGCGCATGCTGACCTCGCGCGGCCCCAAGGAATTGACGCAGGCCCGCGCCGAACTCGAAAAGCTGGCGACCACCGCCAAGCAGCCGGTCGTGCGCCAGATCGGCTACGTCTCGCTCATCAACGTGGATGGCTCGGCCGACAAGGCGTGGGTGTTGGCGAACAAGTCGGTTCCGGCGCTGCGCGATTTCCTCGCCGCCATGCCGATGATCTCCGATGTCGGCCTGCGTGCGACGCTGTATGCAAAGGTCGAGCCGCTGCTCGAAAAGCTCCCCGCCAACCTCGCGCCGACAAATCCCGCCGGCAAGGGCTACGTCGGCCGGTATGTTCGTATCGAATTGCCCGGCAAGTCGCGCACTCTTACCCTGGCGGAGGTCGAAGTCTTCAGCGATGGCAAAAACGTCGCCCGGCAGGGGAAAGCCAAGCAATCGAGCACCGCATTCGGCGGCGACGCCAGCCGCGCAATCGATGGCAACAAGAGCGGCAGCTACAGCGGCGGCGGACAAACCCATACCATCGAGAACACCCCCAATCCCTGGTGGGAAGTCGATCTCGGCAAGGAATTCCCCATCGAAGCGATCGCCATCTACAACCGCACCGATGACGGTCTGGGCAGCCGGCTCGAAGGTTACACGCTCAAGATTCTCGACGCCGACAAAAACGAAATCCACAAGCTCGCCAAATTGCCGGCCCCGAAAATCAAGGCCGACTTCACGTTCAAAACCGGCGACCCGGCCATCCTGGTTCGTCGCGCCGCCATGACCGCCCTCACCAGCGTGCGCGGCAAGGAGACCGAAACCTTCCAGACGCTCGCCAAATTCGTCAAGATCGACGCCGACCGCCTGCCCGCGATTCAGGCGATCCAGCGCATCCCCAAGCAATTTTGGCCGAAGGACGAAGTCGAGCCGCTCGCGAACCTGATGCTCGAGCACATTCGCAAGATTCCGGTCAAGGACCGCACCGGCCAGGACGCCCTCGACGCCCTCGAATTTGCCGATCGGCTCGCCAGCCTCCTGCCCCTCGCGACGGCCAAGAAAGTCCGCGCTGAGCTGGGCGAGCTGGGCGTGCGCGTCGTCCGCATCGGTACATTGCCCGAACGGATGTCGTTCGACAAGGAAGTGATCGTCGTGCAGAAGGGGAAGGCGGTCGAATTCATTTTCGAGAACATCGATTTGATGCCGCACAACATCGTCTTCGCCAGGCCGGGCTCGCTGGAGGAGCTGGGCAAATACGCCGAGGCGAATTCGCAGGATCCCGCGTTCGCGGCTCGCTCATTCGTCCCGAATTCCGACAAGGTGCTGCTGGCAAGCAAGCTGGTCCTGCCGCGCGAGACGCAGAAGCTGAGTTTCGTCGCGCCGAACCAGCCAGGTGTTTATCCCTATGTGTGCACCTATCCGGGCCATTCGATGCGCATGCACGGCGCTCTGTACGTCGTCGATAATCTCGATGAATACCTCGCCAATCCCGACGAATACCTGGCCAAGCATCCGCTCAAGATCGAGGATGTCGCGCTCAAGGATCGCCGGCCGCGCACGGAGTGGAAGTACGAGGATTTGGCGTCCGATGTCGAACTGATGAAGCCGGGCCGAAACTTCGCCAATGGCAAGGCGATGTTCCAGGTCTCCAGTTGCGTTGCTTGCCACAAGATGGACGGCGTCGGCAACGAGTTCGGCCCCGATTTGGCCAAGCACGATCCGAAGCTGAAAGCGCTCGACATCCTGAAGGACATTGTCGAGCCGAGCTTTCGCATCAACGAAAAATACCAAACCTGGGTGTTCGAAACCAAGGCCGGCAAATCGCACACCGGCATCATCCTCGAAGAAAAGGGCAAGCAAATCAAGCTGATCGAGAACCCGCTTGCCAAGGCGGAGCCAATCGTCCTGAAGCTCGATGACATTGCGGCGAAGCTGAAGTCGCCGGTCTCGATCATGCCGAAGGGCCTGCTCGACAAACTGACGCGCGAGGAGATTCTCGATCTGGTGGCGTACATCACGGCGCACGGCAACCGCCAGCATCCGCTCTTCCGGGCGGACGACGCGCATGGGCACGGGCATTGAGACTCCTCCTCCGGTCGCAACGGTTTTCGAGTGAATTCAAGACGGGCAGTGGGTGATCGATGGCGTTCTATTTCTACATATGGACGGACGCAATCATCGAGCACCTGGCCGAGCATGATTTGACGCCGGAGGATTTTGAATACGTGCTCGCCAATCCGACGGACAAGGGCACGAGCGATTCATCCGGGCGGCCGGCCGTGTGGGGATATACTGAGGATGGGCGTTTTATCATTGCAATCTATCGAGAGTTGGATGACGTGACGATCCAACCCGTAACGGCATTTGTGGTTCCCGAACGACGGGCGAAGAAAAAGAAACGACGGAAGTGAGCCATGAAAAAGACAAAGCGGCGAACGGTTCAACTCACGGACGAGCAAATGGCGCAGTGGCGCAAGGACTGCGAGTTGATCGCCGACGAATTGCCGGATCTCGCGGTGAAGCATCGGCGCCTTCGCGATGCCGCCGAGGAGCAATCCCACAGCGGTGCGCTGCGTCGGGCGATCCATTCGAGCAAGATACTTTTGCATGATCTGGCCAGCCGTGCCGACACGGATATAAGAAAGTTGGACGCATTCTTGACCGGCGCCAAGCCGCTGACTTCGGACGTGATTGATCGGCTCACCAGGATTTTGAAGCTCAAGCTGGAGCCCGCGAACGGCAAGGCGAAACCGCGCCGAGCCAAGGCCGGCTGACCGGCAATCGTTTAAGCTCGACGAACTATCTCGCGGAGCCAGTTCGCCCGCAGAAAGATGATGCCGAGGATCAAGCACAGGAAGCTGCCGAAGTGAACGCCCCAGATGGAGCCGCCGACCCAGGCGTAAGCGAGCATGTCGCTGAATTCGTCGGGGACGCCGATGAAAAGCCGGCGATAGAAATCGGGGCTCAGCGTCGCCAGGCCCGTGGCGATGAGGCCGCCGAGAACCCAGCAGGCGTATGCCCCGGCGCCGATGCCGAGCAGGTGCTTGCAAGCGAACCAATAGGAACACGCGGCGCCCGTGAAATAGGCGGCGGCGAGGGTGAAGATCAGCGACAAGAATAGGCCGGACAGCAGACCCTCGAAGATGCCCTGCGCGATGGCGGCCCGCCAGACGTTGTCAACATTCTGCCAGTGCAGGACCGTTATGAAATAGGTGGGACTGACGAGACCGTTGATCGCGTTGGTGCTGGCGCCGATGAACGCGCCGGCGGTAACTCCGGTCAGCGCGATCCCGGCCAGGGCAGTTGGCCGCGACGGACGCCGGATGTCGGAAAGGTCGGCTTCCATGGGTCACGTTTCCAGGTACAGCATCCGACCACAGTTCTTGCACAGCATGAACACGTCGCGCTTCAGCTCGCTGAGCATTTGCGAGGTGATCTCGGTGTAGCAGGCCGAGCAGATGCGGCCCTTGACGCCGGCGAGGGTGTCCATGCCCTTGGCGGCGATGAGGCGGTCGTATTGCGGGCGGACATCATCGGGCAAGGTCGCCTCGACGATCTTGAGCTCTTCCAGCGTGCGGACCTTCTCGGCGACTTGCCGGGCCACGCGTTCTTGATGATCCTTCTCGAACTGGGCGAAGTCGGCACGCGCTTTCTGCACCGTTTTCTCGGCCTCCGGAAGCTGGGCCGCCTTCTCCTCGTGTTGGCCCATCAGGGCGAGGATTTCATCTTCGAGCTTGGCGATGATCTTTTCCTCGCTGGCGATCTCGACCTTCAGCGTGTCGTATTCCTTCTTGTTGACGGCCTCCTCGAGTTGCTTCTGGTATTTCTTGATCTGCGTTTGCGTCGCCTTGACGGAACCTTCCTTCTCACGGATGTCGAGCATCATGCGCTTGAGCTGTTCTTGGGCGGCTTTGAACGCTTCTTCCTGGTTGGCCAATTTCTTTTGCTGAATCGCGAGCTGCTTCGGCGCCTGCTCGATGCGGGCTTCGAGGTCGGCGGCGTGACGGCGCAGGTGGTGCAGCTGTCTCAGGATGGCGGCGGGGCCTGACATGGGATGTGATCTCCAAACGAATACTACGGACTGACATTCTATCGAAAAAAAATCGCCGGTCGCAAAGGACCGGCGAAGGTTGGCTCAGGTTGCCGCCTGTTGTGCGGCCGCTGCCTGGCGGCTGGCGGCGTCGAGGAAGCCCTCGAGCTGCCGGCTGCGGACGGGATGCTGCAGTTTGCGCACCGCCTTGGCCTCGATTTGACGGACACGCTCGCGAGTCACCTTGAAGATTCGGCCCACCTCTTCCAGCGTGTAAGTGTAGCCGTCTCCCAGGCCATAGCGCAGCTTGATGATCTCGCGCTCGCGGTAGGTCAGCGTTTTGAGGACCTGTTCGATCTTGTCCTTGAGCATTTCCTGCGTGGCGGCATTGACCGGGGACTCCGCGCTTTCATCCTCGATAAAGTCGCCGAAGTAGCTGTCTTCACTTTCACCGACCGGGCGGTCGAGGCTGATCGGGTGCTTGGATATCTTCATCACCCGGCGCGTCTCGTCAACGGAGATCTGCGCCTCCTTGGCCATTTCCTCGATAGTGGGCTCTCGGCCAAGTGTTTGCAAGAGCCGCTTGGAGACGTTGCGCAATTTCGACATGGTCTCGATCATGTGCACCGGGATGCGAATGGTGCGGGCCTGATCGGCTATTGCGCGGGTGATGGCCTGGCGAATCCACCAGGTGGCGTAGGTCGAGAACTTGTAGCCCCGGCGGTACTCGTATTTATCGACCGCCCGCATCAGGCCGGTGTTGCCTTCCTGGATGAGATCGAGGAACGACAGGCCGCGGTTGCGGTATTTCTTGGCAATAGAGACGACGAGGCGGAGATTGCCGGCGGAAAGGGCGCGCTTGGCGTCCTCGTATTCGCCGAAGCGCTCCTTGATCGACTGGACGCGCCGGTGGAGCATCGGCGGATCCTCGAGCGTCATCAGCATCAGGTCGTGCAGCTCTTTTTCGTAATTGGCGCGGTCTTCGCGCCCGGCCCGCTGATTGTCGAGGAAGAGGATTTGCTGTTCCAGATCGTCCATGCGAGTGGAGATCTGCTCGAGTTTTTTCATCAAGGGCTGCACGCGCTGAGTGCGGATCGACAGTTCCTCGACCAGCGTCACCGCCTTTTTACGGCGTACCTTCAGGGTGTGGCGATAATACTTGCGCTCCTCTTCGGATAGCCGCGGATCGGCCGCCCTGGTGAAATCCTCGATGTTCTGCTCGAGCAGGCGCTCAAGGGTCTTGAGATTGTGCGGCATGCGCTGCAGAATCTTGTCTTTTTCGAGGTTTTCGGTGAGCGACACCTTGATGGTGCGGTCGAAAGGCAGGTCGTTGGCATGAACGCGTTTGAGCGTATCGACAACCTGGGCCAGGGCGTAATCACATTCGAGGACGCGGCGGCGGAAGCGCTTGCGGGTGACCTCGATCTTTTTGGCCAGCTCGATTTCCTCCTTGCGGGAGAGCAGCGCGATCGAGCCCATCTGGGTCAGGTACATGCGTACCGGATCATCGATGCGCTTGCCGTCGGATTCTTCTTCGAGGACCGTGATTTCAATGTCGCGCAGGTCAGCTTCGATGTCATCGGCTTCGTCCTTGGCCTTGCCGGTCTTGGCCTCGCGCTCGTCGATGTCGGCTTCGTCGATCAGGTCGATGCCCTGCTCTTCAAGGAGCAAGAGAAGCTGATCGAGCTTTTCGGGATTGACGGCGTCGTCGGGCAGGAACTCGTTCACCTGGCTATAGGTGAGATAGCCCTTGACCTTGCCCGAATCGATGAGCGTTTTCAGGCCTTCATCCAGTTTCAGTTCCATTCAAATCCTCCGTCGCATTCAGGAGTCGGGAATCAGCGTTAGGGCTGCGGATTCCCGTGAATATTCGAGTCCTTGAGTTGCTTGAGGATGGCCAGCTTGCTGGCGTCATCTTTGGCGTCCTTCAATTGATTCAGTAGAGCCTGTTTCTGGCGCTGCATGCGCCGATCGCGAAACCGCTCGAGGACTTTCTGGTAGACCCAGGGCCGATCGGGCAAATCCAGACCCACGGATTGAAGGTCGTGGAGCTTGTCCAATAATCGTTCATTATCCAGGCGCCCGTGCAAATGGTCCAGGTCAGCTTTGTGCCCTTCGGCGTGGAGGCTGTATAAGGCCTCAATCACTTTGCGTAGACCGGGATGCTCCATTTCCTCGGGCGGGATATCTTGAGCCGCTCGGGCGACGAGCGACGGTTCGGCCAGCAGGACCTCCAGTAGCTCGCGCTCATGCAACGGCGGCTTGGCCGACTGCTCCGCCGGCGGCGCCGTTTCGACTTCCGGTTCGAGTCGGCGGGGAGCCTCGCGCACGTCCGCATTCTTGCGGGCCAAGCGCACTTCCTTCAAACGCGCCCATACGGTTTCCTCCTTGATGAATAGGCGTTGGGCAATTCGGTTGACCATCAACTCCAGCTTAACGGAACGCTCGGTCGGCGTCAGGGCCAATATGCCCAGCATCTCTTCCGCGACTTTCCGTTGTCCATCCAGCCCCTGGCCTTGATGCTTGGCCCAGGCCGCTTGCAGCTTGTACTCGAACACATCGATCGCCTGATCCAGCGCCTGGCGGAACGGCTCGGCGCCCTGCGTGCTCAACAGGTCGCAAGGATCGAGGCCGACCGGCAGGGTCGCCACGCGCAGGTCGAGATCCTCGCGAACGAAAACCTCAAGTGCCCGATCGACTCCCGCATCGCCGCCGGCGTCGGCGTCGAATACCAGCACCACGCGCTGCGTCACGCCCTTGAGCTTCCTGATGTGGCGTTCGTTCAGCGCCGTCCCCATCGTCGCGACCACCTGGGCCAGGCCGTGCTGGTGGGCCATCAGCACATCGGTGTAGCCTTCGACGATGGCCAAATAGCCGGCCTTGTGCGCCGCCTGCTTGGCCTGGTCGATGCCGTACAGGTTCTCGCTTTTCGAGAATAATGCCGTTTCCGCGGAATTATAGTATTTGGGCGGAGGCCGATCCGCCGATACAGGAGATGAAGGCAAAATCCGACCGCCGAAGCCGACTACTCGGCTCGTCACATCGCGGATCGGGAAGATCACGCGATCACGAAATCGGTCGTAGTAGCCTTTCCCCTTCTCTTCATCCCGCTTGGCAATCAGGCCGACGGTTTCCAGCATGTCGGCTGCGATCCCGGCACTGGCCGCTCGTTGCACCAGCCATTCCCCGCCGCCCGGCGCGAACCCCATGCCGAACTTGCGGACGGTTTCCCCAGTCAGCTTGCGTTCGCCGAGGTATTTTCGGGCCGCTTCCGCTTGTGGGGAGTCGAGCAGGCATTGCTGGAACTGCTCGGCCGCCCATTTCATCACGTCAAGCATACCGGCGCGGCTCGGTCCTTGAGAGATTTTTTGAATTTTTTCTAAAGAAATCCCCGCCCGGCGTGCGAGAACTTCGAGCGCTTCGGGAAATGTGATCTTTTCAAATTTTTGCACGAACGCGAACACGTCCCCACCTTCGCCGCACGACCAGCATTTATAGCGCTGCCGGCGCGCATCGACCGTAAGGGAGGGATTGTGATCGTCATGGAAGGGGCAAAGGGCTTTGTGGATGGGGCCGGCCGGGCGCAGTGCCAGGCGTTCGCCGACGACATCGACAATGTCGTTCGCTTCTCTCACCCGTTCTCTCAAGGCTGCCCGTTCATCTAGCACGGAGCACCAAGGGCCAGTAAACGCGGCCAGGGGAGGCAACGTGTGCGGATTCGGCGAATGCAATTCGCCGCGGTTCCCGGTTGAGGCGAGGGGGGTTGGCACGTCGCTTCCCTTCCGTGGGTCGCTGTTCCGATGTAACGATGCAATCCTTGCGAGTCTTAACTGCCGCAATTGTAGAGTGATCCCGAAATTCAGTCAAGGGGGGCAAGCCTTGCCGGAGTTTCCTCCCCTCTCCCTCTGGGAGAGGGGCCGGGGGTGAGGGCCTTCTTGCACGCACTTCCCTCACCCCCATCCCCTCTCCCGGAGGGAGAGGGGGTAAGCAGCCGCAAGCGGCGGACAATTCCTTCAATGCCCAGCGCATCGATTGCCGAAGAAAGAACGGTAGTATCGGTTGCACCATCTTTACGCAAGGAGACACGGGATGACGAATACTCCCGCGCTACGGGGGCTGCTGGCGGGTATCATTCTGCTGGCAACCTGCCTCCCCCAGATACACGCGCAGGCCAAGCGCACGCCGCCGACCCCGGCCCAGATGCTCGACCCCCGCTTCGCGCCCAAGCACGATGATGTCGTCATCTCCATGCCGACTCCCGACGAACTTCCCGGCTGCACCGTTTCCTCGGTCCAGGGCGGAACGGCCGGCAGCAGCGGCTGGATTCTCTTCGATTCCAAGAAACAACCGCTGCGCCGCTTCTACGATTCCAACGGCGATGACAAGGTCGATGTCTGGAGCTATTACAAGGATGGCGTTGAAGTCTACCGCGAATTCGACACCACCTTCAAAGGCGCCCCCAATAACTTCCGCTGGCTCAACGCCGGCGGCATGAAATGGGGCGTCGGTTCCCTCGTCAACGGCAAGGCTGTCATGTCCGCCTGGCGCATGATCTCCGCCGAGGAAGTCGGCTTCGAAGCTTATCAAGCGGTCGCCAACAACGACTTCGCCCGCTTGCAGACGCTGATGATCTCCGAAGCGGACATGCAGCTCATCAAGCTCCCCGCGACGAAGATCAAGACGGTCGCCGCCTCGCAGCAGAAGGCCCGCGAACGGTTCGCCGGCCTCGTCAAGATGGTCAATCTTTCCAGAGGAAAATTCGAGATCGTCGAAGGCGCCGTTCCCCAATGCGACACCAGCACCGAGGTCGAGTGCATCAAGTTCCCATCGCGGCCAATCCGTTATGAGCTCAACAAAAAGCACGAATGGATTCACACCGGCGAAATGATCCAGGTCGGCATGGCCTGGCGCCTCGTCGATGTCCCCAGCGATAAGGATCCCATCGGCGGCATCGACCCGAAACCAGGCGGGATCGCTGGCGGAAACGCCGAATTGGAAAAATTGTCGATGGCGCTCGGCGAAATCGACAAAAATTCGCCGCAACTCAGGCAGATCGGGGATAATAACGCTTCAGTGGACACCTATCTACGCAAGCGCATCGCTTTGGTGCAGAGGATCATTCTGCTCGATGATGCCGACAAGCGCGAAAACTGGTACAAGCAGCTCTTCGACAACCTGATGGCACTCGCCCAGAACGGCGCCGATGACGCCACCTTTGCCACCCTTAAGAAAATGAGCAACGATGTCGCGAGCAAAATGCCCGGCAGCAACCTCGCGGGCTATGGCCACTACCGCGTCATCTGGACCCGCTACGCCATCGACATGTCCAAGCCCAATCAGCCGATCAAAAAGATCACTGAAATTCAGGACAAATGGCTCGACGACTTGACCGAGTTCGTCAAGCTTTATCCCAAGACCGAGGACACCCCCGAAGCCTTACGCCATCTGGGCAACGGCAGCGAATTCGCTGGCAAGGATGAAACCGCCAAGCGCTATTATACCCAGCTCTACGAAAGTTTCCCGAATCATGCCCTCGCCGACCACGCCAAGGGCAGCGTCGCCCGTTTGAATCTGGTCGGCACGGAGATGAAGCTGCACGCCCCGCTGCTCAGCGACGCAGGCAAGATGTTCGACATCAGCCAGCTTAAAGGAAAAGTCGTCATCGTCAACTACTGGGCCAGCTACGGCGATCAGTATCTCGACGACTTCGCCAAGTTGAAACGCCTGCTCGACGCGGTCGCCACCAAGCAGAACGTCGAGCTGGTGTCGATCAACCTCGATGCCGATGCCGCGAAGGCGAAGGAAGCGGTCGCCAAGGCGCATGCACCGGGCATCCATCTATTCCAGGCGCCGCCCAATATCGCCAGCGGCATCTCCTCGAGCCCGCTCGCGACGCAATACGGCATCCATATCCTGCCGACGGTGTTCATGATCGATCGCAACGGTCGCGTCTCGAATCGCTCGCTGCAAGTGGGGGACGTCGAGACGGAGCTCAAGAAAGTACAGTGAACCTGGCCCCCGAAGGTTCCAGAGAGACCCGATCCGCACGGATCGGGTTTCTTTGTTGCGCGGGATTCTGGTGCGAAACCGCGCAGCGAGCTTCAACGCCCATCCCGTAAATTGGATGATTGAAGCTCGCTGCGCGGTTTCGCACCCAGCATCCTGGCACCAATCAGTTCTTCCTGCGAAACGCGCCCGCCATTTCCTTCGCCATCCGTTGCCGCAGGTCCGCATCAATGAGGTTGCCGTGATTGCGTCCGGGAAAAATCTCGACAAGGGCATCGCTGCCGAGATTTTTGAGCGATTCGCCGAGCAAGCGGGTGGCGCCTTCGAGGTAGAAGGTATCCTCGGCGCCCATGTAGACATGAATTTTGCCGGCGAGCTTGGGGCCGAGCGTTTTCCAGTTGCGTTCCAGGACCAGGCGGATGTCGTAGCGTTCCCATGCCTTGGCGACATCGCGGTCGATAGCGCCGGTCGTGCGGTTCCAGAGGGGCATCGGCCTGCCGTCTTTGCCTCGTGGGCTGAAGACGGCCTCGAAAGAAAAAAGCTGGCCGCCGCGGCCCATGACGACTTCCATGTCGTTGAACGGCTTGTAACGCAGCAGCACCTTGCCGCCGCTGCGTGCCAGCGGGCGCGGCTCGCCTTTTTCATCGGTGAAAAGGTTCTGCTTCGGGTCGTAGATGTTGACGCGCTGGAAATCGCGGAAATCGACGGGGTCGGGCGCCGTGGACCAGACGCCGCCGAAGAAATCGGGATAGCGGACCTGAAGCCACAAGCTCGACCAGCCGCCGGAGGAGTGGCCGGTGACGAAGCGCGATGACGGCGTGCCAAGGCCGCGGAATTTCGTTTCGATGAATGGGATCAGCTCCTCGGTGAGCGCCTGGCCGCACGGGCCGTTGTTGTCGGAGTCGGCAAAGACGTGATGCCCAAGCCGGCAGCTCGGATCGAGGACGACGTAGAGCATCTCCACATCGGCGACCTGGTTGGCCTTGCGCGCTTCGGCCCCGAATGCGCCGAAGTGGTTGCCGCCGAAGCCGGGGATTTCGTAAATAACCGGATACTTCTTGTCGGGCATCTCGGCAAACGATT
The DNA here is from genome assembly GCA_963767835.1 of uncultured Planctomycetota bacterium. Taxonomy (GTDB): domain Bacteria; phylum Planctomycetota; class Planctomycetia; order Gemmatales; family Gemmataceae; genus SIAQ01. The sequence goes on from CAVYFY010000015.1 coordinate 233,527, forward strand.
TCGGCAGCACGACGCCAGCACGCAACTTGATCGGCTTCTTGTGGAACGCGCTCAGCAACTTGCTCTCGATCTCCACATACTTCACGCGCCCCTTTTCCTCGAATTTCCGTGCCGATATCACCTGGTCCATGACGAGCTTGATCGGCCCATCCGGCGGGTTGGCCGGATCGTAGAGGATCGGCTTGGAATAGGCGTTGCCCGGCGAGCTGGTGAAATTCATGCCGCCTAGATCGCGGTCGAGAATCGCTTGCAGATAGCATTTCTCCGTCGCGATCGTCGCCCACGTCTTCGGATGCGCATGCTTCGGCTCAAAGACAAGCGGCGAGTCCGGCAGCCATTTCACGACATCCAGGGCAAACGCCGGCTGCGGATTGAACCAGCTCAACCCCGGCGGCGCCCCCTTGCTCGCCGTCTTGGTCGCAATCACGAAAACGCGCCCCGAAAACGCCTCGGCGGCAACGCCCTTCGAGAACGAGAGCTCGACATTCAGTTGCGTGCTTGGTTGCGTCAGGCAGACGGCAAGAAAAAGGGGTGCGGCGTGCATACGAATCCACGGGTAAGGCGTTTGATGGTTGATATCCATAATATAGCGAGAGCCGCTGAAGTGAGGGCGGTATTCGGGAGAGGCCATGAATAATCGCAGATTCTCGTTCCCACGCTCCGCGTGGGAACGCGCAGCCTCGCGACGCTCCTGCGTCGCGGACAGGATGCCGGGAAAGAATCCCATGTCCCGGCGATGCGGCTCGCATCTCATTTGCAACGGGGTGCAAGCGGGCGACATGTCCGCGACGCAGGAGCGTCGCGAAGCAGGGCGTCCCCACGCGGAGCGTGGGAACGAGGGTCTGTTCCTCATTCTGAAATGGGCGCTCGCCGCCGGGATGCTCGCGTCGCTCTTGTTCGCGCATGGCTGCCACGGCGACGAGGATCACGAGTTGTTCACGGTGGTATCACACGCAATCGTGAAATGATTCCGCCGTTTGCTCGCTGGCCCAGAGCTTTAGTTCGTCCGAGCTCAGGCGGGCGGGCAGCACGCACTCGTGCAGCCAGTTGCCGTCGTCGTAGACGGACCACATCACGCGTACCAGCAGTGTTTTGGCGCCGCATTCGTGCAACGGTTCGATGGCAATCAGCGTTTGCTCGGCAAGCTGGCGCTCCAGGCGCAGGCACAAACCGCTCGAGGAGATGTCGCGCACGCGGGCAAATTCGTCGAGGCTGTCGTCCTCGCCCTCGGAGCGCACGCGGGCGGGGCGGTCGCACAGGATTCGTGCCGTCGCCCGCCGTTCCACGCCCTTGGTCATCTCCGCGCCGGGCTCCCCCTGATGGACGATGCGGTTCTTGCCCCCCTTCTTGGCGCGGTACATCAACTCGTCCACGCAGCGGACCATCGCATCCACATCGCGCGACGGCGTCGGAAAGGTCATGGCCCCGATCGACAGGGTCACGGGCCAGCGCTTGCTCGCCATCACCGCGATGAAGTTGGCGCGCATGCGCGACAGCATGGCACCAGCGTCGTCCTTGTTGCAATCGGGCAGGAGCAGCGCGAACTCATCGCCGCCGAGCCGGGCAAACAGGTCCGTGGCGCGGATGTCCCCGTGAATACTGCGGACCAGATCGCACAGCGCTTCATCGCCGGCGGAATGGCCCAGCTTGTCGTTGAGCCATTTGAAATTGTCCAGATCGAGATAGGCTAGCGTCACCGGCTGCTGAGCCCGCAAGGCGCGCTCGACGGCCAGGCTGACGCCTTCATAGAACGTTCGGCCGTTGGCGGCGCCGGTCAAGGGATCGGAGCGGGCCAGCTTCTTTTCCAGGTAGAGGCTGAGCCGCAAGCGCGACAGCAAGCTGGAGGTGACCACGAAGATGCCGAAGCGAGCGGTGCCGTTCCAAAGGAGATTCAGCGGCGTGGCTTCGGGTTCCCAGGAAGCCTCCACGCTTTGCCAGCTCACGGCGCAAGCCATCGAGATCAAGATGCCCTGGGCGAACCCGCCGAACCACGCTCCGAGGGCAATCGGAATCAGGTAGAAGATGGCGAATGAAAAGCTTTTGCCCGTGGCGTAGTCGAGCAAGCCAATCGTGGCGACCAGGAGCGCTCCCCCCAGACCCAGCAGCAGCCCGCGCCAGCCGTCGATGAAGACCCGGCCGGCCAGCTCGGTGCGTTCCCTTCCCAACAGCCGATGCGAGTGCTCGCGTGGCTGCACGGAAGGCAATGCCAATACTGTGCGCTTGACCATCGTTTGTTCCGTGGACGAGGTGACAGGACGCGCTTTTTCCTCATTCTCGAAACAAGCATAACATCCGTGCGCCCTCGTTGCCGAAAATCCGCGCAAAATCTTGCACGGCCCAGAAGCGTCAGCGGCGCCCGTGGCCGGGGTCGGTACTCGTCGGTACTCCGACCCCGGAAATCGTCCCCCTTCGGAAGCCGGGGTCGGAATACCGACCCCGGCCACGACCAGTGAAAAAATCCGGCACGCGCCCCAACGCGCGTCAGCGATGGGAACCTCAATACATTTCCTCTCGACGGGGGTATACTCATCTGCATCTGCATGAGAAGGAGGAGATCATGGGTCTGCTCTTGATCGAACGCGGCGAACGGCAAGGCGACGTCATCCGTCTGACGCATGACAGGATCGTCCTCGGCCGCCATCCCGATTTCTGCGATGAAATCATCAGCACGAAGGAAGCGGTCAGCCGCAAGCACGCGCGGATCGTGCGCGTCAACGATCAGCATTTCATCGAGGACCTGAAGAGCCGAAATCACACGTATCTCAATGATGTTGAGTTGGCCGCTTACACGCCGGTAGCGCTTGGCGATAAGGACGTGATTCGCATCTGCGAATTCCAGGCGACTTATCTGGAACAGATGCCCGAAGGCGACGAGGACGACCATTCCTCGACGGTGGAAGCAGTCCTGAGCTCCAGCAGTGATCGCAGCCTGGAATCGCAGCCGGCGGCCAAGCTGGCGGCGCTCGTGGAAATCACCGCCAAGCTGAGCAAGACCTTGCAGCTCGACGCCCAGCTCCCCGAGGTCGTCACCGCCCTCTTGACCCTCTTTCCGCAGGCCGATCGCTGCTTCATCATCTTAACCGACGAGGATAGTCCTGCCCTCAGGCCTAAATTCGTGCGGACCCGGCACCGCAACGACGAGGCGACCGCCCGCTTCAGCCAGACCATCGTGCGTCAGTGCCTGCGTTCCTCCCAGGCGATCCTTCTGTGTGAAGGCGGCGGCACGCACATCCCCCGCAAAAGCTCCGATAGCGTCTTCGCCTTCAACATCCGCTCCGTCATGTGTGTCCCGCTGCTATCGGCCCAGGGCGAGCCGTTCGGCGTCATTCAGCTTGACACCCAGGATGCCGGCAAGAGATTCACCGAGGAAGATCTGAAGCTCCTCTGGTGCGTCGCCTCGCTGGCCGCAGTCGCCATGGAGAACGCCGGCTTTCACCAGGCGCAACTGACCCAGGAGCGCGTGCAAAACGAACTCGACATGGCCCGGCAGGTGCAACTCAACTTTTTGCCCAGCCGGCTGCCGCAGTTGCCCGGCTATGAATTCTACGCCCATTACGAACCTGCCCGCGAGGTAGGCGGCGACTACTATGACTTCATCCCCCTGCCCGATGAGCGGCTCGCCTTGACCCTCGGCGACGTCGCCGGCAAGGGGATGCCCGCCGCCCTCTTGATGGCCCGCGTCTCCTCCGACACGCGCTCGTGCTTCTTAAGCGAGAAGGATCCGACGGCCGCCCTCGCCAAACTCAACGATCATCTGCATCCTTATACCAGCCCGATGGATCGCTTCGTCACCATGATCGCCAGCGTTCTCGATCCGGCCGCGCATACGCTCACGCTGGTCAACGCCGGCCACCCGCCGCCGCTTTGGTATCGCCGCGCCCTCAATGCCTGCGCCCGGACGACCCCACTCGAGGATGATGGCCAGGCGCTCGGCCTGACGCTGGGCAATCGCTATCGCGCCTATCAGATCCAGCTTGAGCCGGGCGATTGCGTGATTTTTTACAGCGACGGCGTGACCGATGCGCAGAACCTGGGCAGCAAGCCGTTCCGCCAGAAGGGGCTCATGGGCCTGCTCGAAAACGCGCCGGACTCACCGAGATCGCTGGGACAAAAGATCGTCGAGGCGGTGCAGCGTCATGCCCTGGGCGGCACGCAGCGTGACGACATCACGTTGGTGTGTTTTGGGCGACCCGTACGGTAGCCAAGTAAAAGGTAAAAAGAAAAAAAACAGAAAGTGGGAAGGCAAGCGTGCCATTGCGCCGCTCTCGCCTTCTCACTTTCTATTTTTTGCTTTTTCCTTTTAACTTGCGTCAGTTGCCGCCGCCGGGGATGCCGGACAGGTTGACAGCGGGGCGATTGGCGCGGTTGGCCATGTCGAAGAACGGTCGGATGACCATGTCCATGCTTCTCTGATCGGCGGACATGCGGACCTGGGTCGTCATCTGCACGCCGCCGCCGGCCGGATTGATGGCGTTCTGGGCAATCGGCGTCATCGGCGACTTGTTTTGCGAGTCCTTGGCAGCCAGCGCCGACGGCATCAGATTGGGAGCGCCAGCGCCGCCGCGCGGACCGGAGCTTGCTCCGAGTGCCCCGAAGAAATTCGGATTGGCGACGGAGCGCAGATCGTCGAAGGCGCTGCCTCCCTTGGTTTCGCTCGCTGTCGGCGTATGCCGACGGCTGGCGGCGGGGGAGACGCTGGCCAGGTCGGTGCGCCGGCCTTGCGTCAGCTTGATCTTCACGGGCGCGTTGTTGTCAAGCTTGACGATCTCGATGCGGCGCGACTGATCGCTCGTGCCGGAGTTTTGCGTGATGATCAGGCGGGCGCGATTGTTGAGCGGCAGGCCGAACATGCGCGACACGGTGATCTCGTATTCGCCGGGGAAGGCCTGGGCGGCAATATACTGGGCGTTCGGCTCCTTGTCGGTCAGGTTGTAGCCGAGCATCGTACCGCCGCCGGGGGTTTGCTTCTGATCGAGGCTGCACACGCTGCCGCACGGTTCCTTGACGCGCAATTCCAGCTCGGCAAGGCTGTCGGGTGCGGGGTTATCCCAGACCAACTGGATGATGAGGTCGCGCTGGTTCAAGCGCTTGAGAGCGTCTTCGAGCCGATTCGCCTCGTTGCCGCGCTTCTCGTTTTTGAGCTTGTCGGCGAGCGAGCCGAGCCGTTTCTGGGCGGCCTTCTGGATGAAGAGGTTATCGACGGGCCAATCCTGGCTGACGAGATTGCCGACGGCCCATTCCATGGCGGCGGGATCCTTGGCGCTCTCGGCGTAAGCGAGAGCGTTTTCATAGGGATGGTAATCGTTGGGTTCGAGCTGGGCGGCTTGCTTGCAGAAGGCCAGGGCACGATCGAATTGACTGCGGTCGGCCATGGCGCGGGCGGCGCTGCATGAAGCCTTGCGCGTCGCTGGGATCGAGTGCGATGCCCGAAAGCCGGGCGCGCTGGATGTCCTCGGCATCGCCGCCGGATGCTTCCAGGGCGATCGCCAGGGCCTCGAAGACCCAGGGCCGAACGATGACGCCGGCGCGCAGGTTCGCTTTCAGGAATTCCGCGGCGTGCTTGAATTCGCCGGCCTCGAAAAGGAAGTCGGCGGTGGCGATGACCAGGCCCGGCTCGACGCCGCCGCGGGCGAACGATTCATTCCAGACCTTGGTCGGATCGAGCTGTTCCTTTTTCTTGAGAGCGATCACGCGGGGATCCTTGTCCACGTCATTGGCCGGCGCGACCTTGATGTTCGGGTCTTTGTCGGCAGCGCGGGCGATGGCGTCTTGATTTTCCCGTTCGATGCGTGCGCCGACTTCAAGGCGTTTGACCTTGCCGCCGACGATGCCGCCGGTGATCGAGGTGTGCATGCGCGAGGGAGCGCGGACGATCAGGGCAAGCGCCGGGGGGAAGAAGTCGATGGAGTTCGAAGTTTGCGGATCGGCATTCATGGTTGGATCGGGGGGCGGCCCCGCGCCGATCATGCCCGGGTTGCCCGCCATGCCGACCATGCCGACCATGCCGACCATGCCCGGGTTGGGGAACATCATGGGGAACATGGGCATGCCGATCATGGCGAATTGATTCAGCTGGGGCGGACGGTTCCAGTTGCCTGGATCGACGATGCGGGTGACGAGGGAGATGAGTCCGGAAGCCTGTGTGGCGCCGAGGGCGCCGAGGGAGCCATTGAAGCCCGCCTGGAAGGCGCCGCCCTGCATATTTCCCATGCCGCCGAAGCCGCCCGCCATTGGGGCGCCCCCCATGCCAGCCATGCCAGCCATGCCCGCCATTCCCATCGCGGGCATGCCCATGCCAGCCATGCCGGCCATCCCGCCCATGCCCATGGCGGGCATACCCATTCCAGCCATGCCGGCCATCCCGCCCATGCCCATGGCGGGCATACCCATTCCAGCCATGCCGGCCATTCCTGCCATGCCCATCGCAGGCATACCCATTCCAGCCATGCCGGCCATTCCTGCCATGCCCATCGCGGGCATCCCCATACCGGCCATGCCGGCCATTCCAGCCATGCCGGCCATACCGGCCATACCGGCCATACCGGCCATACCGGCCATTCCAGCCATGCCGGGCATGCCCGCCGCCCCGCCCATGCCGCCGCCCATGCCGCCAGCTATGCCCATCTGGCCGCTGGAGATCGGGATAACAAGATCACCCACCGGGTAGATGCGGATGACCTTGTCGGCAAGGTAGCGGTCAACCGTGGTGATCTCAATGAAATTGCGGCGAATCAAGTAAGTGGCTTTGCCCTTGCCGACCTGGGCCAGAATCAGACGCAGCGCCGTATTCATCATCATCTTGCTCGGCGCCTGCGGCAGGCTGACTTCTTCTTCGTAAGGATCGGGCGCCTCAGGGCCGAGTTCCGCGTTGATCGACTCCTTGTCGACGAGGATGGGCAAGCCGTACTTGTCGCTGAAAAACTCCAGGGCCGCCTTCAGCTTGATCTTCTCGGTCAGGCCCTTGGTATCGATCACGGTTTGCAGCTTGCGGTAAATTTCAGCGGATTCCTTGCGGCCGGCTTCATCGTCGGGCAAGCTGCGCACATCGTATTTGTCCTTGCGGGCCTTGATCAAGGCTTTCCAGGTCACCAGCGGCGGGAAATAGATGCCCGGCTCGTCGGGATACGGGATGTGCGATTTCTCGATCGACATCATGATCGCGAGATATTTTTCCTCGCGCTGCCGGATGAGCGAATTGACCTGCTGGAGCGGGTATGCGGCCATGGCGATGTCGTACATGGCCTTGGTGGCGGTCGGGACCGTATAGCCCTTGGAGCGGGCCTCGTCCTGAATCTGCGCCATCGCCTGGACGATGTCGGACATGGTCTTTTGCTCAAAGCGGGCTTGCCCCATGAGGTTCTTGTAAAGCCGGAACTGCGCTTCGACGCGGTCCTCGAAGGTTTTGCGCTCTTGCTCGCGGACGATGTTCGATTGAGTGACGGCCGCGGCGGCGATCTCGTTTTGCTTATTCAGCTTCAAGCGTTGCACCTGCACGGCGGAATCGCGCAGCGAGGTTTGCAGACGGGTGCTCAGGGCATCGCGGATGCGAACGCCGAGGTCGGGGTGGTCCTTGACGCGGTTGAGCAAATTGCGCAGCGTGTCAAGGGCGCCGTCGGGGTCGGCCCGGAGATCGCGATTGGCCTGGCGGATGGCGTCTTCAACGGCCTGGGTGATTTTTTGCTCCTCGACCGCCTGGCGATCGCGCGCTTCCTTGAGGAGGTTTTCCGGAGCGATGATCGGTTGCTTCGGATCGACGGCCGGCTTTTTCGGCGCCTTGTCGTCATCGGCGATCTGCTCGAGATCGACTTTGACCCATTGATTTTTACCGTCCACGACCTGGAGTTGGTCCACTTTGCCGCGTTTTTGCAGTTCCTTGCGGATCATGTCTTTGTTGAGCGTGCCGTCCTTGAGGCGATCGACGATCTTGATGCCGGCGGCGGCCTGGCCGTCGTCCGGCGACAGGACGCGCACCTGCTCGAAGATGCGGCGGGCGGCGTCAAGCTTGCCGTCTTCCAGCGCGAGCTCGGCGCTCTCCATGAATTCGTTGTGCTGCAAGCGGGTTTGCTCAAACGCGAACATCAAGGCGCGATCGGCACGCAGCACGGCCGGGCTCTCCTTCGCCTTGGCCCATTGCTCCACCAGGCTGACCAGGAAGTAGTTGTCGAGATTGGCCGGCAGCAACGGTTCGGCGACCTTGACGGCGCTCGTTCCCTTCTGACCGGCGACCACGCCGGTGATGGTGTAATCGAGCTGCTTGGCGATCTTCTTCATGCGGCCCACAACAAGGGTCGGCGAATCGGACCGCAGCGGCGGCAAGTCGCTCGGACAGATATTCGTGACATCGGCCGGCAGTTTCAGCCTGGCGGAATACAGCACCGGGCCATTGAATGCTTCCTCATAGCGATTCAGAGCATCGGGGAGCTTCTCTGCCTCGACGCGCGTGCGCAGGACGATGCCGCCCGTGGCGTTGGCCAGGCCGTGCAGGTTGGTCGGCCCCGTTTTGTCGTTGGGCTGGATGCCGAGCGGAACGGGGAAGAACGCGATCTTGCGCTCGACCATCTTGCGGGCGATGGCCTGGCGCTCGGTTTCGGTCATCGGGTTGAACGTGCTTTGGCCGTCGCCGAGGAAGAGGATGATGCGCTGACGTTCCTTGGAATCGTCAAAGGAGCGAATGGCTTCGGCCAGGGCGTTTTTCAGATCGGTGGTCCCCATGGGCGTTTCTTTTTCGTGATATTGCTTGAGGGCCTCTTTGAGACGTCCTCCTTCGGCTCTATCCTTGGCAAGGAGGAAATCCTTGGTGAGATTCTTGGTCGCCTTGGGTTCGTTGACCGTCCACAGGCTGATGCGGTCGGAAACCTTGGCTGTTTGGATGATGGCGTCGGCGACCTGGTGGCCGGCGATCCAGGGGCGCCGGCTTGCGAAGCGGCGGTGGAGAGCATGATGAGATAATCGCGAGGCCGGGCTGGCGCCGGGTCGAGCTTGGGCTGAAGTTGCAAGGCGAAATAAGCATCGCCCTTGAGCGGCTGGTAGGTTTGCACGCCATTGACGGCGAAGCGGGAATCGCCCGCCTCGGCCAGCTGACTCGTTTTCCCGGCTGGGGTGATTTGCGGCGTCGTGCCCGTGCCGGCGGCCTTCTTGCCCGATTGCCCTTGCAACGACGATGAAATCCATGCGGCCACGCCCACGAACGCGAGGACGGCAAGCAGACGACGCAACCTGGTCATAGTGCAAATCCCCTCTGAAATGAGCCGGCGGAGCGCCTGTGATGTGGCCCAGCGCGACTTCCAACAGCCATTGTAATGGACGCGACGACGCAATTGCCAGCGGATTTTTCGAAAATCCTTGCCCAGTCAACCCTTGAAGCCTGTTCCCACCCTCGGAAGTTCGCTACAACCGCTTCGTTCGGCCGTGGATTTCGTTTAGCCCCGCCGCGCAGAGGCGGGCGCTGGGCGAGTCGCCCGTTGGAATCGGGCCGCCCGCCTCTGCGCGGCGGGGCTAAACGGCTTGACCGCGAAGAGGGCGATCTGTTATACCCAAAACGCCGAGTTTTCGGCGACTTGCGCGAGTTTTCAGAATTCTTTTTCCCGCGAAATCGATGCATTCCACACTCCGCCAACCGCTGCGCTTCGAGCCCTTCTTTCGGCCCATGATCTGGGGCGGCCGGCGCTTCACGCGCTTCCTTGGTAAAAACCTCCCCACGCCGGCGTCCTACGGCGAATCGTGGGAAGTCAGCGATCACGTGCTGCATTCCAGCCGGCTGGCGACGGCGAGCGGATTCAGCGTCAGCCTGCGTGGACTGATGATGGAGCAGAGACGCGATTTGCTTGGACCCGCCGCCGAACGCTTTGCCGTCTTCCCCTGGCTCTTCAAATGGCTGGACACCAACGATTGGCTTTCCGTGCAAGTCCACCCCGATAAAGAACAGGCCAAGACCGAGGCGTGGTACATTCTCGATGCCACCCCTCAGGCTCGCATCCATGCGGGACTCAAGCCCGGCATCGGCCCACAGCAATTGCGCGACGCCTTGCAAGCCGGCAACATCGCCGCGTGCCTGCATTCCTTCGCGCCGAAGGCCGGCGATTTCGTCTTTCTGCCGGCCGGCACGGTGCATGCCGTCGGCGGCGGCGTGCTGTTGGCGGAGATTCAGCAAACCAGCGACGCGACTTTTCGCCTGTTCGACTGGAACCGCGTGGACGCCTCAGGCCAGCCGCGCGCGTTGCATGTGGAAGAAGCATTCGCCTGCATCGACTGGAAGCAAGGCCCGATTGAACCGATTGGCAACGACGGGGGCGCTTGCCAAGGGCTGGTGGCGTGCCCCTATTTCGAAATCGAGCGGCGTTCGTGGGTCACATCCGCGGAACTGGGTGGCGCAGGACGATTGCAAGCCTTGATCGTCATCGACGGACGCGGCCGATTCGCCAACGGGGAGTATTTTTTGCCGGGTGATGTATGGATTCTGCCCGCCACGATGCCGGCGATGACATTCTCGCTGGACGCGCCGCTGGCGGGGCTGTTGTGCTCGCTGCCCTTTGCCGCCTTTGGCGAGCGTCGGGGCGTAAGCCCGACGTGTGGACCACACGAACCCATACGAATCCACGTCGGGCTTACGCCCCGACGCTCGCCGTTGAATCCCTATGCTCCGGATCATGCACATCAACGATTATCCCGCGGACGCCGGCGGCGGCGCCGAAATCGTCATGGGTCGGACCATCACGCTGTTACGGCAACACGGAACGACCACGGAAACATTCACGAGCGCCAATCTCGCCTCATCCCGGCTCACGCCGTGGCACTACATTGACAACGCGCCGGCACGCCGGGCCTTGGCGGAAAAGCTGACCGCGTTTCAGCCCGATGTCGTCCATTTGCATAATTTCTATCATGTCCTGTCGCCAGGCATCCTCGCCACGCTCGCGGACTTCAAGTGGCGTCGGCCCTTGCGCGTCGTGATGACCGCCCACGATTATCATCTGGCCTGCCCGAATTCCGGCGGCAGCTGGTTTCGCTTCTTGAGTGGACGCCGCGAAGTCATCGATCCGCACCGGCTCGCATCCCCTGACTATCTTTTCACTCGCTGGTGGGACGAGCGCAGCACGTTGCATTCGTTCTTGAAGCTCGCCCAGCACGCATGGAACTATCGCTTGGGTGGGCGGCATGAGGTCATTGATCTGGTAGCCTGTCCGAGCCGATTCGTGCAACGGGCGCTGGAGCCCTTGGGTCTGCCGACGATCTGGTTGCCGCACCCGGCGCCGCCAATGCCAACGCGCATCATCGAACGAGCGCCGCCGCTGCACTTTGTCTTCGCGGGGCGCATGGAGCCGGAGAAGGGGCTGTATGAGTTGCTTGCCGACTGGCCTGCGGAATATCCGGCTCGGCTCACGATCATCGGCGCCGGCGCGGATTTGCCGCGCTGCCGGGAAATCTGCGCCGCCCGAGGACTCGGCGAGTGCGTCGAATTCGTCGGCCGACTGCCGCACGCCGAGGCGCTGGAGCGCATTGCCGCGGCACACGTGCTGGTGCAGCCGTCGCGCGTGCTGGAGACGTATGGCTTGACGCTGATCGAAGCGCTGGCGATGGGGACGAACCTACTCGCCGCCGACCGTGGGGCAGCCCGTGAGGTCTGCGCGGATGCCGGCGTCGGCTTTCTCTACGAACTCGATGATCCGCGCAGCCTGGCGGCCCAGCTCGAAGCGATTCGGCAACGATTCGACGCCGGCACGCTCAACCGCTTTGATGTCGCCGATTTCCTTGAGCAGCGCAGCGAGGAACGCCATATCGAGGCGCTGTTGCAGGTTTATCAGAAACGGCCGGCGTTCACGCTGCGCAAGGCATCTTGAATTCACTTCCCCTCGTTTTCCCGCGCCAGTTCCCTGAGAAAATCGAGTGCCTCATCGACGGTCCCGACGATAGCGCCGCGCACGCGCCCTTGCGTGTCGAGTTCGCGCAGCAGCATCAGATCCTCGAAATGCTCCGACGCTTCCAGGAAGCGCCGCATCCGCGCTCCGAGCGTGCCGGCCTTGTACGCCAGCGCGTCCATGTGATGCTCGATCAGGAATTGCGTTCGCTCGGTGATGAGCCCTTCCAGCATTTGCAGTGCCGCCGCCACGTGGTCATGCGGATCGATTCCTTTGCCGACATCGTGCAAAAGGGCCGCCAGAAGAAATTCCTCGTCATAGGGCCGGGCATCGCGGGCCAACTCGAAAACCTGCAAGAGATGATACTGCACATCCCCTTCCGGATGATGCTTCGCCGACTGCTGCACGCTCTCCAAAGGCAACAGCAGCACACGGAAAACCGCGTAGGCATCAGTCTCGACCTCCTGCTCCTTCAAGCCCGCTTCCAGATCAAGATCGGGATATTCGCGCACAAGCATCTCCTCCAGCTCGGCAATCGACGCCCGTTCGATCGCCTTGCCGGTGATCGAGCTTTTGAAGACGTAATGGGCCTTGTCCTCGTCATAGACGGTCAACTCGAAATTGAAGCGGTCTAAGACGTGAATGTGCGTGAACACGCGCGATTCCTGGAACTTGGTGATCGCCTTGCGTTCCACATCGAACTGGTAGCCTTCGTTTTCGAGGATGTCGGTGACGAGCCCGGCGCTGTTGCTGAAGACATGGATGTCGATGTCGGAGCCCTTGCGGATGTGCCCCGTCATCACGCTGCCGATGAGGCGTGGCTTGAACGGACGCAAGAGGCGCATCATGGCGAGAGCGGCAAGGCGCATTTCCTTGAGATTGGCGGTACGCTTGTCGCCTTCGTGCAATCGGGCAAAGAGCTGGATTTGATCGCGGATTTCGCTGTTAGAAGGCAGATCGGACGGCTTGACATGGCCGCGGCACAGCCTCTTGGCGGCCTTGCGCTTGGCGGTGAAGTACTCGGTTTCGACCCGCGCATACATGAGCCGGGCGGCTTCGAGGGCGATGGCCTGACGGAGTTTGTGGTCCATTCCTTTCAAGCGCCGATATTGTAACGCCCCATCAATGCGGCGCGGGGGCGGTGCTTGTACTTTAGCGTGTGCGGAAGTCCTGTCAAGCGCTTGCGATCCCAGTGTGGTCACGCCGGGTTCGCTCGCCGCACGGCATTGATCGCTTCGTCGAGCTTGGAGAGGAAGCGGGAGCGGTCCTTGGGCGTCATCGGAGCGGGGCCGCCGGTGACGACGCCGTCTTGCCGCAGCGCCGACATGAGTTCGCGCATGGCCAGAGCGGAGCCGATGTCGCTTTCAGTGAAGGGGTTGCCGCGCGGATCGAGCACACGCGCCGAGTTGATGAGGCAGCGGGCGGCCAGCGGGATGTCGGCCGTGATGACGATGTCCCCCTGCCCGGCCCGCTCGGCAACCCAGTCATCGACTTCGCCGAAACCCACGCATTCGACCATTTCGATCAGCGCGTCAGCCGGCGTCCGCATGGTACTGCGGGCAACCACCAGCACACGCATCTCATAACGCCGGGCGACGCGATACACTTCCTCCTTGACCGGGCAAGCGTCCGCATCAACATAAATGGTCAGCATGGAAGGCAGCCTTCCCGAATAAATGCGGGGCGTCTGGTGGTGCGCGGCCTTGAGTCGTGACACCTGCAATAGTACCCAACACGCTGAAGCACCACAAGATCGCGGCGCGTGGGCGCGTGGCCTGGTGATTGCATTGGGATGCGGGGCGTAAGTATAATGCAACGGGATCCAAAATCGCTCAACCGGAGGATGCTATGACGGACATGACCCCGATTCAGCAACTCAATCGCGAGCTTGCTGACAAGGTGCTCGATGATGCAAAGCGCGATCCGCAAGCCTACCCCGCTAGGTACGTCGGCATCGCCAATGGCAAGGTTGTCGCCGCTACGGACCACCTGGACGAGCTTGTGCGAAGTTTGCGCGCGGCGGAGCCTGATCCCGCCAATACGTTCTGGGTCGAGATCGGTCGCGATTACAGCATGGTTTGCGAAATCTGGGAGGTTTCATGATCGCCCGCGCCCTAGTTCCGCTGCTGCATGGCCGACCCTGCATCGAGGTTGTTCTAACGCTGGCCCAAGGTGGCCAAAAAGTGACGCGCACCCTCTTAGCCGATACCGGGGCGGGCGCGGTACACGACCCGTTCGAGCTGATCCTGGATGAAGTGGACTGCCTGTTATGCGGAGGAAGCCCCACGAAAATGGTTTCCCTCGGCGGCGCTTACTCCGGTCTGCATCCGGTCTACGCCATTCCGGTCGAAATCCTCCAACTCAATTTCCTCGGCAGCTTGGCAGTAGTTGGCGTCGCCATTCCTCCGTCAGGTTTTGACGGCATCGCCTGCCCTCACTTTCTCAATCGCTTCACCTACGGCAACTTCGGCGACCCGAATCAGTTTGGGCTGGAGCAATGATGTCGCCGGCACAAGAACTCACCTATGGCGCCCGCTGGATCTTTCCGATCGATGCGCCGCCGCTCGAACGGGGGACAATCACAATCCGCGCAGAAAGGATCGTTTCTGTCGAGCCACACGGAACGCGACAGCCGGATTTCGACCTGGGCAACGTCGCGACTCTGCCCGGCTTCGTCAACGCGCACACGCATCTCGACCTGACCGGGGCGCGCGGGTTGTGCCCCCCCTGCCCCGATTTCACGCAATGGCTGCGGCAAGTGATCGCATTTCGCCGCACGAGAACGCCGGATCAGGTACAGGCCGACATTGCCGCGGGGTTGGCAGAGGCGCTGCGTTTCGGCACGACGCTGATCGGCGACATCGCGGCGAGCGGGGCACGCTGGACGCTGTTGTCCGATCATGATGGCCGGTTGGTCGTCTTTCTCGAACTGCTCGGCCTCACCGCGAGCCGAGCCGAGCAAGGCCTGCAAGGCGCCGCGGAATGGCTGGATCAGTCGCCGACGAGAAACCGCGTCGCCGGGCTCAGTCCGCACGCACCATATTCGGTGCGGCGCACGGTTTATGAATCGCTCAGCATGAAAACGTCGCCGATTGCAACGCACCTTGCCGAGAGCCAAGCGGAAATGGAACTATTGCAGTCGCACACGGGTCGGCTCGTTGATTTTTTGAAGGAATTGAACGTCTGGGACCCGACCGGCGTGGTTGCCGATCCGCTCGATGTGATACGCATGTTGCCGCGCGGCATCTTCGTCCACTGCAACTATCTCGATCCCGCAACGCCGTTCTTGCCAACACAGACCATCGTCATCTGCCCGCGCACGCACGCCGCCTTCGGCCATCCGCATCATCCGTTCCCGCAGTTTTTGCAGCGTGGTGTGCGCGTCGCGCTCGGCACCGATAGCCTCGCGTCCAACCCCGATCTCGACATCCTTGCCGAAGCGCGCTTCCTGCGCCGGCATTATCCCGAAGTCGCGCCAGCGATGTTGCTGCGCATGTTGACGCTGAACGGCGCCGAGGCGCTCGGTTTCGACGGCATCACCGGCAGCCTCACGCCGGGCAAGTCGGCCGATCTCGTGGTGCTACCATTGCCGAATGACGATCGCAGCGACCCGCATGATCTCGTGCTTGATTCGACGCTGCCCGTGGAGCGCGTCATGTTCCGCGGCGAATGGGTCGCCGCCTTTCGATAGGCGGCGTCAGCGCTTGATCTTGCACTTGGGGAGGGCCTCCTGCAGCTCCTTGACGCCCGCGTCCGTCACGTTACTACAACTGGTGAGGATCAGCTCCTGGAGTTGTCTGAGTTCCTTCAATTCCTTCAGCCCCGCGTCCGTCACCTTGGTGGCGCCCAGGCCCAGGGTGGTAAGTTGTTTGAGTTCCTTCAACTCCTTCAGCCCCGCGTCCGTTACCTCGGTGCCGCCGACGTACAACTTCGTGAGCTGTTTGAGTTCCTTCAAGTCCTTAAGCCCCGCGTCCGTTACCGGGGAGAACTTGAGGTCCAGCGTCGTGATCTGCTTGAATTCCTTCAACGCTTTGAGGTCCACGTCCGTCACTCGTTTGTTGCGGGCCAGGTTGACGCCGATCACCGGGTTGCCCGGCTTCGTGTCATCGCGCGTAATCTTGCCGCCGAGTTCCTCGACGAGTTTGGCCAGATCGTCACCCTTGGCGGCGCCCCAATGGATCTTGCACGTGGGGAGGGCTTTCTGCAACTCCTTGACGCCCGAATCCGTCACCTGGGTCCGCAGGAGGAAAAGCTCTTTGAGTTCTTTGAGATCCTTCAGCTCCTTCAGTCCTGCGTCTGTCACCTTGGTGCCGGTGAGGTCCAGCTTCGTGAGCTGTTTGAGTTCTTTCAATTCGCTCAATCCCGCGTCCGTCACAGCGGTCCGCTGGAGGGAAAGTTCTTTGAGTCCTTTGAGTTCCTTCAGCTCCTTCAGCCCCGCGTCAGTCACATCGGTGCCGCCGAACTGCAACGTTGTCAGCTGTTTGAGTTCCTTCCACTCGATGAAACCCTTACCGGTTACCCCCCAGTAGCCGGAAAGGTCCAGCGACGCGAGCTGCTTGAATTGCTTTAACTCCTTCAAAACATCAGACGGCCATGAGGCGGGCGATAGTCCGCCTTTCTTGCCGTCGGGAAAGGGAACACGGGACAAGCTCACTGCGATCACTGGCTGGCCCGGTTGCTTATCGTCGCGCAGAACCTTGCCGCCGTACCTCTCGACGAGTTTGACCGCGTAGGCATGGGCTTCGGCGCTGACTATTTCGGAGTCGTCGAGTAGTGATGCGATTTCTTTGCCACTCACATCGAAGAATCGCAGCCTGCCTCCAGCAGTCAGTAGCGTGTTCCCGTCCGGCGACGACGAAATATCTCCGGCCCGTATTTCGTATATCCGAAGCGCCTTGCCGGTGGCGACCTCGTACTCCACTATTTTGTCGAGGAAGCGATAGTAGAGCTTAGCGCCGTCCTTGCCAAAGGCCAGGCCCCCCGGGCTGTAGCTCGTCAGGCGCCCCTTGGTCAGCTCGCGTCTTTGCTTGCCGGTGGCGGTGTCCACGATCACGATGCCGTCTATGGTGCGAATGGCGAGATTTTCGCTGTCTGGCGAAAAACTTACCGCAATGACCGTACCGCGTCCCTTCTCGGGGCCAAGAGTGTCACTGCCATATAAGGTGCATTTTTCCTGTCCCGTGGCGGGATCCCAGGTTTTTACAAAACCGGCGTTGCCCAATTGATAGTGCCTGTCGATCGTGAGGATCGATTTGCCGTCGGGCGCATAGGCCAAACCCATGCCGCGAAAGTTTTCCCGGCTGGTGGGGAATGTGCGGATCTCCTTGCCCTCGGCCCAGTCCCAGATCGAGACGACGCCGGCGGTGTCGATGGCCGCCAGATGCTGGCCGTTTGGCGAAAAAGCCAGTTTCGAATGGATTCCTTCGCGCATTTTCTCCGCCGGCGCTGCCCACTTCAGTGCGGGTATTTGCTTGCCGGTGGTGAGGTCGTGGAGGTAGATTTCCGACGCGTCATTCTTGGCAGTGGCGATCATCTTGCCGTCCGTGCTCAGGGCGATCAAATACCGGAGCGAAGCTTTAACTTCGTCCGAGCCCTTGGGCAGGGCGATCCGGCGGATTTCCTTGCCGGCGGGGTATTCCCAGACGCGGATATTCCCGTCCGAGCCGGCGGTCACCACCTGCTTGCCGTCCGGCAAAAAAGCAGCGAAGCGGACCGGGCCGACCTGCAGCCAGGCGGCCGGCAGGAGCTTGGCCGGACCGGCCGGATCTTTCTTTGCGGGCTGCTCTTGGGCCAAGGGTGGTTTTTTCTCATTCACCTTGGCCGGCGGCTGCTCCACCCAAACGTCGTAGCCGGCGTACCCCGCGCCCACGGCCACGGCTAGAGTCAATACCAGCAACACCAGTTTCGCCTTGATCCCAATCATGGTTTTCATGGCTTCCTCCGCCAGGGCGATGGCTTTTGTTGAAAGAATTCCCACTGGCAGCGTCTGGCCGGCAGCGACGCTCGCCGCCGCCTTCACGACGCTGGTGGATAGCAGCGCGGCCAGCGGCGCGGCGGTTGCCTGCTCGACCAACACCGTCGCCAGCGCCCCGCCGGACAGCGCCAGACCGCGCCGCGCCAGTTGGCCCCGCAGCAATTCGCGCGCTTTTGCCAACCGCGTCGCCAACGTGCTTTTGGGGCAGCCAAGCACCTTGGCCGCCTGATCATAACTTTTGCCCTCCAGGTGGCACAAAACCACCGCTGCCTGATATTTTGCCGGCAGGCGGCCGATCTCCTCGTCCAGGATTGAGCGCAGTTCTTGCCAGGTCCGCTCATCGAGCCTTTCGGTGTGCGGCATGTCCGCTGCCCGCCTTTCGCGATCGCGCCGCGTCGCCGCCCGCGTCCGGGCCTTGCAGGCGATGCGCTGGGCGACGCCGAACAGCCAGCTGCCCAGCGACGCCTGGTTGCGGATGGCGTCTGCCTTGCGGGCGAGGACGAGAAAGGTGGCCTGGAAGGCGTCCTCGGCGGCGTGCGTGTCGCCGGCGACGCGCAGGCATACACCCAGGACCATGGGACCGTGCCGTTGCACGAGAGTTTCGAAGGCGGCCTCATCGCGCTGGTCCAGGAAGCGTTGCAGCAACACGCCATCGGCAAGATCCTGGCCGGCGGCGCAGCTCCCGGTGCAGAAAACGGAACACCTCAGCGAGCAAGCTCCTGGCCATCTACGGTTCTCCAGCAGGCGTTGTCCCCATCATAGTTCCGGCAGCGGGCCGTTCGTACGAATGTTTTTGCCAAATTCGTGCAAAATAACGCGAGCCGATCGGAAGCGGCCTTGTCGTTGCACCTGACGGTCTTTTCCGTACGCTAAACGTAAACAAAATCCGGTGAGGTCGCACAATGCCGCTCGGTTATCTCTGTCTGGTTCTGCACGCACATCTCCCTTACGTCCGCCACCCTGAGTACGACGACTTTCTCGAGGAAGATTGGTTCTACGAAGCGATCACCGAGACCTACATTCCCATCCTCGAAATGCTCGACGGCCTCGAGCGCGATGGCTGCGATTGGCGGCTGACGATGTCGGTCACGCCGACGCTGGCCGCCATGTTCGCTGACCCGCTCCTCCAATCCCGCTACCTGCGGCACATCGACAACCTCATCGTCCTCTCCGGCAAGGAGATCGAGCGCACCCGCTGGCAACCGGAATTCAATCACCTTGCTCACATGTACCATCACCGCTTCTTGCGGGCCCGCGAAGTCTTCGCCAACCAGTACGGCTGCAACCTCAACAATGGTTTTCGCCGATTCTTCGAGACCGGCAAGCTCGAACTCATCACCTGCTGCGCCACGCATGGGTTCCTGCCGCTCATGACGGTCAACCAGAACGCCGTCCGCGCCCAGCTCGAAGTCGGTTGCCGGGAGTTCGAGCGGCATTTCGGCAAACGGCCCCAGGGCGTCTGGCTCGCGGAGTGCGGTTACGCGCCGGACATCGATCACATCCTGAAAGACTGCGGCATCCGTTACTTCTTCGTCGATACGCACGGCGTCCTCTTCGCCGAGCCTCGGCCCAAGTACGGCGTATACGCGCCGATCATGTGCCCGAAATCCGGCGTCGCCTGCATGGCCCGTGACCACGAATCGTCCAAGCAAGTCTGGAGCGCCATCGAAGGTTATCCAGGCGATTATGTGTATCGGGAATTTTACCGAGACATCGGCTTCGATCTCGATTACGACTACATCAAGCCGCACTTGCACCAGACCGGCATCCGCACCAACACCGGCATCAAATACTACAAGATCACCGGCCGCGGCAATCACAAGGAGCCGTACAACCCGCACGCCGCCCTCGAAAAAGCCGCCTCGCACGCCGGCAATTTCATGTTCAACCGCGAAAAACAAATCGAATGGCTGTCCGGCTACATGGACCGCCCGCCGCTCATCCTCGCTCCCTATGACGCCGAGTTGTTCGGCCATTGGTGGTTCGAGGGGCCCGACTGGATCAACTTCCTCTTCCGCAAAATCCACTGGGACCAGCAGACGGTCAAGATGATCACCATGCCGCAATATCTCGATCAATACCCGAAGATTCAGATCACTCAGCCGTCCTTTTCGAGCTGGGGCCTCAAGGGTTACAGCGAATGTTGGCTGGAAGGCGCCAACGATTGGATCTATCGCCATCTGCACGAAGACTCCGACCGCATGGTCGAGCTCGCCCAGCACCACGGCGATCACGGCAACGCCCTGCGCCGCCGCGCCCTCAATCAAGCCGCCCGCGAATTGATGCTCGCTCAATCGAGCGATTGGGCATTCATCATGAAAACCGGAACGATGGTCGAATACGCCTGCGAACGGACCAAAACCCACGTCCTCAACTTCAACCATCTCTACGATCAGATCAGGAGCAACGTGATCGACGACGGCTGGCTCAGCCAGATCGAGCAACGGCACAATCTGTTCCCGGATTTGGATTATCGGGTGTATGCGTGAGTCGGCCCATGAATCCGCATTCTCTGCGTGTGAACCTCGCTGAACGCAGCTACGACATCGTCATCACGGCCGACGCGCTGGCACAGGCCGGCGCTTTCGCACGCCAGCGCAGCAACGCTCAAACGGCCCTCATCGTAGCCGATGCAAACACCAAGGCTCACGCGATCCCGGTTCAACAGAGTCTCGACGCCGCCGGCTTTCGCACTGCTCTGACGGTCCGCCCCGCTGGCGAATCGCAAAAATCGCTCGCATCCGCCGCCGAGCTTTACGACGCCCTGATCGATCTGCCCGCGGATCGGCGCACGCTGGTGGTCGCGGTGGGCGGCGGCGTCATTGGTGATCTTGCGGGCTTCGTCGCCGCCACCTATGCCCGAGGCATTCCACTGCTCATGGTTCCGACCACGCTGCTCGCCATGGTGGACAGCTCCGTCGGCGGCAAGGTCGGCGTCAACCATCCGCGTGCCAAAAACATGGTCGGCGCCTTCCATCAGCCGATCGGCGTGTTCATTGATGTCGCCACGCTTGCCACGCTGCCAGAGCGCGAATTCCGCAGCGGGCTCGCCGAGGTAGTCAAATACGGCGTCATCCTTGATGCCGATTTCTTTCAATATCTCGAAGCGAATACCGAGAACATCTTGAAGCGCGATGCGGAAGTCATTCAGCGAATGGTGCTGCGTTCCTGCGCATTGAAAGCGAAGATCGTCGAACAGGACGAGCGCGAGCAAACCGACATCCGAGCCAAGCTGAATTATGGCCACACCTTCGCCCATGCGTTCGAGACGGCCGGGGGCTACGGCCAATGGCTGCACGGCGAAGCGGTCGCGGCGGGCATGGTTTGCGCCAGCCGGCTGGCCGAGAAACGCGGCTTGATCGGACAAGACATCACCGAGAGGCAGATTCGCTTGCTGGCCGCCTTTTCGTTGCCGACTGCGCCGGATCGGGCTTGGCCCATCGAGCAATTGCTGGCGACGATGCGCAAGGACAAGAAGACGGTCGGCGGGCGGCTGCGTTTCATGCTGCCGACGCGTCTGGGCGATGTGGCGTTATGCGACGATGTGCCGGAAACCGATGTGCGGGCGGTGCTGACCACATGAATCTCACCGACGATGAACGCGATCTAATCGCCTTGCACCTTGTGACCGGCATCGGCCCGCGTTTGACGGCGGCGCTGCTGGATCGCTTCGGCGCCGCGTCGGCGGTACTGCGGGCCAGTGCCGATGAGCTACGTGAAGTCCCCTATCTCGGGGCCAAGGTCGCGGACTCTCTCCCGCAAGCGCTGGCCAATCCCGATGTCGCCAAGGAATGCGAGTTGATCGAGAAGCATGGCGTGCATCTGCGCAGCATCGGCCGCCCCGACTATCCCGCCAATCTCGCCACCATCGACGACGCCCCGCATCTGCTCTTCATTCGCGGCGATCTCGTGCCGGGCGACGAGAAAGCGATCGCCATCGTCGGCTCGCGGGCTTGCACCTCCTATGGCAAACGCCTGGCCGAGCGCATCGCTCAAGACCTCGCCCGCGCCGGCTGGACCATCATCAGCGGCCTGGCGCACGGCATCGACGCCTGCGCCCATCGCGGCGCCCTGCAAGCCAAGGGCCGAACCCTCGCGGTGCTGGCGGGCGGCCTGTCGAAAATCTATCCGCCGGAGCACGCGGAGTTGGCCAATGAAGTCGCCGCGTCGGGAGCGCTGGTCACCGAATCGTGCATGCGGATGGAGCCGATGGCGACGCTATTCCCGGCCCGCAATCGGATCATCAGCGGCCTGAGCCGGGCGGTCGTGGTGATCGAAGCGGCGGAAAAAAGCGGGGCGCTGATCACGGCGCGATTGGCGGCCGAGCAGGGGCGCGAGGTATTCGCGGTTCCCGGCCCCGTGGACAGCCCGGCCAGCATGGGAACGCACCAACTGCTGCGCAAAGGCGCGAAACTGGTCCGCCATGCCGACGACATCCTCGAAGATTTGCAGGGCATTCCCGCCCTGATCGAAGAGAAGCCGCTGGCTCCACCCGCGCCGCCGATCGGCCTGGACGAGACGCAGCAACGCATCTGGGACGCCCTCGCCGAACGCCGGCTGGTGGATGATCTGACATTCCAGCTTCAGATTCCGATCAGCGAACTGACGCGCCATCTGATGACGCTGGAGCTGAGAAAGGCAATCCGCCGCCTGCCGGGCAACTGGTACGAGCGATTTTGATCGATCCGTTTATCCGATCACCAGATTCACCAGCTTGCCCGGCACGACGATTACTTTCTTGATCGATTTGCCCTCCAGGAGCGGCTTGATCTTCGCGTCGCTCAGCGCAGCCGCTTCGAGTGCTTGCTTCGTGATGTCGGCGGCCACCGTCAATTTCGCTTTCAGCTTGCCGTTGATCTGCACCGGCACTTCAATGGTGTCGGCCTTGAGTAGGCTTTCGTCGAAGCTGGGCCACGGCTCATACGCCAGGGAGCCCTCACCCCCAGCCCCTCTCCCGGAGGGCGAGGGGAGACCATGGAGCGCCTGCCACAACTCTTCCGCCAGGTGCGGAGCGAACGGGCTGAGGATCAGCATGAATGTCCGCAGCACGCTCTTGGGGCGCACCGCTTCTTTCGTCAGGTGATTGGTCAGCTCCATCATCGCGGAGATCGCCGTGTTGAACGACATCGTGTCGAGATCGTTCGTCACCCGTTTGATGGTCTCGTGCAGAATCCGCTGCGTTTCCTTGTCCGGCTCCACATCGCGCACCGCATCGAGCAGTTTGACGCTTTCGTGGCGGTCGTCGATGATGAGCCGCCAGACGCGATTGAGGAAGCGGTAGACGCCTTCAACGCCGCGCATGCTCCACGGCTTGGTCGCTTCGAGTGGGCCCATGAACATTTCGTAAAGCCGCAGGGCGTCGGCGCCGTATTCGTTGACGACATCATCGGGATTGATGACGTTGCCACGCGCCTTCGACATCTTGTCGGCCCGCCCCACGAGTTCGATGGTGGTATCCTTGAGCAGCGTTTTTCCCTGAACCTTGACGATCTGGTCTTCCGTTAGCGGCGCGAATTTGCCTGCGGCAGACGGATTGCGCAGGATGCAGATTTCCTTGTCATCATTTTTGACGCGAACAATTTCGAGCGTCAGCGCATCAAGCACACCTCGGTTTTTCTCGTAGACCTCCGCCGACACATGATAATCGGTCTCGCCCAGGATCATCCCCTGATTGACGAGCCGCTGGAACGGCTCCGCGCAGGGCACGTGGCCGCGATCGAAGAGTACCTTGTGCCAGAAGCGCGAGTAGAGCAGGTGCAAGACGGCGTGCTCGGCGCCGCCGACGTAGAGATCGACGGGAAGCCATTGCTTGAGCTTGGCCGGATCGCAGAACGCTTGGCCGTTCTTCGGATCGATATAGCGTAGGTAGTACCAGCACGAGCCGGCCCATTGCGGCATGGTATTGGTCTCGCGGCGATAGCGCTTGCCGTTGCGCCTCACTTCGAGCCAATCCTTTGCCTTGGCAAGCGGCGGCTCGGGGTTGCCGGTCGGTTTGTAATCCTCCAGTTCCGGCAGGGCCAACGGCAATTCGCTGGGTTCGAGCGGCTCAATGACGCCGGTCGGTTTGCCGGTGGCGTCGATCTCGTGCAAGATGGGAAACGGCTCGCCCCAGTAGCGCTGCCGGCTGAACAGCCAATCGCGCAGCTTGTAGTTAATCTTGCGTTTTCCCTGGCCCGATTCCGCGAGCCAATCGGTGATCCGCTTCTTGAATTCCGCGGTCGCCAGCCCATTGAATTGGCCGGAGTTGATCGCGATGCCGTCGCCGCTAGAGCACTCATCGGGCAGGCTGGAATTCTCAGGCGGCTGCACCACTTGGCGGATCGGCAGATTGAACGCATGAGCGAATTCGAAGTCGCGCTCGTCGTGCGCCGGCACGGCCATGATCGCGCCGGTCCCGTAGCTGACCAGCACATAGTCAGCGATCCAGATCGGGATCGATTCGCCATTGACCGGATTGATCGCGAAGGAGCCGGTGAAAACGCCGGTCTTCTTCTTGGCGAGCTCGGTTCGTTCCAGATCACTTTTCTTGGCGGCCTCGGTCTTGTAAGCGTGAATGGCAGCTTGTTGCTTGTCCGTCGTTAGTGATTCGATGAGCGGATGCTCCGGGGCGAGCACCATATAGGTAGCGCCGAAAAGCGTGTCGGGCCGCGTCGTGAAAACTCGGATGCTGCCTGCTGTCTGCTGTCTGCTGCCTGCTATTTGAAAATCGATCTCCGCCCCTTCGCTTTTGCCGATCCAGTCGCGCTGCATCTTCTTGATTGGTTCGGGCCAATCGACCAGGGCGAGATCGTCGAGCAAGCGTTCGGCGTAATCGGTGATGCGCAGGAGCCACTGGCGCAGCGGCATGCGGACGACGGGATGGCCGCCGCGTTCCGATTTGCCGTCGATGACTTCTTCGTTGGCGAGCACGGTGCCGAGCTCCGGGCACCAGTTGACGGGGACTTCCGCTTGATAGGCCAGACGTTTGCCGTCGCGATAGGCTCGCGCGCGTCCTTCACGTCGGCGGGAATCGGCAACTCGCTGATCGGCCGGCCCTTGTTTTGCGATTCGTCGTACCAGGTATCGTAGAGGACCAGGAAGATCCATTGCGTCCACTTGAAATACGCCGGATCGGTGGTATCGACTTCGCGGTCCCAGTCGTAGCTGAAGCCGAGCATCTTGATCTGGCGGCGGAAGTTGGCGATGTTGTTTTGCGTGGTGATGCGCGGATGCGTGCCGGTCTGGATGGCGTATTGCTCGGCCGGCAGACCGAACGCGTCCCAGCCCATCGGATGCAGCACATTGCGGCCGCGCATGCGTTGGTAGCGGGCGAGGATGTCGGTGGCGGTATAGCCTTCGGGATGGCCGACGTGCAGCCCGGAGCCGGAGGGATAGGGGAACATGTCGAGGATGTAGTATTTCGGCTTGGGCGAAGCGTCCGGCGTGCGGAAGGTCTTGTTGGCCTCCCAGAATTGCTGCCAGCGCGGCTCGATGACTTTCGGATTGTAGCTCGGCATGTCGATTGATCCATTTTGAGCGAAGCGGATGACCATAGCTTACCGTGATGGCCGGCGTCGTCAACCGAGCGGCGGCTCATCGCGCTGCACCTGGAAGCCGAGGATTCGGCGCGTGAAATCGCCGCCGAACAGGGCGATCTCCCGGAGGGCTTGGGCGAAATCGATGTCGCGTAGCGGCAGCGGCGACACCGTCTCGCCTCGTTCCAACGCCAGCAGCGCCGCCTTGCGCACCAACTCCTGGATGAACGCCGGCGCTGCCCCTTTGGTGCGGTCCAGCAATACATCGAGATTGACGTGCGACATGTCCACTCCCCGCGTGAACTGAGCAAAAAGTCGGCGTCGTTCTTCAACCTCCGGTAGGGGAAAATGAATCGCCTGATCGACGCGGCCGGGGCGCGACGCCAGCGCCTGCTCCAGGCTCTCTGGCCGATTCGTCGTGAGGATGAACAGGCAATCGGAGCGCGGGCCTAAGCCATCCATGCTTTCCATGAGCTGGTGCAAGACCGTATTGTTGAGCACCTCCTCCCGGCTCTGGGCAACAAGATCGATGTCCTCAAGCACGATCATGGACGGCGCCAGTAGCCGGGCGTACTGGCAGGCATCGCGAATGAACATCATGTTGACGCCGCTCAGGATGATGATTGTGCACCGGCTGACGGAGGCGAGATAGCGTGTTACCAGGGTTTTGCCGGTGCCGGGCGGACCGTAGAAGAGCAGGCCACGCTGGGTGCGCTGCCCCGCCTGCCGCAGCGCTTCCTGCTGGGCGAGGAAATAGAGCGTGTTGCGCTCGATGGCGCGCAGCAAAGCGTCCGGCAAAATGATCTCGTCGCGCCGGACCGCAGGCACTTCGTGAAATTGCACGTCGAATTTGTCTTCGTGGTACGCGGGCCGCTCGAGCGTGATGTATGCGCGGCGATAGACGTTGAGGTCGTCAATGGTCTTGGCGATTGCGGCGAGCGCCGCGTTGGCCGCTTGCGGGGAGCGGGCAAAGACCTCCAGGCGATAAACCGGGCGAAACTCGTGGACTGGCGGAATGATCAAGGCACAGTACGGCTGGTCGTCCACATGCAGGGGATACAGGGCGTTGCGGGCACAGCCGAGTTTTTCGGAAATGGAGCTGGGGAGCGTGTCCCATTGCACCGCGGTGGGGGGTGCCGTGGAAGCGAGCACGAAACTGATGTCGCCCGTCACGCCGAGGACGGGAAAACGGCCCCGATCGGCCTCGTGCAAATGAGTCAGCGCCCGCTGCAAATTGACGCGGTCGTGCGCCCGCACCTCCTGAAAGAGCGAGACTCCATCTCCCACTTTGGCGATGCCCATGTGTTTCTTGACCAGGCGGCGGGCGGTATTGATGTTGCGCAGCCAGATAAAGAGCAATACTGCGGCAACCGCGAAGCCGGGCACAACGGCCGCGCACCACGGACTGACGGTAGCACTCGACGGACTAGCGACAGCGACGCCAAAGATTGCGAAGATGAACATGCCGGCGAAAACGACCCAGATAGCGACGACGGCCGCCTCGGGCACACGGAACACCGATTTCTTCTTCATGGACGCCTTTCGGAGTGTGTCACTTTTCGATGATACCGGCCTGCCGCAGCGCCGTCAACGCTGAGCGGAATCCATAACATCATCGGCAAGGACACGCAACTTGGCCATGGGGTTCAAGCCGCCATGTGGATGGCCCGCTGGAAGCTGGTCAGTTTATGGCTGTCGCAAACGGCGCAGCGTCACAGCCGACAATGCCCTGCGATTGTTCGTCTATCTCCGGTACGCCGAGCTTGGCAACACCCAGCGGGATAGCGGCTGGTATCTCGTGACGGCCTTGTTCATCTGGCCGTCGATTGTGCTGGCCCCCTTCAACGGCGCTCTTTGCAACACGCTTCCCAAACCGAGCTTGCTCAAGACCACCACCGTCTTTGGCGTCGTGGTCACGGCCCTGTTTTATTTCATCGACGATCACTGGCTGCTGTGCTGGGCACTGGTGACGCTCGGCAGCACGGTCTATGGGCCGACGCGTTACGCCCTGCTGCCGGCGGCGTCGCTCGACACGCATTGGCCGTTGACGCGGATCAATGGCTTCTTCGAGATGGGCGTCGCCGCCGCCATCATCGGCGGCATGACGATGATCCCGGGCCTGGAAAATGCCCTGGGCGAACAGCGGGGCCTTGCCGAAGTCATCAAGATTGTCGTGCTGCTCAACGGCGTCGCCTTGATCGCCGCGCTGCCCGTATGGTTCCCCAGCGATGTGCGCCGCGACGACGGGGCGATGCAAGCGGTGCGCGGCTTCGTGACGGATCTGCGCTCGGTGCTGCGGGCGCGTGAAGCATGCGTCTGTCTGCTCGGTCTTTCGGGATTGCGCGGGCTGATCATCGGCATGACGGCCGTATTCCTGGCGCGCGTCTTCGGCATGAATTCGCTGGGCAGCAGCATCTACATTGCCGGGTGGATCGGCGTGGGGACGGGCCTGGGCTCTCTGCTGGCGAGATTGCAGCGGCATCCGCGCCGGGTGCTGGGGTTGGTGCCGTGGGGCGGACTGGGCCTTACGCTCGCCCTGGCCTGGACCGCCCACACCGACGTCCCTGATGATCTGCCGGGCGCCGAAGCCTGGGCAACCTTCGGCATCATGATCGGCCTGATCAACGTCCCGCTCGCCGTCGTTTATCAGCTCGCCCTTCCCCCGGATGCGCGGAGGAACGGCATGGCTATCCGCAACATGACCGACTATCTCTTTACGGCCGTCACCGCCGTCTCCGGATTCCTGCTGACCCGCTACGGCGTCCTGTCGCAGACGGTCCAGCTCTGGATCATCGCCGCCGTGTCGCTTGGGGCGACATTGATTAGTTTCTGGGAATTCCGCCGCGAGGTAATCGAGCAGATCATCGAATTCATCTTCGCGATCATGTACCGCTTCCGCTCGGCGGGGCCGGGGATCGACGCCTTCCCGTTGCGTGGGCCGGTGATTGTCGTTGCCAATCACAGCTCCTGGCTTGATCCGATGTGGCTCGCCAAGGTGTTGCCGCGCACGATGGTGCCGATGATGAACAGCGTCTTTTTCGATCATTGGCTGTTGCGCTGGGCGATGGTTAATCTTGCCGACGCGATCCGCGTGCAGGAATCGGGCTTTCGCCGCGAGGTGCCGGAACTGCAGGATGCGGTTGCGGCGCTGGACGCCGGCAAATGCCTGGTGATCTTCCCGGAGGGGCGTTTGCGCCGCAAGGAGGAATTGCCGCTGCGCATGTTCGGCCAGGGTGTCTGGCATATCCTGTGCGAGCGCCCCGAAACGCCGGTCGTCGTCTGCTGGATCGAAGGGGGCTGGGGTTGCTACTTCTCCTATTTCAATGGCTTGCCCACCAAGAACAAGCGTTTCGACATACGCCGCCCCATCAGCATCGGCGTCCACGCGCCGCAGGTCCTCGACGCGGCGATCTTGGCCGATCAACGGGTGACGCGGCTCCATTTGATGGAACAATGCATGGCGGCGCGGAAGTATCTCGGGCTGGACGCATTGGCGACACCGCAGAACGAAATGGAAGGGATGGAGAGTTCGGATGGAGCGGACTGGCCTCCGCCGAGTGGCAAGGAAGCCACTTCATGACCTACGGCTGAATCTTGACCTGGGACATGCCGGCGTTGCGATTGTCCCACTCGACGGTGTAGGTAATACGCACGACGCGTTCTCCCAAGACCGCGTTTGCCTGGCCCGTGCGTATTTGCTTCGCGTGGTCGTAGCTGGTCTGCGTCGGGTTAACGATTGTGACAGCGCCGGGTCCGGCCAATCCTTCTAGTGCTACGATTACTTCCTTGGAATCGACCGTGGTCAGAATCGGCAAAACCTGTACCTGCCACATACCCGTTGATCTGTTCTGCCAGGTGATCGTGTAGTCCACCGGCTCATCGCCACGTTTGGTGGCAAGCATGCAACGGCCGACACGTGTTTGCCGAGCGTCGTTGAACGACACCTCGACCGGATTCTTCAGATCGGCCGGGCGCACCCCAAGATGTTGTTCGACCGACTGCTTTACCAATCCAGTTACCTGGGGGTCATCGACGGTCGGCAGTTCCGCTTCCACCAAGAGCGGCTCGAGGATGGGCGCACAGAAGGCCGCCGTGGCGATGAAGGCGGGAATGATGAGATTCTTGCCTCCCATGCGACGACGGACGAAAAAATGCGCAGGAAAGAAGACGAGCCAAAAAAAGAGTAGTGCGAGGTAGACGTATGCCGGGCTGCTGAACGCGCCGTGATAGGTCACGGATCGATCCATACGCAAGGCCAATTGCCGAATGCTGAAGTAGCCGAGGACCGCCGTCGCCACGATCGTGCCGGAGCCGATCAGCCCGAGGTGCAATTGCGGAATGCGCAAGGTCGAACCGAACAAGGTGATGGTGCCAACAACGACGGGCAAAACAAGCATCGCGATCGCGATCCATTCGGACGGCGGCGGGATCGGACCAGGAGAATCGGTCGGCGCGTCGTCATCTCCCGGAATCTGAGTGGGCTTGTTCAATTTGCGCCGGAATAGCCGATGATCCACCGCGAGAATCCAGCCGACAACGAGACCGACGCCGCCTCCGAGCAGCGTCTCATCGGATCTGAAAGCAAGCCCGCCGGGCCCACCCCAATTGGCCATCGCGCCTTGCGCGGCGCACAGGGAAATCGAGAGCATGACGAGAAGCAAGGGCGGGCAGGGCGGGCCGGTTGCCTCCGGTCTGACGATGCTCGGCGTGTCTCTCTCGAAGCTAGGCATTGGCGGTTCGGGCGGCACGCCTTCAGCGAACGAGCCTTCCATGCCAGGCGATCGGTTCGCAGTGATCCCCGTATCGATCGCAAGCGCTTTCAAGCACGCCGGGCATGAGTCCGGCATCGGCGCGGCAATCGCCGCTCCGCAATGTGGACATTGATTAGCCATGTCGGACGCTCCGCGTAAGGCGATCCATTCAATCCTCTTGCTCCTTTTTTTGCGCATCAACGGGGATCTTGTCCAGAGCCAATCCCAGCGTGCGCAGGCGATGGCGCAACGTCGAGCGGTTCAGGCCGAGGATTTCACATGCTTTTCCCTGGTTACCGTGCGTGAATTCGAGGACCTGCATGAATAAAACGCGCTCCACGGCGGCGATGACACGGGCGTGGATGTCGCCGTCGCCCTCGCCCTCATGGAGCAGCTGGTCGATGAAGGCGGATACGTTCGGAAAATCGGTGATGACCGCCTTTTCGCGCAGGGGCATCTTCAAACGAGACGCCGACAAGAACTCCGGCACGATCAGATGGCCCGATGCGTTCAGCATCGCCTGCTTGATGATGCCTTGTAGCTCGCGGACGTTGCCGGGCCAATCGTAGGCCTGGAATCGTTCCAGGACTTCGGGCGCGAAGCCGCGCAAATCCATGCCGAGTTCGCGATTGAACTTGAACAGGAAATAATGGGCGAGCTCGGCGACATCCTCCAGGCGGAGGCGCAACGGCGGGACCTGAATGGTCACGGCGTTAAGGCGGTAAAACAGATCCTTGCGGAAGCGCCCCTCGGCGATTAGCTTGGCGAGGTCTTGATTGGTGGCGGCCAGCACGCGAACATGGGTTAGGATGGTTTCATTGCCCCCGATGCGCTCGAATTGTTGTTCTTGGAGGACGCGAAGAATCTTCGCTTGCAGGGGAGGGGGCATGTCGCCGATTTCATCGAGGAAGAGCGTGCCGCCGCCGCACTGCTCGAACTTGCCGATGCGTCGCCGAGTGGCTCCAGTGAATGCGCCGGCTTCATGGCCGAACAGCTCGCTCTCCAAAAGCTGCTCCGGGATGGCGGCGCAATTGACCGCGAGGAACGGCTTGTCGGCGCGGCGGCTGTGCGAATACAAGGCGCGCGCCACCAGCTCCTTGCCGGTCCCGCTTTCGCCGACGATCAGCACATTCACGTCTTGCGGCGCCATTCGGCCAATCGCCTTGCACATCTCCTGCATGATGACGCTGCGACCGACAATCTGATCGGGCACGCTTTCCGCCGGCAGCACGGCCGGCACACTCATCAGCCGCGCGGCATCAAACGCCCTCTCGATCACCTGCGTCAACCGTTCCAGATCGAGCGGCTTGACCAGGTAATCAAAGGCCCCGCGCTTCATCGCTTCAATCGCCGTTTGCGTCGTGCCGTGCGCCGTGATGAAAATCACCGGCTTTTTCGGCGCCAGCGTTTGAATCTCGGCAAAGACCTCCAACCCCGATTGATCGGGCAGTTGCAGATCGACGACGACAACATCCGGATTCTCCGCACGCAGCAGGGCCAGACCCTCGGCCCCCGACGCAGCGGTCAGGACAGCGGTCCCTTCCACGGCGAATATGCTGCGGAACGAATAACGGACGCTTTCCTCATCATCAATGACGAGCAAGGTTTTCACGGATTCCCGCCTCCGTAGGATGGGTGGGCAAGGTGATGGTAAAGCAGGCGCCTCCCTCGCGCCGATTGCTCGCGCTGATGCTGCCGCCGTGCTCATCGAGAATTCGCCCGGTCAAGAACAGCCCGAGCCCGGTCCCGTGCGGCTTGTTGGTTGCGAACGGGGCAAAGAGCTTCTCCTGAATTTCGGGCGGAATGCCGGGACCGGTATCACTGATCTGCAAGCGAATCACGGCGCCTTCCGCAGGCGCCAGGAAAACCTCGATGCGCCCTGCGCCGCCGATGGCGTCGAGGGCATTGAGAAACAGGTTGACCAGCACCGTGATGATCTGCCCGGCATCCACTGATACCATCACCGGTGCCGCCGGCAGATGGAATGCGGGTTCAACTTTTTGCTGCAAAGCTCGCACGCGAACCGGCTCCCACGCCTGCTGAATGATCTCACGCAGATCACACGAAGCAATTTGCGGCGCGGGCAAGCGGGCAAAATTCAAGAACTGCTGCACCGTTTGCTCCAGCCGTTTTACCTCCCGATAAATCATCTGCGTGTCTTCCATGTTAAGCGGCCGCGGCGCTTGCGGCCTGAGGGCAGCTTCCACCAGCATCTTGATTCCCGTGAGCGGATTGCGGATCTCGTGCGCCACGCCAGCCGCCAGCTGGCCGACCTGGGATAATTGCTCGGTGCGCAGCAATTCGCGATTCTGTTGCTGAATGCGCTTGGCCGCCTCCTCGACTTTTTGGACGATGAACTGCATCTTTCGCTCCAGGGCTTCCAGATCGCCGTCCGCGCTCACGCTGACCGAGCCGAGATCCTGATCGAGGTGATGCGCCAGATCCTGAACACGGACGCTAAGCTGATAGATGGAGCGCCGCAAGCCGCGCGTGATGCCGTAGCCAATGACAAGCCCGCCAATGGGGCCGGCGATGCCCAGAAACAGCATGGCCAAATAGGCCTCGCGGCTCACCCGCTGGCTGTCCTCCGCGCTCTGGGCGATCTTGTCCTCGTTGATCTTCAGAAGCTCTTGGCACGGCTCAACCACGAGCTTGACCGGATGCTTTTCCTCGATCTTGAACAGCTCAGGCAATGTTTGCCCTTTTGACTCGCTGATGAGCCGCTCATGCTCGCTCTTGTATTTTTCGTAGGTCTTTTCGATTTCCCGCAGCAGGTCTTTTTCCTCATCGGTGCGCGACACCATTCGCACAGCGTCCAGGGCGTTCTCGAATTTCGATTGGTCGCCTTCAATGCGGTCCAAGAGATCAGGCTGCGGTCGGCTCAGATATTGGAAGGTGTGATAGCGCAATTGCCGCACCTGGATTTCCAACTCCTGCACTGCTTGCAGGCTGATGACGTTCTCAGCCAAGATGTCGGCCAGGTTGGATTGCAGGCGGTGGATGTAGCGGATGCTGAGCAAGCAAGCCGCGAAAAGGAGGACGCCGAACACGACCGTGGGGACCGTGATGCGCAAGAGCAATTTTCGTTTCATGGTACCACTTCCGAACGGGCGCATCGCAATGATCGACCGTGGAGTGGCGGCAGCGAGCGTGAAATGAATTTTCGGCGAGGATCCCTATTGCACGCAACAACTTACGCCGATGCGTTTCACACACGCAACCACACCCCCCGGCCCGCAATGAATCCGCAAGTCCGCCCGACCCCGCGTCATAATCCCAGCACATCATTCATCGTGTAGCGGCCCGCCGATTTGGTCGCCAGGAATTTCGCGGCTTGGAGCGCGCCGCGCACATAGGCGTCGCGCGTGTGCCCCTTGTGGACCAATTCCATCGTTTCGCCGAGCGTGCTGAAGAGGATCGTATGCTCGCCGACATTGTCGCCGGACCGGACCGCGTGCATGCCGATCTCGCGCGGCGACCGTTCGCCGACCAGCCCCTCGCGGCCGTGCACCATCTTCATATCGCCCATCGCTTCCTGGATGATCTTGGCAAAATGCAGCGCGGTGCCGGAGGGGGAATCCTTCTTGAAGCGATGATGGCGCTCGATGATCTCGACATCGAATCCTTTGTCCTTGAGCGCCTCGGCCGCCTCTGCCACGAGCTTGAAAAGGACATTGACGACCAGGCTCATGTTCGGGGCCATCAGAATGGCGGTGTGATGGGCGGCGCCTTCGATGTCGCGCCGCTGCGACTCGCTGTGCCCGGTGGTCGCCACCACCAGCGGAAGCTTCCGGGCGACGCACGTTTGCAACACGTTCATGGTTCCTTCCGGCAGCGAGAAATCGATCATCACGTCTAAATGAGCGGAATGCGGCAACGTCGGCGTGACCTGAACGCCCAGCTTGCCGATGCCCGCCGCCTCGCCGATGTCGGCTCCCTGCTCCGGATGATTCGCCGAATCCACCGCGGCAGCGATCTGCAGATCCGCATCCTCAACGGCGAGCTGGACAATGCGCTTGCCCATCCGCCCGCACGCCCCGTTGACGCCGATCTTGGTTTTCATGATTGGTCCTCCTGCGATTCGCCAATTGCGTGTATTCGTTTAGCGTTCGCAGCGAACCGCCATTGACAGAATCAAGCAGCGAATGGAGCATTACTGCTAGCGCTGAACTATGACAGCTTTAAGTATACACCTCGATCGCCTTGATGATCTCGTCCAAATCGTTTGGCACCTGCACCGCCCGGTTGGCGAAGGCGGCTCGGCGTACGCCGCGATGGCCCAGCACCTCGTCGAATGTTTTCTGGTCGGCGCTGTGGTAGGCGACCGTGGCCGTCGGGTCCTTGAGCTGATGGCCGGTGAGGATGCAGACGACGCGGTCGGAGGCGGCGATGATCCCCTCGCGGCGGAGCTTGCGGGCGCCGGCGACACTGGCCGCGGACGCCGGTTCGCAGCCCAGGCCGCCGGCGCCGACTTTGGCCTTGGCGTCGAGAATTTCCTGGTCCGACGCCTCGCGCACCACGCCGCCGCAACGATCGAGCGCTCGCAGCGCCTTGTGCAGGTTGACCGGATGATTGATCTCGATGGCGCTGGCGATTGTCGCGGCACGGATTTTCTCGATGTCCAGGCTCTGATAATAGCCGTCGATGATATTCGCGGCCGGCTGCCCGGCGTTCCAGCGCAGGCCGAATTTTTCGTAAAGCTGATAGAAGGTATTGGCGCCGGCGGCGTTGATGACGGCCACTCTCGGCGGGCGTTTGATCAAGCCGAGCTCCATCAGCTCGATGAAGGCTTTGCCAAAGGAGCTGACGTTGCCCAGGTTACCGCCGGGGACGACGATCCAGTCGGGGACCTCCCAGCGCAGCGCTTCGAGGACGCGGTACATGATCGTCTTTTGCCCTTCGAGGCGGAAGGGGTTCACGCTGTTGACGAGGTAGATGCCGAGCTTCTTGGAGATTTGCTGGACGCGCTGCATGGCGTCGTCGAAATCGCCGGCGATTTGCACGGTGAGGGCGCCGTGATCGAGGGCCTGGGCGAGCTTGCCGTAGGAGATTTTGCCCGAGCCGATGAAGATGATGGCGCGCATCAGGCCGGTCGCGGAGCAGAAGACCGCCAAAGAAGCGCTGGTGTTGCCAGTGGAGGCGCAGGCGGCGCGGGTGGCGCCGGTCATGCGGGCATGCGTGAAGGCGGCCGTCATGCCGTTGTCCTTGAAGCTGCCCGACGGATTCATGCCCTCGTATTGCAGGTGCAGACATCCCGCGTTCATGCCGACGTAGGTACCGACATTATCGGCGCATTGCAGGATCGTCTGCCCTTCGCCGATGGTCATGATCTTGTCAGGCGGGGCGAACGGCAGCAATTCGTGAAACCGCCAGACGCCGCTGAAATGGAGCGGATTGGAGCGCCCGGCCCATTTGCTCTCGAACCAGCCGAGCGACTTGGGCGGCTGCAATCGGCTCCAGTCGTAAGCGACATCGAGCAACCCGCCGCACTTCGGGCAGACAAACGACGTGTCCTCGGCAGTCTGAGTCCCGCCGCAGTCAGGATGGATACAGCGCTGGAAAACTGCTTCGGCCATTGGCGTCAGTAGTCCTTGTACGTGAACCAAGCCGACGCCAGACCGAGGAAGGCGATGATCCAGGCGGCAGCGACCAGAAGGCTTGTCCACCAACTCGTGTTGCCGCTGTCGAATTTAGCTACGTCGCTCAGGTCGCCGGTCATGAATGACGTGAAGATCAGCATTTTGTTCAGCTTATTCAGATCCTCGGTGTGCGGGGTCACCGCGTTAAGAACGCGAGCCGTCAACGCGAGATTGCCGCTGCCCCAGCGCTCTTCAGGCGGCTTCGCGTGGCCCTGCTTTTCCATGCCCGCTTCCATTCGCTCAACGAGGTCCATCGTGTGGTAGAACATGCCGATTGCAGCAAACGCAGCCCACGCCAGAATGGTGACGACGATCGACACAATGGCGCTGCGCGTGACAACGCCGACGAAAGTGGAGATGGCGTATAGGATGGC
Source organism: uncultured Planctomycetota bacterium (assembly GCA_963767835.1). GTDB lineage: Bacteria > Planctomycetota > Planctomycetia > Gemmatales > Gemmataceae > SIAQ01. The sequence goes on from CAVYFY010000015.1 coordinate 269,634, forward strand.
AAAGAAAAATGTCAGCGAAAAGATCAGCAGGAGTGCGGCGTTGGCCCATAATCCTGACCGCAGGCCGATAACGAGCCAGATGCCGACGATCGAATAGGCCGTAATTAGAAACATGAACGCCAGCCCGCCGAGATATTTATAAGTCAAGCAGCGCCCAGCGATGAATCGGCTTCGCCAAGAGCAGGTCCACGGTGCCCTTGCGCAACATGCTCGGGATGAAGAAGGAGGTGATCACCACTCCCGACAGCACCGCGACCCACGAGCCAATGTTGAGGACGAGCTGAACAAGGTCGTTGATGGCGGCGCCAAGCGGCTTGACCGACCCAGGGAACGCATAGCCGAAGATTTGTACCTCCGTCGCCCAGATGCGGTGCGTTCTGGGCGTGCCCTTCACGATGACGTCGAATCGCTTGGGGGCCTTCGCCTTCCTGATGGTCTGCGTATTCAATATCGACTTTGATAAAGCCAAGGTCGACCGCGTCCTTGAAAGCCTCCCGCAACGCTTCGATCGGTGCGTCGGGCTCCGCGATGTTAGCCGGTTGCGGATCGCCATGCCGCCAGTTGCTCTGCGTGACAAGTAATCTGTAGTCGCTTTCGGGGTCATCGGGCTCTCCGCGCACGCATGTCACGTCTTTCAAGGTGTAGAATCCCCGCGGCATCTTGATTCTGGGTCCGCCCGGCTGGAACAGGTCCCCCTCCAGCATTTTTTCTTGCTTAAAAATGTTTAGAGTGAACGGGATCAAAGCCGGCTCGAATCCGTTCGAGAAGAACATGGCAAACGTCTTTTCCGCCGAAAGCGGCTTGAATGAGAACAACGCGACGCCCGCCATGACGAGAGTCGATAGGATGAGCAGAACGATAAGCACCTTGCTGTCCAGCGCTTTGCGCAGCGAGTCCTTGAGAATGGCGAAGTATTTCATGCCCGTTTCTCCTCGGCAGACTTCAGAACGGTGATCTGCTCTCCGGTCCCGGCGGCGCGCTTCGGGCGACTTTCGCCGCCGTCTCGGTGGGTCGCCAGGAACAAATCCTCCAGTGTTTGCCGTTTCTCGACCAGATGGCGCAGATTCAACCGCCGATCGCGGACCAGGTCGATAACCGGATCGATGCTTTGTCCTTCCAACAGCTGCACTTCCCAGCGATCTCCCAGTGGTGTGACATCATAACCCAGAGTTCTCAAGTCGGCGATCGGTAAAATCTGACCCGGCGCCAACCCGATCAGAAAATGCCCCTTCTGCTTGGTCAGGGTGGTGATGTCCCCTTCGCGCACCATCTTGCCTCTGCGGAGAATGGCCACGCGATCGCAAATCAATTCAACCTCGCCGAGCAAATGGGAATTGATGAAAATCGTGGTGCCTTGTCTTTTTAATTCGATCAATGTCTCGCGGATATCGCGGCGGCCAACGGGATCGACGCCATCGGTCGGTTCGTCGAGAAAGATAACATCGGGCTGGTGGAAGAGAGCCTGGGCGATGCCGAGCCGCTGCTTCATGCCCTTGGAATAGGTGCGGATTTTGTATTTCATGCGATCCGCGATGCCGACCAGTTCGAGCATTTGCAGGATGCGTTTCTTGCGAACGCCGCCGGGAACGCCGAGCAATTCGCCGTAGAAATCGAGCAAGCTATAGCCGGTATGGTAATCGGGGAATTGATGATCTTCGGGGAGATAGCCGACGCGAGCACGGACATGGGCGGTGCCTGCGGGTTGGCCGAGCAGCATGGCCCTGCCTTCCCAGCCGCTGATGATGCCCAGCAGGACTTTGATAAGGGTGGTCTTGCCGGCGCCGTTTTGGCCCAGCAGGCCGTAAATCTCGCCTTCCTTGACGTTGAGCGAAACGCCGGCGAGCGCTTCGATCTTGCCGTAGCGTTTGCGCAGTTCAACTGTTTCCAGAACTTGCACGGGAACTCCTCCCACGAGTTGCCGCTTGCTGCGTAGCAGGAAGCGTCTGCTACGCCGCGAGCGGCACAACTGGTTTACCGACAAACCGCCGACCAGGCACGTGAATTTCTCATGATTCGAGGGCGAACGGCGACTCCGACTGCAAGTTCGTGATCCGCACGCTGCGCTTCCCCTCCAGCACCTCCTGGAGGATCGGCAAGACGAAATCGCGCCGCCAACCGGTCATCAGGAGATTCGATGCCGGCGGCTGGTCATTTTGCATCCTGGATCGGACCAGCTCCTTGACATCGCTCATCGTTGCCGTCAGGCTGGTCGCCAGTTGATTCCGGGCACAGAAATCGTTGAGAATGGCGCCGAGCAAGCTGACGATGAGCGCCACCTGAGGCGGATCCTGGTCACGCTCCATCGCGATGGGTAGCTGATCGGCCGGCAAGGCGCGGGCCCGCTCGATCGCCTCCCAGATCAGCGTCACGAAGCGCTTGGCCATGCCGCGCACCACCTGCACGTCGCCGGGCGATTTCGGATTGCGGCGTGCGATCTCGATCAGCAGATCGTCGCGGATCAACACGCGCGGCGGGCGATTCATTTCGGCGGCGATGCTCTCGCGGGCGAAAAACATCTCGCGCACCATCGCCAGTCGGCGGCGATCCATCGACCCAACGCCGCGCAGCTTGCGCCATTTGTCGATGGCCGTCGATTGATGCGGCGTGTCCGGCAACGCCGCCGCGGTGAAGCGCGCGAATTCCTGCCGCGCCCAGTCGCGGCGGCCCAGCGTTTCCAGGCGAGCGTCAAGTTGCTGCCAAAGCAGAATCAAATAGCGCACGTCATCGTACGCATACCCGATCTGGGCCGAGCTCAGGGGGCGATGACGCCATTCGGTGAGCGTTTCGGCCTTCGTCAAATGGTGCCCCAAGAGCTGATAAACGAGCGGGCCATGCCCAAGCGGATAGGTCAGGCCGACCAAACCCGCGGCGATTTGCAAATCGAACCAGTTCGTCGGCGCTTCCCCGCTCCAGCGCCGGCACATGCGAATCTCCTCACGCCCGGCATGAACGATCACTGTTCGCTGTGGATCGACCAGCAATCGCCAAAACGCTTCCAGCGGCCCGGCGCTCAATGGATCGATCAAGCACAACGCCGTCGGCGTCGAAACCTGGATCAAGCACAAGCTCGGCTCATAGGTATCTTCGCCGACGAATTCCGTATCGAACCCGATCACGCTGGTTGCGCCGATGCGAGCGGCAGCATTCCGCCAGCGAAGCGGGATCGGCGACGATAAATTCATCGAGCGGATTCATTGGCACGATCAAAAGGATGTGTTGGCCGGAGCGACGAATTACCTCCATCCTACTGACGCAGGCGGAAACCCACAAGAACCAGGGAATCGAATAGTCTCACGCAAAGGCGCGAAGGCGCGAAGGAAAATTGCCAATCATTGTGCTCTCCGTCGCCGAGGCTGATGCTCGTCTTTGCGCCTTCGCGCCTTTGCGTGAGATCTTGTTGCGCCGCGTCAGCGGAACTGCCCCTCGCTGACGCTCCAGCCGCCGTCGATTGGGAGCACGGCGCCGGTGATGAAACGCGCATCATCGCTGCAAAGAAACACCGCCGCGCCGGCACAATCGTCCGGCGTTCCAGGCCCGGGGCCGAGCGGTTGCTTGCTTTGCAGGAACGCCCCAATCGCCGGGTCGCCCAGAGCGCGAGCCGACATCGGCGTGTCGATCAAGCCCGGCGCCAGCACGTTGACGCGAATCTTGTAGGCCGCATAATGCGCCGCAGCCAGCCGGCTCATGGCAATGACGCCCCCCTTGCTGGCGGCATAGGCGGCGGTGGCGAAAAAATGCGGCGACGGCGACAACGCCAGCACGCTGGCCATGTTCAAGATCGCCCCGCCGCTGCCTTGCTGAAGAAACAGGCGCAGGGCGGCGCGATTGGTGAGGAACACGCTCTTGAGATTGGCGTCGAGGGTCGCCTGCCAGCCGGCGTCGGTACATTCGTGCAGTGGACCATCGCCGTGTCTGCGTCCGCTTGAGCCGGCGACGTGGTAGAGCACATCGAGGCCTCCGAGTCGCTTGACGACGTCGGCGAAAAGCGTTTCGATTTGCGATTCGGAGGCGGCATCGCACGCAACGTATACAAGATCGCTCGGCGGCTGCGGTGCGTCCAGCCCGGCAACAATGAGGCGAGCACCCTCTTGGAAGAAATGCTGGGCGGCGGCAAAGCCGATGCCGCTGGCGCCGCCGACGATTAAGCAACGCTTGCTTTGCAATCGGTTCGACATGAATTCAACCCTGCCGCCCATACAGCGGCGCCACCCGCTTCGCATACTGGGCGTAAAAATACTCTAACTGCTCCTCCACGCTACGGCTGCCGACGAACTGATGGCTCGGCAAGAACACCGGCTCGATGCCCCGATCCATCAGGCGCTGGGCGACCTCGCAGCGAAGCATATTCATGACCATGGCGCCGCCGAGCGTGCTAAACGGGCCAGTCCGATTCGCCAAAGGAGCCGCGCACGAAGTAAGCAGCCCCGAAGCGCCGCTTACTTCGTGCGCGGCTCTTTCCAAATCCAAGAGCGAGTCACCGACCGGGGCGCCGTTGTCGAGCACCACGTCGGCGACATCGATCAGCTTCTTGCCCGACGGATGGGCCGGTTTCGCCTGCTCGCAATGGGCCTTGCTCAAAAGGGCGATCACCGCCAGCCCACGCTGTTTCGCTCCCAGCGCCATCTCGATGATGACCTCGCGGATGCCGCTCGTCGAGATGACGATCAGGACATCCTTGGGCCCGAAGGCGAAATTGCGCAGAATCTGCTCCGCGTAACCAAGCGTCTTCTCCAGGTGCAAGCTCTGGCGCAGGCCGTTGGGGCCGACGATGAGGTTGTGGAAGGTCAGGCCCAGTTCGACGATGGTGTGCCAGCCAACGTAGCAACCCTGGCGCGGCGTCATCTCCTCGCACATCATCCGGCTATGTCCGCAGCCAAAAAGATGCACCAGGCCATTGGCGGCGATGGCTTCGGTGCAAAGCCAGGCTGCGCGATCCAACGCCTGGCGTTGATCGGTCAAAACGAACAGGCCAGCCAAGCGGCTCATCGCCTCATCGAAATAGCGTTCGGCGGCGGGAATGGTTGACATCGTGAATGCGTCCGTGACAATGGCAGAGCGGATTCGCGCACCGATATTATAGGGGAACGCCAATGCTGGAAGAGTTGATCGGCGCGATCGTGGTCATCGACTTGCGCAGTACTTACGTTTGCCTGGGAACCTTGAAAAAGGTGGGGCCGGACATTCTGGAACTGCGCAACGCCGACCTGCACGATCTGCGCGACACGCAAACCACGCGCGAAAACTACATCGTCGATGCGGCGGCCACCGGCATCAAACGCAACCGCAAGAAACTGCTGCTCATGCGTGCCGAAGTCGTGGCGATTGCCCGGTTGAAGGATGTGGTTGAAGTGTAACGCAATGAGCCAGGCACGCGCGGTTTCTGGCCGGCCTTCAGATGGTGTGGGCAGCAACGGCTTGCGCTGGTATACTGCAAAGACCAGGTTGCGGAGGATGTCATGGTTCTGCCGGATTTTCTTGCTCAGGATGCCGACGGCTATATCCACCTTGCGGGCCATCGCATCGGCCTGCAAGACGTGTCGCATTTTTACAACGAGGGCTCTTCCGCAGAAGAGCTTTGCGAACTATTTCCCACGCTTCCCCTGACCCTGGTTCATAAGGTCATCGTCTTTTACTTGGAGCACACCGCGGAAGTGGACAGTTATTTGGCGGCATGTGAGACAGAAATCGGACGACAGCGTACGGAGGCGCCGCGCGGACCGGACGTCGTCGAGTTGCGGCGGCGGCTTGCTGCCAAGCAACCGCAGGAGTCGGACCATGGCGCTACGGTTCGTGCTGGATGAGAACCAGCGCGGCCCACTATGGCGCTCAATCATCCGGCACAATCAACTCGGCGATTATCTGCTCGATGTGGTCCGCGTCGGCGACGCGCCGGACCTGCCGCTGGGCGCGACCGATCCAGATGTCCTGGGCTGGTGTGAGCGCGAGAACCGCATCCTGGTCAGCTTCGACAGATCGACGCTGGCGGGCCATCTTGCGGCATATCTATAAGCTGGCTGCCATTCGCCTGGCATATTCATGCTTAAGCGCGGAAGCCGCCTGTCCCAGGTCGTAAGCCACCTAGCCCTGGCGGCGCACGCGAGCGAATCCTGGGAGTGGTCCGATCGCATTGAATTCATTCCGTACTGATCTCGATTACATTCATTGCTTGCGAATCCATTAGAGGTTCGACGTTAGCCCGCGTGTCGAGCATCGAATTTCTCCACGGAATGCGTATCATGCCACGGTTGCCGGCGCCATCTGCGGAGACCTGCCATGATCATCTTCGACGCCCATCTCGACCTCGCCTGGAACGCCATCGACTGGAATCGCGATTTGCGCATGAGCTGCGAGCAAATCCGCAAGTTCGAAAATGATCTCGGCATAACCGACAAGGGGCGCGGCTGCAATACCGTGTCGCTGCCCGATCTGCGCCGCGGCAAGGTCGTCATCGTCATCGCCACGCTGTTGCCAAGGATATTGCGGATCGGCGGAATGCCGGCGATCCAGCGTTTCGCGCACATGGAAGCGGCTTACGGTCATGCCTACGGCCAACTCGCTTACTATCGCGGCATGTGCCAGGGGGGCCATCTGCGCTGGCTTACGGATTGGCCCGCTTTGGACTCCCATGTCAAAGAATGGCAGGCCGATGAGAATTCGCCGACGCTGCCGATCGGCTTCATTCTCAGCATGGAGGGGGCTGACTCGATTCTGCGGCCCGATCAGGTGCAGGAATGGTTCGACGCCGGCCTGCGCATCGTCGGCCCCGCCCATTACGGGGTCAGTCCGTACGCCCACGGCACCGCGACCGAGGGCGGTCTCTTCGAGCAAGGCCCGGCCCTCCTGCGCGAAATGGAACGCGTCGGCATGATCCTCGACGTCACGCACCTCTCCGATCAATGCTTCGACGAAGCCCTGGAAATCTACCACGGCCCGGTGCTCGCCAGCCATCACAACAACCGCACGCTGACGCCGAATCAGCGCCAGCTCACCGACGACCACACGAAACGGCTGATCGAGCGCGGCGGCGTTATCGGCCATGCCCTCGACACCTGGATGATGATCCCGGACTGGGTGCGCGGCGAGACGAAGACCTTCGTGCCGCTGGAGAAAATCTGCGACCACATCGATCGCGTCTGTCAACTGGCCGGCAACACACGCCACGCCGCCATCGGCACCGATCTCGACGGCGGCTTTGGCCGCGAGCAATCCCCGGGCGATCTCGATACCATCGCCGACCTGCAGCGCATCCCAGGCTACCTGAAAAAACGCGGCTACAGCGACGCCGACATCGAGGGCATCATGCACGGCAACTGGCTGCGATTTTTCAAGGAAGCCTGGACGAACAAGAAATGAGCACGTCGCCGCCAGTTGCATATGCGAAGCTCGCTTGGCGGTTACGCGCACAATACCCAGTCGAGGACTTCATTCATGGGCATGGACCAAAAAATAATCTTCCCGCCCGAAAAGACGCCGACCTGGCCAGCGCTTGTCGACTTGCTCGCGAAGAAGAACCTGCCGCTGCAAATGCGCATGATCGACGGCGAACTGGCGTTTCCCGCTGAGACGCCGCCCGAGAACTGGCGCGAGCTGCGCGTCGCCGTCGGCGGGGGCATGATCACGCTGCGCCGCGATCCGGACGGCATCACGCTGGTCATTTGGGGCAACGCCGACGCCGGCACGCGGGAGGCATGGCATGCGCTTGCCCAGGCATTGGCGGACGTCAGCGGCGGTTCCGTGACGACGGGGGCCTAGGTTTGTCAGCTCCCGTTTTCCATCACCCATTGCACCGCCTCGCGGCTCAGCTCGGCGCTGTTGGGCAGATTGAGCTTTCCCTTGATGTTTTCACGGTGCGTTTCCACCGTTTTGACGCTCAGGTGCAGGTCGTTGGCGATTTGCCGGGTGGTCATGCCCTTGCCGATCATCTTGAAGATTTCCAGCTCGCGGTCGGTGAGCGTTTCGAAAGGGGACTGCGCGAGTTGGGGCGTTGAGCCCACGGCGCGCTGCAGCAGGCGTTCGGTCATGCGCGGGCTGAGATAGATTTTCCCGTCGATCACCTGGCGAATCGCGTCGATGATTTTTTCGGACACTTCCTGCTTGTTGACGTAGCCCATGGCGCCGTGCGCAGCGTGCGTTCGGCATACAGGGATTCATCGTACATGGATGACACGAGCATTTTCGTGTCCATGCCGAGGGCCTTGATCCGCTTGATCAAATCGAGCCCCTGGCCCGATTTGAGGGACAAGTCCACGATGACCATGTTCGGTCTGGTGGTCTTGACCTTGTCGAGCGCGTCGGCAACGTCCTCGGCTTCGCCGCAGACCTCGAAGTCTGGCTGGCGCGCCAGGCGCGCCGCCAGGCCCTCGCGGACGATGGGATGATCGTCCACGATGAGAATCTTGACGGTTTTCTTGGTTAGCTCAGGCATGAGAATTACCTCGAAAGAGAGTGCAGGAAACGACAGCGCCGCCCGTCGGGCTGGGCCGCACGGCGAACTGGGCGCCAATTTGGCCGGCGCGGTAGCGCATGATGCGCAAGCCCATGCCGTCGCCGTTGCCGGTCGCTGGTGAAAATCCGACGCCGTCATCGACGATGCGCAAGGAAAGGTATTGCCCGCGCGCCTCCAGGTTGACGCGGATGGTGCGTGCCTGCCCGTGCTTGATCGCGTTGGTGATCGCTTCCTGGGCGATGCGATAAAGCTGCGTGGCGGTATTATTGTCCTCGACGGGGACCGGCTCGGCGCACTCGAAGACGCATTTCAAGCCGTGAAGATCGCTGATGCGGGCGGTCAATTCGGTCAGGGCGGCCATCAAGCCCTCGGCATCCACCTCGACGGGGATCAGACCGCGCGACAGGGCACGCACCTGGCCCAGGGCTTGCCGAAGCCCCTCGGCGATGCGGTGGGCGAGGTGAGCGTCCGGCGGGGATTGATCGCCCAGCACATCGGCGAGGTTGTCGGACAGCATGCACAACCCGGTGAGCTCCTGCCCCGTGCCGTCGTGCAATTCCTGGCCGATGCGGCGCTGCTCGGTAGCGGCGACATTTACAACCTCCGCTTCGAGGCGCTTGCGCTCGGTGATTTCCTGGCGCAGGGCGGAGTTGGCCTGGGCCAGTTCGCCCGTGCGCTTTTCGACGAGTCCGGCAACGAGCTCGGCGCGACCGGTGATCACGAGCAGCACGCCTCCCAAAAGACCGGTGAGGAGCATCCCGCTGGCGAGGACGGTCCAGGCTTGCATGGACGCGCTGCGCCGCCCGATACGCCGGCGTCTGGAAAAACCGCAGCGTCCAATGCCGCCCGGCGATTTCGATCTTCGTTTCGCGCTCCCCGGTTCCGGGGCTCCTCGGCTCGTCCGCGAGCGAAGCCAACTCTGACATCCCGCGCGGCGTGCCCTGGAAATAAGCCACGCGCGTGCTGTCGGACGCGCTCTCGTCCAGGATCCAAAAATCGATCCCCTCGCTGTTGAATCCTTTCCAGGCCTCTTGCACCATATCTCCCACCTTGAGGACCGCCGCGACATAGCCGATCACCGCTTCGGGACGCTCCTCGAGGGATTCCGGAATCAGGTCGTCGCGATAGATGGGGAGATAAACCACGACCGACTTGTCGCCAAGCTTGTCCTGTGCCGGCGCAATCGGGGAACTGGCGATCGGCACGCCCTTCCTGGCTGCGAGGTCGAGCACGTCGAGGCGTTCCGAGGCGACGTCAAAGCCCAACGACGCGGGCGAAGGCACACGATAGACGATGGGAAAATGCACCGGTCGCGCAACTGCCGGTTCCAGTCCGGTTCCTGATTTGCGTTCGCGAATGGCGAAATCCGCGGCGAGCACCTGGCGGCCGGCTTTTTCGAATTCGGCGCGGTCGGCCTCCTTGACGCGCGGAATCCACGAGAACGCCTGCACGGCACCGGGCCGACGCTCGAGAATCGTCCGCGCCGCCCTCTGAAAGCGCTGGTTGTCCGTCGGGTTCGGATTGCCGCCGTGGAAATTCCGCATGGAATGAAGCGATTCGAGGGCATGGTCGATACGGCTCTCCACCGCGCGTGTCAGGCTCTCGGTCTGAAATTCAAACGAGCGGTGAATGCTGACACGTTCGCGGGCATCCGTGACAAAGAAGACGGCCACCACGAGTCCCGCCAATACCAGCAAGGGCGCCGCTACCGTGATCGGGCGGCGCCAATCGTATTGCGGTCGGGCGGTCCACACCATGACAGCGGGCACCACGACAAAGACGCCGATGCTGGCGCCGACCCACCCGATGCACCAGGTCAAGCCGAGCTCGCCCGTCTGAATCCGCCCCGTCAGCCACAAGCAGGACACGCTGGTAATGGCGCCGATCAGGCAGCTGAGCGGCCCGCACAGGAAGACGAGCGCCGCAATCTCCTGCTCGCGGGTGAGCGGATTGGGAAAGCCTACCAACCAGCGCACCAACGCCGCCCCGGCAACGGCTTGCAACGTCGCCCCGACGGCGATGGCGAACGGCACACCCAACGATTGCGCGAGCGCGTGGATTTCGAAGCCGGTGGGAAGATGGAGAAGGAACGCAGCGAGCAGGACCCCAGGCCAGGCGGCCATGCCAAAAACAAGGAGTCCCGCCAGGCCAGCGCCGGCGGCAGGATCGAACGGCGTCGCATATCCCGGCGGAACCGCCAGCAGCAGTCCCAACCGGCCCGCGAGGTAATAGGCCCCCCCCAGGCCCAAAATTCGCAGCCACATCCTCCACCTCTCTTGTAAGCTCAACCAGCACGACGCCATCGGCCGTCATTTTACCAGACAACTCCCGCGAAGGCGCGGACCAACTCGAATTCAGGGATTTCCCTATTCGCGCTCCAGCTTTGCCCGGCCAATCTGCGCCAATCTTTCTCGGCTCCAGGAGAATCGGATGTCGCCGCTGCCTCGAATCGCGATAATGATTACGGTGAAATGAGCAGCGTTCGCCGATTTCAAGGAGGCCCCCATGTCCACCGCCGCGCTTCGTCTGGATTTCGTGCAGCCTGGCATCGCCCGCATCACCTACGATCAGCCGGGCAGCAAGGTCAACACGCTCAATCAGGCGGTGCAAACCGAGTTCGAGAACATCCTCACCCAGCTCGAGCAGACGACGGACCTACAAGGCCTGATATTTTGCAGCGCCAAGCCCGGCATCTTCATCGCCGGCGCCGACCTAAGGGAGTTGGCGGGCGTCAAGCCCCCTTCACCCCCCTCCCCTCTTCCTGGGGGCGAGGGGGGAAAGTTCGATGCCCGCGCCTTGACCATGCGGGGCCTGAACTTCATCGGCCGATTCGAGAAACTACCCTGCCCCACCGTCGCCTTGATCGATGGCGCCACGATGGGCGGCGGCACCGAATTGGCCCTGGCGATGGATTATCGCCTGGCCGGGTCCCATCCCAAATGTGAGATCGGCCTGCCCGAAACCAAGATCGGCATCATCCCCGGCTGGGGCGGCACGCAACGCCTCCCACGCCTCATCGGCCCAAGCCTCGCCATCGAAATGATCTGCACCGGAGAGCCGGTCAACGCCCAGCGCGCGCGAGAGATCGGCATCGTCTGGGATGCCGTGCCGAGCGAGAGAATTCTTGACGAAGGTTTACGCCTGCTCGCCTGGTCGCGCGAATCGGGCGATTGGCGGAAAATCCGCGTCAAGAAGCAGCAGCCGGTCGGCTTATCCGAGGAGCAGCACCAATTCACCTTCACCGTCGCCAAGGCGATGCTGCTCGCCAAGACCAAAGGCCAATTCCCCGCCCCGCTCGCCGCCCTGAGCGCGATCGCCAAGGGATGCAACCTGACTCTTGAAGAAGGGCTCAAGGTCGAAACCGAGCACTTCCTGCCGCTGATCGGCAGCACCATCTCGCGCAATCTCATCGCCATTTTTTTTATGACGCAGCGCCTCGCCAAGGACACCGGCGTCGCCGATGCAAACGTGAAACCGCGCGACATCCAGCGCGTCGGCGTCGTCGGGGCCGGCATCATGGGAGCGGGGATCGCCGGCGCAACTCGCGCAAAGGGATCCCGACCGTGCTGACCGATGTGTCGCAGCCGGCGCTCGCCAAGGGGGTCGGCAGCATCACCAAGGTCATGCAGTCGCGCATCGAGATTGGCCGGGCGACGCCCGCAGACATGGTCTCGGTCCTCAGCTTGCTCAACACGACGCCGAGCCTGAGCCAGCTTGCCGATTGCGAGATCGCTGTCGAAGCGGTGGTTGAAAACGAGGAGGTCAAGACAAAGCTCTTTCGCGATGTGCAAGCGATCGTCAAGCCCGATGCGATCCTGGCGTCGAACACCTCGACGATCTCCATCACGCGGATGGCCCAGGCCGTCGCCAAGCCCGAGAACTTCGCCGGCTTACATTTCTTCAATCCGGTCGATCGCATGCAACTCGTCGAGGTGATTCGCGGCGAGAAATCCAGCGATCAGACCGTTGTCACACTGGTTGCGCTGGCAAAGAAGCTCGGCAAGACGCCGATCGTCGTCAAGGATTGCCCCGGCTTTCTCGTCAACCGCATCCTTTTTCCCTATCTCAATGAAGCCTATGTGCTGCTCGAGGAGGGGGCCGACCCGCGCGCCATCGACAAGGCGGCCAGCGATTTCGGCATGCCGATGGGCCCGATCACCTTGAGCGACATGGTCGGCCTGGACACCTGCCTTTACGCCGGCATGGTCGTCAACCGGGCGTTCAAGGATCGCGCCAAGGAAACGCGGATTCTCGCCGAGCTCGTCAAGGCGGGCCGGCTCGGCCAAAAGAGCAGCGCAGGACTCTACAGCTACGCCAAATCCTCGCGCGGCAGCGACGACCCTGCCTCTCGCCGCCCTCCTCGAAAAAGTCCGCACCGCCAAGCGCGATTTCAGCCCGGACGAATTGCGCGACCGCCTGTTCCTGCCGATGCTGATCGAGGCAACCCTGGTGCTGTCCGAAGGCATTGTGCGCGACCCCGCCGACGTGGACATGGGCCTGATTCTCGGCATCGGCTTCCCGCCTCAGCACGGCGGCCTGTTGCGCTGGGCCGACACCCAGGGCCTGAGCAACGTGCTGACGCACCTGGCGAAATATGAATCGCTCGGCAAACGCTTTCAGCCGACGGAATTGCTGCAGAAGCTGGCGGGGAGCGGCAAAGGGTTTTTCCCGATTTGAGGCGAAATCGCATCGGGCCGTGAGCGTGCAACGAATTCTCGACGACGAACCCCTTTGAACACAACGCTTTCCGCCGATTCGTTGCACAGACTTAGCGCGGCAGAGCCGCAACCGAATTTAATGCTTGAAAAACGGTGTTCCTTCTGCGGAGATGGAGTTGCGCAACTTCACCACCAGCAAAAGGAACACCATGAACTCTTTTATATCCCTGTTCGCCAGCATGATCGCGGGATCCTTGCACGGCTATGATCGGGTCGTCTTTCGCGGGCACTTGCGGCAACTCTCCTATGCCGGCGGCATGCGATCCTATCTGTGGGCCAATCAGGTCTTGCTCAAGGACTTCCAAACGCACGTCCAGGGCAAGACGGCTGACTTGCTTCAGGCGTCCTTGGCCGAGGCGGAACGCAAGAAGCGGCCGATCCTCTATTTGCCTTCCAGCGGCACCGACAAGGAAGCATTGGCACGCAAGATTATGACCGAGGATCGCGTGCGTGCCGGCTTGATCGGCGTGTTCAAGTGCGTCGAGCCTGGCTTCACCTATGAAGTGCATGGCAACCGCGCCACCAAAAAGTTGGAAATCACCGGCAAGCAGGGCCGTTGTCTGCATGTGTACCACTATTATTTGCACCCGCTGTTTGGCTTCATGTACGCACGCCTGCAGACCTGGTTCCCGTTCGCGGTGCAGATTGGCATCAACGGTCGCGAGTGGTTGGCTCGGCAAATGAGCCAGGCGGGCTTGAAGTACCAGCGCCGCCGCAACAAGTTTTCCTGGCTCGAGGATTTTACCAAGGCCCAGGACTTTCTTGACCGCCAAGTGCAGACCGATTGGCCCGCGGCTCTGAACGCGATCTTGCAGCAGATTCATCCGGCGCATCCGCAGATTTTGGGACGCATGCCGTTGGCGTATTACTGGTCGGTGTTTCAAAGTGAATGGGCCAGCGACTACCTGTTTCGCCGCCGCGCCGATTTGGAGCGTCTCTATCCGCAATGGCTTCGATACGCGCTCTTGACGTACAAGAGTGCCGAGGTCATGCGTTTTCTGGGACGGACCGTGCCGTTGAGCAGCCAGATGAATCGGAACCTGACGAACACCGAGGTGACCACGAATTTGAAAAAGCGTGAGGAAGGGGTGTGCATCAAGCATTGGGTCGATGGAAACTCGATCAAGATGTACGACGCCTTGTTTGCCGACAGCGCCAATCTGCGTATCGAAACCACGATCAACGACCCGGTTGACTTCAAGGTGTATCGCACGAAGGAGAATGATCCTGCTGGCCCCAAGGACTGGCGACCGATGCGGATGGGCGTCGTGGACATGCCGCAGCGTGCCGAACAGAGTCAGGCGGCCAACGATCGTTACGCGGCGGCGTTGACCGTGGTGCAGGACAAGACCGCGTTGAAGGAATGGTCCGAGCCGTGGTGTCGCCGCGTGCAGGCGTTGGGCAAGGCCAAGCGAACCGAGCGTGGCTTGAATCCGTTGGCGGCGAGCGATGCCGCGTTGTTGGCGGCGGTGGCCGATGCGAAGTTCACGGTGAAGGGCCTGCGTAACCGCGACCTGGTGGCGATGCTGTACGAAAAACCAGCCGCTGACGCCAAGGAGCGTCGGCGGCGTTCGGCATGGGTGACAAGGCAAATTCGTGTCTTGCGTGCCCATGGCATCTTGTCCAAGCAAGAGAAATCGCATCGTTACCACCTCAGTCCCGACGCCCGACTGCCGATTCTGGCACTACTGACGGCGCACGACGCCAACGCTGACGAACTAACAAAAAAAGCAGCATGAAATCTTCGCAACTGCAAAGAATCCACGGGATAGTTACACACCGACACCCCCGCGCCGTGCAATGAATGCGTCGGGGCTCTGGGTACAGCCGTGCAACGAGCTTGCAAATTCTTTGCGAGCAACTTCTAAGACCGCCCATTAATGGCGTCCTGCACACGTTGCAAAAAACTCGCCAACTGCTTACAATCGCATGTGGTTTTTCTGCCGGGAGCGCTAGCACTATCTGCCGTACACGGAGGTTCGCCATGCAGACTCGTCTATTGCCAATCATGTTGCTTATCGCATTCGCAACTCGAAGCGAATGCCAGGAAGTTGACTCCAAAAAGCTCTGCGAGTTGATTCGAATTCCCAGCCCGTCCTTGATGCTGGGAATCAGATTCAACACGGAAAAAGGCTTCCTGTTGCTCGGCGAGAGGAGCGACAACTCGGCGGAAATCGCGGCGCTCGAGAAGGCGCTGTGCGGCGATGCGAAGGATGCCGAACGCTATTATCTGCTGAGCGACCTTTACGATGACGACGAGAAAAGCAAACGCGCCACCGCGATGGCGACGGACCTCTTCAAGAAGCAATTCCAACAAGACCCTCGCAACGGCCGGCTCGCGATGCGGCTCGGACAATGTCTCCGCGATGGCTACAAGGACGACGAAGCAGAAAAAATGTTGCGCCAAGCCGTCGCGCTGGCGCCGAAGAATGCTGAATGCTGGCTAGCGCTCGGCGATTTCCTTTGGACGAATGCCCTCAATGCGCTCGGTGGCGCTGACAAACATGCTGAATCGCAAATGGCGGCCTTGGCCAGATTGATGACGGGCACAATCGCGCCGGAGGACCTGGCCAGGTGCAGTAAGCTTGCCAAAGAAGCAAGCGATTGTATGGACCGAGCGGTGGCCGCCTCGCCAGGTGAATCCAAGGTTTATATGGCGCGGGCCATGGCTCGTTCTCTCGAACTCGCTTTGGGGGAAGGCGCAGATCTAATCCCGAGAAGGACGAGTTCATCGATGTGATTTCCCGCTCGTTGAAGCGGATTTCCGGGGCGAAAGTTCTTGCCGACGTACACAAGGCGGCGGAACTCGATCCCGCCAATCCGCGAGCGCAGGTGTTCGCGACGGTTTGCGATATGGTTCCAGATCTTGGCATTTTGCTCTCCAAAGCGAAAACGGCCAATGCTGCGCGGAAAGAAGCCGCTTTCAAGGAATTCGGATTTCAGGTGTCTAAGACAGCCGACAAGCTCGGCGCAATGCTAGATGCGCTCACCAACCATAAAGACAAACGAATCGCGGCGGAGGCTTGCTTTTTCGGGGGCTTTCTCATTGTGATCAAAGCAAAAGCAGTCAGTGCTGATAATAACAAGGTTGATGCCGCTGCTGCGGTTACAAAGGCGGAACGACTCTTGCAACGCTCCGTAATGCTCGCGCCGGCTAACGAGTTGGCTTGGAAAATCTTGATACCACTACTGATGGCTCAGGAAAAGGAAAAGGAATTGGCAACCGTTTGCGAAGCGTGGGTGCGGGCGAAGGACAACGCCCTCAGCCGTTATTATGCTGCTTTTGGGTTGGCCGAACTGGGGCGGTACGCGGACGCCGAGAAGCACCTGCGTGCAGCAATGGCTCATGACGGCAACAGCTCCTTCATTCACGCCGGACTCGCAGCGGTGCTCTTGCGAAGCGGCGATCCGGAGAGGCGGATCGAGGCCGTTGAGCACCTCGACAAAGCGGAGAAATTGCTCCAACAACAAAACGAAGATGGTCTGGCCAAGAATGTCGCCGTGCTTCGCGCGGTCTATGCCGCTTTGAATGGAAATCCCGACACGGCCCGGCAAATGCTGCAAGCTGTGCTGAAACAGAATAAGCATGAGGTAGCGGAAAAAATGCTCAAAGTTCTTGACAGCAAATGAGGCGTAAGTGTTCACCGTTCGATTGGTGATCGGACGCGGCGATCAAACGCAAATCTCCGCCAAACAGCGCCGTGCGATCGGCAGGCGGAACAGGGCGCCGACTTCGTACCAGCCGTCGGCGCAGCGCTTGGCGCGCACCAGCGTGGCGGGAATCTTGACCGACGCGCCGGCGAGCGGGTTGGGCAATTCGATCAGCACCTCCGAGGTCATCAAATCGTGCGGCAAATAGAATCCGACGCCGGTCTGCGAGAGGTCCTTGCCGCGGCATTCGATCGGCTCCTCCTGCTGGCCGTGCCGATCGAGCGGGATGATCGTAATCGGGTGAGGCCAGAGTAGGCGGTCCTTGGTGCGCTTTTCCGAATTGACGAGCAGGAGTTGCTGCAAGCCGGCGAAGATTTCCGGGCTCATCTTCTCGAATAAGTCGGTTGCGCACTGCTTGGTGCAATGGATGGCGCGGAGCCGGGAGTTGATGTTGATTGGCGTGGCGGACATTGGATTGACGCGGACCAGCTCGACGTGCAATTCCAGCTTCGGGTCCTGGCCGCGCCAGTGTTGCCAAAAACCGCTGGGCAAATCGAAGTGCATGGTGCAGGCCGACTCATTTTGCCGGGTGATGCGGGCGAACATCTGCTGGGCGAAGACGCGCAGCTGCTCCTGGGCGGCGCCGAGCGGCAGGCCGGCAGTGAACTGGAATTGCAGAGAATCGCCGGATTGCTCCGATAATGGTGTTACCGAGGCGAGCGCGTCCACCTGGCCGCCGCCGGTATTGATCAGGTGCGCGATGATGTCGTTGAAGTTCGCCGGATCGACGCCAGTGTACACCGTTTTCTTCTTGGCGCCGCGCTCGGTCTGCACAAGCTTGGCGAAGTGGTCCGGCTTTTGTTGCAGTTCCTGGTTCAATTCCAGCGACGTGCCTTCGAGAGCCAGCAGCATTTCGGTGCAATTGCTGAAGCGTTTGCTCGGATCGGGATCGAGAGCCCGGCGGATTACTTCGCGGTCCACGTCAGGCAGTCGCTCCAGATCGGGGCCTTGTTTCTTGGCCAGATAGGCGCGGGCCCAAGCCGTGGAAGGGATGCATTCCCGTGAGCATCTCCGCGTAGATCAGGGCCAGGCTGTATTGATCGCAATGCCGGCTGAGCGTGGCGCCAAGCAATTCCGGGGCGGCGTAGCGGAGATTACGCTGCACGATGTCCTGCCCGGCCGGCGCCCACAGAAGCTGGGCGTAGGCGTACTCGGCGATTTGCAGCCAGCCGTTATCGAGGATCAAGGTGCGCGGATTGAGGTTAAGGTGCTGGACGCCGTGCTGCAGATAAAGGTAATCGAGCACCTCGGCGGCGGCGCGGATGTAATCGACCAGCTCTCCGCGCGGCACGCCCTGCTGCTCGCGCGCCTGGCATTCGTGGGCACGCTCGCGCAAGGTCTCGCGGATGTGATCGGTGATCAGAATCAGGCGGCCCGGCTCGACGAAGGCGATCTGCGGCGTGTACAAGGCGGGGTGCTCGATGCTCTTGAGCCGATGGAGCGCTTCGGTAAGCTTGCCGAGACCGGGGCAGCCGAGGCCGTAAAGCAGCATGACGCGCTTCTCCGCTCCCTCCGGCGTCTCCGCGCTCCATACTTCCATGAGCGGACTGTTGCTCTGGCATTCGCCGAAGCGGTAGTCGGGCAGCACGTCTTCCGGCAACACCGGCTTGGCGGCGGGGCGCGGCAGCTCGGTCGTGTCGCCGAAGCGCGGATACATCGTCGTGTCACCCGCCGACGGCGCCGGGTCTTCGAGCGTCACCAGGATTTCGGATTTAGGCCTACCCGCGGGTCGCGGTTCCGCCTTCAGGGCGCAGGATGAATTCAAGACACGATGCGAAGCGATGCTCGGGATTCTTTGCCAGGGCGCGGCCCACGGTGACGCGGTCGTGCGGCGGCAACGCCTGCAAGTCGGGTTCTTCCTGTGTGTGCTGCAACAGCAATTGACGCAGGTTCTTGCCCTGGAATGGCAGCGTCCCCGTCAACAGCTCCTGGTAGACGATGCCGAGACTGTATTGATCGCAGCGTCGGCCCAGCTTGCCGAGGAAAAGCTCGGGGGCGGCGTAGAGCGGCGTCACCGCGCTCAGCTTGTCGGTCACCGCCTCCAGCAGGCTATTGACCAGCCCGAAGTCGGCGACCTTGACGTGATTGCTCACCAGGAATAAATTGGCCGGCTTCACATCGAGATGCTGCAAATCGAATTTCTGATTGAGCAGATCGAGCACCTCGGCGGCCTCGGTCAGATAGCCGAGTAACTCCTCGCGCGGAATCCCTTGCCGGCCTTGCGTCAGGTAATGCTCCCACAATTCGTGCAGGTTTTGATCCGCCAACTCGCTGACGATGACCAGTTCCCCGGCGACGATCTCGACGCGGTCCATGGAAAGCAGGAACGGATGGCGAATCGACTTGATGAGCTGAAAGGCGCGCAGCTCTTCCTCGGCATGAGCGCTGTTATTGTCGAGCCCATTGAGGTTGCCGTAAACGAACTTGATGGCCTTGCAGATGCCCCCCGGCGCTTCGCATTTCCAGACTTCGCCGAACCCGCCGGCGCCCAAACGCTCGATGAGGCGGTAGCCGCGGATCGGCTCGGCATCAGGGCGTTTTTCGACGGCCATGACCCACCTTTGGGGGATGAGGACGCATGCGAGGTTGCCCAAGCGTAGGTCACAAATCGCGATATGTCCAATGAACGGGCGAGCCGAGCGGCGTAAGCCGCCGGTTGAACAAAGTCAACCAGCCGCTTACGCGACTCGGCTCGCCTTTGGTGGCACGAAAAATCAGTGCCATCAGAATGGGCGCGTGTTGTAGGGTTGCGGCTGCGGCAGGCTATTGATTCCTGGAGCAGACGGATTCGCGCCCGGCGCGATGCCTGGCCCGGGCAAGCGCGGCGGCAGGATGGGGACGCCGACGTTCGGGTTCAATTTTACGAAAGCTGCCGGCGGCGGCGTCGGGCAGTGCGTCCAGTTGGGCGGGAACGGCCACGGCGTCCAGCATTTGTCGTAATAGCCCCAGTGCGGCAAGTCGCACGGATTGCAGATCGGCCGCGGACAGCCGCATTTCCAATGGATGTTGGGCGCCCCTTCCACGCAATGCTGGTATGCGGGAGGGCAGTGATGCGATTGGCAGCAACTGCCGCAACTCTCGGTGAAGGGCGTGCCGAAGCACGCGCCGCTGGCGCAACCTTCTCCTGACTGGGCCCAGCTCCAGGCCGGGACCGTGAGCATGAAAAGCGCCGAGACGCCGAAGCCTCTCAGCCGTTTGGCGACACCACGAAGCGACATGAAAAGACCCTCCTTGGTTGATCTTGATTAGGCTTGGTTCACGCGTCGCCCGCGGTGGGCGAGAATCGCGTTTTAGCGAATGCCGGTTCTGCCGGTGCCGAAGTTACCGACGCCGAGGACGCCGGTGCCGAGCAGGAGCCCGTTGCCGAAACCGAGCCCGTTGCCGAAACCGATCCCGCCAACGCCGCCGGTGAAGGTCGGGTTGTATCCGCCGAAACCGGAGCCGAGAGCGGCGCCGCTGCTCGATCCCGTGGTCGATGCGTTCGGATAGTAGTGCCCGGTGTTGAAAAAGGTGGTCGGGTGTCCGGTTTGCAGGCCTACGGGGGCGTTCACGTTATTGCCGAGGGCGTCGATCTGGCCGCGCAGCGAGCCGTCGGTATTGAGTCGATTCACGGATTGTTGCAGCTCGGCGAATTGCGGATTCGGCGGCTGCATCTGAATCGGCCCAAACGGATGGACCCGCGCCGCGGTCCCGCCCAGCGGGTAAAATGGGCTGCCGCCGAATCCCGGGTAAACTCCCTGGGCGCCGGCAAAGTTTGCCCCGCCCCACCAGCCCGCCAGCACTGCCAACGCTGTGATGATTCCTCGCTTCATGACGCCTCCTTGTTTTCGTGACAGACTCGATTTCGTCTGTAACGTGCCATGCCCGTGAGCAAAGTCAAGTTTGACCAACCGATTATATTTACCCGTGTGAATTATTTTCAATCGTTTAGCCTCGCCGCTTGCGGCGGGCGGATTGCGTTTTCCTGCCCACCCGCCTCAAGAAGCTAGGCCAATCGCTACCTGGCAATCAGCAAGCCAGTATTGTTGCCCTGGATGGTCTGATACGTCGTCGCGCCCAACAAGACCGAGCTCATGACGCGGTCGAACGGGGACAGAATCTTGTCGAGCCAGTTGTACGCGCAGATCCACGGATCGGACGAGATGTAGATGCGGTCGCCAGGCAACAGCTGATAGTTGGTCGTGGTTTGGCCGGCCTGGGTGATCGCCTTCCAATCGACGGGCAGAACCTGGCTGCATGGATGCCCCGCCGGAGCTGGCCGGGCCACCCAGATTTTCTTGAGCGATGCCACCGCCGGCAGCCCTTGCACGCGGCTGATCGCGTCGAGCACCGTCTCGTTTCCTGTCGCAGGCAATGTAAGCACCTGCTGCCCATAACCGGCGCCATCGGCGATGATGTAAATCTTGCGGCTGTTGTACGCGAAGACATCGACCGCCACTTGCGGCTCGATCAGGTACGCGGCCAGGTGGTTCTCGATGGTGCACTTGACCTGGCCGAGCGTCATGCCGGCGACGTAGACCGCGCCGTACATGCCGAGGCTGACGGTGCCGTCGGGCCGCACCAGATGTTCACCCTTGATATTTTGCATGCCGCGCATCTGGACCAGCGTGACATTGACGCTTGGGTTTTTCAGTTGCAGGAGCAGGTGCGAGCGGATCGCATCCTGGGCTTGCTCGAGCGTGAGCCCCTGGACGCGCACCGAGCGATAGCTGAAGCCGAGGTTGATGAAGCCTTCCGGCGAGATCATGTACAGGCCCTTGATGTCCTGGCGGGGCAGGGTGTCCGAGACCTCGATTTGCAAAACCTCCATCGGCGCGAGCTTATACGGGCCCTTCGGCACAAGACGCAACGCCTCGATGTAGAGGATGTCCGGCGCCGCCACGCGGTGCGGCGGATGCGCGGTCAGATTCAACTCGGTCGGCAGCGGCAAGGGACCGCCCGGCCCCATGCCCGGCGCCATCCCCATCGACATCTGCGTCGGCATGCCGAGCCCCTGCTCGATCGCAACCTCGTCCGGCTGCCCAGGCGCCCCCTGCATGTACGCGCGTTTGGACCACCGATCCCAAAGTCCCGGTCTGATAAGGATTGCCAGGATTGACCCCGCGCCCGATGGCCGGCGAACCGTTCGCTCCTTGCTGGAGGAGAGTCCGGTCGTCGTCGCCTGTGGTCATGCACCCCGCCATCCCCAGACAGACGCTCATTAGCACGACCGACGCGATCTTCTTGCCTCGGCTCATCCGCATCATGGTCACTCCTTGGAACAATGCTCCCCAACCGCGCCCAGAGGACGCGGTCCTTCCCCGATCATACGGCGCGATAGCCGCACGCAGCGGTTTCGGAATCGGTTCTTGAATGAATTCGAAATCCGCGCCGACTTCCCCAAGTCGGCCTCGACTCGGCGCGGTCTACCCCGCAAGGCACAAATGGCCCCTGGCGCATCCCCTGCGCCTGCGCAAACCGTATTTCGTCGATTCGAGGCCAGCCGTATAGCGTGAGGTGGGAATCCATTCAAGAGCAAATCGCGGATTCTTTTGGGTTCATCGCCATAGGTTTGCACAAAACTCCCGGCCGGCATCACAATGAATTCAAAAAGGAAGGCAGGAAAGCACGAGCCAATGCACATTGGTTATTCCCCGCTTTCCTGAGTTCCTTATTTCGTTTTGCGGTTGGAGTTTTTGTGCAAAGTTCATCGCGATGCATCTTGCCGCGAATTCGCGCAGACACGCCGAAAGGGGTTTGCTATCCAGGAGGCGCCCTGACCGGATCGGAACTCTATGGAGAAAATGGCATGAAATCGATTCTCGTCCTGATGATGGCGACTCTGCTCGCGACGGCAACCGCCGGAAGCGCCAGACGCCGCCGCGGACGGTTCCCCAACCGCCGCCTTACAATGTTGGCGAAGCGGCAGGGCTCAATGAGCCCGAGTGCCCGTTTGCCAAAGCCCTGCAAGAAGCCAATGTCGCCTGGCAGCGTTTGCGGGCCCTGTGCGGCTCCGTCAAGATGGGGGGTTGCGGCGAAGGCACCTGCATCCAGACCAAAGCGTGCAACGCCGCCGGTTGCGCTGCCGCGGGTTGCGCCAAGGGAGCTCAAGAGGCTCAAGCGCCGAAGTGCTGCTGTGCGAAGGCGTGTGCTTGCTGCGAGACGTGCAAGACGGCCAAGGCCCAGGAGACCGTGCAGGCCCAGTGTCCGATGGCGTGCACGGACCACCTCGTCCTGCCAAGTGTGCCCAGTTGCCCCATGTGTCCCCCCACGGTCGGATGGAAAATGCAAGCCGGCCCCGTCGGCGTGCAGATCGTTGCCCAGGCCGTGCCCGCTCCGCCAGTCGGCATGGCCCCAAATGTCGTGTACATGTCGGCCAACCTCGCCGCCAGGCCCGCGAAGCTGGTGACCCCTGATTTCGAAGCCCACTGCGATCAGATGGTCCACCGCGGCGACACCATCCAGCTCATCGGCAACGTCATGTTGCTGTGCAAGAAGCACGCCCAGCCCATCCGCGTCGAAGGGCAACGGATCGTCCTCAATCTGAACGACGGCAGCTTCGTCGTCGAGACTGGCCCGGTCCTGCCCCGGCCGTCCAATACTACTGGCGTCAGCTTCGGTTACCGCATGTCAATCGGTGAATGCGGTCCAATCCGCTGCAGCAGCATCGCGTTGCCGAGCGTGACCCGCGATGAGCGGATGCACGCAAGCTGTCCGCGCCGAATTGATCCAGGAGCGCTGCCAGCGCGTGATCCGTTTGCGAAATGGTCAATCCGCCGATATCGCCAACGCGATCGCCACTTTCATCCAAGACGTCAATGGTTGCGCGAAAACCACTCGCGATCTTCCGTGGGACGTGACCATTGTGGCCGAGCCGACCACGAATTCGCTTCTCATCAATGCAGCATCTCGTGATCTCGACAGGGTTCTCAGAATGATCGAGCAGCTCGACAGGGATTCCCAGGGATCGTCGGAACGCGTTCGCCCCGCCGGCAACCTCAACACGATGCCGTGCCTGCCGGCGAGCGAATGCCCGCGCTCTGTTGTCCCGCAGGCTCCTGACACCATCGAGGTGGTGCCGGTACCGACTGGTACGCGTCCTCGGTAACTCATTGCGTTTCGTTTAGCCCCGCCTCAACGAGGCGGGGCTCTTCATTGGCATACCACGCATATGTTTGGCGAATGCCGTCCGCCAGTGCGATTCGCGGCCGCCAGCCCAGGGCCCGCAATCGGCTCACATCGAGCAATTTGCGCGGCGTTCCGTCGGGCTTGCTCCGGTCCCATTCAATCGTGCCCCGATAGCCGACGATCTCGGCGATGAGGTCGGCCAGATCGCGGATCGTCAAATCCTCGCCGCAACCGATGTTGATGATGTCCGCCGAATCGTAACTGCGCATCAACAGATGGCAAGCTTCCGCCAAGTCGTCCACGTGCAGGAATTCACGGCGTGGATTGCCGGTGCCCCACAAGGTGATGCGGTCCTCGCCGGCCAGCTTGGCGTCGTGGAATTTGCGGATGAGCGCGGGCAACACATGCGCCGACTGCAGATCGAAATTGTCACCGGGACCGTACAGGTTCGTCGGCATGGCGCAGATGAAATTGCAGCCGTGCTGGCAACGAAAGGCCTGGGCCAGCTTGATGCCGGCGATCTTCGCGATGGCGTACGGCTCGTTGGTCGGCTCCGGTTTGCCGGCGAGCAGATATTCCTCACGAATCGGCTGCGGGGCCTCTCTCGGGTAAATGCACGAGCTGCCCAGAAACAGCAGCTTGCGGACGCCAAAGCGATGGCTGGCGGCCAGGACATTGTTCTGGATTTGCAGATTGATGAGCAGGAAATCGACGGGCAGATCGCAGTTCGCCTTGATGCCGCCGACCTTTCCCGCGGCCAGCAGCACTTCCTCGGGGCGTTCAGCGGCGAAGAAGCGCTCCACGGCCTGACTGTCGGTAAGGTCGAGTTCCGGGCGGGTGCGCGTTACCATTTGCCCACCGGATTCTTGTTGATAGCGGCGAATCAGCGCGGAACCGACGAGCCCGCGATGGCCGGCGATAAATGTCTTGATCGTCCCCATAGGTCCTCCGAGACCAAAAGGCGACATCCAGAAGATTTCAAAAATCTAGCCACGGATGAAACACGGACGGAACACGGATGGGATCAATCCTTGCTTCTTCCACGCCGACTTGAATCCGTGTTCAATCCGTGTTTCATCCGTGGCTAGATTTTTTGGATATTTTGATTTTTATTTCATTAACGCGGCGGATAAGCTTTCAAGAGGTCGGCCAGGCTCTGGGCGTAGTCCTTGGGGACCGGCTCGAAGCGATCGAAATTCCACGCCTTCATCAGGTCGCGCCCTCGGGAACGGTGTGCTCGCCTTGCGCATGCCGTCGCGGAACTGGTCTACGGTATCCTTATCCAGCGCGCCCCGCTTGTAGACGACGACGGCGGGAGGAAATCCCGCCGATTCCGCCAGGACACGCAGGTTCTTCTCGAAGACGGGACCGCGAATTTCCTTGTAAAACTCCAGGCCGTTGCGATCGATGACCGTCGCATCGGCTTTTCCGCTGGCCACGTTGTCGAGCGCGTCTTTCTTGTTCGCCGGCCTTTCGAGAGCCCCGAAAAAATCGGCCAGGCTCTTCACGTCCTTGCCGGTGCAGCACTGATCCAGAAACAGGCGGCAATGCTCCTTGGTGCCGACGGGCAGATCGATCTTCTTGCCGCGCAGGTCGGTGATCGACTTGGCCGGGCTGTTCTTGTGGACGATCACATAGGCCTTTTCCACGCGGATTTTGTCGGCCACGATCAAGAGCGGCGCAAGTTGCGGATATTTCTTCTGCGCCCACGCGAATTCATGCGCGTGGAAGATGCCGAAATCGAGTTGCTTGCCGTTGAGCTTCTCGGCGATGTCGTTGGCGCTGAATTTTGACACGATGTCGCCGTTCAGGCCGGTCCCCTTCTGGATGGCCTTCTTGAAATCGTCCGCGGCAATTTGAGCGACCCCCTTCGGTTGCTCATTGAGGAACGACTTGGCGAGCCCGATGTGAATCAGCTTCGCTTCCTGTGCCGCCGCCGTGCTTGTCAATAACGAAGCCGCCACGATCACATTGAGCAAATTCGCCTGCGCCATGATTTCCTCGGTTGCGGGTATTGATTTACACACCGCGAGTCGTGGCCGGGGTCGGTAGTCCGACCCCGGATCACAGAATTGGTCCGCCGGGGTCGGGGTACCGACGGGTACCGACCCCGGCCAGGACTTTTTGATATGGTACGGTTTCAACGCGGTGCGGACGATAATTCACGGCGGATCATAGCCGCCGCGCGTCCAGGGGCCGCAACGGCAGATGCGCCAGATGCCCATGGCGCAGCCCTTGCACGGGCCATGCTTGTGCACCGCCTGCACGAAATATTCGCTGCAACTGGGATAAAACCGGCACACCTTCGGCAGCATCGGCCCCAGCACGATCTGGTAAAAGCGCACCGGCAGAAGCAGCACGATGGTCAACAATACGCTCGCCAGTTGCAGACATTTTTGCAACATCATCACGTTCCCGAGCGCGCCAGCCGACGCGCCAACGCCGGCACCAGATCGCGCAGCGAATCACGAACTTCCTCCAGCGTCGGCTCGCGCGTTGACCGAGGCAGCAAAATCAGGTCGAACCCCGTCGGCAACTCGGCGCGGCTCAGCCGAAACGCCTCCCGGTAAAGCCGTTTGAAGCGATTGCGCTGCACCGCGTTGCCGATCTTCCGCGACACCGACACCCCCAGCCGCAAATGCTCCAGGGCATTCGGAGCGCCATAGACGATCAGCCATTGATTGCTGACCGAGCAACGGCGGTCATAGACGCGCTTGAATTCGCTCGGCGAGCGCAGCCGATCTTGTTTGCGGAATCCCAGCATTTTGTGACCTCGGCGTTATGTTAGCCGTTTTTGGAGACACAAAGAAGACGGGAAGAAACGGTGCATCATGCCCACCGGCTTGGCCAACCAACGAACCGCTCCGCGAAATCCCGATGACCACGAGCGCACCACGGAGTAAGAAGGATTGCATCGGCGGCTCCTGGAAAAAAGGAATGCGTAGATAACATCACATTATTCCAACGAGCCGCCGTTTTCCTCTTCATCCTGGTTGCGGCGTTCGCTGCGCCAGGTTTCAGCCGTGGCTTGATTGGAACTGCTGAATTGCGAATTGCAGAAAGACGCCGCTTCATGGCCGACTCTTATCTCATCGACGGTTACAATTTGATCCACGCGCTCGGCATGATCCGGCGCGATCTACGCGCCGGGCGGGCTCGAGGAATCGCGCCGCCGGCTGCTAGCCTTTCTCGCCCAAGCGCTCAACCCCAATGCAGCTGTCACGATCGTTTTCGATGCTCGGCACGCCCCGGGAAATCTCGCGCGCACGCAAACTCGCCATGGCCTGCACATTGAATTCGCCCCCGCCGGCCAAAGCGCCGATGACCGCATCGAAACCCTGATCGAAGCAGCCCCCAATCCGCCGGCGCTGGTGGTCATTTCCAACGATATGCGGCTGCAAAATGCCGCCCGGCGCCGTGGCGCCCGCAGCTGGTCGCACGAAGAGCTGCTGGATTTTCTGGAGAAAAGCCATCCTCCCATGCAATCGAGCGCGACGCCGGCCGACGATGAAAAACGGGAAACGATGTCGGTCGAGGAAATGAAACGGTGGATGCTGGAATTCGGGCATTTGCAAAACGATCCCGAGTTAAAGGAGTTTTTCGACCTGGATCGCTTCGAATGAACACGTAGTGCGAGCTTTAGCCTGCGTTCGGCAGAAAACGGGCTGAAGCCCGCGCTACGAAATCAGGCCATTATTTCCCAGGCATTGCTCACGTCAACAATGTCAATAATCGGTCTTCGCCAGCTGCGACGCTGCGGCCCACAACGCGAAGATCGGAAACAGGCACGACGTGAGGATCGATGCGATCGGATGAAACTGCCCGGTCTCGATCATCCGGGCGATCGGCTTCTGAGATTCCAGCGTCGCCTTGGCGTCGGACAGGTGCATCGACCGCTCCAGCAGGATCGTGATGTCCACCGGCTTCGGCAGGATCCAGTAGCCCAACTCCGCAAGATACACCGTTGCCTGCGATAGTGCCGGCATGCCCGGATTCAGGTCATTATACACCACCGCATTGTGCCTGGCGTAATTGATCGCGAAACAAATCATCCAGAACACGATACCGGCGACCACGCATGCCATGGTGCTGCGAAACAGCACGGCGGTGAGCACCACGAACGAGAACACCAGCGCGAACTGAAAGACCAGGAGCGGAATGCCGAGCAGATACTCCGCGTGCCAGATACCGGTCTTGATGCCCAGGGCGAAAAAAGTGCCGAGGAAGAAGATGGCGGCGTGGAGGGCGACGAAGCAAACGACGCCGAGATACTTGCCCGTCAGGAACAGCCAGCGCGGCGCCGGCTTGGCGAGCAGGACGGAAGCGGCGCTTGGTTGAAGTGCTTCGGGAACGAAGCCGGCCGTCCATACCAGCGCCGTCAGAAGGCCGAAAACGCCGGCAATCCACGAAGCAAAGATATTCATCAGGAACTCGACTTCAGCGTCGGCGCTGCGCGAGAATGGATGACGCACGGCGCCGAACAGCAGTGACATATGGCCCGCACTCTCGCCCGGGCCGATCGGCTTTTTCTTTTGCGGATTGATATACTCGGTCTCGTCGAATTTCGCGCCGCCTTCGACGCTGACGCCCAGGCAGAACACGATGCACAGGCCGCTCAGGCCGAGCATGATCCAGAACACGCGGCTGGTGAGCGCTTGCCGAAACGTGTCGTGAATCAGCCAGCGCAGGGCATAGAGGATGGCGGGGGCGTCCATATCAGGGCCTCGAGTCCGCGAGTTCGCTTGCGGGCTTGGAAAAATAAGGTTGCAGCGCCGCCTCGAGCGAACGGGGAGTGGCGCTTTTCGGATCCTTGAGCAAATCGGCGAGCGTGCCGAGGAACGCGAGCTTGCCGGCGGCGATGACGGCGACGCGATCGCAAAATTGCTCCACCTCCGTCAAGACGTGCGATACGAACAGCACCGTCTTGCCTTGCTGCTTCTGGGCCCGCACCAGGTCGCGCACCAGCTGTCGGCCCAATAAATCCAGACCCTCGCTCGGTTCATCGAAGACGAGCAGGTCCGGTTCATTCAAGAGCGCCTGGGCGATGCTGAGCCGTTGCACCATGCCCTTGCTGAAGCGCGAAATCGGTTCCGCGGCACGATCGGCCAGGCCGACGCGCTGGAGAAGCAGTGGGACGCGCGCCTTGACGGTTTCTTCCCGCAGAAGGCTCATGGCGCCGTAAAATTCCAGCAGGGCCCGCGCCGTCAAGTAGCGCGGAAACGCCTGGTTTTCGTGAACGTAACCGATGCGGCGGAGTGTGGTTCGGTTGGTGCTCGGCAGGCCGAAACGTAGAATCGTGCCCCGGGTGGGCTCGCATAATGCCAAAAGCAGCTTGACGAGTGTCGTTTTGCCGGCGCGATTGGGACCGAGCAAAGCGAAGACCTCGCCCGGTTCGATTTGGAAGGAAACGCCATCGATGGCGCGAAGACGCTCGCGGCCAAGAATGTCGAGCGGGTACTCCTTGACGACTCCAACAAATTCGGCGATGGGCAGCAGCGTTGGCATTGTGCTATTATATTTCCTGCCAAGAAGAGTCATTCCGGAAAGTAGCAAAGACGAAAGCCCCACGCGCCGGCGCCGCGATTGTCGGGCGAATTCCAGGCGCGACAGGCGGAGCGGCATCGGCCCGGACCGTCTTCCCACGAACCGCCCCGCAACACCCGGCTGCCGCCTTCTTTGGCTCCCTGAGGGTTGACGACTCCTTGCTGCGGGTACGGTCCGAATCGATCCTGGCACCACTGCGCCACGTTGCCGTGCATGTCATAAAGGCCCCATGCGTTTGCAGGGAACGTGCCCGCGGGCGTGGTCTTCTTCCGATTGACGCTCTTCTTGCCGTCGGGATCCATGCCTGCGCCGGCGAAATTCGCCTGGGAAGTGGAAAGCGCCTCTCCGAAATAAAACGGCGTCGTTGTCCCCGCCCGGCATGCGTATTCCCACTCGGCCTCGGTCGGCAAACGATAAGGCTGCTTCTCCTTTTCCTTGGTCCGCAGCTTCTTGATGAACGCCTGGCAATCGTTCCAGGACACCATTTCCACCGGCACGTTCTTTTCACCCCGGAATACGGCCTGGAAGCGGCTCGGATTGACGATATCGTAACCTTCCGCCGGCCTCACGTATTGGTTGACCATCACGGCGTGCCATTGTTCCTGGGTTACCGGATACACGCCGAGGTAAAATCCTTTGGTTAATTCGACGGCGTGCTGAATCTCGAGCTCACTTCGATCTGGTTCCCGCTTCGGACTGCCCATAACGAATGTGCCGGGCCGAATCCAGACAAATTTCATGCCGATGCTGTTCGTGACATATTTTGGTGGATCTTTCGGCTGAGCCTGAACACGGAGCTCACTCGAGAGACAAACAACCAGGCAGACGTAGAAAGCACGCTTCATGGCTCTAATCCCTAATCCCTAACCCCTAACACTTATTTCTACTTGACCAAAATGATGGCGATGCCGTCATCCATGATCGTGGTGAAAGCAGTCTGCAAGCTGGCTTGCCGCTGCGCGAGGGTGCCGATGCAAATTTTGTAATAGTACGGGCTGCCGGTATCGGTGACCGAGGACGGGAATCCGGTGCCGCCGATGGCGGAGAGGCTTTGCAGCAAGGACATGGCGGCGTTGCCTCCGGCGGCGCCGTCGGCGTCCGGTTCGAAGAGGGCGCCGAAAGCAATGCAGTGGAGAGTCACGGCCTTCGTGGCCGTGGCGAAGCCGGGGCCATTGGTGGTGTCGGTGGTGAGAGGCGCAAATCTTGGTGGCGACGTTAATGGCGTCCTGGGAAGCGTCGGAGCCGCTGGCCGAAGCGTTATTGCCGCCGATGTTGTAATAGGAGTTATTGGTGGGATTGCTGCCACTGGTGACACTGTTGACAAAGGACACGGTGCTGGCCTGATTCGCCATGCCGTCGGTTTCCAGAATGAGCAGCCGCTGGCGCACCCTTGCGCCCAGACCGCCTCCCTGGCTTCCGCTCGAGAGCACGCTGCTGCTGCTGAATTGATTGTACGCCAGCATAAGGCCGTAGCTGGTGCAGGTGTTCGAGTCATAGTCGCCGTGGGCATGCGGCGTGTTGAGGCCGTTGGCATCCCAGGGGGTCACGTCGGCTGAGCTGCTGTTGGGCGGGAACCACAGCGAATTGATCATGCTCGTGTAGCCATTGCTCAGACTATTGACCGGATAGGTGAACTGCCCCGCGGCGGTTGGCTCACCGCTATAATGTGGCCGGCTGAACATGAGCATGGAAACCATATCGTTGGGGTGGTTGTTCTGGATGTCGGTCAGAGCGCCCTGGATGCCGAGCTTGGCGGGGAGCATGGAAACGTCGCTGGTGATGCCGGGAAGGACGCCGGTATCCATCATGTACTGGATCATGGTCATCGGGCTGAACCAGAACCGGTGCCGTGGACGCTGCGGATTGTCCACCGGATTCATGAAGGTGAAGGTTTGCAGTGTCGCGGTGGCGGCAGCATTCTTGCCGCTTCCGCCGCTGAAGGTGATGGTCGGCGCCGCAGTGTAGCCTGAGCCGGGGTTGGTAAGCGTGACCGCCGTGACGGCGCCGCCGGAAATGGTGGCCGTGGCAACGGCGGTCGTGCCGCCCGAGGTTTGCGGTGCGCTGAAAGTGACGGTCGGCGCTGTCTTATAGCCGGAGCCGCCGTTGGTGACTTTCGGGTGGAAGTTGACAGGCCGTTGATGTAGACGGTGGCATCGGTGCCGGAGATGCTGACGTATTGGCCCGACGTCGAGCTGCCGGCGGTGTAATCGGGGCCGTAGCTGCACGTGGACGTGCCGGGAACCTGGATGTTGTTGAAGGGGTCCTGGTACACGCCAATCACGAAGTCGATGTATTCCTTCCAGAAGCGCGTGCTGGAATCGGGCCAACTGATGCTTTGGTTTCCATTGGCCCAGGTGTAGGCGCTGGCGGGCACGTCGGTCGGGATGTAGCTGTAGAGGCTGGTATTGGCGGCGCGAAGCACGGACGGGAAGGGCCTGCCGTCGCCGGCCGATTGCTGGACGCAATTGGCACTGATCCAGGCCAGGATCGCCTTGTAATTGATTTGGTAATTGCCGTTCGGGCCGTTCAAAGACCCGTTGGACGCATACAGGGTGCTGTTGCTCGGATACGCGCTGGGAGTGGAGGCGGAACTGGTGCTCGTCTGACTGGTGTTGGTCGCCTGGGAATTGTACCAGGGAGTACCGTTGGAGCTCAAGAAGTAAAGCTGGCGCCAATCATTATTCGGGTCGGGCGGCCAGTGGAAGAATGTCATGCCCCAGTAATTCGGTCCGATGGTGTAGCCCAAGGGGGCGTGCCCCAGAGATTGATGCCGTTGTAGGGGGTGCCGCTGGTGCCGTTGCCGTATCCCGTGGGGACGAGATCATTGGCAGCCAGGATGGACTTGCCCGCGGTTCGGCCGCTGAGTGCGCTGGCAATGGTGACGCCATAGGTGCTGTTAGGCGGACTGCGGTAGGTGGTCTGTGCCTGATCGCCCGCGGGCTGCGTGTTCGAGAGTGTGACTTTCGGCAGGGTGAGAGCCGACGAGAATCCCGCCGTGGTGTTGGCGGGGGCCGTGATGGCCGCCCAGGTGGTGGCGGCGGTAAAAGCCTGGATCGCGCTGGCGCCGCGGGCGTTCTGGTAATAGTCATTGGCCTGAGGACCGCACCCTCCCACTGACTGCGAGATATTGCAATACCCCGTCAGGTCGCTGTTGCTCGTGCATTGCAAGAGGCATTGCGGCGAAAACGAGGTGTTGTAATACCCCCACTGCGGGAAGACCGGATCCGTGTTGTTCGAGGTGCCTTGATAGCTTCCCTCGTAGGATTCGCAGTTCCACAAATCGCTTTCGTTGTTCATCGACCCGGAGAAATCCAGGACAATGGTGGTGTCGCGGGGCCGATGAGCGGCGATGGCGGTCGCGGAGACGTTGTACGTCGATATCCCAAACACCTGGGCGAAGAAGGTCGGATTGGTCTGGGTGATCGTGGCCTGGGACAAATTGTAGCTGTCGGGCGCAACCGGTGGAAACTGCGGATAGAACGTTTGCGAGCTCGAATCATAATGATAGGCGCCGTTGGTAATGGTGACATTTGCCGTGGGAATGGCCGTGCCCACGACAGTGTTGGCTACCGCCACGGCCTGACCGTTCGTGGTGGCTTGAGCCGTGTTGGAGCTGGCGCCGCCCGTCAGCGTGCGTGCCGCCGCGAACGCAGCCGCATCGGCGGCATTCTGGGTCTGCGTCTTGGCAATCATCACGACGCCCAGATCGATGGCCAGGGCGATGAATCCTATCAACGCCACCAAAGAGATGGCCAAATAAGGCAAAATCGCGCCGCGACGGGCGCTCCCTTCGTGCTTCGATTCGCATGGTTGCTTTCTCCTCACCTTCTCAGTTGGCTTCACTCGACATCACTGCGGTGCCCTGAAGATTCACGGTTGTGGGCAAGAACCCAAGATTCGGAAACAGCGACGTGTACTTGGCATTCACCTGGACCATGATGGTCGATCCAAAAGAAGCGTCGTACCAGTTGCTGTCGGGAGTCGCCGCCGCGCCCGTTGCCGGGTTGACTTGCAGAACCACCACGTCGGACGCACTGAAGGCAGTGCCGCCCGCATCGGAAAAGTTCTGGCTCGCCAGGTAATTAACGACGGTGTTTTGAATCATGGCCGTGTTTTGCGTGTTGGTGTTCGCCACCGCCTGCCTGGCCCCTTCTCGGGCCGCGTTATTCACCAGCTGGCTCAGCATGAAATAACGACCATAATCATAGATGGCCAAAGTTAACGTCACAGCGACCAATAGCACAAACGCTGTCTCGACGACGGTCGCCCCCCGGCGAACCGGAAAACGGCCTGTCTTGATTTTCATGGAATGATCCTCCACTTTGCTTCGCATGAATCCTACACGTGCCCAACGGCCTAGTTTCCCGCGGGCGGTGTTATGTTGGTGGGGTAGGCCTGATCCTGATTCGAGAACCAGACCGCCTGGGCGCTGATGACGGCATTCGAAAACCCGGGCAACGGCGCCAGCTGGACATTGCTGTACGGCAACGAAACGCTGACCTGCAACTGATCCAGATAGACGGCCGTGCTGGGATTGAACTGCGGTCCCGCATTGCCTTGCGTCACGTCGTAAACATTGATTACGAGCCCGGTCTGATTCGTAATGCCCGCGCGGGTCAGATAGTTCTGCACCGTCGTTTGCACGTCGGAGTACGTGTTGACGCCCGTGGAAGCTTTGCGGGCGCCTTCGCGGGCCGCGTTGGAAATGATCTGATTCATTTGCACCATTCGGCCAACTTCCAGCAGGCCGAGCAGAAGGATGAGAACGAATGGCGCAACCACCGCGAGCTCGACCGCTGCCGTTCCGGACCGCCGCCAGGCGCGAGGCCGCGTGAAGTGAAGACCGAATCGCATGGCGCATCCCAATCGGGTGACAAATGATGTTCCGCTCCAAGCGTAGGTCACAAAATCCGGAAAGGGAAATCGACTTTGCGGATTTTTCCGATTTTTACGGCGTCGGCACCCGGAACCCGAGCGTGCGGAGAGAATCCGAATCCTGCTTCCGAATCTCTGGCCGATCTCAGATAATGGAATCAGCGACGATTAACCAACTTGAGGCATCATCATGGGCAGGATGTTGTTGAGCACGTTGCTTCTGCTGCTGTGCAGCGGACAGGTTCTCCCCTGCCTGCAAACCGACGGCACCGAGCCGCTGACTTGCGTTCAGCGACGGCTTTGGCTGACCGGTCCGGACACCCGCGTCATTGGGTTCGACGGGGCCGAGCTGCCGCAATGGCCGATTGATGGCGGCAAGGCGCGGAAGTTCACGTTCGAGCAGCTGGTTTGCGGCGTCCACCAGGATGAAGAGCATCAGCCGCAGCGCGATCAGGTATTGCCCGAACCGCACCAGGCCGAACTGGTCGAGATACGCCAGAAACGCTCTGTCGAATCTTCGGTCGTCGCCAGCGATGTTTTCGGCAAGATTTTCTTCGCGGCCGGCGTGATCGGCTGGATCGCGCTGGGCGGCGCCGTCGTGGTCGTGGAACGGAGGCGGTGATTTCATTCGCGTTCCAGGCGATCAAGGTCCCGGCAGCGCGGGCCGCCGTCGAAATCCGGCGCCGGCAGTTCGCGCACCAGCGAGGCAATCGCTTCGCTCGTCAATTTTTTGTTCACCGTTCCCCAGCCGCGATATACCGGGTAACGCCGCTTCAGCGCCAGAATCTCACGCCGCGTGCGCCCTTTCGGCGCATCGGGCCAGGGGCCTGGCTGCTCGTGAAAATCGAAAAACCGCGGCAAGATGGATTGCAGGTAATTCCAGTACGGGGCGTTGTCGGTCTGCACGTGGAATGTCCCCTCCGCCTGTAGAGCGCCGTGGACGCAAGCGAGAAAGCCGGGGGTCAAAAGCCGCTTGCCCGCATCCTTGGGATCATGGTGCGGTTGCGGATGATAGCAGTGGATTTCGCGGACGGTAGCTGGGGCAAGATAAAGAGCAAGGAAGCGTTGGGCGTCGATCGCGGCGAAGCGGAGATTGCCCAAACCGCGCTGATTGCCGCGGCGCGTGGCATATCGCAGGACCATCGGCAGAATATCGATGCCGATATGGTCAAATTCCGGCCGGTGAAGTGCCGATCCAATCAGAAATCGTCCGTTGCCGCATCCCAGATCGACCACCAGCGGGGCCAATCGGCCAAAAAGCGCCAGGCGATGCAGCGGTCCCGGTGCGGGCAGCTTTTTCAGCGCGGTTTGCGTCCAGCGCGCCGGCTCGAGAATCTTCCCTGGCACCGGGACGCCAAACTCGCGTTCCACCGTTTGCAATTTCTTCATGATTTTCTTCGCCAAGTGCGATTGGAATGCGCCAAGGTTTGTTATACCATCAGGGTAGGATAAATTTGCGTATCACAACATCCGTCCAGCCACGTTGATGTTAGGCCGACCCGATGAGGCGGCACAGACATTCTTATCTGTGCTGCCAGACACGAATGTCTGGCCCCCAAGCAAGGAAGTTTACCAAAAGAGCTGGCACAGGCACTCGTGTCCGTGCAAGGAATGTCCAGCCCACTCATGCGGCGGGCTGCCGTCTGGGGCGGAGATTTTGTTTTGTCACCCGAGGTAACTCATGAGCAGTGATTCGACGCAATCCTCTTCTTCGATGAATCCACTCGAGGCCCAGCAAGTCGATCAGGCGCGGCGGCAGGTGAACCAGATTGCCGAGGAGATCGCGCAGCTTTCCGAGCAGGATTTGCAGCCGCCGCAGTATTACAGTGAGTTCTTGCAGCGGGTATACTTCGCGTTGCAGGGGTTTGCCGCCGCCGTCTGGATTCGCACGCCGCAGGGCAATCTCGTGCTGCAATGCCAGATCAATTTGCGCGAGCTGGGGCTCGATCGCACGCCCGAAGGCAAGCCGTTGCACGATGAGCTGCTGCGCCAGGCCGCCACCCAGGGCAAGGGGGGCGTCATCAAGCCGCACTACAGCCATAACTTCGGCGCCGCCCCCGAACAAGTCGCCGGCAATCCGACCGACTACGTCATCCTCCTGGTTCCCATCCTGGCGGAAAAGCAGGTCATCGGCCTGGTCGAGCTCCTGATCGACGCCAATCGACCGGCCAACGTCATCCAGAACCTGTACCAGTTTCTCGTCCGCATGGCCGCCTTCGTCTCGCTCTACCAGCGCAATTATCAGCTTCGTACCATGCTCGGGCAGCAGGAGCTTTGGCTCAAGCTCGAAACCTTCGCCCGCCAGATTCACGGGAGCCTCGACAGCACCGAGTGCTCCTACCTCATCGCCAATGAAGCGAGACGCCTGGTCGAGGTCGATCGCATCAGCGTCGCGGTCAGGCCGGCGGCGAAATGCGAAGTCGCCGCCATCAGCGGCGCCGATGTCGTCGAGAAGCGCTCCAACCTCGTGCAGCTCATGCGCGACCTCTTCGACGCCGTCATCGGCTGGGGCGAAAAGCTGATCTACACCGGCATCAAGGACGACGCCCTGCCGCCCAAGGTTCTGCACGCACTCGATGCCTACCTGGGCGAAAGCAACAGCAAGATTCTCGTGGTGATGCCGCTGCACGACGAGCGCGACAAGGAGAGCAAAAAGCCGGCCCGCTCGGCCTTGTTGATGGAGTGCTTCGAGACCAATCTGCAGCCCGAACAATTGATCGCCCGGCTCGAAGTGGTCGGCCGGCACGCCTGTCCGGCGCTTTACAACGCGGGGCAATATCGCCGCATTCCGTTTCGTTTCCTGTGGCTGCCGCTGGCCCATGTGCAGGACGGGCTGGGGGGCAAGACCAAGGCGATCATCACCGCGAGCGTTGCCGGCGCCGCCCTTTTCATCCTGGCCATGATCTTCGTGCCATTCCCGCTCAAGATGGACGGCAACGGGCCCCTCGTGCCGATCGACCGCAATTGGATTTACACGCCCAACCCCGGCAAGGTCACGGACATCATGCCGGGGCTAAAGTCCGGCAGCAAGGTCACCAAGGGGCAGACACTGATGACGCTCTTCGATAC
This sequence comes from uncultured Planctomycetota bacterium, assembly GCA_963767835.1. Lineage (GTDB taxonomy): Bacteria > Planctomycetota > Planctomycetia > Gemmatales > Gemmataceae > SIAQ01. Next base: position 307,104 of record CAVYFY010000015.1, read on the forward strand.
CGATCTCGCCAAGCAGGTCAATGACTTGCAGACGGAAATCGCCGTCCTGGAGGCCCGCGTCCAGGCGCTGCCGACCAAGGCAGGCGACCCCGGCGAAAAGGATAACGCGGCCCAGATCAACGAGGCGAAAATCACCTTGCGCAACAAGATTGAAATCCGCAACCAACTGCGTAACCGCACCAACGCCGACCTGGCCCAGCCTGGATATTTCAAGATCGTCGCCCCTCGCACCGGCATCGTCCTGAACGCCGATTTCCGCGAAATGCTCGACGGCAAGCTCGTCAAGCCGACCGATCCTCTGATCCGCATCGGCGCTACCGATCCGGTACATCCTAAAGTTGCCGACTGGGAGATCATGCTGAAAATCCCGCAAAAGCATGTCGGCCAGGTGCTCGAAGCGTACAAGCGGCTCCCCGCCGGCGCCGAGCTGGACGTGGACGTGCTCATCATGACCCAGCCCGACGCCGGCTCCTTCCGCGCCAAGCTGCGCAAGGACAAGATCGCCCAGTCCGCCGAATCGCAAAAGGACGACAATAATGAAGCCGAGCCGATGGTCATCGCCTTTGCCCGCATTCATGGCGACGACATCCCCGAGAATCAAAGAATTCCGCCGACGCTTCTTTTGACGGGCACCGAGGTGCATTCGCGCATCCGTTGCGGCAACCACGCCATGGGCTATTCGCTCTTTTACGGCGTGTGGGAATTCCTTTACGAAAAAGCCATCTTTCCGATTACCCCGTGATTTTTCATTTGCCGCCCGCGGCTTCGCGCTCGCTGCAAATGATCGGGCAACCGATTCATTGCAGCGAACGCGAAAGCCGCGAGCGGTACGCAAGACTGAAGGAGTTCACCTATGGGACGCGCCATCGTTGTCATTGTTCTCGGCGTCGCGCTATTCGGCGCCGCCGCCTGGCACTTCGACCTGATACCGAGCCCCAGCGGCGGCATTCAATTGGTTGCGCCCGGAAAAGAGAAGCCTCGCGAAGTTTCGCAGCTCGGCGCCGATCTCTATGAGGGCGCCTTTCCGCCGATCGAGATGCCCAAGCGTCGCGCCAGCGTCGATCCCATTGTGCTGTACGGCGTCATGAACGCCTTCGAGGTGCAGGATGTATCGAGCAAGGTGCAGGGATCGACGATTCTATTCATCGGCGAGATGGTAGACGAAAGCGCCGTGCTGGTTGCTGGGTCGGCGGCATTCCTGGCCGAACCGTATTATCCGGCCGACAAGATCGACGCGGGCCGGCGCAAATTCCAGAAGTTCTACCGCCGGCTCTACGAGGGCCAGACCGTCAAGAGGGGCCAGGGCATCGCCATGGTGGACCCGTCCGAGGCTTTGGGTGTGGTGCTGGAAAAGATCGCCAAAATCGCCGCCGCCGAGGCCGATCTCGATGCCGCCCAGGCCGGAGAAGAGGAAGGCTATAAACGCCTTAAACGCGCGGAACACCTCGTCGGCAAAAGGGTGATCCCCGAGGAAGACTATGGCGCCGCCCTCCTGACGTATATCAAGCTGAAGAACGAGAGGGCGTCGGCCGTCGAGAAAGTGAAGTTGGCGGAAATCGACAAGGATCAGGCCGATGTCAAGCTGCGCATGCATGAATTGCGCGCCGCCCTGCCCTACGAGACCTGCACGATCAAGACGATCCATCGCCCCGTGGGCGCCTTCATCAAGCAAATCGATCCCATCGTCATGACCGTGCAGAGCCTTGATCGGCTGCTCGCGGAAGCCTCCATCGAGGATCAATACTTCACTCGCATCAAGGACAAAAAGCACGTCACCGCGACGATTGAGCCGACGGTGCTCGATGCGCCGACCCATGAATTGAACGGGCACAACGGCGATGTCAATTGCATCGCCGTTGCCAAGGACTTGAAAATTGTCTCGGGCAGCGAGGATAGCACGATCTGCGTGTGGAAGCCGGATGAATCGACCATGCAGCGCAAGTTCGATCACGACCAGCCGGTGAAAGCGCTCGCCTGCACGCCGGTTGCCGCCAAGGGCAATTTATGCGTGTCCGGCTGCAGCGACGGCAGCATTTGGCTCTGGGACCTCGACGGCGACAAGGACGCGCCGATCAAACGGCTCGACAAGCTCGAGACTCCGCACGGCGATCATGCGATCACCGCCCTCGCCTTCAGCCCGGACGGCGTCTACTTCGCCAGCGGCGCCGCCGACGGCTCCATGTGCCTGTGGACCACCGCCGGCGCCGAATTGAAGTACGCCTTCATCCCCAAGAACGGCGTCGGCGCCGATCAGCGCCATGAGGACGCCGTCACCGCCCTGCATTTCACGCCGCAATCGCGCTTGATCTCCGCCGGCCGCGACAAGACCCTGCGCGTTTGGCTTCTCAAGAAAGAGGGGGCGGTCCTCGACGGCAAGAAGTTGAGCGATCGCGACGGCAACGTCCGCAATCTCGGCGTCAGCAACGACGGCCAGTGGATGCTCTTCGACCAGGGCCGCACCTTGAGGTTCTTGTCGGTTGAAAACCGCAAGCAGATTCATTCGATCAATCTGCCGCCGAACACGCAGCCGTTCGACACGCTGGCGGAATTTTCGCCGGATGGGACCTTGCTGTTGACGGCCGGGGCGCCGGAAGGCCGGCTGCAATTGTGGCGCACGCCGACCGCCGAGAGACGGGCCTACGAGGTTCGGCAGTTTGCCCCGCGCGACCGCGCTGGCGCCGTCGCCTGCGCCGCCTTCTCCCCCAATGTCGCCGGCGGCGATGTCAAGCCGTTCGCGGTGTCCGGCAGCGGCCAGAAAGTCTACCTGTGGAACCTGCCCACGCCCGCGGAGGTCAAGGACCATCTGCTCGAAAACATTCCGCTGACGATCAAGAGCCAGACGCTCGATCCCGCCTCAAGGAATACCCGCGTCGGCTTTGAAGTGCCCAACTACCCGGTGCTCCCGCGCTATCCCAACGGCCGCTTCGAGGCAGGCCGCCCGGTAACGATTGTGATCGATTGAATAAGCTCCCCTCTCCCTCCGGGAGAGGGGCCGGGGGTGAGGGGCTCGACACGTTTTTTTAGTCTGCCCTCACCCCCGGCCCCTCTCCCGGAGGGAGAGGGGGAGAAAACTTCTCGGTTGAAAGCCATGGAAGAAAATGCCGCTCCAGCCAGTGATCTCGAACGCCGCAAGATGGTGCGTCTGCGCCGCCGCGCCGACCTCGAAGTCGTGCCGCAGCGCTACGAGGGGCGTTCCTATTTCGTCGTCAAGGATCCGGTCAACCTGCGCTACTACCGCTTCAAGGAGCAGGAGCATTTCCTGCTCACGCTCATGGACGGCGGGCACACGCTGGACGCCGCCCAGAAGGCCTTCGAGGACCGCTTCCGCCCGGAGCGGCTCAAGCTCGAAGACCTCGAGCAATTCGGCCAGCAGCTCTTGACCATGGGCCTGGTGCAGAACGAAGCCCCCCAGGCAGGCAAGCAGCTCTACGAAAATCGCACCAAGCGCATCCGCATGGAATGGATGCAGACGCTCACCAATATCCTCTACATCAAGATTCCCGTCTTCGATCCAGAGAAGCTGCTTCGCCACATGATCCCGTACATGGGCTGGATCTTCACGCGGCTCTTCCTGCTGGCGAGCGTGATGTTCATGGGCTCGGCGCTGGCCCTGGTGTTCACGCATTTCGAGACGTTCTACAGCAAGCTGCCCACTTTCGAGAGCTACTTCACCTTCAAAAACGTGGTATATTTGTGGATCGCGTTGGGCTGCGTCAAGGTGATCCATGAATTCGGGCATGGTCTGTCGTGCAAGGCGTTTGGCGGCGAAGTGCACGAAATGGGCCTGTTGTTCCTGTGCTTCTCGCCGGCCATGTACTGCAATGTTTCCGATGCCTGGCGGCTGCCCAGCAAATGGCACCGCATCATCATCAGCTTCGCGGGCATCTACGTCGAGCTGATGATCGCGGCGGCGGCGACCTTCACCTGGTGGAACACCGCCAGCCAGCCCTTCGTCAACAACCTGGCCCTCAATCTCATGGTCGTCTGCTCCGTCAGCACGGTCATGTTCAACGGCAACCCGCTGATGCGCTACGACGGCTATTACATCCTGGCCGACTGGATCGAAATCCCCAACCTGCGCGACCGGGCCAACAAATACCTGAAGAACCTGGCGATGGAGCATTGCCTGGGGATCGAGGTGCCGCCGGAACAGTACATGGAGCTGACGCGGCGCATTCTGTTCGTGGCCTTCGCCATCATCAGCTACGTTTATCGCTGGGTCGTGACCTTCATGATCCTGAAATTCATGGCCACGTTCCTGAAGCCGTACAAGCTCGAGGTGATCAGCGAGATGTTGGCGGTGGGGGCCTTGGCGTCGATGATTGGCTGGCCGATGTACAACTTGATCAAGAACGTGAAGAAACGTGGGAGGTTGCCGGACATGAAACCGATACGAGTGACGATCAGCGCCTGCCTGGTGGCGGCGGCCCTGTTGGTGGTGTTTTTCGTGCCGCTGCCGGTCTCGCGCATCCGCGATCGCGGCTACGTCGAGCCGGTCGAGATCATGCGGGTTTCGGTCGAGGTTCCGGGCACCCTCAAGGAATTGCTCGTCAAGGAAGGGCAACTCGTCAAAAAGGGCAAGGAGCTGGCCCGCTTCACCAGCCTGGTGCTGGAGAACAAGCGCGACGAGGCGCTGGCGCAGATGCGCATCAAGGAGAGCCTGCTCGATTACTACAAGGAACGGATCGCCAAAGAGCTTGACCCGTCCCAGCGCCAGGGCCTGACCGACGAGCGCACCCGAGCGGACAGCGACTTCAAATCGGCCAAGGCCAGCTACGATCACATCACCATGGAGCTGAATAAGCTGATCGTGCGCGCCCCGCGCGACGGTGTCGTCATCGGCCTGCCGCAAATCGACGACATCGGCAAGAGCTGGGACCGCGAGCAAAATTCGCTGTTCTGCAGCATCGGCGACAAGACCAAGCTGCGCGTCATCGTGCCGCTGTCGGCCGCGGATTACAAGCTCTTGGAGCAAAATATGAATAGCGAGAAGCCCAACCAGCCGCTGGAATCGACGATCCGCGTTCAAGGCCACGGCGGCAAGCTCTGGCAGGGCCGGATCAGCGTGATGCCGAAATCCGCCGCCAAGACCATCCCGATGCAGCTCTCCACCAAGGCGGGAGGCCCCCTGGCGGTGAAGCCGGGCTCGACGCAGGGCGAAATCGAGCCGCAAAGCCAGGTCTTCCTGGTCGGCATTGACTTCATCGACCCGGACGACACCATCGCCATCAACTCGCACGCCCAGGTCAAGATCCATTGCGAATATCACTCCACCGCGTGGTGGATTTACCGCACCGTCTCCTCAACATTCGATCTCGGTTTGATGGGTCTGTAATTGCTCGGCGTTTAGCGTTCGCAGGGCACGCTGCGAACGCTAAACGCAAACAAGGCGGCAACAATCCCCTTGAGCCGGCGCATCGCCTCCCCTATTCTCTTCTCTGACGCCCGACTTCCCGCACCCGCATCCACGAGGTTCCCATGCGCTTCTGCATTGCCGTCTGCGTGCTGCTGACGTTCCTGGCCCCGCTTCCAGCCGGCGAAAAAGCCGTCAAGAGGCCCATTACCCTCGAAGATCTCTGGAAGGTCAAACGCCTGGGCAAACCGTCGATCTCGCCCGACGGCACATGGGTCGCCGTCGATGTCACCTCCTTCGACATGGAAGACAATTCGTCGAGCACGCAGATTTGGCTCTGCTCCACCGATGGCAAAACACAGAAGCAACTCACGCAAGGCAAGGCGAGCTCGACCGGCCCGATCTGGTCGCCCGACGGCAAGTCGATCGCCTTCACCTCCAAGCGCAATCTCCCCTCGCCCTCCGGGAGAGGGGCCGGTGGCGAGGGGAAAACGCAAATCTACGTCATCTCCCCCGAGGGCGGCGAGGCGAAACAAGTCTCGAAATTGCCGATGACGCCGAGCGGCCTGAAGTGGGGCGGCGATTCCAAAACGATCTACTGCGTCGTCTGGACCTGGCCCGATACGCCCGATGACGCAAGCTACCAGAAGAAAGCGAAGGCGAAGAAGGACGACAAGGTGCAAGCATTCATCATCAAGGATGCCCTGTATCGCGTTTGGGACCACTGGATCGCGGATGGGAAGAGGCCCGTCGTGTTCGCGGTTGATGCCGAGAAGGGAAGCCACCGAAATCTGTTCGCGAACGCTAAACGGTCGCTGCCGGTCAATAGCGGTTCCGCGAGCGATTACGATGTGTCCCCCGACGGCAAGGAAATCTGCTTCACGTCCGAGACGGCGAAGGAACTCGGCATGGACTTCAACCTCGACCTCTACGTGATGCCAACCCAAGCGAGCCTCCCGCGTAAGCGGGGGGAGGAACCCAAGAACATCACGGCCGACAATCCGGCGAATGACTTCGCGCCCGTCTACGTTGGAGATAGACCACCCTTCGGGCTTTTGTACCTGCGACAAACGACCAAGTTCTTTCACGCGGACCGCACGACAATCACAGTGCAAGACCGTGACGGCAAGAAATTTCAGCCTTTGAAGAACTTTAATCGCTCCTGTTCGAATCCATACTTCGTACGAGCCAAGGCCTCTGGTGTTTTCGTATTTGAGGCGGAAGATAGCGGCTTTCACAAAATATTTGTATTTTCATTTTCTGGGGAGAGCAAAGCCAAGGCATGGACATCTGGATTTTCGGACCGCTCGCTGAACCTAAACTGGAAAGGTGCTGCGTTCTTGAGGTCTAATTTTGATTTTCCTGCATCTTTGTACGTTTTGGATGAAGATCTGAAACCCTCTGCTGTCGACCACTTCAACGACGACCTCCGCTCCCAATGGCACCTCGGCGAAGTCAAAAACGTCACCTACAAAGGCGCCGACGGTGACGACGTGCAGATGTGGATCGTCTATCCGCCCGGCTTCGACAAAACGAAGAAGTGGCCGTGCCTGATGATGATCCACGGTGGGCCGCACAATGCGATCACCACCGATTTTCATTATCGTTGGAACGCCCATCTGTTCGCGTCCAAGGGCTATGTCGTCGCCATTCCGAATTTTCACGGCTCCTGCGGCTTCGGGCAGAAGTTCACCGATTCCATCACCGGCGACATGGCGACCAAGCCGTTCATCGATGTCATGAAGGCGACCGATTACATGGAGGCGTTGCCGTATATCGACAAGAGCCGCACGACTGCGGCGGGAGCGAGCTACGGCGGCTACATGATGGCCTGGATCAACGGGCATACCGACCGCTACAAAGCGCTCATCTGCCATGCCGGCGTTTACAACTGGGACAGCATGATGGCGTCGGACATCGTGCGCGGCCGAGAGCGCTCGCTGGGCGCTTTCCCCTGGGACGACCGCGCGAAGATCGACAAGCAGAACCCGCAGCGCTTCGCCAAGAACTTCAAGACGCCGACCCTGGTCATGCACGGTGAAAAGGATTACCGCGTGCCGGTGACGCAGGGGATGGAATTTTACAATACGCTGCGGATCAAGGGAGTGCCGACGCGGTTCGTCTATTTCCCGGATGAGAACCACTGGATCTTGAAGCCGCAGAATTCGCGGCTCTGGCATCGCGAGTTTTTCGCGTGGCTCGACAAGCATGTGGGGGCGGGGCCGACGAAGTGAATGGTGGGCGAGCCGAGCCGCGTGCGGAAAGGGCCAAGGCAACGCTTCGGCTCATCAGCGTGCCTCCGGGAGATTGGGGTCTGTCTGGTCGCTTGCCAATGGGGAGCGGGTTGGCGAGCGCCGCAACATCAGCAGCGTCAAATCGTCTTGCAGTTCCTTGGCGCCGGTAAAGCGATCGACCGCGAGCTTCGCCGAGTCGGTGCAGGCGGCCAGGGTGCGCTCTGTCGTGAATTCGCTTACGAGGGCGCGGATGCGCTCCAGGCCGAACATATCCAGGCGCCTACCGGTGCACGCTTCGAGCAGGCCATCCGTGAAAAAGCAGAGCGTGTCCCCCGCGTCGAGCTGAACATGGACCTCGGGAAATTGCAGCATCTCGTCCGAATAACCGAGCAATCGGCCCGGCTTGAGCGAAACCTCCTCGACGATGCCGCCGGCGCGGCGCAGCATCGGCGTCGGATGGCCGGCCGAGGCGAGCAGCACGCGTCCTGTCGCCGGATCGTACAGCCCATGCGCCAGCGTCACGAACATGCAGGTCGGATTGTCGTCGGCCAACTCCACATTGAGCTTCGCCAGCAGTTGTCCCGGCCGATCGACTTCCTTGACGAGATGACGGCACAACGTCCGCACCGCCACCATGAAGAGCGCGGCCGGCATCCCCTTGCCCGACACATCGCCGATGAAAAACGCCAGGCGGCCCGTTGGAGTTCGCACGAAGTCATAGAAATCCCCAGCCACCTGCCGGGCCGGGAACACGTGCCCGAAAATCTCGAAGTCGGCGTCCGGGAACCCCTCCAGCTCCGCGGGCAGATATCCTTCCTGAATGTCGCGGGCCATCGCCAATTCTTGCAAAAGCCGCTCCTCGCGCAGCTTCTCGGCATGCAAGGAGACGTTTTCGAGCACGATGGCGACTTGCATGCCGATCGCCGTCACCAGGTGCAAGTCGGCGACGCGGAAGCCAAACCCCTTGCAGAATCGATCCGCCTGGATGACGCCCAGCCGCTTGCCGTCCAGGTTGATGAGCGGCACGCACAGGATCGAATGCAGATCCAGCGACATGATCGAATGGCTCGGCTCATAGCGTTGGTCGCTCTGCAAATCCTCGCTGATCATGCCGATGCCTTCCTTCAGAGCCAACTTGACGATGGTCCGGCTGAAGGACAGCGTCGCTAGATCGCGGCCCGGACGGGTGCGCTGAGCACGCAGGACAAGCTTGTCGTCATCGCAGAGGATCACCATGATGCGATCAGCCTGAGGCAACAACTTCATGAGCTGTTCGAGCAACTTTTCCAGCAGCGGATCGAGCTCGAGGGTACGGGCCAGCTGCTGGGCGATGTCGAGCACGACCTGCAACTTGGCTGCCGGATCCTCGGCGAGCAGTTTTTCGTTGATGCTGGTGGCGCTTACCGTCTCGCGCACCACCAGGGCAGGTTCGGGCGACTCATGCGTCGTTGCATGGTCGGATCGTAGGCCGAACAGATAGGGGCCGATCTGGAATGTGTCGCCTTCCGCGAGCGGGCAGGGGACGCGTGGGGCGATGCGCATGCCATTGAGGAAGGTGCCGTTGCTTGAGCCGAGATCTTCGAGGAGGTGCTTGCCGGCTTGCGCATAAAGGTGGGCATGCTGGCGGCTAATTTGCTTGCCGGCCAGCGCAACATCGCATTCAGCATTGCGGCCCAGCGTGGTGCGGCCTTCGCCAATCGGAAAATGCCGCCCCGATTCCGGTCCGCGCAAAATGACAATCGCGCTCATGCACTTGTTTTACCCGATTTCGGGGTCCGAATGCAAGAAGCTCGTTCCCGTTTACGGTAAGCAGGCCCGAAGACCGGTGTTCCGCGCGGAACATCTGAATGCAATACTGACCTTAACTCGTCGCAGTGGCGAACGTGTGCAAACCCGTGCAATTCGTTCACAGCGGGCCCTGACTTTGCAACGCCATTGAACCACAGAGACACAGAGGCACTGAGAAAGGCGGGATGGCAAGAAAAATCCTGCGTCTCGATTCCCTGCGTTGTCTTCTCTGTGCCTCTGTGGTGGTTCAATGGCGTTGCAAAGCCCCGGCCCTGGGCACGGCGGCGTCCGGCGTCCGGAAAATGGTTGACAAGGGCCATCCGCTCAGGTCTACTTGGGTTCGTCGTGGCATCCAGTTCCAGAATCCAAAATCTATCGGGAGGCTCTCTGATGCGCTCATTGACTTCAATTGCAAGCCTAGCGGCACTCGTCGTGGTGCTGGCCGCCGCTGGTGCAGGCGAGCCCCGGCGAACCGGTGGCGACCGTATTCAAGTCGCAAAATTCCTCAAGGATCACGTCATCGGCAAAACGCTCTTCACGCCGAAATCCATCCACAAGCTGGACAACAACACCATGGAAAGTGAAACCGAGGATCAGACAACGTTTTCCAACTTCACCGAATCGGCTCAGGGATTTAGCTTCGACACCACCACGATTAACAAGGCTACCAGGTACGATCTCGACAAATCGGGAAAGCGCAAGCTCCCTGGGCGCGATCTCAACGGGACCGAGGTTTATCGCTATGAAATCGTCGAGCGCGTCAGCACGAATAAATTGACCGGCAATATCAGGATTCTGTCCATGACCACCAAATCTCCGAGCCGCGAAGGCGCTGCCATTCTGCTGTCGGGAATGAAAGTTGTGGATGGCAAGCTTTATTGGAACGAAACGCTACCGGGGTACTTGGATTTGATTGCCGCCCATGGGAAGTATAAGCCCGGCAGTTGGGATGGCACAAACACGCTCTCCATTGAGAACGGGAAAATCCAGTTGAAAACGGAGTACACGCTTTTCGATGTCAATCCAGACACGTTGAAGCGCACGCAGAGGTCCGACAAGATTCCGCCGTTCATCTCGAAAGAAGTCGATCCGCGATAGCTAATTCCCGAGACGAATTTAATTCGTTGCCGCCGCGGAGATGAACGGCAGCATCTTGGCCCTGCCCGGCGCCCACGCATTGCGCGAATCGAGGATGGCATGGCGGAAGGCCTCGGCATCGGGCACGGCGGTCAGCGTCATGGCGATGCCGTCGCCGCTGATGATTTTCAAATCGGCCGAGCGAAAGAAGTGGTCCACAGTGGCGGGGTCGAGCTGCACGTCGTCGATTTCGGCGAGCGCGATCGCCTGGCTGATTTTCGCGCTCCAGCCGCGCACGATCATGATTCTCTTGTCGGTGAGCTTGTAGCGGATGCCGATGAATGGCATGATCTTGCCGAAATAGACGCCGGACATGAGGAGCCAGCCGAGCGGGGCCAGAATGATCGTCTTGGTCAGCAATTTGCCAAGCCCGGCGACGGCTGGAACTCGGGCAACGGTGGGCCAAACTTCACGGATGCGCGTTTCCTGGATGGCAGGTTGTTCCGTCATGTTCGATTCTCGTCCCCGTTTAGCGATCGCAGAGCACTTTGCGAGTGCTAAAGCAATCCTATCGAACCGCACCGATTCGCCAAGGCCGTTACGCCGCGCCGATCTTGAGCAGAATCTTGCCGCCGCGTGCCGACCGCTCCACATGTTCAATTGCCTGCGGCAACTGATCGAGCGTATAAATTGCCGCCACCGGTGTTGTCAACACGCCGGCCCGCATCAGCGCGATGATTTGGCGGAACAGGCCGAGCATGCGCAAGACGCTCTGCTGTGCGACCCATTCGGAGAGCCAAAAGCCTTCGATTGCGCGTTGCCCGCCGATGAGGGCCCGTGGATCAAGCGGGATCGGCTCGTTCGACAGCGTGCCGTAAAGGAGCAATCGTCCCTGCGGTGACAACGATTGCACGATCGGAGTGACGCCGGGCCCGCCCACGCAATCGAGGGCATAAGGAACCATCGCGCCGTCGGTGATTTGGTGTACCCGGGCAGGAATGTCCTCGGAGTCAGCAAGAACCGCATCGGCGCCCAACTGGGTCAATTCGGCCGAAAGGTCGAGTCGGCGAACGATATTGATGGTGCGAAAGCCAAGATTTTTGCCCAGGCGTATGACCATGCGGCCCAGGGCGCTGCCGGCCGCGGTTTGCAGCAGCCAGCCGCCGCGCGAAACTTGCAACACACGCTGCGTCATGATTAGGGCGGTCGCCGGATTGACGAAAAACGCCGCGACTTGCTCATCGGGCAAATCATCGGGCACCGGCACCACTTGCTTGGCGGGGAGCACGACCATCTCCTGCCAGGCGCCGCCCTTCCCATGGAGGACCGCAACGCGCCGCCCGGTTTTGAGCCCGCGCAATTTCGCCAGCCACCCGGAGCCGACCGATTCGACGACGCCGACTCCTTCATACCCCGGCGTCGCGGGCAGATTTGGCAAGCGCCCGTACTGCCCGCGCACCGTCATAAGATCGGAGGGATTGATCGGCGACATCAACATGCGCACGCGCACTTCGCCGGATGCGGGCGTGGACGCTGGGACATCGCGCACGGAGAGAACTTCGCGAGGCTCGGCGAAGCGCTCGAAGACGATTGCTTTCATTGGGGTATTGTATGGTTGGGCGATGGTGCGGCGTTGCCGTCCTGGATTGAGGATGCCGCTTTGGATCCCGTCTCGATCCGCCGCGGCGGGAAGCTGACGTATTGGCGGCCGCTTTCTTTTTCCTGCCGGCGAATATCTGCGAAGATGGCGGCGATGTCGTTGTTGAATTTCGCCGCATGCTCGTGACGCACTTTCCGGAATTCGGCGACAATCGGATCTTCGGTCACGGCTGGGTTCCCCTCGGATCGCAGAAAATCGCTGGCATACGCCAGGCGTGCTTGCAAATCCTCGGGCTGGAAATGGTCGTATTCGGCCAAAACCTGGTCCATCGTCCAGCCTCGGCCGAGCAAATCGAGGACAAATTCAACGGATATGCGCGTTCCTTTGATGATCGGCTTGCCGACGAGGATTGCCGGATCGATGGTGATGTGTTCGCGCCAGTTCATGGGTGCGTTCTCCAAATCGCGTGATGGGCTGGTGGTTGCCCAATCACTCGTTGGCTGGCTCGCTTTGGTTGCCCTGCGCAGGTGTCCCGAAATAGGCCGCAAAAGCTGCCGAAATGACCAAAATAACGAAACCCCCGACCCAGCCGCCGATTTGCGACGCGATTCCGGTAAGGATAGCCACGACTCCGGCTTTAACGACTGAGTAAAGCACAACTCTGGTTCGAGAGGTTCTTGGCTGTACTTCCGCCGGATTATCCGGTGGATCAGATGGCCTGGCCGGCACGGTAATCACGGGGTTAGCGCTAGCGTGAAGGGCGTAACCAAAAATATAGGCCAACGCTGCTTGCGAAAGGAAGAATAATAAAAGAGCGATAAAGTCACCGGGGACGTATCCACCGTCGGGCGTGGCGATTCCAATCAGAAAATAGATCAAATAATGTAGAAACCAGGAAATAACCGGAACGATAACGAGCATTAAGAATAACGGACCCCCTATGACAAGGACGGTGTGGCCAGATGCATTCCCGTCAGCCGCAAACGTGTCCCAATCAAACTTGCATCGGCTCAATTCAACGCACGTCATGGCGATCGCCCAAATCGGAGCGATCATTAGCCCCAAGAAAAACACGTTTGATAAAAGCTGGTTTTTCCAGAAGACCCTCCATTCGTCGTTCCGATAGCGGGAGGTGTACCACTCTGGGGCGATCGCTTGACATCTTGGCGCGGGGCGTTAGCAATGGCGATTTCGGCAGGTTTGTCGATTCTAGACGCGTCCGTTAGCTTGCCCGTCGGCTCATCTGGCTTCTCCCCCGCAGCCTTCCGCCGATCCCTCTCCAGCTGCGCAGCAATAGCAGCCTGAACAGCAGCCTGTCGAGAAAGCTCCATCCGCTTTTCCTCATCAGCCACCTGACCGTTTTGGAGAGCGCGTTGCACGGCCGGAACAAGGCAGGCAATGAGAATGGCAATGAGAGCAACCACGACGAGCGCTTCTATGGCGTTTCCACCATGCCTACGAATCGGAGTACGTATAAACGTAGTCATCGTCGTCCCTCGATAACATTCGTTGAATGCGAGAACAATCCGTGAGTTCGCCATGGTTCGTTCACCCATCTATTCGCTCTATCTTCGCCGACATTGTTGACCGAGGCAATTGTTTTTTTCTCGGGGCCGCACTGACTTTCAAAATCCGTCGTGCTGATCCGAGCAATTGACCTCTTTCCCGCGACGGCAAAAATTCAACGTCAGTCGGCACATTCCTTCTCGCCGTTCTCGCTTGAGGGAGCAGGTTCGGATTTCGTTTTGATCCGCCGCGGCGGGAAGCTGACGTATTGGCGGCCGCTCTCTTTTGCTATCCGACGATAATCCTCGAAGATGGCCGCGATGTCGTTATTGAATTTCGCCGCGTGCTCGTGGCGTACCTTTCGGATTTCGCCGACGATGGGATCTTCTGTCATGGTGTTGCCTCGCTTAGCTCTTCGGGTGTGCAAATCGTAACAGGAACATAACCCGCTGCGGTGCAGACTTTGTTGATCTTCGAACGCATGGCCGGGTTGGCGATGTGTTTGAAATTCCACGTTACCAAGTATTCTATCCCGTTGACGACCGCGAGGGCAATATGGGCGGCATCTTCAGGTTCGGTAATCGGCACCGCGCCCTGCGCCACTGAAGGCGTCGGCCAAATCCTGTGCCGCTTGCGATGGGGGGAGAATTGGCAATCCCTTGAGCGATGCAAGGCGATCTTGCACGGCTTGCGGGTCGCCCGTGCTTGCTTCACGCAGCACCACATCTGAAACAATCAGATCGTATTTGGCCGGCGCATTGCGCCACCAGTCGCGCGTAATCTTCTGCCGAGCCGCGACGATCAGGTCACCGCTCGGCCAGCTGGTCAAATAGCCGATCACCGAGGTTTCAACGTATACTTTTGGCTTCACGATCACTTCCTCTTCTTGTCATACTTCCCAATATCCGGCGGCTGCACCGTCTCCAGCAGCTTCTGGATCACGTCCTCGCTGGTCTTCCCCTCCGCCTGCGCTTGAAAATTGGTGCTGACGCGATGACGCAGCACCGGGATCGCGACCTTTTTGACATCGTCGATGGCGGCGCTGAAGCGGCCATCCATCGCGGCCATGGCGCGGCGCCTTGCACCAGGAAGATGCCGGCGCGCGGGCCGGCCCCCCAATCGACCATCCGCTTCACGAACTCCGGCGCCGACGGGTCCTTGGGCCGAGTCGCACGCACCAGCTTCGCCACGTATTCGGTCACGAAATCGCCGACCGGCACCGAGCGCACCAGCTTTTGCATGTTGAGAATCGCTCGCCCCGACAGCACCTTCGCGATCTCCGACGCCTCATCCTTCGTCGCCAGGCTGATGATCTTGCGCTCCTCGTCGTAGCTCGGGTAATCGACCTTGATGTTGAACATGAAGCGATCGAGCTGGGCCTCCGGCAATGGATACGTTCCTTCTTGTTCGATCGGATTCTGCGTCGCGATGACAAAAAACGGATCGGGCAAGTTGTATGTTTCCTGCCCGACCGTCACCTGGCGTTCCTGCATCGCCTGTAAAAGCGCGGCCTGTGTTTTCGGCGGCGTGCGGTTGATCTCGTCAGCCAAGACGATGTTGGCGAAGATCGGGCCCTTGACGAAGCGGAATTCGCGCTTGCCGGAGCTTTCGTCGAGGATGGTGGTGCCGGTGATGTCCGACGGCATCAGATCGGGCGTGAACTGGATGCGCTTGAACTGCACGTCGAGAATCTGGCTGATCGAGCTGACCATAAGCGTCTTCGCCAGGCCCGGCACGCCGACCAGAAGGCAATGGCCACGCGTGAAGACGGCGGCGAGAACTTGCTCGATGACATCGGCTTGGCCGACGACGGTGCGTTTGAGCTGGTCGATGATTTGATTGCGAGCCTGGCTGAACTGGGCGAGGTACTCGCTGATTTTATCTTTGTCGGCGGACACGCGCGGCCTTTCTTGGTGGCATTCGTTTAGCGTTCGTGGGTTCGCTGCGAACGCTAAACGGGAGCGCCGGAATGAATACCATCATTGTAATCATTGTAAAGCAAATTCACGGTTCGACGATGAGGACGCGCTCGCACGGCAGCCAGCCGACCTCGCCGGTGCTGAGGCGGATTTGCACCCAGTTGCCTCGGGCGTGGATTCGCCTGGCTTCCATGCCGCGCGGCAACATCGGCAGCGCGGCGTGTTGCGGATAGCTCGTCGCGTTGCCCTGATAGAACGCGGAATTTTCCGCGATGACCACGAGCGGGGTATTGCGGTCGAACTCGGCTTGCCCTTGTTGATGCCAGAGTGCGGCGCCGGAACCAACCGCAATCAGCAAGGCCAGCCCCGCGATCCAAGTCAAAGGCGCAAATCGACCTTCGCCAGCCCGCCATCGGAGCAGGACAAGCGTTCCAGACGCGAGTGCCACGCCGTAGGAGCCGACGAAGATACCGAAAAGCTCCAGCGGTGGTGGCCGATGCAGCCACGCGGGCCAGGTCTCGGGATCGAGCCGGCCTTCACCAGTCGGCGGATAGAGCACCTTGCGGCGGGCGAAATCGAGATGTTCGCGCATCGCCGCGTCGTTGGGATCAAGCTTGAGGCCGACGTGATACGCCCAGATCGCTTCGGGCCAACGGTCGGTGAGCACGGCGGCGTTGCCGAGGCTGCGGTAAAGCGCCGGGTTGCGAATGCCGTGGAGGTGCAGTTCCAGGTAGCGGTCGGCCGCGTCGGAGAAATGCGTGCGTGCCAGCAGGAAGCGCGATTTGTTCTCGACGCCGCGCTGAAACGCCGCCTCGGCCTGCCCCGCAATCTCCTCGTCGGTGCGCAGCGAACCCTGGGCTTTCCCGAACGCCGGCAACGAGATCGCGATCATGACGGCGATCAGCGCACGCATGGATCGGCCTCCAGCGTTTGGATTAGCGTCGCGCCTTGCTCGGCGAGCGATTTCGCGTCAACCGGCGACCCATTTGTGAATTGAACGGCGTCGCACGCTTGCAGAAACGCTTCGGCCTGAGCGCAGCGCTCCAACGCGAAGCCGCGCCGCTTGAGAAATCGCGCAACCTCGCGCGGCGTCGGCTCAATCGCGGGGAAATCGAACCGCTCGCGCAAATAACGGCACATGAAGCTCCACGGCGAATCCCTGCCGCGCGCAGATCGGTCAGAGCGCGCTGGGCCGCATCGTTGCGCCGATCATTCCTTGAGCGGCTCGCGGAACATCCAACCAGAATGCTAGCCAGTAACCCACCGATCAGCAACACGACCATCATGTCACGCGCCAGTTCGATCGGCGGCGAGGGAGGCGTCAGAACTTCCGACGCCGGTGCATGCTCGAAAAAAGAATCCGGCACGGCGATCGGCTTTTCCGGCCCCGGATCGGACGGCTTCGGCTTCACTGTGATCTTGATTGGCTCGGCGGGTATGGTTACGAATTTGTGCTTACCTGTAATAGCCGGGTCGAAATAGATCAGCTTGATGCCATCGATCGCGTTGACCCTGTCATGTTTCGGCTTGAGCCGATAGACGAAGAGCCAGGTCTTTTGATCGCGATCCACCCGGTGCTCGTCGCGCATTTCTTGCACGTAGAAATCGCCGTCCCAGTTGGGGAAAAGATCGAGGTGCTTGCGGTCCGGCTCATATTTCGCCGGCCCAGAGCCGATGATGCGGATGCGCAGCGTGATCGACTCCTCGACGTGCACATCGGTCGGCTCGGCGCTGACCTGGATGGTGTATTTGCCGACGATGTTGCTGAATCCGTCGGGGCGACCGACGAGCGGCGGATCGATGTTCGGCGGCTGGGCGATTACTGGAGCGGCAGATATTAGGATAACAAAAAGAAGAGTTCGCACTCCGATTCTAGAAGCCAAGCAGTCGAATTTAGCACCGAAGGCGCGGCAACAAATCAGCCCAGGGCAGAGCGGCGCGGCGCTCGCCGCGCCGCGCCGCCCTGGGTTTCGAATCGGTCCACGACTTGATCGCCCTGAAAGGGCATTACACGCTCCGGCATCGCACGCTTTTTCGCCCTTACAGGGCTTTGGCTGATTGCGGCCACGTGTACCCAGGGCGGCGCGGCGCGGCTAAACGCCGCGTCGCTCTGCCCTGGGCTGATTTGTCGGCGCACCTTCGGTGCTAAATTCAAAGGTGCAACTTCACTGCGCATGAGCATTTGTTGCATTCATGTCACCAATCCTTACTCGACAGTGCCGCGGGCCGATCGGGATTGCGCTGATGGCGGCGGGCCTCGGCGATGCGGCGGGCATGATCGGCCAGCGTCGTCAGCGCGTCGGCGGTCGAGAGGGTTTCGACCTGGTCTCGATCCTCAAGCGATTTCAGAATGCCCGCCTGGAGCCGATCGGATTTTTTTCCCTCGGGCGCATTGTCATCCTTTTCCGCATTGACGTTCTTCTTCGGATCGGCATTCACGTATTGCTCATCCGGTTTCGTCGGATCCTTCGGCTCTTTGGGGTATTGCGTGTCCCTGGGCTCTTCCTTTTTCACCGCGTCGGCGTTCTTCGCCAACTCACGGGCCGCGAGCCAGCGCATCTGAGCTACTTCGAGATTGTGCCGGGCCTTGCTGCGCAATTCGGGATCGAGTTTCGGCTCGACCAGGCACTGGCGATAGGAAGCGACGGCGGCGGCCAACTCGTTCAGGCCATCCGGCGCATATTGCTGCAGCGCGTTGCCCAGATCGTATTGAGCGCGGGCCCGGCGCTCCGGCGGCGCCTGGTCATCCTCAAGGGCGCGGCGGTAGCACTCGATCGCCTCCTTGTAGCGCTCCAGGCGATAATACGCCGCGGCCTTGTTGAAGGAAATCTTCCCCGGGTCGGTCGTCAGGGCCTCCACTTTCTCATAATAACCGAGCGCGGCCGAGTAATCCTGGCGGGCAAACGCGTCATTGCCAAGGCGGACCAGCGCCTCCAGCTCGGGCGGTGAAGCGGCGCTGATGCTAATAATCGAGATTGCGATCAGGAAAGCCGCGACCGGAATTTTCCTCCCCTCTCCCTCCGGGAGAGCGGCCGGAGGCGAGGGCGTTTGTCGAGGTTTTTTGAATGCTCTGCCCTCACCCCCGGCCCCTCCCCCGGAAGGAGAGGGGAGTGGCCCTTCGTTCAATACCATCGTTAGCATCAACAGCAATACCGCGGGCAGCAGGAACCATGCATATCGGAGCTGATAGACCGTCAATTCCGAGTCGGTGGGCGCTTCCTCGCGCAATTCATCGGCGTCGAGCAGTTGCTGCACGACAGCGCCGAGTTTGAAATCGCTGGTGTGCGCCGGCAGATATTCGCCGCCGGTCGCACGAGCGATGTCGCGCAATACTTCCTCGTTGAGCTTCGTGCGGACCGGCACGCCATCGAACATCAGCAGTTCGCGGTCAACCGGGATCGTTTCGGCCTTGAACGGATCGCCGATGCCAACCGTGTGAATGCGGATGCGCTTTTCCACGACAGCATCGACGCCTTGCCGCCATTCATCGTCTTTGCCCGGATCATCGCCGTCGGACAAAAGCACGAGGACCGGGCGATTGGCGCGCTGCGGATCGAAGGAAGCCAGGGCGAGCTTGATGGCCGCGCCGATGCGGGTGCCGGAGACCGCGTCTTCGACAAAGAGCGATGGAAAATCGTCCGCGGCGATCTGGCCGAGCGTGTGCCGCAGGTGGTCGTAATCCTGCGTCAAGGGGAAGAAAAGGCGCGGCTGGGCGGCGAATCCGATCAGGGCGACGCGGTTGCCGCCGTTGTCCTCGAAGCGATTGGCCAGATCGCGCAACGCGCGCAGGGCCAACTCGCGCCGGCTCGGTTGCTCCGCCGACATGCTGCGGCTCAAATCCAGGACAACGATCACATCGCGCCCGGAGCGGAACTCGGCGCTCTTGTCCGCACCCCATTGCGGCCCGGCGCAGGCCAGCGCCAGGAGCGCGATGGCAAGCGAAAGGCAGGCAGCCTTCCAGCCGCGGCGGCCTCGCTTGACGAGAATCGCTTGTCGCCAGAGCTGGCCGCTTACTGCGTGCGCGGCTCTTTGGCGGCGAAAATGCGCATAGAGCAAGAGCGCCGAGCAGACCGGGAACGCCAGCAGCAGCCATAAGAGAGCAGGATTTGCGAACCAGGTTGACAGCATTCAGCGTCTCGATTCCAGCTCACGGCGTCTTGCGCCACATCGTCGCTTCCAGGGCGATCAGGATCAGCCACGCCGCCAGTGCCGCGATTGCAAGCCAGGCAAAGAGCTCACGATAACGGCGATATTGAAAGCTGACGATCCGCTCGCGCTCCAGGCGGTCGATGCTTTCGTAAGCGCGCGACAGGCCACGCGCGTCCTGCGCCCGAAAATAGGTTCCGTCCGTCATCTTCGTGATCGCTTGCATCATGACGCGGGCACGGGCCACCTCTTCGGCTTCCTCGGCGTTCTTCGGCTCCGGCGAGGCGTCAATCGCGTAGATCGGCACGCCCAGGTTGGCGGCCAGCTGTGCGGCTTGCCGGGGCTTGAGCTTTTCGGGCACGTTCGATTCGCCGTCGGTTAGGAACACAATCACTTTGCGCCGCGTCGGCGCTTGCTCCAGGACATGCAGGGCCCAGGCAAGCGCATCGCCGGGATTGGTCGTTCCCTCACCGACCCCGGTGCGTGGCTCCTGCGCTTCCATGATCTTGAGCAAGGCGGCGTGATCGAGCGTCAATGGGCAGGCAGTCTCCGGATGCGTCGCGAATGTCACCAGCGCGATCAAATCGCTGGGCCGACCGGGCAGTTCCACGTCTTCCGACGCCTGGCCGCCGGCAACGAAAAGACGAAACAGCTTCTTGACGCCTAACAGTCGCGTCGTCTTGGCCTGGCTGTCCGAAAAATCCACTTCCCCCATGCTTACGGACACATCGAGGACCATCGCAATCGCGATCCCTTCGGTCTCGACGCGCTTCGGGTCCTGCCAGCGAGGCCCGGCCAGGGCGATCATGGCAAGCGCCAAACCGAGGATACGCAGCGACAGGCCGCCCCAGTGGGCCCAGCGTGCGCGGCGATTTTCCAGCGTCGGCAAGAGGCGGGCATCGGAGAAGCGCCAGGCGCCGCGTGATCGGCGCAGCCACAGCCAGGCGAGGAATGGCAGGAACGCGAACAGCACGAGCGCCCAAGGATAGGTGAGGTTCGGCAGCATCGACAATCACCGGCTCTCGAACTCCTCAAGGATATAGCGGCAACTCGGATGCGTTTGCGCGATGCCTTGCAGCATCTCGATGAGCTCCTGCGTCCGGTCCGTCTCATCGGCGAGGTACTCCGGAAGCAACTCGACATCATTGAGAAGATTCGCCACAGAGCTGTCGGCCTCATGATAGGCTCCTGCTTTGGCGTGCACAATCAACCGTTGCAGCGCCTTGAGCGCTTTGGCATATTCTTGCGGCTGGATCATGGAACGCCTCCGTAATCGAAATCGACGTCTTCAATATTCGTGCCCGTGTCCACGGACGGCTGGATAGTTACCGGCGGGAACGGCAACACAGCTTGCCCGGCGCCGGCGAGGGCGCGATTCCATCGGGTTTCGTCAGCCCTGGTGATTCGCCGAATCAGTGCCTTCGGGGAGCGTAGGGCGTCGATCGGCACCTCCCCGGCGCCCAAGCTTTGTCCGCCGGCATCGACCACTTCCGCCCGCACCCATGTATGTCCAGACATCCAGGCCGCCTTGGCTCGCCGGACCCATCCATGATGCGATACAAATCGCCCGGCGCGTGGACGAAATTGGACATCCCGAAATCTCTCGGTTGGCAGCGCGAAATCAGAAGCACGAACTTATTGCTTTTGCTTCGTGAAAACCATCAATACTTGGCCCGAATTGGCCGGCGACGCAAAAGCGGTGGGGCGTTCCTTGCCGAAGCAAACCTTCAAGTCGTCCCTGGTGACCTCGAAAATACACCTTATTGGACTCGATGCGTTAGGCGGCGTGATATCCAAGTGCATCGGGGATTTCTCTGGGTCAACGGTAAATGAAGCCTCGTCCTCCGCGTCTGCGTCGTCGGCGCGATTGCCACGAACGATCAACTTTTCTCCCTTAAACGTGAATCGCATCTTCTTCAACACATCAGCGGGGGCCGACTGCCCATCCTTGACCATCGACTTTCCATTCCATGCGCCTTGCAGCGACGCCTTAACATCGTCAGCCTTCTTTCCCGGGGCCGGCGTTTTTTGCGAATCAGCCTTCTCAGGCGCCTTTTTGGGCGGATCAGTCTGCGCCGACGTTCTTTTCTTCTCCCGCGTCTTGGCATTCTTGTCCGACGGCGCCGGGATCACCTGC
The DNA here is from genome assembly GCA_963767835.1 of uncultured Planctomycetota bacterium. GTDB lineage: Bacteria > Planctomycetota > Planctomycetia > Gemmatales > Gemmataceae > SIAQ01. The sequence goes on from CAVYFY010000015.1 coordinate 328,864, forward strand.
GTGTTCGCATCCTTTTGCTCATCGAGATTCGCCGGCGCCGGGCCGGCGATCGTGCACATCGCCTTGAAGGCCTCGTCGGAGATCGACTGGTCGATGAAGCGGACCGAGCCGTCGGCCATCATGGCGTAGGTGCCGCGTTTCTTGTCGTGGCTTGTGGAGATGAAGGGGGCAATGGAGTTGTTTTCCGGGACGCCGCGGAGGGTGGCGCCGCCGCCGGCGATCCACGGGCTGACGCCGGTGACACCGTCGTGCGGGATCTGGATCATGAGGATGGTGTTGGAGACGCCGCGGCCGGCGCCGATCTCATCAAGGGTCGCGGACTGGTCGTAGCTGAAGGCGCCGCGCTTAAATTTGGTCGCCGGGTCGCCGTACTTGTACGAAGCAGCGTCCAGGCCGACGCCGGCGATGCCGACGTAATGCGTGGCGGCAAAATCGACGGGCAGCTCGCCGATGTTCACCTGCCGGCTACGCCCCGGATAACTCGGATCGAGGAACTGCGGCACAATGGTGCTGCCGGCCATCCAGTTGCCCGGATCACGCCAGGACTGGTCAAAGCGCACCTGGTCCAGCAGCGTTTGCTGCCCCAGATAAGGGAGCAGCCCGGCCATGAAGCTGATGCGATTTTTCGGCTCACGATCGATGCGCAGCGGCGGGCGGGTGGTGTCGGAATCGCGCGAGCGCTCGAAGGCGCCGGGGGGCAATCGGCCCGGCAGAATCTGAATCTGCCGCTGGGTGAGGCCCGTCTCCCCAGCGGTTTTGCCCGCGGCCGCCAGAATATGCCGCAGCGATTGTGAGGCCGCCTCGATCTCGACGCGCACCTTGCTGGCGTTCAAGGCAGCGATGGTTCGCGCCTGCGTCAGCGTCGAATTGTCGAGCAGCAAATCGAGCACAAAATCCACCTGCATCGCCTGCTGTGTCACCGTGATCTGCGACGTGGTCGGCTCCGCCGATTTTTTCTCTTCAGGTTTCTTATCGGGCGGCGGTCCGGGAGGTTGCGGTCCCGGAGGTGGTGGCGGCGCAGGCATCGGGTTGGGCGGCGGCGTCACCGGCAGCGGCGACGTCGCCGCCACCAGCCGCACATCTTGCCCCACGAGCTGCTGCAGGAAGCGCGCCACCGATTTGCCGACGCGATTATTGAGTTGCCCGGCGATGTCGGTGGCATCAGTGTCCACGCCGCAGGTGATCTCATTGCGCAGCCGATATTTCAATGTGTCGCGCTGCACCAGGGCCGTCCCCAGAAAATGAATGTGCGGCTTGGTCTCGTGCAACAGCAGCGTCACGTCCCAGAACTGGCGCGGCAAGCGAGGCACGCTGTACTTGAATTCGGGCGGCTTGATTACGGAGCAATTGGCGATCATGTCCGTGGCGGAGCTGAAAAGCACCTTGTCCTTGCCATCGGGGCCACGCGATTCCATGCGATCGAGAATTTCCTTGAGGGTCGGATGGATCGTCATATAGGTGTCGCCAGCCGACGGGATGCCGGCACTGGGGTTCGGGTTGGAAGTCGGGTTCGAATCGCCGGCGGTCTTTTGCAGCATGACCGGCCAGGTTCCCTCGGGGGATTTGCACATGCCGGCCATCTTCGCCGGCTCCTCAAGCTTGAGTTCATAGGTTCCCGACTTGATGTCAACCAAGGTAATTTCCGGGGGCGTGGCTGCGGCGTTGCTGGTCATGGTCGCGCTGGCCGACTTCAACTTCCGCTTGTCGCTGTCGATCTTGACGATGGGAGTCGGGTCTTTACTGAAGACGACGCGGATTTTGCTGCTGCCCTCCTCGACGCCTTCCCAGGTCGTGCCACGCAATTCATCAATGGGGCTCTTCGCCGCGCCGCCGCCGTTGGGCTGCGGCGGCACGCCCTGATCGTTCGCGAAATTCAGCACGGTGTATTCCGGTTGCGGCACGGCAACACCTGCGCCGCCTCCCCCCTTGGGATTCGGCCGGGGCTTCTTCTTCGGGACATCTGGCGGCATCGGATCGCCTCCCGGCGGCGGCATCGGGTTGCCCCCCGTATTGCCCGCCGGCGGCGTGCTCGGCGGCGGACCGCTCGGATGGGACCGCAGCGCGAATTTTCCCTTCGCCCTCAAGAACTCCTCCACCGGCACCTGGTCCCCAATGATCAGCGTCTGCGGACTGTGCACACGGAAATAAGTCGGCTTGTCGCTGGGAGGCTCGAGGGCGCGCACGCTATTGGGGATGCCGAATGAGAAGCCGGCGAGCCGATCAAACCAGGGGTGTGGCTCGGACATCTTGAAAAAGACCTGCCCGTCGATGCCTTTGCCTACGGCCTTGAGCTTGAGCGCCGCCTTCAGATCTTTTTCATTGATCACGTCCTTGAAATGCAGGATGGTGAAGCGCCAGCTCGGAATGGTGTTTTTTTGCGCACAACAAATCGTCGATGGCCAGCACCGAAAAGCCGAGCCTTTTTCGAAGCTCGGCGTCGTCAAGGGCGCCCGGCGTCTCGAATACGGCGTTGCGAAGAACGCTGTTCGCGCTGAATAGGTCCTGGAATGAAACCCGGAAGAAGGCTTCGGTGGCACCCGGCAGCAGGTTGGACAGCTTGACGCGCTCCGCGTCGGTGAGCGGGACGGCGGCGACCTCGACGGGCGCCTTATTTTCGTCGGTGTTGTCGGGGGTCTTGTTACCCTGATCGGGATTTTGGGTGCCGGGGCCGCCGGTTTTCTGAACGGTCGGAGTGCGGCCGGTGCCACCGCGCAGGACGATGACGGCGGCTACGACCAGAATCACCACGCCGACGCCCGCCAGCGCCAGGCCGATGGTGAGTTTTTTCTTGTCTTTCTTTTTCGCGTGGCCCTCATCCTCATCGTCTTCCTCGTCGTCCTCTTCCTCGGCGGCGTGCTTGACTTTGCCGTTGCTGCTCGCCTTGGCCTTGCCGTTCTTACCGTTCTTGACCTTGACTGGCTCGTCTTCCACATCTTCAACGTCTTCAACGTCTTCCACATCTTCGACGTCGTCAACATCGTCCACGTCTTCGACATCGTCGTCAACTTCCACCGTCGGCCGTTTGCTTTTGCCCGCCGGCGGCGACTTGCTGGCGACGGAAGTGGCTTTCTTCGCGCCCATCTTGGTGTTCTTCTTACCGGCCGGCTTGGCATCCGCTTCACCGTCATCGTCCGACTTCGCGGCGATGAACTTATCCTTGCACTTGGTGCATTCGACTTTCTTGCCGACCATGCCTTCCTTGATCGTAATCATCGTCTCGCAAGTGGGACATTGCTGTTTGAAGGTGGTGCTGACGGCCATCGTTGAAACTCCCTGACATGAGCAATCGACTCATCAAGGGCGTCAATCTGCATTGAGTATCATAGTCGAAAGGGCGGGCGGAATGCAATTACCTTTTTTCCGCGGCGGAATCAGGATGGCTGTGACGGCAGTCGGCATACGAGAACGGGGATCGAGCTGCCGCGCACGACCTTGTCCGCGACGCTGCCGATCAGCAATCGGGACACGCCGCGGCCATGCGTTTCCAGGGCGATCAGATCGGCGCCGGCAAGGGCCGCTTCGCGCAAAATCGCGGCCGCCGGCTGCTCGGCGACGTGCACGCGCGTCTGGACCTTGGCGCCGTGCGTGCGCAAATTTTCGGCAACGCTCTGGAGATACGCTTCGGCTTTCAGGCATTTTTGCTCATCAATGTGCGCCAGGGTGATTCCGTCCGGCGCCGGCTTGGACGCGGTGGTTGCTCCGGCGGCGCGAGCGCAATGGGATAGGCAGGCCGGACCACGCGCACCAGCGTGTACTCAGCTCCGCAGCGCTTGCCAAGCGCCAGCGCCGCCTGAACGACGCAGTCAGCTTTGGTGTTGCCGCCCAATGCGATGAGAAAGTGCTTCAGCGATACGGGGTGTTGCAGATCGGCGGTCGGCGGATGTTCAGGGGGTCTGGCCAGGAGCAGCGGCACCGGCGCGGTGCGGATCAGCTTGTCCGCATTGCTGCCCAGCCAGAATCGCGCCACGGCGCCGCGCCCGTGACTGCTCAAGACAATCAAGTCCGCGCCGGTTTTAACGGCGTCGGCGCAGATCGATTCGCAAACTCCCTCTTCTTCTTCGAGCACATCGCAGATCACGGGCACAACGTTTGCCAGGCGTTGAACCACGCTCTCCAGATAAGCCTGCGCGTCATCTCGATGCAATTGCCGCAGTTCTTTATCGAGAGGATCATTCATCTGGGGCGGCATGAAAAAATAATCGGCCAGCGGCGGCACGACGCGAAGAAGCCGCAACGTCGCGCTGCAACACCTGGCTGCGGAAACTGCCAATGGCAGAGCATGCTCGGCAAAAATGGAACCGTCGAGAGGAACGAGGATCGATCGAAACATGATAGCGTGCCTTTCAACATGACTTAACAGCACCGGAGGATCGATCCGGCTGCTATTTCAGTATACCCGCTTTTTGCGACCAACCGTGTTGGCGATGGTTTCAATATCCTGAAAAATCCGGTGGCAAAATCAGAAGTTGGCCTTGCCAGTGTGCGTTTACTCACCTAGAATAAAGTAACGGTTTGAATTACCTGTCTAACATTCTGAGGGAGGCCCGCCATGGTGAGTAAGTATTTCCTTAATTGCGCCCTTGTCGTGGCAGCGTGCTTGCTGCTAGGGGTCGGCGCGAACCCGGCTGCCGCAGGGCATGGCGGGGGCGGTGGGGGCGGCGGCGGCCACGGCGGTGGAGGCGGCGGCCATGGCGGGTACGGCGGCGGCGGCTACGGACACGGCGGATACGGCGGCGGCTATGGCTATGGCGGTCGTGGTTATGGCTACGGCGGCGGTTTCTACGGCGGCGGCTTCTATGGCGGCGGCCTCTTCTACGGCGATTATATGCTCGGCGGCGGATATCCGGGATACTTCGCGCCCTATGCTTACCCCTATGCCGCGCCTTCCTATTACCCAGCTCCATTGTCTTACGGCGATCCGTATTCTGCACGGATTTCTTCTTATCCGCCGATCGCATCGAACTCGGCCTATTATCCGCCCATCGCCGCTAGCAACGCCACGATCCGTGTCGTGTTGCCCGATCCCCAGGCCACAGTGCTCTTTGACGGGCGCAAAACAACTTCAACGGGCGCCGAGCGATACTACGACACGCCGGCTTTGACGCCGGGAGGTTCCTATGAATACCAAGTCCAGGTCAGCTGGATGCAAGACGGCAAGCTAGTCAGTGACCAGCGTTCCGTCGCGGTCACGCCCGGAAAAACCACCGATGTGGTGTTCTCGCGAACGGGGGCACAACCAGCCCGAGTCATTTCTTCGGTGAAATGATCGTATGAGCAAGGGCGGGAAATCAGCCAGATTTCCTGCCTTTTTTGTTTTTTCCAGTCGCAACGTTACGGTTTTCCCAGTTTTCCCGCTCCTGGCATCTTCGCGCATTGGAAACCGACCTCGGCTTGGTGAGAACGTGATTGACGCGCTGATCGCAGAGTTTATAATCGCAGAAAAGAAGCTTCAATTGCACGAGATGCACTCGTCGATTATTTATTCCAGGCGTGGTGATTAAACATTCACTCACCTGGGTGCATGAGACTTTATTCGTGAGGCACATGACCGATGAACCCACTTAGCTTTGCACTCCGCCATCCGGTGACAGTCATGGTTGCCGTGATGGCGATTGCATTGGGTAGCGTGATTACCGTTTTTGACGTGGGCTTGCTCAAGCCGATGCGCCGGGACGTGTTCCCCAATCTCAATCAGCCGGTCATTTACGTCGCCCAGCCGTACGGCGGCATGGACCCGGCCCAGATGGAAGGGCTCATCACCAACTATTACGAATACGCCTTCCTGTTCATGAACGGCATTCACCACGTCGAATCGCGAGAACGTGCAGAACATCGCGCTGGTGAAGCTTTACTTCCAGCCTGGCACGAATATGGCTCAGGCGGTCGCGGAGGCCGCCATCTATGCCAACCGGGCCAAGGCGTTCTTCCCGCCCGGAACCGTCACGCCTTTCATCATGTCGCTGGACGCCAGCATGGTGCCGGTCGCTTACGTGACCTTGTCCAGCGATTCGAAGAGCGTCGATGAGCTTGGCCGACCTGATGCTGTTCAGGGTCCGTCCCAAGCTGGCCAGTCTGCCCGGCACGACGGCGCCGCAACCGTTCGGCGGCAGCCTTCGCTCCATCGTCGTCAACCTCGATCCGCGACCGGCTCCAGGCGTACAACCTCTCGCCCGACCAGGTGGCCCAGGCCCTCAACACGGGCAACATCATCACGCCATCCGGCAATGCCCGCGTCCAGGACCAGATGCCGATCGTCTCGGTCAACTCCATCGTGGTCGATCCCAAAGACCTCGGCAACATTCCGATCAAGCCCGAGGAAAACATTTATCTGCGCGATCTGCTGCTGCCGCCGGCACGGTCCAGGACACGACCGATATCCCGACGGGCTGGGCGCTGGTGAACGGCCGGCGGGCGGTGTACATGCCGATCCTGAAAACGGCCGAAGCCTCAACGCTGACAGTGGCCACGCAGCTGAAGGACAACATGGACGACATGCGCAGCGTTCTGCCCAAGGACTGCAAGCTCGAACTGGAATTCGATCAGTCGCCGTATGTCACCGGAGCCGTCGGCGGCGTCGTGCAGGAGTCGGCCATCGGGGCCGTGCTGACCGGCCTGATGGTGTTGCTGTTCCTGGGGGACGTGCGCAGTGTGATCGTCGTCGTCCTCACGATCCCCTTGTCGCTGATGGGTTCGCTCATCGGCCTGTTCATCACCGGCCAGAGCATCAACCTGATGACGCTGGGCGGCATGTCGCTGGCGGTCGGCATCCTGGTGGATATGGGAACCGTGGTCATCGAGAACATTCACACGCAGATGGCCAAACAGCCGTCGCTGGCACGGGCGGTGTTCGTCGGCACCGCCGAAACGACCGTGCCCATCTTGCTGGCCATGCTATGCATCCTGGCGGTGTTTATCCCGTCGTTCCTGATGGAGGGGGCGGCGGGCGGCGTTGTTCGTGCCGCTGGCGATCTCGGTCGGCTTCGCCATGATCACGGCGTTTATCCTGTCGATCACCTTCGTGCCGGTGCTGTCGATCTGGATGTTGAAGGCGCACGCGCATGGCCACGAACATGGTGAGGAGCCGCCCGCGGGCCGATTCTCGTTTGCCGCGTTTCGCCGCCGATATGTCAAGGTCGTGCAAGTCGTGCTGGCGCGGCGCTGGGCGGTCATTGGCGGTTATTTGGTCGGCGTGGTGCTGGTCCTGGGGTGTGCACGTCACACTTGTTTCTTGGACCTGTGATGCCAGGGGTAGGGCAGGAGATTTCCCCGCAGGTGGACGCTGGCCAGTTCCAGATGCGTCTGAAGGCGCCGGTGGGAACCCGCCTTGAGGTCACCGAGGATTTGACCAAGCAAGCCTTGCTCGAGATGGAAGACATTCTCGGACCGGACAGCGTCAAGATGTCGGTCGCCCATATCGGCCAGACGGCGCCGACCTTGACGGCCAACGCCGTCTTCCTGTGGACCAGCGGCCCCGATCAGGCGGTCATCCGCATCGCCTTGAATGAAGAAAAAGGATTTCGCACCGAAGAAGTCAAGGAAAGGCTGCGCAAGGAATTGCCGGAACGATTGCGGCCGTGGCTGGCCAAGCATCTGGTGTCGGGTTATGGCGCGGCGGCCGATGTTGCGGCCCGGCGTGCCGAGCAGGTGTCGGTTTCCTTCGAGCCCGCGGACGTGATCAATCAGGTCATGAGCTTCGGCTCGCCGACGCCGGTCGAGGTCGTGATCAGCGGCCCGGAAATCAGATGAGAACCGGGCCTATGCCAAGAGAGTGTTCGATGAGATGAGCCAGATTGCGACCTTGAAGGATCTGCAGTTCGGGCAGACTTTCGATTATCCGCTGCATCAAGGTGGAGATCGACCGGGAGCGGGCCGGAGAGGCGGGGCTGACGGTCGCGGAGGCTTCCAACGCCATGATTGCCGCCACCTCATCGAGCCGCTACATCTACCCGGTATATTGGGCCGATCCCAAGACCGGCATCGGCTATCAGGTGCAGCTGCAAGTGCCGCCGGCGCAGATGAACTCGATCGCCGAGGTCGGGCATGATTCCCGTCAAGTTGAATCCTGAGGGGGGCGCCGCCGTGCTGTTGCGCGATGTGGCCTCGCTCAAACGGGAGCACCATGCCGCAGGAATACGACCGCATCAACCAGCGGCGCATCGTGTCGATCACCGCCAACGTGGTCGGCGAGGATCTCGGCCGGGCGGTCACCAAGATCGAAGCGGCAATCACGCCGGGCCGGCGATCCGCCGCGCGGCGTTAAGATCGGCGACGATAAGGGCCATATTCGCGGCCAGGTTCCCGCGATGCAGCAAATGTTCAACGGCTTGAGCAGAGGCTTGGTGCTGGCGGTGGTGGTGGTGTTCCTGATGCTCACCGCTTATTTCCAGTCCTTCAAGCTGGCTTTTGTATCGATGGCGACGACTCCCGCGGTGGTGGCAGGCGTGGCCTTCGCGCTCTTCATCACCCACACCACCCTGAACATCCAATCGTTCATGGGCGCGATCATGGCCATCGGCGTCGCCGTCGCCAACGCCATTCTGCTGGTGACGTTCGCCGAGAATGCTCGGCAGACCGGCCTGAGTGCCGCGGATGGCGCCCGCAAAGGCGCGGAGGAGCGGTTGCGGCCGATCTTGATGACCAGTTGCGCCATGATCGCCGGCATGGTGCCGATGGCGCTGGGTCTGGGCGAGGGCGGCGAGCAAAGTGCGCCGCTGGGCCGGGCCGTCATCGGCGGCCTGGGTGTCGCCACCGGTGCGACGCTGTTGATTCTGCCCGCGGTCTTCAGCATCGTGATGGGTTCGACGAAGATCGGTTCGCCGTCATTGCATCCCGACGATCCGGAGAGCACCTGCTACGCGCCGGAATCCGCGGAAGGAGCCAGTCATGGGCACGCCCCGGCCCATGCGGAGACGCCGCCGCCGCCGCCGCACGGGACTGACATCGCGGCAGGGCCGGGCGCGCCGCCGCACCCGACGGCATGAGCGGTTTCCCGGCGGCCCCTTGAATACACGTACCTTCAATCGAAAAAAGGAGATAAACCACCGTGAGAAATAACATGGATCTGAAACTGACACGGATTTTCAGGCTGCTCCGGATCGCCGGTCTGGTGCTGCCCGGAATTGGTCTCGCCCTGTTGCCGTTCCTCGCGACCGGCTGCAGCCATGAAACCAAGGCTGCGGAAGAGAAGAAAGGGCTGGAGGTAGGCACGACCTATCCCGTGCGCAAAGACCTCACGCGCGAGGTGCAGCAGCCCGGTTTTCTGCGCCCTTATGAGCAAACGCCGATTTATACCAAGATCGCCGGCTTCGCTTACGAGCCGCAATATGATATCGGCGATTACGTCCGCAAAGGGGCGACGATGCTGGAGCTTTACGTGCCGGAAGTGGTGCAGGACCTACGCCTCAAGGCAGCCAAAGTCGAGCAGGCCAAGGCCGACAAGGATGCGGCTGACGCGGCCAAGGAAGCGGCCGACGCCGGCGTTCACGCCGCCGATGCCGATGTCAAAGCAAAAACGGCGGGCATCGCCAGTGCCATCGCTCAGGTGAAACGCTGGCAGGCCGAGGAAGATCGCGGCCTTGCCATGCTTGGTAAAGGAGTTTTTGACAAGGCGACCGCCGACGAGCAGACCAACCAGCTGCGGGCCAGCGAGGCGTGGTTGGATGAAACCAGGGCCCGAGAAGCCACCGCCAAGGCCCAACTCTGGCGGGCCAAAGCGAACTTCACCAAGGCCGTTGCCGATGTCAAGGTTGCCAAGGCCAGCGTTGACGTCGCCCAGGCCGATCACGATCAGAAGGAGGATTGGCTTGCCTACCGCTACATTCCCGCCCCCTATGACGGCGTGGTCACTCTTCGCAACGTCCACACCGGCCATTTCTTGCAGCCCGTCAACTCCGGCTCCACCAGCAAGGCGGCGGAACCGCTCTTCGTCATGATGCGCACCGACAAGATGCGCTGCATCCTTGATGTCCCGGAACGGGACGCGGTCTTTGTCAAGGACGGAGATAAGGCGGTCATTAACTTCGATGCCATGCCCGGCGTGCCGGTGATCGGCAGGGTGACGCGCAATGCCGGCACTCTCGATGAGCGTGCCCGCACCTTGCGCCTCGAGGTATGGTTGGACAATCCCACGGGTGCCAAAATCAACTACACCGCGTCTGAGCCGAAGAAAGATGCCACAGGCAAAGTCATCGATCCCGGCGGAATCATCACTTCCGTCGATCCGGTTCCGCCCGAGGGTGGCAGCGGCTATCCACCCAACACGATCATTCCGCTGGCGATTGCCGGAGGCAAAGTTGCCGGCGGCAAAAACACCGGCATTCGCGGCACGGTCGATGCCACCACCAATAGCAAAGGCGAGGTCGTCCACTACACGCTCAAGACCTCCGGCTACAGATACAAGGCCGGCCGCAAGGAGGGCGCCGAGACGATTTCCAGCGTGCTGCGCCCCTACATGTACGCTCACGTCACCATCGTGGGCAAGATGGAAAATGCCTGGTCGGTCCCCCCGGAAGCCGTCCAGTCCGACATCCTCGCCAATAGCGCCCGCAATTTCTGCTTCGTCGTCGAAGACGGCAAAGCCCGCAAGATGTTCTTACAGGTCGGCGCCGTTTGCGACGAGGGCGTGCAAATCCTGCGCAAGCAACGCTTCGGCAGCGCCGAGTGGGAAAACATCACGGGCCAGGAAGTCATTATCACGACCAACACCAAGGCGTTGCAGGACGGTCAGCCAATCAGCGTCAAGCCGCAATAGCCGCGAATCCGCAAGGGCGTTCGCCGAACAGGGCCGGCAAGTCGGGCGGGCATAGACCGCTCGGCTTGCCGGCCTTGCCGTTTCTACGGAGGCTGACGATGTTCGCGGAACTTCCGGCTTCTCCGATTCTCTCTGTTCAAGCGGGCAGTGCGATTTTGCCGATAATGAAATGGCGGCGTGAAGGATGAATGCGCTGAATACAGGCCTTTGAGGTGATTCATGAAATCCAAGGATTGGTCAAGCCGGGTAATCAATCATCTTTTCATGGGCGGCGTTTGCGCGGCGATGCTGCTGGCGTCAAACGCCTTCGGTCAAAATCCCAATGCAACCAAGCAAGTGTGGTTCCTGCAGCCGAAGGCGGCCGATCAGGCGATGCCCGGCGGTAAGGATGCCGGCGGTGGAAAAAAGCAGCCGGAAAAGATAGGCCAGCCCGGGAAAGTGATCCCGCCCTTTGATCCGATCGCTGACCGCTTGCCAACGCCGTTGCTGGAACCGGGGGAGGAAGGGCTGGTCATCAACCTGCCGACGGCATTGCGGCTGGCCAATGCCGAGGCGTGGGACATCATCATCGCCACGCAACAGATGCAGATCGCCGCCGCCCAGCTCGAAGGCGCCAATGTCCTGTGGCTGCCGACGCTGATCGCCGGCGCCGATTACAATTATCACAGCGGCCCCATCCAGGACGTTAACGGCTCGGTCATCAACACCAGTCGCTCCGGCCTTTACGCGGGCGGCGCCCCCTGGCCATCTTCGCGCTGACCGACGCCATTTTCACCCCGCTGGCGGCCCGGCAGGAGGTTCGCGCCCAAACCGCCAACATTCAGACCTCACGCAATGACACGCTCACCGATTTGGCTCAGGCTTATTACGATCTCCTGGAAGCCGAAGCCGATCTGGCCAGCATCATGGACGTGGACAAACGGGCGGCAGAGCTGGTTACCAAGGTGATTTCGCTCGCCCCAGAATATATTCCCGACGTTGAAGTTCAACGTACCAAAGCATTCAGGTCCAATGTGCAGCAAGTGGTCGAAACGGCCCGCCAGCGCTGGCGCAACTCCAGCGCCGAAGTGGCCCGCATCGCCCGGCTCAAACCGACGGTCGTGCTGCAGCCCATGGAGCCGCCTCACATGCGCGTGACGCTGGTGCCGGAGGCCATGACACCCGACGAATTGCTGCCGATCGCCTTGTCGCTGCGGCCGGAATTGACTTTCTTCGAGGCGCAAGCGGCGGCGGCGCGGGAACGCCAACGCCAGGAAAAATGGCGCCCCTTCCTGCCCACGCTCATCGCCCGCGGCGGCGGCTCGGTGCCCCCCTACCCCATGGCGATCGGCACTTATGGCGCTGGCGTGGGATCCGATGTTAACAACTTCGCCCAGCGCAGCGATTGGGACATCTCCGCAGTCTGGACCTTGCAGAACTTGGGCCTGGGTAACCGGGCGCTGATCCGTGAACGCTCGCGCGAATTCGATCTGGCCCGCTCCCGCGAATACCGCTTTCGCGATGTCGTTGCCAAAGAGGTGACGGTGGCCTGGTCCGACGTGCGTTCCGCCAGCCGCCGCCTCACCCTGGCGGATCGGGAATTGCGCGAAGCCGAGCTGTCGGCCAAGCGGAACATGGTGGCGGTCACCGAAATCAAGCGCGTTGAGGGCAAGATCAACATTCAAATCATCAGGGCCCAAGAAGTGGTCCAGTCGCTCCAGGAATTGAACACCGCGTATTTCAATTACTACGGCGTTGTCGCCGAATACAATCGCGCTCAGTTCCGCATGTACCGGGCCCTCGGCAATCCCGCGCAAATGCTCGCGGGGCACGACGGCCTGGGCGGACCGATCCTTCCCGCGGCCGCCAAGAAGTAGCGTGTCTCACTTGGCAGCTTCATCCTCCTCGCGAAGCTTCAGCGAATCGATGACCCGCTCCACGCCGGCAACCGTCTCCGCCAACTCGACGGCGCGCTGGCGCTGCAACGGCGTCTTGACGGTTCCCTTCAGCTCGACTTCCTTGTCTTTCACGCCGACTTCGAAAGCAATGTCGGCCAGCGCACTGTCGAAGCGCAAGCGATCCTGGATCTTCTCCTGGAGCGTCGGCTCCGACCTGGCCCAGCGCATATCGACCTTGCCGCCGACCTCCGCCGCTCCGCTCTTGGCATGCGCCGCCATTTTTCGGCCGATGCGCGCCAGGCAGTCGGCGTCTTGCTGATTGCAACCGGCGGCCAGCGTCACCGCGAACAAGAACGCTATAAGATGTTTTCCATAGGTAAACACATTTAGTCTCCGCGCCGGATCGCATGCCGGCCAACCTTGCGGTTTCGACATCATTCCGCCCAGCTTATGCCATTGGATGAATATTTCGACAAGTCCAATCCTTTATGTTGACTGCGCCACGCAACCGGTTAGAATGAAGACGGCAATTCACCCTCATGCAGGATCTATTCCGGGAGGTATCACCATGAGAAAGTTGAAGTGGGCCGGACTCGCGGCAGGACTTTTGCTCGCGGCCAGCGGCGTTTCCTCGGCGGACGACACGGTGCGCTTAGGAGGGCCTTCGGCGCAAAATGACATGCAGGGAGACACCGATCTGATGCGCGGCGGCGGCGGCGGGGGCCACGGCGGTGGCGGCGGTCACGGCGGCGGCGGCGGCGGCCGCGGCGGGTATGGCGGCGGCTACGGGCGCGGCGGCTACGGTGGTGGCTACGGGCGCGGCGGCTATGGCTATGGCGGTGGCTACGGGCGCGGCGGCTACGGGCGCGGTGGCTATGGTGGCTATGGCTATGGCGGCTACGGCTGGGGCGGTGGCTACGGCTGGGGCGGTGGCTACGGCTGGGGCGGCGGGTATTACCCCTACTACTCGTATCCGTATCCCGTCTATTACCCGTATTACTACAGCAGCCCCTACCTTTACAACTATCCCATCGCCGGCCAAGACGCCCCGACGCTGAACCTGCAATCCAGCTACGACTCGCAAGCGCCCGCCAGCAATCAGCCATTCTCAGGAGCGCTCCCCTTGCCCGGCGGCAACGGCAGCTACCCCTACAACGGCGGGCCAAACCAGCCCATCCCCATGCCGGCCCCCGGCGCCGATGTCAATCCCGCCAACGATCGCGGCATCATTCCGCTCGACGGCAAGCTGGTTTCCTTCCCGAGCCAAACAACCGGCGGTTTCTCTCCCGTCGGTTTGCCAGCGACCCAGCGCCGCACCAACACGATCACGACGCCCGCACCGACGCCAACGGCTCAAACCAAAACCGCGCCGGCGCCGCGCGTAACGTACCCGGCGTACGGCGAATCGCGTTAACACCTGACTCCATTAACAGCGAACCCACGGTGACCCCGTGGGTTTGTGCTTTTCTGAACCTCGTATACCAATTAAGCCGGTGCGGTCGGTTTCACGGCGACGGTCCTTGCCATGATTCGCCGCCGCGCCCAACCGGCCATGAACCCGAATGCGCCGATCGCCGCTGGGATGCCGAAGACGCGAAGCCGCGATGGCCGACCGGGCACGTCCCAGAGCGAAATCACCGTGTCGCTGTCGCCAGGTTCGCGCGGCGGGTGCGTCATCAAGGTTCGGCCATCGTCGGAGAGTTGGACGGGCATCGGGCTGGAGGGGAAATCAAGCCGAATCCGCACGCGCCCCGTGCTTGGTTCCGCGACAATGACGGAGTATTGCGTTTTCGCAAATGGCCACCAATCGCCGAACCATTTCTCGACACGCGACGGCTCGCGGTTCGGATCATGCTGCCAACCGATCAACACGTTCCGTCCGTCCGGCGTCGCTTTGATAGTGTGGAATCGGTGAGGAGCGAAACCTGGCAGGTGAACGGTTGCTTGCGTTTTGCCTGTTGCGGGATCGACATGCCACAAACACTCGCGTTCTTCACTGCACTCCGTGAGAAAACGAGGATCTGCCAGCCATACCCCAATATCGGCGGGGTCGCGAGCGAAGTAAGTCTCCGGTCGATGCCAAACCGGTTCGCCAGTGTCGATGTTCCACGACGACAGACCGTCGCGTTCCAGAATGCAAAGGCGTGAATCGGCATCAACGGCGACGTGACTTTCCCCTGGCGCAAGCTTGTCGAGCGGAATTACGAGTTCCTTTCCCGAAGAGAGATCCCACACCCGCAATTGCTTTCCAGTCGCGCGAACCAGCGTCCGCCCGTCGGACCCAAATGCAACCGCTTCCATCTCGTCGGCTTTGAGATCGAGCAAGCGCCGGCTCGCTCCGGAGTGTAGATCGAGCAAATCGAGGCCGCCGCCAGCGGCTTTGCAGGAATTCACCAGCAACATTCGACTGTCGGAAGACGGAATTCGACTTGCCAGCAGCGGGACGGCGGGGAATGTGCGCGCCACCTGTTTTGCCTGCGAGTCCCAGACGGTGAGGCACGGTTTCCCATCGGCGTCAGCGAAATAGTAGAGGAAGTGCTCGTCCGGCGTGAAGCCGAACAAATCGTAGCCTTCCGGGTGGACCGGCAGTGTCGCGACAAGTTGCCCTGACGCGCATCGCACGATGTGCAGAAGGTTGCGTTTGGGCCGGCCCTCCATGACGGTGATGAATGTGCCGCGTGGCGAAAAGGCCGGCTCGCCGATAGATTCTTGCGCGCTCGCTCAACCGTCATGATCTCGACAAATCCCGAGCGGATTAAATAGGTCACATTCCCTTTGCGGACTTGCGCAAGTGCCAACCGTAGCGCCGTGTTCAAAACCATCTTGGTCGGCACAGGCGGCAGCGTAATTGGTTCATCCAGGATGCGCGTGCCATCCGGATCGCCCGGCGATGCAAACGCCCTGGCGTCAATCTTGATCGAGAGCTTGCTCTCGGTCTCATCCGTGAAATATTTGACTGCGTCCTCAAGCCGGGTGGTCTCGTTCAGCGGCTTCGTCTGTACCCTCACATCACGCATGAGAGCGGCAACCGCACGCTGATCGGCCGGCCACTCTCTTGCCAATCTCCGGTTGAGCTCTTCCGAGCCGATCACGTCGGACCATTCGCGGCCAACTTGCAAATCCGCAAGAGCCAGGCCGCGTTCGTGCAGCAAAGCGCAGTAGCGTCCGTCCGGCGAATAGTACAGATCGCCGCCAGAAAAGCGATCCTGGGCCGGGGGCGTTGGGCCGTCAATCCGCTGGGGCTGAAGACGCATTACTCGGTGTCTACCGTCATCGAGCCGGGGCGTGATGCGCTGGAAGAACTCACCGCGCTTCTCGCCGGTGAACGCATCCCAGGTGCACAGGAAATCGGCAACTTCCACATCGGCGCCTTCTCCCGGAACGCTCAGATGTCCCACGGCCATGACGATCTTGCCGTCCGCGGACAGGCGTCCCACTGTAAACATGCCGCGCAGCACCACGCGCGGCTCGGGCGGCAGGCTGAATTCCATCGCGATGCCGATGGCGACGAGACCGAGCGCGAAAGCGCCGAAGCAGGCCCATTTGCATAAGCGCGGATTGGCGAGCATGGTGGGCTCCGAAATTGGTGGCGAGCGTCGCGGCGTAAGCCCGACGTGATTGTACGATTGCCAGCTTCCACGTCGAGCTTACGCATCGACGCTCGCCATCGACGCTCGCCGTCGGCGCTCGCCATCGGCGCTCGCCATCGGCGCTCGCCAGGTGACTGCATCGAATAAATCGATAAGCTAAGATTGGTAAACTACCCAGCCTGGCAATAACGAGGGATTTCCCATGCGGCGCCTGTTGTCGGTATCGATTCTGATGCTCGCGGCTGTTTCCGGGCTGCGTGCCGATGATGAGCAGAAGAAAGCGGACCCTGAATTCAAAGCGCCGCCGCCGAAAGTCGTGCCGGCGCCGCTGCCGCAGACGGTGGTGGTCGTGCCGTATCAGCGCAGCGACACGCGCGAGGTTTGGCAGCATTACGCACCCAACCGCCTGGGCCGCATGGTGCCGCGCGTCATCGTCACGCCGTATGGAGCGCTCTATTCGCGGACGCTGGAGCCGTATCCTTTCGCGGGCAACAATCCCCGGGCGTATTTGCCGATCGTGGTGGATTGAGTTGGACCGCTTACCGGTTCCGCGCGATTTGGTATTAAATAAGAATAAGCCGGTCTCGATCAGCTTGAATACGACACCGATCTGGTGCAAGATGATGAAGGAGAATGGGTTGTTGGTGAATTTTGCCGCACAACATGACGGCATTGAGATTGGCGGCATCATGGTCACACGCCAGGACCGTGGTCGTCACCGATAAATGACCTCTTCCAGTTCCTTCCCTACCACGAGAGCGGGAATGGATATGTGACGCGGAGCTGCTTTCCCTGACGCATCGGCGTTGATCAAGGGATCGGCCTCGAACTTTGGAATGGCGACGATAATCCGCTGTTTTTTGCCGGCGAAAGTGGCAAACTCGGGATCTAGCCTCGGGTTGGTCCCCGTCAGGAAATGGATGGCCACGCCATCAGCTTTGATCGAATACATCTCCAAATTCGGTTCCTGAATCGTCACGACTCCGGTCATCCTATAGGATTTGTTCGTGTAGCATTTCCCCGCCATGAGCGCGTCCCATTCTTTCTGAATTTGTGCGGACGCTTTGGTGTTGCCTGCATCGTAGGCTGTAACTGCCCGATCTTGATAGGTTTTCCGTAACTTCAGGAAGGCTGCCCACTCGATCGGCTTCTCGTCAAATTTCCGCAGGTCGATGGGCGGCGTGATCGGCGCGCGTTGCGCAGATATGGACTGCACGAAAACCAAAAAGCAAGTCCCGACAATGAGCTTTTGCATGGTGCATTCCCCCGAAAGTCGGCAGGCTGGCGAAGCTGCCGACTTTCAGAAGCAATTCTAAATCGGCGCGGGGCCGTCGTCAATGACATTCCCGCGAAATCGTCGCCTCACGTTGTGATAATCGTGCCTGGGTTGTCCCCGGCGGCTGCATTGAACACGTAGGTTGCGCCGTGGGCGGAATCAACCCAGAGGTCGTCGGAGCGAGTTGCGCCGGGCTGGTCCCAATCGCCGCCAAGCGTGCTCGGAGAAGTAGCGCCTACAAATGTGACGGCGGCGTTGGCGGCGACGTAGAAGCCGCCACCGAGGCCTTGGGCCGTGTTTAAGCCCATGTTAAGGCCGTAGCAAGTAATCGTCGGATTTTGCAATCCGTTGGCCGTCTCGTAGACCCCGCCGCCATTCCCAGAGACGCTGTTTTCGAGTACGTAAACCGGGTTGGCGGCGCTTCCATTGATGTTGACGACGCCGCCCCAATCCGAAATTGCGCCGCCGTTGGCGGCGCCGTTTGAAAAAATCTGGGTCCCAGCCCTGATGGTCAAAATACCAACGCGACTACTGCTCGCAGCCTCATTGGCGATCCCGCCGCCGTCGCTAGTCGCCGTGTTGTTCCAAATGGTCGTGTAGGTTGTGCCGGAGTTTTCGAGAGTCGCGTTGCCCAAATTCCAGATGCCGCCTCCATAATTCGCAGTGCATCCTGAAACACTCGTCCCCTGAAGGTCCAACACCGCTGGTGTCGCGATTGCAAGCATCCACGTCGAGTTGCGCATCGACGCTCGCCACCGACGCTCGCCAGGTGACGGCATCGAATAAATCGATAAGCTAAGATTGGTAAACTACCCAGCCTGGCAAATAATGGGGGATTTCCCATGCGGCGCGTGTTGTCGGTGTCGATTCTCATGCTCGCGGCTGTTTCCGGGCTGCGTGCCGATGATGAGCAGAAGAAAGCTGACCCCGAGTTCAAGGCCCCGCCGCCGAAAGCTGTGCCGGCACCGCTCCCGCAGACGGTGGTGGTCATTCCGTATCAGCGCACCGACACGCGCGAGGTTTGGCAGCACTACGCGCCCAACCGCATGGGCCGCATGGTGCCACGCGTGATCGTGACGCCATACGGAGCGCTCTATTCGCGGACGCTGCAGCCATATCCTTTCGCGGGCAACAATCCCCGGGCGTATTTGCCGATCGTGGTGGATTGAGTTGCGCCGCTGACCGGTCCCGCGCGATTTGGTATAAAAGAGGATATGCCGGTCTCGATTTGTCCGCGCTGCAAGCACGTCAATCCTGAGTATGCCGAGTATTGTTATTTTGACGGGGTCGTTTTGCAGGCCCAGCAAAATACGGCGGCGCACCGATTGCCTCACGACTTCGTGTTCCCGTCGGGCCGGCGTTGCCAAACGTTCGATGATCTCGCCCAGGGCTGTCAGGAGGAATGGACAGCGGCGCGCGATCTTTTGCAGCGCGGCTACTTCGCCCAATATTTCAATACCTGCAACCGCGCCGATCTGGTGCGGGCGGCCAATGACGCCAAGGCTCAGGCCAATCCCGACATCGCTCTCACCACATTCTTGATCTCGCTGCCCGGCGCACGCACGCAGACGCCAAAGCTCGATCTGCATCCGCGCCGCATCTTGCTGGGTCATTTGTTGGTGGGCGAAACCAAGACGGTGCCGTTGACGATCACCAATCAAGGGCAAGGCGTGTTGCAAGGCACGGTGACGATCACTGAGGGGCAGGATTGGTTGAGCCTGAGCGAGACCAGGCCGGTGCAGGAGGCCGACATCACGACGGTGCGCGAGCAAATCCTCAAGCTGACGATCAATGCCCGGGGAGTCGCCGCGGGGCAAACGTATGGCGCCAAATTGACGGTGGTTACGAACGGCGGCGTGGTTGAAGTACCGTTGCGCATGGACCTGATCGCCCAGCCGTTCGCCAAACCGCCCTTCCAGGGGGTGCGTTCGCAGCGCGATTTGGCGGACAAGATGAGGCAACAGCCGAAGGTCGCGGTGCCAATCCTAGAGTCGGGCGAGGTGCAGCGCTGGTTCGCGCAGAACGGCTGGACGTATCCGGTGCCGGGCGCGCCGATCAAGGGGGTCGGCGGCGTGCAACAGTTTTTCGAGGGGATGGGCGTCTCAAAGCCGCCGCCGGTGCAGCTTTCGCAGGCCGAATTCCATTTCACCTGCAAGCACAAAGAAGTGTTGCATGGCCAGGTGAAATTGCAAACGCCCGCCAAAAAATGGGTTTACGCCGAGATCGCCAGCGACAGCCCGTGGCTCAGGGCGGCGTTGCCGCAGGTCAGCGGACCGCAACACGCGACCATTGCCTTTGAAGTCGATACGAACCACTGGCAGCAAGGCCCGCGCGGCGAAGGGAAATTGATGCTCCTGGCGAACGGCGGGCAGAAGTTGACGCTGAAAGTGGTCGTCGAGGTGCGCGGCTTGCCGGCCATTCAGAAATCGAAAACGCCGATGCCGGCCGCGACATCGGCGCCGCCATCGGCAATCGCCGCCGGGCCGCCGCCGGGCATGTCCACGGCAATCACGGCATCTCCTGGCGTGAAGTTCGTGCCGGCCCTAATGACGACGATCCTCGTATGCCTGCTGCTGCGCGTGCTGCTGATCCCGTTCACGGACTTGCTGGGTCGATCCAGCGCGGCGGCTGACGCGGCGACGAAGCTTGGCTTTGAACCCTCGCACAACAGCCCGTTCTCCGAATTCGGCGGCTGGTTGCGGCTCCCTTGGCTGCCGATTCTGGCCGGCACGAATCCTGCATTCTCTGCCGCCGTATTTCAGCCCGACAACCATGCCGAGATCAGCACACTGGAGTTCCGCCATTATTTCGTAAGCTATTTCATCCGCTGGTTCACGCTGCGCACCTGGTGGATCGGCGCGGTCCTCGCCGTCATCTTCGTCCTGCAACGCGGCGGCAGCACGCTCGACGTGCCCTGGGCCGTGATCGCCGGCGCCTTCGCGGGCTTCGCCGTCAGCGCCACCCTGGCCGCATTCTTCCTGGTCGCCGAAATGATCCCCCACACGCTCTGGCATCTCGCCATCGGCGCTCACGGCGGCATCGGCTTTTTGCTCCTCTGGATTCTGCTCGCCCTCTTCTGCTGGCTCCTCCTCGGCATCGCGCTGGGCATTCTCCTGCCCTGGATCGGCCCGCTGCGCCGCTTGCTCATCGATCCCTTCCAGCGCCTGATCGCGAGCAGCTTTCGCGCGGTGGGACTCGCGACGCTGGCGGATTATTGGTCGCCGTGAGAATTGCACGGCGCACTCCGCCTGCCAGTGCCGACTGAACTTTAGCTGAAGAATTGTGTGATTACCGCAAAGGCGCGAGTTATAATGCGCGCGGAAATGCGGTTCGCTGGGCATGACCACCCCCACATACATGCCGTCGCTGCGTGAACTTGGCCCCGACCTCCTGCACATTCCGCGCTGGCGGCGAACGCTCTCGCTCGTGATGCCTTTCGTCTGGTGGTGCGCCTACTTCGTCCTGGCCTTGGCTGATTGCTGGCCGGCGGCAATCTTTGCCCTGATCGCCTTGAGCTTCGTGACCTCTGGCTCCACGTCGCACGACCTCGTGCATCGCAATCTGGGCCTGGGCCGACGCACGAACGATATCCTCCTGTGCGTCATCGAATTGCTTGCCTTGCGGAGCGGCCACGCCTATCAAGCCGCCCACTTGCACCATCATGCGCGTTATCCCCATGCCGACGACGTTGAAGCGATTTCGGCCGGGCACGCATGGTGGTGGGCTCTCCTGGACGGCGTCGTCTTCCAGTTCCGGATCTGGTTCTGGGCGTTGCGCCATGCCGAGCGTGGCAGGCGGTGGATTGTTGGAGAGGGCCTTGCTTGTGCCGGCTTACTGCCGTTGGCCGTCGCGCTTGTGCCGGTGACGCGGGTCCCTTTGGCGTATGCGGCGTTAATGGTGATGGGGAGCTGGGTCATTCCGCTGATAACGTCCTATCTCCCGCACGACCCGCGTGGGAAGAACGAGTTGTTTCAGACCCGCGCCTTTCGCGGGCGGCTGGCATCGCTCATCGCGCTGGAGCACCTGTATCATCTGGAGCACCATCTGTACCCGGCGGTGCCGCACCACAACTGGCCGAGGCTGGCGCGGCGGCTCGATCCGCATCTTGCGAAGGCAGGCGTCAAGCCGATCCGGTTCTGAAAAAGGAGCCCTGGAACGGCTCTTCGCTTGACGCCCCACGATTTGCCGCGGGCGATTCGACGTGGCTTGCGCCTCGCCTTGATTGCGGAGGCAATTTGCTCCAGTATTTCCCAACCTACACCGATTCCCACTCTTCACGGCTGACGCTCGCTTGACGGAGAATGCGCCCAACAGATTCGCCCCGATCACGCCCCGATGTTGATTGGGGATGGCAAGGCGGCGCTCGCCTCGGACCATGAAAGCGTGGCGTCCACCGGGAAATCCCAGGGCACGCAAGGCGCGTATCAAGTCGGCGCGGCTGATCGGCCCGAATGGCGGCATTACGCGGTCTCCCTGACCAACGGGGCGTTCAGATCGATGCCAGCAAGGACGGGCAGAGTATGGCCGAGCCGCAAACCCAACATGATCCAGCCTTCCAGCGCCTGACGCAATTCCTCTCGGCAGAGTTCCAGCGTTGGCCCATCGGCCCAAACTCCCGGCAAGGCCGCAATTTCGCCGTAGTAGCCCTCGTCGTCCGGCAACAACTCATACGTGGCCTGGTGCATGGCGGCGCGAATGTACTCGGTCAGCATGGTCATCGCTCCTATCTTGGCGGTCCCCGCATAGCCGACTCCCTCAAATGATGATACCAAATTCTTGCTGTCAGCTTGACGGCGAATTCCGCGGCGCCCATTTTATCGCTCCTGAAGAACGTCGGCATTGTCCGTCTTCGCGGTCCCTGAATATTCGACGTAAGATGTTATCTCACCATCATGACCACCACCGTCTCCACCAAAGGCCAGATCGTCCTGCCTGCGGAGATTCGGCTTCAGGATGATATTGAGCCTGGCCAGGAATTCGAAGTCCAGCGCATCGACCGTGGGGAGTATCGGCTCGTGCGGCGCCAGCCTTCCGCCAACGCAGGCCTGGCGGACTGGCTGCTGGCCTGTCCGGAAAAGGATTTCTTCACCCCGATCGAATCGGAATCCACGGAAACGCCGTGATCTACCTCGTCGCACCGCATCCGCTGTAAGATTACTCGATGCCGTGGGCCGTCCCGGCTTCCGCGCGCCGCTTCAACTTTTCCGCTTCGCCTTGCTGAAGAATTTCATCCTTCTCCTCGACTTCTTCGTCCTCCAGCACCTCGTTGTCGATGTAAACCTCCGCGGCTCGATGATGATACGCGAGCCCCAGCACGTCCAGCACCGTCGGCTTGGTCGGCGGTCTCTCGTAAGGCAGAAAATAGCCCTCCACCACCACTGCCTGCTCGCGATATTCCTGGCATGTCACCAGCGCCTCATGCAATTCCTTGAGCCGATAGTGCGGCACGCTCGCAAAGAGATGGTGAGGCAAATGGTAATCTTGCCCCATCGGGAAGACGGCGAAATTGATGAGCGGGTTGATGAAGAAGACGCGCGTGTTGGTCAGCCAGCCGCGATCGCCGTTGCCGTGCTGCACCAGTTGCCTGAGGATCATGAAGAAGGAAAACGACGTGAAGATCGGCACCACCCACAGCAACAGATAATGGGCCGCGGCATACGGCGTGACGAAGCTGAGCCACGCCAGGCCGTTGAACAAGAGCGAGATGTACGTGATGCGCATCAGTGTCATCATCCGCATGGAGATCACCGGATGCACCCGGCTCTGATGAAACATGGTTTCCGGGATCAACGCATAGAACGCCGTGATGGCCGCGTACATGCCGGCCGGCACGATGGCGAGCAAGAGTTGGTTTTCGTCGTAAACGCACCACGCCAGGACGCCGATCAATGCCAGCATGTAGAGAATGCCGACGCGCACCGTCGTCTTGTTCGGCTTCCAGCCCTTTCTCAGATACGGGTTTTTGTCGGTCGGAATCGCGTTGTACGCCGCCCGGATGCGCATGAAGCGGACCAGATTCGGCAGCCAGAGCTGCTTGAGCAGCGTGATGAGGAAGGTTCGCTTATCGACGGGGAAGTGGAGCCAATGGCCGCTGCTCTGCAATTGCGAGACATCGGGATCGCGCTCGGGATCATTGACGAACTGGTGATGGGCGATGTGCTGCAAGCGATAATGCTGCGTCGAGGAAAAGAGCGGGAACATGCACAGCCAATCGGACGCGAGATCGTTCCAAAAGCGATTGCGAAAAAGGATGTGATGCGACGCCTCGTGAGCAAGCCCGGTGAGCTGATGCTGCCCGGCGCCGATCAGGAGGATGGCGAGCAGCGTGACCGGGATATTAAGCCACCATGCCCATTCGTTGTATGCGTAGAACGCCAGCGTGCCGCCGATGATCGCGGCCAGGTAGAGATACGTGCGCGCCAGATAGAAGAGATTGGTGACGTTATCGCTATGGCGCAGCCCTTGCAACCTCTCCTTGATGCGCGGATCGCTGAGCGACGCGGCGGTCGGCGGTATTTGAACGGCGGTAGCCATTACAAGATCTCTGGTGTCTACCTCCTTGTGAAAAAAACTAATCGTCGGATTCGAGCAGGTGTTACTCCAGATCGCGCGCGCCGTGCAGCACGCGCTCGATTTCTATGCAATCATCCGTCACGCGATAAAACTCCAAGTGGTTTCGGAATTTTCTGGGACTCCGAAAACGCAGTCCCTGAAGTGCCGGCGAATCGCTTTCCCATCGTGGTCCAAGCTCCGGAGTTTCCAGAATTCGCAGCATCAACGAGGCCAACATCCCAAGAAAACGGGACGCAACGGCATCACTGGCATGCCGAGCGAGATACGAGGCATGCGCATCAATGTCGCGGACAGCCTGGGGCCGAATCGTGAGCTGACCAATCATCAGGCGCTTTCCTTGGCATGGTGCTTGACCCGTTCCGCGAGGATGCGCTGTCGCTCCGCCCAGAATTCGTCGTTAATCTCAACCGGATCGCCGCTATCCAACCCCTCGATCAATTTCTGATCGATGTCGCTCTGCAGGCGTTGCCGCTCTTCGCGGAGCAATTCCGTCACATATCCATCCGGGCTACTGTGCCCATACATTTGTGCCTGCGTTTCAATCCATTCACGCATGGAGTCCGGCAATGTGACATTCATCACAACACTTCCTTTTGGTTCAGGAATCCGCTGACACTTCGAGGCTTTTTTTTGCAGGGCACGGAGACTCTGCAAGTCGCGCACGTCTCCGTCCAACTTACCTGATCGGCAAACTCTTTTTTACAGCAAAGATACCGCGGAGGGAAGGAATCGCCTGGATGTGACGCTACGGCTGGCAAAATCGCTCCACACGGCTACCCCCGTCATTGTTCCTCACTCGCCTCCTCGATCACATCCTCCGCGACGTAGATCGGCACCTTCGCCGTCACCGCCACGGCAATCGCGTCGGACGGCCGGCAATCGACTTCGATGATCTCCCCGTCCCGCTTGACGCGCAGCTTGGCGAAATAGGTGTGCTCGCGCAACTCGTTGATGAAGATGTCCTGCAAGTCGCCGCCGAGGAAATCGATGATGTTGCAGATCAAGTCGTGCGTCATCGGCCTGGGCCATTGCCGGCCCTTGATGCGATTGTCGATCGACAGGACTTCGTAGGTGCCGATGACGATGGGAAATGCGCGCTCACCTTCCACCTCGTGCAGCAGGATGATGTGCTGATCGTGGATTTCGTTGATGATGATCCGCTTGAGTTCCATGTGAACAGGCACAGTCCGCCTCGCTTTCGCCCAGTCGTGCCGAGGATGCGGGATATGCGGTGAAATCGCTGGCCAGAGGGTGAAACCGTCAACTCTCCCGCCCGGCGATGAATCCCGCACGCCCTCCCCTCCTTGCATTGTAGCGACGGTGTGCGCCAAGAAACACCGTTTCGCCGGTTGCGTTTGGTAGGAAATCCGTCTATAGTTGAGGAATGGGAAGTCTTAGTCGGGCGTCCCTGTTCGAACGAAACTCCTATCCAGCACGGCGCACGGGAAACTCGAGGTGGCCTCATGCCCCTGACATTAAACATCGGTAAATGCACGCTTTTGGGGAATTATCGCGAAAATAACGAAGATTCCATCGAAGTTAAGCAATTCCCCGACATGACTCTGTGCATCGTCGCCGACGGCATGGGCGGCCAGGCTGCCGGCGAAATCGCCAGCAAGCGGGCCATCGAAGTCGTGCCACGCGAACTACGCAAGAATCTCGCCAGCGCCGGCAATGAAGATCAACTCAAGGAAGTCGTCCGCAAGGCCGTCGTGCAAGCCAATGAAGAAATCATCACGATGGGTTCGCTCGACCGCGACTTAAAGAGCATGGGCACGACGATTGTGCTCACGCTGTGGCGCAAAGGCCGTGAACTCTACGTCGCCAATCTGGGTGATTCCCGCGCCTACCTCATCCGCGGCGGCAAGATCGAACAACTCACCATCGACCATTCCCTGGCCTGGGCCCTCGTCGAGAACAAGACCATCACCCCCGAGGAAGCCAAGGAGCATCGCTTCAAGAACGTCCTGTGGAAATACCTCGGCAGCAAAGAAATCGGCGACGGCCCCGAAGTCAAGCCGATCATCCTCGAAAAAGGCGACCGCTTCCTCCTGTGCAGCGACGGCCTGACCGGCCCGGTCCCCGACGAAAAAATCCTCCAGTTCGTCCAGGAGCATCCCAACGTCCAGGAATGCGCCGACGGCCTGGGCCAACTCGCCCTCGACATGGGCTCGCGCGACAATGTATCGTGCGTCGTGATTGAAGTCGTGGAGAACTGATTCCCGTTTAGCGTTCGCGCCATCACCCGCTGCCGCGCGAACGCTAAACGAGAATCCATCACACATACATCTGCGACGTCGGCTTGATCACCAACTCCGGTACCGACACGTGCGGCGGCAACAACGCTACAAACCGTACCGCCTCCGCGACATCTTCCGGCCGCAAAATTCTGGCGCGATGCTCCTCGGAAATCGGCTGCGGGCGATGCACCAAGATTGGCGTATCGACTTCGCCGGGATAAATGTTGCAGACGCGGATGCCGGAGTCCATTTCCTCGGCGGCCAAGCCGATGCCAAGCGCCGCCTGCCCGAACTTGGATGCGGAATAAGCGGCGCCGCTGAGCGGTGTAGCCCGTTTGCCGGCGACGGAAACGATGTTGATGATGACGCCGTCCTTGCGCGAGCATGCCATGGAAGACCGCGTGCATGCAGTAAAAGGCCCCATCGAGATTGGTGCGAATGAGCCGATCCCACGCTTCGGGCGTCAATTCGCGGAAGGTGCGTTCCTTCAGATTCGTGCCGGCGTTGTTGACGAGAATGTCGATCGGCCCAAGTTTTTCAGTCACCGTTCTGACGAGAGTGACCACCTGCTTTTTGTCGGCAACATCGGCCGATATGGCAAGGACCATGCTCCCCTCGCCCGGTACTCCGGGAGAGGGGTCGGGGGTGAGGGCCTTGGCGACATTATCGAGCTTCTTCTGATCGCGGCCCGCGATGGCAACCTGGGCCCCTTCTTCAAGCAGAGCTTTGGCGGACGCGGCGCCGATGCCCGACCCGCCGCCGGTGACGAGCGCGATTTTGCCGGTGAGTTTAGCCATGAGAAATCCTTGTGATACAATGAACTCGTATTGATCCTTGGTGTCGATTATACGAGGATAGTTCACGTTTAGCGCTCGCGTAGATGCGCCGGAGGCCCCCATGACGGCCAAGCAATTCGAAAACGCATTGAACGCATTCTTGAAGCGAGACCCATTCCGCCCCTTCACGATCTCGCTGATAAGCGGCAGCCGCGTTGAGGTTCACCGGCCAGACGCGATCACGCTTCGCGATGGCTTGGTGGTTCACGTGGCGCCGGAACAGGTGACGAGCTATTTCGACCACGAATCGGTGGTGTCGTTAGGCAGCTGGGCCGATTGTGACACGCCAAATATTGTCGAGCAAAGGAGCAGCACATGAAATCACAAGCGACTAACGACGAACTGCGAGACTTCCACCGCTTTCTGGGCGCGGTGCTCAAGAACGGCAGCGCCCGCTTGTCGCCGGAGCAAGCGCTTGAGGAGGTGATGGCCGAAATCATGGCCAGCCTGAATCTGCGAAAGCCATCATGACGGGTTATCGTGTTGAATCAGGAATCCGCCCATTGTTTGGTATTGGCAATCTCACGAAAGGATACTCTGGCATGAACATCGATCTCCGCCGCCGTACTGACGACGTGACCGCCCGTCTCACCCAGCTCCGGGACTCTCTTTGACCTCGCTAACAAACGCAAACAGCGCGACAAGTTGACCGAGCAGATGGGCGGGCCGGGTTTCTGGGACAACCAGGAGAAGGCCCAGCAAATTATCGCTCAGCTCAAGCCGCTCAATGGGATCATCCAGCCGTTCGATGCGCTCGCCAACCAGGCCGAGGATTTGAACGCCCTGTGCGAGCTATGCGCTGAGGACGAGAGTCTCGAAGGGGAGTTGCAGAAGGAGCTGCACGCGGTCGAGAAGAAGCTCGCGGAGTTCGATTTGCGCGCCATGTTCACCGGCCCGCAGGACGCCTCCAACGCCTTCGTCAAGATCAGCGCCGGCACCGGCGGCACCGAAGCGTGCGACTGGGCCCAGATTCTCCTGCGCATGTACACACGCTGGGCCGAACGGCACGGCTACGAGCTCGAAATGATCGATGAGCTCAAAAACGACGAGGCCGGCATCCGCAGCGCCACCATCGCCATTCGTGGCGATTACGCCTACGGCTATCTGCAAAGCGAGACCGGCGTCCATCGCCTGGTGCGCATCAGCCCGTTCGATTCCAACAAACGCCGGCACACCTCGTTCGCCGCCGTCGATGTCGCTCCCGATATCGAAGGCACCATCAACATCGAGATCAAGCCGGACGATCTGAAACGCGACACCTTCCGCTCCGGCGGCCCCGGCGGACAGCACCAGAACAAGACCGAATCGGGCGTTCGCTACACGCATATCCCGACTGGCGTAGCCGCCGAGAGCCGTACCGAGCGTAGCCAGCACAAGAATGACGCCAACGCCATGGCCCTCTTGAAAGCCAAACTGTACCGCATTGAGGAGCTGAAGAAGAAAGCCGAGACGGAAAGGCAATACGACGAGAAGGGTGAAGTGAGCTGGGGCAGCCAGATTCGCAATTACGTGATGCAGCCGTACACACTGGTCAAGGACGTGCGCACCGACACCCAAACCGCCCAGGTGAACAACGTCCTCGACGGCGAGATCGACGATTTCGTCCAAGCGTTCCTGCGAGCGAAGGCGGCGCAGGAACACAAGAGATAGCTCTTCTGCTGGAATTACGAAAAAACGGCCAGCGCGTTCTTGAGACGCGCTGGCCGTTCGACAAAAGTCAGGATAGTTTAACGACGGCGAGCGTTATTGCAGCTGGGGCAATATGATCCGCCTCCCGTGTAGGACGAAATGCCGCTGCCGCTGTAACCCGCTTCAGCTTCAGCGGTTGGGTAGAAGCTGGTACGGACGGTGTTGGCGGTTTCGGTGCCGCGGACCGTGACCTGCGGGTCGCAATAGCGGTTGAGGCAGCGAACCAGCGTCTCCGGGGCCAGCATTCCCTGGTGCCAAAAGGCCTGGGTGGCACCGACGCGGTCACTGATGACCAAGCCGGTGTCAGTCGTGATTGCGCATTCCTGTGCGAGCTTCATGCCCATCGGCGTCGTCATATCGACGTAGACGCAAATGTATTTGTCGCAAAGGAGTTGCATGCACTCGGCCGACGGGGAAGCGCCGAGCATCATGCTGGCGCCATTGGGCCCTTTGCCGAACACCATGGCGATGGGCATTTTCTGGGATGCAGCCATCTCCAGCGCCTTGGTGTAATGGGAGTGCCAGACCGGAGTTCGCCCGGAAGCCTCCTGCTTGGCGGGGGGATCGAGCTTCTCCGCTTGCGGCGGATAGGAGCTGTCGCGAATCGAGGTCAGCGTGGCCGTGGACCGCACCACCATGCGCGGATCGGCACAGGTTTCGAGACAGCGCGCCAGTTGCTGGCTCGTCAGATCCCCTTGATGCCAAAAGGCTTGGTACAAACCGGACCGGTCGCTGATGACGACGCCGGACCCGTTGATTTCGAAACTCTGTGCAAGCTTCATGCCTGCCGGCGTGGCGCAGTCAACATAATCGCAAACGAACTTCTGCGACATCAATCGGGCGAGCTCCGGCGACTGCTTCGCGCCGATGACCTTGGTCCAACCGTCCGCGCCGGTGCCAATCACCACCAAAACCGGCTTCTGTTGCTCGGTCCCCATCGTCTGGGCGGTGGTGTAGCTGTTCTGCCAGGTCGGAATCCCATTCGGTCCCGCCAGCAACGTGCCAGCGAGGACGACCGTCAGAATCGAGGTGTTCATCTTAAGTTTCCTCCAAAATCAAAGAACACCAAAGCGAGCCCTCCACCATGAAGAGCTACCTGAAGAAACGAGGGGTGCTGGGCTGGCACTTCCCCGGATGGACGCATGGTCAAAAAGGCATGGGCGGAATTTCGGGGCGAAGACGGGCGGCTGGCGGGCACAACCTTACAACTGGCCAACAAAAAAGCCTTCCAAAAAGGAAGGCATTTGCTCAGGGATGTAAAGTTAGCGTCGAGCAACCGTATCGACAACAGCAAATTATCCAAATTGTGCAATTATCCGATTGTGCGGGTTTTTCTGTATACCCGTTGTTTTGGAGTTTCCATAGGCGCGCCGAACCGAAAAACAGCACTCGCGGGTCTAGGTAAGAAATGTTAGTCGCGGTTAATTATCGGCGAACTTGCTCGCCACAGGGATCGCTCGCAGCGGCGAGCAAGCTCGCCGGCTCAACGAAATGGTCGCCGCGAGAAAGCGTAAAAATCGCAAAAGGGTTTGCGGGTGAAGGATAATCCTGCCTGTGAAATCCGAACTTCTTTTGTGCTCTTTGCGTTTTTTCGCGGCGAATCCAAGCGGTTCCTATCATATCCGAAGCGTGTCTGCACGTTGTTCCAGCGCAAGGGGGTCTCGCATGCATCGGGCCAAAATCGCGTTGTTGGGAGTCGCGGCAATCCTTCTCCTGGCCGGCACATGGTCGGCGAGCTATCCGCAGGAGGACAAGGAGAAGAAAACAGCCAAGGGGCATTTCGCCCGCTTCAAGCAGCTCAAATATCGCTCTATCGGCCCGGCGGCCGGCGGACGCGTCAGCCGATCCTGCGGCGTTCCCGGCGATCCGACCACCTATTATGTCGGTGCAGCCGCCGGCGGCGTCTGGAAATCCACCGACGCCGGCATCAGCTGGAAGCCGATCTTCGACGATCAACCCACCTGCACCATCGGCGCCGTCGCCGTCGCACCCTCCGATCCTAACGTGGTTTACGTCGGCTCCGGCGAAGCCAACATCCGCGGCAACGTCGAGCCCGGCAATGGCATCTATGTCTCCACCGATGCCGGCAAGTCGTGGAAGCACGTCTGGAAGCAGGTCGGCCAGATCGAGCAGATCGTCGTCCATCCGAAGAACGCCAATATCGCGTATGCGGCGGTGCTGGGCCAAGCGTTTTGGCATCGATGGCCCGTTTCAAGCCGAAGTCAATAATCCGCGAGCGCGGCGTTTACCGGACCAGTCGATGGCGGCAAACCTGGAAGCAAGTGCTCGCCAAGGTCGAAAGGAATCCGGCATCCGTTCAATCCACGCCAAAACCGATGGAAGGGAGAAAAAATTCACGATGCCCGTTTCGTATGAGCCGATCGGTGCCATCGACATCGTCATCGACCCGAACAACCCACGCATCCTCTTCGCCGCCCTCTGGCAAGCCCATCGCACCCCCTGGAGCTTGACCAGCGGCGGCCCGGCAGCGGCCTGTACCGCAGCGATGACGGCGGCGATACCTGGAAGGAAATCGAGCCGGCGCCCTCACCCCCGGCCCCTCTCCCGGAGGGCGAGGGGAGCGGGTTGCCAGCCAAGCCTTATGGCCGAATCGGCGTCGCGGTCGCTCCGTCCGACAGCCGGCGCATCTACGCCCTCATCGAAGCAGAGAACGGTGGCCTATACCGCTCCGACGACGGCGGCGAAAAATGGTCGCTGGTCAACGGCCAACGCTATCTCCGCACCCGGCCCTGGTATTTCTCCACCATCACCGTCGATCCCAAGAATCCCGACGTCGTTTACTGTCCAAACGTGCGCCTGCTCAAAAGCATCGACGCCGGCAAATCGTTCAAGCAGATGAAGGGCGTCCACCATCCCGATCATCACGATCTGTGGATCGATCCCAAGAACCCACGCCGGATGATCGATTCCAACGACGGCGGCGTCGATATCACCACCAACGGCGGCGAGACCTGGGTCGCGCCGCAGCTGCCGATCAGCCAGTTCTATCACATCGCCTGCGACAACAGCGTGCCCTACCGCGTCATGGGGACGATGCAAGATCAAGGCACCGCGTCCGGCCCATCCAATTCGCTCTCGTCGCAGGGCATCTCGCTCTCCGATTGGCACACCGTCGGCGGCGGCGAAACCGGATTCGCCGTCCCCGATCCCGATGATCCCAACATCGTCTACGCCGGCGAATACGGCGGCTACATCTCGATTTACGACAACCGCACCAAGCAAGCCCGCAACATCAGCATCTATCCGACCAACCCGTCCGGCAAAGCGGCCGAGGAGTTGCGCTATCGGTTCCAATGGACCGCGCCGATCACGGTGTCGCCGCAAGCATCCTTCCCGCCGTTTGGCGCCGCGGATGGGTGCCGGGGCCTAGGGCACTTTACCACGCCGCCAATGTCCTGTTCCGCTCCACCGACAAGGGCAAGACCTGGGAGAAAATCAGCCCCGACTTGACGCGCAACGACAAATCCAAGCAAAAATGGTCCGGCGGCCCGATCACCGGCGACAACACCGGCGCCGAGTATTATTGCACCATCTTCGCCATCGCCGAATCGCCCAAGAAAGCCGGCGTCCTCTGGGCCGGCTCCGACGACGGCCTGGTGCACGTCTCGCTTGATAACGGTAATAAATGGGACAACGTCACCAAGAACATCCCCGGCATCAAAGAATGGGCCACCGTCTGCTGCATCGAAGCCTCCCCGCACGCTGCCGGCACCGCCTACGTCGTCGTGGACGCCCATCGGCTCGATGACAATACGCCCTACCTCTACGTGACCAAGGACTTCGGCAAAACCTGGTCCGCGATCGCAAGTGATTTGCCCAAGGAGGATTACGTCCGCGTGGTGCGCGAAGACCCCACGATGCCCGGGTTGCTCTACGCGGGGACCGAAACGCAGGTCCACGTCTCGCACGATCAGGGCAAGCACTGGGAATCGCTCAAGCTCAACATGCCGACCGTCGCCATCAGCGATCTGGTCGTCAAGGGCAACGATCTCGTCGTCGGCACCAATGGCCGCTCGATCTGGATTCTCGACGATCTGACGCCGGTGCGACAGTTCTCCCCGCTCCCCGCCGGGGGAGAGGGGCTGGGGGTGAGGGGGATGCCCCGCTTCTTACCGCCTCTGCCGGCCACGCGCTGGCGCTATTCCGGCGAAAACTACGTCGGTGAGGATCGCATTCCCGGCGACAATCCGGCCAAGGGGGCAATCATCAACTATTACCTGCCGACGAAGCCGAAGGACGACGTCACGCTGGAAATCTTCGATGACAAGGGAACGCTGATGCAAAAGTTGACGAGCAAGAAAAGCGAAATCGACATCGATGAGGAAGAGCCGGATGTGCCGTGGTCGATTTTCAAGCCGACGGTGCTGCCGAAGGAGGAAGGGCTCAACCGGGTGGCGTGGAACCTAGAGATGTCCGGGCCGACGATCATTCCGGGGGCCAAGAATGACGCCGGCGTGCCGTATCGCGGTCCGTTGGTGCTGCCTGGAACCTACACACTGAAACTGAGCGTGGATGGAAAGGTGCTGACGCAAAAAGTCGAGGTCAAGCTCGATCCGCGCGTCAAGGTGACGCCGACCGATTTGGCCGATGCGCACAAGCTGGCCCTGCAGCTGCGCGGCGATATCACGAGCCTGTCGAACATCGTGATCGCCCTGAAGTCGGTGCGCAGCCAGATCGCCGAGCGCACCAAGGTGCTCAGTGGCTACGCCAAGGCCGCGGACTGGATCAAGCAAGCGAAAAACGTGATCGCCAAACTCGACGCGCTCGAGGAGCAGTTGCACAATCCGAAGGCGGAGGTTACCTATGATATCCTCGTCGGGCGCAAGGGGGGCGCCAAGCTCTATTCGCAGCTCGCGCCGCTTTACGATCACGTGAAAGACACCGATGGCCCGGTCACGCAAGGGATGCGCGAAGTCTATGCCGAGGACGCCAAGGAGCTCGCTCGCCTATCGGAAATCTGGCGGGCCCTGGCCGCCACGGAGCTCGCTCGCCTCAACGAGGAAGCGCGCACGTTGCAGCAACCGGCGATCGTTGTTCCGGCGCCGCCCGCCAAGTAAGCGCTTGAATCGGTTGCGGGCGCGGAGTCTCGTTAGCGAAATCGCTACAATGAAAGAGGTTTGAACCAGGAGGCGGGCAATGGCGCATGCGGTGCTTGTCGAATTGGAATTGCCGAAGGGCTGGCGGAAATTTCGCATGCCACCCGCCTTGCATGAGCGTCTGCAAGATTTGCTGGATCGGCAGGATCGCGACGGCAAGCTGACGCCGCGCGAGCGGCGCGAGGCGAAAGCACTGGTGGAACTCGTTGACATGCTGTCGCTCATGAAGGCGCGGACGGCACTCCAGTCGAAGCGTGCTTCCTGATGTGCAGGTCGATTCCAGCGGCGCTTGCACGGCAAGCTCGGTCACGCGCGGGCGGTATTTGCGAATAATGCAAGACGCCGCAATGGACCCAGGAAGCTACTTTTCACATCGATCACGTGCGTCCGCGCAAAGCAGGCGGTCGTACTTTGGCAAGCAATCTCGCGCTTGCTTGCGTTTCGTGTTCGCTTAGAAAGGGCGCCCGCACCCGCGCCTGGGATCCGAAAACAAAATCCATTGTCCCGCTCTTTAACCCGCGGCGCGACCAGTGGGATGAACATCTTGGATGGAATTCGCGTTGGCGGCTGGTCGGCAAAACAGCCGTGGGCCAGGTCACCATTCGCGCCTTCGGTATGAATAGGCCGGATATCGTGCGCATTCGACGCGTGTGGGCAGCAGCTGATTCACCGTTTTCGTGACGTTCAAATAATGGCTATCACCGTTTCATGCTCGCCAATCGAGCCTCCGGCATTTGCAGGATGATTAAGGCCATGGCGGTGCAATAGTGCGGGCCCATGGTTCCTAGTTGCCAACGATCATCCTTTTTTTGGTCTCGAACCAATTCATCGCGGATGGTGGGATACCATTTCTGCCATTCCTTGTCGCCGGCGTACCACATCGCCTTGGCGGCATAGTAATGGCCGTAGTAATAATGAAAAACGATCTCCCCATCTTTTTTCCGGTCGTAGTCTCGCAAGTACTTCATGCCGTTGTCAATGACCTCGCCATCCTTGACGCCCGCTCGGTTCAGGGACGCTAGCCCGGCCGCCGTGCGCGCGAATCCGGGTCCACCGCCCAATCCGGCTTGGTAGCGAAATCCACCGCTAGAGTCCTGGCAGCGCTTCACGTAATCAGCCGCCTTGTCGAGAGTTTCTTTCGGGATCTCGATGCCCGCATCCCGTGCGGCACGTAGGGCAGCAACCTGGCACGCCGTCACGGAAATGTCTGCGTCGGCCGAATTCGGCATATAGCGCCAGCCTCCCTCGCGATTCTGTGCCTTGACTACTAGCAACTTGACGGCGCGTTTGAGAGCCTCCTTCGTATCGGATTTCAGCTTCTTGTCCGCGATCTTTGGATGAGCGTCGGCAAGAAACAGGACCGCGAAGCCGTGGCCGTACATTGGACCTACTTGCATCCCAAAACCGTTCGTGGCGAGCAGGCCGTCCTTGTTCTGCTGGCTCAACACATAGCGAACGGCCTTGGCCACGATCTTCTCGATGTCGCTATCGTTTGGATCGGCCGATAAGAACGCGAGCCCAGCCAGGCCGGTGACCGCGACGTTGCCCTTATACGCCCCCGTACCAAACGAGCCATCCCCGGCTTGCTCCTTGGCCAGGTACGCGAGCCCGGCGTCGATAGCCTTTTGCGCCTCCCTGGTGATCATGCTCTCGGCATCTTTTTTGTCGGGCGCCGGGCGAATCGGCTTTGCCAGGGCAACCGTCGCCAGGCAGAACATCAGGGTGAAGATTCCGCCGCGGATCCTCATGTTCGACTCCTTCAAGAAGTGGTAGGTTCGTCAAAACAACTCCAGCACCGGGTTGCCGTCGCAGATGGTGTGAAACTGCCCCTGGATATCGTACAGTTGGGCGCGTGGATCGATGCCGAGGATGTGGAAGATCGTTGCCTGCAACTCGCTGACGTGGACGGGGCGTTCGCGGGGGAAGGCGGCGAACTGGTTGGATGAGCCGACGACGTTGCCGCCGCGCACGCCGCCGCCGGCAAGGACGACGGAATAGCAGTTGCACCAGTGATCGCGTCCGCCGACGTTGTTGGTGTTGTTCGAGAATTGCACCCCCATGCGCGGCGTGCGGCCAAACTCGCCCATCCAGATCACCAGCGTCTGATCGAGCAAGCCGCGGGCGTGCAGATCTTCCAGCAAGGCGCTGAACGATTGATCGGCGGGCGGCAGCAATTCGCGCACCCGCGCATTGTGGTTCTGATGCGTGTCCCAGCTGCCGCGATCGACATCGACGTGCGAAAAGACCGAGACGAACGGCACGCCGGATTCGACGAGCCGCCGGGCCAACAGCGCGCTTTGCCCCTGCGAATGCCGGCCGTAGCGATCGCGCACGCGCTCGCTCTCCCGGCTCAAGTCGAACGCCGCACGCGATTCCGGGGCGGTGAGCATGTTGAACGCGCGCTGATAAAGCGTGTTCATCGAATCGACGGCGCCGCTGCGTTCGACTTGCCGGCGGTCCCGATCGAAGCGGGCCAGCAGCGATTGCCGAGATTCGAAGCGGCGGGCATCGATTTCCGCCGGCAAGACGGTGCTCTCAACGCGGAAATCGGGATCGGCCGGATCGGCGCCGAGCACGAACGGATCATACGCCGCCCCGAGGTAGCCGCCCATCAAGCCCGGCGATTTCGCGGGGCCGTTGTTGGTCGTGTTGGGAATGATGACGTGAAACGGCATCGACGTTTGCGGCGGACGCAAGCGGGCGGCCACCGACGCGAAATGCGGATGATCGGTGCGCCGCGCGGCCGTGCGATTGGACACTGCCATCGGATCGGTCGCCTCACGCCCCACCAGGCTGCAATAGATCGCCGGGTTATGGCAGCGGATCGTGTGATTGACGCCGCGCAGAATCGCGAGCTTGTCCGCATGCTCGGCAACCATCGGCAGCGCGTCGGTCATGCGCAAGCCGGTGACGCGCGTGGCGATCGTCGAGAAAATGCCGCGAATCTCCGCGCCGGCATCGGGCTTCGGGTCGAACGTCTCCGCCTGATAGGGGCCGCCGACTTGAAAAAGGAGGATGCACGCTCTTGCGCGGCGACGAGGTTCGGGGCGCGGCCTGTCCTGGGCGGCGAGCATATGCAGCAAGCCACCGGACAGAAGTGACACGCCGCCGAACTGGAATAGGCTACGCCGATGCAGCATCATGGGGAGCACTCCAGACCCCGCGCTGATCCGGGGCTTGGCCAGTTTACCAGATCAGACGCCGTCAAGCAACTTGCCGAGCTGCGTGCTGCGTGATTTACTGGTTAGAATTGCCGAAAGCGATTTCGATTCTTGTCGCCGCCAGTATGAACGTCTGCGAGTAACGATCGAGGCGGCATATGCGGAAAGCGCCCTGCCTGAGGGGCATCGCGGCGATGCGGCGTTGCACGATCGGCTCGTGAGACTGCGAATTTCCAGCACGGGCCTGTGGGTGATTGCTGCAGGTGGCGCGAAAATCGTGTATCCTAAATGCGGGAGGAAATTGCCATGACCATAACCTTGAAAGACGCACAGGCTCGTCTCGTGGAATTGATCGCGAGCGCAGTGCCCGGCGAAGAAATCGTCATCACGCAGGATGACAAGCCGATCGCGCGCCTGATCGCGGAAAAGCCAACAGCGATCAAGAAGCCTCGCGTCGCTGGAAGCGCCAAGGGGCAGCTTATCATCGTTCAAGAGGACGATGAGCATTTGGAAGATTTCGCCGAGTATATGTAATGAAGTTACTATTGGATACTCATACCTTTTTGTGGTTCGTCCTCAAGGATCCAAACCTCAGCGCGAGCGCGGACCGGCTCATCGCTGATCCCGCCAACGACATTCACTTCAGCCCGGCGTCGTACTGGGAAATTGCCATCAAAATCAAGCTGGGCAAATATTCCCTCCAGCGGCCGTACCGATCGTTTTTCGAAGACGCCATCGCGCAAAACGACTTCACTGTGTTGGCTATCGAAATGGGCGTAACCGGCAGGCCGCTACGCTGCCTGCTGGTATTTGCGCCTTCAACCAACTCTCGCCACGGGTATAACTTTTGCGTTGCATGGTCGATGCGGAACGTTTGGTATTCATCCCAGTCGCCATTG
The DNA here is from genome assembly GCA_963767835.1 of uncultured Planctomycetota bacterium. GTDB lineage: Bacteria > Planctomycetota > Planctomycetia > Gemmatales > Gemmataceae > SIAQ01. The sequence continues at coordinate 366,872 of CAVYFY010000015.1, forward strand.
ACGTGGATGCTGCGCACGTCCAACATCGCTTGAGCCCCAAGACGCGTCCAGTGCATGCCGGCGCGTTCCATGCGGTCCTTCACCAGGTGGCGACACGCTCCCTCGATCACGCCGCTCGCGATCGGATAACCCTTGGCCAGGTATTCACCGTAACGCATTCGCTCCAGGTTGTTTTCCAGGTACGCACACACCTTCGTCAGCGTCGCCTTCTTGCTGCCGGTCAGCTTGCGTTTGGTGCCCATTTGTCGCAGGCCGCGGATCACCAACTCGGCTTTTCCTTCGAGCATCTTCAGCACACGCCCACGCACAAACTGTTCGGTCTCGGCACTCTTCTCCGGGTAAAAGACGTGCGCCGCCTGCCACAGACGCGGCGTCACGTGCAACAGGTCCAGAATGTTGGCTGTGTTGCGCTGGGTCAAATGCCGTTCGCGCGCCTCCCACAACGGTTCCTGGCCGTCGCACAGGTGCACCATTTCCTTGACGTAGCCGCGATTGCGCAGCCAGATTTCTTCGGAAATCCACCTGTAGGTCATCTCGATCCCCGAATGCGTCTGCTCGCTGTCGGTGTAGGCCAGGCTCGCCATCGTCTGCTTGTGGCACGGCTTGGGACGATCGCGTTTGGGTGCGTCGCGGTCGTCGCCGAACAGTGCCGCCACCACTTCCGCAGGCGTGCGCACGTAGCGGTCCACCGTGTAGACCGCACCCACGATCGCCATCTCTTTGCGACTCGCCTTCTCCCCTTTGGTGCGATGCGCCGGCGGCGCGGCTTCATCCGCCGCCCGACGCATCACCACACCTTTGCCGTCCGCACTGCTGACCACGATGGCTCCTTCTTCCTCAGCCGACGGCAGCGTGCCGCTCGTCGCGAAAGGCCTCCACCAACTCCGCCATCTGCACGTTCATGCGTTCCAGACTGTCCACCGACTGCTTCAATCCCAACATGCGTGCCACGGTGCTTTTGGCTTGGCTGAACGCTTCCTCCACACACAAGCTTTGGTCCCAATCCTGCAGCACATAAGAAAACACGCTCTCGGGCAACTGCAGCCGATTGTCCAACGGCACAAACTCGATCTTCTGCCCTTCGCGGCTGCCGTACACCGCGCGCTTCAGCACGAACTCGCCAAAGATCGATACGTAACGCCGGCTGTGCGTTTCCTCCAGACGCTGGCACACCTGCCCACCCGGCAAGGTGACCGACTCGCCCATGTCGCCCGGCCCCAAAAGCGTCAGAAACTGGCTCAGCGCCGCGCGGCCGATGAGCAGAACCTGCTGCCAGACGGCACGTTCGACTTCGTGCATAGCCGTACCTTGGTGGGCCGCTTCGCGGACCGCCGTCAGCATTTCCTTGAGAATCGCGAGCAGTTCGGCATTATCTTCCTTGAGAACATCCGTGTCTTGTGTCATTTTCATAATGTGGCCTCCTTGGAGCGAGACATTGCAGCTGCTACCGCATGTCTAGCCCTGGGAGGCCCTTTCGCCAACATCGCTAACTCCATAACTTATGTCTGTACCATCAGTTGCGGGCCAGCGGAAGGCCGGTTACGCCCTATCGAAATCAAGCATACTGCGATCCTGACAACCATGCCGCTACATCACCGCGATCCCTTCGACCGACTATTGATCGCTCAAGCGCTGGTGGAGCTAATGCCGATTGTCAGCAACGATGCGAACTTCGACTCCTACGGCGTTCAACGCCTCTGGTAGCCCAATGCTCATCCTTGATTCCCTCGGCCGCTTCACCTGGTTCGCCTTGTGCGCTTTGCCCGCGGCGCTGCTGGCGTGGCGACGGCCTGGCGAGCTTTTGCGCCAGCTCTATCTCATTTGGCTCGGCGCCATTCCGCTCGGCTTCGTGGCGGGCGTCGCGCTCGGCTTCGTCACCTGGATTCATCTGCACGCCGTGGTGCCGGACCCGATGGTGCGCGACAAAGTGCCGGAATACCTCGGGCTGGCAGTGGCGCTGGAATTCGCGCCGCTCGGCGCCGGGCTGATTCTCGCGGGCCGTTCCGGCGCCAGCCTCGGCGCCGAGTTGGGCTCGATGCGGCTCTCCGAGCAGATCGACGCCCTCGAAGTCCTCGGCCTGTCGCCGCTCAAGCAACTCATCGCTCCGCGCGTCCTCGCGGCCATGATCACGCTGCCGCTCTTGACCATTCTCATGGCGTACATCGCGATCGGTTCGAGCTTCCTCGCGGAAATGCTCGGCGGCTCGATGTCATGGACGCAATATCAGAACGCGGTCCTGGCCGGCCTGGGGAGCATTTCCACGGCCAAGCTCGTGCTCTCGACCTTGAAGACCGTCGTCTTCGGCTATCTCGTCGCGGTCACCGGCTGCTATTTCGGCATGGAAGCGTCGGGAGGCACCGAAGGCGTTGGCCAGGCGGCAACGCGCGGCGTCGTCGTGTCGATCTTCCTCGTGCTGATCGCGAATGTGTTTCTCGTCAAGCTGATCGAGGTGGTTAGCTAAGCTGATGCGTTGGCAATATATTATGGTGGACCGGGCGAGCCGAACTCCGTAAGGAGCCGGTTGAGGCACGCCTTTACCCAATGCCGCAACCGGCTCCTTACGCCGCTCGGCTCGCCGCGTTCCATACGTCAAGATCAGGAGCAACCAATGCACGCTCGCATTCTTCTCGCTTTCGGATTGTGCCTGATAACTGCCGGCGGCGTGGTGACTGCGCAACGTACTGAGCCCGACGCGCGAAGCGAGGGAGATTGTTCCACCCTCGCTTCGCGCTTCGGGCTCAATGGGGGACATCACAAGGATGACCGCATCTTTGCCACGCCCGCCGACGCCATCAAGTCGCCGCCGGAGAAGTTGGCGTATGTCGTCGCCACTTATGCAGGGACCGAGCTCAAGAAGCCCGATTATCTCGCGGTGATCGATGTCGATCCGGCGTCGAAGACCTATTCGCACGTCGTCCATCGCGTCAAGATGCCAAACGTCGGCGATGAGCTGCACCACTTCGGCTGGAACGCCTGCGCGAGCTGCGAGGGCCAATGCGCTCGCCGCTTTCTCATTATCCCCGGCCTCGGTTCGAGCCGGATTCACGTGGTCGATACCGCCAATCCGCGTGAGCCGAAGATGCACAAGGTGATCGAGCCGGCGGAGGTGATCGGCAAGGCGAAGATGACGACGCCGCACACCGTGCATTGCCTGCCGGATGGCCGAATCATGATCTCGATGCTCGGCGATGACAAAGGCGACGGTCCCGGCGGATTCATACTGCTCAACGACAAGTTCGAGATCGCCGGCGTCTGGGAGGCGAATCGCGAGGGGATGAAATTCAACTACGACTTCTGGTATCAGCCGCGGCACAACATCATGATCTCCAGCGAATGGGCCGCTCCGAATACCGTGAGCAAGGGCTTCAAGCTCGACGATGTCAAGGCCGGCAAGTACGGCCAACGCTTGCATTTCTGGAACTGGAAGGAGCGCAAGATCGCCCAGACGATCGATCTGGGCGGCGCCGGCCTGATCCCGCTCGAAGTTCGCTTCCACCACAATCCCGCCAGCACGCACGGCTTCGTTGGCGCCGCTTTGTCAAGCACGATGTGGCACTACTACAAAGCCCGCAACGAATGGAAAGCCGACAAGATCATCGATGTGCCCGCGGCCAAGGATGTCAAAGGCTGGGACATCCCGGTGCCTGGCCTCATCACCGATCTGGTGCTGTCGATGGACGACAAATACCTTTACTTCTCGAACTGGCTTCACGGCGACATTCGCCAGTACGATGTCAGCGATCCCGCCAATCCCAAGCTCAAAGCCCAGCTTTGGCTCGGCGGCGTCCTCGGCAAAGGCAGCGAAGTCAACGGCAAAAAGCTCGCCGGCGGTCCGCAAATGCTCCAGCTCAGCCTCGACGGCAAACGCCTCTACGTCACCAACTCCCTATACAGCAAATGGGACAACCAGTTCTATCCCCAAATCGCCAAGGAAGGCTCGTATCTTTTGCAGATCGATTGCAACATCGCAAAAGGCGGCATGACGCTCAACAATCGCTTCCACGTCGATTTCGGCAAAGAACCCGACGGCCCCGCCCGCGCCCACGAAGTCCGCTTCCCCAACGGCGATTGCACCTCGGACATCTGGCACTGAGTCGGTTCGTGTTGCCGCGTGAGATCATATGGCGGCGCTGGCGGGATGCTAGTGCACGTCTGATCGGCGGTTGCTGCCGCACCACGCTGGATACCATTCGTCAGATTGCCGACACCCAGCAGCTCCGCTCCGACTGGCCGTTACGGACCTGGCGTGCCCAATTGCGCCGATTACAAATTGACGAAAACGGCGCTGCTGAAAGCGGTCTGAGCATAGTTGGTCGTAAAAGACTCGACCATGAGCCAGTTCGTCTGATCGGACGACAGGCCGGAGACGTCGTATTGATGGGTGCTCGCGGAAACGACTGCGATGGGGTTCCAGGAATATCCGGTCCATTCGAGGATGCGATAGCCGGCGGCGGCGCTGGAGCCGGTCCAGGACAGAATCGCATTGGTCGCACCGTTGGGTTGCGCGATCAGTTGCGTCGGCGCTTGCAAGGCGGCGGCGGCGGTCGTGGTGACGTTGACCCAGGCCGTGCTCGCGCTGGTGATCGCGTTGTATGCCTGCACGTAGAAATAGTAGGTTTGACCGGGCAGCAAGCCGGCAGCCTGATAGCCGGTCGTGTTGGCGGCCAGGGTGGCGATCAGCGTCGGTGAGCTCAAGGAGCTGCCGTTCCATTCATAGACCTTGTAGCCGGTCTCGCCCACGGAATTGGTCCATGAGAGCCCGATGGTGCTCGACCCCAGCACACTGGTTTTCAGATTCGTCGGCGCGGTGATGGAAGTTCCGGAGGTCGAGGCGGTGATCCAGCTGGTCGAGACGGAGTTGGTGGCATTGTACGCTTGCACATAGAAGTAATAGGACATGCCGGAGGTCAATCCCGTCACCGTGAGAGCGGGGACGCTGGGGGTGGTGGTGCCGACCAGAACGCTGCTGGTGCCGTTCCACCGGTAGACGCGATAGCCGGTTTCGCCGGTTCCGTTGGTCCAGGCCAGGTTAATGCTGTTTTGCGTGGATGTGGCGTGCACGTTGGTCGGAGCGGTGATCGCATTGGGGGGCGTTGTGATCGATTGCCAGGCGCTCTGGGCGCTGGTGGTGCTGCCGTAGGCCGTGACGGAGAACCACTGCATTTGGTCCGGCGTCAGGTAGCTGACGGTGTAGGACGTGGCTCCCTGGGCGACGTGAGCGAGCACCGTGGTAGCGCTGCCGTTCCAGGTGTCGATGAGCGTGCCGAGCGATCCTGCGGGGTTGGTCCAGGTCAGCTTGACCTGCGTGGCCGAGAGAGCGGTCAGTGTGAAGCCCGTGGGCGCGGCGACGGACGGACATTGCCGTTCTTCCAGCACTTCAACCTGGAGCGAGGCGCAGTGCGCCGCCGTCGGGGCGCCGAAGAAGCGCGGGCGGTGTTTCAGGCAAATATCAAAAAGGGACATGGCAGAACCTCCCTGTTCCAAGCGTCGGCAAAGTGCCGCGTCAATCCTGAGCGAAAACACAAGTCAGCGCTTATGCCAGCAAATCACTGATTCGTCCAGGTCAATTTTCGCCAGAATTCTTCGCGACCCCGATGGCTGGGGAGCCTGCGTAACATCGGTTCCTCGATCGGCAGCTCATGCGCCCTAGCTCGCCGTGAAAATCGTTGGTGGATTTTGTGTATTTTCATCGCTTTCTCATGGCGAGCCGGGTAAAAAATCAGCAATTCCCGGCGAGGGTTTTTGGGTCGGCCCGGTTTTCCTGTTTTATCGCGCGGAGAGCTTGCGGCTTGGGGCGGCGAGGGGATTGCGGAGGTGGCGATCGTGCGTTGGTGCGTATTCATGCTGGCCGACGCTGTTCGGCGCGCACGGCGACCATGGGACACCCTTGTCCTTTACTGGAAGTCGTTCGGATTCGTTCGAGCTGCTCTCAGCTATCCGCTGGGAACGGTCGGCACCTCGACCAACTGAAAGGAGAGCAACACTTCGTACAGATGTCGGATCGATTCCAGACGAAAGCAGTGAAACAGGTGCCGCATGCGTTCCCAAAGTCGACATTTGCGGCCCAGTTTGTTCAGCACGGCTTGAAACAGCGGATCGCATAATTGTTGGGCTTGGTCGACCAAGAAAGCCAACATCATCAGGAAGGCGAGCACCACCGACAGGTTCTGCTCGCCGTGACCGAAATTATGCTCGAAGTGGTAGCCTTGGTTCTTGAGGGTGTTGAAGGTTTCGTTTTCGATGCGCCAGCGCGAGCGGCCGCCGCGGACGAGATGGCTGACGGAGGTTTCGTCGAAGGACAGGTCGGTGACCCAACTGAAATGACGGATCGGCGTCTTGGAGCCGTGGGGAGGAATTTCCCAATACTCCAGCATCGCGACTTCGAGGTCGGCATGCGATTGGTTGAGGGCGACCTTGGGGAGCCAGCGATAGTGATGCAGGGTGCCGTCCGCGTCGACCAGGGTGAGGACTTGGGTTCGGTTTTCTTCGTGGGCTCGTGCCATGTGCTCGAACAGATAGGCATGGCTGCCTGGCTTGACGCCTAGCAAAAAACGCACGTTCGCGGCCTTCAGGTCCTCCACGTGCGGCGCGTTGGCGCTGAGGGCGTCCTCGACGAAGATGACTTTCAAATGCGGATGTTCGCGGCGCAGATCCTTCAACGCCCGCCGCGTGGCGCTGCGTTCGCCGTCGTTCTTGGTGCTGCCGTCTTGCTTGACGATCGGTTCGGGGCACAGGGGGATGACTTCCTTGTGGTCGGGATGCACCAAGGCCAAGCCCAGCAACTGATGGTAGTAAGTGATGACGCCGTTGCGGCTTTTCTTTTCGAGGCAACAGGAGCAGTGGATCTTGTCGGAAGCGTGATAGGTGGTGCCATCGGCGGCGATGAGGTAGTGCCCTTGCCAAAAGACAAACGATTCGAGCGCTTTGCCGCGTTGCAGTTGACGAAAGACGCTGGTGAACGCGGGACGAAGGTTCCGGGGAACGACGGGATCGAGATTGGCTCGCATCTGCGTGTCGCTGAGCGTTTCTTGGATGCCGAAGAGAGAGGCCAGGTTGAAGGCGTTGCTGCGAGCGTACTCGTCGTAGGCCAAGAGGGAAGCGGATTTGAGAGCGAAAAGAGCATAGCCTCCCATCAAGACGTCGACTAAAGGGATCTTCGGTTCCTTGCGATGATCGGGAACCTGTCGCAAGTCGGAGCGGACCTGACGAACAAGATTGTCTGCGGAAAGGTGAATACGCGGCGTGTGCGGTTTCATCGGCGAATCCGTTCGCAGAATGGGTAAGATGGGCGAATAGACTGCTCTATTAGATTACGAACAGCTGCATCGAATTTCCAGCGTTTCTGACCGTTCCGGGAATTGCTGGTAAAAAATGGGGTTTGGGACGGATAACCAAACAGCGTGACGCCATCGCAAAAATGCGCCGCGCTTTCCCGCCCTTCGCGGCGAGGTCAACGCGTTTCCTACCACCGGAGATTCACCTATGTCGTGGCTGTCGCGCAGCAAGATCGCTTGTGGACTCATCCTTTCCGCATTTCTCATCACACCGATGGCCGCGTCGGCACAGACCGGCGCGGTCAAGGGCGATGCGGAATTGGCTGGCTTCAAGACGGTCGAAAATGCCATCACCACCACAGTCAAGAAAGCCGGCGTCGCGCAGGTCGGCTCGCCGGGATATCTCGGCGTGCTCGTCGAGGAGAAAGGCGGCAAGCTGATCATCGGCGATGTCGAAGCGGGCTCCCCCGCGGAAGCTGCCGGGCTTAAATCCGGCGATGTTGTCGCCAAGGTGGACGGCAAAACGGTCAAGTCCTCCGACATCTTCCGCAGTCTGTTGCAAATGAAATCGGCGGGCGAACCCGTCAAGGTAACCGTCAAGCGCGGCAAGGAAACCAGCGATTTATCGGCTAACTTGATCGCCACCAGCCGTGCCATGCAGATGGGTCAAAAACGGGCGGTCCTCGGCGTGCAGATCGACGATGTAACGGACGAGGGCGCCACCCTCAAAACGGTGACCGCGGGATCGCCCGCCGACAAGGCTGGCCTGAAAGCCGGCGATACCATCCTCAAAATCGACGGCAAGGCGCTCACCGCCGCAGTCAAGCTCAACGACATCACCGCCCTGCACAAGCCCGGCGACACGCTCACTCTGCTCGTCGTGCCGAAAGGGGATGACACGGAAAGGGAAATCAAGGTGATGCTCGCCGCCGAGCAGCCGACCGGCAAAGGCAAAGGCCCCAAGGGCGGTGGCGGCGGCGGTGGGTTCGGCTGGGACACGCGCGCTCCTCGCGTCTGGACCAAGGACACCTATCGCCTTGCCATCGTCGGCATTGAATATCCCGACGTCAAGCAGAACGACAAGATCACCGGCGAAAACTGGGAGGAGGCCCTCTTCAGCACAAAATCCTACACCACCACCAGCATTACCGGCCAAAAAGTCCACGGCAGCTTGAACGACTATTATCAGGAACAATCGTTCGGCAAGCTCAAAGTCATCGGCAAGGCGTTCAAGTTCGTCACCGTCACCAAAAAGCGCAGCGAATACGCCCAGGCAACCGGCGGCGCCAAAACCGCTCCGCTCGCCGAAGCCCTCGACAAACTCTATGCCCGCGACGGCAGGGATTGCCTCAAGGATTTCGACGGCATCTTCTTCGTCTATGCCGGCGACCGCGTGCAGACCAACCGCGGCGGACTCTACTGGCCGCACAAGTCGAACTTCAACCACCAGGGTAAATCGTGGCCTTACTTCATCGTCCAGGAAGGCGGCGCCAAGATGTGCGACATCAGCGTCATCTGCCACGAGTTCGGCCACATGCTCGGCCTGCCCGATCTCTATGCCCGGCCCGAGAATCCGGGCTCCGAGGGAGTCGGCGTCTGGTGCGCGATGTCGAACCAAGTTGGCGGCGGTAAGCCCCAGCACTTCTGCGCCTGGTCCAAGGAGCAACTTGGCTGGATCACGCCGGCCGTGCTCGATCCCACCGTCAAGCAGAAGCTGATCCTCGCTCCGATCGAGACTTCCAAAAAAGAATGCTACAAGGTGCTGGCCCGGCCCGACGCCAGCGAATATTTCCTGCTGGAGAACCGCAAGAAGAAGGGATTCGACCAGAGCCTGCCCGCCGAGGGGCTATTGATTTGGCGCGTGGTGCAAAACCGTCCGATCCTGGAGGAATCGCACGGCGTCGAAGGCCCGAACGGTCCGCGCGTGTTTCTTGATGCGGTGCCGTTCCCCAGCCCGGCGAACCGCGCCTTTACGCCATTCACGACGCCATCCAGCCGGGCCCAGCTCGGCGGCGGAGCGCCGGTACACATCACCAATATTCGCCGGCTTTCCGATGGCCGGATTACATTCTTCATCGGATACGAATACTATTGACGTGATCGAAGGATTTTGAACGCCAGCATGGCATTCAAGTCCAGGTTTCCGCAGAAAAAGATGCGCCTCGCCTTGACGCGTCGGCATCATCGCACTATTTTAATCGTTCTCGATTGATCGCGTTCTTTTTCGAGGATTGACTGTGGCTGGCGCTGCAAGCGAGAAAATTCGGATTCGCATGGAAGCCTTCGATCATGAAGTGCTCGATCGCACCGCTCATGAGATCGTCGAAACGGCGCAGCGGACCGGCGCTGGTGCACGGGCCGATTCCGTTGCCGACGCGGATCGAGCGCTACACCGTGTTGCGCTCGCCGCACATCGACCGGAAGTCGCGCGAGCAATTTGAAATTCGCACGCATAAACGCCTCATCGATATTTTGCAGCCGACCGGCAAGACTATTGAAGCCCTCAACAAGGGCCTGAGCTTGCCGCCCGGCGTCGATATCAAGATTCGCGTATTGTCCGGCAACGCGTAAATGAAATTGGCCGATCCCAGGCCGTGCCAATGCACGCGGCCTGGGTTTTTTATTCGCTTTGATTGCATTCGTTTAGCGTTCGCAGGTTCATGCGAATGCCAAACGAATTCAGGAAATTGGAAGGGAACCGTCGTGGCCAGCGAACCAGTAACGCCGATCAGCCTGCCGGTGATGAACGCGCAGGGGCAGACCGTGGGGACGGTGGAAGTGGACCCTGCGGACCTGGGCGGCAAGATCAACAAGCAGCTGCTGCACGAAGTCGTGCTCATGTACCTGGCCAACCAGCGCGCCGGCACCCATTCCACCCTACGCCGCGGCGAAGTCGCGGGCAGCACCAAGAAGCTGTTTCGCCAGAAAGGGACCGGCAACGCCCGCGTCGGCACCAAGCGCACCAACAAACGCAAGGGCGGCGGCACCGCCAAGGGCCCCAAGCCGCGCGATTACGAGTACCATCTGCCCAGGAAAGCCGTCCAGAGCGCGACACGCATGGCCATTCTGAGCCGCCTCAAGGATAACGAAGCGGTTGTTCTGGATGAATTGAAGCTGACGGAAATTCGCACCAAGCCGGTCGCCGACGCCTTGAGAAGCTTACGGGTCGCCGATAAAACCTGCCTGCTCAGCCTGGGGGCCTCGGACATCGACGCCAACAAGACGATTTACCGATCCGCCCGCAACATCCGCGGCATGGCGGTGTTGCCGGCGGCCCAGCTGAATGCATATGAAGTGTTGCGGCCCAAACGGCTCGTCCTGACCAAGGCCGCGCTGCAGGAATTGTGCAAGAACGCGAAATGGAAATAAGTGAGTGGTGATGTCATGGCAGTTGTGAAAAAAGAAAAGAAAGCGTTCGGCCCCGAGCTCGAGCCGCACCAGATTATTCTGGCGCCGCTGGTGACCGAAAAGGGGACGCACCAATCAACCAATGAGCACCACAACGCCTATTCGTTCGTGGTCAATCTCTGGGCCAACAAGACCCAGATCAAGCACGCCGTGCAAGAGCTTTTCAACGTGCGCGTCCTCGCGGTTCGCACCGCGCTTCGGCTCGGCAAGCACCGGCGCTATCGATTCAAGCAGGGCAAGCTGTCGAACTGGAAGAAAGCGATCGTGAAGCTGCATCCCGACGACAGGATTGAGTTCTATTGAGGGCCAGCTTTTAGCTCTCAGCCAGCAGCTTTCAGCCGATTCAGGTTGGATGATCTGGCTGAAAACTAAGGGCTGATAGCTGAGGGCTAGGCATATGGGCATTCGCTACTACAAGCCGGTGACAGCGGGGCGGCGCGGCGCGTCGGTCAGCGATTTCGCGGAAATCAGCGATCGCAAGAAAAAGCCGGAGAAGTCGCTGCTGGTGCCGCGCAAAAAGAAGGGGGGGCGCAACTTCCAGGGGATCGTCACCTCGCGCTTTCGCGGCGGCGGCCACAAGAAGATGTACCGCGTCATCGACTTCAAGCGCATCAAGGACAACGTGTGGGCGTCGGTGGTGGCGATCGAATATGATCCCAACCGCACCTGCCGGATCGCGCTCTTGCAATACGAGGATGGCGTCAAGGCCTACGTTCTCGCCCCGGATGGGCTCAAGGCCGGAGATCGCGTGATATCGGGCGAAAGCATTGAGCCGCGCGTTGGGCACTGCATGCCGCTCAGGAAAATTCCCCTGGGTATGAGCGTGCATTGCGTGGAGATGCAGCCGGGGCGGGGCGGTCAAATCTGCCGCAGCGCCGGGTGTACCGCGACCCTGACCGCGCGTGAAGGCGGTTGGGCGCAAATCACGCTGCCGTCGGGGGAAGTGCGGCGCATGAGCGCGGAATGTCGGGCCACCATCGGCGTGATCGGCAATTCGGACCACATGAATATCAATCTCGGCAAGGCCGGCCGCAAGCGCTGGATGGGCCGCAAGCCGCACAATCGCGGCACCTCGCAAAACCCGGTCGATCATCCGATGGGTGGCGGCGAAGGACGCAGCAAGGGCGGTCGGCATCCGTGCGGTCCCACCGGCGTGTTGGCCAAGGGGGGCAAGACGCGCAAACGCCGTAAGCCGTCGAATAAATCGATTATTCGGCGCCGTCGACCTGGCCCGCATTACGCGGAAAAATAATGGCCCCGACTGACAATTATTCACTGGCCGAAAGTGAGCTGATTCCTAGCATAATCAGTCACCGATTTGAGGATGGGAAATGGGACGATCGCTGAAAAAAGGGCCGTACGTGAACGAGCGGTTGCTTGGCAAGGTCGAGAAGCAGCAGCGCACCGGCAGCCGTGAGCCGCTCAAGACCTGGGCGCGCGATTGCACGATCGTGCCCGATTTCATCGGCCACACGTTCATGGTCCATAACGGCAAGAATTTCATGAAGCTGTTCGTTACCGAAGATATGGTTGGCCACAAATTGGGCGAATTCGCGCCGACCCGGCTGTTCAAGGGGCATTCGGGCGGCAAGAAGGCCGCAGCCCCAGCGGCGGCGGGCGGCAAATGAGGTGTGATGAATATCCCGGGGTGGAGCAGTGGTAGCTCGCCAGGCTCATAACCTGGAGGTCGCAGGTTCAAATCCTGCCCCCGGAATTGAACTGGCTTGTGAAAGGTAAGCGATGGATTATCCGGCAAAACACCGCTTCGCGGACATGAACGCCCGCAAGATCAGGCAATTCGCCGATCTGATTCGCGGACGCGCGGCGGACGAAGCGCTTGAGCTTCTTCGCTTTTATCCGAACAAAGGCGCCCGCCTGTTGGAAGCGGTGCTGAAAAGCGCCATGGGCAACGCCGAGGACCGCGGCGCTCGCGACAAGGACGAGCTCGTCGTCATCGAATCGCGCGTGGACGGCGGTCCGATCATGAAGCGATTCCAGCCGCGCGCCCGCGGGTCGGCCTTCCCGATCAAACGGCGTTATGCCCATATTGTCGTCGTCTTATCCGACCTGGCCGAGGAACCGGCGGAGGTCGCGCAGTAATCGAATTGCCGCCCGATTTGGCCTCTTGCGGCTTGGCGCTCGCAGGTTTCACCCGAGCGCTTAGCCGCAAGCGGCGTTAGTGGAGTGTGCTTCATGGGTCAAAAAGTGCGTCCGACCGGATTCCGCACCGGTATCATGCTCGACTGGCAGAGCACCTGGTACGCCGGCAAGCAGGAGTTCGCCGAGCTGCTCGTCGAGGATTTCAAGATCCGCGAGCACGTGATGAAATTCGTCCGTAAGCGCGTCAAGCAAGGCCGGCCAGGGATTTCGTCGATCCGCATCGAGCGCACCCGCGAGCAAACCACGGTATTCATTTACTCCGCCCGAGTCGGCGTAATCATCGGCAAGAAGGGGACAGAAGTCGAAAAACTGACGAAGGAGCTCGAAGACCTCACGCACCGCCGCACCGAGGTCAAGACGATGGAAGTCGCCCGCCCCGAAGTGGACGCTCAGCTTGTCGCCGAGGACATCGCCGATCAGCTGGAAAAACGGCAAAGCTTCCGCCGCACCATGAAACGCGGCATGGAGCAGACTATGGAGGCCGGCGCCAAAGGGATTCGTATTCAATTGGCAGGTCGCCTGGGTGGGTCGGAAATGGCCCGCTGCGAAACCTCCATGGAAGGCAGCATCCCGCTCTCTACCTTGCGGGCGAAAATCGATTACGGCTTCGCCGAGGCCAAGACCGCCCAGGGACACATCGGCGTCAAGATCTGGATCAACAACGGCGACTTCCTGGATGACGGCGATGCCACCACCGCTCCCAGCGCCCAAAAGGTCAGGCCTCAAAAGAGACGACGTGGCCCCGGAGGAGGAGGACAGTAATGCCGCAAATGCCGAAACGAGTGAAGTTCCGCAAGAACCAGCGCGGCAAGGTCAAGGGCAACGCCATGCGCGGCAACTATGTCGCCTTCGGTGAGTTCGGCTTGCAGTCGCTCGATGCAGGCTGGCTGTCGGCTGAGTCGATTGAAGCGGGGCGTGTGACCGCGAGCCATTTCATGCGCGGCGAAGGCCGGCTGTACATCCGCGTCTTTCCGCACAAGTCGGTGACGTCGATTCCGGCCGAGACGCGCATGGGCAAGGGCAAGGGGGAACCCGAATACTGGGCCGCCGTCGTCAAGCCCGGCATGATCATGTTCGAGATCGGCGGCGTCCCGGAAGCCGCCGCCCGTGAATGCCTGGCACGCGTGGCGTACAAGATGCCGTTCAAGTGCCGGCTGGTGGCCCGGCGGCCGAATATTTAGTGGTGAGCGGTGAGTGGTGAGTGGTGAGTGGTCAATAAGAGCCGCTTGCAATTCGCCGCTGGCCGCTCGCCTGGTTGGTGAAGAGTGAATTAGGTGCTTGGTTTTATCGACCACTCACCAAGGTGATGCCATGAAATCCGACGACCTGCGGCAGATGAGCGATGAGCAGCTCGGATCTGACGCTCAAAGAAACCGTGAAGAACTTGTTCCACCTGCGCTTCCAGTCGGCCACCGATCGCCTGGAGACGCCGAGTGAAATTCAGAAAGCCAAGCGCGACGTGGCCCGGATCCACACCATCCTGCTGGAGCGCCAGCGCGGCATCCGGGGCCAGACGCCGACGCAAGCCACGTGAGGAATTGCGGAATGACAATCCAGGTACGAGGACAGCGCCGCACCGCCGTCGGCGTCGTGACGCGTGACAAGATGAACAAGACCCGCCGCGTGGAGATTCCGCGCCTGGTCAAGCATCCGCGCTATGGCAAATACATCAAACGCCGCACGATCTGCTACGTCCACGACGAAATGAACGAATCGCACATGGGGGATACGGTCGAAATCATGGAAGCCCGGCCCATGTCGAAGCTGAAGTGCTGGCGTTTGATCCGCGTGGTGAAGAAAGCGCCGACCCAGGCGGCGGCGCCAAGCGAACTGGCGCCGGCGGCTGTGTAATAATTATTGATGCCAAGCCCCAGGACAAACGCAGCGATCCTGGGGGTAGAAACCCCAGGAACGCTACCGCTTATCCGGGGGCTTTGAGAGATTTCCGATGATTCAGATGTATACGTATCTTGACGTGGCCGACAACACCGGCGCGAAGGAATGCATGTGCATCAAGGTGCTCGGCGGCACGAAGCGGCGCTACGCCAGCCTGGGCGATGTCATCATTGCCAGCGTTAAGAAGGCGATTCCCGGCGGCGATGTCAAGCCTGGGGACGTGATCAAGGGAGTGGTGGTGCGCGTCAAGAAAACGATGCGCCGCGACGACGGCAGCTATGTCCGCTTTGATCGCAACGCCATGGTCATCCTTAACAAGGAAGACGACAACCCGCGCGGCACGCGCATCTTCGGGGCCGTGGCCCGCGAGTTGCGCGACAAGGGGTACTTGAAGATTGTCAGCCTCGCCGCCGAGGTGGTTTGATTCTTTAGCCGGCGAGCTTGCTCGCCGCGAAGTGGCTCGGCGAGCAAGCTCGCCGGCTAAACCGGGAATGAGTTTTGCCATGCACATTCGCAAAGACGATATCGTGGAAGTGATCACCGGCGATGACGCCGGCACGGCGAAGGCCCGTACTACCGCCCGCGTCCTGCGCGTCTTGCCCGACAAGCGGAAAGTCGTTGTCGAAGGCGTCAACAAGGTCTATCGGCACATGCGCCCAGCCGGCGCAATCAGCAGGGCGGCCGGCTCTCCAAGGAGATGCCCGTCGCCGTCTCCAATGTCCTTCTGTACTGCTCCACCTGCCAGCGCGGCGTCCGCATCGGCAAACGTTACGCCGCCGACGGCCGCAAGGAGCGCTATTGCAAGAAGTGTGGCACCGGCATGGGATTTTTAAGCAAAGGCCGCGAGGCTTACGCGGAGAAAAAATAGGTCAGGCTTTCCGGTCTGACGAAGCCCCTTCGCGGGGCCGTCAGACTGGAAAGCCTGACCTACAAGAAGCGAGAAGCCCCTTCGCGGGGCCGTCAGGCTGGAAAGCCTGACCTACAAGAAGCGAGATTGGCGTCAGTTCCCGTCCGTTGACCGAGGTTCGTCATGGCTCGTTTGCAGGACCGATATCAGCAAGAGATTCTCCCCGCGCTGAAAAACAAGCTTGCGCGCGCGAATGTCATGAGTCTGCCCAAGCTGCAGAAGATCGTCGTCAATATGGGCGTGGGCAAAGCGCTGCAGGACAAGAATCGCATGGAGCAAGCCGCCGAGCAGCTCACCTCCATTTGTGGCCAGCGCGTGCAGATCACCAAGGCGCGCATCGCCGTCAGCGCCTTCCGCCTGCGCCAGGGCAATGAGATCGGCTGCCGGGTCACGATGCGAGGCAAACGCATGTACGAGTTCCTCGACCGCTTCATCAGCGTCGCTCTGCCCCGTATCCGCGACTTTCGCGGCGTCAACCCGAAAAGCTTCGATGGCAACGGCAATTATACCGTCGGTCTGTCCGAGCAACTGGTTTTCCCGGAGATTGACCCCGACAAGGTGAACTTCACCCAGGGCATGGATATCACCTTCGTCACCAATACCAAAAGCGATGACGAGGCCCGCGAGCTGTTGCGTTTGTTCGGCATGCCGTTCCGTGAAGCATGATTCGCTTACGTTTAGCGCTCGCAGGTTCCAGTCGAGCGATCCGTCGTAAGCGGTAAGAAGGAAATCGAAATGTCCACGACCGCCAAGAAAGTCGAGCACGAGCGCAATCTCAAGAAGATTGAGCTGCACAAATCGGGCAAGAAGAAGATGTTGCCTCGCGATTTGATTCGGATTCGCATGCGCTGCCGGCTGTGCGGCCGCCCTCGCGCGGTCTATCGCAAGTTCAGCATTTGCCGAATCTGCTTCCGCGACATGGCCAACAAGGGGCTGATCCCGGGCGTGCAAAAAGCGAGCTGGTAACGTGTAACGGCTTGCGTTTTGCGCTCGCGTGGCGCCATGCGAGCGCTGAACGTAAACCACGAGGAGATTTAGCAGCATGATGACCGATTCGATTGCCGACATGTTGACGCGCATCCGCAACGCGAATCGCATCGAGTCGCCGGCGGTGGACATGCCTTCAACGAAGGTAAAAGTTACCATCGCACAGGTGCTCAAGGACGAGGGCTTCGTGGTGGATTACCAGGTCGGCAAGCTGGCCGCCGGCGCCGATGGCAGGCTCGCCTTCACGACCGAGGTTGACGACAAGGATCCCAAGAAGGTGCTGCGGATCTTCCTGAAATACGGCCCCGACGGCGAGCGCGTCATTCGGCGCATTCAGCGCGTGTCGAAGCCGGGGCGTCGGCTTTATCTGGGCTACAAGGACATCAAGCCGATCTTGCAAGGGATGGGCATCTCCGTGGTCAGCACCAGCCGCGGCGTCATGAGCGACCGCAAAGCGCGAGCGGAGCGTCTGGGCGGCGAATTGCTGTGCCACGTATGGTAGGAAAACTCGAAATTCGAATCTCGAAATCCGAAACAAATTCGGATTTCGGTTTTGTTTCGGATTTCGATATTCGGATTTCGAATTTAGGTGAGCTATGTCTCGTATCGGCAAACAACCCGTGGCCATTCCCGCCGGCGTCAAGGTTGCGCTGGCGGAAGGAAAAATCAAGGTCGAAGGCCCCAAGGGCAAGCTCGAATTCTCCTGGCATCCGGCCATGAAGGTCGAATCGGACGGCAAGGCGGTCAAGATCAGCCGGCCGGATAACGAACGGCTCAACCGCGCCCTGCACGGGCTGACGCGCTCGCTCATCAGCAACATGGTCGAGGGCGTGACCAAGGGATATGAGAAGAAGCTCAAGATCGAAGGCATCGGCTATCAGGCCAAGATCGATAAGAAAGCAGTCGTGCTGATGGTCGGTTATGCGAACCAGATCGTCAAGATGCCGCCCGATGGCGTGACCGTCGAATGCCCGGACGCGAACACGATTGTCATCAAGGGAGCGGACAAGCAAAAGGTCGGCCAGTTCGCCGCCGAGGTGCGTGCCGTCCGCAAGCCGGAGCCTTACAAGGGCAAAGGGATCATGTACGAAGGCGAGAAGATTCGCCGCAAAGAGGGCAAATCGTTCGCCAGCTCGGGGGCGTGAGAATTCCGCTTGCGTTTAGCGCTCGCGGAATCGCGCCGAATCGCCCGGCGCGTCGCAGCGAGCGCGAAGCCGCAAGCGGCATAGCGAGGGAGTCATGGATCAACAAAAAACCAAGCATCGCCGCCAACTACGGCGAAGCCGACATGTGCGCAGCAAGGTCGTCGGCACCGCGGAGCGTCCGCGCTTGACGGTCTTCCGCAGT
The DNA here is from genome assembly GCA_963767835.1 of uncultured Planctomycetota bacterium. Classification (GTDB taxonomy): domain Bacteria; phylum Planctomycetota; class Planctomycetia; order Gemmatales; family Gemmataceae; genus SIAQ01. The sequence goes on from CAVYFY010000015.1 coordinate 384,851, forward strand.
TCCAAGCACATTTACGCCCAACTCATCGACGACGATTCGGGCGTCACCGTCGCGTCGGCGAGCAGCCGGACCAAGGATCTGCGCGCGTCCGTTCCTTACGGCGGCAATATCAAAGCGTCGCAGGCGGTCGGCAAGAAATTGGCCGAAGCCGCCCTCGCCAAGGGCATCAAGCTGGCGGCGTTTGACCGCGGGCATTACCGTTATCATGGCCGGGTCAAGGCCTTGGCCGACGCGGCGCGCGAAGGCGGGTTGAAGTTCTGAAATCCGAAATTCGAATCTCGAAATCCGAAACAAATTCGAAATTCGAATCGGAATAATGGGAGGATTCTTTCGGGATTCGGATTTCGGAATTGTTTCGGATTTCGAGATTCGAATTTCGGATTTTGAGGTAAGTGATGGCCAAAGATCAACGTGACGGTCGGCGCGACGACAAGAAGGAAGGGCGCGGCGAGGGGCTCGAGGAGCGGATCATCAAGATTCGCCGCTGCGCCGCCGTCGTCAAGGGCGGCCGCCGTTTCAGCTTCAACGCCATGGTGGTCGTCGGCGATCGCCAGGGGCGCGTCGCCTGGGGCTACGGCAAGGCCAACGAAGTTCCACCCGCCGTCGAGAAGGCGGCCAAGGAAGCCGAGAAGACGCTCAAGCAGCTCCCCAAGATTTCCATGAAGGGCGAGTCGATCCCGCACCGCGTGGTTGGCAAATTCGGGGCTAGCAAGGTGATTTTGGTTCCCGCTGGCCCCGGCACAGGCGTCAAGGCTGGCCCCGGCGTGCGCGATGTCCTCGTCGCCGCCGGTATCCACAATATTCTCACCAAGGTGCATGGCAGCACCAACGCCATCAATCTGGTCAAGGCCACCATCGACGGCCTCAAGCAGCTGCGCACCCGCGAGGAAGTCGCCCAGCTGCGCGGCGTCACGCTGTAATTAATCCGAGGAACTCATGGATCTGTCAACCGTACATCATGGCATCACCCGCCGCCCGCGCAAGAAGCGCGTGGGTCGGGGGCCCGGCTCGGGGCATGGCAAGACCTCGTCGCGCGGCAGCAAGGGGCAGTACGCCAGCGCCGGCGCCAAAAAACCCGCCTTCACCTTCGAAGGCGGCCAGATGCCCCTGTTTCGCCGCATCCCCAAACGCGGCTTCTCCCACGAAACCTGGGACAAGAAGTATCACGTGGTCAACGTCGGCGATCTCGACAAGCACTTCAACGACGGGGACACCGTCGATGCCGACGCTTTGAAGAAAGTGGGTCTCGCCAAGGGACCGGCGGACGGCGTGCGCATCCTCGGCACGGGCGAATTGGCCAAGAAGCTGACCGTGAAGGTCCATCACGTCTCGAAATCCGCCGACGAGAAGATCAAGGCCAAAGGGGGCACGACCGAGATCATTCCGCTGCCGAAGAAGCCGGTCCGCAACAAAATGAAGCCGCCCAAGCCGGCCGAGTGAAACGCCCTCGCCATGCAAGAAGTAGCGTTCAACTTGGTTGCGTTGTCGCTCATTGGCTTCGGCTCCCCGTTCGATTGACGCTGGAAGAAACGGCGCCCGGCGAATATGATATTCAGCGCTGAAATGATCTCTTGCTCGGATGGATCGCAAGCTGGTAACTTGTAAGTCAGGCTTTCTAGCCTGACAAGCGTCGGCCTTGGGCGCTTGGGTCAGGCTGGAAAGCCTGACCTACGGGGCCGGCTGTTTCTTTGAGGAATCCGCCATGGCAACTGCCAGCACGCTGGTTAAAACCGGATTGAGCTCCTTTGGGCAAAGCCGGCTGGCCTCCGTTTTCAAGATCAAGGAACTGCGCCAAAAAATCTTCATCACGCTCCTCTTCCTCGCCATCTATCGCATCGGCTTCCATATCCCCGTGCCGATGATCAACCAGATCGAGATGTCGAACGCCATGCGCGGCAATGAGGAAGGTCTCTTGGGCATGATCTCGCTCTTCTCCGGCGGGAACCTGAGCCAAAGCACCATCTTCGGCCTTGGCATCATGCCCTATATCTCGGCGTCGATCATCTTTCAGCTGTTGGCAAGCGTCTGGCCGCCCCTGGAGAAGCTGCAAAAGGAAGGCGAGGCCGGACGCAAGAAGATCAATGAATACACGCGCTATGCCACGGTCGTCATATGCATCTTCCAGGCGTGGATGTGGGTCTCAACATTGGTGCGCGCCAAACAGGATGGAGGGATGGGACTTGCCGTCCCGGGCTATGACACCTTCTTTTTCACGATAACCACCATCATTATCATGACGACGGGCACCGTGTTCTTGATGTGGATCGGCGAGCAGATCGATGAGTACGGCGTGGGCAACGGCATCAGCCTCTTGATCATGGCCGGCATCGTTTGCCGCATCCCCGACGCAACCTACAGCCTGCTCTTCGAAAAAGGTCATCTTCGCCCTGGGGTCTGGATGCTGGGCGGCTCGGGCTCGGGGGCCGACATCAGCTTGGAGAAGATTCTCGTCCTCATCTTCCTGTTCGTCTCGGTGGTTATCGGCGTCATCGCCATCACCAAGGCCCAGCGCCGCATCCCCACGCAGTCCGCCAAGCACGTGCGCGGCCGGCGCGTCTACGGCGGCACGCGCAACTTCCTGCCCTTGCGGCTCAATCAATCGGGCGTAATGCCGGTCATCTTCGCTTCAAGCCTTTTGATCCTGCCGACTGCGGGCTTCCGGATCATTGGGCAAACGTTCCCCGGCGCCAACTGGGCCCACAACATGGCCCACGCCATGGAACGCCAGGGTTATCTGTACAACCTGCTTTACGTCATGCTGATCTACTTCTTCTGCTATTTCTGGACCGCCATCACCTTCAATCCCAAGGACATCGCCAACAACCTCAAGGATTACGGCAGCTTCATCCCCGGCTATCGCCCCGGCAAGCGCACGGCCGATTACCTGGAGAAAGTCATCCGGCGGATTACCTACGTCGGCGCCGCCTTTCTCGCGGTGGTGGCGATCATTCCGAGCCTGATCTCGTCGGCGCTCGAGGTCAACTACACGGTCGCCAGCTTTTACGGCGGCACCGGCCTGTTGATCGTCATCAGCGTCGCTCTCGACCTGGTGCAAAAAATCAACAGCCATCTGGTGATGCGCAACTATCCGGGCCTGACCGAAGATTGATACGACCTAAGCCCCAGGATAAGCGCAGCGTTCCTGGGGGTTGACGCAGAGCCGCAACCCGACCCGCGACATTCGGCGTCGGGTTTCTTTTTTTGTTGACGCCTGCGGACCTTGCTGCGAGCATCCACGTTTCCGAAAATGAAAGCTGCGTGAAACTCTCCAAAGTCGGCATGCAAGAAAATGGTTACGCGTATGCGCCTGATCATGATCGGCCCACCGGGCAGCGGCAAGGGAACGCAGGCCAAGCTGTTGAGCCTGCGCATGAATCTGGTTCACATCTCCACCGGGGACATCCTGCGCGATGCGGTCGCCCGGGACACTCCCGAGGGGCGGCGCGCAAACCGTTTATGGCGGCCGGGCAGCTCGTCGCGGATGAAGTAGTCAACGAGATCGTCAACGCCCGTTTTCGCGGCAAGGATAAGCCATTGCACTTCATCATGGATGGCTACCCGCGCACGCTTGAACAGGCGTTTTCCTTCGATAAGGTCCTGGCAGAAACGGGCCTGCCGTTGACGGCGGCGGTGTTCCTCAATGTCGAGGACGAGGAAATCGTGCGCCGGCTGGGGGGGCGCTGGACCTGCCCCAACCAGGCCTGCAAGGCGATTTACCACACGATCACCAAGCCGCCCCGAGATGCCGGCGTCTGCGATCTGTGCAAGACGGCCCTCGTCCAGCGCGAAGACGACAAGCCGGAGACGATCCGCCAGCGCTTGCAGGTCTTTCACGCCAGCCATGACGATATCCTGCGGCACTACCGCGAGTTCGGCGTGTTGATCGAGGTGCAGGGCGAGGGGGATGTGGAGGCCATCAATGCCAACATCATCAGGGCGTTGACGCGCAGGTGAGTACGATTTATTGGTTTTCGGGTTTCTAATGCGCGAAATCCGGGAGAGCGAGGCTCCCGCCGAGCCGTGAACCCTGAGGATTCCTGACGCTTCACGGCTCGGCAGGAGCCTCGCCCTCCCGACAGGGAACGGAAGAGGTGCAGACGGTGTTTCGACAGTTTTTTTCCAGTGCGCCGGAGCTGAAGTCGGCTCGCGAGATCGGCCTGATGCGCGAAGCGGGCAAGATCGTCGCCGAGGCGCATCGTTTATGCCGCGAGATGGCCAAGCCCGGCACGCGCACCATCGAGATCGACCGCGCCGTCGATGCCCTTTACGCCAGATACGGCGCGACTCCCCTCTTCAAGGGCTACGCCGGCTCCAATCCGAAAGTCCCCTTCCCCGCTTCCACCTGCATCTCACTCAATGAGCAGGTCGTGCACGGCATTCCCAGCCAGCGCGAAATCCGCGACGGCGACATCATCAAGATCGACACCGCCTGCAAGCTGAACGGCTGGTGCGCCGACGCCGCCGTCAGCATCCCCGTCGGCACCGTCAGGCCGGAACGCCAACGGCTCATCGCCACCGGGCAGCGCGTCCTCGCCATCGCCATGGAAGAGCTGACCAAGCGCCGCTGGTGGTCCGAGATCGCCGGGCACATGCAGCGCCTGCGCCGAGCAGGCGGGGTACAGCGTCGTGGAGCAATACGTCGGCCACGGCATCGGCCGCATCATGCACGAAAACCCGCAGGTGCCCAACTACGTCATCAAGAACTACAAGGAGCTGCGCAAGACCGATTTCCGCCTGGAGCCCGGCCTGGTCCTCGCCGTCGAGCCGATGGTCAACATGGGGAGCGCCGAGACGCGCGTCCTGAACGACCAATGGACCGTCGTAACCAAGGACGGCTTGCCCAGCGTGCATGTCGAGCACACGCTGGCCCTGACCGCCAACGGTGTGATCGTCGTGACGGCGGATGGTTAAACGCAAGCGGTCAGAGCGTCCAATCCTCGATGGCGAGTCCGGGAACTTTGCCGAAATCGCGCCCGTTGCGCGTCAGAACGGTCAATCCGTGGCTCAGAGCGATTGAGGCAATCCGCAGATCCATCGTTGACACCCGAATCCGATTTGCCACCAAGCCATCAAATATCGTTGAGGCGTTTGCGCCGAAGGGGAGCACCAGGCGCAGCGGCAAACGCCGAGAGCACGCGATCCAGCATCTGGTAGCCGCGCACGACATCGGCCGATTTTTTGGATTGCGCGAGATAGGTTTGACAACCGAGCACTTGTTCGTGGAAGCTGACAATACAGAAGGTCAGGTCGGAGCGAGGAACCTGGGCGATTCGTGCCATCAGTGCGGCGAACTCAGGCCCGGACTGCTTTTGAAGGATGCTGATATGATCGGTATCCAGCAGAAACTTCATGGCGCCTGGTCCTCGGCTGGCCGATCCGCTTGTCGGATAGCTCGACCGTGAGCCAATACCTCGTCGAAGGCTGGTTCGTCCTTCATGGAACCAATGACGCGGTCCAGCCAATCGGGGGCTGGTTTGCGCGTGGCTATTGCGGTCTGCAGTTCGCGCACTGCTTCTTCGAGCGAGGTCATTCGTTGTTCAAGCGTCAGTGGCGACATGGCTGGCCTCCTTGCTCTATGCTAGGCTAGTGCGAGTTGGTTTGCAATGGCGTCACGGCAAGCGGTGGCGGCGCGATTGGCGGCGGGTTGTTCGCCGAATCGGCGTTTGCTTGCCGGCGATAGAATTCCTCGCTGGTCAATTCATCGGCATAACGCTTCATCTGCGACGCCTTCCGTTCAAGCCGCAGCCGCGCTTCCTTTTCCTCCGTTACCACTGCAAGTCGCGCATATTCGCTGGCCGCGAAGAGCAGAACTCCGCGATGCGCCGGGGAAACGGAGCCGGGCTCCAGGCCGTAATCGCCGAGGGTTCGCGACGCATCGGGCCAGGACGAACCAGCCAATTCGGAGTGAGGCATCACGGGGATGAGTTCCCACCACCTCGCCTTGCCATACACGCGCTCCACGCCGAGCAGGACATCGATCGCCATTTCCTGCTCGAACCGGTCGGCACGAATCCAGGACGTCCGGTGCTGATCCTCGCCGGGCTTGATTTCGACGGTGAGAAAGCCCGGGCGATAAACGCGCACGATGACAGAATGCTCGGCACGCACCTCGGCCAAAGTCAACGTCGTTTTTTCCTCCGACTTTCCAATCACGATCCCCTCGGCACGGGTCGCAGGTTGGCTGTGCTGAGCCGGCATAAGGCCGCGCTCGTCGAGCGGAATGGCTGAGAGCGTATAGCGTGCCTTGGGTTCGAGCCGTTTGAATTCCTCAATATCAACGCGAAATGCCCGCGCGGCGCCGTCGGGATTGGGAATGATCTGTTCCGAAATGAAATCCGGCTTGGGAATGACGAGCGCCGGCGTCGCGCAGCTCGGCAACAGAACGGCGGCAAGGATCAACAGGCGTTTCACGGGGATTCCTCGGACGTGCCTCGATCAGATGCCCGGAGTCGCGGGGCCGACGCCACCGTGGATGCGGTAGGGCGTCATGTGCGTCGGCAGCGGCTCGGCGTAATTGCGCAGGAAGATTGCCTTTTGCTGCAATCGTTCGCGCACCGCCGTCATGTTGGCCGATCCCGCGGCGGGGCTGCTGGCCAATCGCTGGTATTCGCTCGACGCGAACATGAGCGAATCGTACTGCGACTTCGACACGGTGCCAGGCTGGAAGCTCGGCTTTTCTTTGCGGTCCCACCACGTTCCATTGCTGGATTCGCTTCCCGGCACGGCGAGCAGATCGTCAACCGCTCTTTCTTGCGACAAAAGATCGGGGGCCGGCGCCCATTTCGGACTGCGCGCTTTGTCCCAGGCTTTGACTTCCTTGGTCTGATAGCCGGGCCGATAGAGCCGAACATTCATCGTATAGAGATTGCGCTCGTGCTCGGCGCCGCGGCCGATCTTGAGCGGATCGTAAATGCCGGTCGCCGGCGCCACTTCGAGTTGGCTCGGCACCAGGCCGCCGCGGTCGATCGGAATGCGCATCAGCGTGAATTCGGACGTGCTCGGCTGCGGCTTGCGTTCGGTCGTGTCGATGTCAACACGGAAGGCGTGGGCGCTGCCGTCCTCATTCTCGATCGGCTGCTGCGGCGTGTAAACGAGGTCCGGATAGGCGTAGGCCAGGCAGCCCGTGAGATTGGGCGCGAGAATCAGAGCGAAGATCAAGCGGCGCAACATGGCACACCCTCGGGCGAAGGACGCGGCATAGAACGGGCCAGTTGATATGATGGCGGGCCCGGCGTGTCAAGTGGAATCGCGAGGAGAGGGCCGAAAGTCAAGCTTGGTTGCGAGTGGCCTGCTTGCCGGGCGCTTCGGTTCGTTGCCAGGGCGGGGGTGTGGTTGTGTCGATGAAACGAATCGGCGCAACGCATTGATGCACAAGGGAGTCCTGCGCGAAAATTCGTTTCACGGCGTTCCGATCAGGAATACGCGGACATCCATGACGTTGGTCTGCGTCAAGCCGGTGATGAAGAGATCGCCGGTTTTTTGGAAGAAGTGATAGGCGTCATGGCGCTCGAGGAAATCCTGGCCATTGAGGCCGAGCTGGGCGGCGCGCTGGAGGGTGGCGGCGGCGGCGACGGCGCCGGCGGCGTCGGTGGGGCCGTCCTCGCCGTCGGTGCCGCCCGACAGGATCGCGACGTTTGGCATCATGCCGAGTTTCAAGAGCGCGGCGAGAACGAATTCCTGATTGCGGCCTCCCTTGCCGGGATGGTCGCTCAAGGTAACCGTGGTTTCGCCGCCGCTCAACAGGCATGCCGGCGCGGCAATCGGCACACCGTCAACACGGATGCTGCGCAATGCCAGCGTGGAACACAGCGACTTCGCGTGTCTCGCCGTCCATGCATGAGCCCAGATTGAGCACGCGATAGCCGAGGTTCTCGGCGCACGCCTGAGCGGTCGACATCGCCTTGACGTTGCTGCCGAGCACGAGATTGTGGATGTGGGCCGGCAGGGACTTGGGCGTCTCGGTGATTTTCCCGGCAGCGCCATTGCGCAGATGATGCCACACCGTCTGCGGAACCTGGTTGCGCAGCGGATAGCGCTCCAGAATCGCCAGCGTCTCGGCAAAAGTCGAGGGATCAGGGGCGGTCGGGCCCGAGGCGATCACATCGAGCGGATCGCCGATCACGTCGGAGATGATCAAGCTGTAGAGTGCCTTGCCAGCGAACGCCTGGGCGAGTCGGCCGCCCTTAATCGCGCTGAGGTGCTTGCGGACGGCGTTCATTTCGTTGATGGTGGCGCCGCAATGGTGCAGCAACCGGGTGACGGCAAGTTTATCGGCCAGGGAGATGCCTGAGGCCGGTGCGGGCAGGAGCGCCGAGCCGCCGCCGGAAAGCAGGCACAAGGCGACGTCTTCGGGGGCGGCGATTCCGCCAGCCGCAGCATTTCCAGGGCGCCAGCGACGCCATCGGCGGTGGGAAAATTGGTCGCCGACGGCCGGGCCGCGTGGAGGCGGATTTTCCGCAATTGCTCCGCTCTCCCTTCTTGGGGAGAGGGGCAGGGGGTGAGGGGATCGGCGGGAACATTCACGATTCCCTCGACACGGTCGAGCCGATCGGCGAGGGCATGTTCGACGGCCGCCGCCATCGCTGCCCCCGCCTTGCCGGCGCCGAGAACCAGGATGCGCGGGGCATTGTCCAGCACGTCGGCAAGATCGGCCAGGGCGCGCCGCACGAGCGGCCCCGGACGGGCGGCCGCCACTGCCGCCTGCCAGATCGTTCGGGCATCAGAACGCAGCTCGTCGGACATGCTATTTCTTCTCGTCCTTCAGGGTTTCCGTCCGCGTACGCCGGCCGCGCCAGTCGTCTTTGCCCGAGAATTCGTAATGCACGATCGTGTTGCCCGGCAGCACGCGCAGCGGGTTCATGTTGATCCCGTTGGTCTTCGACTGATCCTGCCCATAGAGCACCTCGCGGCCTTTGACGCAGCGCAATTGCAGGTCCGTGTCGATAACCAGGAGTCCCTCGTGATTGAAGAGTTGAAGGCCATCGCTGCTGTAACGCATCCAGCCGACCCATTCGCCTTTTGGATCATAGCGCTGCACATCGCGCCATTCGCGCGGCACGCTCAGGCGTTGATCGACATAATTGGCGCGATATTCGATTTGCACCGCTCCCGGGAAAGCCAGGTCGGCGAGTAATGACGCATGAAATCTCTCGAGCTGGGCGAGTTCGAATCGGGTCCATTTGGCATCGGCGAGCGTCTTGCCGGTCCGAAGCGGCGCCAGGGTTTCGTTGGGGGTGGCGATGCCGAAGCGGACCAGCATCTGCCAGTCAGCCTTGACGCGGGCTTCGTTGGCGGGCGTGCGCGCCTTCTTCATCCAGTCGCGATGCTTCTGCGTGAAGAGCGGATCGCGCGTGAGTTTTGCGAAGTGCGCTTCGAACAAATGCCGTGCGGACCCATCCAGGTCCTTGCGCTTTTCGTCGAGCAACTCATCGATCAGCTTTTGCAGTCCGGCCAATTCCTTGCGGGATTCGTCCAGGATTCTGCGGGCGACGTCCTTCTCGAAGCTCTCCTTGGCGGCGGCGAGGGCGGCCTCGGCGTTCTGGGCCGACTTTTGCCAAACCGCCACCTGCGCATGGCGCACCTTGAGATGGAGAGCACATTTCGACAGGGCATCGACTTGCGGCTTCGTAAGGGCGCCAATCCGGCGAAGGACGCGTCGCCGCAGAGGCGCTCGAGCACCTTTTTCCAGTCCGTCACGCGCATCTCGGTTTCGCCCAGGCCGTGAGCGATGTCGAGGAGCTTGCCGGCTTCGTCGTAGGTGCGTGATTCGCGATCGAGCGTGCAGACGGTGACGAACGCCGGCGCGGAATAAAAAGCCCCGTTGTGGACGAAGACGCCGATATCCACGCGATTGGATTCCAGCGGCGAACCGGGCGACACCGGGCGACGCTCGTGCCAGGCGACCGTAATCTCGGCGACGGATGAATCCTCCTTCTTCGGCACGATCTTGATCTTGTCCGGATCGCCGCGCAGGATCACCCACGTGTAGGTCAGCTTGTTCTTGTTGTGATCGAAGCTCTCGGCGGCGCTGACGACCAGGCGGTGCTTCTGCGCTTTGCCGCGATGGACACGGGCAATGCAGGACGGGGTGTTCGAGAGCACTTCGCCGACCATATCAAAGTAATCGACGCTCTGAAACGCCTTGTCCTCCTCGACGACGCTCAGCTTGACGATCGGGGGCAGCGAATTCAGCTGCAGGGCGTGGGCCTTCTGCACCATCGCCAGCTCATCAACCCAATTCCCCTCGAATACGCTTGGGTGGGCCTTGCCGGTGAGGTATTCTTTGGGGTCCTTGAGATGCTTGTTGGTGGAGCGGAAGAGCATCTGGATGGTCGGCATGAGCGTGCCGGTCTCGGTCAGCAATTTCTTGACCTCGGGTCGAAACGCCGCCAGCACGGAGGGCATCATTTGCATGAACGGCTGATCGGAGCCCGAGGACCCCTGCGAGATGATAAGGTAGGGGGTGTTGGTGGGATACAAGTCGCCGTAGCCTTCTTCGCGGGCGCCGGACGGCAGGATGAAGGCGCCGTTGTGGCCCGGATCATGATCGCGGTGCTCCGGATAGATGTATAGGTTATTTTTGGTATATTGGTTATAGAGGATGGCCAGGCCGAGAGGGGAGACGTAATAGGCGCGGGGGTTGCTGCCGCCGAGGTGGGCGGGCGCGGCGGTGGAGGAATTGCCGAAGGTGACGTGAGGCAGGATGAAGCGTTGGCCGGCCCAATGCTTGCCGAGCTTGACGTCGGCGGCCGAATATTTGAGGGGCGTCGAGCTGCGGGTAGGGGGCGAGGTTGAGCGGGGAATGATCGGCGTCACGGTTATCGTAGCAATCGCCGGCATTGCCCGCGGCCGTGCCGTCGCGCCACCATTGCCGCAGGAGGTCGCCCACTTTGCCGCCCCCGATGGCGATTGGCCTATCGCGCAACTTGTCGAGATCGATGGGCGGCTCGGGCTGCTGGAACGCAACCACGAAAGGCGCTGCCGCGGCCAACATGGCACAGGTGATGATGTGTGTTTTCATGCCGCACCTGGAGTTTCTGTTTCCCATCCCACTCTTGGCAAATAGAACATGAGTTCGCGCTCAAATGTTGCAGTGTGAGCAACGAATCGTCTTGTATTATACTCTTTCCGCGCAAAATTCTGAATGCAGCGAACCGGGGGCACACGTGAACGGGCTGAGCACGCGCGATTTGGCTGGCGCTTGTCGAATTTTCATGGATTTGGCGTACCCGGATGGTGCGCGCACGATCCCTGAATTCAAGCTGCCCTATTACGAGATGACTGCGGAGCGCTCCCTGATCGAATTTCTGCCGCCGGCGCCGCTGTCGGTCGGCGTGTCGAAAACCCTTTCGCGCAACGCGGGCGGCATGTTCGGTTATGAATTCCGCCTCGGTTGCGCCGGCTACCAGCACCTGAAATTGCGCGTGCAGAGCATGGATCTTCACGACTGCGAGGTGTGGGTCTATTCGGTCGATACGCATGACGGCTTCAGCACGATCAAGCAACATCTCAGCCCCGATGACGCTCAAAAGTGGAAAGCCCTCGTCGAGCAAAATCGCAATCTGAAGCACGCCATCGAGCAAGCGCTCGCCACATCCGGATATCTCACACCCACGGCGCTCTTGCGCTTCGATCTGACGCCCGCTTCCTCAGCAACCGGGCTTGCGTAAAACCCTGCTGAAACGCACAATCGTCTGGCGAGCCGAGCCGCGTAAGCGGCCGGTTGAAGCGCCGGGTAAGCTGCTCCTTGCGAAGCGCTCGGACCCCTGGAAATCGCCGTCGATGGAATGGATTCCATGCTGCCGCTCGTGTCCATTGTGACGCCGTCGTTCAACCAGGGACGCTTTCTGCGCCGCACCATCGACAGCGTGCTGGGCCAGGATTATCCGCGCCTCGAGTATCTCGTATTCGACGGCGGCTCCAGTGACGCATCAACTGACATCCTCCGCAGTTATGGCAGTCGCTTTTTCTGGCGATCTCAGCGCGACGCCGGCCAAAGCGACGCCATCAATCAGGGATTCCGCCGGGCGCGAGGCGACATCCTCGCCTGGCTCAACTCCGACGACGTGCTGCATCCCGGCGCCATCGCCGCCGCCGTCAGCCATTTTCGCAACCATCCCGATTGGGACCTGCTCTACGGCAACGCTCACTTCATCGACGAACACGATCGCGTCCTCGGCGATTATCCAACCGCTCCTTACGACTTCGACCGCCTCCTGCAATCGTGCTGCATCTGCCAGCCCGCAGCATTCTGGCGACGATCGATCATGGATCGCTTCGGCATGCTCGATGATTCGCTCCATTTCGCGATGGATTACGATTACTGGATGCGGATCGACCGGGCCGGCGGCAAGCTCGTGCATGTGCCGGAGTTCCTAGCATCAAGCCGCGTCCATGCCGAGACCAAGACGCTTTCCGCTCGGCTGCAATGCTATGATGAAATCCTGGCCGTCAGCCGGCGCCATGCCGGCGACGCGAGCTTCAGCCAATATTACGCCTACTGGCATCATCGCTGCCACGAGCGCGCGGTCGGCTGGCCGCGCATGTTGCGCTGGTGGCCCGACTGCCATTGGTGGCTGGCATACGCACATCGACGGCTGTTTCAGAAAGCGGGCAGCAGGCAGCAGACAGCAGACAGCAGGCAGTAACAGCCTGTGATTCACTGCCCGCTGCCCGCTGCCCGGTTTCTGCTTTCTGCTATACTGGATACGATGCGAATGCAGAACCACCAATCCGCGAATGGCGACGATGGCCAAATCGCCCCGGCCAAGACGACGCATCGACTCGTCGAGCTGCGTGAGATTCTGCGCTATGTGCCGCAGTATCGCGATAAAATCTTCGTCATCGCTTTCGATGGTGCCATTGTCGAACACGACAATTTTCGCAATCTGCTGCTCGATCTGGCTCTACTGCGTAGCCTGCGCATCGGCGTCGTCCTCATTCATGGCGCCGGGCACCAGATCGACAGGCTCGCCCAGGAGACCGGCAAGACACCGTCTAACCTTGATGGCACCGGCGTTACCGATGCCGCCACGTTGCAGCTTTCCCTGACCGCCGCCAACCGCGTCACGCACGAAATTCTCGAGGGGCTATCCGCTCACGATCTGCGCGGCGCGTGCTCCAACGCCGTCGTCGCTCATCCGGCCGGCATTCTCCAGGGCATCGATCAGCTCCACACCGGCAGGGTCGAGCGCGTCGATGTCGTTCTGCTGAAGGCGCTGCTTGCCAACGATGTCGTCCCGGTCGTGCCGCCGCTCGGCTGCGACGGCGAAGGCTCGACCTATCGCCTCAATTCCGATAGCGTCGCCGTCGAAGTCGCTCGGACCCTCGAAGCCGTCAAGCTGATTTATTTGACCACGGTGCCTGGCATCCTTTTGCAAGACGAAGGTTTGGTCCGCCAGATGACGGTGGACGAGGCCGAGCTACTTCTCAAAAAGAGCAAGAACGGGCTGGTCGGTGCGAGTTTTTCGAAGCTTGTGAATGCCGTCAAGGCGCTGCGGGGCGGGGTGCCGCGCGTGCATATCATCGACGGCACTGTCGAGGAGGGATTGCTCGCAGAGGTCTTTTCCAACGACGGCATCGGCACGCTGGTCCACACCAACGCCTACCAAGCGATTCGCCGGGCCCAGAAAAAGGACGCACGCGGCATCCATCACCTCATCAAGAACAGCGTTGAAAGCGAGGAGCTATTACCGCGAACGCTGGCCGAGATCGAGCGAAAAATCGGTGACTATTATGTCTTCGAGGTGGACGGCAATCTCGCCGGCTGCATCGCTTTGCACCCTTATGCTGACGAGAACAAGGCCGAGATGGCCTGCGTGTGCGTCGCGGCGAAATACGAAAACCAGGGGATCGGCGCCCGTCTCATGCAATTCAGCGAGCAACAGGCGCGGCAAACCGGCACGAAGGAGCTGTTCTGCCTGTCAACGCAGGCCGTCAATTATCTCGTCAAAAAGGGGCAATTCCAACTCGGCACGCCAGATGATTTGCCGCCGTTGCGTCGGCAGCGCTATGACGCAAGCGGCCGGCGTTCGCAGGTGTTAAGGAAGGCGCTGTGACCCGGAGATTCTCGTAATAGCTGCGCAAACCGGTTGCGCCGAGGATCAGCCCGATTTTGGGATAAACGGGCCTTCGACCCTAACACAGAGCTTGGCCAATAGCCTTTTTCGCTCCAGAGCTTCTGCCGAGAGGCGATTATGGCACGTTAAGTCCGGCAATTCTGCATGGCCTGGGTCGTCTGGCTCAGGACGTGGTGAGAGCTGGATTCCATGCTGCCGAAGATCGCCGCGCGCAAGACGGCTACCCAATAACCCTGCTTGCTTTTGCCTTGGGCAGCCTTTTCGATAGTGATGAAGTTGGCTCGATAAACCGAGATGCCCGACTCTTCATTTGGCCGAGGATCGAAGGCTTCCGGAGAAAGGCCGGCGTCGTCGTGCCATCCCTTGGAAACGGGAACGCGACGATAGAGCAATTCGTCATCGGCGATCGGATCGTTTTCCATGAAGGCGACGCTACCAAGGCCACGGTTGCCCTACTATGGCTCGACTTTCCCTCTCGCTCCCCGCATCAAGAGAAAGGCGACGGGAAAACCTGGCGCTGCACGAGATGTGAGGTCTCGAATACGCAATATTCCAGGCTGATATCTGGCGCGAGCCGAAAAACCTCGCTCACATCGGGCTGATGGAACTCGAAGACGATGGCACCATGAGCATCGGGAACGATCCGCGTGGGCGCCGGAAGTCCCATGTTGTGCCACATCCAGGCGAGCGCAATCGCAAACTGAATTGTCTGCTTCGATGGCGACACGGTTCCTTCCTCATCGAGCAGACTTGGGTCGCGCCCCCACTCGATCAGCTTGTGATCGATCAGATTTTTCCAGTTTTCATCCGTGCCAACCGGTTCCTCAGAAGCCAAGGATTTCCCATCGCCGCGCGTCATCGCGGTGTTAGGAATAGGAGTGGAAACAAATGGTGTTGCCTTTATCGTCCGCATGAATTGATCATACATGGAATTGCACCTGCCGTACAACGACTCTTTCGCCGTCCTGGTTTCGCATTGGCAATGACGTACCACAGACTATCCCTCCAAATCCGCATCCTTCCAGTCCGTGACGAACATGTGCCCCGGCTGATGCGTGACGCAGATCGGCGGCTTCGCTTGCATGACGACCGCTTGCGGGGTGACGCCGCACGCCCAGAAGACGGGGATTTCGTCCGCGCGGATCGGCACGGGATCGCCGAAGTCGGGGCGCGTTATATCAGTGATGCCGATGGCGGCGGGATCGCCCAGGTGGATCGGCGTGCCATGGACCCGGGCGAAGCGCGTGCAGATTTGCGTCGCGCGGATCGCCTGGCCCGGCGTCATCGGCCGCATCGACACCACCATCGGGCCGTGGAAAATGCCGGCCGGCTGGCACGCGATGTTCGTGCGATACATCGGCACATTGCAAGCCGTTTCGATGTGGCGGACCGGCAACCCGGCTTGCAGAAGCGCATTCTCGAACGTAAACGAGCAGCCGATCAGGAATGCGACCCAATCATTTTGCCAAAGTTTGACAATATCGCTCGGCTCCTCGACCAATTCGCCATGCCGATAGACGCGATAGGCCGGCACATCAGTGCGCACATCGGCGCCGGCGGCGCAAAACCTCGGCTCGGGGTCGCCCGCTTCCGTCACGTCCAACAGCGGGCACGGCTTCGGATTACGCTGGCAGAACAGCAGGAAATCAAACGCCTCCGCTCGCGGCAGCACCACGAGGTTCGCTTGCACGTAACCCAGAGCAACGCCGGAGGTGACGCCGGTGAATTCCTTGCGCCGCACAAGTTGACGCAAATCGCGGCCGCTCAAGATTCGATAATCGGTCATGGCGCGATCCTCCGTGCGATATTCTATGAGTAGAGCTATGTCGGAATTCGCCCGGAGTGGCTTGAATGCGGAAAAGTGAGCCCCTATGATGAATTCATGAAGTAGAATTTGATCGGCAGGCTGTGCCGGATTTGCCGATATGATGATGGGCCCCGAGTGCGTGGGAACGGCGCAGTAGAGGACGCGATCATGGTAAAGCAGAGCGTCTGGGCGGACAGCAAGCGCGAGATTGAATGTTATAAATGGATCGAAAGCGAAAAGGTCGGGTACGACCTCGGCGATCAGGCCGTGCGTTCTTGGATCAAGGATCACTGGCACGGTTACCTTCGCCACCGCTGGCTAGATCACCTGCAAGGCCGAACGTTCTGGACGGAGCTCGACCGCGACGACTTCGGCCTGCTCCAGCAAAAATTCCAGGATCAGGCACATTTGCTCGATCTCATCCTTCAGCGTCTGAAGAATTGTCAAGAAAACCTGCACATCTTCCTCTGGGCCCACGAATCCCAACTGCCTACCGAACCCATCATCGCGATTCTCGAAGCCATCGACATCAACAGCAAGCGCCTTTCCTATCAGTTCGAATAATCAGCGCACGTCGAATAATCAGCGCACGGCGCCGCCATCGATGCGAATGATCTGCCCCGTGATGAACTGGGCCGCGGGCGACACCAGCCAGCGCACGGTTGCCGCGACATCATCGGGCGTGCCCCAGCGCTGCAGCGGCGTTTCGCAGAGGACGCGCTGCTGCCACGAATCGGATGCTTGCTCTCCCCAGGCGGTGCGAATCCAGCCGGGCGCCAGGCAATTAACGCGCACCTCCGGAGCGAGGCTTAGCGCCAGGCTTTTGGTGAACGCCATCACCGCGGCCTTGCAAGCGCCGAAGAGTTGCCCGCTGTCCCCGGCCATGCCGGTTTCGGCTTGATCCCAGCCCATGTTGAGAATCACGCCGCGCCCTTGTTTTTTCATGAAATCGCCAGCAATTCGCGACAGGCTTATGGTGGCCCGCACATCGACCGCCCAGAGTTCTTGCAACTTCTGCTCGAACGACTTCTTCGCCAATTCGCCGGTCAGCGTGTCGGCACCGGCGTTGTTGATCCAGATATCGATGGAAGGGAATTTGTGCCTGGCTTGCTCGAAGACGGCAGCGCACTGATGCTCGTCGCGCAAATCGGCGAGAACGGTGATCGCCGTGACGTTTTTCCGCCGGCATTCCTCGGCGACCTTGTCCGCTGCCTCTCGTGAGCGTCGGCCGTGGAGGAGAACATTGGCGCCGGCATCGGCCAGCGTCAGGGCGATGGCCCGCCCGATGCCGCTCATCGAGCCGGTGACGACGGCGTTCTGCCCGTGCAGCTCGCATCGAGATACGGCGGGTCGGACAGCTTCATCCAACCGGACTAGCAAATCTTTGGCAGTGCTTTGCAGCATGGGATGTACTGCCAGCGGTGCGATCTCGGCCAGGGGTTCCAGCACGAACCGCCGTTCGTGCATGCGCGGGTGCGGCACGATCAACTCCTCCCCTCGCCCCTCCGGGGGAGAGGGGCTGGGGGTAAGGGGGTGAACGTCGATCACCTGCGTGCCGTACAGCAGCAAGTCGAGATCGATGGTGCGCGGCCCAAATCGCTCGGCACGCTCGCGCCCCAACTGCGTCTCCACGGCGAGCAGCACGCGCAACAACTTCATCGGCTCCAGGCTGGTGCGAACCTGGGCGACGGCGTTCAGATCGCGCCCCTGGCCTGCCGGGCCGCCGACCGGATCAGTTTCGTGATAGCTGGAAACGCGCTCGACCTCGATGCCGGGCTGCAAGCGCAGCCGGGCAATCGCGGCGTCGAGATTCGCCTGGCGGTCCCCAAGATTGCTCCCCAGGGCAATGAAAGCGGTGTCGAAATCAGGCATGGCGTTCTTTCAGATGCTTGCGGGCGCAGGCGAGAATCTCGCGATGGTCGAATGCGAGACGCGGCGGCCGAGCCAATGAAAACCAGGCGACCTCGGCGGCATCGTCATCGGCTTGAGGTTTGACCTTATCCGCGTCAACCACGGCCAGATAGACGACGCTAATGGTGCGGCCACGCGGATCGCGCCCGGGATTGCCGAAGGTGTGAAGCTGCACTAATTCGCGGGCGTGCACGCGGGTTTCCTCGAAAAGTTCACGCCGCGCTGCCGCTTCGAGCGTTTCGTCCAAATCCACAAACCCGCCCGGCATTGCCCAGCAGCCCGCGAACGGCTCATTCTTGCGGCGAATCAGCAGCACTTGCCGTTTTGCCAATCGCGTCACGATCACGAAGTCCACCGTCACGGCGGGGTGCGGATAATCGCACACGTATTTCGTCGCAGGCATGATGTCCTCAGGGAGCGCACTTCGCCCGCCAGCGCAGCCAGTGATCGACCAGCACCAGCGCCACCATCGCTTCACCCATCGGCACAAAACGCGGCAGCAAGCACGGATCGTGGCGCCCCTTCGTCGCGATGGTCGTAGGCTCCCCCGCGGTCGTCACCGTTTTCTGCGGCTTTGGCAAGCTGCTTGTTGGCTTCAGGGCTACCCTACAAATGATCGGCGCACCGCTAGAGATGCCGCCCAGCATGCCGCCATGACGATTCGTTTCCGTGCCGATCTTGCGTCCCCTCACCTCCGACCCCTCTCCCCCGGGAGGCGAGGGGAGTGGAATGAACGCGTCGTTGTTCTCGCTGCCGCGCATCCTAGCGACGCTGAAGCCGGCGCCGTATTCGAATCCAGTCACTGCGGGCAACGACAGCAGGGCTTTTGCCAGATCGGCTTTCAGCTTGTCGAAAACCGGCTCTCCCAGGCCAGGCGGAATCCCCACTGCGACCAATTCGCAGATGCCGCCTATGGAGTCGGCATCCTTGCGAACCTCCTCGATCAGTGTTTTCATCTCGATTGCCTTGATTGGATCGGGGCAGCGCACCTCGTTGGCCTCGACTTGCTCCAGCGTCACCGCGGCCGGGTCGGCGATGTCCGCAATAATCGCGCCGACTTGCTTGACATAGCCGACGATGCGCATGCCTGCCTGGGCAAGCAGCTTCTTGGCGATGGCGCCGGCGGCGACCCGGCACACCGTCTCGCGGGCGCTGGAGCGCCCGCCTCCCCGGTAATCGCGGAAGCCGTACTTGGCATCAAAGGTGAAGTCGGCATGGCCAGGGCGATATTTGTCCTTGATGTCGCTGTAATCGTGGCTGCGCTGATCGAGATTGCGAAAGACGATGCCGATGGATGTGCCGTCGGTTTTGCCGTCGAAAACGCCGGACCAGATTTCCGGCACGTCGTCTTCTTTGCGTTGCGAGACGATGCTCGATTGCCCAGGCCGACGGCGACGCAAATCGGGCAGCAGATCGTCCACGCCGAGCGGCAAACCGGGCGGGCAGCCGTCGATGATGACGAGATAGCCCGGCCCATGGCTGACGCCGGCCGTGCTAACGCGAAACAGTTGGCCGAAGGTATTGCCTGCCATTGTTTGCCGATTGATTGCGGTATGCTCTTTCAACGCCGCCGCCAGGATGATATTCTATCGAGGAGGGCGAATTCCCGCGAGAGGAGAACGTAACGTGGCACGCATGACGCGATTGGCCGGGCCGATGCTGGGGCTTTGGCTGCTAGGTTTGTTTTCGTATGCCCAGGACGCCGTCAAGAAAAAAGAGCCGCCGCGTTTCGGGTTCGACGTGGACGAGGTGACTTTTCCGCAGAAGACGCCGGCGGAGGCGATGGGTTCCATCGTCAAGGCCATCGATCGGCGCAAAATCGATTACCTGCTGGCCCAGATTGCGGATCCGCTCTATGTCGATTACTGGGTCGATCAGTACAACAAGGGATTCATGCAGGGCAAGGAAGAAGGCAAGCGCCTGCTCGCGTTCGAACGGCTGGTGCGCGAGACGAGCACCTACTACCAGAATGATCCGCTGATCCTCCGCGACCTGCGTGCCTTCGCCAAGGGCGCGAAATGGGACGAGAAGGACGACCTCGCCATCGGCTCTGTCGAGACGGTGCCGGCCCGCAAGGTCTACCTCCGCAAATTCGGCGACCGCTGGTTTCTGGAGAACAAGCAACAATAACTCGTTTACGTTTAGCGCTCGCGAACACGCGCCTGGAGTTTTATTGCGTGGGCTAAACGTAAACCAGACGTGGGACCAAGAATGACCGCCATCATCGATCTACGCAGCGACACCGTCACTCGCCCCACGGCTGGCATGCGCGCCGCCATGGCCGACGCTCCCGTCGGAGATGATGTTTTCGGCGACGATCCGACCGTCAACTGCCTTGAGGAACGCGTCGCCGATCTGCTTGGCAAGGAAGCGGCATTGTTCGTGCCCTCTGGGACGATGTCGAACCAGATCGCGGTCAACGTCCACACGCAGCCCGGCGATGAGCTCTTGTGCGATCTCAATTGCCACATCTACAACTATGAAGCCGGCGGCCCCGCGATCCTGTCCGGCGTGACGTGCCGAACCCTCGACGGCGATTGTGGCATCCTTGACCTGAGCGATCTCGAAGATCAGATTCGCAATCCCGACGATCCGCACCTCGTCAAGACGCGCATGGTCGCCCTGGAGAACACGCACAACCGCGGCGGCGGGCGCATCTATCCGATCGAAAAGATCGAAGCGATCAGCCAGTGGGCGCGGAAGCACGGCCTGGTCATGCACCTCGACGGTGCCCGCCTGTGGAACGCCATCATCGCCACCGGCATCCCCGCCAAGGAATGGGCCAAACATTTCGATACCGTTTCCGTCTGCTTCTCCAAGGGCCTGGGCGCGCCGGTCGGCTCGGCATTGGTCGGCGCCAAAGCGGTCATCGCCAAGGCTCGCCGAACCCGAAAGCTCTTCGGCGGCGGCATGCGCCAGGCCGGCATCCTCGCCGCCGCCTGCATCTACGCCATGGATCACCATATCGCGCGCCTGGCCGACGATCATCGCCACGCCCAGATCATCGCCGCTGCCGTCGCGGATACGCCGGGGCTGAGGCTGGAACCTAACGAAGTCGATACCAACCTCATCTGGTTCCGCGTCGATCCCGCCGCTGGCAACGCCAAGGACATCACCGCTCGCCTCAAGCAAAACGGCATCCTGGTCCACGCCGCCGGCCCGCACAAGCTGCGCGCTTGCACGCATCTGGATGTCTCCAAGGCGATGGCGGAACGGGCGGCTGAGATTCTGCGCAAGGTTGTCGGTCAGCCCGTCGCGGCGTAGATCGCTCAATCATGAACCTCCGCAGCCTGCATTCTTGGAACCTGACGCCGCGCCAGGCGATCGCGCTGCAAAAGGAGCTCGCGAAAATCATCGATGTGGAGTGCCCGCTGAAGAAATGCCCCGAACCGACACGGCAAGCCCACCTGGAAGTCAATCGCCTACGGCTGCGCGACCATTTCCCACAATAGGCTGGATCACCGGCGTGTCCACCAATAATGCTTCACCAACGTCATATAATAGTGTTGTTTGGCTGAGGGCTCATGGCAAAGAAAAACAGCGATACCCTGTGAGACCGTGCAGGAGATCCACATGGCCGTCGATGCTCCAGACGCCCAAATCGATGAAGGGAGCAGCAGCGCACGCGGACAAAGGCAACAGCGGCTGGAGGTTGCCGTCTTCCTTTTCCTCGTCGTACCTTCGCTGGTGCTGTCGCTGTTCGCGATCCGCCAGGGAATTCTGAACTTTGTGGTCACGGCCGCGGCGATTATCTGCCGCGATCTCAGCCTCATCAGCCTGATCTTGTTCTTCCTTTGGCGCAACGGCAAAGCGCTCACCCAGATTGGCTGGAATTTTCGGTGCGTTGCGAAGGAATTGATTCTTGGCGCCGTGCCTGTTCATTCCGTTCACGCTCGTAACGGCCGGGCTTGACTGGGTCTTGTTGCGGGCCGGGTTGTCGGCCCCTGCAACACCGCTTCCGTCCGTCCTGAAAGTTGAAGGACGTTATGAGGTTCTGTTGGCCCTGGTCCTGATAACGGTTGTGGCGGTGGCGGAAGAGACCATCTTCCGCGGCTACCTGCTGCTGCGATTTCGCGCCATCCTCCGCAGTTCGACATGGGCGATACTGCTGTCTTCGGCGATCTTTTCGGTGGGACACGGTTACGAAGGGTCGGCCGGGCTAGTGACCGTGGGCGTCATGGGGGTGCTGTTGGCCTGTGTTTACCTGTGGCGCGGCAGCCTCGCGGCCTCGATCGTCATGCACTTCCTACAAGACTTTCTTGGCATCGTGCTGATGCCCTTCCTGGAGATCAAGTAACGGCAGCCGGAAGTAGTCGGGAAGCGCGATCCGTGCACTCGGGAGTATGCTCATGGCGCAGACTGCGACGCACGCCAAGCGGCTCGGACCGCTGCGGTTTTACATCTGGTCGATGGTGATCGGCGTGGTGGCGGCGTTCGGGGCGGTTTTCTTTCGGGGCCTGATTGCGTTTTTCCACAACTTGCTTTTCCTCGGGGAATTGTCGGTATTCTATGACGCCAACGTGCATACGCCGCCCAGCCCGTGGGGGCCGTTCGTGATTTTGGTTCCGGTGCTGGGCGCCGCCGGCGTCGCCTTTCTGGTCGGCAACTTCGCCCCCGAGGCGAAGGGGCATGGCGTGCCGGAGGTGATGGATGCAATTTACTACAGCCGCGGCGTCGTTCGCCCGATTGTCGCCGTCATCAAGTCGCTGGCTTCGGCGCTGTCGATCGGCAGCGGGGGGTCGGTCGGCCGCGAGGGGCCGATCATTCAGATCGGTTCGTCTTTTGGCTCGACGCTGGGACAGCTTCTGAAGGTGCCGGGTTGGCAGCGCGTGACCTTGATTGCCGCCGGGGCGGGAGGCGGCATCGCGGCCACGTTCAACACACCCATCGGCGGCGTGTTGTTCGCGGTCGAAATCGTCATGCAGGAGGTCAGCGCCCGTACTCTCGTGCCGGTGACGATCGCCACCGTGACCGCCTCCTACGTGGGCCGGCTGATCCTCGGCGGCCATCCGGCGTTCGAGATTCCTGAATTTCAAACGCCCGATTTCGCGCCCACCAACCCGTTTGTCCTGCTGCTGTTCTCGACCCTCGGCCTGCTGACGGGCCTGGTTTCCGTGATCTACATCCGTTCGATCTATGCCTTCGAGGATTTTTTCGACAAGCGAATCGGCGGGAGCTATTACCGCCGCCACCTTGGCGGCATGTTTTGGGTTGGCGTCATCATGTATGCGGTGCTCGCCGCCACGGGGCATTACCACGTCGAGGGGGTCGGCTACGCCACCATCAACGACGTGCTTTCCGGCGATTGGTCATGGCTTCTGTTGGCCCTGTTCGCGCTCAAGTTGCTGACCACATCCCTGACGCTCGGCTCCGGCGCTTCCGGCGGCGTCTTCTCCCCGGCGCTTTTCATGGGGGCCACGCTGGGCGGCGTGTTTGGATTGGCCGCGAAACAGGTCTTCCCGACGCTGCCGATCCAGCCGGCCGCCTTCGCCGTCGCTGGCATGGCTGGCGTAGTCGGCGGCGCGACGGGCGCCGCTATCACCGCCGTCGTCATGATCTTCGAAATGACGCTCGACTACCGTGTCGTCATTCCCATGACCATCACGGTCGCACTCAGCTACGGCGTCCGCACGCTCATCCAGCCGCAGAGCATCTACACGCTCAAACTAGCCCGCCGCGGGCATTACATCCCCGACGCCTTGCGAGCTATTCTCTATCACCTGAAACGAACCGGCGAGATCATGGACGTTCAGTTCGTCGCCGTCCCCGCCAGCGGCACCATCGCCGACTTCGTGCGCATCGCGTTGGATCGGCCCGAGGTGACGTGCTTCCCGGTCGAGGGGCCCGCGGGCCTGATCGGGTTTCTGACGCGGGACTCGGCGCTTCGGCCCGCCACCCCGGAAGACGATCATGCCTGCCTGGGCGACCTCGCGGACAAAAGATTTGTCATCGTGCATGAGCAGACGCCGCTCCTGGAAGCGATGAGCCGGATGCGCGCCGCAGGCGCTTCTTTGGCCTTGGTGACAGATGGTTCGACTAGTCCAACCGGCTGTAAAATCATGGGTCTGATCACAAAACATCAGATCGCCACCGCCGTAATGGAGGGGCTGGAAATGTTCTCCGATTGAATTGATCAGCGACGCCAGGGCCACGACGGGACCGCATCGGCAAAGCACCGACCGGAGCACGGCTGCAAGGGGAGTGATGCCACGTCATCCCTCCGGACGAGCAAGGAAATAAATCATGGCGAAGAGAAAAAACCAGCAAACGGCGTCGGTCAAGTTGTGCGCGGCGAGATTCTCACGAAGCCGCCGAGGAAACACCGCCGCCGTTGATTCACAGCATCAGCTCGCGAATCGGCTCCCCGTCGTCCAAAAGCTGCCGCGGTCGCCCGCTGAAATCGGGCACGGCAATGGTCGGGTCGATGCCGAGCGTGTGATAGACGGTGCCCAGGATGTTTTGCGGGCCGACGGCGCGCGTGCGGGGACGCTGGCCTCGGCTGTTGGTCGCGCCGATTTCCTGGCCGCTGCGGACGGCGCGGGCAAAGAGGGCGAAAGTAGGAATTGGTGGCCGTACCACGGCGAATCGGGCGCGTGCCCGCGTAGATATAGCGGTCGTCGGGCTTGCCGTAGCGATCGCGCACACGCTGCGATTCCTGGCTCACATCGAATGCCGCCCGTGCCCACCGGTTTTGCTTCGCATGCAGACTGAATTTTGTCCCCCGTCTTTGCACGCGGAGCAGGCCGCATAGAATCGTTGATGTTGGAGTGGGCGAGCGGCGGGACTTTTACTCCCCTCTCGCTCCTCGGATGAGCGCGCCAATGGATGCAGCCCATGAGCAGCGAACAATCGCCGACGCTGGAAACCGATCCGCGCTTTCCGTCCGGGCCGTGGGTCGGCTATTTCCTGCAAAAGGGCTTGCCGGGCAAGCACACGATGGAGTTGCGCCTCACGTTTCAAGCGGGCAACATGAACGGTGAAGGCCGCGATCGCGTCGGCGAATTTCTCATCAAAGGCCATTACGACATCGCCGACGGCAAATGCTACTGGACCAAGAAATACCTCGGCAAGCACGATGTCTTCTACCAGGGCTTCAACGAGGGCAAAGGCATCTGGGGCGTGTGGGAGATCGGCCAACTCGCGCGCGGCGGGTTCCACATCTGGCCCGAAGCGATGGGCGATCCGACGGACGACCATCTCGTCGCGGAGGCCGAGCTGCCTGATGAGGGACCGATGTCTTGGCCGGAGGGGGAACCGGTTGAAATTGGAGCTGGTTCATCAGGAAAGGATGCGCCATGAATGTTCTTTCACGCCGCGGCTTCTTGCAGGGTACATCGGCATTATCGCTTGCGCTCGTGCGCGGCGAGCATGTTCTCGCCGGTGAGCCGATGCGCTTGCAGCGGATTCAGCGCTCGGAGACGCCCTTGACGCTGGAAACTCCGCTGGCGGCCCTCGATCAGGCGCTGACGCCGAACGAACTCTTTTACGTGCGCAACCATTTCCGCGTGCCGGAGCTGGAAGCGAAGACGTGGCGGCTGCGCGTAGTCGGCGCCGTGGAACGCGAGCTCGAATTGTCGCTGGAAGATTTGCGCCGCATGACCTCGCGCACCGTGACGATGACGCTCGAATGTGCCGGCAACTCGCGCGCCTCGCTCAACGCGGCGGTGCGCGGCGTCCAGTGGGGCAATGGCGCCGTCAGCACCACCGAATGGACCGGCGTCAGTCTCATCGACGTGCTCAATCGCGCCGGCCTGCGCAACGGGGCGGTCGATGTCGTCTTGGAAGGGGCCGACCGTGGCGAGCTTACCGCGGAGCCACGCACGCCCGGCGTCATCCCGTATTCGCGCAGCGTGCCGATGGCCAAAGCCAGGCAACAGAGCGTGCTGCTCGCTTACCGCATGCGCAACGCCGACGTGCCACGCAATCATGGCTTCCCAGTGCGCGCCATCGTGCCAAGCTGGTACGGCATGGCGTCGGTGAAATGGCTGACGCGCATCCTCGTCACCGATCGGGCGTTCAACGGCTATTTCCAATCGCTCGATTACAGCATCTTCGAGCGCCGGCAAGGGGCCGTCACGGTGACGCCATTGACCGAGATGGCGGTGAAATCGGTGATTGTTTACCCGGCGCCGATGCAGCGGGTCGCCCCGAACACCGCCGTCGAGGTGCGCGGCGTCGCCTGGACCGGCGAATCGGGGATCACGCGCGTCGAGATCAGCAGCGACGCCGGCCGGACCTGGACGCAGGCGCGATCGCCGGGGGAAGCTCGCGCCGGCTGCTGGCGCATGTGGGCATTCAACTGGCGCACCCCCACTCAAGCCGGCCGCGTATCCCTGTTGGCCCGCGCCACGGATGCCCGCGGCCACACCCAGCCGATGCAGCGCGACACCGACCGCCGCGGCTACATGATCAACCATGTCGTGCCGGTGGAAGTCGATGTGCGCTAGACTGACCTTTCCCCACCGCGCGGTTTGGGGTAACCTGCACCATGCGCACCCCGCCGCATTTTGCCCCTCTCCATGAGGTTGGTGCATGAAATCTCCCCACGATCCCAGTAAGCCTTTTTACCAAATTCACGAGCACACGCCCCAGCAGCCGGACGACGAAGGCAAGAGCTACGGCGTCGATCATTACGTGCAGCAGATCCACGAGACCGCGGAGAAGCTGAAGCAAGATCACGCTGACCGCGGCGACATCAAGATGCTCAGCGTCGCCCTGCGCGAGCTGCGGTATTGCCTCAAGGTTTTCTCCAGGTACCGCGATCGTCGGCAGGTCACCGTGTTCGGCTCCGCGCGCCTTGCCGCGGATGATCCGTCCTTTCAGCAATGCGTCGAGTTCAGCCGCCGCATCGCCGAGGCGGGCTTCATGGTCATCACCGGCGGGGGCAACGGCATCATGGAAGCGGGCCATCTCGGCGCCGGCCGCGAAAACTCCATCGGCCTGAACATCCTCCTGCCCTTCGAGCAGCATCCCAACACCGTCATCCTCGGCGATTCCAAGCTCATGCACCTGCGCTACTTCTTCACCCGCAAGCTCCTCTTCGTCAAGGAATGCGAGGCCGTCGCACTCTTTCCCGGCGGGTTCGGCACGCTCGACGAAGGCTTCGAAGTCCTGACGCTGGTGCAGACCGGCAAGAGCCATCTGTTCCCGATTGTCATGATCGACGCGCCCGGCAACGATTACTGGCGGCATTTCCTGCGCTTCACCCAGGACGTGCTGCTGGCACGCAAGCTGATTTCCGAAGAAGACCTGAGCCTGTTCAAGGTGACCAATTCGGTCGAGGAAGCGATCGGCGAGATCGTCAACTTCTACCGTGTCTACCACAGCATGCGCTATGTCCACGGCGACCTGGTGGTTCGCCTCAACCGTGCGATTACCGACGCCACCTTCCGCAAGATCCGCACCGAATTCGGCGACATTATCCGCAGCGGCACATTTGAGATGACGAAGGCATTGCCGGAGGAGAGCGAAGAAACGCAGTTGGCGGATTTGCCGCGGTTGAAGTTCCGCTTCGATCGGCACAAGCTGGGGCGCCTGCGGCAGCTTATCGACGTGGTGAATCAGGATTAGCTGTGCTCGGCATACCAACCCGAAGCGCGAGCGAGGGTTTTCGTGGATGCGCTCGCTTGCGCTTCGGGTTGGTATGCGACGCGCAAGAAAAGAGCCAGGCTCTCCACGAGAGAGCCTGGCGTAAACCAAGCCTACTTACGGGTCCCGTCCATCCCTTCGGTAGCCTGGCAGCCTTATCCGCCCCACTTGGGACGGCAAGAGCCCATGGCTTTGCGTCCCCGCCTCACGACGGGTTTGCCTTTATCGAGAATGGGGATTTTCTCGTGCGACGCGATGCTCGGTTGCCTTCGCGTCGCACATCCAACCATAGGCCGCAAAATCGGCAAAAGCAAATTAATCGGCACAATTTTCAGTGAAAGCAAGCCCAGGCGTGAAGTGCTCCGAACCCCTGGGATTCGGAGCACTTCATGCCCGGGCTTGCCGTAAAATGACAGTGATGAGGGTTGCCGATGTTCGCGGTCAAGGAAATTTTCTATACGCTGCAGGGCGAAGGGTATCACACGGGCCGGGCGGCGGTGTTTTGTCGATTCGCGGGGTGCAATCTCTGGACCGGCCTGGAGAAGGACCGTGCCAAGGCGATCTGCGATTTCTGCGACACCGATTTTGTCGGCGTCGATGGCGAAGGCGGCGGCCGCTTTGCCGACGAAGACGCGCTGGCAGATGCGATTGACGCGAAATGGCCGAGTCCGGGCCGGGGCAAGAAATTTGTCGTCTGCACCGGCGGCGAACCGCTCTTGCAGATGACCGAGGAATTCGTCCGATCCCTGCACCAACGCGGCTTCGAAGTCGCCATCGAAACCAACGGCACCAAACGGCCGCCGCCCGGCATCGACTGGATTTGCGTCAGCCCCAAGGCGAACGCCGAACTCGTGCTGACATCGGGCGACGAATTGAAGCTGATCTATCCGCAAGCCGGCGCTGACCCGGCGCTTTACGAGAATCTCGATTTCGTGCATTTCTTCTTGCAGCCGATGGATGGCCCGCAGCGCGAACGCAACACGCAGCTCACCGTCAATTTTTGCCTGGACCATCCGCTGTGGCGCTTGAGTTTGCAAACGCACAAAATCCTCGGCATCAAGTGATCCAGCACCGGCAACGCGTCGAGCGCTTGACGGTTTAGCGCACAGCATCATTCACTACAATGATTTTTTCGATCCGACAACCCAAAGAGAACCCACGCAATGAGCGAACAATACATCTTCACCATCGAAAGCCTCACCAAGGCCTACGGCAAACGCGAAGTCCTCAAAAACATCTGGCTCGCGTTTTACCCAGGCGCCAAGATCGGCGTCATCGGCTCCAACGGGGCGGGCAAAAGCTCTCTTTTGCGCATCATGGCGCTGGAAGACAAGGACTTCCTCGGCACCGCCCGATTGACGCCCGGCTTCACCATCGGCCATGTCCCGCAAGAGCCGCGCTTGAGTGATGACAAAGACGTGAAGGGCAACATCGAGGAAGCGGTCGTTTCCACCCGCGCCATGCTGACGCGCTTCGAGGAGATTTCCAACAAGCTCGCCGAGCCGCTCGATGAGGGCGTCATGGAGAAGCTGCTCAACGAGATGGGCAACCTCCAAGAAAAGATCGACGCCGCCAATGCCTGGGAGCTGGATCGCCAGCTCGAAATCGCCATGGACGCAATGCGGCTGCCGCCCCCCGATGCGCCGGCGAAAATGCTCTCCGGCGGTGAACGACGCCGGGTCGCCCTGTGCAAGGTGCTGTTGCAAAAGCCCGATCTCTTGCTGCTCGATGAGCCGACCAACCATCTGGACGCCGAGTCGGTCGCCTGGCTCGAACGCCATCTGCAGGAATACACCGGCACCGTCGTCGCGGTGACGCACGATCGCTATTTCCTCGACAATGTCGCTCAGTGGATTCTCGAACTCGACCGCGGCGAAGGCATTCCGTGGAAGGGGAATTATTCGTCCTGGCTCGAGCAGAAAAAGAACCGCCTCGAAAAGGAAGAACGCACCGAGAACGCTCGCAAGAAGGCGCTCGAACGCGAACTCGAATGGGCCCGCATGGCCCCGCGCGCCCGCGTCGCCAAGAGCAAGGCCCGCTTGGCCGCGTATGAAAAACTCGCCGCTCAGGAGGTCGTCGAGGAGTCGGGCGAATTGCGCATGCAGATTCCGCCGGGGCCGCACCTGGGCGATCTGGTCGTCCGGGCCGAGAGCGTCAAGAAAGGCTACGGCGACAACTTGCTCATGGAGGATTTGAATTTCGATCTGCCCAAAGGCGGCATCGTCGGCATCATCGGGCCCAACGGCGCCGGCAAGACCACCCTCTTCCGCATGATCATGGGCACGGAAGGCCCCGATGCCGGCAAGCTTCGCGTCGGCGACACCGTTGTTCCGTCTTATGTCGATCAGAGCCGTGACACGCTCGACGGCACGAAATCGATCTTCGACGAAATCTCCGGCGGCGCCGAGTATCAGATGCTCGGCAAAACCAAGGTCAACTCGCGGGCCTATGTCTCGTTGGTTCAACTTCAAGGGCCCCGATCAGCAACGCAAGGTCGCCGAGTGCTCCGGCGGCGAACGCAACCGCGTCCATCTGGCGAAGCTGCTGCGGCGCGGCGGCAACCTGCTGCTGCTCGATGAGCCGACCAACGACCTCGACGTCGAAACGCTGCGCGCCCTCGAAGACGCTCTGCTCAACTTCGGCGGCTGCGCCGTCGTCATCAGCCACGACCGCTGGTTTCTGGACCGCATCGCCACCCACATCCTCGCCTTTGAAGGGGAGAGCAAAACCGTCTGGCACGAAGGCAACTATCAAACCTACGAGCAGCAACGCAAGATTCGCCTCGGCGCGGAAGCGGATCAACCGCATCGGATTCGGTACAAGAAATTGACGCATTGATGTCGCTGATGGTATCATGTCGAGATGATTGCCAAGTGTCATGTGACTTTTGCCAAGCTTCGACGCCTACTGGAGCAGGTGGGGTATCGCCACGAACACTACAGGCGCGGCGAGATATTTCACCTATCGGAAGAGCGCGAGCTTTACTATCGCCCCTACCAAGACCGGGACTATGTGCTCGCTCGCGACATTGTGAGGACTCGCGGTTTCCTCGACGATTGGGGCCAGCTCGACGCCGCCGACTTCGATGCGTTTCTCGAATCAACGACCAAGCCGGCGTGATCGACGGGATACCATATGCCGCAACTTTCTTGGAATAAAGCCGATTCGGCCGCTTGCCTCCCGGGTCCATCGCCATGAAAGAGAACGCATCTCACCATTCGAGTAAACCCAATAAACCGCCAGACGTCCTCGGCTGCATGCTTGGCGTGCTGCTCACCATGATTTTCCTTATGCCGGGGTTGTTGTGGGGATATGCATCGGTTGCGAGTTTCTCGGGCACGGAAATGGCGGATGGTGTCGTGATCGGAATCGAAGACACCTACACCCGCAATGAGAATTCTGGTTGTTATTCGTACCGTCCCATTGTCGAATACATCGTGGCGGAGAGGCGTTATCGTTGTAAGACTTTCGCCTCGTTTGGCTCGAAAGCTTGGGCCATCGGCGAGCGCATGCGGGTTCGATATAAGCCGGACGACCCGGAAGCGGGCAAGATCGACTCTTTTTTTGAGCTTTGGCTCGGCCCGCTTGCCTTGACCTTTTTTGCGCCTTCTTTCTGTTTCTGATCTACGTGGGGTCGTTCGCTTCCGGAGCTGAGTCCAAGAACCCGCGAATCTGGTGGTGGCAGTTCATGGCCGGTCAGGTTTTTTGCCTCGCTTTCTTGGCGCCCGGATTCGTCCTTTGCTTGGTGGCCTATCGTCAGGGAGCCGGCAGCGAGGAAACCGCCGGGACGATCAGCGCGGTTCGCGTGGCCGATCACGGGACCATTTACTACCGACCCGTTGTTAATTACGAAGTTGACGGCAAACCATACGAATGCGATGACATGGAATGGACGACAGGCGAACGTCCCCGCATCGGCTCAAGGGTAGCAATTCGCTACCGAGCGGAAAATCCTCGCGGAGTCATCGGCGATTCTTCCAGTTTATTTTGTACCGCGATCTTCTTCCTCTTTGCAGGCACTGTCCCCGAAATAGCGACCGTTGTTTTTTTGATTCGAGGAAGAATCAAGAAGCGAACTTGACCGCATCCCTCGGTTCTCCCCCGCAAATCCCTAAAATGTGAAACGCCGCCCGCGAAGAACAGGTAGTTCCTCGCTCGCCGCTCACCACAAGCGAATGGCCGCTACCCAAATGATGGAAGCCAAGGACGTCACGAAGCATTACCCGCAAGGCTCGCGCATTGTCAAGGCGTTGCAAGGCGTGAGTCTGCGCATCGAAGCGGGGGAGTTCACCTCGATCATGGGGCCGAGCGGGTCGGGCAAATCGACGCTCATGCATTTGCTGGGCGCACTCGATTCGCCGACCACCGGCGAAGTCTTCTTCGACGGCAGGCCATTGCACGCCATGTCGGACCGCGAGCTGTCGGCGTTGCGGCGCACTCGCATCGGGTTCGTCTTCCAATTCTTCAATCTGCTGCCGACCTTGAAAGCCGTCGAGAATGTCGCGTTGCCGCTCTTGCTTTCGGGAATGGGCCGGTCGAAGGCGTTGATCCCGGCGTATGAAGGGCTGGAGCGCGTTGGCCTGGCCGAGCGGGCCGAGCACTTTCCGGATCAAATGTCGGGCGGCGAGATGCAGCGCGTCGCCATCGCGCGAGCCCTCGTCATCAATCCGGATGCGGTGCTGTGCGATGAGCCGACCGGCAATCTCGATTCCAAGACGAGCGAGGAAATCCTGAAGTTGCTGCGCAGCCTGCCGGAGCCTGGCAAGCGCGCCGTGGTGATGGTCACGCACGACGCGCACGCGGCCACCTACGGCGATCGCATCGTGCACATTCGCGATGGCCGCGTCGATTCCGAAGAATGGGTGAATGGAAAGCACCGTCATGCTATCACTTTATCGAACGCTTAGTCTGCGCTACCTGTCGCGCCGCTGGTTCCGGGCAATGCTGGTCATTGCCAGCATCATGCTCGGCGTCGCCATTCTCGTGGCCACGCAGGCGCTCAACGAGACGATGTCGAAGGCGACACTCGCGTCCAGCAATCCGATTGCGGGCACCATCGACTTCATCGTTACCAACGGCGATTTCCCGATCGACCGCTCACTGGCCAAGGAGATCGAGACCGTCAAGGGGGTCAAGGAAGTCCATGCGAAAATCTTCGACCAGGCCAAGATTGTCTTGGGCGACAAAAAACTTCCCGTCATGGTCATGGGCTTCGATCTGGATCCCAAAACCAGGAAGCCGGGCGGCTTCGAGGACCAGTTCATCCTCAGCTCGAGCATGGAAGCGATCATGGGGTCTTACCTCGCAGTGAGGTCGCCGTTCTGGGACGGCATCCCCGCGATCCTCGGCAAGGAGCTCGAGAAGGACCTGGCGCATGAGCCGGCCGCCCCCGTCCGTCTCGGTTTTCGCAATCTGAAGATCGAGAAGAACCTCAAGACCCATACCGTCACCAGCATTGCCTCAATGGAGCCGAAAGAGCAAGGCGACATGGCGGCATTCGGCGGCTATCTCGTCGTCCTCGATCTCGATCACGCGGCCAAGGTCCTCGGCATGAAAGAGGGGAAGGTGCGGCGCATCGACGTGGCCCTGGAGCGGGGTGTCGATCCGAAGAAGGCGCGGATCGCCATTGAGAAAGTGCTGGCCAACCGCGCGGAAGTGCGCACCCTCGAAGAGCAGAATCAAGCATTGCAAAGCGCCATGGTCGGCATGAAGACCGGGTTTTCGATGTGCGGCGTGGCGGCGCTCATCGTCGGTATGTTCCTGGTCTACAACGCCCTGTCCGTCTCGGTCGCCGAGCGCCGGCATGAGATCGGCATCCTGCTCGCGCTCGGGGCCACGCGCGATCAGGTCTGGCGGCTCTTCGCCGGCGAGGCATTCTTCCTCGGCGCCTTTGGCTCCTTGCTCGGCATCCCGCTCGGCATCGGGCTGGCCAATCTCGGCCTGGAACCCATGCAAGACGCCATCGGCGATATCTTCGCCACCATGAATCAGAAGCAGATCGTCCTGAACTGGGAACTGACCGCGCTGGCGGTGTGCGTGGGCATCCTGGCGACGGAGATCGCATCCTTGGTGCCGGTGATTCAGGCGGCATGCGAGAAGCCGGCCGAGGCGGTGCGGCGCGAGCCCAAGGAGCAAACCGTGTTGCACCTGCTGCTGCACGTCGCCGCCGCCTGCGGCTTGGTCCTGGGCGGCATGAGCCTGATGCTGATTCGCGATTACTTGCCGAAGCGCTGGGGCACGTACGGCGGCCTGAGCCTGGTGATGGTCGGCGCTCTCTTGTCGGCGCCGCTATTCGCTCAGATCGCCGCGCGCTGCCTGGCCCCCTTCTCGCGGCGCTTCTTCCCGATCGAATGGCGCATCGCCGCGGACAATCTCGTCCGCGCTCCGGGACGTACCGGCATGGTCATCGGCGCTCTCGCCGCCGGCGTTTGCCTGATCGTCGAGACCGCCGGCATCATCCGCTCCAACCGCGAAGCGATCATTTCCTGGGTCGATTCCTCCATCGGCTCCGATATAGTCGTCACCTCCGGCAGCCCCGTTGGCTCGGGGGGCCAAAATACGCCCATGGAGGAATCCTTCGGCGACGAGCTCCGCAAGCTCCCCGAAATTGAAGATGTCATCCCGATCCGCATCTGCACCGAGATTCCCTTCCGCAAGGACCGCGTCGCCATCCTCACCATCGAGGCGGGCCGCGCTCATGCCCTCGAAACCAAGCGCTTGCGAAAATCCGATTCCGCCGACGTTCTCTATGCCATGGACGGCAAGGAAAATTCCATCGTCGTTTCCGGCAACTTTGCCGCCCTGCACCACGTCCATGCTGGCGACACCATCACGCTGAAATCGCCCAAGGGAGAAGTGCAATTTCAGATCATCGGCACTGTCGTCGATTACACCTGGAACCTCGGCACCATCATCATGAACCGCCGCGATTACGTCAAGCATTGGGAAGATCACTCCGTAACCGTTTTCGATGTTTACCTGCACGACGGCGTTGACCCGAGCGCAGCCAAGGCCAAAATCGCTGCCCGGCTCGGGGCCCAGTACGATCTGCACCCCCTGACGCGCGACGAGCTCAAGACGCACATCGAGCAGATGATCGAGCGCCTTTACCGCATCGCCCTGGGGCAGGAAATCGTCGTCGTCCTGGTGGCGGCGCTCGGCGTGGTGACGGCGCTGTTGATCTCGGTCCTGCAGCGGCGCCGCGAGATGGGCCTTTTGCGCGCCATCGGCGCCTCGCAAGCGCAGGTCGTTTATCTGGTGCTGGCCGAGGCGAGCCTGATGGGCATCTTCGGCAGTATCCTGGGTGTCATCTTCGCAATCCCGCTGCAATGGTACGCGTTGCAAGTCGTCTTCCTGGAGGAATCGGGCTACGTCTTTCCGGTGTACGTGCCGTGGTGGGAGGCCGCCGTGGTCGCGCTGACGGCCCTGGCCATCGCCACGCTGGCCGGAGTGGGCCCGGCGCTGTACGCGGTGCGCGAACGCATCCCCGAAGCGATTGCCTACGAGTGATTCGCACGCCGGGAGCCGCAGCCCAAGTTTCCTAGCGCAATCGAAAATTGCACTAACTTCTCTCCACACCTGTGGTTCGCAATATTCCTAGCGCGAATTGCTGACAGCCACCCGAGTGCGCTATGAATCTTCGTGAAAATGGGCGCAAAGCATGCGGAAATCCAGGGATTTCGCGAGTTGGTAGGATTATTCCTTGCGCTGCTGCAACGCCACCTGATTCCCAGTATCCACTGGCATTCACAGGCAGTATCATACCGTTGGGTCGTTATGCGCAAGAGGAGGCCATCATGTTGTCAGCCCGCAGAGTGCCTCGCGCTGCCTTCACGCTCATTGAACTGCTCGTGGTGATCGCCATCATTGCGGTCTTGATCGCACTGCTGGTCCCCGCCGTGCAAAAGGTGCGCGAAGCGTCGGCACGCACCCAGTGCGGCAACAACCTCAAGCAAATCGGCCTGGCATTCCACAGCTACCACGATGCCAACAAATTCCTCCCCCCGGCCCGGCTCGACATGGACGGCGGCGTCACCTGGTGCGTTCTCATCCTGCCCTATCTCGACCAGGTTCCTTTCTACAACGAATGGAACATCTCGGAATGGTACTATCAAAACCCAACCGCCGCGCAACAAACCTCGCTGCCGGTCTATTTCTGTCCATCGCGCCGGTCCGCCAGCATGGGCTTGCTCAGCAAATCCGGCGACAACCCGGACGACCCCTGGCCGGGCGCCGCCTCCAATTACCCGGGCGCCCTCGGTGATTACGGCTCCTGCGACGGCGACAACGACAACGGGCAATTCAATCTCGCCAATGCCGACGGCGCCATCATCCTGGCGATCTACACTCACGCGGGGACTTCGCCCGATACGATCACCCACTGGCGCTCGCAGACCACGTTCACCTCCATTACCGACGGCACGAGCAACACCTTCATGGTCGGCGAAAAGCACGTCAAGCTCGGCGAATTCGGCGTCGGCGGCTATGCGGTCGGCGGCGGCAGCGGGCAAGGCGACGGCTGCATCTACAACGGCGATCCACAGTCCGAACACTCCTCCCGCGTCGCCGGCTCCGCCTATCTGCTGGCCCGGCCCACCGACACCTACGACGGCCAGTTCGGCAGCTACCACCCCGGCGTGTGCCAATTCGTCTTCTGCGACGGCACCGTTCACGTTTTGCCCCACTCCACCGACGGCACAACGCTCAGCCGCCTCGCCAAACGAAATGACGGATACACCGTGAACCTGCCTGACTGAAGCAGATAGCAGATAGCAGATAGCAGATAGCAGATAGCAGATAGCAGATAGCAGATAGCAGATAGCAGATAGCAGATAGCAGATAGCAGATAGCAGATAGCAGATAGCAGATAGCAGATAGCAGATAGCAGATAGCAGATAGCAGATAGCAGATAGCAGATAGCAGATAGCAGATAGCCGGCAGCAAGAAATGCGCTGCCTGTAGTTTTCTGTTTCTGGCTGTCTGCTGTCTGCTATATTGTTAACACCGTGAACCTGCCTGACTGAAGCAGATAGCAGATAGCAGATAGCAGATAGCAGATAGCAGATAGCAGATAGCAGATAGCAGATAGCAGATAGCAGATAGCAGATAGCAGATAGCAGATAGCAGGTAGTAGACAGCAGGTAGCAGGCAGCAAGAAATGCGCTGCCGCTGCCTGTAATTTTCTGTTTCTGACTGTCTGCTGTCTGCTGTCTGTCTGCTGTCTGCTGCCTGCTATATTGTTATCATCAGACTTCCCGCTTTATTCCGGAGGCTTCCCGCCATGTACCGCTGGCTCGTCATCCCCGCCGTTGCTTCGACGCTATTCACCTTCGTTGTCGTCGATCAAAGAGCCGCGCACGAAGTAAGCGGCCCGGACGAATCCGCTTACTTCGTGCGCGGCTCTCAGAAAGGCAACATCCACGATCCCGCCAATGCGGTCAAGAACCTGGACGTGCATCCCGAGCTGGAAGCGACGCTGTTCGCCCATGAAGATATTCCGGCGCCCGGCGAAAAAGTGGACATCGACAACGGCGGGCTCACCAATCCCACCAATCTCGACATCGATCATCGCGGCCGAGTCTGGGTTTGCGATGTCATGAACTACCGGGGCAACAACGGCAAACGGCCCAAGGGGGATCGCGTCCTCATCTTCGATGCCGCCGGCAAATCGAAAGTCTTCTATCAGGGCAAAGACATCGATTCCGCCATGGGCATCTGCGTCCTGGGCAACAAGGTCATCGTCTCCGCTCCCGCCAACATTCTCGTCTTCACTTTCGACGAGAACGACAAGATCACCAAGAAGGAATTCCTCTTCACCAAGACCGGCAACGCCCAGCACGATCATTCCTCTCACGCCTTCGTCTTCGGCCCCGATGGCCGGCTCTACTGGAACTTCGGCAACGAAGGCCATGCCGTCCACGATAAGAACGGCAAGCTGATTACCGATCTCGCCGGCAACGCCGTCAACGATTCCGGCAAGCCGTATCGCCAGGGCATGGTATTCCGCATGGATACGCCGTGGCTGACGGGAAAATGGCCCGATGCCGGCGCCGGCCCGGCGCGGGGGTCAATTTCGAAGTCGTTGGCCATAACTTCCGCAACAACTACGAGGTCGCCGTCGATTCCTTCGGCACCATGTGGCAGTCCGACAATGACGACGACGGCAATCGCGGCGTCCGCATCAACTATGTCATGGAGTACGGCAACTTCGGCTACGTCGATGAATTGACCGGCGCCGGCTGGCAGGCCAAACGCACCAACATGGAAAAGGAAATCCCGCTCCGCCACTGGCACCAGAACGATCCCGGCGTCGTCCCCAACCTCCTGAACACCGGCGCCGGCTCGCCGACCGGCATCACCGTCTACGAAACCAACTCCCAAGCCGCCGCCCTGGGCGGCGCGCTGCCCGCCGCCCCCCAGGGGGGCGGCTTGGTGATTCATTGCGACGCCGGCCCGAGCGTGGTCCGCTGCTACGTGACGGCGCCGGATGGGGCCGGCTACAAGGTGACCAAGACCGTCAACATCCTCGACGGCTCGAAGAAGAACCAGTGGTTCCGCCCCGTCGATCCGCGCGTCGCCCCCGACGGCTCGCTTTTCGTCAGCGACTGGTACGACCCCGGCGTCGGCGGCCATCAACAGGGCGACAGAAATCGCGGCCGCATCTTCCGGGTCGCCCCCCGCAAGCACCCCTCGCCCTCCGGGAGAGGGGCCGGGGGTGAGGGGGTGCCCTACACCGTGCCCAAGCACAATTTCGACACCATCGATGGCAACATCGAAGCGCTCAAGAGCCCGAACTCGGCAACGCGCCATATTGCGTGGACCAATTTGCACAAGGAAGGCGCGAAGGCGGAATCGGCGCTGGCGAAGATGTATGAATCGAAGGTGCCGCATGAACGGGCGCGGGCGCTGTGGCTGCTGGGGCGGATTGAGGGGAAGGAGCAGTACCACCACGGAAAAGCGATACAAGACGACGATGCGAGAATGCGTGTTGTGGCCATTCGGTTGGCGCGACAACTCAAGCGTGATCCAATGCCCTTCGCGCCGGTCATGGCCTGGAGCGTCACCAAGTCGGGCTTGTCCAGGCTAAAGAAGGGCGACATTGACGAGTTAACGCAATACCTGGCCTCGTTTTCTTCCGTGAAGCGTGAGGCCGCGATAGCGCTTCGGCTGCAAAAGGGACCGACGGCGACTAAGCGCTGGGCGGAGCTCGCAATTTACCATCAGGGAAGCGACCGCTGGTATCTTGAAGCGCTAGGCATCGGGGCCGACGGAAATTGGCAGAGCGCCCTCGATGCGTACCTGGAGCAGCATGCCGATACATTGGCGGTACTCAAGGTCCAAATGCCCGACAACCCTGAATTAGAGCGCCATTTTTCGGAAGGCAAGCGTGACATTATTTGGCGCTCCCGCGCTGCGAAAACTCCAGTCTTGCTTTCGGAAATCATCGCCGAAAAAGATACGACGGCCGGTGATCTGCCCCGCATGTTCCGCGCCTTCGATTTCCAGAAAGACAGCGACATCAAAACCGAAGCTCTCGTCAAGCTCGCCTTCGGCAACTATCCCGAAGACCGGCGCAATCTCATCACCAGCGAAGCGCTCGCCCGGCTCAAGAATTTCGACATCGACAAAAACCCCAAGCACGCGGCCGCACTCGATAAGGTACTCGATTCGGCCAAGGGAACGCCGGCGTTCGTCGAGATGGTCGGCAAATTCAACGTCAGCAAGCGCTATCCCGAATTGCTGGCCCTGGCGCAAAAGCAGCCGACCGAGCAGCTCGGCGTCGATGCGATTCGCACGCTCCTCGACAAGGACCAGATGAAGCTGATCCAAACCGGCCTGGAGAGCACGGACAAAGTCGCGGCGGCGAACACCGCCCAGGCCATCGCCGGCGCCCAGCACGACAAGGCCAACGCGCTGCTCTTGCCGATCGTCCTTGACCCGAAGCTCGATCTCGAACTGCGCCGGCAGGCGACGCGCACCGTGGCCCGCACCAAGAGCGGCGTCTCCGAGCTCGTCAAGCTGGCGAAGGAAAAAAAGATCAGCGACGACGTCAAATACGCGGCCGGCGGCGCCATCAGCACCCTGCCCTGGCCGGAGGTGCGCATGCAGGCCTTCGGCGTCTTCCCGGTCCACACCAACAAGGCGAACCTGCCGCTCATCCCCATCACCGACCTGGTCAAGCAAAGGGGCAATTCCGAAAACGGCAAGATCGTCTTCGCCAAGCAAGGCACGTGCGCGAAATGCCATCAGGTCAATGGCGAAGGCAAAAACGTCGGCCCCGACCTGTCCGAGATCGGCAAGAAATTCGCGCACGAGGCGATGTATGAATCGATCCTCTACCCCAGCGCCTCGATCGCCCACAACTACGAGACGTGGGTGATCGAGACCAAAAAGGGGACCAGCGCGAGCGGCGTTTTGGTCAGCAAATCGGACACCGAGATTGCGATCAAGGACGCCGAGGCAATCGTGCGGACCTTCAAGCTCGCGGACGTGGAATCGGCCACGCGCTCGCCGATCTCGCTGATGCCGGCCGATCTGCACCAGTTGATGCGGACGCAGGAGCTGGTGGACGTGGTGGAATATTTGCTGACGCTGCGCGAGGCGAAGAGCCGAGGGAAGTAAAAAGGGCGCAAGTAAAAAAATAGAAAGTGAAAAACAATAATAACACCACTTTCTTCACTTTCTGTTTTTTTACTCGCGCTCTTTTTACTTGCTCAAGATGCTTGGATCAAATCCGCGAACACCGATTCCGCGCCCGATTTCAACCAGTTCCGCCACCAGGCCTCGAATTTCTTGCGTTGCGTCGGCAAGCGTCGCTCGTGGAAGCGCAACAGGCTCTCGATGCCTTCCCGATAGTGCGGCCATTGCTTGGGCTGGGTGCTCATGAGTCGCGAGCGCAGGCGCGCCAGGCGCTCGCAGGAAGTGTAGCTGTCGTTGGCGAGGCCGAGGATGTCCTGCATCTCGACGACGGCGGGATAAAAGCGCCGGCGAAAATCGGCAGCGAAGCAGCACTCGAAGGCTTCCATGGCATAGCGCAGTTGCTTGCCGAGAATGCGGACCTGATGGAGCGCTTCGTAGCGGGCAAGATCGCCGCGGGCGGCCGATTCGAGTTCGCGTAAGAGCTGGGTGAGGATGGGATGGGCGAGATCGCGCAGGGTTTGCGCGGAGCCGGAGGCGTCGAGGGCCTGGCTGATCTGCTGAAGGCGCAGCGAGAATCGATCGCCATTGTCCTCGAAGGCCTGGCGCAAATGGTCCTGGGCGAGCACGCGCTGGCCGTGAGCGAAGCCCAGGAGGAAATCGAGCCCGCGCCGCTGCCGGGAGGGGGACCGGGTGAGGCGCGCCTGAAGCATGTCGAGGAACACGTCCCAATCGCGCGCCTCGCCGGCCGAGCGGCGCAGCGCTTTCAGGGTCTTGCGAGTCTTCTTGTGCAGGCGCTCGGGCAAGCACGATGCGAAGATGCGCAAAGCGGCGGCGGCGCGGCGCGTGCCGACGCGGAGTTGATGCACGTGCTCGATGTCGTCGTCGGCATGGAAGACGGCCGCCGGGAGCCGATCGCGCACCACGCCCAGGCGGACGCTCAAGGCCAGGTGCGCCGCCTCGTGCGCGGGCATGTCGCCGCTCAGGCCCGCAATCCACTTTTCATCCGCCATGGCGTCCTTCCTCGATCAGCGTCTCGGCCGCGCCGCCGATGCGGTCGATTTCCTCCTCGGTGTTGTAGAAGTGCGTCGAGATGCGCAGGAGCAATCCCTCGGGGCGTTCGACGATGGGCGCCTCGATGTGGAATCGCTCCCATAGGGCCGTGCGCCAGGCAGGCGCTTGCACCTCGGCAGGAAGACGGTACGCGGTGAGGAAGCCATGCAGCGCGGGATGCGTCGGGATCGCCGGCTTCAAGGCGGTGATGCCGGCAAAACGCTGCCGCACGCACTGCACCAGGCGTTCGTTGTGCTGCCGAATCTGGTCGCAGCCCAGGCCGCGCTGGAATTCGATGGCGGTGGGCACGGCGAGCCAGGGGCAGATATCGCGCGTCCCTTCGAATTCGAAATGGCGGATGCGCGGCGTCGAGCCGGCTTCATCGCGTTGATCGAGCCAATCCCCCCTCACCCCTAACCCCTCTCCCCCGGAAGGGCGAGGGGAACCTTGTCGCCGCCAGCCCCAGCTCACTTGCAGGGGTTGCAAGCGGTCTTCGCATCCCTTGCCGAGATGGAGAAATCCCGAGCCGGTCGGGGCGAGCAGCCATTTATGGCAATTGGCGCCGTAGAAGTCGGCGTTGATGTCGTCGAGATTGAGCGGGATCATCGCCGGCGCATGGGCGCCATCGACGACCGTGAGAATTCCGCGCCGCCGGGCCTCGGCACACAATTCTTTCGCGGGCAGCACCAGGCCGGTGGGGGAAAGCACGTGGCTGAAGAAAAAGAGCCGCGTCCCCTTTTTCATGGCGGCGCAAGCGGCGTCCACGATCTCGCCGGGTTCGCGGGCACAAATCGGCAGCGGGAAGGTGCGAATCGTCAACCCGCGCGCTTGCGCGGCCCGTTCCCAGCACCAGTGCATGGCCCCGTATTCGTGATCGGTCAGGAGGATTTCGCCCGGCGTTGCCAGCACCAGGCTCGAAGCGACGATGTTGATCGATGCCGTCACGTTGGCGGTGAAGATCAGCCGGCGCGGCTCGGCGCCGACAAACGCCGCCAGCGCTTCGCGCGCCTGCCACAAATGCCCGGGTATCTCGCGCAGGAGGAAGTCCATCGGCTCCTCGGCGAGTCGACGCCGCAATTGCGTGACGCGTTCGAAAACAACCCTGGGCAAAGGACCGAACGAGCCGGTATTGAGATTGGTGACGGCCGGATCAAGCAGCATGGCCGAGCGGGCCTGAGCATGATCCCAGCCGTTGGCGAAGCGTGTGTCCAAGAAACGCATCTCCCTACTAAAGGTCGCCTATCCGTGTTCCATCCGTGTTTCATCCGTGGCTAAGATCGGCAATTCGCCTTGCCGCAGGGTACTGCCGGTGCGCTGCAGTTGCACGCGGACGACCGATGTCGCGGCCCAGGCCCATTGCAATGATTCCGCGAGCCGCTCGGCGTCGGCCTGATGGTCGTCGGCGAGCAGAAGCGTCATGGTTCCGGCGCCGGCGCGGGCGTGCAGCTTGCCGGCGATTTCGAGCTGCTTTTGCGGGGCGAGCGTCCAGTCCGCGAGGGAGAGGGCCGGGCCGTCGAGGCGCAATTCGAGCAGGACCGATTGGCCGGCATCCTGGAGCGTTGTTTTCAGCGTGTGAATAATGCGCAGAGCGAAATCGAGCGCCAGCGGACTGCGGGCCAGGCTCGCGCCCGTGAGGTTGCGCACGGCCTCGTCAAGGCCGAGCGGCGTGACCAGCGCTGCCGCCCGCTCGATGAGGAACTGTCGCTTCATGGGGGATGTCTCGGGCAGAGCGCGCAGGTATTGCCGTTTCTGCCGGGCGGCGCTGACGGCCAGGTGAGCGAGGCTCGGCAGCTTCTTGAGCAGGGTGGCGCCATCGCGCTTGATTTCCGGACGGCCCGCCAGCGCCGCGAGATCGACGCCGACTTCGAGCAGGACGCCGGGGCATTTTCGATCCACGGCCTCCGCCAGCGCGACCGGTGCACGCGGGCGATCGAAGACGAAACGGATCGGCCTGCCTTGCAGGGCTTGACGCAAGAGGTCGTGCAGCTGGCGGCGCTGGGCCTCCTCGTGAAAGCTGTCCTCATGCAAATGCCAGGCGATGGCGGGGAGCCTTGCGGTGGGCAACGCCTTCCACCGTTCGAGCAGCCCATCCAGGAAGCCGGTCTGCTCTGGGCGCGACGGCTCTTCGGCGAACAACGGGCTCGCTGGCTGAACGCGCGCCGGGGCGGCATTGAGATGAAGCTCGACTTCGCGCTCGCCCAGCGTCGGCAGGGCCAGAAGGCGCTCGCACAGATGCGGCGTCAGGGCCGGGTGCATGCGCGGCGTGCAGATCGCCTCGGGGCTGTCCACGATCCAGCGCCGCGCCGCCGCGGCGCACCAGTCGTCAAGGCTCGGCCACCACGGCAACTCGGCGAGGCGCGCCGTCTCCACCACCACGCTCGCCAGCGCTGCCGGCGCGTCCAGATCGTCCAGATGCAACAGCCCTTCCTCGACGGCGGCGGCGACATCGCGCGCGAAGACGGCCCGCAGCGCGTACGCCCGCCGGCATTCATGAAGCAATTGCTCCGGGGAACTCGGCCAAGGAAGCACGATCGATGTGGTGCCGCCCACTGCGCTGCCAGTTTGCCGTTGCAATTCGGCATAGCGCCTCGCCAGGGCCGGCTGCCCGACTTCGCGGACGATCTTCTCGACATGCTCGGTGATTTGCCCGGTGGTCGGGACGGCGTCGAATTCTTCGCGGGCCAAGAAATGCAGAACAACGTCGGTCAATTCACGAGTCAGGAAGGCGCTGGCGGCGCCCAGGGATTCGGCGGCCGCATAGAGCGACTGGCAGATGCGGTCCGCCTCGAACGGAACCTGGCTGCCGTCCCGCCGCCGCACCCACACGGGGAGATGTCCGCTGTGATCCGCCACGCCGCGATTCCTTCCTGGAGGATGGTTGTCGCCGGCATTTTATGGGAATCGCGCCCTCCGGGTTAGGTGAGTTATCGACGGGGGTAAGCACAGATTTGCAGGTGGATTCGGGAGGGCGAGGCTCCTGCCGAGCCGGAGTCGCTCCGATCACAAAAATGAAATGAGGAAGGCAAGAAAACAGGAAATAGTAATTTGCATGATTCCTGCTTTCCCGCCTTCCTTATTGAATTCATTTTCTCCCAGGTTCACGGCTCCGCGGGAGCCTCGGCCTCCCGTTGTCTCCGCTTCTTTTCATCTGCTTTTTAGCTGCTCACCTTCTCGACGGATGATTTACCGCTTGGCGGCGGCCATGTTCGCCAGCGCCTTGCGCGCTTCGATGGTGAGGATCGCGGCCGGATCGCCGGTGGTCCAGCGCGTCAAGGCGGCGCGGGCTTCCGGGGTGCCGATCGCTTCGGCGAGCTCGACGGCGCGGGCGTGCATGATTTCCTCGG
Source organism: uncultured Planctomycetota bacterium (assembly GCA_963767835.1). GTDB lineage: Bacteria > Planctomycetota > Planctomycetia > Gemmatales > Gemmataceae > SIAQ01. The sequence continues at coordinate 429,268 of CAVYFY010000015.1, forward strand.
TGGTCCATTCGTGCTGGGCGATGCGGTCGAGCAATTCCTCGATACGGCGGCGGGTTTCGATGTCATTCGCACTGGTCAAAGCCGAGCGCAACTCGGGTTCGGCGGCGGGGCCGATCTTTTGCAGCATCTGGTTGGCCCTGGTGCGGACGGCGAATTGGCCGCTGCCGAGATCGTGGATCCATTGCTGGAGCGTCTTGGCGCCGGTGTCGGGCTTCTTGGCGGGGGCGATCTTTTCCTCCAGGAGCTTGACCGTTTCTTTCGGCATGCGGGCGAGCTTGATCATGTTTTGAAAAGCGCTTTTCGGCTCGGAGAAGTACATCTGCGTGAAGCACACGTCCAGATCGATGGCCGGCGCAGTCCGGGGGCAGCGGGTCAGCGGCGAAGCTGCACAGGCCCGCTTTCCAGACGAGAGCGGTCGTGTCGGTCGCGCCGCTTGCCAGGAGACCGGAGTCGGGCGAATAGGCGAGCCGATCGATGATGCCGGCGCGATGGCCGGCCAGTTCCAGCCGTATTTTCTTGCTGGCGATCTCATAGATGTGAATCGTGCTCGAATTGCGGCCATTTTCGCTCGTCAGCATCGAAGCACAGGCGAGTTGCCGGCTATCCGGGGAAAAGGTGATCTGCGTGAAATCGACGGGGTTCTTGGCGACGCCCAGCTCGTGATCGCCACGGGTGGCGGCGACGCGCGTCAGCATCACCTTTTCCTGAGGGCGAGCGATGGCGAGCCATTGCTGATCGGGCGAAAACTGCATGGCGTCCAGGCCGTTCTGAACGGGCCATTCGCGCAGGATTTTCTTCTTGTCCGCGTCAAAAAGGACCACGCGCGCCGCCTCCGTTCTCGGCTTGTTGGTTGGCCGTCTGGACGGCGACATGCTTGCCGGTGGTCGAGGCGGTAAAGCGCATCGATTGCTCAGGTTCTTTCAAGGGGATGGTGAATGAGGAAACATCGCGGCCGGTGCGCATGTTCCAGATGCGGATCTTCTTGTTGGTCAGGGAAGCCGATTTGCTGCCGCCCTCCAAAAAGGAGGTGTCGCCGTTCGGAGTGGATTCTTCGTCGTAGAGGATATTGCCGGTCCTGGCGTCGTGGACGAGGACGCCGCCGCCATTATTGCTGAAAATGAACTGCGAATCGGGGCTTAGGCTCAGAAGCCCGCCGCCGAATCGGGGAACTCGAGCGGTGCCGCGGCCCTCCAGAACAATCTCTCGCCGAAAATAGGGGCTCGCCCGATCATCGCCCTCAGGGAACTCCAGCTTCAGATCGCGCACCTTGGCGCCAGTGCGTGGATTCCACCAGGTGGTCATGCCGCCTTCCGTTGCGACGAACAACTCGCCCTGCGACGAAAATGCCACCTCGGCGATCGGATCGGCGGGCAAATCCTTCGGCGAGAACAGTTTGCCCGTTTCGACTTCCCAGAAATCGACGGCTTGCATTCCCATCCCAAGCGCCAGCATCTTGCCCTGCGGCGGGAAAAGGAATCGGTTGACCATCATCCGTCCCGGCGCCTTCCAACTGGCTGTGCGCTCGCCGTCGGCCGCGTTCCAGCGCTGGATGGTGCCGTTGTAATCAGCGACATACAGCGCGCCGTCGGGAGCGAATTGCAAATGCTGGATCGGATTTCGGCCGCGAATGTTGTGCTGCTCTTTGCCGGTGCTGACTTCATAGATGCGCAAGAGCGAGGAATCATTGGAGGCGGCGAGCCATTTGCCGTCGGGCGAAAGAGCAAGCAGCGGCATCGGCATCTCCAGTTCGATCTTGCGCGCCAGTTTACCCGTTGTCAGATCCCAAAGCTCGATGCGCGACTCGACGCCGCCGTTGGGCCGATTGGGATTTTCATTCGACACGCTCTGGGCCAGCCAGCGGCAATCTGCGGAAACGGCGGCGCCTGGTCTTTCGCCGCTGAATTGGTCGAAGGGCACAGTGATATTGGTCCGCATTTTTTCCTTGGCGACATCCCAGACAATGACTCGCTGCGCGGTTGCCTTGCCGTCAACATTGACACAGATGCAAACCAGCGTTTGCTCATCGCGTGAAAGCATCAGAAACGGGAAGCCGCCGGCGTCTTTCTCGGGCCAGGTGAGCTTCTTCAGCACTTTCCCGGTGGCGACTTCGAACAGATAAACCTTCGACGAGTCGATACCGCAGGTCGCCAGCTTCTTGCCGTCGGCGGAGAACGCCAAGCCGTGGAGTTGGCTTTCGTTTTTGTCGATGCTATGCCCAGTGATGACCCGTTTCCGCGTCCAGGCGGGCAGCTCAAGAATCTCGATGTCGTTGTCGCCGCCCGGCATGGCGAGCAGTTTGCCGTCCGGCGACGGCACTGCCCTGAACTCGCCGCGCGATTCCGGCAGGCGATAGCGCACGGTGCCGATGCGGGCAATTGCGCCGATGGGCAGCGGATCGCCGAACGCGTCCTTTTGATCGGACCACATCGGCGCCTTGGCCTTCTTCTTGCCCTGGGCATCGGCCTGGGAAATGAAGGTAGAAAAAAGGACCGCGCACAAAACCAGGAGCAGCGGATGTCGCATGGGGGCCTCCACGAGATCAGCAGCGGAATGGCAATTCCAGTGTAATCGAGGAGCGCATGCGAAACAAGCGTTCATCTGCTGAATTGTAATCAGCTTAATATTTGTATGTGCAGCAGCACTCAAGGATCATCCGAGGTTCACCATGCGATCGCAACGCCTGCTCCTCTACGTGCCTCTTTTCGCCGCCCTGTTCATTTCGTCCGCCGCCGCGCGGGCTGGCGAGAAAGCGGTCGAATACAAGAACGGCGTGGTCGTCGCCGTGTCCGAGCCGGGGGCCGCAGCGGGTTTGGCCATCCTTGAGCAAGGCGGCAATGCGGTCGATGCGGCGATTGCCACCGCGTTTGCCCTCGCCGTCACGCATCCAGCCGCGGGCAATATCGGCGGCGGCGGGTTCATGGTCGTGCATCCTCCCAAGGGAAAACCGACCGTGATCGATTATCGCGAGACTGCTCCCGCCGCCGCGACCCGGACCATGTTCAAGAAAGACAATTCGCCTTACACCCATCGCGCCGTCGGCGTTCCCGGCACCGTCCGCGGCCTGGCGCTCGCCCACCAGAAATTCGGCAAGCTGCCCTGGAACACGCTCGTGCAGCCTGCCATCCAATTGGCCGACAAGGGCTACACGCTCGACAAGCATCATGCCGATTCGCTGAACAAGATATTGGCGTCAGCGAAGAATTTCGCCGAGCTTCAGCGTGTCTTCGCCAAGCCCGACGGGTCGGCATGGAAGGCGGGCGATCGTCAGGTGCAGCCCGATCTGGCGAAGACGCTGCGGCTCATTGCCGAAAAGGGTCCTGACCCCTTTTATCGCGGGGGGATTGCCGAGCAGCTCGTCGCTGAGATGAAAGCGGGCGGCGGCTTGATTTCCGCTGCCGATCTCGCCGGATATCACGCGGTCCAGCGCGAGCCGATCCACGGGGTTTATCGCGGCTACGATGTCTACGCCCCGCCGCCGCCCAGCTCCGGCGGCACCTGTCTCGTGCAAATGCTCGGCATCCTCGAAACCTTCGATCTCAAGAAACACGAGCGCTTTTCGCCCGAAACCTTGCATCTGATGACCGAGGCGATGCGCCGCTCCTATCTCGACCGCGCCCGCTTCCTCGGTGATCCGGCGTTCACGACAATCCCCACCGATCTCACCAGCAAGGAGCATATCGCCAAGCTCGCCAAAAGCATCGATCTAACGAAGGCGACGCGCAGCGTGGATTTGGCCGACGCGATCCCGCTCACACCGGAAGGGGACAGCACCACGCATTTCAGCGTCATCGACAAGGACGGCCTCGCCGTCGCCAACACCTACACGCTGGAGCACAGCTTCGGCTCGCGCATCGTCGTCAAGGGGGCCGGCTTCCTGCTCAACAACGAAATGACCGACTTCAACTGGCGGCCGGGCGTCACCACCGCGAACGGCGACATCGGCACCGAGCCCAACACCATCGCCCCCGGCAAACGCATGCTCAGCTCGCAAACGCCCACCATCCTCGCCAAGGACGGCAAGGTCTTCCTCGTCACCGGCAGCCCAGGCAGCCGCACTATCATCAACACCGTTCTCAACGTCGTCGTCAATGTCGTCGATTACGACATGCCGATCCAGCAAGCAGTGGACGCCCCGCGTCTGCATCATCAATGGTTGCCCGATGAGATCAAGTTCGAGGGGACCAAGCAATATGCCGGCGCGGTGAAGGCACTGGAAGCAATGGGGCACAAGGTCAGCTTTGCCCGGCAAGGCGATGCCCATTCGATCTGGATCAATCCGAAGACCGGCGGCTACGTCGGCGCCGCCGACAAGCGCCTGAGCGGCAAGGCGGTGGGATATTAGCCCGGATTATTCACCGCCGAGACCGCAGACATCGCTGAGAAAACGAAAGTATGGTGAACAAAAGAATTAGGGCTGAAACCAGCTTGCCGTTGGCTTTTTGAATCGATCCCGACACTCTTCTGTCTCTGCGTTCTTTGCGATCTCCGCGGTGAATAATCCGGTCAAGCGCAGGCGGCGGCAGAATTCTCTGCCGCTTTCTGGCGCCGCGCTCGACGCCAGCCGAAGAAGCCGGCCGCGGCGCTCAGGCTCACTAGAAAGAAACTGCTGGGTTCCGGAGCGCTCGCGGTGGCGATGTTGTTGAAACCGCCCCAAGCGTCTGTTTGCGTGGCTATGGAAGAACTGACGTCGAAGGAGAACACGCCCGTAAAGATCGATATTTGCCCATCCGAGGTCGGAAAATTGCTGTAAAACGCGAAGTCGGTGTTGTTGGATGTCTCCCCGACGAGGATGTAGTTTGAGCCTGCATTCATTTGCCAGTTCAAGTTGCTCGCGGTGAACGACGGCGTATTTGCGGGTGTGGAAATCGTGCCCACAACCGAGCTGACATAGAGGGCGCCGTTCGCGGGGTTGGTGCTGACCAGTCCCAGCTCAACCTGGCTGGCCGCGCCCTGATTCTGGAAGACGAAACCTTGCAGATACGAGCTTGCCAATGCGGAAAACATTAGGCCGGTATACTGGTCCGTGGCGATTTGGTTGAGGGTCGGCCCGGTGATGATGTCGGCAACGGCTTCACGCGGCCATATGAAAAGGCAAACGAGCGCACACGTAATCAAGAGTCGCTTCATGGTGAAACTCACGGCGTTAGGATGAGAGCGAAGACGCTCGCCAGTGTGGTCTGACGCCGACGGCAATGCAAACATATTATCATTAAGACTTTGTAAGCTGCGACCAGATTTCGCAGCCGGTTTTTCCCCTACCCCGACGCGCCAGGGGGGGTGGGTGCGACGAATCGTTGCAACTGTTTGGAGAATATGAGGTTGGTGGCCAAGAATTCGCTGCACCGCTAAAAGTGCGGGCCACGTCAGCAGCGCCTCACGCCGCCTGCTTGCGTGCCGCCGCCTCGACAAGCACGCCCATCAGTTGGCGGTAGTGTTGCTCGAAGGTCCATTGCAACGCAGTGCGGCGGGCAGCCTGGGCAAACGCGTGGCGGCGGCCAGCGTCCAGCATCTGCGCCAGGCACCACGACAATTCCTGATGATCGTGCGGATCGGCCACGACAAAGCCTTCCTTGTGCGGCGCCGCCGAATGCAACAACTCGCTTGCCCCATTATAGCGCGACGTGATGACCGGCAACCCGCACGCCAGCGCCTCCAACACCACCAGCGAGCACGGATCGTAAAACGTCGGATGCACCAGGAAGTCGGCCGCGAAATAGGCGTTGCGCATCTCCCGGCAAAAACCGACGAAGCGGACATGCTTGCCCAGCCCAAGCCGATCCGCGAGCCTTTGATACGCCCTCGCCTCAGGCCGCCCCACCACCACGAGCCGAAACGCCGGCGCATTGTCGGCGAATTCCGGCCGGGCCAACATACGCTGCACCGCGTGCAAGAGCGGCTCCAACCCCTTCAAATGATAATTCATCGCCGCGAACAGCGCCACCACCTCGCTCGGCTCAATCCCATATTGCTCGCGACACTGCAATCGGCACTTCAACCGGTCCTGCTCCGGGAAGCGCTGCGGATCGATCGCGCTCCGCACAATATGCAACTGGCTCGGCGGAATGTGATAATGGCGCATGAAGTGGTCGCGCACCATATGGCTGTTGACCACGATCGCCGACGGCGGATTGCTGAGATATTGGCGGCGCTCGATCATGGAGTAAGCGAAATGGGCCGGGTCGAACCACTTGACGACGCGCGCCAGCCGCCGCACCAGAGGATTGGCGTGCTTGCGCAGATTGTGTTCGGCACTGGCGGCATGCAATCCACCTTGCGGATAGAGGACGTCCTGCCCCCAGGTCTTGTCGAAGCCGATGGTGACATCATGGCGCCGTTGCGACAGCGCTTGCAGGCAACGCCGGCCGAAAACCCACGGCTTGAGAAAGCGCGGCGCCCAGGTCGGCGGAATAGCGTGGAACTGAATTTCCTTCGGCAATGCGGCCGCGTCCCACCGGCAGGCGTAAATGTGGACATCGTGCCGATCCGCGATGAGCCGCGCGCAAGGTCGGCGATGTAGGTCTCGCAACCTCCTCGCGCCGGCAGCACGCTCTCATAGCAAAAGGCGATGTCCATTCCTAACCCCTAATCCCCGATCCCTGGCCCCTAACTCGCTTCGCTGCCTTTTTGTTATGGTCCCGGTAACGCCGGCCGCGCATCAACACAACGCGCCGGAGCAAACGGCCCATGAACGTCCGCCGTCCAGCACCCAAATACGCACGCCAAAAGCGGACGCGATCCCGCGCGTCGATGCCCACGACATCCGACGAATAAAGCAGTTGGCCGATGTCCTTTGAAATCCAGAATCGCCGCGTGAGCGTGTGCTGAGCGAGCCGATGGAAATCGATCATGAAAACGCGCTCGGTCCAGTTCGGCACACAAATAATATCGGCACGGCGGATAAAAAAATGGCACAGATATAAATCTTTGTGGAATCGATCATGATCGTGCAGAAAGCGAGCCAATCGCGCGATTTCGCGCGTTAGCCCAGCTTTCCAGACGCGGAAAGTCGCCGGCTCGAGTTGCCGCGCCGCCAGCGGAATGGCCTCGTGCAAGGGGAGCATGTCGGTCAGCTCCTCGATGGCGAGGAAGCTTTGCAATTTCCCCCAGGGCCCCAGAAATTCCCCGGCCGCCACCACGCGGGGCACCGGCAAACCATGCGCACGCGCCCACTCCAGATTGCGGCGTTCCTGCATCGCGGGGGACCAATCGCCCGTTGGCCAAAGCGCCGCCAGCAAGCCGTCCCAGCGCTGGAGTTCGAAATGCCGCTTGAGATAAACGACGAGCTGCTTCTGACCCGCATCGAGGCGCCAGCGACACGTGGATCGGCCTTGCTTTGCGTGATGATCGTCGGCCACGTCAACTTGCATGATGCGCTCGGGCCAATCCTCGCCGGCGAAATCGCTCCAGTCGAGGCGCGGCACACACAGCCGGCGCGCACCGCGAACCAGGCGCTGCCACCAATTGCTGGCGCTCGCCCGGTTTGCCGTCGGGGGGGCGTCCGGTTCGATGACTCGGTTCATTCGACCGCCCGCCTTTCCACGGCATCTCCCAAGCCGCCGCCCTGGGCGGCGGCTTGGAGGGGCAGTTGCGCCTTCCGCAGGTACCCGCCCACAAAGCGCATCTGCTCCGTGCGCGTAAGCCGAAGCTCCGGATCGTTGAACTCGATCGGCGCCAACTGCTGCCAAGGAATATCGCCTCGCAACAATGGCTCAACATCGACGAGCCGAATGTCGCCGGTCGCAACCGATACGCCGAGCCGGCGCTTCCACGCATCCCCGGGCGGCAGATGATAGCCCGCCTCGTGAATGCGCCGAATGATTCCTCCAGCCCGCTGCAACAATCGGCCGCGCCCGCCAGCCGACGCCTTAGCGAAAGCCTCCCCGAATGGAACCGTCGGCGCCGACTCCACGAGCGCATGCCCGCCGTCGACCGCGAGCAAGCGCGGCCCGGGCACGCCGAATCGTTGCAGCCGAAATAGCGCGTGGGCCAAGCGCGGGATCGGTCCGCCCGTTTCGGCTTCTGCCGCGACATGCAGCGACACCGTTTCCGAACCGGCCGCACAGGCGAACGCCGACAACAGATCCCACACGTGCGCCGTGTCCTGCGCCAACAACGCCATCCATTCACCGGGACCGCACGCGTTGAGCCGTTCCGCAAAGGATCGCACGATCAGCACCTCGCCGCCACGCAATGGCACAAACGCCTGGTCTCCCGCGGGCGTCGGCAATTGCCCGACATCGCGGATGCGCCGCTGGCCACGCAAACGCTCAGCTTCCATGCGAATCTGGCGGGCCAGGCGTTCCAGCGGCGGCTTCTCCGAGGAACGCGCTGCCAGCCGATAGGATCGCAAACAACGCAGCCGCAAGCGATCGCTCGCCAGCAATTCCAGCAGCGTCGCATCGAGAATGGCCAGATCGCGGCTGCGAATTCGCCAGGGCACCGCTCGTCGATATTGGCTGCGCTGCCAATCGAGAATACAGAAGCGAAACGCCCCATTCGCTGGACCGGCGAGAATGTGCTTGGCCAACAGATCGGGATGATCGAACCCCGCGTCGTGCAGCCGGGCCAGTTCGCGTCCTAATGTGACGGCCAGCCGGCAGCGTTCCCGCTCGCAGCGCAGCTCTTGCAACAGCGTTCGCAAGTCGCTCAGGCCGGCTTCTTCGCGCATCAGCACGAATGCCTGCCTGTCGTCCTCGCCGAGGGCGGCGACCTCGGGGCACGAGACGCCGGCCCGACGCAGTGCTTGCAGCGTCGCCCCCTCGCGCACCGCCGTCGAGCACCAGCCGAAGCCGGCCCACGCATTGCGAAATCGCTCGTGCCAGGTGACGGCGGATTGCTTCTTGAGATAGAACTTGCCCCCCTCTCCCTCCGGGAGAGGGGTTGGGGGTGAGGGAAGCGCATCGGGTGGCTGATGCTTCACCCTCACCCCCGGCCCCTCTCCCGGAGGGAGAGGGGAGAAAGCGACCTGCTCGACTTGGCGATGCCGATGGTGATTGACGAGAACGCCGATCCAGCCGAGAAACGAAGCAGCCGATTCCATGCCGTGGCGGCGGAACAGCGCTTCGAACGGCGGCATTATCTCGACCCAGGCCATGTCACGACGCCTTTCGTTCGGCGACAACCGCTGGCTGCGCGAGCAAATCTTGCACGGCGGCCAGCACCCTCCGCGGCGACAGCAATTGCATGCATGCGTGATCGAGCGGGCAGACGCGCAACTGGCACGGGCCGCACGGGACCTTTTCTTGCAGCATGATCTCCTTGCCGAAATAGGTCCGCGTCCAGTCGATGAAGGTGGGGCCGAACAGCGACACCACGGGCCGACCGAACGCCGCCGCGAAATGGCGTGGCCCGCTATCGGTCGTCACCAGCAACGCGGACCGGCGAATCAGCGCCTTCGTCAAACCAAGCGAAAGCGGCTCGTCAGCAAGCGAATGGATGCCGGGCCGATTCGCAAGCTGAGCGATACGGCGAGCCTGTTCGCGCTCGCTTGGCCCGCACAGAACCAGCACGCGGGCGCCGCGCGTCTCGACCAGTTGCTGTGCGAGCTGGGCGAATGATTCCGCCGGCCAGAATTTCGCCGCTCCGAACGCGGCGCCGGGGTTCAGGCAGATGACCTCGCTCCCGCCGAAACCGAATTTATTCCACACGTGATCGGCAGCCGCTTCATCATCCGGCATGGTGTAAAGTTCCATGCGATAGCCGGGCCACGTACAGCCGGCGGCCTGGGCGAGGCGGTTGTAATCGTCAATCACCGGGCTCGGCTTGATCGTGCCATTCGCATGCCGCGTCGGCGTCAAGGCCCTGGTCAAGAGCCCGCCGCGCAGATAACGGTCGAAGCCGATGCGCTTCTTGCAGCGCCCCAGCCAGGCGACCAGGCCCGTGCGAAACGAATTCGGAAACAACACCGCCAGATCGACCCTCGCCCGGTTGAGCTCTCCCGCCACGGCCGGCCAACGCTGCGCCCACGGACCGCCGGGCCCCAGAAACAGATGCGCGTCGAACCACGGCGAACCCTCGATCACGCCGACAACATAAGGCCGGCACACCGCGATGATCCGTGCGTCGGCGAAGGTCTCGCGCAGTGCGCACAGGGCCGGCGTCGCCATCACGACGTCGCCGATCCAGTTCGGTAGGAAGATCGCGATGTTCATGTTAATCGGGTGGTTCACGTTTAGCGCCCGCAGCGAAGCGCCGGCGCTTCATTGCGAGCGCTAAACGAAAACCAATCACGCCGCTCGCATTCGCTCGATAATGTTCGTCGTCGAATGCCCCTGGTGCAGCATCGCCAGGTGGACGCGGCCGCCGTAGGATTCGACGAACTGGGCGCCGACGATTTCGTCCTTGCGGTAATCGGCCCCCTTGACGAGCACGTCGGGCCGAATCACCTGGATCAGGTGCATCGGCGTCGCCTCTTCAAAGACGGTCACGAAATCGACGACCTGCAACGCGGCCAGGATCAGCGACCGCGCGGCCAGCGGTTGCACTGGGCGCGTGTTGCCCTTCAAGGCGCGGACGCTGGCATCGCTATTCAAGGCGACGACGAGGACATCCCCCTGAGCGCGGGCCTCTTGCAGATATTGCACGTGGCCAGCATGCAAGCACATCGAAGCAGCCATTGGTGAAGACGACGCGCTGCCCGAGCCGGCGGCGATAATCGAGTTCCTGCGCGACCGCATCGAGTGGCGAGCACCTTGTTGGCCGCCATCGTGGCGATGCCCGGCCATCAGGTCGCGCAGGATTTCGTCGCGCGTCACGGTGGCGACGCCGATCTTCTCGACTTCCAGGCCGCCGGCGATGTTGGCGAGCTGGATCGCTTGCTCGTAATCCGCACCCGAGGCAAGCGCGACCGCCAGCATGCTCATGACCATGTCGCCGGCGCCGGTGATGTCGTAAACGTGCCGCGGCCGAGTCGGGAAATGCTTGGCCCGGCCATCGCGATGTTTGAGCGCCATGCCGTCCTTGTCGAGCGTGATGATGGCGGCGTCGAGATCGAGCTTTTCCTGCAATTGCGTCGCGGCGTTCCAGACCTCGCTCATGTCGCTCAAGGTCCGCCCGGTCGCCAGGCCCGCTTCGAGCCGATTCGGCGTGAGCGCGGAGCAGCCGTGATATTTGCGGTAATCGTTGCCACGAATTGGATCGGCGAGGACCTTGAGCCCCTGGGCGCGGGCGGCGCTGATGATCGCGCTCAGCAGGCCTGGCGTGCAAACCCCCTTGTCGTAATCGCTGATCAGGACGATGTCGGTCTTCTTCAACTGATTGTTGACGGCGAGCATGATCTGATCGCGAATCGGCTCGCTGATGGCCCGGCGATCCTCGTAATCGACGCGGATCATCTGCTGCGGATGCCGGTGCTGGGCTCGGCCGACATAGCGTTCCTTGACGGTGCTGGGGCGATTGACATCGGTGATGACCGCTTCATGATCGATGCCTTGATCGGTGAGCATCTGGCGAATGCGGCCGCCGTCGTGGTCATTGCCGACGATGCCGGCGAGCATGACCTTGGCGCCGAGAGCACGCAACATGGTGGCAACGCTGGACGCCCCGCCGAGCCGCTCCTCGCGCCGCTCGGCGCGCATCAGGATCACCGGCGCCTCCTGGCTGATGCGCTCGGCATCGCCCCAGATATAGCGATCCATCATCGCGTCGCCGACGACCAGCACGCGCGGCTGTCCCAGGTTTTGGACGAGATCGACCAGTTCTTTCGACATTGAATCGCCCTCTCCTCGCCGCTTGCGGCTTAGCGCTCGCAGGTTCCATCCGAGCGCTAAGCCGCAAGCGGCCTGATTAATTCCATCACGCCGCCGCCGTCGCCTCCACGGCCGAGCGCTTCGCCAGTTGGCACGCGACCGCCAGATGCAGCAGCGGCAGCATGATCTCGTGGTGGCCGATCAACTCGATGCCTTCGCTCGATGGGCGTTCCAGCACGTTGACGCGCGAACGGTATTGCGCTTGCTTGTCGAGGTTGACCGTCACCAGGCCGTCGAGATCGTGGCCGAAATTGTTGGCGACGGAGACGGCCTTGACGAAGACTTCGGGCATGATGACGGCGCTGCCGAGGTTCATCCAGACGCCGCCGGCCATGGTGGCGATGACGCTGCACAGGCGGCGGAAGTCGATGAGGGAGGATTCGCCGAGGGCGGCGCCGGAAACGTGCGGGTGCATGTGGACGATGTCGGTGCCGAGGGCCACGTGGATAGTGCAGGGGATGCCGGCGCGGTAGGCGGCGAGGACCAGGCTCGATTCGTCGTGTGGGCAATTCATCTCGTCCAGATGCCGGCCCAGTGCCCAGCCGAGGCCGAGATCATTCTCCGCGCCGTTATGGGCGGCGACGGCGAACGCATCGGCGGTTTCCCGCGCCATGCCGAATTCTCCCTTCGGCAATTGCGTCGCGACATTCTCGCTGGTCTTGCCGGCGTAGGCCAGCTCGAAATCGTGGATCGCCGCGGAGCCGTTCATGGCGATGGCCTTGATGACGCCGCGCTCGATCCAGTCGATCAAATACGGAGCGCAGCCGGTCTTGATGACATGCCCGCCGAGCGCGACGGCAACCGTTTTGCGATCGCGATGGGCCCGGCACAAATGATTGGTGACACGGCGAATATCGTTGGCGGCGAGCTGCTTCGGCAAGCTCAAAAGCCAATCCTCGGCACTGGCGCCGGCATCAACCGGCTGGCCCAGGTCATCGTGAAACACCTTCGATGGCCGGGCGCTGAGATCGTAGGTCTTCAGCGCGGCCAAATCGTAGGGCTTGTGCGGCCCAGTCAACGAAGCGTGACCGTGAGATGCGTTTTCAGACATGCCGGCCCCTCCTTGAGTCGGTGAAAGTATTTACTCCCCTCTCCCTCCGGGAGAGGGGTTGAGGGCAGAGTGTTCAAGACATTCGTTGAACACCCTCACCCCCGGCCCCTCTCCCGGAAGGAGAGGGGGGAAAAATCCCGCGGGCGCTAAACGGGGATAGCAATCTTTCGTAACAATCCTTCCAGCGTTTCCCGTCCCGTTGTCATCTCGAGCGCGATCTGGAGCGCCCATAGTTCCCGGTCGCCGGCGCGGTCGAGGCGAATCTTGACGAGATCCTTCTGCGTCGTCGCCAATACCGCGTCTTGTGGAAGCTGCCTGGCCCAGGTGCGCAGCGCTTCCACGTCGTCTTTCGAGTAAGCGTGATGATCGGGATACGTCCGCCAGGCGATGACGTTGAGCCCGAGCTTCACGAGCGTTTGCCGAAACGCTTCCGGATTGCCGAGCCCGCAAAAGCCGGCAATTGGGCGGTCCTGAACCGATTCCAGCGACGCCGTCTGCTGCGACGCATTGCGCCACTGTGCCGGCCGATGCGTCGATTCGGTGATCGGCAACTCCGGCTTGACGTTTGCAACCGTCTGCCGGATCGCGCTGACCGCTTGCGGCGTAGCGAGGTCACAGCGCGTCAGGATCACCGCATCGGCTCGCTTCAGGCCGCTGATCGGCTCGCGCAACAGACCGCGCGGCAACAGATAACCGTAACCCCACGGGCAGGTGGCGTCGATCAACACCAGGTCGAGATCGCGCTTCAGTTGCCGATGCTGAAACCCGTCATCGAGGACCAGGATATCGCTTTCGAGTTCCTCGACCGCGATCCTTGCCAACTCGGCGCGATCGGGGCCTTGCAAGTGTGGCACATCGGGGAGGTTTTCTTCCAGCACCAGCGCCTCATCGTTCCGGCCCGCTGCGCTGCCATAGCCGCGACTCAGGAGCGCGACCTTCAAGCCGAGCTGGGAGAAAACCTTCGCGACGTACTCGACGCAGGGCGTCTTGCCGGTGCCGCCGACCGTCAGGTTGCCGACGCTGACGACCGGGACTTCGGCCTGGGCGATCGCTTTCCAGCCGCGGTCGAAGGCGGTGTTTCGGAGGCTCACGCCGAGGCGATAACCGAGGCTCAAGGTCCAAAGGCCGCCGCGCTGGAGGGTCGGCCAGACGCCGGTGCGGTCGCCGCGAATCAGTGCGTGAAAAGCATCGTTCAATCGGTGCGCACTCGTCCACACTTCAAGGAACGATGTTATAGTCGGAAAGGGAGAATGGAGTCAACGCCGGTTTGAGAGATGGAATACCGCTTGGGGATTCGCGCTCGCATCCTCGGACGGGGCGAATTTGCTCTTCGTTGCGAGCGCGAAGCCGCAAGCGGTTATTTGGTGCCGCTCAATTCGGTGATGCGTTTTTTTGCCTCCGCGGTGCGGCGCGGATCGATTTCCTTTTGCTCGACTTCGCGATAGAGCTCGAGGGCCTTGCCGCGATCGTGGAGTTGCCGATCGTAAAGCCGGGCGGCGCGGATGCGGGCTTCGTGCGATGTCTTTGGATTCCATTGATAGCAGCGATGGTAATACTCGACGGCCCGATAGTACTGGCGATACGCCTTACTCTCGTAGAGATCGCCGAGCATGAAGGCGACGTCGGAAATCTTGTCCGAGTGGGGATACTTGGTCAGGATCTCCTGGAACACCACCTCGGCACGCCGCTGATTGTCGATGTAATTGTCGCCGAAGCCCTGGTCCTTGAACTGGAGCGCCCAGAGAAAGAGCTTGTTCGCTTCGGGGACGTTCTGATCGCCCTTGAGGTTGGGGGCCGGCACGTCGAGATCGAGGCGAAAGGCGTTTTTCGGGATGCGGTGGTACTGCCGCAGCTCTTCCTCGGCCCATTTCATTTTTTCCAGATCGTGGACCTGGTAATAATGGATGCGCAACTGTTCGAGGGTTTTCTGGTATTCGCTGCGGCTGATGAGGAGCTTTTTCACGAGTTCGAAGTCGTCGTTTTTGCCCGGCGTGGGCGTTCCGGTGGAGGGAGTTTGGGCGCGCGGCACGGTTGCCAGCAATATGATGGCAAAGATCGCGAGCAACCGGGCCAACCAGCGGTGGGCCAACATGCGTCTCCCCATTTCATTCAGTCCGCGATGCGCCGGTTCATTTTCCCGGCGGTAGGGCGGCATGGTCGCCCGAGCCGCCGATGCGGCCAAAAATCATGCGCCCGCAGGCGTCTGCAGGACGCTGGTAACCGTGATCGACACGTCCTGTCCAAGCGCCTGGCGGCCCTGCTCGACGACCACCATGGTGCCGTCCTCCAGATAGCCGACCCCCTGACCGATCTGGTCGCCCAGCTTGCTGATCTTCACGTGCAACACTTCGCCCGGTAGCGCGACCAGTTTCATCGCGTTGGAAAGCTCGTTGAGGTTGATGACTTCCACGCCCTGCAACTGGCAAATCTTGTTCAGATTGAAATCATTCGTCACCACCCGGCCGCTCAGCGATTGCGCCAGCACCACCAGCCGCTCGTCCACCTTTTGCACGTCGCGCAACTCCGGCAGGTTCGCCTCGTGCATCTGCAGATCGACCTTCGTGTTCGTTTGCAGCCGCTTGAGCACGTCCAGCCCGCGCCGGCCGCGATTGCGGCGTATTTTGTCGGAACTGTCCGCGATCCCTTGTAATTCTTGCAAAACGAAGCGAGGCACGATCAGCTTGGTGTCGATGATTCCCGTTTCACAAATATCGGCAATTCGCCCGTCAATAATCACACTGGTGTCCAGGACCAGCGGTTTCGGGCCCTTGACCTGCTTGGAAAACTCGACATACGGAATGATGAAGCGAAATTCGTCCTTGGTCTGCAGAAGCATGGCAATCGCAATGTAGCAGGTCAGCACCGTGATCAGCAGTTGAAAGGTGGATTCGAGCCGCGCCCCGCGCCCGGCAGGTTGTTCAGGTATTGCCTCACGACCGGACTCAAGGCGGACCAGAACAGATAGCTGACGGCCAGGCCCCCCAAAAGGCCGAAACCGATTGCCGACAAGGTGGTAATGTCCTTGCGCCCCGAAATCATATCGAAGGCCACCACACCGATCATAATCGCGACGCTGGCAACGGCCGCGATGAGGCCCGCAGTGAATTGGGCTTGCTCCTCCACGCCAAACACCAACGCATCGGCCGCGATACTGAAGGTGAGGCCGACGACGCAGGCGCGCACAATCCATAACAATTTGGTCGAGCTGGCGAAGAATTCATCGATTTTGTTAGGCAAAACGACCTCCACGGAGCGAACGGGAATGAATGCATTTGGGACGCTTTCAATAAATCAGACGCCTAATATGACGACCGGCGGGTAGAAAATCTCGCAATTTGCGGTCATTTTTGTGTCCCTATTCTACAGAACGGAGGCGGCCTGAAACAGCCGTTGATATTCATCCTGGGCGTACCCATCAGTCATGCCCGCCAGGTAATCGCAGACCGTTTGCTTCAAACCGGCCTGTGCGGCCCGCTGCTGGTAGCGCGTCGGCAGCAGCCCCGGACGGGCGCAGAATTCGTCGAACATCGCCTGGAGTATCCGCTGCCCCTTGTACGCCATGCGCATGATACGATAGTGCCGGTAGACTTGTTCATGCAAGAATGCCTCCAGGCCCGCCTTCAAATTCTTCACTTCGGCACCGGGTGTCACCAGCGCCTGGTCGGCCCCGCGCACTTCCGCGATGCCGTGGATTGCCCGGGCACGCAGGTTTTCGCGCGTGGTGTCGAGAAGATCGACCACCTGCAAGTCGATCAGCTTGCGGATGACCGTCGGCTGAAAATGCTCGGACCGAATCGCCGGGTGCTCGGCGCGGGCACGCTCGACGGCGAGATTCCAAAACGGCACGCGCTCGAGATCGGCCGGCATGATGAGACCGACGCTCAGCGCGTCATCGACGTCATGGCAATCGTATGCCAGGCTATCGCAAGCATCGACGACCTGCGCTTCCAGGAGTGGTTGGCCGACCCCCAGATAGCTCTTGACTTCAGCAGCCTCCGGACGCTTGCTATGCATGGCCTGCGCTTCGAGCACCTCCCAGGATAGGTTCAGGCCGGGGAAATCAGGATAGCGGTATTCGAGCAGCTCAACCAGGCGCAGGCATTGGCGGTTGTGCTCGAAGCCTCCGTCGGAACGCATGCATTCATCGAGCACGGTCTCGCCGGCATGACCGAACGGCGGATGCCCCATGTCGTGCAAGAGGGCGATGGCTTCGGTCAAATCTTCATTCAGGCCCAGGCGCGGGCGACGGTGCGGCTGATCTGGGCGACTTCCAGCGTGTGCGTCAAGCGCGTGCGGTGGTAATCGCCGAGCTGATTGACGAGGACCTGCGTCTTGTGCATGAGCCGGCGGAACGCCGTCGAGTGGACGATGCGATCGCGATCGCGCTGATAGGCGGAGCGAAATGGATGCGCCGGCTCGGCGTGTTTGCGCCCTTGCTCATGTGAGTCCGCATCGCATAGGGGGCGAGTGATTCATCCTCGAAGGAGTGCGCTGTCATGTGAACCTCGACGCCGTCGGCTGCAATAGAAAAGTTCGCTGGGCGGCTTCGCGGACATCGGTGCGCCGGGCCGAACTGTGCAATGGCAAGAGCCGTCGCGATTCCGTGTGCGAAACCGCCAAGCGAGCATTCACGGTGCAATCGGTGGGATCATGGTATTAGCCGGCCGCCAAACGTTCCGTCAGAATCGAGTGAAACTCTTGCAACGACTGCACGATGACGCGGGTGTCGGCCAATACCGACATGTAGTTGGTGTCGCCCGACCAGCGCGGCACGATGTGCCAGTGAAGATGGCCCGGCAATCCCGCTCCGGCGGCTCGGCCCAGATTCAGGCCGATGTTGAATCCGTCCGGCTTCATCAAGTCGCGCATGACATCCACCAGCCTCGATATCATGGCTTGAATCTGTAGCGTCTCGTCGGCGTCGAGTTCGTGAAGCTGCCCCTTGTGCGCGTTGGGGGCGACCAGCAAATGGCCATTATTGTAAGGGAAGCGATTGAGCAGCGCGACACAGCGGCCGCCCCGCCAGGCGATGAGGTTGTCGCGATCCTGCTGCTCGGCCAATCCGTGGCAGATGAAGCAGGGTTCATGCTCGGTCGGCGACTTGGCGCTCGCGACATAGGAAAGCCGCCAGGGCGCCCACAATCGGTCCATCGAGAATTCCTTGACGGGCGACGACACCGGATTGATGACGGATTTCACGCCGTGGTAAGCGGATACTGTTTTTCGCGCCAAACGCGAATGCCGCCGTCCATCGAGATGACGTTGGTGTAGCCCATCTTTTGCAGGTTGTCGGCGGCCATGGCCGAGCGAAACCCGCCGCCGCAATAAAGCACGAGCTTGGCGCCGGTGTCGGGCACCCTCGCCTCAATGTCGCGCTCGATGACCCCTTTGCCCAGATGCACGGCGCCCGGAACATGGTCCTTGGCGTATTCGCTTTCCTCGCGCACATCGATCAGGATGAATGGTTCGCGTCGGTCCATCATCGCTTTCACGTCATCGACGGTGGCTTCCTTGACCCGGCTGCGGGCGTCGTTGACGATTTGCAGGAAACGCGGCGTGTGCTTTGCCATGATTGACCCCCTTCCTTCCCATCATATGAATAAGTGCATTACCTCGCTTGCGCGTCGGGCTAAGGGGGAAGGATACGCGGCCATGAGCGAACATCAAGGGTTTTTCCAGCGCAAGCCATTGCGGCGGGCCTTGTATCACTGGCTGGAGCGCCATCAGCATCCGTTCAATCGCGGCATTCATCTGATCGGCATTCCCATGGCACTGGCCGGGGCGGTGCTCGTCGTCGTCTGGTGGGAGGAATGGTACTGGGGCGCGCTGGCGTTTGTCGCCGGATATTTGCTGCAATGGGTCGGCCATCTGGTAGAAGGCAATGATTTAGGCGAGTGGGCGGGCGTCAAGCGTCTACTGGGTTTACCCTATGTGGCGGTGTCGCCGCGCTGGCAGGAAGCCAATTCGGCAGAGCGATCGCCGCCGCCGAGCGCGTAACGAGCCTTCACTGCCACGGCGGGCCGGAGCGCGGCAGCTGCGGATTGCGCTGGGCGAATTCCTCCATGAGCGCTCGGCTGCGGTCATCCACGGGCGGCGGGGCGACGATCTTGATCTCGACAAATTGATCTCCCCCCTTGACGCCCTTGCCACGCAAGCGCAAGCGTGCTCCGCTCGACGTGCTGGCGGGGACCTTGACCGTGAGCTTCGTGCCCTCGAGCGTCGGCACGTCGATCTTGGCGCCGAGCACGGCTTCGGCAATCGTGATGGGCGTGACAATGACGAGATTGTTTCCCTCGCGTTTGAAGAAGTGGTGCGCTTCGATGCGGATTTGCAGGAGCAGGTCGGCGCCGCCTGGGCCCTGGCCTTGCAGACGCAGGCTCTGGCCTTCCTCGACGCCGGCGGGAATCCTGACATCGATGGCCCGATCATTGATGGAGAGCGACAGGGTGCCGCCGAGAACCGCCGTCTCGAATGGGACCGACAGATCGTGGCGAATCGGCTCGCGCCGCTGAGGCCGGCGGCTGCGGCCCGAGCGCGCACGCCCGCCGGCGAATCCGCCCATGCCCGGCATGCCGCCGAATTGGCTGAGGATCTCCTCGAACTGGCTGGGATCGATTTCGACGCCGCCACCGCCGAAACCGCCGCCCCCCCATTGAAACCCGCCCGGCGCTCCGTTGGGGCCTGGCTGCGGACCCGCGAAGCCGAACTGATCGTACTGCGTTCGCTTGGCTTTGTCGCTCAGCACGTCGTAGGCTTCTTGCACTTCCTTGAAACGCGTCTCCGCTTGCTTGTCTCCCGGATTGCGATCGGGGTGATGCTCGCGCGCCAGCTTGCGATAGGCACGCTTGATGGCGTCCTCGTTTGCGTCCCGTTTCACTCCCAGCACTTCATAATAATCGCGCGGCATAGACCAACCCCGAACCCCCGACCCCTAACCTGTCTCCTGAGGAGCATTATAACAACCTTTGACGCAAACGAGGCGAGCGATGTCTACGGAAGGAACGAGGATGGCGGCGATGACGCTGGAATGCGATGTTGAAGCGGCAACGAGACCCAGGTATCTGCGGCTACGCTTGGCGACGCTCTTCTTCATCGCCTTCGCGATCATGGGGGCGTGGCTGCCGGTTTTTTCGCGCCATTTGCAAAGCTTGCGATTCTCAGCGGATGCAATGGCGTGGGCGTCGGCGTCCAACGCGATCGGCGCGATGATTGCGCCGCTCTTCTGGGGTCAGATCGCGGATCGCTGGTTGTCGCCGCCGCGCTGCATTTGCGTGTGCGCGCTGGCGACGGGCGTCCTCCTGCTGCTGCTGGCCACGCTGACCGACCCTTTCTGGATCATTGTCAATGCCATCGTCACCTGGTTTTTTCTGATCCCGGTGCTCGGATTGACGGGGGCGTACATTTTCCGACAACTCGAGCACCCCGAGCGAGACTACGGCCATATCCGCTTGTGGGGCACGGTCGGCTGGGTGGCGGCCAACTGGTGCCTGACGTTGTGGTTCAAGGCGCGCGAATTCTTCAGCGACAACAAGGCGGCAGTGACCGATCTCACCGATAGCATGCGGCTGGGCGCCGTGGCCGCGTTTGTGCTCGCTTTCTATGCGCTCACCGTGCCGCACGTGCCAATCGGCGCCGACCCATGCGACGCGCAAACGGACCTGGCTCGCGCGCTGGGCGGATGCGCCGTTGGCGGCGCTGCAATTATTGCGGGTGCGGGCGTTTCTGGTTTATTGCGTGTCGGTGTTCGGCCTGTACGTCACGGTTCCGTTCACGGTGCAGCTTAACCCGCTGTTGCTGCAGCGTCTGGACGTGGGCGACGATGTGATGCCGGCGTACTTGACGATGTGCCAGACGACGGAGGTGCTGTGCCTGGCATTGCTGCCGAGCTTGCTGGCACGGTTCGGGCTGAAGGCAACGATGGGAACGGGCGCACTGGTGTGGACAGTGGGGCTGGCGCTGCTAAGCCTCGGCCAACCGCTGGCATTGGTGCTCGGCGCCTTACCTGCCAGCGGCGTGTTCATTTGCTGTTTCGTCATCGCCGGACAGGTGTTTGTCAACAGCCACGCATCGCACGACATCCGGGCCAGTGCCCAGGGTCTGTTGATTCTCGTCAACGGCAGCGGGCTTTTGCTGGGGCATCTTCTGGTCGGCTGGATCCGTGACCTGAGCGGGCGCGATTCCTATGGCGTCGCCTACGGCGTGGCTGCGGGCTGGTCGGCGGTCTTGCTGGTGATGTTCCTGGCCGGCTTCTCGACGGCGCCGGCATCACCGGATGCGAATTCGCTACCGGATTCGCTTGTTCCTGGTTCGGAAATCACTTAGTGTATGGTCAATGCAAAGAATTAGGTCGATCCGGTCGTGGCCAGCGTCGGTACTCCGACCCGGCTGACCGCCTCTAGGGAAACCGAGTTCGGAGTACCGACCCCGGCCACGACTCCGGTTCGGAAACCACAATGAAATCCACCGAGCAAAGCTCGAATTCCTTGGAAAGCAAAGCGACACCAAAGCTGCCTGCGAGCATCGCAGCGGCGGAGCGCGGTCCCGTGATTCTCGCCATGGCCGGGGCCCTGTTGTTTTACCTCACCTGGAGATTTCAACGGGAAGAAACCGGCGTTTGGCTGCCAGGCCTGGGGCTGGGCATCGCCTTGACCGCCTGGCTAGGTTGGTGGATGGTGCCGATGCTGGCCGTTGAGATTCTGGTGGCCCGACTTTTTACCTATCCGGACGTGGGCCTACTCGCGAATCTGGCTGACACGGTCCTGAACACGGCAGTGATCGCGGCCTCGTGGTGGCTGTATCATCATGTCGCGCGCGGGTCGCGCTGGCTCGACGATCCGCGTTCTGCCACCGTCTTCTTGCTTCTGGTTCCAGGTCTGGTCGCGGCGGCGGCAGCAGGTCTCCAGGCGGGATTTTGGCAGGCTACCAAGCTTGATCCGCCCCCCTTTCTCGCGTCGGCAGCCGCTGCCTGGCTGAGCCGCATGGTCGGGATTCTGGCGGTGACGCCGGTCTTGATCGTCGCGGTGACGCCGGTTTTGTTGCGCTATCGGCTGGTGACGCTGGAGTTGCCGCCGTCATATTTCGGCGAGAGGGAAGCCGTTCGAATCCGCGTGGGCGATCGCATTGAAGTTGCTGGTCTGACTTTCGCGACCAGCATGCTCGGCTTGCTTCTGTTATGGGCCCAAGTCCAGGGCAATCCGACGCTCTGGATACTCTGGGCCGGCTGCCTAATTCTCATCGTCTGGACCTGCGTGCGGCAAGGGGTGCGCGGCGGCTGCGTGTGTGCCAGCGCCGCCTCGGTGATCGTGATCGCCGCCGCGCAGATGGTCGGCCACGCGCCGGCGCAGCTTCAAGGAACTCTGCTGGCGTTTTGCTCGGCAGCGCTGCTCGTCGGCGTCTCCGTGAGCTGGATTCGCGCCAATGAGACCCGTTATCGACACGTTGTGAGCCGAATTCCCTTTGTCATCTACAGCGCCCGCTTGCCGTATGGCATGCCGAGCCTGGTTGCGCCTGAGCAGGAGGAGCCGCGCCGCGACAGCAGGATGGAGATCGGCGTCGGGCCGGCGATCAGCAAAATCGCCGACGTGATGCTGGTGAGCCCGGCGAGCGCAGGCATTTTCGGCGTGGAGCCGGCGGCGCTGATCGGCCCATTCGCGAACTGGCTGGAGCGCATCGAGACGGAGGATCGCGAGCTGGTGATCGCCTCGCTGGCGCAGTTGTGCCTGCAAAAACAAGCAGTAACCTGCGAATATCGCTTGCGATTGCCCTCGCCCGAGTCTGCCGAGCCCACCCGCTGGGTGCGCGACACCCTGATGCCGCATTACTCCGAGGAGGGGCTGGTGGATGGCTGGGAAGGGCTGATCGAAGATATCACCGAACAGCGTGAATTGTCGCACAACTTGCGCAAGACTACCACGATGTTGCAGGTCTTGCTCGCCAACCTGCCGACCGGCGTCTACTTCGTGCAGGCGCCGCAGGGCTATCCGATTTTGGTCAATGCCCGTGCTCGGCAGTTGCTCGGACAGCGCGAAGATCTGTCGGCCGGCGTCTTGCATTTGAGCCGCACCTATCGCCTGCATCGGCCTGATGGCACGGAGTATCCCGCCGAAGAATTGCCCGTCGCCAAGGCGTTGCGCACGGGCGCCACCTGTCGGGCCAACGACATCGTGGTGCATCGCCGCGACGGGCGCAAGATTCTCCTCATTACCTGGGCCGCCCCGATCGATCTTCACAACACGGGCGTCCCTGACGCGGCGGTGTGGGTGCTGGAGGACGCGACCGCCATGCAGCAGGCGCCGCCTGAAAATGGAACTGCCGCTCGCTCATGACCGCGGCTACGTTTTTTCCATTTCGTGCGAACCATTTCCCTGGATCCGCCGTCTATTTGTTGTTGACCCCAAACGCCTTGCCAAAGGTGACTTCATGTTGCGTTCCCGCCATTCACGAAGCTCGTTCTCGCGGCGCAGTTGTTGCGCGCCCCATTCGCATCGCATCCGATCCTGACGCCAATCATTTGCACAAACCAGCAAGCCAGGCGTCCGCGGATGCCTGGCTTTTTTCGCGCCTGTACGGAAGGGCAAGCCAATTGGCGATGGCAGCTGTCTTGAAAACAGCCGAGCTGAAACACGCCTTGAGGGTTCAATTCCCTCTCCTTCCGCTCGAAGCAGCCTTTGGCCGGCAGCAGGCAGCCGGAGACAAATGGTGCTGCCTGCTGTCTACTGCCTGCTGCCTGCCTGCTGCTTGGAAGGTAGCCGGATATTGGTTGGCCGGACCACTTTGCTAAAGTGGGTCTCCCAAAGGGAGAGGAGGGTTCGAATCCCTCACCTTCCGCTCAGCGCCCCGATGGTGAAATGGAACCATCACACCTCGCTTCGAACGAGACGTTCCAGGTTCGAATCCTGGTCGGGGCACTGGATATGGTGGTCGTAGTGTAGCGGTTTGCATGCGACTCCGTGAAAGTCGCGGCGGCGGGTTCAACTCCCCCCGACCACCCTGGTTAGGGTTTAGGGGCTAGGGAGCAGGGCTTAGCTCTTATTCCCTGACCCCTGATGCCTGACCCCTATTCTCGTCCTCGTAGTACCGGAATCGCACGCGACCCTGCGAAGGTCGTAGAGCAGGTTCGAATCCTGCCGAGGACATTTGCCCAAAAACCGACGCCGGGGCTGGACGGCCAAGCAGCCGGCTGCAACCCGGCTCTAAATCGGTTCGACTCCGATCGGCGTCTTTTTCGTCATGCTTCGTCATGGGTCCGCGTGACACATCATCTCCTGTCATTCCAATGGGTTGCGCCTTGTCCCTTGTCTTGTGCTCTGACTGGCGGCCGTCGTCATGTTTCCCCATGTTTTTGCATTCCCCATCATCATCGCGGCAAGGAAACGGCAAGCGCGGCGTGCAGATTTCGCCATCCGTGCCTGTCGCCCTGAGAGGCTCGATTTCGGATTGTTCATTAGGCCGGACCGAGAGGGTCGGTAGCCGGTCTACGGCGCCCGCCAGGTCATGTAACCGCGCTCGGCCGTAAACCGCCATCGTCAATCGCGGATCGGAATGGCGGGCAAGCTGCATTGCCTCCTTCAGTGTGGCACCGCTCTTGTCCAGCAATGCCACGAACGAATGGCGCAAGCAGTGGAAGTCGGCAAAGAGTGGACCGTCGCTCCCCTCGATGACGTAGGGGATTCCGCATGCGTCCAAATCAACGCGGAGCATGTCGGCCGCGCGGTCATACTTTTGAACCTCTTCCACTGCATCGCTGCGCGGACGCCCGCCCTTTCTCCGGACTGCCGCGCGGCCTTCGCGCTCGCTTTCGGCGATTCCGCTTCGCAGCTCCAGTGAATAGTTCTCTCGCCTCTCGCGGAAAGAGGGTGCGCAAATCCGACAAAAGCTGAAGTTGCACGTTTTCGCTGTCCAACTTAGCGAGTTCTCCAGCTCTGGGGTCCGACTTGGCGTACTCGGCTTCCCTGGCAACCCATTCGCGGATAAAACCTTCGTCGATTGCGGGAATTCGGCACATCCCAATCACCTTTCCAATGATGCGGTCCCAAGGCGTGCCCGGCCGTTCGTAAATCTGTTCGCTTGGCGTCATCCTACGCACAAGCTGGATTGCGCATTCCTTACAGTTTGCTTCGACCCTACGCTTGGCGAGCACCTCATTTGGCTTGACAATTAGCTTAATTAGCTTTTCAAATTTTCAAATGCCGTCCATGCCTTTCGAATGGTGGCAAGGTCGAACCCTTCGAGAATCGCAGGCAGGATCGGGTCCTTGTCTTGGGCAAGCTCCGTCATAATGCGCTGCAGCACCTGAATTTTCTTTTCATTCGGAGCCCGATTCACAAGTTCGGTCGCGAGCTCGTTCCAGTTCGCCACGATATTTGCCTCGACTCCGCGTTTGGTGAATATCTCGTTGGCGGTCACAATCGCCGCCTCAAATTCCGCCTTCGCTTCCCGAATGAAAGCTAGGTCAAAGGTACCAATGAGGACAGCAGAAAGGACCGGCCTTTTGTGTTTGGCAAGCTTTTCCAAGACGTCCTGCAGCGCATCGATCCTTTCCTGGTACGCTGCCAATTTTTGGGCTGCTTGATCCTTCCCGGCTTCTTCCGCGATGACATGATGAGAAAGTAGAACTCGGAGGAAATTCCGTAAAGTTAAGCAGTTCTGGGCCTCCTGAATTTGCTGTGGGAGTTTTTTTTCAAAGGCACGTCGTGCCTCGCGGCTTCCCTCGGCGATTCGCAAATGGACTTCCAGCATCGACATGGCGAAACCTTGACCGAAAGTGCCACTGAGCGCCGGGCAGCTTCGCCGTGGATCGACTGGCGGGCCCGCTTGCGGCATTTTATTCCGTTGCGCAGCAGTGAGGAGACATGAGAAAGCACGGCAGGCGGCCAGTTGCCGATGGCAAGGCCACCCCGCGCCGCGATTGGGCGGTTGGTGGGATGGCACCGGGCTGCCAAACAAAGCGGTTTCTGCGCGCCGTCAGCTTGTGGACGACTGCAACAACCGCCACGTTCGGCGGATTGCCCTGAGGCATTCGACACGGAGTCCGTCACGGGGCTACCTCAGTAGAGTGAAGACGACTCTTGCCAGGCTTTGATGAACGCGCGTGCTGTCAGTCGGTTACTCATATAGTTACCTATCGTTTCGCATTCGTTTCAAATTGCTTCAAAAGCATTATATCGCTCGTTACTGCTCGTTACATCATGCAAACACATGGCTAGTTGTCACGCCGCCTTGACGTAAACCACGGCATCCCTTTAGGTTTGTTTACGTCATGGTCTGAGTTCTTT
>CAVYFY010000016.1:0-20734 GCA_963767835.1 uncultured Planctomycetota bacterium
GGCTACTTCAACCTCGATGGAATTGCTGCCTGCCACGCCGAAATTCGAATCTTCAACCCTTAGCCGCAAGCATAATACACGAAGAACGGGGTGGAAGTCAAATTATGCGATGCGAAAAAGTTGGCCGGTGCCGGCGCCAATTCGCTTCGACCTGGCCTGCGTCCTTGTCCTTGGGTTGCGCGAACACCTTTCATATCGCCAGAAGCAATTCCGACGGACGTACCCCAACTCTCCGCCCGTTCGCCGCCTGGTTGCCTCTCACGCGCGAGGACACCGTGACCTGCTCGGCGCAATGGCCGATCACCCGCGCTGAGGGTCCAAGCGGTGGCAAGGTGCTTGCCGTGTTCACGGCGTACTCGGCAATCGCCTTGGTGAGCGGGCCGCCTCTTTCCGATCTTCAACCCTAACCCCGTTTCTTCTTCTTCTTCCGCTTGGGCTTCACTCGGGCGGGAAGCTTGGTGTTCCTTGACCCAGTCGTGCCCAAATTTCGCGTTCAGGTACTTTCGCTGGGCTTCTGACTTTGCTGGCATAATGTTCACCCTCTTTTGCGCATGTATGCGCATGTATGTACGCAATTCTACCACGAAATCTCAACGTTTTTATGTATTCCATGTATGGCCATGTATCACCGGCCTCGACGCGGGAGGACGAGCGCCGTGGGCCCCTGGCGTTCGACCCAGGGGGGTGGGTTCAAATTCCGGGGCCAGGGCTGGGGGGCCTTCCATTGTACATGTCCATTGTAGCGGGCGCTGCCGCGGCTATCCGGGGTTGGGCTGGGGTGCGGCCCGCGCGGCTTGAAACGCCTGCCATTGCTCGGCGAACAAGCTGACGCCTTTCTCCATCCAACGCGTTACCTCCGCCAATACCGTTGTCAGGCAGAATTTCTCCAAGTTCACCCGCAGCGATTCGAGTACGCTCACGATCACGCTGCGGCGATGGGCTCCGTTCGCCGTCTTGTTGGTCCGGTTGGCCTTGCGGTCTTGGGCCGAACCGCGCAAATTACGCTCCGAGAGATTGTTCGTCGCCTCCACCTCCGGCACCAGGACGAACGTGAACAGTTCCTCGGCCAGCAACAAGCGTTGTATTTCTTCCACCAAGTTCGCAAACTCGCGCTCGTGCGGCGTCATCTGGGGCGTCGTCGTTTCCCGGTGACGCACGCACACATCCAGCAGCCGACTCGACAGATCATCGACGCGCTGCCGGCGACCCACTTCGCCCAGGCGGCCGTCGGCGGCGGCGCTTTTGCCGTCGCGATAAATCTGCAGAACCTCGTCCAGGAAGCACTGGTATTTTTTCTTATGGGGGTACAAAAGCGCCAGTTTGATCGCCTTGCGCAACAGATGCGCCCAACATTTCTGCCCCTGCGTGAAGCGGTTTTCATACACCGCCGCATCATCGCTCACGCCGATGCCGTCGAATAGGTCCGGCGGCAACATTTGCTTCCCGTCCGGCGAACTGCATCTTGCAGGGCATGGTAAGCTCGATCTCGGATTACTACGCAACACATCCGGGAGGGCTCAATCATGGCAGGTCGGCGCGATCGCGATTTTGGCAAAGAGCGGTTTTGGCGGCGCACACTTCGGCAATGGCGGCGCAGTGGGCTGAGCGTTCGCGCTTTTTGTGCTGAACATGTCCTGGCGGAAGCATCCTTCTATGCCTGGCGGCGGATCGTCGCTCAGCGTGATCAAGAGTCTGCGCCTGTTCACGCCAAGCCGGAGCGGGACCGCGTTGACCGCGCGGCGTCGGCCGGCGACGATGGCCGGTGTTTGTGCCGTTGCGGGTGATCGATGTGGCGACGCAGGCGGCGTTCGAAGTCGTGCTGGAGCGTGGCCGAGTCGTGCGCGTCCTGCGCGGCTTTGACACCGAGACGTTGCGGCAACTCCTCGCCGTTCTGGAGGAGGAGCGGCCATGCTGAGCCTGTCGTTGCCGGTGCGTGTCTATCTGTGTTTGGAGCCGACGGACATGCGGTGCAGCTTCGACGGGTTGTGCCGCATGGTGCGCGAGCACGTCGGCGCCGATCCGCTGTCGGGCGATCTGTTCGTGTTTCGTTCCAAGCGTGGCGATCGCGTCAAGCTCCTTTACTGGTTGGGGGATGGGCTGGCGATCTGGTATCGGCGTTTGGAGGAAGGGACGTTTGTGTTTCCGAAGTTGGCGGAGAGTTCGGGACTGTCGTGGTCGCGGGCGGTGGGCAAGCAGGGGTTGGAGATTCGCAGCGCCGATCTGGCCATGTTGCTGGACGGCGTGGACCTGGCCAGCGTCAAGCGGCAAAAGCGCTATCAACGACCAGCGGCGATGACGCCCAGGCGACGAACGAATCGCCGTGACGGTGCGTCGTTTTTATTTTCACAAAAACCGCTTTTGCTGGCGCTACCCTTGGCGTTCTGTGGTGTTTCATCTTGCATGAACACGGACGCAACGACACCTCGGCCCCCTTCTCCCTCTGCCGCAGCGTCGTCGCCAACTCAATCACCTGCCGTCATTGATCCCAGCAAACTCCCAAACGACATAGACGTGCTGAAGCAAATGATTGTCGAGTTGCTGACGGGGGCGCGGCGGGATCGCCGTGCCATCGCCGAATTGCAAGAGCGGCTCGATGCTTTGTTGTCGCCGGGGTCGGCCCACGGAACCGATCGATCCGAACCAGCCGTTGTTGTTTCCGGAACTGGCCCAGGCGGAACCCGCAGCACCGACGCCGCCCGCCGTCGAGACGGAATCGAACCAACCTCGCAAAGGCAAGCCGCACGGCCGGCGTCGGCCGGCGCGGCAGTTGCGTCGCGAACAACGCCGCTACGAGTTGCCCACGCTGGAACGGCTCTGCCCCGAGTGCGGCACCCTGCGTGACGAGATCGGCGTGCAGAGCACCGAGCAGTACGACTACAAGCCGGCCGAGGTGTTTGTCGTCGAGCACCAACGCGTCAAGTACGCCTGCAAATGTTGCGAAGGCCACGTCGCCATCGCGCCCAAGCCGCCGCAACCGCTCGACAAGGCGTTGCCGGGACCGGGCCTGTTGGCGCAGATCATCGTTGACAAATATCAGGATCACATTCCGCTGCACCGCTCCGAGCAGCGTTTCGAACGGCTCGGCGTCAAACTACCACGCTCGACCATGTGCGACTGGATGGCCTCGGCGGCCGAGTTGCTGATGCCACTCTGGCAGTTGCTCAAGCACTGGGTGTTGCAATCGAAGGTGCTGCACACCGACGACACCACCGTGCCGGTGCGTGACGAGACTAAGAATAATCACCGATACGGCCGATTGTGGGACTACATCGGCGACCAAGATCATCCGGGCATCGTCTTCGATTACACCATCACGCATGCACGCGATGGACCGGCCGAGTTCCTGAAAACCTTCAAAGGCTTTTTGCAAGCCGATGCCTACGGCGGCTACGACGGCATCTACACCGGCTCCCATGGCGCGATTGTCGAAGTCGGCTGCATGGCCCACGCCGCGCAATAAATTCAAGGAAGCGGACAGCACCGATCCGGAACGCGTGCTGGCGGCCAAGGCCTGGGTGCGCAACTCTACGACGTCGAGGACGAGGCCAACGCCATCATCGTCAAAGACAAGTTGACCGGCGCCGCGGCCGCTGCGATCCGCTTGCGCCTGCGTAAGGAACAATCCGTACCGCTGCTGGCATCGCTGCGTCAATGGCTCTTGGAGCAAAAAGAACAGGTGCTGCCCAAGAGTCCGATCGCCGCCGCCATCAACTACATGCTGAACCAGTGGGAAGCGCTCCACCGCTACACCACCGACGGCGACCTGCATATCGACAACAACATCAGCGAACGCACGCTGAAGCTGATCGGCATGGGCCGGATCAATTGGTTGTTCCTGGGCAGCGACAAGGGCGGCCAGACCGCGGCGGTGCTGTTCAGTTTCACGGCGACATGCAAGCATCTGCGCATCGACACGTTCGCTTACCTGCGCGACATGTTCGAGCGTCTACCAACGCATCCCGCCGATCGTCTGGACGAGTTGCTGCCTCACCGCTGGCAATTGGCCAGGCAAGCCACCGCCTCCACGCCCAACGCTCTCGCGCCAAGTGACTGCGCATGTACCCTGATGCCTTCCGTCGCAAGACCGCAACGCGCGTGCATCACGTTCCCCGCGAAATCCATCGCCGCTGCACCACGTCCCCTGGCAACCCGCCCCCCCATTGGAGGGATGTAATTCACCGGACGGGAAGACATTTGGTCCAACGTGGCATCGTCCTTGTGGCAGCCAAACAAAAACACCCGCTGCAACTGCGATGCGAATGCCCATAGGGAACATTTCTCATTGCCGACTTTCCAGCCCGTTTCATCCATGTACACGATGGCCGCGTGCGCCAACAACTCACAGAGCGTATCGAACTCTTCATCCCAGTGCGTCGCCAACTGCCGGAGCAAGGCGTCGGCTTGCGATTTGCTCAAGGGCAACTGGCAGAAGAATCCCATCACCGCGCACGCCTTGTCGAGCGACATGCCGATGAGGTAAACCAGGAACGCCAGCACCACCAAGATCTCGATGCCGTACTCGCAGCGTGGCGTGACGCCGGGAATGCGTGGCTCTTTGCCGTCAGGGCCGGCGTGGATGCGGTAGCCGACGCGAATGGCCTTGCCGTCTTCAATGCGCCAGACCGCGCGTTCGCGCACGAGCTGACACTGACGTTTGGCCACGCCATCGGGAAAAATATCTACTTGGCGTTCGGCAGCGGCGAACTTCACTTCGGTCGGCTGTCGGCCGGGCGATTTCTTCTTGCGGCGCCGCCGCGGTTGCCGGCGCTTGTTTTCGGCGTCGATACTGTACGAAGCGTTGGGCGTGGCGGCATTGGCGCCGGACGCTGGGTTGTCGCGTGCCGCTGCGGGCTCGTACTGTGCCAGCCGTTGCTTGAGGCGTTGATTGTCCGCTTGCAAACGCTGGATGGAATGGCGTTGCCGATCGATGATGTCGAGCAACCCTTCGACGGAGACTTTTCCGCTGAGTGCGTCGCGCCGCAGTTGCTGAGGATCGAGGACAAGAGGAACATCCATGTGCACCACCAGGCCCGCGTGCCGCAGGGCTGACGAGGGAATTTGTGGAAAGGCCGCGAGCCCCATCGCTCCGTTGCGGAGCGGATCACGTGAAGTCAATCTGGAACGATGGGGCCGTGTCGAAGATGCGTCATCAAGGTGCGTGTCATCGGGATTCGAGGTGCGTCATCGCGGTGCACTTTCATCATACGGAGCAGGTCAAGGGGTCTCCGCAAAAAAGGCGTCGCTACAATGGACACGTACCTTCCATTCGCGCGCACGGTCTTCTTGGAGGCTTTTGACCGCTCGGCCGGCACGCGCTAGTTTCGGCCGGTCGGGCGAAACTTGCCGCGGCCGCTTCGGTCTGCGGGTCATGACCGCAACGACCAAGACCCTGTGCAACGTGACCCGCAGGTACTTCGCCTCTGAGGCCAAGCCCCTGATGGTGGAAGTGAAGGACATGGACGGCAAGGTGCTATTCCGCATCCCGATGTCACCGCGGGAAATGAGCACTGGCAGCCTGCCAACTGGGATTGAACCTCACCATCGCCAACTCCAAAGAGCGGCCGAGGGCGTGAGCGTATCGACCTCTGTAATACGGGCTGTCCATTTCCAGGGGAGGGCACAGCCGCAGTATATGTCGCGCATTGCAGCGATCGCTGCAGCTGCGAAGAAAACACGTTTTTCTGAAGGTGCGGGAATATAATCACTTCCTGCCTTCAAGAAGAAGCACGAGTTCCATCAGCTCGGCGGATTCAACGCGGACGGAAGTCGGGAGTTCCATATTCGCTCAAGGAGCATGACGTGAAATCGCAGCCGCGCAGTTCCATTCATCGTGAGGTGCAAAACTGATAAACGAAGTGACCCGCATTCTGTCCTCGATCGAGCAAGGCGATCCGCGTGCAGCAGCCGAGTTGTTGCCGCTCGTGTATGAAGCATTGCGCGAGTTGGCGGCGGCGAAACTGGCTCAGGAGAAACCAGGGCAGACGTTGCAAGCGACGGCGCTAGTGCATGAGGCGTATCTGCGGTTGGTGGAAGGTGACGAAGCGCGGCAATGGAACAGCCGCGGCCATTTCTTTGCCGCCGCCGCCGAGGCCATGCGCCGTATCCTGGTCGATCAGGCTCGCCGCAAACAGGCCGGCAAACATGGCGGCCAGCGCCGTCGCGTAACTCTCGACGATGCCGAAATTGGCTGCAACGCGGATGCGGACGACCTTCTCGATATTGACGCCGCCTTGACCCGGCTCGCTGTCGAGGATGCGCAGGCCGCGAGTCTGATTCAACTGCGGTATTTCGGCGGCGGCCTGTCCGTCGAGAATGCCGCCGCGGCGCTGGGAATCTCCCGCTCGACGGCTTATGAACATTGGGCGTATGCCCGGATGCGGCTGCGTTGCCTGCTCGACAGCGAGTGAGCCCACGGCGCGGCTTTGTGAGTAGAACCGATTTTTTCTTTTTTTCTCCGGACAAATCGAACGCCAATTCCGCACTATAAGGTGCATCCCCAAAGACCAAAGGATGTTGCCATGCCCGCAGACCTTCAAAGAGCCCGCGAATTGTTCATGCACGCTGTCGGCCATCTGCCACCCGAGCGTTGGGACGGCTACATTGCCGAAGCGTGCGGGACGGACGTTGAGCTGGAACAGCAGGTGAAACACTTCCTTGAGGTGCATCGAAAGGCCGGCAGCTTCCTGGAACAGCCGGCCGCCCAACTGGGAGGCACGTACACGTTTGTCCCGTCGCCCCTCTTGGAAACTCTTTCCGAAACCGTGGGCGCCGTCATCGGCCCGTACAAGCTGCTAGCCCGGATATTTCATCGTTTTGACGGAAGTTGGAATGGCGCGATGGCTCAAGGTTTGGTAGAGAAGGGAGTTAGCACACTTCCACTCCACTTGGCCAGGAGCCTTCGCGATGACACAGTGTAACGAAACACCCGTACCATTTACCAGCCTCGATCGTCGCAATCTCAGCGCCGATTTTGCGGGCGGGTCCATCACCTCCGATGCCGGCGCACTGCTGCTCCGACAGGTCGATCAACAGCTCGGACTCATCGATGCCCTCAATCGTGTTATTCCCGATCCACGCCAGCCCGCCCTCATCCTGCATCCGCAGCGTGCTCTTTTGGCTCAGCGAATCTTCGCCATCGCTTGCGGCTACGAGGATCTCAACGATCATCAGCAGCTTCGCGACGATCCGCTCTGGCAAGCCGTTACCGATCATCCCGGTCCCGACGACGCTCCCCAACTCGCCTCACCGCCCACCTTGTGCCGACTCGAAAATCGCGTTTCCCGCAAGACTCTCTTCCATATCTCCGCCGTACTCGTCGAAACCTTCATTAAGTCGTTTCACCTAGACCATCCCCAAGCCCCCGAAGAACTCATCCTCGATTTCGATGCCACCGACGACATCGTTCATGGCCATCAAGAGAAGCGTTTCTTCCACGGCTACTACGACAACTACTGTTTCCTGCCCCTCTACGTTCATTGCGGCGATCATCTCCTCGTCGCCTATCTGCGGCCTTCGAACATCGATGCCGCTCGGCATACGGGACCGATCTTGAAGCTTCTGGTCCAGCGGCTCCGTCGCGAATGGCCCAACGTCCGCATCGTGCTGCGCGGCGACAGCGGTTTCTGCCGACACCGCGTCATGAACTGGTGCGAGCGTAACGGCGTCTTTTATCTGCTCGGCCTGGCACGCAATCCGGTGTTGCAACGCAACGTGCAATTTCAACTCGATCAGGTCGCCCAGCTACACGCCATCGACGGCCAGGCCTATCGCGTCTTCCATGAATTTCTCGACGCCGCCGGCACCTGGAGCCGACTGCGTCGCGTCATCGCCAAGGCCGAGTATCTGCCCGGAGCCAAGGACGGCAAAGCCAACCCGCGTTTCATCGTCACCAATCTCACGGACGATGGTCGTGAGTTGTATGAGGACAACTACTGCCAACGCGGCGACACCGAAAACCGCATCAAGGAACAACAGCTCGGCCTGTTCGCCGACCGCACGAGCTGCCATCGCTTCGTCGCCAATCAGTTCCGCGTGCTGTTGGCGGCGGCCGCGTATGTGTTGATCTCGCACCTGCGCCGCCACGCCCTGCGCAACACCGACCTGGAGCGAGCAGAGGTCGGCACCATCCGCTTGAAGCTCTTCAAGATTGGCGCCTGGATTGTACGCAGTGTGCGACGGATCGTGGTGAAAATGTCGAGCAGTTACACCTGGCAAAGCCTTTTTCGCATCGTCGCGCAACGCTTGAGCGATACGCCACCGAACAGCGCCGAGCCAAGCCCCCAACTCAGTCCGTAACCAATCGGTCGAAGTCGTTCGCCGACCAAATCTGCAAGCCATGCAAAGGCCCGACACACTGGGGGAAGGGGGCAGTCCGCGCATTCAGCACCTCCACAAGCTTTCCCCGCGCACGAGCCAAGATCCCATCCAGTCAGACGGCACGATGAAATATCCGGGCTAGAGCAAATCGGCGAAGGCGGTTTTGGACTGGTGTTCATGGCCGAGCAGCAGCAACCGATCCGGCGCAAGGTGGCTATCAAGGTGCTCAAGCCCGGCATGGACACTCGGCAGGTGATCGCACGTTTTGAGGCCGAGCGGCAGGCCCTGGCGCTCATGGATCATCCGAATATCGCGCAAATATTTGACGGCGGTGAGACCGTTTCGGGCCGGCCGTACTTCGTCATGGAGTTGGTCAAGGGCGGTGCCATCACCGAGTTTTGCGATCAGAGCCGATTGACGCTCAACGAACATCTGGAGCTGTTCGTCCATGTCTGTCAGGCAGTGCAGCACGCCCACCAGAAAGGCATCAT
Source organism: uncultured Planctomycetota bacterium (assembly GCA_963767835.1). Taxonomy (GTDB): domain Bacteria; phylum Planctomycetota; class Planctomycetia; order Gemmatales; family Gemmataceae; genus SIAQ01. Next base: position 8,808 of record CAVYFY010000016.1, read on the forward strand.
TCACCGCGACATCAAGCCGTCGAACGTGCTGGTCACGCTGCACGACGGCACACCGGTGGTGAAGGTCATCGACTTCGGCATCGCCAAGGCGGTCGGCCAGCATTTGACGGACAAGACGCTGTTCACCAATTTCGCGCAGATGATCGGCACCCCGGTGTACATGTCTCCGGAGCAAGCCGCTCTGAGCGCCGTTGACGTGGACGCGCACAGCGACATCTATTCGTTGGGCGTATTGCTCTACGAACTGCTGACCGGCACGACGCCATTCGAACGGAAAAGGCTCCAATCGGCCGGCTACGATGAGATGCGGCGCATCATCAGAGAAGAAGAGCCTCCTACGCCAAGCTCTCGACTCACGACTTTGGGTCAGGCGGACACAGGGCCAGAGCATCAAAGGAACGATTCGAGGCAACTCAGCCGATTGGTAAAAGGGGAGCTCGACTGGATCGTCATGAAAGCCTTGGAGAAGGACCGATGAGGGACACGCTGCTGCTTATTCGAGAATCCGCAAACGTCGCCGAAGTATTTCTCAAGAACGTCGGTCCAAATTTCTTTCTGTGCGTCATCGTCAAGGCCCATATCGGCAAGCCCAAGCCAACCGGGAGGATCAGGCGGCACTACGTTGATTTTTCCATCTTCGATCTGTTGCCCGATCTCCAGCGACCAAGGCTCGAAAGCTGGTAGTTCTCCCTTTCGCTCGTTCGCAAATAGCCGCTCGATGGCCTTCCAGAAATGGGCAAGACGACCTTCGATGATGGCGGCATCTTTTTCAACGAATCCCAAGCAGAACCGATGCTGCGCACGTTTGCCGCCCTTGGTGAGCTTCCAGCCCTTGTCCGTGGTCCATTGTCCGCTTTGGTCTTGCCGCATGGATTCACCCGAAGCCGTTCCAAGAGATGGAATCTCATTTCCGATGACGAATCTTGACGTTCCCGACAGAATTCCCCCTCGACACAACCTATTGTATCGCGCCGACTTACGGCTTTCTCCTTGACGATGCCGGCCGATCGCCGTATCCATAACCTTTAACTTGGCATGGAGTTATGGATAATGCGCCACACCGTCAATCCGCAACAAGGACGGCTCTTCGACCCCTTCGAGGGCCTCATTCCGCCCCTCGGACTCGAACGCATTCGCCACGGCTGGCAGGGCGTCTTTCGCACCGCCCTTCTTGAACTCATGCCGGCCCAACAACTCGGCAAACATTTCAGCCCCAACATCGGTCGGCACACCAAGGAACTCTATTCCGTCGCCGGCTTGCTCTTTCTGCAAGAGTTTCAGAACTGGACCATCCCCCAAGCGGTCGAGGCCTACCTCTTCCACACCGACGTGCAATTCGCTCTCAACCTCGAACCAGGCCGTGACGAGATGTGCGATCGCACCTTTGAACGCTATCGCGCCTTATTTCTCGAAGACGAAGGCGCGGGCCAAGTCATGCAGGACGTCACCGATCGCCTCATCGATCTGCTCGAACTCGACATCGCCAAGCAACGCCTGGATTCGACCCACGTCTTCAGCAACATGGCTTCGTTCGGCCGGACTCGGCTGCTGGCGGTCACCATCAAGCGGTTTTTGACGCAGGTCAAACGCCATCACCGGGCCGACTTCGAGGCGTTGCCTGCCGAACTGCGGCAACGCTATGCGCCGTCGCAGGCCCAGCTTATGGCCAAGGAGAGCAAGGACGCCGACGGCCGGGCCAAGAGCCGACAGCAGGTGGCGGAGGATATGCGTGATCTCGTCGAGCGACTTCGCCGACCATGCGGGCTTGCGTGATCGGCCCAGCTATCAGGCGTTGCTGACGGTGTTCACGCAGCAGTGCGAGATTGTCGAGAATCGCGTGCAAGTGCGGGCCAAGACCGGCGGCGCCTGCGTGCAAAATCCGTCGGACCTGGACGCGACCTACGACGGCAAGAAGGGCCAAGGCTATCAAGCCCAATTCAGCGAGACGTGCAGCGCGGCCAACGACGTGCAGTTGATCGTCAGCGCCTTGCCCCAGACGGCGGTCGAGTCGGACGCCAAGGCGCTCATGCCGGTGTTGGAAGATTTGCAGAAGCGTGATTTGTTGCCCGAAGAAGTGCTGGCGGACACGGCGTACGGCAGCGACGACAACGTGCAGCAGGCGGCGGCGTTGGATGTCGAGGTCGTCAGCCCGGTGTCGGGTCCAACGCCAAGCGCGACGACGGCAAGCACGGACGCCAAAGGTGCCGTCATCGCGTCGCTGACGATCGACGACTTCGCGGTGGACGAGCGAACGGGCAAGGTCGAAGCGTGCCCGACGGGCCGAATTCCGCTGAACGTTGTGCGAGACGAGGCGACGGGGACGACGACGATTCACATGTCGGCCGAGGATTGCGACGCGTGTCCGTTTCGGGCGTCGTGTCCGATCGAGCCGGGAAAACCGACCTGCACGGTGAGTTACACGGATAAGCAAAAACGCTTAGAAGGCCGACGGCAGGAGCAAGCGACGGACGTGTTTCGCCAACGCTATGCGAAGCGATCGGGTTTGGAGTCGACGAACAGCGGCGTGAAACGTCGGCTGGGCCTGGGCCGCATCCGCCGTGCGTGGCCGTCGGGCCGTGAACCACGCGATCTATTTGAAAGTGGCGGGCTGGAACCTGCTGCGTGCGGCGGCCTCGGGCAAGTTGCGGAGCCGAGTGGCCCGTGGCATGGCCCGTTTGCGGGTGGCGCTCTGTTTTTACCTGGCCTATCGGGTCTGGCTGACGGCGATCGGCCGTAGACGGCCCGCGCGAGTTGCTGGCTGATCGATTCCGCCGAAACCGTTCGCCCGAAAGCGGGCTGGTTTTGTCGGGTGCGTCAATCTTAGGTCGCTATCGGAAAAAAAACAAACGGCCATCGGAAAAGAAAACGCCGATTTCTCGGAAAAATCGGCGTTTCGTCGATTTGCTTTTCAAGGCAGGAATCCGCAAAGATTTGACCAGAAATGTCTTGCGGATTGTCAAAATGTCAAAAAAGCGGAGAGGGAGGGATTCGAACCCTCGGTTGGCTTTCACCAACACCGGTTTTCGAGACCGGCACAATCGGCCACTCTGTCACCTCTCCGGACCGCAACGAAGCGTATTATAGAGTTGGCCTGATCCGAAAGAAGACACGCTTGCATCCTTTTCGGTTCATCGGTTCACCTTCGCTCTTGCACTTTAGTCCGTCATCCGCTAAAAAACAGATGTCGTCCGCTGGACGATCCTGCCGAATTTATCCCGTCCCCCCTCGCGCCTCGTTTCGGAGTTGCTTCATGCGCACGCTAGTGGCTTATTCGCGGGCCGCCTCGTTGCTGGTTGTTTTGACATCCCCAGCGTCTGCTCAAACCAAGAGCGGCGACTGGCCTCAATGGCGCGGGCCGCACCGCGACGCCATCTGCACTGAGACCGGTTTGCTCAAGGAATGGCCCAAAGGCGGGCCCAAACTGCTCTGGGATTCCCGCAAGGTCAACGGCGGTAAATCGGTCGGCATCGGCTACTCGAGCCTCGCCATCACCCAGGGCGAAATTTTCACCCTCGGCGATCGCAAGCCCGACAAGCAAGGCATCGGCGACGATGGCTGCTTCGTTTTCTGCCTCAATGCCGACACCGGCAAGGAAATCTGGAAATCCAAAATCGGACCTACCACCAACTACGGAGGCTATGCGGGACCTCGCTGCATCCCCACCATCGACGATGATCGACTCTACGCGATTCATCCCGGCGGCATTCTCGTCTGCCTGAATGTCAAGGACGGCGCCTCGATTTGGCAGAAGGAATTTTCCAAGGAATTCGGCGCTCGGCCACAGAGCTGGGGCTACTGCGAATCCGCTACCATCGACGGCGACAAGGTCCTGTGCACCCCGTGCGGCAAAGACGCCGTCATGGCAGCTTTCAACAAGATGACCGGCGAATTAATCTGGAAAACGAAACTCCCGGACAAGCTCACCATCGGCGGCGGTTGCGGCTATTCCTCGATCGTCAGCACCGAGGCCGGCGGCATCAAACAATACATCAATGTCACGGGAAACAAGCTTGGCCTGTTCGGGGTCGACGCCAAGACCGGCAAATATCTCTGGCATTACGCCAAGGCCGTCAAGGGAACTGCCAATATCCCCACCGCCGTCGTCCACGGCGAATTCGTTTTCACCTCCACCGGCTATGACGCCGGCGCCGCCCTTATCAAGCTCAGCTCCGACGGCAAGGGGGGCATTAAGGCCCAGGAGGAATACTTCCTTTCCCGCGACGAACTGCAGAATCATCACGGCGGCGTCATCATGCTCGGCGACTACATTTATGGCGGGCATGGCCACGAACAAGGCGCCCCCTTTTGCCTGGAATGGAAGACCGGCAAATTCGCCTGGGGGCCCGGCAAGTCGGGGCGCGGTTCCGCCGCCGTCCTTTACGCCGACGGCAATCTTTACTTCCGCTATCAGAACGGCGACTTTCTGCTCATCCAGGCCACCCCCAAGGGCTATGTCGAGAAGGGCAACTTCCGAGCCAACCTCGGCAGCAACAATTGGCCGCACCCCGTGATCTGGCACGGCAAACTCTACCTGCGCGGCGATAACGTCATCCAGTGTTTTGACATCAAGCAGAATTGACCCGCTTTTTGCTTGACTTGGATCGCGGCCATCTGTACGGTTGTAGATGAAGCTCACTCCCACCTGGAAAGGACCCATCCATGCTCAACATCCTCGGTCCTGCCTCGCGCTACTGTGACGGCATCACCCGCCGCAGCGCTCTCAAGATCGGCGCCTTCGCATTCGGCCCAGCTACTTCTCGCTCACCGACCTCTATCGCGCCGAAGCCCAGACCAGCGCCCCGATCTCGCACAAGGCCGTCATCAATGTCTATCTCGGCGGCGGTCCTCCCCACCAGGATATGTGGGACATCAAAACCGAAGCACCGCGCAAATCCGCGGCGAATTCCGGCCGATTCAAACCGACGTGCCCGGAATTCAAATCGGCGAAGTTTTCCCGCGCATCGCTCGCAACATGGATAAATGCGTCGTCATCCGCTCCATCACCGGCTGTGCCGATCGCCATGACGCGGTGCAATGCTTGACCGGTTGGCCTCACGATTCATTGCGAACGATGGGCGGCCGACCGAGCATCGGTTCCATCGTCGCCAAGGTCAAGGGCCCGGCCCATCCGTCCGTCCCCGCGTTTGTCGGCCTCGCCGCGCCGACGCAACATCGCCCCTGGTCCGACGCCGGCCAAACCGGGTTCCTCGGCTCAGCTTACGGCCCGTTTAAGCCCGACGGCCCAGGCATGGACAACATGCGTCTCAACGGCATCACCGTCGATCAACTCGGCGATCGCCGCCGGCTTTTACAGAGCTTCGACGGCCTGCGCCGCGATATCGATCTCAACGGCTCCATCGGCGGCCTCGACGCCGCCCAGGAGCGCCGCGCTCGGCGTCCTCACGTCGAGCAAGCTGCTCGAAGCCCTCGACATTTCTCGGGAGCCACAGGCCGTGCGCGACCGTTATGGCGACGGCAAGCCGTATCAATTTCAATTCGACGGCGCCCCGACGGTCAACGAACAACTGCTGGTCGCACGCCGGCTGGTCGAGGCGGGCGTTCGCTGCGTCACGCTTTCCTATGGCCGCTGGGACAGCCACGGGCAGAACTTCGCCCTGGTGCGCGATCACGGCGGCAAGCTGGATCAATGCTTGAGCGCCCTCATTGAGGATCTCGACACGCGCGGCATGCTGGGTGATGTGACCGTGGTGGTCTGGGGCGAGTTCGGCCGCACGCCACGCATCAACGGCGGGGCCGGGCGCGATCACTGGGCGCCGGTGAGTTGCTGCTTGATGGCCGGCGGCGGGATGCGCACCGGCCAGGTCATCGGCGCCACCAATCGGCTGGGCGAAATTGCAGCGCAGCGCCCGGTCGCTCCCGGCGAAGTCATCGCCACCGTCTACCGCAACCTCGGCATCAACCCCGATATTGTCAACATCAATGACCCGACAGGCCGCCCGCAGCACTTGATCGACCGGCCGGCGCTGCGTGAAGTAGTGTAGCCGATTCACTGCCAATAGAGCCGCGCACGTCAGTAAGCGCTCGGAGCCATCCGCTTACTCCGTGCGTGGCTCTTTCGTTTCGCGCGGTTTTGCTAGAATATTCTCCATGCTAACCGAATTTCCCATCCTCGGCGTACCGGTGGAGAACGTGCCGATGGGCGTTCCGAAATTGAAGCCGCGCTTTACCGTGGACGAATATCTGGCGATGGAGCGGGCGGCGCTCGAGCGGCACATCTATCTCGACGGCGAGATTTTCGCCATGGCCGGCGAGAGCGATGCGCACGGCATCATTTCGGTGAACGTCGTCGCCTTGTTGGTCATCCAGCTCAAGGGCAAGCCCTGCCAGGCGCGCACTCACAACGCGAAGGTCCGCAGCGGGCCGATTCCGGAGACGGGCCGCAGCCGGAAGGGCTTGTTTTCATATCCAGATGTTTTGGTGGTTTGCGGCGAAGTTGAATATCACGACGCGCATACCGACGTCATATTGAATCCCAAAGCGATCTTCGAAATCCTCTCCGAATCCACCGAAGCGTTCGACCGCGGCGAAAAGTTCAAGCGCTTGCAGAAATACAATCCGACGTTCACCGATTACATCCTCATTTCGCAAGACACGCCGCAGATCGTGCATTTTCGCCGGCAACGCAAGGGCAATTGGCCGTCTGATTCCTATGCCGGGCTGGATGCGAGCGTTGAAATCGCGTCAATCGGTTGCACGCTGAAACTGGCGGATGTGTACGATCGCGTTGTGTTTGCAGAAGGATAATCATGTCGCCGAGCAGGGAGGGATTCCATGCCGCCAACCGCCGCGCCGCGAATTGCCATCTTAGGCGCCGGGCCAATCGGTCTGGAAGCGGGGTTGTACGCCCGGCAGCTCAAGTTGCCGTTCACCATCTATGAGCAGGGCCGCGTCGGCGAACATGTCTGGCGCTGGGGGCACGTCAGGCTGTTCAGCCCTTTCGGCATGAACGCCACGCCGCTGGGCCGCAGCGCCATCCTCGCCGCCAAGCCCGAATACGCTTTTCCAGCCGACGATGCCAGCATCACTGGCCGCGAGCACGTCGAGCGCTACTTGACGCCGATTGCCGAGATTCTGCGTGAGCGCATCAAGACGGAGACGCGCATGTTGAGCGTGGGCAAGGTCGGGCTCTTGAAGCAGGAATCGCCCGGCGATGCCGGGCGCGGCAAGCAGCCGTTTCTCTTGCTGGTGCGCGAACGCAATCAGGAGCGCGTATGAGGAGGCCGACGTCGTGCTCGATTGCACGGGGACGTACGGCCGGCATCGCTGGCTGGGGCCGGGCGGCATCCCGGCGCTGGGCGAATTGCAAGCCGAGCCGCACATCGCCTTCGGCCTCGTCGATGTACTCGGCGAGGCCAAGAAGGACTATGTAAATCGGTCGGTGCTGCTGATCGGCGCCGGCTATTCCGCGGCGACGACGGCGCGCAATCTCGGCCAACTCGCTCAGGAGAACAACACGACCTGGGTCACCTGGGTCGCCCGCACTTCCCTCACGCAACCATTGCGCCGCGTCGCCAACGACCCCCTGCGCGAACGCGATCGGCTGGCCGTCCAGGCGAACAATCTGGCGACACGCACCGACGGCAACGTCGAATTCCGCGCCGGGACCATCGTCGAGGCCATCGAGCCCCTCGCCAACAATCAGAGCTTCCGCATCACACTCAAAAGCAGCATTCAGAAGAAGACGCTCGAAGTCGAGAAGATCATCGCCAACGTCGGCTACACGCCCGATCCGTCGCTTTACCGCGAGCTGCAAATTCACGAATGCTACGCATCACTTGGGCCGATGAAACTCGCCGCGGCGCTGCAAGGTCAGAAGTCGGCGGACTTGCTATCGCTGAAATGCCCTGGGCCCGACACCCTGCGCAATCCGGAGCCGAATTTCAATATCCTCGGCGCCAAGAGCTTTGGCCGTAATTCGCAATTTCTCATGCGGCTTGGCTTCGAGCAAGTTCGCGACGTCTTCACTCTGATCGCAGGGAACGCGAAGCTCGATCTTTACAAGAAAAGTTGACGCTTGTTCGGGAGGGCGAGGCTCCTGCCGAGCCATGGAGCGCTGGGTATTAACGAGGCTCACGGATCGGCAGGAGCCTCGCCCTCCCGAACCAAGCGTCAGTCGCCGCCGGGCGTTGGCTGACCGAGGGAAACGCCTTCATCGGGCGTGCCTGAATGCCAGCGTGTTGACGAGGAAGGCGCTGAATTCGCCGTCACACGCCCCGTCGGCACCAGCACGGGGCCCACTTCCGGCGGCCCGGGCACCATCATCTCTTCCAGGCGCTTCGGCACCGCGCCCGGAACCAAACGCACCTTGATGTCCTTGTCTGCTTCATAACACCGCTGGTCGGACGTGGTCAAGCGCACGATCACGCGCACCGTCTCCGTGGTCGGCAGCACTTTCCATGGCAACGTCAACACGTAGCCCGTGCTGAGCAGCCCTTGCTTCCAGCTCTTGTGAAGCTGTTCCGGTGGAATGTCCCACATGCAGAGCGGCGTCTTGATGCCTTGTGGGCTGACTTCGAGTGCGAAGATTTGCAGCGTTCCCGGCGCCTTGATCGTGTGATCGCTTTCGTCGCGCGGCTCGACCACGACTTCCAGCAATTCGTCGCCGGGCAGATTGTCGTTGTCGCGCCCGCCGGTGGATCGGCCCAGCACGATGCGCTTCAGTCCGAAAGTTGCCGCGGCGTGTTCGGGCGTGATGCAGGCGCCTTTGCGCAGCGCATCGACTTCGTGCTGCAGAGCATAGATGCGGGCATCGGAAAGCTGTTGTTCCTGGAGCGCATCTCGATACATTTTTTCGCGCGTTCGCAGCTCGGCTTCAACGGCGTCGGTTTTGTTGCGGCAACCCGCGGAAATGCAGAGAATGGGCAGGAACAAGAGAAAGAACGCGACTCGGCATCGTGCCAGCATGTTCTCGATCCTTGTTCCGTTCAAGACTGCGGTCTTCGTTGAGCGCCCGCGTGGCGCCATGCGGGCGCTCAACGAAAACCGAATGACGTCATCCCGGCAATCTTTCGAGCACGCTATCGACCAGGCCGTACGCCAGCACTTCCTGGGAGGACATGAAGTTGTCGCGGTCGCAGTCGCGCTCGATCTGGTCCACCGATTTGCCGGTGTGTTTCATGAGAATCTCGTTGAGCACCTTCTTGAGCCGTTGGTTCTCCTTCAAGCGGATCAAGATTTCGGTGGTGCTGCCGCGCATGCCGCCCAGGGGCTGGTGGATCATGATGCGCGAGTTGGGGAGCGAATTGCGCTTCCCCTTGGCGCCGGCGGCGAGCAGGACGGCGCCCATGCTGGCGGCCTGGCCGATGCAATAGGTGGCGACATCGCAGGTGATGTATTGCATCGTGTCGTAGATACTCAAGCCCGCGGTCACCGAGCCGCCGGGGCTGTTGATGTACAGGTGGATATCCGCTTTGCCCTGATCGAATTGCAGATAAAGCATCTGGGCCACGATCAGGCTCGCGCTGTCGTCATTCACCTCGCCCTGCAGAAAGATGATACGATCCTTCAGCAGCCGGCTGTAGATGTCAAAGACCCGTTCTTCGCGTCCGCCGCCTTCAACGACATAAGGAATCAGAGGCATCGGTTTCTCCGAAACCTCCCGGTCCCATTCTCTCAAGATCGGCCACCGGGAGGAGAAAAGTTAAGGGAATTTTCCGGGCTCGCGTCTAGCGCTCGCATGGCGCCCTGCGAGCGCTAAGCGTAAACAGCATTTATTTCTTGATCACGACCTCATCGACCAGGCCGAATTCCTTGGCTTCCATCGCGGAGAAGAAGCGGTCGCGCTCGGTTTCCTGGGCGATGCGCTCGGCCGATAGGTTGCAATGCTTGGCGAGGATTTCGTTCAAGCGCTGACGGTCCTTGGTGAACTCGCCGGCCTGGATTTCCATGTCGGTGATCTGCCCGCCGACCTGGCCCCACGGCTGATGGATCATGACTTTGGAATTGGGCAGGGCGTGGCGTTTCCCTTTTGAGCCGGCGGCGAGCAAGATCGCGGCGCCGGAGGCAGCGATGCCCATGCAATAGGTCGCCACCGGGCATTCAAGGAACTGCATCGTGTCGTAGATGGCCAGGGTCGCGTACACCGAGCCGCCCGGGCTATTGATGTACATGTGGATTTCCTGGTTTTTGTTCTCATATTGCAAGTACAAGAGCCGTTGGATGGTGATGTTCGCCATGTAATCGGTGATTTCGGGGTCGAAGCCGGTTTCGGGGGAGCTGCCCAGGAAGATGATGCGATTCTCCATGAGGAGATCGGAGAGCGTCATCTGCCGTTGGCGGGCATAATTGGCGCCGCGTTGCGCCTTGGGATCGAGGCGGAAGGGAGCCGACATATCAATCATGGCCAGATTTCCTTTCGAGAAGTCTCCCCTCGCCTTCCGGGAGAGGGGCCGGGGGTGAGGGGATCGTCGTTACTTCCATTGTAGGAGCCAGGGCAAGGGACGCGGCGATGGGAGTTTTATCGGGATAATGGCCACGTGCGACAACCCCCGAAGTCTACCAAGGTGATATTGCAGTTCGGATGGAAAAAGCGGTATCTTCTTTCATCGGTCCCCTGGCGTCCGAATATTTGGCTCATTGACGGAGACGAAAATGCCAATTCTCCCATGCGCGATTCTCGTCGCTTTGCTCGCTACCGACCCTCCACTCGTCGTCGACCAGAAGCTAGCGATGGCGTTCGGAAAGGACTGCAAGGAGTTTACTTATCCGTTACGGCTATGGTTTTCTGAACGCCAGATGGCCCTGGCGGCCGGCGAATTTGCCATTGAGAGCGATGGACGCATCAAGCTTGCTCCGTGCAGCGTTGCGGTGTTTGCGAAACAAAAGGGCCAAAGCGATGATAAGTCGCGTGCATTGACTACGATTCGAAGCGATTGCGTTTACCTCACGCTGGATCGACCCGCTGCTAACATCAGCGAATTTGTCAACCGCAAAATCATCGCCATCGAAGCATCGGGATTACCGAAGGTTTCGGTCGGAGACCGTTGAAATCAAAAAAAAAGGCCAGGTCCCCTGGGGAGCGGGAACCTGGCCTTCGGATTTACGAGTTGCGAAGCAATCGCTTAGTTGCAGCAGCCGCTGCTGCGACGGAAGAAGCCGCCGCGATGGCCGCAGCTTTGGCTGTAGCCGCAATCGTTGCACGGCGTGGCGCACGGATTGCACACCGGGACGCGAATGGTTTCTTCGGTGACGATGGTGTCACAGAAGTGGACCTTCCGCTTCTCCTTCACCTGCACGGTGTCGCACACCAGGCGGGTGCCGACGTGCGGCTCATGGACGATTTTGCACACGTTGACCATGATTTCCTGCTCGGTCCGGACGATATCGCACACCGTCTTCTTGCCCTTCGTCGGCACCGCGTCGCACACGGTGACGCAGACGGTCTTCTCGGTGACAATCGGAATCCGCCTGACGACGCAACGGGTGCGTTCGCAGATTTCCGTCACGCGCTCCTGGCGGGTGCAGCAACGGCCACAATCATCGACGTAGGTGACGCAAACCGTCCGGCACACCGGAACCTTTTCGACGATGGTTTCATTGATACACTTGTAGGTCGTGCACTGGACCTTCTTCTCTACCGTGCGGGGAACCATGACGGTGTAGACGTAATCGACTTCCTTGCTGACCGGCGTGCAAACGGTCACTTTGCGCTTCTCTTGCGTGGTCACCGGGACGCACACGGTGTAGTTGTACTTCTCTTCGCGGGTGATCTGCTTGCAGACCAGGACATCGACTTCCTTTTCCTTGATCACCTGCTTGTAGACTTTCACCTTGCGTACTTCGTACTGGATCGGGGCCGCGGCGTATGGCGCTACCGCACACGGGCTAGCACACAACCTTCGCAACCACCACGACAACGGAACACCCGCCCGACGCCTGGCTGTCCAGGGCAATGCCGAGCAATGCGA
>CAVYFY010000017.1:0-167102 GCA_963767835.1 uncultured Planctomycetota bacterium
GGATTCGATCGATCAGGTGAAAACGCATGACGCCGACCTAACTCCTAAAGCACGAGCGACAAACGACTTTCGCCCATACCGATAAAGGGAAAAGTATAGCGGCCAACCGGCGCGTCGGCAACCCCGACTATCCCTGCGGATTGCCCGCAAGTTAGCCGGGACTTTCTTTGGCTGCATTATCGGGCTTCTTTGCTTTATCGCCAAGTCCCTCAATGCTCCTTCAATATTCCTCGAAACGCGGCCCCTTCGCAATCTGGTTTGACCGAGAAACCCAGAGAAGTTGGGGAATCCGTTCGTAATATCCAGATACTCTCGATTCTCCCGAAGTTTCCCTCAAAGTCCGGCGGCACGGTTTACTTTCGGCAAAGTGGGTGCTTGAGCAACTTCCATGCCCCGGCCTCCTTGCTGCTGGCGACGCACTGGGTGATGAAGTTCATGCCATCAACGCCGTCGGCGACATTGGGGTAAAGGGTGTTCTGCACGTCGAATTTCGCCCCGAGGCCCGCTTGACCATGTCGTCGAAGGCCGCGGTAGAGATGTTCGCGAACGCCTCCAGAAATCCTTCCGGATGCCCCGACGGGTACGGCCAAGCCCCCGCCGTTTTGCTCAGGTACGGTCCCCCCGCGCGTGTCTAAATTTGACACGGTTTGCCGTTGCAACGAACGAACATCTTGTTCGGATTCTCTTGGTGCCATTCGAGGGAGCCCTTGGTGCCGTCGATTTCGATCCAGATATCATTTTCCCGGCCGTGCGAAATTTGGGACGCCGTCACGGTGCCCAGACCGCCGTTGGCATAGCGAATGACCGCCGTGCCGTAATCGTCGAGCGGCCGGCCTTCGACGAACGATTTGAGCGAGCAGGAAATCTGGTCCGGGATCAAGCCGGTGATGTATCGGCCCAGGTTGTACGCATGGGTGCCGATATCGCCGAAGCAGCCGGCGGCCCCGGAGCGTTTCGGGTCGGTGTGCCAGTCGGCCTGCTTCTGCCCGGACGCTTCGAGCTTGGTGCGCAGCCAGCCCTGGATGTAAAACGCCCGCACGGCATTGATCTCGCCAAGTTCGCCCGAGAGCACCATGTCCCGTGCCTGCCGAACCAGCGGATGGCCGGTGTAATTGTGCGTGACGCCGAAGACGACGCCGGTCTTGGCCACGACCTTCGCCAGCTCCTCCGCCTGAGCCAAGTCGAACGTCAACGGCTTGTCGCACATGACATTGAAGCCGGCCTCGGCAAATGCCTTGGCGATCTCGAAATGCGTGTGGTTCGGCGTGGCGACCGAGACGAAATCGATGCGGTCGGCCGCCGGCAGCTTGAGTTCGGCCGCGATCATTTCCTTAAAAGAGCCGTAGGCCCGCTCCGGCTTGATGTCGTAATCCGGGGCCGACGCCTTCGCCTTGGCCGGGTCGCTGGACAGAGCTCCGGCAACCAGGCAGGCGCGATTGTCCATGACGGCGGCGATGGCATGTACGCGTCCGATGAATGCGCCCTGCCCGCCGCCGACGAGCCCCATGCGCAGCTTGCGATTGAGCGGTTCATTGGTAGGCATTGCTGGCTCCCTCTGTGCGTGATTGTGATGAAATCATAGGGAATCGGGGGATCAGAAAGGAGGGTTGAATAGACAGTGTTGTTCGGAATGGGTATGATCCATCATTGACAACGCATCGGAGGCGATCGGCCGTGTTGTTGCTTCATGGAACCACTCGACAGCGGGCCGAGTTGATCGTCAAGAATGGTCCGGACTGCGCATTACACAGAGCCAAACGGGAGCACTGCCGACGGATTCTCGACGGCCCGGCCGCCGGGCCTTTTGATTTTGGCAGCCCCGAAGAATACGCCAGGGGGAAGGCACTGAATTTCCCCAACGAAGGTGGGCCGGCCATTCTGGCAATTGATTTGCCGGACGAATTGGCAAAAGCAATCATCGGTGAGGTGGCAAGCTCACCCCGGGGAGAGCATTCCACGCCGGCACCGAGATTCGGTTTGATCCCGATGGCGGTCTCGAAGAACTGCTCGCAGCTTGGCCGCAACTTACGAAAACTATTTCCTTGCTGGATTCCGCGCCATGAATGCCAAGGTCAGAGACCTAACGCCGCCGGTCCCCGATTTTTGGAGAGCCCTGGCTGACGGCATGGATACGCAAAAAGCCGACGCGTTTATCGACATACTTTTCGACCACGCTGGCAAATATGGCAGCGTCACATTGACTTTGAGCGGCGGCTTGATCTTGAAGTCGCCGCTGGTAATTTCGCTCCCAGCAGACATTCCACGAGCCAAGACGAAGATGCGCATGATCTGCGCGCGACTGGCAGTGCGATGTGCCGAGTGGAGCAATCGGCCCGTTTCGCCGTATGGCGGCTCCATTGAAATTGTGTTTCCGCCCACCAAGGTGCGATTCAGGGTCCAATTCGAGAATACGACCGCCAGCCAACAGATTTCCATCGAAGTCCAATCGGAGAACGGCGCGAAAACGACGTGACGCCACGACAGAAAGATGTTATGCTCTTCTCCAGCTCAATTTCTTTCATCCACCGATTCAGGAGCATCGCGATGCCGACCCGAATCCTTGCCGCCGACATCGATCGCGCTCGCTGGCCCAATCGCCGCTCAGGACAAGAAAATCGTGGCGCCGTTCGCGATCGATCATGCCAAGGCGCTGGACGCCAAGGAGGAAATCGTCAAGGAAGCCGACGATTACACGCAGTATCGCGCCGAGTTCAACGGCATTAAGGACGACCGCGTTCCCGCTTATGTCTACGTCCCCAAACGCAAGCCGAGCCACAAGGCCCCGCTTCCCGCCATCCTCTTGCAATACGGCGCCGGGGGCAACAAGAAAACCGATTACATCGTCGCCATCGGCAAGCAATTCGCCTCGCGCGGCTACCTCGTCGTTACCATCGATTCACCGGGATGCGGCGAACGACGCACCAAGGAAAAAAACAACGATGCCCTCGGCCTGATGTCCAGCGAACGCATCATGCACTTCTGTGGCGACTATAGCCGGGCCGTCGATTATCTCTGCTCCCGCGCCGACGTGGACAAGGATCGCATCGGTTACGTCGGCATCAGCTGGGGCGCCATCACCGGCATCACCTTCTGCGCTTACGATTCACGCATCAAAGCCGTCGGCTCCATGGTCGGCGGCGGCAACTTCCTCGGCCTATATACCCCCAAATCCATCGAAAAAGCCCAGAGCGAAGGCTCCAAATCCACCGACCCCGTCGTCCACGTCGGCCGTATCGCTCCTCGGCCACTCCTGTTCATCAACGCCACCAAAGACCAAATCATCTTTCGCTTGTGGGCCGAATCGCTGCACGAAGCCGCCGGCCCCGGCGCCAAGGTCGTCTGGCTTGAAACCGATCACGCCTTCAACGGTCTCGACCGGGCCGCGATCTGCTCGGACGTTATTGATTTCATGGACAAGGAACTGACGAAAAAGAAATGACGGCATCCCAACAGCGAGCGCCGTTGAAGCGCGCTTGGCGGTTTAGTGCACTTTGAGGCCCCGGGCCACCTGTATGCGGCGCCGACAAACCGCGCATTTTGTGCGCGAAACCGCCAAGCGAGCCTGGGCGTTGCACCCCCTCGGATCGATCATCCATGCACCATCATCCCCCGGGCAGCCGAACGCGTTCCGAAGAATAACATTTTCCACTTTGCGCTTGCATTTCCGCCGGAATCTGGCTCAATACAATTATCTCTCCCACACCATCCGCCAACCGAGGCACGCACATGAGACATTACATCCGTACCGTTTGCATCCTCCTCTTCCTGGCGCCGCTGGCCAGCGCCCAGGACCTCCCCCGCCAATACGATCTGCGCAAGGTCGGCGGCGTCACGCCGATCAAGTCGCAACAAGGCGGCACGTGCTGGACTCATGGCACCATGGCCGCCATCGAAAGCAATCTGCTTGTCGCCGGCACTTGGAAGAAGCTCGGCCAGCCGGGCATGCCCGCCCTGTCTGAATACCACCTTGACTGGTGGAACGGTTTCAACAACCACAAGAACGACGACGTCGAAGATCCGTCGAAACAAGAGGCCGGCATCAAGGTTCATAATGGCGGCGACTATCGCGTTGCCGCCGCCTACATTTGCGCGGCGACGGCGTCGTGCCGGCCCCGATGGACGAAAAGAAAATGGCCGACACCAAGAGCTGGTTCAAGAACACTCCGGACCGCACGCACCCCGATTACAAGCGCTACTATGTCCGCGACATCGAGTGGTTCGTCATCGGCGACAACCTCGAAAACGTTGACACGGTCAAGGCCCGCATCATGAAATACGGCGCAATCGGCACCGCTTACTGCGCCGGCCCGTTCATGTCCAAGGACTTCATCCAGTACCAGCCCAAGGATGACAAACGGCAGCCGAATCACTCCGTCGCCATCGCCGGCTGGGATGACGACAAGGTCACCGCCGACCCGGACAAGAAGATCACCAAGCCCGGCGCCTGGCTCATCAAGAACAGCTGGGGCGAAATGCGCAAGAACAAGAAGACTGGCGTCGAAGCCCCCGTCGGCGACAAGGGTTACATGTGGATTTCCTACTACGACAAGGTTTCTTGCCGCGATCCCGAGATGGGCGCCGTCAGCTTCCGCAACGTCGAACCGATGAAGTATTCCCATGTCTACTTCCACGACTATCACGGCTGGCGCGACACGCTCAAGGGAATCAACAAGGCGTTCAATGTCTTCACCGCGGCGGCAAATCACAACATCAACGCCGTCAGCTTCTACACGGCCGCGGACAACGTAGCTTATACCGCGAAGGTTTACAGCAAATTCGAGAATGGCGAGCTCCAAGGCCTGCGCGACCAAGACCGGGTCGATGCGTTACACCGGTTTCCACACCGTCGATCTCGATTTGCCCGTTGCCGTCATGAAGGGGGAGACATTCATTGTCTACGTCGAACTATCGCACGGCGGCCAAGCAATCGACCGCACGTCGGAAATCACGGTCCTTTTGGATCAGCCGGATCCCAAGAAGACCGAGGCCAAGCAGCCCGACAAAAAGGAACCCGAGAAGAAGGAGCAGCCCAAAAAGGGGGCCGCGAAGAGGAACCCGATCGTGATCTCCAAGGCCAGTGCCGGCGAAAGCTATTATTTCGACGGCAAGGCCTGGGTGGATCTTTACGACTACCGCTTCACCAACCCTGACTGGGCCACCTTCGACCGCACCGCCAACTTCTGCATGAAGGCGCTGGCGGTCAATCAATAAAACAAATTTCGTTCCCACGCAGGGCGTGCTGGGCGTGGGAACGAGAAATTGCCATGAATGGTTTTACTTTTGCCTTGCCACCTTCTACTTTTTACTTGGAGGTTTCCATTCCCTTGATCGAGAGAATTCATGGATCTGTTTTGCCCGCACTGCTCGCGTCGTGTCACGGTGCCGGATAGCAGTTCGGGACAGGTGACGAGTTGCCCGTTGTGCGCGAAGCAATTCATGACGCCATCGCTGGCCCCGCCGAGCGCTCCGCCACCTCCGCCGCCAGCTCCTAAACCGCAGCCGGCGGTGGAAACGTATGGCATGGGCGCAACGCCTCCCGTGCCAGCGCCGATGACGCAGAAAGCGTCGCAGCCGACCAAGTCCGCCGTCGATCCCGAGCCGCCGCCGGCGCCGGAGATTACACACGCACGTATGTCTGCCATCTCAAGGGAGCCTTGCTGGCGTTCGTGCCGACCGCGTGTTTGGTGTTGATTTTCGTCCTCACCTTTTTTTCCTGGCATTATTCCGGTCCCACGCACGCCGAATGGTTTTGGAGCCTCGCGTTTACAACCGAACACGGCGAGGCCGCCTTTCTTGCGTATGCAATCTTAACTTTGATGTCCGGTCCGCTCGCGCTTGCCGCCCTGGTGTTCGACGTAGGGCTGGTTCCCGCCCAGCCGCAATTAGCGCCGGTGATGACCTGGAAAAATCTGATCGTCGGCGTTTTCTTGACTCTGGCGTTTGCCATGCTGTGCATCGATTACGTGATCCAGCATTTCGCCGCGACCGGAAATCCGATCGCCCTCGCGGAAAAAATCGCGATCCGCCTGCACTTCCTTGCGGTGGTGGCGTCATTTCTGATGTTTTGGCTGGAGTTGCGCAAGAAAAGCAACAAACCGTTGCCGAAAATCGAACTTCACTGGTAAGCTAAACCCCCGGGGTTCGGTGTACTCACCCCTGGGCTTGGTTCCATTCGGCCGCGTCTTCGCCATCCAGGCGCAACGTCAGGCATTTGGCGCTGCCGCCCGCCTTGATGAATTCATCCAACTCGACAAATCGGCAATCATAGCCCGCTTGCCGCAAATCTTGCGCCAGTTGATCGCTGCCGGCGTTGACGATCACGCGCTTGCCGACGACGACCGCATTGCACGCGAAGCGCGCCGCCTCCGCCTCCACCACTGGAATCAGCTTCGGAATGTGCTGTTGCAACACCGTTCGGCCATAGGCGTCGAATGCGTCCGGGAAATAAATCGCCTCGCCGGGCGCGAGCGGGCAAAAGCAGGTGTCGAGATGGTAAAAACGCTTATCGACCAGTTCGAGCGGCAGCACCATCCGCTGCAAAACATTCCCCAGGTGCAGGTGCCCGGCCGCATGGCTGCGAATGCGATAACCCGCGTACAGGATCGCTCCGCAGAACAGCGCATCCCCTGCCCCCTCGAAAAAAATCTCCTCCGGCAAATGCTCGACCGTGAAGCCGTGCGCCGCGAACCAGGCGTCAAACTGCGGCGTCTCGCGTTGCCGTTCCGGATGAGCGAAACGCGAGCTGAAAAATCGCTTGCCGAACACCAACCCCGCATTGGCGGTGAACACCAGATCGGGCAATCCCGCTTGCGGCGTCATCAACTCGACCTCGACGCCAAGTTGCACCAGCGCATCATGCAGATCGCGCCATTGCTTGCGGGCACGGTCGGGAGCGGCCCCGCGCGCCCGGCTCATCCACGGGTTGATCTCGTATTCGATCCCGTAGAAATCCGGCGGACACATCAGAATGCGTGGCGTGGTCATGGATATTCCCCGCTGATTGCGTTTAGCGCTCGCTTGGGCTCGCGCGAGCGCCAAGTAGGCGCTCGAAGAATAACTTCCCGAATACCGTTATTTCGTAGTGCGGGCTTAAGCCCGTCTTCCGCAGATGCCGGGCCAAAGCCCGCACTACGGATTCAGGAAGTTATTTCCCAAGCATTGCTAAACGCAAGCATTTACACCTTCAACTCCGTCACCAGCGCTCGCAGGAACGGCTCCGCGTCGGTCACCACGCCGACGGTTTGATGGCTGCCGCGATCGGCCAGCTTCGTCACCGTCGCCGGGTTGATATCGACGCATGCCACTTTGACCGCGGCGGGGAGCAGATTTCCGGTGGCAATCGAGTGTAGCATCGTCGCCGTCATCAGGCAAAAACCAACCCCCTTGATCTTTTCACGCATCACGTCCTGGGCGACGAGGACATCCGTGATGACTTCGGGCAACGGGCCGTCGTCGCGGATGCTGCCGGCAAGGACATAGGGAATTTCATGCTGGACGCATTCGTACATGATCCCACTTTTGAGGATGCCTTTCTCGACCGCGGCAGCGATACCGCCGAGCCGGCGGATTTTGTTGATGGCACGCAGGTGATGCTCGTGCCCTTCCTCGGCAGGCAGGCCGCGGTCGAGCCAGACGCCGAGGCTGGTGCCGAAGAGCGCCTGCTCGATGTCGTGGGTCGCCAGGGCATTGCCGGCAAATAGGACGTCGAGAAAGCCGAGGCGGATCAATTCGCAGATGTGCTCGACGCTGCCGGTGTGGACGACGGCCGGCCCGAGCACGGCGAGGATTTTTTCGCCGGCGGCCTTGGTGCGCTTCATGGCGGCGGCGATCTCGCGGACCGTGACGCCTTTGGGTTTTTCGCTGGATACCGCGCTTGACATGAACTCGAACAAACTCTGCCTGGCCGTCGTCTCCGCCGGCATGACGCGCACCCCTTGATGCCCGACAACGATCGCATCCCCCTTCTTGACATGGACCATCGGCAAGCAACGCGCCCTCACCCCCGTCCCCGCTCCCCCAGGGAGAGGGGCAAGGGGTGAGGGCTCGAGCACGATGCCGCAATCCATCTCCTGATCGTCCACGTCGATCCAGTCCTTGCCGAGCCGAACCTGCGTGCGGTAATTGGTGGTGCTGTAGAAGCGCTCGGGGAACGCGCCGTTCATGTCGGCGGCTTCATATTCGCAAGCGCGCGGCTTGGTGGAAACGGCGCCGTGCTCGTGTACCGCGCCGAGAATGTCGTCGAGCTGGTCCTGCCCGTCGGCCTTGATCTCGATGCGGGCATTGCTCGGATCGACCTGCCGTTTGCCGAGCTTCATGTCTTTGATGATGTAGCTGCCGCCGCGCGTGATGATCTCGTCAAGCACCTTGGGGAGCAAGAGCGAATCGATGATGTGCCCTTGCAGTTCGACCTCTTCGACGAACGATTTCGCTTTCGCCATGATTGCCTCGCAAACCCGGCTTGCTCGACCCGCCGCGCCGCCAAGAATATAATACCGAAAAGTCCCCACGAGGTCACAGCGATGAGCAGCGCGCAAACGACCCAACCGCGAATCCGACCACGCACCACGGTTGCGCAATACCTGGCACTCGAGCGAGCTGCCGAGGGGCGCCACGAATATTTCGATGGGCAGATCATTGCCATGGCCGGCGAAAGCTTGGAGCACGGCATCATTTCGGCAAACCTGATCGCCATGCTCGGGACCCAATTGAAAGGCACGCCTTGCTTCGCGGTCACCAAGGATACCAAGGTCCGCAGCGGCCTCGGCTTGATCGCCATCGACAGCACCAAGGGCACTTTCTCCTATCCCGATATTCTTGTCATCTGCGGGGAGGCGGAGTTCCTGGACGACCGTCACGACGTCATCACGAATCCGACCGCAATCATGGAAGTGTTGTCGAAATCGACGGAATCTTTCGACCGCGGTGAAAAGTTCCAGCGCTATCGGGCCTGGAATCCAACGCTCAAGGATTACGTGCTGGTTTCGCAAACGAAGCCGCACATTGAGCATTTCCACCGCCAGAACGACGACGACGCCTGGATTCTGCGTGAATCCATCGGCTTGGACGCGGCTTTGACGGTCGCCTCCATTCGATGCACGCTGAAACTGGCGGACGTGTATGACCGCATCAGCTTTCCAGAAGAGGCGCCGGAGTGATCACTGGACGAGATTCGGCGGCATCAAAAATGCGCTCAATCGCCCGGCATGGGTGCGGTGGCGTGCGGCAGAAACCGCCAGAGCATTGCAAACCCAAGCGCCGCGCTGATGCCCGAGCCGGCGAGGATGCCGATCTTCGCCTCGGCCAGATGGGCGCCGGACATCGCCAGCCCGGCGATGAACAGTGACATCGTGAAGCCGATGCCCGCCAGGCAGCCGGCGCCGAGCAGGATCTTGTTGTTGATGTCCGCCGGCATTCGCGCCACGCCGAGCTTGACGGCCGTCCAGCAAAACAGCATGATGCCGATCGGCTTGCCCACGACCAACCCGGTCATGACCGCGAGAGCGACTGGTTGCCCAAACGCGGCTCGGCTCGATCCATACACCGGCGTTCGCCAGCGCAAACACCGGCATAATGACGAACGCGACCCACGGATGCAAATTCTGCTCAAGTCGATCCAGAGGCGACACCGGTTCACCGATCCGTTGCGCCACGATTTCGCCCGATGTACCACCGATGCGCCGGAATAAATCGGTGACCACATCCATCGGCACCGGGGCGCCCCGCCACGGCCGGGCGGGCGTGAGCAGACCGAGCCCAACGCCGGCAACCGTCGGATGCACCCCCGATTTTACAAACGCAACCCAGATGATCGTGCCAAGGACGGCATAGGCGGGCACTGCGCGCACGCCGATCCAGCGGAAGCACATCACGATCGCGAAACCGACACCACCGACCGCGAGAGCAATTAACGACAGTTCCTTTGTGTAAACCAGGGCAATGACCAGCGTCGCGCCGATGTCGTCGGCAATTGCCAGCGACAAAAGAAGCACCTTGAGGCTGTGCGGCACGCGCCGCCCCAGGAGCGCCAGGAATCCGACGACGAAGGCGATGTCGGTTGCCATCGGGATGCCCCAGCCGGCCAGCGTTGGTTTGCCCCAGTGGAGCGCAATGTAAATGCCCGCCGGCGCCACCATGCCACCCAGCGCAGCGACGATCGGCAAGAGCGCCTTGTGCCAATCGCTCAACTCGCCCGCCACGATCTCACGCTTGATTTCCAGCCCGACCACGAAAAAGAAAAGCGTCATCAGGCCATCGCTGATCCAGTGCCCCAGCGATTTTTCCAGGGCAAGGCCGAGGAAGCCAATCGAGAAATGGATATCCCAGAAGCGCGTGAAATCATCTGCCCAGGGGGAATTCGCCACCACCAGCGCGATTACGGTGGCGACCATCAGCACGATCCCGCTCGCCGACTGAACGTGCAGGAATGCTACGATTGGTTTGAGCCAGCGCGAAACCGGGGTGATTGGTTTGCGCGCGGCAAGCTCATCGGTGTAAAGATCGATATCGACGATGCCGACAAGCCGGCCGGTATTATCCACCACGGGGAACGCCAGAAGCCGATAGAGAATAAAGAACTCGCACGCCTCCAGAACCGTCGCCGTCGCGGGCACGGCCGTCAGCTTGGTTACCATGATGTCGGCAATGCGCGCGCCTGGCGAAGTGAGGATCAGCCGGCGCGTCGGCACGACCCCCTGCAGCACGCCGTCGCCATTGACGACATAAAAATAGATGACGCGACCGCCCGGCGGATGCTCCCGCAACCACGCCAGCGCCTCGCCTACCGTCTGCTCGGTTCGCAATTGCGCGTAATCCCGCCGCATGCGCTGCGTCACCGGCTCGTCCAGGGTATTAGTGCCCGGCCCGCTCGCCACCTTGCTTCCTCCGAGCCGACAGTTGGCAGCTGGGCCACCGCTGCTGCCGACCGCCCGTTCGGAGATGATACGCAGCGGCATGGCGAAAGCAATCTTGCCAAAGGAAAGGAATCAATTATGATTAAGGCGTCCGATTTCAAACATGGTGGGTGTAGCTCAGTTGGTTAGAGCTCCAGATTGTGGATCTGGCTGTCGCCGGTTCGAGTCCGGTCATCCACCCTTGAACGAAGTCCTTTGCCGAACGCAATTTAAGCGTACCCTTCTACGTTAGATGGTGCGGCCCGAAAGGGAGTCTTCCTCCGTAGCTACGGAAGAAGTCCGCACCATGAAAAACGTCCCGTCAAAACGCCGTCCTACTGTCTCCACAAGGCCACGGGCCAAGCCGTCGTCAGGATTGACGGCAAGGATTATTACCTAGGCAAGCACGGCAGCGAGGAGAGCCGGGCCGAATTTGATCGGCTCATTGCGGAATGGCTCGCCAATGACCGTCGCTTAGCCACGTTGAACGTCGCCGAAGGGATGACCGTGGCAGAAATTGTCTTGGCCTACTGGCGATGGGCCGAGCAATACCACCGCGATGAAAACGGGCAATCCCGTGGCGAACTGGACAACGTTCGCACGGCGTTGATTCCGCTTCGTAAGCTGTACGGCCACACTAAAGCGGCGGAATTCAGTCCGCTGGCGTTGCGTGCACTCCAAAGCGAGTTGGTCAAGACGGGGCTTTGCCGCAACGTGGTGAATGGTCGTGTGAATCGTATCCGCCACGTTTTCAAGTGGGCGTCTCATTCCAAATGCTTCCGTCATCGGTGCATGAAGCCTTGCGGACCGTTCCGGGCTTGAAACGTGGGCGAAGCGAGGCCAGAGAAACCGAGCCGGTCGGCCCCGTGCCCGTGGCCGTTGTCATTGCGACGCTTCCCTTCATGCCGGCCCCGGTTCGTGCGATGGTGCAACTGCAACTCTTGAACGCTTGCCGGCCAAGCGAAGTGATGACCATGCGGGCAATTGATTTGAACACGAGCAAGGACGTTTGGGACTATCGCCCCGCCCATCACAAAAACAAACATCGCGGGCTTGATAGGGTTATTTACTTAGGGCCGCAAGCCCAAGCCGTCATCAAACCGCTTTTGACACCGAACGTGGAAGCGTACCTTTTCTCCCCGCGAGCCTACGTCGCCGCATTGCACGAGCGGCGAAGGCAGGAACGCAAGACAAAGCGAACGCCGTCACAGTTGAAGCGACAACGCAAGGCCAAGCCGAAGCGGAAGCCGGGCGAACGGTATCGACGCGGCAGCTATCGCTATGCCGTGACACGGGCAGCGGACAAGGCCACGCAAGCCCGCATTCTCGACTTTCTCAGGCCGCTTGCGGAAGCTGGCAAGCTGGTGTTGCCAGATGAGTTGACGTGGGAACGCTTGGCAACGCGGCCACGGCTGTTGACCAAAGAGCGTATCCAGGCGATTGCGGAAGCGAATGGCTTGGAAGCCGAGATTGATCGGCTTAGCGTGCCGTACTGGGCGCCGCTACAACTCCGCCATACAGCGGCGACACGGTTGCGGGAAACGCATGGGCTGGAAGCGGCCAAAACGATTTTGGGACACACCAAAGTTGAGACCACGCAAATCTACGCGGAAAGGGACATGGAAAAGGCAAAAAGCATCATGGCGGAAGTCGGATGAGCATACTTCTATTAGTGTGGGGCGGCTAGGCCGACGGGCCGAAAAGGGGCGATGTCTCTCCCCCTGCCGCCGCTTTCAAAGAGGCTTTGCCGAACGTGAGACAACGGCATGGCGAGCAAATCCAAAAGCAAAGCAACTTTGGACGCTGCGGAGAAAGAGCTAGAGGAAGTGCGGACCTGTTATGCCGACCTGTTTGATGACAACATCGAGCAGTGGTTTAACGAGAATGGATACCACGCCGAACGACGCCGCGACTGGACCGCTTATACCTACACCATGGCGCGGGTGGAAGCGGATTCCACCGTCCTTGAGGAATTGGCCGTCGAATATCGCAAGCTGAAAGAGCTAGCGGCCACGTTGCCGGGCGAAACGACGGCGGACCCGAAAGACAAAATCTGCCGATACCTGATTGAACGGTTTGCCCTGCCGCCGGAAACGCTCCGGTCGATGACGGCCGACGAGATGAAACGCTACCTCGAAGCGGAGCAAGTCGCACGCGGGCCGCATAAACGGCGACCGCGGGAACCGAAATCCAAGCGAACGCCATCACAGTTCATACGGCAACGCAAGCCGAAGCGAAGGCCAGCGGACCAAATCGCACGCGGGCCGAAGTCGCCTATCGTCATTGAAGGCGACGAAGTGTATGTGTGCGGCATACACGTCCGACTGGATTTCACTGAGACCCGGCCCGAAGCAATCCACTTCCTGAAGCAACTGATCGCGAAATGCGGGGTGAGTGGGACTGAAATTACGAAGAGTGACGCGAACAAGAACGGCCGCTGGGACCGTCTGAAAAAGAGACTCCCGCAGGCCACAGTGAAACACGTCCAAGCGGAAGCTGGCAAGGGCTATCGCCTCATGCCCATCGCTGACATAGGTACGCCTTAGCTATGCCACCAGGCAATAGCTAAATTCGCCACTGACGGCAAGCCGTAGCGAGTTATCCCTATTTCCCGTTGGAGCGACTACGATGATCGACCTAGCTAAGGAACAAACCCTATCGCTTACACAAGCGGCCCGCGAGCCGATCTTTCCGCCCGGCAGGAAAGGTGCAAGGCCGACCCTCTCTTGCATTCTCCGCTGGGTGTTGAAGGGTTTGAAGGGACCGGAAGGGCGTTTCGTTCGGCTCGAAGCCATGCGGCTTGGATGCCGCTGGATAACGTCCCGCGAAGCCATTCAGCGTTTCGCGGAAGCGTTGCTGAGGATCGAGGACAAGAGGAACATCCATGTGCACCACCAGGCCCGTGTGCTGCAGGGCTGACGAGAGAATTTGTGGAAAGGCCGCAAGCCCCATCGCTCCGTTGCCGAGCGGATCACCTGAAGTCAATCTGAAACGATGGGGCCGTGTCGAAGATGCGTCATCAAGGTGCGTGTCATCGGGATTCGAGATGCGTCATCGCGGTGCACTTTCATCATACGGAGCAGGTCAAGGGGTCTCCGCGAAAAAAGGCGTCGCTACAATGGACACGTACCTCGACGGTGCCATTTGGGCTCATGAGGCCGCTCAGAGACTAGGCAACAATCTGTTTGCTGGACTTCCTTACGAACCTGACTCGGAGGCTCTTTTGCCAATCCTCCGCCGCAAATGGAGGGAAGTTCCTGGTGAATAGTGACCCCGACACACACTCCACCGGCGCGAGCCTTGCCGGATCGAAAGATGCCTTTTTTTGCTTGGATTGAGGCGGCCCATTCGTCATTAAATGCGCCGCATTGTTGCGGCCATTACTTGTGGGAATGGATCGTAGCCGGCCGGATGAGGTGTACTCACCGACAAAGCGACTCGTGATTCTGTCCCAAATAAAAAGGTAACGTGCTTTATGTAAAAATTAAGACATTTCTATTCAGGACCTTGACGGGGTTGCCAGAGGCAATGCTTGCTTGCATTATCTGGGAGGGGCTTGTCTTCCTCTGGAAATACCTGACGAGTTATTGGTAGGTTACAAGGCGTGCGAAAGCACGCCTTTTCTTTTGAACCCGGGTAAAGGGGATCAGAGAAAGGCGACCGTCATCGCTGCGGCGGAGCGCGCCTACACGGCCCGCATCGCCAATTGCGTGGCCCCGCGGACGTAGCCGTCGCCGACGAGGAGCCAGGCGTCGCCTTTGAAGAGATCGCTTTTGGCGGCCTGGAGTCGTTGCACGAGGCGTGGCGGGGCTTGCACTTCCAGGCGAGGGGCGTGATAGGCCAGCGTACACGCATCGACCTCGCCGGCTGGGAGTTGCTTCTGCCGGCACCAGTCGCGCCATGCTTCCTGCCAGACCGAGATTGTCGGCTCGGGCGCCAGCTCCGTGAAGTCGGCGCCCAAACGCAGCGCGGCCGTCCTGTCGTGCAGTGTCCAGCCATCGACCTTGACCGCGAAGCCGAGCCGTTCCTTCGTGGCCGTCAATACCAGTGCCAGCAGCGTTCGCTCGGGCCGATCGACCACGACGTGCTGCCAATCATCCGGCCCCACACCGTTCGCCAGCGCCTCGATGTCGCGCGGGAAGCCGGCGGCGTCTTTCCATTCGCCCGGCTGGTCGATGCAGGTTTTCAGCCAGGCGATGTCGAAGCGATGGGCGTCATCGACCGGCCAATTGACGGCGGCGCATTCGGAGATGGGAAGGAACAGCGCTGGACCGATTCGTTGCCCGGCCGGGTCGAGGCGTTCCAGGAACGGAAAGACGCGGCGTTCCTTGACGTGATCGGGATAGTGTTGATGCGCCAGGGCATGCCGGCCGCGCTCCGAAATGAGCCAGGCATCGGCGGAGCGCACGAGCAGACCGGCCCCCTGCATGTCGGACAGGACGCGCTGCACGATGGCCATGGGCAGGCGCAGCCGCACTTCCAGGGTGGCGCTGCTGACGGGCGCCGTGGGGATCGCCGCCGCGGCCTGTTCGAGGCTGACGGCTCGTAAAACCAGGTGGGCAAGCGGCTCGACGGCCTGGGCGCGCACGACATGGACCGACGCCTCGACCCGGTGCAGGAACGCATAGCCGACCCAGAGCGCTTTGGGCTGGTGCGGTTGCAACTGCCGCCACCAGCCAGCCAATGTTTTGCTGCCGGGAAAGATCAGGGACGAAACGCGATCCATGAACGCCTCCACGCGGCCACGGACCGTCCGGGCCTATGCGGGCATTATATCTCGGCGTGAGAAGATTCACACAAAAAGCGGCAACGGCTGGCCCGTCGTCAATGCGTGCGGCCGGCCGGCGTTGTCGCGCAGATGGGAATCCAGCGGAATACCCATTGCCTGGAAGATCGTGGCGTGAACGTCGGCCGGGCCGGTCGGCAGGTCGCGCGGGAAGGCGCCGATGCGGTCGGAGCTGCCGTAGACTTGCCCGCCGCGAATGCCGCCGCCAGCGAGGAAGATCGAGTAGCAATGCGGATAGTGATCCCGCCCCGCCCCGCCGTTGATGCGCGGCGTGCGGCCGAAATCGGTGAGCATAACGACCAGCGTGTCATCGAGCCGGCCGCGCTCGGCGAGATCGGTGAGCAGAGCGCTGACGCCGCGATCGAACGGGGGCAGCAGATCGCGCTTGAGGCGGTTGAAGCTGTTGCCATGCGTGTCCCAGTGGTCCCCTGCGGCGCCGTTGAGATCACCGGCGGCACAGATGACGGTGACGATGGGGACGCCGGCTTCGGTAAGCCGCCTCGCCATGAGCAGGCTTTGGCCACACAGATGATCGCCATACGCATCGCGCACGCGAGGCGATTCGCGCTCGAGATTGAACGCCCCCTGCACCGTCGGGCTGAGCAGGATGTCCGACGCCATCTCACGAAAATGATCGTAAGCGGAGGCCGACCCCGCGGAGCTGAAGCGTTGATCGAGGATCTGAGTGAGGTTTTGCCTAGCGATGAGGCGTTGTGAATTGACGTCGTCGGTGCGGCGCAGGACCATCGTGCCCAGATCGCGCGAGATGCCGCCCCAGGGTCGGCCACGATCGGGCCGTACGATGACCGGATCGCACGCCCGGCCGAGGAACCCCGCGTCGTCCCCCGCTTGCAGCGTATTGTTATCGACAAGCGGATACGGCAACTGGATTGCGCTCGGGAAGCCCGCCGGCGCCGAGCGAAACTTCGCCACCATCGCCCCCAGGCAAGGCCAATCGAGACGCGAGGGCGGCTGATTGACCGCGACCTCCGCCTGCTCGCTCGGATGCCCGGTGATGTTCCAATACATCCCTTTGCCATGCGCCGACGAGCGATGGCGCATCGAACGCACGATCGCCAGCTTATCGACATGCCGGGCCAGGCGCGGCAAATGCTCGCCGATATGAATGCCGGGTACGGCGGTGGCGATGGGCCGAAATTCGCCGCGATACTCCACCGGCGCATCGGGCTTGGTGTCCCACGTCTCATGATGGCTCATGCCGCCCCAGCAGTAAAGGACAATGCACGAGCGCGCCGCCGCGCCGGCGTTCCTTGCGCGTTCAGCGCCAGCCAGCCGGGTAGCGATAAGCCGCAAGCGCCCAGGCTCAACTTCAGGAAATCGCGACGGCCGGTCGGCATGGGATTATCACAAATGTAGATGTGGGCATCCCGGAGGGTTAATATGATTATGCGCCTTGGCGGAACCGTGTCAAGGATCTCCAAGGAACACGGGCAAAGTGATTTCGCGCGCACTGAGTTTTTGCTTGTTTTTTTCTTGCAATGTGCATTGGGCGTGTTACATTCGTTGCTACGTCAGTAGCGGCCCGGAAAGTCATGGGCACACGCCGTTTCGATTGCCTTTTTTTGGACCGTTCCGCATTCTCGTTGCTTGGGGGTTTCCTATGTGCCGCATCGCATTCATTTCCCTCGTGGTAGTCGGTTTACTGATCCCGACCGCCTTCGCGCAAGACAAGAAAGAGGTAATCGAGGGACCCAAGAAATCTTCCAAGGAGGAGCAGGCGCCGGCCAAAAAATCCCCGCCGAGCGGCGCACCAACGGTTCAGGATGGCATTCCGGGCGACGTCGAGATCCTGTTTCTCAACGGCAGCAAAATCCGGGTGGTCATTCAGACCCAGAAGCTGGAAATCGCGGGCATGTACGGAAAAATGACCGTTCCAATCGAGGATGTGCTGGCAATTGAATTCGGCTTGCATTACCCCGAAGGTACCATCGAGAAGGTTGATGCCGCGATCAAGGATCTCAGCAGCGGCGATTACCGCGTCCGCGAAACAGCCGCCAAGGCCCTCGTCAATCTCGGTCCGTATGCCTATCCTGCCGTCCTTTGCGCCACCAAAGGCAACGAAAGCGAGGCGACCGCCCGTGCAAAAGATATTGTTGGGAAGATCCAGGCGAAGCACGCCAAGAAAGACCTGAAGACGAGCACTGACGATCGCGTCATCACGCCCACGCAAACGCTTGTCGGACGCATCCTCACCCCCAGCGTAAAAACGAATGGCGAATACTTCGGCGAAATGGAACACAAGGTCGCCAACATGCGCACTGTCCGCGCTATCATGAAAGCCGGGGCAGACATGGATGTCGCGGTGGATGCCGGCAAGTACGCCA
Source organism: uncultured Planctomycetota bacterium (assembly GCA_963767835.1). GTDB lineage: Bacteria > Planctomycetota > Planctomycetia > Gemmatales > Gemmataceae > SIAQ01. The sequence goes on from CAVYFY010000017.1 coordinate 18,021, forward strand.
ACGGTTCACAATGGCTGGACACATCCTATCAGGTGGACGGCAAGTCCACGATCGTCATCACCGCCAAGGGATTGGTGGATCAATGGCCGCAGCAGCCGGGCCAATACATGTGCGGACCAGGCGGGCAAGGCGGTGGCCGCGTCTTTCAAGGCGGCGGCTTCCAGGGCAACCCCGGCATGAATATTCGCCTCGGCGGCAATGCCAACCAACTCTACGGCGGCATGCTGATCGGAAGGATCGGCGAGGACGGACAGCCCTTCCTTGTAGGCGACCGCTGTGAAATCAAAGCCGAGTCGGAAGGCAAGCTCTTCCTCCAGATCGGCCCCAGTCCATGGAATTGCGCTACATCAGGCAAATACGACGTGAAAATCTCTCGCAAGAACGACTGACCTTCCGACATCGGGGCGGCGAGGGGTATTTCTTGGGCGCCTCGCGGGCGATTCCTGATCCGCTCATGATGACTCCTCAGGGAGGGGGTTTGCTCGGGTCGGCTGCTGGGCCGGGCTTCTTGAACAGATCCAGAAAGCGGTTTTCATATTCTTTGAAAATCCCTAGCCGATCGAGCAATTGCTTCAGCTCGAATGCCTTGGTGCGGTCCTTCTTGGCGGCGGCGAAAAGGTCCTCGATCCGTTCATGGTCGGCTGGGCTGGCCTTCTCGTCCTCCTCAACCGCCTCGGCGCGATAGCCTTCGTCGTCCTCGGCGGCGGGGGGGAACTGCTGGCCGTACTGCTTTTCCACCTGGGCAAGCAGGCCGCCAAGCTGCTCGTCCACATTGCGGACCTGCTCGGCCAGCTCCGTGAAGTCGAGCTCAATGCCGGAGATGGTGGTGAAGACTTCGAGGATCGCCTGCGAGGCTTTCGGATAGGGGAGTTGGGCGAAGATGTGCGGCATTTCGCCCAGGAGGCAGGCGCCGTGCAGGTTGTTCACTGCCGCGGCGCCCAGGAGGACGCCGTTGAGTCCGCCGATGTTCCCGTCCTGCAAGAGCTCAAGCTCGAGACGCTTCAGCTCCTCCAGACTCTGCTGATCGGTGGCGGCGCCGAAGACGCGCGAACCCTGGGCCGGGTGCATCTGGGTGGCCATGGCGGCGAAGGTGAACACGCGCTCGACACCCAGGTCGCGGGCAAATTCGATAAGCCGATGGCAGAACGCGAATTTGCCGATCGGCGGTTGCGCTTCCCCCAGAAAAACCACCAGGTCGCGCTTCCGGCTCGGGTCGGACCACAGAAAAAAACGATTGCGCGGCGCACCGACCGGCTCGATCAAGCCCTGACTCACCTCGACGTGATCGACATCAAAAAGATTCGCCGCCTCGAATTCGGCAATCACGTGCATGTCGAGCTTGGCCAACAGATAGTAGCCGGCATTGAGCGCCACATGCCCCATGCCGGGCCAGACGGCAACCAGCCACGGATGGTTTAGGTTCGGTTTGTCGGCCATGGCGTCCCCCCTTTTTCGCGTCACCGCATTGAGCGCCGCGTCAAAAACTGCAACAGATACTGCGCACGGCCAGGATGCTGACAAAAGCAGTCGGCGCAGCGCAATCCCCTTATACTCCGGAACGGCGACAAGCACCAGGAAAAAAGCGAATTGCGCCGCCGTCGTCGTCTTGCCCAACAGCGTGGGCGCCATGTGGTCGAATGTCGGCCACATTTGCAACATGGCGCCGACGAGCGTGCCGGCAATCACGACCAGATCGCGCACGCCAACCAGGAGCATGTCACCCAGGGTCAGGTTGCCTTCCCAAATCAACGTTCCCAGCACGCCGGCCGTGAACACCTTGTCCGCAACCGGGTCCAGCACGCGCCCCATGCGACTGCAAAGACCGAATAAACGTCCAGTAGCACCATCAAGCAGATCGGTGACAGCAGCAACGATAATCACGGGCATTCGCCATGCAACTGGAATCAATAAGAAACACAGTCCAAGAATCAGACGCGTCAACGAAAGCGCGTTCGGCAGCTTGAGGGCTTCGCGCCATCTTGGGCCGGACGCAGGTGCAACTGCGCCTTTCATCGCCCACCCGCCTGCTTTTGCAAGCGCCAGCCCCACATGGTGAGCCAGGTCACGCCAAACACCGCCAACCATAGGCACAGCTTGAACACTGCTATGATCCAGAGTGAGATGGTCTCGATTTCCACCCATGTCACATCGGGTCCGCACAAGGACAGAAGCCACGGGGGCCGAACGGAAAGCACCCAGAGGTAGTCGAGCCACGCCAACAGCAGGACGGAGAAAGCCAGCAGTATGGCCAACCAACCCGCGACGGCAGCGGAACGGACGCGGTTCGCAAATTGCTCATTCATAGCGGCCTCCTGTCATTTGCGCTGCAATTGTCGTGCCCGGAGACGAGGGAAGCGATCTTTGAACATGTTGGCCGACGGTGTGCGGAATCGGCCATTCGAAACGGCGTCCAGCGTTCGAAACGCACAGACCGCAAGGCCGATGCGCGGCGGTTTGTCCGTCGGCATACGGTTTGTCCGTCGGCATACGGTTTGCTCTCTCTTTGCTTTCGACCAGTCCCAAAGAATTGAGAGGTGAGCCATGACCGACCACGCAACGCACATTGAAATGCACCGCGATCACCAACATTGGTTTGGCGATCACTCGATGTGGCACGACGACATCAGTCTGTGGCGCGGCGAAGCCCAGAAAGCGCTCGACAACCTCGCCGAACTCGGCTCGGCTTTGCGCCGCCTGGCCACGTCAATCCGTACTCACGAAGAAAGCCTTGACCGGCACACCGAGCGCATCCAACGGCACGAACACGCGCTCAGCGAATTTCAGCGGACCAGTCAAGCGGAAACCACTCAAATGCTGGCTTTGGCAAAAGCGCACAGGGCGGAAGCCGACGAGCACGCACGCGAACAAAAAGCTCACGAGCAAATCAAGAAGGAGCATCATACCGTGATGGCCCACTGGAATACGCTGTTCCGGGAACTGACCACGCCGTCGCCCACGATCGCGAGCCACGACGAGTGATTGAGCGCATTACCAATACTCTTCCACGTGGATATTGCCCTTGAATTTCAAGCTGGGCTGATCCATCTGGAAGCCGCGTTTGCTGAGGATCTCGATGACACCGAGCGGTTCGGGGAATGTGACGGCGCCGGTGGCCCTGTCGGGGTTAGGTACGCCAATCATTTTGGGATTGCCGCATAGGTAGACGTGAGTGCGGGAAGGATCGAGGCTGTCGCCGAGGTGCTGCTCCAGTTGGCCGCTCGTGATCAGGTCCTGGATGTAGACCTTTTGGCCGACGTTGTTTGCTTCGCGAGTGGTCAGCTTCAGATACTTGTAGGCGGGATAGCGTCTTGTTAATTCTTCGTGCAGCGACAGGTAGCCGAGATCGCGGCGGTAGCGGACGCAGCAGGCCGAGAGGATTTTGCCTTGGTGGCGATTGTGCAGCAGTTCCCAGAGCATGTAATTGTGGGGCGCCTCGCCGGTGCCGGTGGAGAGGAAGACGACATTGTCGGTCAGTTTGACGTGCTCCAGCGTGTAGTGCCCGGCTATTTTCTCCCCCATGAAAATTCGATCGCCTTCTTTGAGCGTGAAAAGCCGGGGCGTCAGAGCAGGAGGCCCTTTCTCGGCGTGGCGCACCAGGACGATGTAAAACTCCAGCCAGGGAATGCTGGCGCGGTCAAGCAGAGCGCCGGTATCATCGAGGACCGGACAACTGATCGAATAGGCTCGGCGAATCAGCTTCTTCTCGTCGCCCGGCTTGGGATGCTCCTCCTGGCAGTCCGGAGCACGCGGCTCCCAGTGCCCCAGGCCGAGCGTTGAATACTGTCCGGGCCGGTGCGGCGTCAGGCCAGCATCGGGCCGAATGCGGCACGATCATCAACTCCGGATTCGCCAGCCGCAAGCCGGCCACGGCGGCGTTATAGTGCTTTCTCCGTAACTCGACGATTTCGTCCGGCGCCATGGAATTTACCTGGAAAAAGGGGCGACGGGCAGCGTCATCTTAGCGGAAATGCTCGCTCATTCCCATCGCGTTAACGTTTCAATTTCGCGTACGAGTCGGAAGCGTAAGCGACGGATTCACTCACGAAACCGTCGCTAACGCATCCGGCTCGTACTTATTAATCTACCTGATCGGCACGCCCAGATCGCCCAGGCACGGGACGAGCGGCCGACCGCATTCCGGACACGCGACCTTGCTGAGCTGCCACATCGGATGACGGCTTTCGGACAGGGGGCGAGCCAGCTTGATCACCGTCGGCAGGAATTCGTTGAAGTGCCAGCTCAGCCAGCGCTTGATGTCTTCGAGGTACGGACGCGGGTTATCGGCACAGCGAATCTTGAGGGCGCCGATGGATAGCTCGTAGGCGCCGCTGATTCGCTGCACCGAACATTCGGCGCCGGCGGGAAATGCCGTCACACACACGCCTTCGATCCAGGCGCCGCGCGTGCCAAGCACCAGATTGGCCTTGGGGATGTACAGGAGCGCGTCGGGATAGTAGGAGAGAATGTCGTCGTATTCAGCGGGCGACTTCACCAGATCGAGCACGCAGAGGGCTGCGCCGGCCGCTTCCCACGGCCGGCGGTTGCGCTGGAGCCACAGGGCAAAGAATTGCACCCAGTGCCAGCGCTGCTCAAGATTGAGCACGACACTCAGGACCGGATAGGCGCGGCCCAGGTTGAACCAGTCCTCAATGTCAACGTCCGTGCCAAACGCTGCCTCGGCCAGTTGAATCGTCAGGCGGTTCAGCTCGCCCTTCTTCCAGTTGGCCCGCTCCTTGCCGGCGAAATTATCGAGTAGTTCGCTGAGGAACAACAGAGGCAGCTTCCCCTGGAAGCATTCGGCGGCCAGAGTCAGGACGAAATCGAATGCGTCGGCGCGGGCAGGCGCAACTCAGCCAGATAGCGCCGGCTCAAGCGCGCAGGCAGGCACGGGCCAACGCGTCGGCGCCGGCGGCCTCGCTGGCTTGCTCGCAACATTCCAAGAGCACGTCGTGATCCACGTCGGGATGCCCGACGCGCTCAGTAACATCGGCCAGGCCGTGCAGAAATCCCCACTCGCGGCCCCAAATTCTCTTGCAGCATCTCCGGGACCAGCTGCTGCCAGGCCGCCTTGACCAAACGCTCCTCGGCGGGGCGCGGATTGGGCCAGATCAGGTACAGAAGCCCCGATCCGAGCAGCGCAGCGCCGAGCGCGACGACCCACAGCAAACCGGCGGGCAAACCGTGCTCGACGATTTGATCCAGAAATTGGTGCGTGCCCAGGGCCAGCGCCGGCAACATCAAGACCACGCCACCCCAACGCGTCAGCCACCGGCCCGGTTCCCGGCCTCGGTATAGGACCGTGTCCGGCGATTCGATGCGCAGCGACGGCGCCAGCCCGCTCTCCGACACAGCAAGAAGATATCCATACCCCGCGAGACGATGGGGTTCCAACGAAAGTGGCTGCACGATCGGAGGATTCTCGATCGGCACCGAAGCGCAACAATGCGGGCACAAGGACGCCTTGCGCGCCTTCACTTGCGCGCGCAGCTCGTTGAGCAATTCCCGATCGCGAAGGCCTCGCTGATATAAAAGCCGCTGCAACCGGACCAGTCCGGCTTGTGGATCGTCCTTGAGGGCCAGCTCACGACAGCGCTGCAAGACCTGCGGATCCTTTTCCAGGCCATAATCAACGACCCAATCCTCCACGACGCGCCATGGCTCGCGCACCCGTCTGCCGTCTAGCACCAGGTGATGCTTCTCCCACAAATGCCCGACCATTTCCTTCTTGCGCAGCTCGGTCGGGCAGCGTGGGCAGCTCATGCGAATTTCGTCGTCCAGCTCCTTGACAACCGCATCAATGGCCGGCGAATGGCCGAAACGCTGCTCGAGATGCTGCAGCTTTTCGACGCCGCGTTTCTTGCTGGTGTTGCCGACGTAGGCATGCAGAACCTCACTGGCAACCGCCGTGTCCTTTCCGGTGGAGCGCAACAGGGCCAGGGCAGCATTTTCGCGCAGGCGGCGTGGCAATTCCTTGTCGTCCAGAAACGGCGCTACCCGCGCTACCACATCTGTTGCATCGAGCGCAGGCTGGGCCACGCACAATTCCAGCGCGAATCGCTGGCCGAGCAACTCCCACGATGCGTTCTTGCCCGGGCCGGCAAAGAGGGGCAGAAACCGCGCCGCCGCCTCCGCACCCACCAGCGCTTCCGCCACCGTGGTCACCGCGGCGCCGCGCTCATCCGCATCGAGTGCCTTGATGAATTGATAAAGCCAGACGACCAGATAGCGATCCGCCTCGCCGGGATGCTTGTCTTCCGCCAGCGAATGCAGGCTCTTCCAGGCGTTCACATCCGCCGGCGCCGTGCACACCGCCCTCAGGATCGCCTCGCGCGTATCGACAAATGTATGCTTGACGCCGCGAAACTGGAAGACCTGGTGCGCCCGCCGCAGGTGGAACTCCAGGTCCTTGCTGCGCACCTCCGCGGCACACTCCGGGCAGACGACGAGCCGTTCCTCCTGCAACTGGGCGATGCAGCCGTTGACGATGGCTTGATCGTCCCCCATCTCCGCGAGCTGCCGGCATAGGTCAATAAGCAGATCGGTTTGATCAAGGTCGGCGGAAACCGATTTCAAAAGCCGACGCAGCTCGTCCACCGTCGGACGCAAGCGCAGCTCTTCCTGCAACCACGGCAAGATCGTTTGCGTCCCCAGCTCGCGCAGCCGCCGCTCCGGCGAACGCAATAGTCGCCGCGCGATCGGCAAGAACAGCTTGCTGCCGCGCAAGTTCGCTTGATAGGCGATAATCGCTTCGTACGGCAAGGCAAGCGGAATCCTCCGGACGAGATTCTCCGATTCCGGATCGCCCAGATACAAGCTCTGCAAGTCCGCCAGGTAGCGCTCACCGGCGGCGTCTTGATTGTTCTCCAGGCCCGGCTGCCTCAGGTACATGGCGACCAGCTCTTCATGGGCCCCGCGATCCTGCCATTGCAACGTCCGTTCCCACAACCGGGCGAACACCGCTTCGGAAGGGAGCAAGTCCCCCTGATATTGCAGGTAGCCGTGCTCCGTTTGCAAGTGGGCGCCGCGCTCGCCTAGCGTCAGCGGTTTCCTGCAAATGGGGCAGGCAGTCGGGCGGCGCGTTTCGAATTGCTGCAAGATGATGTGAACACGCTGCTCGGAGATTTGCAGTTGCCGTATAAAATGCCCGAGTGGGACCGGGGCGTCAATCGGCGGCGTTTCGAGGGCTTCGAGAATGCGCAGAAGCAAGTCGTCCGTCTTTGCGGGATGAGCGTGCCAGAGCGTTTTGGCGGCGACCTGGCGTTGCTCGACATTTGGATCGCGGAGGAATCGCCACAAAAGTGATTCCGCCCCCGCGGACCAGTCATTCGTTCGCGCCGACTGCTCGGCGCGACGCAGGCCCCAGGCGCGGACGCGTGGCAGCGCCGAGGCAAACAGACTGTCGGCCACCGCGCCGGCCTCGAGCGCGCCGAGCACCATGCCGACGCGCGTCGGCATCTGCTGGGCATCGAACGCCGCTGCCGCTTCTACCCACTGCCGCAGGTTCTTGCCGTCGGGATGCCAGAGCTGAGCCGAAACGCCTGGTGAATGAACCGCACCGTCGCCGTTGCGGCGCCGCGTGAAGGCGGTGTAGAAGATCGGCTCGGTGGTGACTGGAAGATGGTTGATACCGATCACGGGGCGTAATGGTCCCTGCACGACATTGGCTCCCTCGTCGGGCAGGCTCGGCGGCGTATTCTTGGCGCACTGGATTGTCACCTCCAAGTCCATCTCGACGCCGGTGCAATCAAGCAGCAACTTGGCGGTATCGGCATCGGTGTGCAGGGCGATCAAGCCGGCGAGCGGCGGCGGTGGCGGATCGGCAAGCCACGCCAACAGCTCCGCGACGGAATGCGGCCGTCGCACCGGATCGGCGCTGAGCAGCAAACGAAAAACTGTCAAGAACTTGCTCGGCCAATCCTGCAGGAGCCGATCGGCATCCACACCGACTTGCTCCGCCCAGCCGCGCAATGTGCTGGCCGGAAGCTGTAGTAAATAATTCTGCAACAGCCCGAAGTGCGCTTCAGTAAGCGTCACCCATGAGCGACCTTGCTCCTTAGCGAGTCGGCCCAGATCGATCCCGGTAAACAGCGTATAGGCGAGCGCGGCCCAGGCGTAGAGATCCGCACGCGCATCGGGACGCTGGGCCGGATTGAAGCATTCCGGCGCCGTGTAGCCGCGCGAAGCGATCGGCGGGATAGAACCGCTGCCACAGCGCTGTCGGCGTCGCTTCTTTTAATAAAGCGCTTTGTCGAGAAAGCGCCATCTCCGCCCCGACGTAGTGCACGCGATCGCTGGCGTCGATAATCAGCGACGCCGGCACCAACCCCAGGAGCACCACGTTCTCCGCATGCGCTTGCCGCAGAAACTCCAAGAGCTCGGCCAGCACAGTAAATATTGAAGAGATCGGCACAATCCGCTGCTGCCACTCGGGCAAGAAATGTCCGCTCGGCCTGGCGTAGACAACGATCGGCTCAGCGGTGCGCGCTCCGTCGGCGGTAAATGCAAACGGATCGCGCGTGTTCTCCATTTCGAGCAGATCGAGCGGCTCGGGCCAGAGGTTCGAGTGCCGATTGCCAAGGATCGAGCGCACCTCGGCCCGAGCCAGGGCGCGGCGCTGCTGGACATATGCGGGATCGTCGAGGATCGGATAGCGATTGGTGCGCAGGAAGACGTCGAGCCATTCGACTTCATCGGTTTCGCGAACGCGCTTTGCGGAGAAGTCGAAGTTGTAGAAGATTTTCTTGCCGGTATAGAGCCCGTGCCAGGGGCTCTCGCGCACGACGGAAGTGACAACATACCCGCCGGGCTGATGCGCAGGCCCAGCCCCTTCCAGACGCTCGCCGACATGAAGCCTCATAGTGGTATTATGACCGGTGCGAGGGGAAATCGCTACATCACGCGGTCTTCCGCCCAGCAATGGCGGCGGCCGGTGTCGAATTCCTTGTATTCCTGATCGGTCGGCTCGTGAATCCGCGCCGGATCGAACGCGGTGTTGACCATGCGCAAGAGCGGCACGATGTCGGCTTGTGGGTAGCCGACGCCGCGGATTTCGAAGCAATCCTTGTTGACGTCGATGATTTGCAGCCTGTCGCGCCAGACGCGTGCTTTGCGCAGTTGGCGCAGCTCGGCGCGGGTGCGCTTGAGGAACTCGAGCGCGGCGTCGAGGGAAGTGAAATCATGGGTGGCGAGTGGAGTGGCCATAGGTTTTTTGCCGCTTGCGGCTTCGCGCTCACGTTGAAGTGCCAGGGTTCTTGATGCTTCAACGCGAGCGCGAAAGCCGCAAGCGGCAACTCAAGGGTATCTTCCCGCTGCACGCAACGCACGTGCGTATGGCGAATTCGGACTATGGCCCGGATGCAGCGGCCAGCCGTCGTACCGCTTCACGAATGGCCATATTTGGGGCGGTAGTCCATCCTTGACGGGATTTTGTTCGACATAGCGTATCGTGCGGCGAATCTCATCCGGATGATCGAGGAACACCTTCCAGCCGCAGCCGGCGATCCACGTCGGATGAGTTACCGCTCGATGTCCGGCGCGAATAATCGCTTCGCGACCAGCTTCCATTAGATTTTCGACGATTGCTTCCGCTTCGTGCTTGTGCTTGCGAATCAAAACGTGAACGTGGTCGGGCATGATCGCGCAGGCGTAACAAGTATACTCATGCGTTTGAATCGCCTGACCAAATGCGTCCGCGATGAGATGGCGACACGGTTCGTCGAACGTAAGCAGCGGGTGCTTGAGCAGGTCGGCGGATCGGCGATAGAACTCACGGACCTGCCGGCCTGCTGGTTGGATTTTCTTGCGGCCGAAATGAAGCTCGCCCAACTCGGTCAAAACATCGCTACGGATGCAAGCGGACCCACTGCCGCGCGGATCGTTGGGAAGCCACCAGCCGTAGGCGGTCCAAACCAAGTGATAAGCGATTACAATTGGGTTTGGCATGGTGGAGCCCCACCGGATTTCCGCTTGCGGCTTCGCGCTCGCAGTGGAGCGCCCAGGTAGCGGGCGCTTCACTGCGAGCGCGAAGCCGCAAGCGGATTACGGATTACCGAATCCCCGCGAGTTCTTGCAGCAGGTGCCAGTTCTCCAGGCGGTCCTGCTTGGCGTGCAGCAGCAATGCCGACGGGTTGCCGTCCTTGTCGAAATGCTTGGCGAATCGGCCTTCGCTGCGGGCGAAGTCGATGAAGGTCACTTCCTCGTTGGTCTTGGGGTTCTTGAACCAATCGTCCTTGACGGCCGGGTTGCCTTGCAGCGTCAGCTTCTCCTTGACTTTATCTCCTTTGCGCGGATCGAAGACGAGGAGCGGAAACGCTCGGCTATCGACGGCGAGACGCGCCTGTTCGCCGGCCATATTGTCCGCGACGCCGTGCTCGGGCTGGCAAGTCGTGTAGCAAACGACGATGGCGGGGCCGTCGAATTCGAGAGCGCCGAGGACCGCTTTATAAAAGTGGTTGATATGGGCACAGGTCGTTTGCGCGACGTAAGTGCGCGGGTGCATCATGGCGATCTGGGCGATTTCCTTGCGGCGTTCTTGCTTGCCGCCGAAGGCGTTGCCGTGAACGCTCATCTTCGTGTTTTGGCCGGTGTAGCTGGAGGTGGACGCCTGGCCGCCGGTGTTGGAATAAACCTGCGTGTCGAGCACGAAAACCTTGATGTTCATGCCGGAGGCGAATAGGCGCGACAGGGATTGGAAGCCGATGTCGAACATGGCCCCGTCGCCGCCGATGCACCAGATCGGTTTGTTCTGCCAGCCCATCTGGTCCCAGCGCATGCGCACGCCGATCGCGTCCGCAGGGGCGTTCTCGAACAGCGAATTGGTCCACGGCACCAGGTACGGGTTGTACGGATAGGTCGAGGTGTAGACGGTGTTGCATCCGGTGGCTGCGACCAGGGCCCATTGATCGCCGAATTTGGCGCCGGTGGCCGAGCACAGCATGCGCAGGCGCCGTTCCTTCGCCGCAGCCGGCGCACGAGCCGGCCCCGCCCACGTAAAGGTGCGTCTTCTCTTTCAGCATCATGTCGATCAGCAGGTTGTCGCTGATGTATTTGTCGTTGGACGGCCCGATGTTCTTGAAGTAGCGATGGGCCTTGCGCGACCAGCTCATGACATCGTCGTTTTTCGCGATCATCTTGAGGGCGTCGTCATCGCACACCGTCACGCATTCGGCACAGCCCTTGCACTTGGATGGGTCGATGATGATGTTGAACATGCCGCCGTCGCCGAGCTTCTTCTTGTAGGCGTCATAGTATTTCTTGGTTTTCGACCATTCCTTCTTGAAGCGTTCGCGGTCGACTTCGGGAATGGTCTGCATCTTGGCGTTCCATTCGGTCTCGGACATGACTTTGCCGAGAATAGCGGTATCGGGGCATTCGGTGACGCAATCCATGCAGCCGGTGCAGTTGTCGGGAATGTATTCAGGGATTTCGGGAGCGATGTTGCTGAAGTCGCGCAGGGTGGCGGTGCCGGCCGGGACGAGCGAACGGGCCAGACCGAGATCGGCGGGAAGATCGCGTTCGCCCCAGCCTTCCTCGTATCCGCGGATGACGCGCTCGTTGAAATCATTGACATCAAGGAGCGGCAAGCTGACCAGCTTGTAGCCGGAATCGACGAGCGTGCCGTAGCTGTTATTGTTGAACGGATCGCGTTCGTTGGCTTCGTTCATGGACGGGTTGACGGTTGCGGACATGTTCACTCCAGGAGTGGTTAGTGGTTAATTGGTGCTGACGGCGGCCTTGAAGCCGATCTTTTCTCGGATCGCGTCAGGAAGCGCCGTCAAGATGCGATTGTGCTCCAACAGGAGCGCCTCGATTCGGGCGAATCGCTCGTCACTTTCGCGCTTCAATTCGGCACGAAGCCGGTCATTTTCGCGCAATTGCGCAACGAATGCGGCCTGGTTGTTAATCAACAGTGCCATCGCTTCTTCCAACCGGTCGTGGCTGCCATTCCTTCTGCTGCGTGCCATAAGAGCCTCGGGCGTGAATTATCCTTTGATCAGCGCTGCCGGGATTTCCTTGGTTTCCTTGTAGCCGCGCTGGACGCAATTGAGGTTGTCCTTGACGACGCGGGCGCCGCGTTTGCCGAAGTATTTCGTCAGGGCCTTTTCGACCCCTTCGTAGACCTGCTCCTCGGTCATGTTGCTGTCCTTGGCGTAGGGGGTCAATTTCAAGAACGCGCCCAGCAGCACGATGCCCTGCATGCGCATCTGGAGATCGGCTTCGGAGGCCATCTCGCGGGCGATCTTGACCATGTCGCAGAAGTGGATGCGGTACTTCTTCTCGCGGATGATCTGCCGCACGTGGGCCGGGATGTGCTTCCAGACGTCGGTCGGCTCGGCGTGAGGCGATTGCATGAAGATGGCGCCCCCCGGTTGCAGGCCGTCCAGCGTGAGCGGATTCATGATGGCGGTCGGATCATTCACGCACAAGAGATCGATGTTTTCAAGCTCGCTGTGCATGTAGATGTGGGAGTCGCCGATCGTGAGATAGTAGGTGGTCGGCAAACCCTTCTTTTCAGAGCCGTACTTGGGATAGGCCTGCACGTCCTTGCCGAAGATATTGCCGGCGATGGTGGCGATGATCTTGTTGGTGGTGACGCTGCCGAACCCGCCGACGGAATGGCCGCGCATCGAGAAGCCGTTGCTGGGACGCAAATCGGGATCCTCGGCCCGCTTGAGCGCGAGGGCGTGGTCGATGCCGACGCAGAAGAAATGCTGGCCGTCTGGCTTCTGCATGTTCTGGAAGGCGGCGATGATGTCACCGGGGCGGACATCGCGGCTGCCCAGGCCGGCGGCGCCATGATAGATGCGCGGAATGCGGTCGATCTTCTCTTGGCCGTTGGTTCCTTGCAAGGCGTCGCAGAACGCGGCCTTGATCTCGCGCGTCAGGTGGTTGCCGGTCGTGGACAGCGGATCGTCGAGACGTTCGAAGACGGTGAAGGCTGTGCAATTCTTGAGCGCGTTGACGATGTGCTTGCCGGGGAATGGCCTGAACGCGCAGACGTTTAGACAGCCGGCGGGAATCCCCTTCTTGCGGAGCCAATCTACCGTGACCTTGGCTGTCTCCATGTAGCTGCCCATGCCGACGATGATGAATTCCGCGTCATCGCAGCGGTGAGCTTCCACGAAATCGTAGCGTCGGCCCGTCTTCTGGTAGAACAGCTCGAAGCATTCTTCGAGGATGCCGTCGATGCGGTCGTAATACCAGCGCTGGGCGATCTTGCCCTTCATGTACGAATCCTGGTTCTGCACCACGCCCGACATGACGGGATTGGCCGGATCCATCAGGTTCGTCAGCTTTTCCTTGGGATCGCCGATAAATTCCTTCATGAATTCCGGCTCGGGCAGGCGCACGGTCTCGACGGTGTGCGTCGTCAGGAAGCCGTCCTGCACGTTGAAGAACGGCGTCTGGCTTGCCTCGGCGGCGCGGCGGCAGATCAGGCACAAATCCGCGGCCTCCTGCGCATTGCGGCCAAACAACATGCCCCAGCCCACGTCCGCCACCGACATCAAATCATCGTGCCCGGCATGCACGTTCAACCCCTGACTCGTCAATGCCCGGGCGCCGATGTTCATCAGCACCGGCAGCCTCTTGCCGGAGATCGTGTACAGCACTTCCTTCATCAGCACCAGCCCCTGGCCCGATGTGAAGTTGGTGACGCGGCCACCGGCAACCGCGAACCCTTCGCACACCGTGGCGGCGGAATGCTCGCTTTCCGGCTCGAAGAACAGCAGCGAATCGCCCCACAGGTTCTTCAGGCCGTTCATCACGGCGGCGTTGAAGCCGCCGCCCATCGTCGTCGAGCTGGTGATCGGATAGGCGCCGGCGGCCTGGGCGACATGGATTTCGACGTGAACGACGGCTTCCGCGCCGTCGCAAGTCGTAGGAATGCCGGGATATTGGAATTTCGCCCCACGCGGCTCCTCAGCGGCTTTCTGCATGGGCGGAGCTTTCGGCAAAGTAGCGGTACTCATTGCGTTCCTCTTGAAGGAAGAAAATCCAGGACGCTCTACGCTGGGCGCACGACGAACGGCGCAGGCCGGCATTCCCTGTTGTCTGTTCCGTCGGGAAAGCCAGGCCACGGCAAAGCGAATAGCACTAGGCTACTCTTGTTTTATAGCGCGAAGGCACATCACGGCAATACGTCTTTGGCAAGCGGGGCGGGTTAACTGTGGGCGGATCGACCTCGTCACCAACAGGTACCCACGTACCCATCAGCCGTGGGTAGCTCAAATTGGCAAAAACCCTGGAAAAATGGCGGTTTTTCACCACGTACCCACGACCCAGGGTGAGAGAGGGCCCTTGCAGCGCATGCGTTGCAACCCCCATCATAGCGTCGCTGCCGCCCCCAGATAAGTTGGTTACACCCCGGGATAGCTCGGCAAACGCGGTCGCCGAGCGGCGCCGATTCTCTAAGATGATTCGGCATCTTACCCATCCCACCCAGGAGATTACATCCATGGCCGGAACCGGGCGTATTGTCGTGGCCGTCATCGGCATCCTGTCGTACGCCGCCCCGGCGTTCGGCGGGTGCTGGTCGTACGCGCCGCCGACGGTCTCATATTATTACTACCCACCAGTCTATTATTACTATCCGCGCGTGCTTCCGGTGCCCGATGCAACGCCGCCCAAAGCTGCGCCAAAAAAGACGGCAGCCGAGCGAGCGCCGGTGATCATCGCCACGCACGGGGCGAGTTCCGCATCTTCGCCGGGCAAGCAGCGCCTCAAGATTGGTTTCTGGAACCTCACCGGCCGCGATATCACCCTGACCGTGGACGGCACGACCCGCTCGCTGGCGAAAAACCGCTCCCTCTCTCTCGAACTGGACCGCGAATTTTCCTGGCAGGTAGATCGCCTGCCCGCCCACATCGAACGTGTGCCCGAGGGAATGGCGGCGCATGAAGTGGTGATACGCGATTGACTCACTGGGACGGCGGATCGATCGGCACTAACTCGATCTGATCGGGAACCTCCAGCGGCAGAGCCCTGCCAATCGCCGGCTTGGCTTGCGGCGCCGGCTCGTCCAGCGACATGTCGAGCAACGCCATCGGCTCCTCGCGCGACTCGTGGTTGTCCGAACGCTTGCTGTTTCCAGGCTGGCCCGCCTTGATCGCGTGCTGGCGCTGGCCCTTTGCGTCGCTTCCGATCCCGTGCCGCACTTCAATTGATAACGCATGTTGCCGATGATCAATTCATCCTCGGCTTCGAGGTTGCCTTCGACGATCTTGACGCCGTTAATGCGGATGCCGTTCGTGCTGCCCAGGTCGCGGACGACAAAATGGTTGTTGACCTGGGCCAGGCAGCAATGGCGGCGTGAGATTTTGCGCGAGGGAATCTGAATATCGCACTCTTGATGCCGGCCGATCAAGACGATCGGCTTATCGAGTGGGATATTGGGCCCTTCAGTGAGTGCGAGCAATTGCATCGGGACCGAATGTTTCACGGCAGGCGCTCGAGATGCCTGGAATGTCCAGATGGTATGGTAGCCGCGAGGCCTGCGCCGCACAAGGGCGAAGGCGGTTTTTCAATTCACGCTCAACGCTCGATCTTGCAATTTGGCAACGCCTTTTGCAGTTCGGCAATCCCGGCGTCGGTCGTGCGCGTGCCGAGCAGGTTGAGCTTGGCCAATTTCTTCATGCCGACCAATTCGCGCAATGCCGCATCGGTGACTTCGGTGTCGCTGAGATCAAGAGCGGCCAGATTCGTGAGGCCCGATAGTTCCCTGACGCCGAAGTCGCGCACGCGGGTTTGGCCTACGGAAAGCTCGGTGAGATTCTTGAAGCAGGCCACTTGCTTAATGCCGGCGTTCGTGACCCGCGTGCCCTGCAGATTGAGCGCGGTGAGACGCGTGAGGCTGGCCAGCGTCTTCAGGTCTGCGTCCGATAGGCCCGTTTCGCCGACGTACAATCGGGTGAGATTCGTGAGGGTGGCCACATCCTTGAACCCTCCCCGCGTCAAAGACACGGTGTTCAAGTTCAGCGAAACGACGTTTTTCAGCCTTGCGAGTTCACTCAGCCCGACCCCTGAGAAGTAATTGCCTTGAAACCCACTTCCTGTGCTGCCCCAACGGCGTGGATTGGCGCGTGGCCCGTTCAAAGGCGCCCCGAAATCAATCTCGGTGAGCTTCTCGAACTTCGCCACGTCCTTCACCAACGAGGCAAGGTTCCCATAGCTGGGGGGATCACGCTTCGATGCACTCCCGAATTCTACGTTCTGGATCTGCAATGAAGTAAGGTTCTTGAAGATGCCATATTTCGAAAGGTCAGCCGGTTTGAGGTCTCCGCCTATCCCGAGCGAAACGACCTCATCAGCAGAATTCGGGCGCGCGCCATTCTTGCCGGCCGCGTTGAGAAGAGCGTGGAGCAAGCCGATTTCACTCACGGCATCGAAGTAGCCCGGGGGTACGACCTCATTAAGTTCGAGGGTGTGCAGCTTGAGGCCCGCGAGGTGCTTGATCCATGCGGGCCGCACGTTCAGGCCGCCGCCTCGGCACCGAAGAGAGCGGAGATTTTTGAGGCTCCCCAGTGCTTTGAATGCGGCTTCGTCGAGCGAACCACTAGACATCTCCGGCGATTCAAGCCTCCTTAACCCAGCAAGGTGATTTATTCCGGCAGCGGATACTTGCTTGCCGTCCAGCAACAGCGTCGTGAGCTTGTCAAAGCCGGCCAACCCCTTGAGGCCCGCATCGGTAATTGGCGTGTATCGCAAATCGAGCAGGACCAGATTGTCAAGATCGCCCAATTGCTCGATGTCTTCATTCGTCGCGTTGGAATTCGCCAACATGAGCCCAAACGGAACGGCGACGCGCGGCAGCCGCGCCTGCGGGAATTTTCGAAAATGGAATCCCGGCAGCACCGAGGGAGGATAATCATAATCTGCGCGTTCGCTCTCGGAAACGAAGGACAGCGGTGATGCGCTATCCCATTGAATCCAGCCGCCGTACTCCGCTCCCAGCTTCTTGTAGACGGTAATCGTGCCGGCATCGATCTCCTTGGCCACCGGCTTCTTCTCCTGGCTGCGCCTGGCGCCGAAAGGGCAAACAGCACGAAACAAAAGCACCATGCGATCATTCGGAATCGGGTCATGGCCATCCTCCGGTCGGATTCTCTGCGAAACGAGGCGCATTCATATCGTATTCCACCGTCGTCGCTTCGCAAATCCCGATATGACGCATGCAGTTCTCGCCGCAAAAAAAAAAACGCAAACGACACAAAGCGGAGATGGCGAGCCGTGTCTTCTTTTGCGTCGTTTGCGTGTTTTCGCGGCCAGCATTTGCGGCTACGCCGGCTTCTGCTCGAGCAGCCAATCTTCCAGAATGATGTGCTCCACGAACAGCGCCCGGAACAGCACCGCGGAAGACGGCAACAGGCGCGTCAACCACGGTCGGCGCGCCAGCCGCGACATCGTGCGGCGGCCGAGCTTGCTCAAGCCGCGGCCTTGCATCTGGGCGGCGATGTTGTTGCTCAGGCGGCGGAACGTTGCCGGCAGCAGGTTCGGCGCCGGGCCGATGTGGATCACCGTCTCGATGTCCTCCGACAGCACCTTGTAGACGATTTCCCAGAGCCGTTGCGGATGATCCACCCATTGATGCATCAGCTCTCGGCTGTTGAATTCGCCGTAGCTGGCTTGCCCGGTGACCATCGACAGGATCGGACAGGTCGGCGCCGTGAAGCCGCCCGGCGTCGTTTGCAAAAGCAGGGCGGTGCGGTTCGGGATATTGCTCTGCCACATGATCGGCGTGTGCAACGGGGGGAAGCGGTGCTGATGCCGGCGCAACCCCACCTGCCGGCCAAAGACCTCGTGGACGCGCGTTTCGATATCGCGCAGCGTGCCGTTCTGGCCGATCAGCAGCACGCTGTTGGGGGACAGATAGGTACTCACATCGATGACGCCTTCGCCGCGCTGACTGATTTCCAGGCAGAGGCGGTGCACCGTGTCGAAATCGAGCACCGGGCCGCGTGAGAACAGGATCGCCAGGCTGACATCGTGGGCCAATTTGGCACAATCGTCGGCCATGGCGAGCGGCACCGGCAGAAAGTCCGCCATCCGGTAAACGCCGGTGCCGATCAACGCCCCGCATTCCCCAAGGCTATGGCCGAACGCATAACGCCCTGGCTCACGGTGATACCGAAGAATTTTTCCAGAATCCGCAGGTGGGCGACTTCCACGGCGACAATGAGGGCCACGTCTTCAGCATAATCGATCAGGCCGTTGGTATCGCGTCCCTCGCGCACGCGCGCCGCCAGGTCCGCGGGGCGCTTGAGTGTGGCGGCAAGGATTTCGGACGCCTCGCGCAGATGCGCTTCCACAATCGGACCATACGCAGGGTGAGCGAGCAACTCGGGCGTGCGTCCCAGGTTGGTGACGTTGTAGCCGCGAAAGGCGAGAACAGTCTTTCTCAGCGGAGCGCAAAGATTGCGGTGGGTGATCATGTGCCACGCTCTGTTGCCGATTCGAGATGTTGGCCCGGAGGAAGACAGGGCCGACCGGCGGCTGGGTACTCCATTCTACGCCACGAATCGAGGCGAAGGCAAATTTGCTTTCGTGTCAGCCAGACGCGGCGAGGTCTTGAACGTGGAGTCCGCGCAACGAGCATTTTTGTGTTTTGATCGCCCAGGGTTAAATTTCTTCAACGAGGGTATTCGGGGTATTCGGGGCGTTTGTTCCGTTGCATCACTTGTTGATGAACTTCAGCATGACCTCTGCCGCGGGATCTTGAGGTGTGATAACCGAGAACAACAGGGAATTGTGGTTTCGTTTTTCCATGCGGAGCAATTTCGCATCGCTACCGGCTTTGCGAACGGCGGCGTCGAATTGCTCCGCCTGAAAGGAAAGCGTTGGCAAGTCGTGTTCGGCAACGAAGAGACGAAAGGGCGGCACGCCGCGGCGCACGTGCGTGATCGGCGACGCCTGGAGCCGGCCCTTGACGTCGGCGCCGAAAGCCGGCCCGTATATGTCGAGCGCGAGTGGAAGGCCGGGGAGCTGCGTGGTCCATGATGGGCTGCTGTCGCCGCGCATGGGGAGGAGGCGCTCGATGCGAAGGGCGCGCGGTCCGGAGCCGCCGAGCGAGCCGTAGACATTGCCAGGATCGATCTTATAGACGCCGCTGACGGCCATCACGCCCTTGATGTCGGACAAATCCATTTTCTCGCTTCGCAAGTAAGAATCATCGGTCGCGAGAAGTGCGACCAAATGTGCGCCCGCCGAGTGCCCCATCAGGAATAGTCGGCGGAGATCGCCGCCGCGCTTGCCGATAATCGCCTTGGTCCAGGAGACCGCGCGAGCCACGTCCTTAACGTGCTCCGGATGCTTCACCGCGGGGGAGAGCCGATAGTTGGGCAACACCACGCCAATTCCCTGACTCGCCAAAAACTGGGCTACGGAAGGGTAAAGCCCGGCGCTACGGTTGTCGCCGATAGTCCAGGCCCCGCCATGCACCAACACGACGATCGGGAAGTCCTTTTTGTTTCGCGGCAGGTACATGTCCAGGCGATGGCGAATCGGGTCGGAGCCGGCGCCGGTGCGATACGCAATATCGCGTTCGACGATGATCGCATCGGGCGCATTCTCATCGTTGGCAACAGTTGTCGTCCAGAGAGGAATACTTGTCATGCGCGCGGCCAGCCTAGCGGCAATGGGCGACGCTTGCGAATCCAGACCTCGTTCGGCTCGACGCGAAAGCGACTCGATGAACTTGGCCGGCACATCCGCGTGGACAACAACGGTTGTCTCGTCGCCGGTGACGCGAATGCGCATCAAGATGTCGCCGAGCTGTTTGCCCAGCTCGTCGTTGACGGCCCTGAGTCCCAATCCTCCCCAGAGGCCCCAATTGCCGGCCACGCTTCGCATTTCGCGGGCCCGCTCCAGCTTCTTGGCGTCGAGCGAGAGCTGCAGCCGCACGGCGTCATCGCGCCAAGAGACGGCCAAGCCGGCAGCCGCGAAATCGGCGGCATTCTTGCGAAGCCAGTCGGCCGACTGCAGCACGAAAAACTTCCCGGCGACATCGTCTGCCGACATGGCCTCAGCAACGTCCCCCTTGACCCATGCCGACAACGCTTGGGCGTGCGCGTCGCATTGATTGACGACCACGCAGACGTGTTCCTTCGCGCCAGATTCCGCCAATGCCACGATCCCCTTCGGCAAAGCGGCTGTTTTCTTGGCCTCCTGGGCCTGCAAGGCCGCAAGCGTTTTCTTGCTGTCGGCGAGCAGAATCATGTCGGGCGAAACGCCCACGCTGGCTTGCGGCCCAAGCCACTCCCGCACCGCAGGCATCAACGCCTTCAACCCTGCCGTCACCTTGGCCTGCTCGAATCTCCCCTCGACGATGACGGCCACGAATCCGCCAGGCCGAATTTGAGCGCCGATCGTGATCTGGTCGATACCGGTCAATGGGTCGATGCCAAGGGAATCGCCAATCTTCTTGATCCTCGCGGCCCGATCAAGGAATTCCTTCTGGGTGATGCCTTCGAATTTACCCAGCTCCAACTTTTGGTAATAATCCGCGAGCCGCTTCTTGTCCCCTTTCAGGGCAAGGCGCCACTGGTCGAGATAACGCTGCACGACCAGTCTGTCGCGATGATCGCGCAGGATTTCTTTGAGGTTAACCGCGACCACTACATCCGTCTCGGACGGAAGAAGTCGCGGCGCGTTCGTTGCGGCCCCTGATGAACCGGCACATAGCGTCACCAGCAAGAATCCTGCCAACACCGTCAACATCGGACGACGGCAAATGCGCGCGATGATCACGTCCTCAAGAATGTGTGATAGAGGATTACTCTCAGGAGTATGGCTTTGTTTCAAACGCGGGGGCGGCCGAGCTTATTATCAGCTTGCGCGTCATTTGCGTGTTCTCTTGACACCGCCACGTAGTGCTGGGAAACTGTAGGAAGAGGATTAACCGGAGATGGGGATCGCATGAAGGTTCGCGATGTCATCCGGCTGCTTGAAAATGACGGTTGGTCGAAGATTGCCCAAAAAGGGAGTCATCGACAGTACCGGCATCCCACGAAACGCGGCAAGGTCACAGTCCCCGGCCAAATGTCCGAGGATGTTCGGCCGGGCACGCTCAAGAGCATTTTTCGCCAGGCGGGGCTAGAAACATGAACAACAGCACCCAAGATGCCCCTTCTCTCGACGTGGAGCGGCAGCGCCAGGAGGCGATCACTGAACTGGCCGCCGAATTGGGTCCGAACTGGGCCGAACAATATGCACCCGGCACGTTTGGCTGCCACGAGTTGCTCGACCGCGCGCTGCTGGCGGCCGAAACCGTTGAAGAATCGGTGCTTGCCCATCCCGCCTGCGCAGAATCCGGCGTGGTACGCACTGGCCGAGCAAGCGGTGGCGGCCCTTAACGAACTATACCAACAGATCGGTGCAGCCCACCTCGCGGACCAGAGCGACGAGGCCGGGCCTCCTTAGCCATTCACGGCATTCAATCGCCGCGCCGCGCGTTCTACCTCCTCATCCGTGTTGTAGAAGTGCGGGGCAACGCGCAGATGGCCGCCGCGCTCAGTGCAGATCACGTTTTCCTTGAGAAGCGCCCGCCGCACCGCATCGGCATCCCCCGGCACGATCAGCGATATGATCGACGACCTTTGCTGCCCCGCCGCGAGCACCGGCCGGCATCGGCTTGGGTCGAGTGCGCCCAGGAACACCGCTTGCAGCCGGGCGATCTCGTCAGCAATCGCCTCCATGCCGTAGCGCAACGGCAACTCGCGGATGCAGCAATCCAGAGCGGCGGCCAGCGCGATCGGCGCCGTGCTGTACTCGAAGCACTTGCTCGACGCGAACGGGTTCCACGCATGGTCGAGGTAATCCGTCCCTTGCTGCATCGATTCCGCGCCGACCATCGTCAGGTCGAGCTTGTGCCGAAATCGTTCCGACGTGTACATCAGCCCCGTGCCGATTGGGCCCATCAGCCATTTCCATCCCGATGCCACCGCCGCCGCGATCCCCAGCTCCTCGGGATAGATCGGCAAGCTGCCGAGCGTCTGGGCGATGTCCAGCACCAAATCAATGTCATGTGCAGCACAGAAATCGGCGAGCGGCTTGAGATCGGCGGCGAAACCGCTGGCGAATTGCACGTGGCTCAAGGCGACGATGCGCGTGCGCGGCGTGACGCGCTCCTGCAAATCGTCCATCGCCCAGGCGCCGGGCCGACCTTCAGGCGCCGTGCCCGTAATGTCACGATTGGGCAGCAGCACCAACTCGACGCCACGCCGTTCCTGCCGTTTCCAGGGATAATGGTTGGCCGGATATTCGTGCACGTAGCTGATGACTTGATCGCCGATTTGAAACGGATAGCCGTTGGCGATCAGGTTGATCCCCTCGGAGGTGTTCTTGATGAAAGCAAGGTTGTCGGGCGCGGTCCGCAATAGTTGCGCTGCCGCTTCGCGCAGGCTTTCGAGAATCGCGTCATAGCGGCGAAACACCAGCGCCCCAGTTCGGCTCTGCTCGACGCCGACCTCGTGCTCCTTGCACAGCGCCTCGGCATAAAGCGGCGCGATGCCGCAATGCGACAGGAACGCGTATCGCTCCTTGATCGGAAAGCGTTCAGCGCTTTTATCAAACATCATTGCCGCCGCTAAGGGAATAAGGTTTCAGCCCGTAGGGTGGGTCGAGCAACGCGAGGCCCACCGAGCCTTTGGAAGGCATGGTGGGCCTCGCGTTGCTCGACCCACCCTACAGCTTCCATCCTATGTTCTACCTCACGCGGCGCTCACGCTCTGTGATGCTTCAGCATGAGTTCGATCTGCACGATGGCGGCGTGCATATCTCGCAGGGCGGCTTCGCGGTACCCGCCGAAATCGTGCTTGCTTTCCTTGAGCTGATGGTGGGCGTGCCTCAGTTCGTGCAGGGCGTGGTGCAGGTGCGGATGGTGCTTGTATTTTTTGTATTCTTCGCGCAGATCGCCGCGCGTCGGCGAGCCCTTGACGTGGCCCTCCGGGTGCTTGAGGGCCAGATCAAGCTGCTTGATGGCGTCGTGGATGGCGGCCAGACCTTTTTCCTTGTGGCCGCCGAAATCCGCCCTGGATTCCTTCAGCTCCTTGTGGGCGTCGCGCAGCTCCCAGAGGGCGTGATGCAAGTGATGATACGGATGCGGTTCCTGAGCGGTCGCCCAGACGCTCGCCAGCGTGAACCAGGCCGACAAGGCCGCTGCCGAAAGAAGCCCGAATCGCATGTGCATTCTCCTTTTCTCTGTCGAGGAAGACTTGCTGGCCGGGACGCTCATTGAACGCTCTGTTTGACGCACGGTTCCGCGTGCGCGAGCGCTGATTTCGATGACATCCTTGTAATGTAAGCCATTTTTCGCATTCCTGCCGTCGACGGTGGCTATATTTCCGCAGTCTCGATCCTGGCTGATTTCCATAACCTTTTGAAAAGTCTTAAGTTGCGCCGCGATCAATTGACGATGACAGGAAAAACCGCTCCCTGGTAGAATCTCGCGGAACGGACTGAAACCTTTCACCCAAGCAAGGAAGCCGCAATGCGAAGAAAACTCTGTCTGGGCCTGGCACTGGCAACAGCAGCGGTGTTGGCCGGCGCATTCATTCTCACTCAGACGATCGGCGCTCAGGACG
The DNA here is from genome assembly GCA_963767835.1 of uncultured Planctomycetota bacterium. Taxonomy (GTDB): domain Bacteria; phylum Planctomycetota; class Planctomycetia; order Gemmatales; family Gemmataceae; genus SIAQ01. Next base: position 41,597 of record CAVYFY010000017.1, read on the forward strand.
CCAAGAAAGCGGAGCCGGAGCCAAAGAAGGGCGACCAGGATTTATTCGATGCGTTGCGGCAAAAGTTCGAGGCGAAGCCGGACGCGGCACCCGCCTTGCCTCTGCCGACTGCACAAGTCGGTGCGCTGCCCCCGTTGCCGACGACACAGGCGCCCACCCCGCTGCCGACCCAGATTTCGCCGCCCGGTGTTGCTACGTTTCCCGGACCTGCGACTGAGCCGAAGCCGATGAAAGAGGACAAGGCGCCGTTGCCGGTAAAGGAGCCGGTAGGCTGGACTCCGCCCCCTGCCACTGGAGAACGCGTACCGGGCGTCCCGAGCCTCCCTGGAAGCAAGGGCACACCAGGCGGCCAGCTGCCCCCGGTGCCGGTGCAGCCGCAGCGAATGCCGCCGCCGGAAGTTAACGGCGATAAACCTGTCCCCCCCATCGCCAACCCAATGCCGAAAGAACCGATCCAACACAAAGGGAGCGTATGGAGCCTGTACGTCGAAATGGTCAACGGCCAAACCGTCGTCACCGCGACCGTTAACAAGAAGCACGAGTTCAAGATCGTTTGCCAAAACATCGACCTGCAGACCACTGCCGGCGTCATGAAAGCCAGGGGGAAGGTGCAGATTTCCAGCGAAGCCCTGAACGGCAGCTGCGATCAGCTCACGTTGCCCTTGCTCGAGGATCGCCTGGTTCTCGAAGGGGCCGCCGAGGTGCGCATTCAAAAAGTCAGCTCCGCTCAACCCGCGGCATTCGAATTGAAAGGCGACAAGCTCGATCTGCGCATTAGCGAATTGCGGACGTCCGCTTACATCGAAACCAGCTGGCGCAAAGTTAGCGACGATTCCAGCGAAGTCAGAACCGTCCCGGCGTCGCTACGGCCCGGCGACGCCAGCAAGGCATGGACCACCTATGGCACGCTCCGCAAGTCGAAGGAGGCCAACGTCTGGTCCCTGGTGAGCAGCGGAGGCCAGGTCATCGCCCACGTGATGGCGCGCGACGGCGGTTCGCTCGAGCAATACGTCGGCCGCACCATTGCCGTCTATGGCGCCCGCGAAGGCGAGCGGGCCGGCAGTCCTCTGGTGCGCGTCAGCCACATCGCGGTGCCTTGAACAAGTAAAAAGTTAAAAGTAAAAAAATAGCAAGTGAAAAGGCCACTTGCTGTCTTTTCACTTTCTATTTTTTTACTTTTAACTTTTTACTTGTTCTTGTATCGGTCCGACACGCGCTTCAGGAAGCGGTGTTCCTCGTCGGACAGCGATTCCTTGCCGAATTTCTGAATTTTCTCGAGCAACTCGTCCATGCGGCGATCCTCGGCCTCGCGCTGCTCGATCTCCTCGCGATGTTTGCGGGCGGCGCGGCGGGCCAGCCAGCGCTGCAGGAAATTCTGCTTTCTCGGCTTGGGCGGCGCCGGCTGTATATCTTCCTTCTCCAGGCTCGTGTAACCCTGCGAGAAATCGTAGCCGAACAGCGAATCCTCATGGGCGCTTTCAAGCGTCATCCACTCCTGAGCGCAGGCCAAGAAGATGAAGATCGTCAGGTACGCCGCCAACGGCTCGGAGTAGACGATCGAGTAAAGGCCGACGACAACGGCGACGACGAAGCCAGCGTAGATGGCGATCTTGCTCGACTGGTAATGCCCCAGCCGAGGCCAAAGCGCCGCTTGCAGCATTCGGCCGCCATCAAACGGATGGCCGACAAGCACAATATTGAACAGCAGCAGAATCCAATTGATCCAGAAGCAGCGAGCCAACAGGATCACCAGAAGATTGTCGGGAGGAAGGCGAGCAGACTCCAGGCCCCAAGGCGAAAGTTGAATGTCGAACAGTGCGTCCTTGATCCGGTAGGGATACCAAAACGGATTGAACGGCGGCACGTAATCGAGGGCAAACGCCAGCACCAGGCCGCTAGCCAGGCACAGGAACACGTTGACGAGCGGGCCGCCCAGCGCCGTCACGAAGTGAGCGCTGGGCGTGTGCGGCAGCGAACGGCAGAATGCCAGGCCGCCCAACGGCCAAAGCAACACCTCGTCCGCCTCCCCTTCCATGTAGCGGGCCGCGAAGCAATGGCCAAATTCGTGCAACAGGATGCTGACGAACATCAGCCCCATCAGCATGGCGGCGTCCTGCCAGGTTCCGACCTTGTAGCCCTCGCCCAGCCAGGCGCGGCCGAGGATGCCGAGCACGAAAATCGGCAGAATCCAGTGAACCCGGACCATGATGCCGAACAGTTGGCCGATCGGAAACGACCACGACAGCACTTCGCGCATACGACTTCCACGCTCGGTGACAAAATATCCGTCCACGCTATCCTATCATGCGGTCGGGGCTTTCGCAATCGTGGCGTCTCGGAACCTCTCGGAACTCTCGGAACCTGGTACCCGTGCTCGCCTGGAATGAGGCGGCGCGTTGTACTTTTATTTTTTCCTTGGGCGTCCTCCTTTTTGCTTTACGGCACATTGGTTGCCGAATAATATCGCTGGTACGCCGCTAGCGGCCTTGTCGCCACGTGTCCCGCACATTTTTCACTTTGAAAGGGGGTTGCCATGAGACTTCACGTGCTAACCGTAGTCCTAATGGGTCTGGCCGTCGCGCCGGGCTGGGCTCGGGCTCAGATCAAACTGCCCGTGTTTGAAGATGACGCAGGGGCCTTGAAAAAGATCGTGTTCGAGGAAGCCGCCCAGCGTAGCGATTTTCAGCACGGCAAAATGCTGCGCGTCACGTTGACCGGCGCCGAAGGCAAGACCGTCAAGGGCATCCTCGTCCGCGTCGATCCCCAGAAAGGCCGAATCTTCCTGCGCACTGCACCCGGTTCCGCGCCGGCGGCCATCGCCGAAAAAGACATTAAGCGGGTGGACAAAGGCGTCATCAAGGAAGTCGGCTTCAAGCAAGACTACGCTCAGCCGGAAATTCATGCGGCCGTCATTATCAACGGGACCAAGCGAACCGTGAGCTACGACGCGCCGACGCTGTCTGCGGGCGAGCGCTCCTACCTGCGGCGTCTGGAAACCGCGGACCATGAGGTGACGCGGCTCGAACACCTGGCGGCCCACGAAGCTAAGGTTCTGGAGGGCGACATTGCCATTCAGAATGAGCAGCGGAAAACGCAAGAGTTGCTCAACACGCTGCTGTTCAACTACAACCTGCAGGTGTACGGCGCCGAGTCGTTGCCGCAGACGCCGCTGATCGGCGGTCCCCTGCCGTGGTTGGCCGGCGGTGCGGCGCCGTGGGCCGGCGTGCTGACGACCCTGCCGTCGGCGCTGAGGCAAGGCCCCACCGTATTCCCCGGTCTGCCGGTGACCCAAGAAGCCCTGGCCAAGGCCCGCGAGAGCCAAGCGCTGGTGCAAGGCCGCGGCGTGTACGAAGATGGCCGACTCGTCGCGGTGGTCCTGGACGAGCAAGAGAAATAAAGTCGCCGGCAGACGTTTAGCGTTCGCATGGCGCGCTGCGCCAGCGCTAAACCTTCAACCTTAGCAGCACCGTCGCGCCGCCTGCCACCTTGGCGCCGACCTTGACGCAAATCTCCTTGACCGCGCCTGCCGGGATCAGCATGTCGGTGCGCGAACCGAGCTTGATCATCCCGATGCGCTCCCCTTTGGCCACTTGGTCGCCCGGCTTGAGCCAGCAGACGATGCGGCGAGCAATCGCGCCGGAAATCTGCTTGACGCGCATCGGCATGACCATGCTCCCCTCGCCCTTGGGGAGAGGGGCTGGGGGTGAGGGCACGATCATGTCGATCCACAATTGCTCGTTGCGTACCGCGCTTTCAGGATTGCGGGCATCCAGATATGCGCCGGGGAAATAGCGCACGTCCACCACTTCGCCGGCCTGCGGACAGCGGTTAACGTGGACGTTGAAGATCGACAGAAACATGCTGATGCGCAGCGCCTTGCCGAACTCCGGCTCGTCCACTTCCTCAATGTGCGTGATCGTCCCGTCCGCGGGGCTCACGACGGCGTCGGCGTCCGGCGGAATGGCGCGCTCCGGATCGCGGAAGAATGTGATGATCTCCAATTCCAAGAGCGTCAGGAGAACGACTGTAATCCAGTGGGCCCAATGGTCTTCCATCGCGACTAAAACGCACGCGCCAACGACGAAGAGATAGGCAACCGTGAATAGGAACATCTCTGCGAAGCCGTGGCGGGCAAAGCCGAGATGATTGCGGTAGGCGTACGGATCATCCTCGGGACGGAACCAGTAGCCGCAGACGTTGCGGGTATATTTGAGGTCACGCGCATCGATGATGTCGTGCGGGCAATTGGGGCATTCGCCTTGCCGTTTGGCCTGCATGGCTTGCACATAGCGGGGGCGGAGCCTGCGCAGCCACCACTTGCGGAAGCGCGCCCAGGCAAGTTCGATGGCCATGCACGTGCCGCCGCCGGGTTGCACGCTGATCGGTTTCTGCGGGGTGGTGGGAAACGGCATTCTTATTCGGGCCCTCCAAGATGCTTTTGAAAGAACAGCGCAATCCGCCCGTGCAGCCGCTCCATCACCAGCGGGTCGGGGACCATGTGCGTCAAGCCCGAGAGCGGCACCATCTCGAAGTCCTTGCCGTTCTTGAACAGCGCCTCCACCAGTTTCAGCGAATGGCGGAAGTAGACATTGTCGTCGGCGGTGCCGTGCAGGATCATCAGCGGGCGATTGAGATCGGCGGCGTAGGTCAAGAGGTTGCCTTCCTTGTACGAGGCGGCGTCCTTGGGCGGGATGCCGAGGTAGCGCTCGGTGTAGTGCGTGTCGTAATCGTGCCAGTCGCACACCGAGGCGCCGGCGACGCCGGCCTGGAACACATCGGGCCGGCGCATGACGGCGAGGGCGGCCATGTAGCCGCCGAACGACCAGCCGGTGATGCCGACGCGCTTGATATCCATCATCGGATATTTCTTGCCCAGCTCCTTGAGCCCGGCGACCTGATCGTCGAGCGGGACGGAGCCGAACTTTTGATAGATGGCCCCCTCCCATTCCGCGCCTCGTCCCGGCGTCCCCCGGCCGTCAATGGCGACAACGATGAAGCCCTGATCGGCGTACCATTGATCGAGCAGCCAGCGGCTCTGCGTCGATTGCACGTGAATGTGGTGCGGGCCGCCGTAGACATCGACCAGCACCGGATATTTCTTCTGCGCATCATAATCGTGCGGCAAGACGACCGCGGCGCGGAATTTCCGCCCCTTGTCGCCGACTTCGAGCAGATCGACCACCGGCGGCCGTTTCGGATTCTCCGCCAGCGACGGCAACTCGCCCGCCGGCTTGCCATCCTTGCGAACCACCATGGTCTTCGGCATCGCCTTCATGGTTCGGCTCGTCAACACATACGCACCATGATCGCGCGCGAAGATCGCTCCGTGCATCCCGGGCTCTTTGCTGATCGCCTCGGGTTCCGCGAAAGGATTGGCGATTTCATAGCGATAGAGTTGCGACTCCGTCGGATTCTTGCTGGCGGCGAAGATGATCTCGCTGCCGGTCTTGTCGATGCCAAGGAGCGATTGATAGCCGACGTCAGCGCCGATGAGCACCCGGCGAATTTTCCCCTTGGCGGTGCGCAATTCCAGGCGCGGCATGTCGTCTTTCTCGCTCACCCAGAGGAAGCTATCGCCGTTGGGAAGCCAGCGTGGCACTTCTTGCCTCAGGTTGACCCAGGTGGGGCTTTTTTCGCTGAGCAGCGCCGTCGTCTTGCCGGTCTTGACGTCGGCTTCCAGGACGGCTAACTCGTGTTGGTCGCGCGATTGCACGGTCAAGGTGAGGGGCGCCTTTTTCTGCCAGCGCACGGTGGCGAGATAGGGATACTTGTCGCGAGCCCAATCGATCCAGCGCGTCTTGCCGCCGTCAATGGAGATGACGCCGAGCTTGACCTGAGCGTTGTTCTTGCCGGGCCGGGGATAGAAGAACGGCGTCGGCGTGTGGCCAGGATAGGCCGGATCAGCGACGTACCAGACTGCGACGCCGTTTTGATCGGTTTCCTGATAGGCGATGCGTTCGCTGTCGGGGGCCCACCAGTAGCCGGTGAAGCGGCCCATCTCTTCCTGGGCGACGAATTCAGCGACGCCATGCTCGATGAGAGCGGTGCCTCCGGTGGTGACGCGCGTTTCCTTGAGGGTGTCGAGATCGATGACGAAGATGTCGTGATCGCGGACGTAGGAGACCTTTTTTCCGTCGGGGGCGAATTTCGGATCGGTGAGAAAGCCCTTGCCGGTGGGGAGTTCGCGCACCTTCTTGGTTTCGCGCTCCAGCGTGTAAAGCCGGCCGGACAGACGGAGCAGGATCAGCGAGCCGTCGTCGCTGAGCTGGAAGCCAGTAAAGCCGGCCGCACTGACGCGCATGCGTTCGCGGGCTGCTTTTTCCTCCGGCGATAGCTTTTCCTCGCCCCCCTTGAGAACGTCCGCCGGCGAGATCAACTCGCGCGTCTTACCGGTGGCGACATTGAACTCGAACAGGCTAAGCTTGGCGGAGCGCGGCTCGGAGCGCAGGAACAGCACCGCCTTGCCGTCGGGCGTGAACAACGGGCTGATGGGCCGGCCGTGCTGAAACTTGTTCGTTTGCGCCAGCGTGCGAAGTTCGGTCGTATCCACGGCGAGGTCCTTCTTCGCCGGCTGTGCGCTGGCGAGCGTTGTCAAGGTCAGCAAGGCAAGCAATGCGGTAAGCGAGCGGCACATGGGAATTTCCTGAACGACAAAGACGGGAGGGCGATGGGAAAAGTTTAAGCGCGCCGGTGGAAATCGACAATCAGCAATTGCGGAAACCGACTACACTAAATCAATTGACCTCGAAGCTCGCTGGCGGTTTCGCACACAGAATCCCGCGCGATTGCGCGACGCGAAACCGCCAAGCGAGCTTCGATGTTGCAGCGATAATAAGCGCTCAACTCGGAGTGAACGATGCCGCGTTTGTTTTTTTGCTTGTCGCTTGGCACGGGCGTTTTCTTTGCAGTCTGGACTTGGCTGGTGTTCAGCCGCAGCGAAGTCAAGGCATTCGACCACGAATGCGCCGACTTTTGGTATGAAAGGGCCCAGGAACATCGCTGGGGCTTCATGGTCTTCTTCACCGATCTGGGCAGCATCGCCGCGATGACGCTGCTGACCATCGTCGGCGCTCTCTGGCAAGCGTCGCTCAAGAATCGGCTGCTCGCCCTCGCCTGGATCGGCGTTGCGGCGGGCGGCGGTCTGCTCAACTTCGGCAGCAAGCAAATTTTCGACCGCCCGCGCCCGCCGGTCGAAATCCGCGACAAGGCCGTCCTCGAAGTCAACCAAAGCTATCCCAGCGGCCATTCGATGGGCAGTGCCATCGGCTACGGTCTGCTCGCCTACACCGTCTGTCTCTGGCAGCGCTGTCCGTGGCGGCGCATTCTGATTATCGGCGTCACCGCCTGCATCGTCCTGGCGATTGGCTTCAGCAGATTCTACCTGCGCGCCCACTGGTTCAGCGACGTCGTTGGCGGCTGGAGCATCGGCTTGACCTGGCTCTTCTTCTGTTTAGGTTGGCTGGAGCGCTGGCGTCGCGACTAAAGAATGCATGCCGATTTTGCCGATTGTAACGATGGAACCGGATTTTCCCACGTTTCGGCAAGGAAGGGGCAAACCGTGCGCAAGCTCATGGCTTCCCTGGTGTTGGGTCTCTGCATCGGCTGCGCCGACAAGGCAAGCAAAGACGACGATGACCAGCCGGCCAATCCGCTCCAGGCCATCCTCAACGACACGCCGGCCGTGGAGAATCAGAAAGAGCCGGAACCGAATCTCAATGATCCCGTCGAGATGCGGCAGCGCGGCAACGAATTCTTCGCCCTCGGCGATTTCGACCAGGCCATCGAATTCTATTGCGCCTCCCTCGACGCCAAGCAAGACGCCAAGACCTATTTCAACCGGGGCACCGCCTACCTCTCCAAGAACGATCTCGACAAGGCCCTCGCCGATTACGACAAGGCGATCGAACTGGACCCGGCCGCCGCCTCCCCCTACATCAATCGCGGCCTGCTCTTGCAGCGCATGGGCAAGACCGCTCAAGGCATCAACGACATGGCCGAGGCGCTCAAGCACGACGCCAAGGACCCATCGATCCTGCTCAACCGCGGCCTGCTCTATCTAGGTATTTCCATGTACGACCGGGCCATTGCCGATTTCACCAAGGCGATCGAGATGAATCCAAAATACGCCGACGCTTTCATCAATCGCGGCTATGCCCAGCATCGCAAGAAGCTTTACACCGAAGCGCTGGCCGACTTCGACGAGGCGGTCAAGCTTGCCCCCACCAATCCGCTCGCCTGGAGCAATCGCGGCAACGCTTATACGCAACTCAGCGAATTCGACAAGGCCGTCGCCGACCTTGATGAAGCGATCCGCCTGGATGGGCGCGACCCGCAGCTTTACAACAATCGCGGCAGCGCTTACGGGGCCAAGGGGGAACATCGCCGGGCGGCGGTCGAATTCACCCGCGCGCTCGAGCTGGTCCCCGATTACGCTCCGGCTTTCCGCAATCGCGGCCTGGCCTACCACACGCTCGGTGAAAAAGACATGGCCCGGGCCGACTTCGCCAACGCTCTGGAAATCGAGCCGGGCGTAACCGAGGGGATTCCGGCGGAATACTTAGCGAAGTGAGCACTGTTCGTGGTCATTCCTCCGTGATCCGTCGCTGGCGATGACGACGCACTACGGACGATTGGCTTCGGGCGGAGCGGCCTGTAAGCCTGGTTCCGATGCCGGTGGCGCGTGTGCGATGGCTGCAGCCGCTGCCTTCGTGCGAGCTTCAAGATCGGCCTTTTTCGCCTTCCCCGCATCCATATCGAGCGAACTCTTCGAGAAAAGCACCAGTCCCGCTCCCAGCGCCGCCAACAGAATGCCGGAACCGAACATCATCCAGCCGGACCTCAGTTCTGGACGCGAATATTCCGGCTTCCAATGCCAGATGACGCTGACGATGGCATTGACGATAGGGGCTCCCGCGAAGACGAGCGGCGGCACGTAGAGCGGGGTGCCGCCGAACTTCATCGCGAAGACGATGCAAAGCGCGCCGGCGGCGCCTGCGATGCCGCCCATCGTGGAGAAGCCCAGGGCGCGGGTATTGAGATTTCCATTGGGGTCTTTGAAGTCGAGCGTTTCGTTCCCGGCCCAGCCGAGCGACAGGAATATCACCGGCAGGACAACGGCGGTGATGAGGTACGCAATGCCGACGCACAAGAAGGCGCGGATGGCGCCGTCGCTCGGCTTGCCGCCTCCCATCGAAACTTGTCCCTGGTGAAGCAACGGCACGTAAATGCCCCACGACACCACCGTGCCGATGACGAACATCCACCATTCGAATTTCATGTCGCTCTCCTGGTTGCTACCGTGATCCGGCGATTGCGAGATTCAAAAATGCTCGTTCCCACGCTCCGCAACGCGAGAGTGGGAACGGGAGCATACGGGTTCATCATTAATCGTTGGCTTCGACGCGCAGCAGCGTTCCCTGGCCGCGATCCTTGGTCAATTTTAGCAGCGTCGCCTCGGCCTCGTCGCCGGGCCAAAAGCTCAGCGCCATCGCGGTGAGTTCCCGCAGGAAGCGATCCTCCGCGTCGGCGGAAACGGCGAGCGTTTCGTCCACTTTGCTGACCTGCATCAATCGATCGCTGGGCAGGGCGGTCTTGCCGATGTAGTAGAGGGCGGTGATCGCCCAGCTTGCGCGTTTGCCGCTCTTGCCGGCTTCATCGTTCAGATCGGCCAAGATGGCCTGCCGGCGCTCCTCGGGAATCTTGGTGAATCCTTTAGCATTCTCGCCCAAATTGGAAAGCGCCCACAAAGCGAGGCGGCGCTGCTTGGTGTTGCCCTCCAGGTCGGCGGAAGCGTCATGCTTGACGATGGCGCACAAAGTCGGGGCGCCGACGGCGAAGTGAAATTCCCCGAGGGCAGCTCCAAGGTAAATGACCAGCTTGCGGCGGTCGCTCAATTTGCGCCACATGAGGTCCTTATCCTTGTCCGTGCTTTTGGCGTATTCCGCGCCGATCTTCTTTTCCTCTTCGATCAAGTCGTTGAACGCCAGGTCGAGGCGCTCGGCCAGCTCGAAGGCGAAATGCGCGTCAGCCTTCCAGCGCAGCGTGGCGGGTTCGGGCCGTTTCAGAATCTGGGCCAAATCGGCCGCGCCGCGCCAGCGGATATCAAGGTTGTCGCTATCGAGCTGCTGCAGAAAATAGCTTGGCTCGCGCTCGCGCTTGACCCACATGGCCGAGCCGATGAACAGCAGCACGACGACGAAAATGATCAGGCCGGGAATCACGAATAGCTGGGCGATGAACCGCCCCGACGGCGGCTTCACCGGCGGGAGGCCCACGTCAGCTTTGGGAACACCATTCGCAGCAGCGGAATCCATGAGGTAAAATCCAGGTGGAAGGGCCAAACGGACATTTTGGTTGATTTTACTAGATCAATCCTGGCATTACCAGTGGTGAGAAGTGCGCCTTGAGTGGCCAGCAGCAATGCCCATGACGCTTGAACAATACACGAATCATCTCGACACGCGCGATCTGGTATGGCCCGTGCCGCCGCCCCTGGAGCGCGCGAAGGCCAGGCCGCACCTGAAAGCCATGCCGCAGGTGCGCGTCGTCACCTGGAACCTTTACGGCACGCTCCTGCGCATCTTCGGGGGGCAAGTGCTGTTCGAGCATCCGCAGAAATTCGTCATGGACATCGCCCTGGACAAGACGGTCCAGGAATTCAAGATGTGGGGCGCGATGAGCCGCAAGCCCGGGCAGCCGGCGGAGTACATGGGGCAGATTTACAAGCGTGTCTTGACCGACCTGCAACTGGCGCCCTCTCCGGGCGAGAAATATCCGGAAATCGCAGCCGAGCGCATCTGGGAGGCGATCCTCAAGAAATTGCAGCAGAAGGATTACAAGTACGACGCGGCGTTCTATGGGCCGATGCCTGATTATTGCCGCAAGATCGCCTACTTTTTTCACGCCAGCTTGCAAGGAACCGCGTGCCAGGACGGGGCGGCCGCGGCACTGGAGCACGTCCATCACGCGGGGCTGAAACAGGCGATTCTTGCCGACGCGCAGTGTTTCAGCTTCGTACAATTAAAAAGAGGCTTGAGCCAGCAGCATTGCGGCGTCGGCGCCGATCAGCTTTTCACCCTGCCCTGGTGCGCTCTTTCGAATGAAGTCGGCGGACGCAAACCGTCCGAGCGGCTGTTCAAGCATTCCTTGAGCCAACTGCAGGCGCAGGGGATCGCGCCGGCGCAGGTGCTTCACGTCGGCGCCAGGCTACTCGTCGATTTGGTCCCTGCCAAAAAGTTGGGGATGCGAACCGCCCTGTTCGCGGGCGATAAAGAATCGCTGCAGGCGACAGTGGATCAGTTGAAAGATCCCGCCACGCGCCCGGATGTATTGTTGACGGAGCTCGGCCAAATCGCCGAGATTGTGGGATAGCACCATGCCGCCAGATTTGCATTTTGATCTTGCTCGCCTTGATTACAGCAATGTCATTGCCGATCTGGACGCCATTCGCAAGGTCAATCCGCAGCGCTTCGAGATGGAACAGCTCGACGCCATCATCATGCTCGACCTCACCAACAAAATCATCGTCGGCTACAAGGATGTCCGCTATGACGAATTCTGGGTGCGCGGCCATCTGCCCGGCTATCCGCTCATGCCCGGCGTCTTGATGTGCGAGGCGTCGGCGCAGCTGTGCAGCTACTACACCATGAAATACAGCGAATTCGAGGGGGATTTCCTCGGCTTTTCCGGTATGGAGAACGTGCGCTTTCGTAGTCCGGTCAAGCCCGGCGATCGGCTCGTTCTGGTCGCCAAGCAGTTGAAATTCAATCGCCGGCAGATGCTGTCCAACGTGCAGGGCTTCGTGAAGGACGTGATGGTCTTTCACGGCGACATCATCGGCGTGCCCTTGAAACGCGGCGAGGGCTAGCCGTGCGCGGATCGCGCCGCCTGCCTCTGGAAGCGCTTGAGCCTTACTTGCTCGACGTGCCGCATCCCGGCCATCTGCCGCCGGACTCCCCGTTGCTTTCGCCTGCCCCCACGCTTGATTTCACGCAAATCTTCGGCAACACCCATCCGATCGAGATCGAAATCGGCTTCGGCAAGGGCATGTTCCTCGTCGGCGCCGCGGCGGCCCGGCCCAATGTCAATTTCCTCGGCGTCGAAATCGAGCGCAAGTACGTTCTCCTCACCGCCAGCCATATCGCGCGCCGGCAACTCACCAACGTCAGGCTCGCCTGCACCGATGCGCGCTGGCTCCTGCGCGAGCGTGTCGCCGAAGCCAGCATCGCGGCTCTTCACGTCTATTTCCCCGATCCGTGGTGGAAGAGCCGCCATCGCAAGCGCAAACTGATGACGCGCGACTTTGCCGACGGATGCGCACGCGTCTTGCAGCCGGGCGGCCGATTCCACTTCATTACCGATGTCGCCGATTATTTCGCGACTACCATCCAGATGCTCAAGGAGGTCCGGGCGCTGGCGGCGCTGGAGCCAAAGGATACGCAAGAAGCGATAACGAATTTCGAGCGCAAATATCGCCTGGAAGGGCGGCCGATTTATCGCGCTTGCTACGGAAAATGACGTTCCCGATTCGCTTAGGCGAGCGGCACTACATAATCTACCCCCTCTCCCTCCGGGAAAGGGGTTGGGGGTGAGGGCAGAGGCTTCAAAAGAACTTGCCAAACGCCCTCAGCCCCGGCCCCTCTCCCGGAGGGAGAGGGGAGAAAAACTCTTGCCGCTCGCAGCTGCGAGCGATTCCTGCGGCGAGCAAGGTCGCCGGCTAAACATTCGCGATGATGGTCAAAAAGGCCAGCGGACGTTATTGGGGCTCACGGTGGTGGTGGTGCTGATATAGTTGACGGCGACCACGATACCGCTGAACAAGTCGGTCTCGATGGTTGCTTCGTTCGTCAGCGTAACGAGCGTGGGCTTGGCGTTGACCGTGACGCTGAATTGCACGCCGCCGCTGGCGCCGACGCCAAGCAAGCCGAGGTTGTAGGTGTAGAGCCCGCTGCCCATGCTTACCCAGCCGGGATCGAGAGCAAGGTTCGCCGTCTCATTGGAGGGCACATATTCCGAGATAATTCCGAAGGTGGGCAGGGCCGCGGCATTGGCGTAGTTGATGGTGATGGTGTAGCTGTTGCTGGGAGCGACATAGCTGGGCACACCGCTCTGGGTGACGGTCATGGTCGGCACGCCGTAGACGACGAACCCAAAGGCGCTGTTTCGCGCACCGTCGAATACCACGCTCTTGATGGCGGCATTGGTCGGCCTGGCGACGCCGTTGAAGGTGTTACCCTGAGCGGTAAGGTCCATGCGGCCCAGGTGGAAGCCGCCGCCGTAGGTGAAGGAATTCTCCACGCCGTTGTTGAGGGCTCCGAAGCTGGCGGCGCCGGTGTTGAGATCGCGGATGGCCTGGGCGACGGTGGTGGGATTGGTGGTCGCGGCACTGGCGGTGTAGCCGTTGAAGGTGTTGCCGCCGGTGCTGTGGGCGGTGGAGCCCAGGGGCGTGCCGCTGAAGAGGCCGGTAATGTCGCCGTAAAGGCCGACGTTGCCTTGAGCGTAGGGCGCGGGGAGCGGCGTGGCATTGGCGGCGCTTTGGCCGGCGTCCACGATGGCGCTGTTCTCGACGCGCAGGCCAGTCCAGCCGATGCCCGCCGTGGCGCCGGCGTTCAGCGTGTCCTTCTGAAGCACGGCACTGCCGCCGTTGACATCGACGTCAACGAGGTGGCCGCTGATATTGCTGTTGAAGATCATAGCGCTGCCGTTGACCAGGACGCCGGTGGAGGTGGTGTTGCCGCCGTTGACGATGACGCCCTTGGTGACGCCGATCTGAGCGAAGGTGGCCGCCGCGTTGACTGTGATTCCGGTTTGGCCGGCAGCGGGAACGGTGATGGTGACGCCGTCAATGTGGATGTTCTGACCGGCGTTGCTGGCCTCGATAGCGACGTGGCCACGGACGGTGCCGGCGCCGTTGAGGATGACGCCCGCGTTAACGAGATCGACCTCGCCGACGGTGCTGCCCGCGTAGAGCGTGCCGTTGACGGTGAGCGTGCCGGCGTCGATTTCCGTGGCGCCGGTGTAGGAGTTGACGCCGCCCAGGGTTTCGACGCCGCTACCTGTCTTGATCAACGCGATATTGCCCGTGCCATTCTTGATCACACCGGAAAATGTGCCATTGCTGTTCGTGAAGCCGATGTCCAGCGTCGCCGGCGTGGCGACCGTGTCGGTCACAATGCTGGCGCTACTGCCGGTCAGTGCCCCGATGAAAATGGTGTTGCCATGCACATCGAGAGTGGCGTTGTCGGTGACATTGGAGGCGGCGGGAATGGCGTTCGCGTTCGCAAGCTGAACCGTGCCGGCGCTGATCGTGGTTTGGCCCGTGTAAGTGTCGATGCCGTTCAGGATCAAGATGCCGGCGCCGATCTTGGTCAAGGCCAGCGAGCCCGAAAGCGTGCCGGCGAACGAGTCCGTTGCGGCATTGTTGACGGTGAAGACCGCGGCGCCGCCCGAATCGGTCACCGCGCCGGCGCCCGTGACTCTCGACAGCTGCTGGGCGAACCCGGCCAGATCGAATGTGCCGGTGACGCACAAGGCGGTTGCGATGGGCAGCGCGTTGGCAATGGTGTCCGCGATGGTCCCGGCGCTGATGGTGGTCGCGCCGATATAGGTGCTCGGCTTCGAGAGGGTGAGCGTGCCGCCGCCTGACTCGGTAAGGGCCGTGTTGCCGGTGATGGCGCCGGAGAACGGATCGGCCCCGGCGTTGTTGACGGTGAAGGTCGCGGCGGTGCTGCTGGAATTGGTTACCGTGCCGCTTCCGGCGATGCTGGGAATTTGCAAGCCGAAGCCACCGAGATCGAGCGTGCCGTTGACGGTGAGCCCGTTGCCCGGCACGGCGCCGGCGGCCCCTTGCTTCAGTGTGCCGGCGCTGACGGTTGTGGAACCGCCATAGGTGTTTGCGTGCGTCAAGGTCAGCGTGCCTACTCCCTGCTTGACCAGGGCCACACTGCCTGTGATCGGCCCGGCAAAGGTATCGGCGGCGCTGTTATTGATCGTAAATGTGGCTGCCCCACCGCCATCGAGAACCTCGCCGGCGCCGGTCAGGCTGGCGACCTGCTGGTTGTTGCCCGAAACATCGAGAAAGCCAGCGCTGTTGATGGTCAGGTTCGTCCCGATCGGCAGTGCGTTGGCCGTGCCCAGGACAAGATTGCCCCCATTGATCGTGGTGGCCCCGGTGTAGGTGCAGGCGCCGGCAAGCTCCTGGGCGCCGGCGCCGGATTTGGTCAGGCTGACCGCCCCGACGCCGTTCTGAATGACGCCGCTGAAATTGCCCCCGGCAGCGCCGCCGATGGTCAAAGTGGCGCCGGTAGCAACACCGTTCGTGATCGTGCCGGAGCCATTGAGCCCGTTGATCGTCGGGCTGAGGCCGCGCAAATCGAGGATCGCCGCGTTGAGGAACACGCTGGTGGCGCTGTGCAGTGCGGAGGCGTTGGTGAGCCGGTACTGATCATTCGATTGGCCGGTGAAGATTTCCGAAGTCGGGCTGAAGCCGGAATCCATCACTCCAAGCTGGACCAGGCTGCTGCCCGCGGTTTGGACCGACAAGGCCGTGGCTGGATCGGCGAAGGTCGTTGCGGCGAAGCTGCCGTTCTGCGCGGTGAGCTTGGATAGCCCATTGCCGACGCCGTTATCGTCTCCGAAAGTGGCCTGCGTGGCGGCGGGGAGAGTGAAGGCGACGTTCGCAGCCGTGATGCTGGCGGCATCGGCGATGCTGGCGAGGTCGTAGTAGTCGACGGGCTGGACGTCGAGCAGAATATTGCCGGACTGAGGCCCGGTACAGGTGAAGGTCTCGCTGGTGAAGGCGGTCGTGGCGGAGCTATTCTCGAACGTCAGCGTCTTGGCAAGAGTGCCGCTCCCCGTGCCGCCGTCGAAGATCACCTTGTTGGTGAATAGACCCCCGCCGTAATCGATGGTGAGGGCGGCATCGTCGGGCTGGGCGGGACTGAGGTTCACGTCGATCACGGTGGTCAGGGCGATCGTCTGCGTTGCGACAGGCACGGTCGTGCTCACGGTGGTGTCGTACAACTCGAAATTGCCCGTCGCAGCGTTTTCCTTGAGCAGGAAATTATGGGTTCCGGGACCGGGGTTGTTGTAGCGGAACTGCCCGCCCGCGGAGACTTCGACGGCGACGCTATTGCCGTCGGGGCCGTAATTGTAGACAAGGATGGCGGTGCGACCGGTGCCCATGAAGTTGTCGCTCAGATCGGCGCCTTGGGCCAGTAGCGTGCCAGGGGCAAAGTTGTCGATGCCGGCGCCGGCGACGAACTCGCCGCTGACGGTTGAGCCGGCATTGTTGACGATGATCGTGTAGACGTCGCCGCCGCTGGGAATATAGCCGCCGACCATGGCTAGGTTGAGCACCGCGCCATTGAGGCTGATCGCGCCGGAGGCGATGACCTGGCTGGCGGTATTGACACCGGAGATGCCGACGTTGAAGACTGCGCCGGCACTTAAGGTCAGAGCGCCGGTGGAGAGCGTGCCGGTGCTGGGGGGATCGCCGGGCGCGACGGTCGATCCAATTGTGGTGGTGGTGACGTTGCCGGTAGTCCCCGTGCCGGTCAGATGGCCCGTGCCGGCGACGGTGACATTGGAGGCGATCGAGCCATCCACTTGCAAAGAGCCGCTGGAAACGGCGGTGGCGCTGGCGTAGCTGTACGTGTTGGTATTCGGAAGGATGAGCGTGCCGTTGCCGGCCTGGGAGACGGACCCCGTGCCGCTGATGCTCACGCCGACGGTCACCGTGTCGGAGCGTTTGAAGGCTAACGTGCCGTTATCGGTGATGGCGGCGCCGGTGAGAGCGCCGGTGGTCCCGCCGTTGCCGACTTGCAAACTTGCAAGGCCGTTTATGGTGGTGGAGGCGCCATCGCTGCCAGTGAGGACGATGGTTTCCGCGCTGAGCCCGGAGCCGACGTCGAGCGTGCCGGCGCCGCTGATGTTGCCCTGGATCGTGCCGCTGCCGCCGCTAGACGCGGAGACGAGCGCGGTTCCGGTGACGGTGAGCGTGCCGGCCAGCACATCGCCGGGCCCAGAGAAGCGGACGGCCCCCAGGGGGCCTACCGTGCCCCCGCTGTCAAGGTAGCCCGTTGTCGAGATGGCGATCGCGGCATTGACCGTGAGCGTGGTGGCGCTGCCGAAATAGAATTGGCCGCCATTGCTGACGTTGATGCCCGACGGCGCCCCCAGCGAATTGGCGGCGCCAAGCTGATAGCTTCCGCCCGCAATGTTGAGCGTGCCGGTGAAATTCGTGTTGATGCCGGTGACGGCCACGGCCCCCAAGCCGAAGGCGGCGTTCGCGGAGATGACGCTGATGCTGCCCGCGCCGCTGATACTGTTGGCGAACATCTTGGCGGTGGCCGAGGAATTGGCCGGGCTGTCGAATTGCAGCGTGCCGTTGACACCGATCGTGACGCCGGCGGTTCCGAGGCTGCCGAAGGTCGCGCCGTCGCCGATCTGGAGGATGCCGGCAGTCACGCTGGTGCCGCCGGTGTAGATGTTGGTCGTGCTGTTGAGAATCTCCGTGCCGGTGCCGGACTTCGCGATTGCCAGCGAGGCGGCCGAGCCGTTATTGATGACGCCGGAGAAAGTACCGCCATCATTGTCGGCTCCGATGGTGAGCGTGAGGGTCCCGGTGGCACTGCTGGTGACAGTGCCGCTCCCGCTCAAGGCGCCGATGCTTTGGCTGAATCCCTTTACATCGAGCGTGGCATTATCGGTGACATCCGAGTGGCTGGATAGGGCATTGACTGCCCCGGTCTGAAGCACGCCGGCACTGATCGTTGTCGGGCCGGAATACGTGTTGGAGATGCCCGAAAGCGTTTCCGTGCCGGCGCCGACCTTGGTAAGTCCCACGGCTTGGGTGGCGCCATTCTCGATGATGCCGGAGAACAGGCCGCTGCCATTGTTGGCCCCGACGCTCAGGATAGACGCGGCCGAAGTGCTGGAGTTGGTGACGAGGCCGTTGCCATTCAGGGCTTCCATGGTCGGGTTCAGGCCGTTCAGATTGAGCTCGGCGATGGTGAGGGTAACTGCGGTGGCGCTGGGGACCGCCGAGGCGCTGACGACCTGGAATACGTCGCTGGCCTGGCCGGTGAAGGCTTCCGTGGCCGGGCTGAAGGCGGGGTCCATCGCGCCGAGCTGAATGAGCCCATTGCCGGCCCCGTTGACCATGAGGCCGACGCCGGGATTCTCGAAACTCACGTCGGCAAAGGCGCCGTTCGTGGTGTTGATCTGCGACACGCCGGCAAGCGAACCGGCGTCGTCTTCCAGGATGCCCTGGGCGCTTGCCGGCAGGTCGAACACCAGGTTGGACTGCGTCGTCGTATCGATGATCGCCGGGCTGGCCGCGGTCAAATCGGAGTAGGTGATGTCCTCGCCATCGAGCGTGATGGTCCCGCTGGAGGCGGTGGAGTCGTTGAATGTCGCGGTGGTATAGGAGCCGTTTTCCAGGGTGAGCGTGTGGGCGTAGGTGGTCCCAGTCCCGCCGTCGAAGAAGATGGGAACGGTGAACGCGTTGGTGTAGTCCACCGTGAGCGTCGCGTCCAAGCCGGCAGCCACGCCGACCTGAAGGAACGACGTCAGCGATGTCGCCTGGGTGTCCACGAGGGCGCCGTTGTCCCAGATTTCCAGCGTGGGCACGGGATCGTTGATGTTTTGGTCGATCACGAAGTGATTGGGATTCGTGCTCGAACCGCCGATGTAGCCCAGCGGATTGGCGGACGAGACGACGATGGCGACGTTGCGTTGGTTCGGCCCGGCTTCATACGTGATGGTGGCGGTGTGGCCGCTGTTCAGGAAATCGTTGCTGATGATGGTCCCTTCCGGGAGGGGGGTATTGGGGCTGACGGCGTCCATCCCCGTGCCAGCGAGGAAGGTTCCGCTGACGGCCGAGGTACCGGTGTTGCTGATGATGGTAAACACATCGCCGCTGGCGGGGACAAAGCCGGCGGTAGCGGAAAGATTCAATACGGAGCCGGAGCCGAGCGTGACCGAACCGGTGGTGATGGTGCTGTAGTTGGTGTCCGCGTTGAGCAGGACGTTGAAGTCGGAGCTGGCCTGGAGATTGAGGGGGCCGGAGGACAGGGTGCTGACCGATGTGCCCAGATAGAGCGTGCCTCCGGAATTGCCGTTGACGGCGCCTGTTGAGCCAATGCCGGTCAGCGTGCCGCCGCTGATGTTGACGTTGGAGGTGATCGAGCCATCGACCTCCAGGATGCCTGCGGAGACCGTGGTCGTTCCGGCGTAAGTGCCGACGCTGGCATTGCCGATGATCAAGGAGCCGGTCCCCTGGCAAGCGATTGCGCTGGCAGAGCCGGTTCCGTCGATGGCGGCGTCGGCGTCGATAACGCCGGGTCCGCTGGTGGTCAGGGTGTTGCCGGCCAGATGAATGGCGCCGTTGAGATCAAGGGTACTTGTCGTGCCGGATGTCTGGAAACTCTGGGCGCCGCTCAGGGTGATGGGCTGATCGATGGTGTTGGTGCCGGCCGACTGGGAGCTGATGCCGTTGGTAAGGGTGAGAGCATTGCCGTTGAGGATGTAGCCGGGCGAAGTGAAGAAGATGGAGTTGAAGCTGGTGCCGGCGGTATAGTTGTTGTCGTTACTGGTGGTTCGCAAAGCGCCGGAAGCGCCGAAGCTCAGGGTGTCGCCGATGATGGGCGCGGCGTTGCCGACCCAGTTGGCCCCGGTGGTCCAGTTGTTGTCGGCACCGTCGCCGTCCCAGACCAGGGTCATGGGTTTCTCGGTCACGACGACGTCATTGCCGGTGCCCCCTATGTAGGTGATGGTGAACTGCCGGCCGTTGCTGGCGGTCACGGTGGCGCCTTCTGGCAGACCGCTGAAGATGGAGCCGATCGCCTCCGCGCCGGTGTTGTTGATGAGCTCATAGGCGCTGTTGAACGGCAGGCTGAAGCCCAGGTTTACGCTGAGGAGCAAGGCGGCGGAGTTCAGGCCGACGACCGGACCGCTGACGATGAGTTGGCCGTAGCCCGTGCCGGCGGTGGTGCCGTCGATTTGGTCGGCGAAAGACGAGCCGCTGGTCATGGTCAGGTTGCCGTTGATGGTAAGTTGCCCTGGAGCGGCGTCGCCTGGGCTCACGGTGCCGCCGGAGTTGACGGTGACGGCGCCAACATGGCCCGTGCCGTCAAGCGTGGCGGCGCTGCTCACGGTCACCGAGCTGGTGAGCTGGCCGTCCACTTGCAGCGTGCCGGCGCTGACACTGGTGGCGCCGCTATTATTGCTGGAGCCGACTAGGGTCAGGGTGCCGGCGCCGGTTTTGGTCAATGCGACGCCGCCGCCGAATGTGCCGGAAAAGCTGTCGGCGCCTGCGTCATTGACAGTGAAGATCGCTGCAGCGCCGCTATCGGTGACGCTGCCGCTGCCGGTAACGGCACCCACCTGCTGGTTGAAGCCGGCGAGGTTCAACGTGCCGCTATCGCCGAGATTGGTGCCGATGGGCAGGGCATTGCCGACGCCATCGGCGAGGGTGCCGCCGGTGATGGTGGTTGCGCCGGTGTAGCTGTTGGCGAAGCTCAAGGTTAGGGTGCCGGGACCTGCCTTGGTAAGGCTGCCGCCGGTGCCGCTGATAAGGACACCGATATTGGCGGTGTCGGCGAGGGCAAAATCATTTAGGGCGAGATTGTTGGCGCCGAGGTTGACCGTGCCGCCGGTGATGGCCAGCCCATTGCTGCCGCCGAACGACAGCGACGAGTTGGCGGTTACCACGACATTGCCGGTGAGGGCGATGTTGCCAGGGGTTGGACCGGCGCCGGCGTTCACGGCAGCGCCGAGGTCGATCGTCGCCGCCGTGACCGAGACGTCGCCAGTGGCGGTTGCGGAGCCCAGCGACAACGGTGCATCGAGAGCGACGGTGTCGGTGCCCGCGTTGCCCTGCACGGTCAAGGCGGAGTTGAAGCCCGTGCCCATCGCAGTGAACATGATATTGTTGGCGGCGCTGTGGCCATGGACGACCAGTGTGCCCGCGGGGTCGGCGAACGTCAGACTGGGCAGGTTGTTGCTCAAGGTCGCCAGCGAGTTGGCGCCGCTGGCGGTGAGGGTGTCGGTCAGAGTCGTGCTAATGAGGTTGCCAGGATCGGGATTGATGGTCAGCGTGGTCGGGTTGGCGGTGTCAAAGGCCGATTGGACGTTGGTGAAGAGGACTTCGTTGGCAGCGTTGCCGTTGACAACGAAGTTGCCTGCGTCAGCGCTGGTGGCGTTGAAGGTGACTGAAGTTGGCGCAGCGCTGTCGGCAACGTTGATCGCGGAACTCGCCGGCGCACCTCCCGCGTAATTAACGGGCATGCCGATGACGCCATTGGAATAATCGACGGTGAGATTGCCGTTCCCGCAGGCATAAATGGCGGTGAAGGAGGCTAGGGGAAAGTCACCGACTGAGGTGACGCCGTTCTGGAGCACCTGAACATCGCCGAGATTGCCAGGATCGAGGCGCAGCGTGTAGTTATTGCCTCCCATGTCAATGAAAAGGACGTTGCTGGAGGAATTCCCGCTGGCGCTGACGGAAAGAAGGTAGGGGCCGGCACTGGCGGGAGCGGCGAAGGTGGTGCTCATTGCCGTGCTTGCGGTGGCCACGGTCCCGGGCAGGCTCCAATTGGACGTTTCGGCATATGACACTTGGCCCGCGCCATTCGTAAGCTGCACGATCGGGTAATTGGTGGCCGCCTGGGCATCGTCGCCGTAGCCGGCTCCTTCGCTGATGCCGTTGAGCTGCGTCCCAGCCAGCGTGAAGGCGCTGCCGTTGCTGGCGATGTTTGAGATCGTGGGCGCCCACGACGCATTTACCGTCCCGGATTCCGAGTAAGTCCACTCTTCGGTTCCGTCCGTGAAAAGAATTTGCCCGTTCGGCAGCGCCAGCATGCGCGTATAGTAGGCAGCGTCCGACTCGAGCTCCGTCGTCAAAGCTGCTGGGGTAGCCAACGCTGAGATCGAATTCGTCGTGTAGTTGTACTCGAAAATCCCCGACGGCGAGCTATATTGCTGGGAAGAGTCGGATGGAACCGAGGAATCCGCTACGAAAATGACATTGCCGTCGGGCAGGATGGCGGCGGAAGCGTCGTCGCAGGTCATGGTGTTTGGGACGACGGGCCCCGCGGTCCAGGTGTTGGTTGTGGGGTTGTACAAAGCCGTATTGTCGCTGACGCTGCCGAAACTGCCGTTGGCGCCGATCTGAAATACGTCGCCGTTGGGCAGAAGCAGCCCCGGTCCAAGTTCCGTTTCATTGTCTTCCGAAAGTGGCACCGGAACCGAGCCGGTGGCCGTCCAGGTGTTTGACGCACCATTCAGGTACTCGCCGTAGCCGGGCGACACATCAAGGCTTGCCCAAAGCTCGTAATCCAGGATGTTGCCCCCCGTGCCCGGAAGCTTAACCCAGGCCTCCTCGCTCGAGGTCTCGGGATAACCCGACAC
Source organism: uncultured Planctomycetota bacterium (assembly GCA_963767835.1). Taxonomy (GTDB): domain Bacteria; phylum Planctomycetota; class Planctomycetia; order Gemmatales; family Gemmataceae; genus SIAQ01. The sequence goes on from CAVYFY010000017.1 coordinate 64,007, forward strand.
CCCCGGATCGATCTTGGTCGGCCCGGCGGACCAGGAGTTTGTTGAGGTGTTATAGAGGAAGGTGCCGCTGCTATTCTGATCTTGGCCGAGGACATTTCCGCTGGGCAAGAGTTGGAGTGCGCCATCGCCAAATGTGCCCGCCGGGTCCAGGGAAGCCGGAATTGTCGCCATCGGCGTCCATGAATTGGTAGCGATGTTGTACACCTCACCGGAATTGCCCTCGGTCTCGTTCCCCGAATTATCCGTGTATTCGCCCCCATAAACCAGAACCTTATCATTTGGGAGGACGACCGTGCCATCATACAGGCGTGACCCGCTGCTCGAAGCGAGTTGGGACCACGTTCCATTGTCGTAGCTTCCAGAAGAGTTGGGAGTCAGCAGGTACCAGGTGTTGGATATGTTGAAATTGCTGCCCGCGGCCATGACTGTGCCGTTGGGCAGAAGTTCCATGGTGCCAAGACTCGGATTGCCAGACGGAACATTGGTGAGCTGCGTCCAGCTCGGAACGACGCGGTCTTCCAGCGTTTCCACCTCGAGACATGAATGGCGGCGGGTCTTCCTGCGCGGCTTGTCGTCAATCGAATCTCTGAATCGACGCAACCACTGCCGCCATTGGGAGAACGCCATGATGCAACCGCCAATCATTGAGGAATGAAAAAGTCTCATTAGGATAAACCACGGGGTCCGGATTCGCAACCACAAATTGCGTGAAATCGCCTGATTTCTTGACGTGAGGGCTTGGGTGCCGCGACTACAGCTGCTGCAAATCGTGCGTTTTTGGCAAATCGTCCAGGCTTTGCAGGTCGAGCATTTCCAGGAACTTGGGGGTGGTGCTGTAGGCGACCTCGCGCGGCCGGGCGCCGGGGAGCGGCGTGATATGCACCAGGCCGCGCCGCACCAGTTGCCGCAATAACGCTCCGGAGTCGGCCCCGCGCATGGTATCCACGTCGGATTTGCTGACCGGTTGCCGATACGCTACCAGGGCCAGCACATCGATAGCGGCCGTCGAAAGCCGGGCCTCGCGCACGCCGCCGTAAAGCTTGTCAATGATGAAACGAAAACGTGGCCTCAACGTTAGCACCCATCCGGGCGCTTGCGGCTGGATCGCATACGGCCGAGCTTGGCGGCGATAGTCGGCGTTGAGCTGAGTGATGGCCTCGTCAAATTGCTCCTCGCTGAGCCCGCGCAGGATTTCTCTGGCCCGCTTGGCCGTCAAGGCCGTTCCCCCCACGAAAAGCAGCGCCTCGATGATCCGCAGCGCCGGCGGCGGCGTCGCAGCCTCCTCCACCGGCGACGTTTCCAGCGGCACTTCCCCCACCAGCTCCGCGTAGGCTTGCCCCAATTCCTCCGGCGTCGTCGCCTCGTGCTCATTCGGCATCGTCAGAACCCTTCAATGCAGCTCCGCAAAAAGAATACGCCGGTGATGAACGTCCCGGTCCACAGCACGCTAAACAGGATCCCCATCGCGATGTGGAGATTCCGCACGTGCTTCAATCCGGTGAACAGCATGACAAACAGCAACACCGCCGCGGGCACGGAAAAACTCAGGTGCACAACCATGGCGTTTTCCATGTGGTGCTGATAATCGTCAAATATCCCCGGGCTGATGATGCGCACGATGACTTCCAGGCCGATCAATGCCGTTAGCGTCAGGGCGAAAAAGACGATATTGATGCGTCCGTGCAAGCGCGTGTTGCCGAGCGCCAGGGCGACCAGCGATGCAAGCCACAGTAGCGTGACAGCGATGACCGCGATCTTGAGGATGAGGATTACGATGCCGGGGTTCATGATGTAATGATACAAGCCGTCACGCCGCTTGTTTCGATTTTCGCCGCACCGGCGGCGCATGTTTCCAGCGACGGTGCACCCAAAAGTATTGCTCCGGCACTGCCCGGATCATCGTCTCCAGCCCGGTCGTGAACCGTTGCGTGATCGCGCGGACGGCATCCGGCGATTTCTCGTAATCCTCCGGATAAATAATGTCGATCGGCCAAATGTGGTATTTTCCATCGACATGCGGGGTACCGCACACGATCATCGGCACGTTGTGCTCCAGCGCCATCAGTGCCACCGCCTTGTGCGTTGACGCAGGCCGGCCGAAGAAATCGACGAACAGCCCGCGCTGGCCCGCATCCTGATCGGCAAGCGTGGCGACCAGTCCGCCATGCGCGAGAATTCTTTCGATTTGCTCGAAGTCGCCGTGCTTGGCCAAGAGCCGCTGCCCGGTCCGTTCGCGGAAGCCGCGCAGGAAATCATCCAGATAGGGATTGTCGAGCGGCCTGGCGATGGCGTGACATCGAAAGCCGAAAAGCCCGAGGATGTACCCCGCCATCTCCCAGTTGCCGAAGTGTCCCGTCACCATCAGCACCGGCCGGCCCGACAACATCAATTCCGCCATGCGCACCGGCTCATGCAATATTAGGTACTGCTTGTAATTGTGCAGGTGGTAGCGGCGCGGCATGTGCATGATCTCGATGAGCAACGTGCAGAAGTGCCGATAGACGCCGCGCACCATGCCGTCGATCTGAGCGTCCGCATACTGTCCGGGAAAGGCCTTTTGCAGATTCTCGGTCGCCACCAACCGATGCCGCTTATTGATCTTGTAGGCAAGCCAGGCAAGCAAGCGCGCAAACATACTCCCGGCATCCACCGGCAGCGCCTGGATGATGCACACCAAAACCCGCACGGCGAGATAGACGACATAATCGACAAAGCGTGAGCGCTTCTTGTCCGGCATGGGCCACTCCTTTGGCAGCGGATCAGCATATCATTGTGGAAAGCACGGAAATCTGTCAAGGTGAAGAGAACATCAACATTACGAGCATGAAACGAATTTTCACGCACGAAGTAGCTTGTGGGTCAGGATTTGCGTCGATTCATTTCACGCAGACAACCACACCACACCTCCCACAAAGGGAATCAAACCTGGATTTGGGAGCGCTGATTTTCAGAGCTCGGAAACGTTGCCCAGTGGTCGCCTCGTGCCAAACATATCAAAATCCAGTAGCTCCAAGAATCTAGCCACCGATGAAACCTGGCGCAGCCTACGGCCGCAACCACGATGAAGAGGAAAACGGCGACTCGTTGGAATAATGTGATGTTATCTACGCATTCCATTTTTCCAGGAGCCGCCGATGCAATCCTTCTTACGCCGTTTTGCGCCCGTCGTCATGGGAGCTTTGAGTTGTCTGGACAAGGTGCGATTTCGCGGCGCGGTTCGTTGGTTGGCCAAGCCGGCGGGCATGATGCACTTTCTTTGGAAGGTGCAGGTCTTGCTCAAGGATTTTCCGGTTTTCGCCAAGGACACGACGGCAACCTTGCGAACCGCCATGGAACAAGCGGCGATCGAGCAAGGTCGGCCTGTCGAATATTTGGCGAGCAAGATCGACAAGGAGAAACGCGCGCAGGAAATCGCCCAGCGTGATGGCGTCAAGGAGGGCCTCGTCGCCGTGTTCACTTGCGTCGAGCCCTGCATGACGTATCGGGTTTATGGGGTGCGGGAGACGAAAAAGCTGGCCTTGAAATTGGAACTGAGCAAGTGTCTGCATTATTACCATTATTATTTGGACCCGAAAATCGGCTGGATGCACACGCGGCAGCAGACGTGGTTCCCGTTCACGAACATGACCTGTCTGAATGGCCACGAATGGTTGGCCCGACAGATGGATGCCGCCGGCTTGGGCTACGAACGGCGTGACAACTGTTTCGCTTGGCTGGAGGATGTGGACCAAGCGCAGGCGTTGGCCCACCAGCAATTGCGTACGGATTGGTCGGCGTTGTTGGAGAAATTGGCGCGGCGCAGCAATCCGTTGCATGGGAAGCTGTTCAGTTTGCCGTTGGATTATTACTGGTCGGCGGAGACGACGGAATGGGCGAGCGACTTCATGTTTCGCTCGCAAAAGGAATTGGCGCAATGGATGCCGACGGTGATCAAGCATGGCATGCTGGTGCTGGGCAGTGCGGACGTGATGCGTTATTTGGGCCATCCGATTCCGGGGCATGGCGGCGTGAATGGGCATTTTCAAGGCGAGGTCATCACGGATTTCAAACGCCGGCCGGAGGGAGCGCGTGTCAAGCATCAGGTCAAGAAAAACTGGATCAAGCTATATGACAAGCAAGGGACCGTGTTGCGGATCGAGACGGTGATCAACGATGTCGAGGGCATGAAATCGTATCGCGCTAAGGAGAACGATCCCGCCGGGCCAAAGGACTGGCGCAAGATGCGTAAGGGAGTTGCCGACCTGCATCGACGTGTGGAGATCAGCCAAAGCGCCAACGAACGCTATGCGGACTCCTTCGCGCGTGTGGAAGAATCGACAACGCTGAAGGACTTGGCCGAACCCGTGTGCCGGCGTGTGACCTGGCAGGGGCGGTCCGTACGGGCGCTGAATCCGCTGTCGAAAGAAGACGCCGCGTTGCTGGAGGCGGTAAACGCGGGCACATTCATGCTTCATGGCTTCCGCAATCGCGACATACGGGAGTTGTTGTACGGAGAACCGAAGACCGAGCAGCAAGGACGACGTGAATCGTCGTCGGTTACCCGTCAGATGCGGATGCTGCGGGCGCACGGCGTGATCGAGAAGATACGGAAAGAAAACCGCTACAAGGTGACGGACTCAGGCCGCCAAATAATTGCCGCCTTGCTGACCGCCCGCGCTGCCAACACCCAAAAACTGCTGGAGGCAGCGTAAAAAAAATCTTCGAAAGACGCAAAGAAATGAACCGTTTGTAGTACGGATCAAACACGGATAAAAAGTAGCATGGAAAAAGCGGCGATTAGCGCACGATTTCCCATCCGTGTTCCATCTGTGTTTCATCTGTGGCCAGATTCTTGGAACTATTGAAATCGGGTAACCCGCCGCCTCCCACACCCGCCTTGCAACGAACCGGAGCCACCTATTACGGCATCCTGGCGCGCTCCAGTGCCGAGCGCAACACGGATGCGCGGGCGCTGCCTGGCTCGACCCGCTCCAGACGCGCGAGCTGGCGCCCGGCCTCATCCAGGTCGCCGGCGCGGATGAGCGCGCGAATATATGGCGCAAGAAAATACGCCTCATACGGCGCTTCGTCCACCGCCTCGGCCAACTGGTCCCGCGCGGCGGCGAGATTGCCGGCCGATTCGAGCATCCGCGCCAGCAGCAGACGCTCGTCGGGGGTCGGCGGTTGCAGGCGCAGCGATTCCTCGAAATGGGCGATCACATCTTGGCGGGCCGACGCGGTCAAGCTCTGGATGAACCAGCGCACTGCGCTGATCGCCGACCGATTCGCCTTGCGATGGCTTGTGCTGCTCCAACACGGCGAGCGCCTGCGTGCGATCGCGCGGCGCCAACAGCACGGCCAAATGGCGGCGCGCGAGAATCGCATACTCCGCGGGGGCGAGCAACGCCGGCTCGACCAACCGCCGATACGAATTCTCCGCCAACTCCGCCCGATCGGCCCAGCGAAAGAAATCGGCGGCGCGGGCCAGCGTGGCGACATCGTCCGGGGCGGCGGCGAGCGCGGCTCGATAGGCCTTGTCCGCCAAGGCCGATTGCCGCAACGCTTCGTAGCAGCGGGCCAACGTCAGCGGTTGCCGCGCCATCGGCACAACGCGCTTCATTTTGTCGATCTCCGCGGCCGCCTTGCTGCCCTGGTTGGTTGTCATCAAGAATTCCATCCACGCCACCCAGACATCGGGCGCTTGTCCGTCGTGTTCCAGGCAATCGCGCAACAGATTCTCGGCCTTCGCGCGGTCTCCGGCCGCTTGATAAATGTGCGCCAACCAAACGGCGTCACGGTAATCGCGCATCGGCATGACCACGGCTTGCTCGGCCCGCCGCACCGCCAGCGCGGCATAGCGCTGATCGCGCATGCCGATCGCAATGTCGGCGCCGAGGCGTGCGATGTCGCGACTCAGCGGCTGCTTTTGCTCATATCTCGTCAGCTCGGTCTCCGCCTTGCTGAACTCGCGGCGCCGGATGAGCAACTCCAGAAGCCGCGCCATGCTCGCCGCCGGCACGTCGCCCGATTCCACGACGCGGCTGTACTGCTCGATCGCGGCGGGATATTGACCCTGCAATTCGAAAATGGCCGCCGCCAGCAGCGCGGCCTTGGGCCAATCCTTGCGGACCAGATCGATCTCCTCGAGCTTCTTGCGTGCTTGCTCGAGCGAGCCGTGCTGGCCGTGCGCCTCCTGCACCAATATGGCCGCGTCGGCGTAGCGCCAAAGCCAGCCGTCGGGCCCTTCGATGGCGCGCAATGCATCACGCCAACGGCGGGCGGCGTCGCGCTGGTTCTTCTGCAAGGCGAGTTCCAGCAGGGCGAATCGGCTGCGCGTATCCTTGGGAAGATCGTCCGCGACCGTCCGCCAGGCGTTCTCGGCACGTTCCGATTGGCCCAGGCGCGTCCAGGTCTGGGCCAGCTCGCGCCGCAGCAAGGCACGCTGTTCCAGGGTGAAGCCGGCGGGCAATGCTTGATCGAGCAGGGCCAATTTCGATAGATCGCCGGCTGCGCTCCAGAGCCGGCACCGGGCGAGACGCAATTCGAGATGATCGCCTTGCTCCCGGGTCGCGCGATCGAGAATCTGCTCGGCGCGATCGAAACGCTTGCGGCGCATCTCCAGATCGGCAAGAGCGCACCAGAGCGGGATCGCCTGCGGATGCTCGGCATGGGCTTTGTCCAGGACAGCCTGGGCGGCGTCAAGATCGTTGCGCGCCGCCAGCATTTCCGCCCACAGGATCGGCGACTCCATATTGCTCGGCTCGGCGGCGGCTTTGGTTAACGCTTCTTCCACGTCGTCCCAGCGCCGCTCTTGCGCCGGCTTGCCCAACTGCCGAGCCAGCCGCGCCCGGCTCAGCAAGATCCAGTAGCCCGCGGGCAGCTCCGCAGTCGTCCGCATCGGCTCCAGGGTCTGCAACGCTTCCTCAAGCCGGCCGTTGCTCCACAGCGCTGAACCCAAACCGATGCCGGCGCTTGCCCACGTCGGCTCGTCCCGCACCGCCCGGTGAAAGGCCTGCAACTCCTGCTCATGCTCACCGATCTGCCGGTAGCAATAACCGAGCAGCACATTCACCCGGCCGCTCCATTCCGATGTCGGCCCCAGATCTTGCCGCACCTCCTCCAGCAGCTTGAGAGCCGCCCGGTAATCCTGAGCGCCGATCAATAGCCGAGCCTTGAGATAATTGGGCAGCGTCGGCTTCAGGCCCGCCTTGATCAATTCGTCGATCTTCGCGCGCGCCTCGGCGTATTGCTTCCGGTCGATCAACAAATCGATCAGCAGGATCGCCAGCTCGTTGGAGCGCGGCGAGCTTTTGATGCCAGCCCGTAGATTTTCGATGGCGGTTTCAGGTTTGCCCGCGAGAATCTCGACGCTGACGATCTGCTTGACAAAGTCGGCGTTGTCGGGGAAGCGCTTCATGCCGTCCTTGAGCAGCCGGCTGGCCTCTTCCCAGTTGCCACGTGCGCGGGCGGAGTCGGCGATTTCGAGCAGCACTTCCGCCTGATTCGGCCCTAGCCGATGAGCGGCTTCCAGATCGCGCACGGCCGCTTTCTCATCACCGCGCTGGCGCAGGAATCGGCCACGCAACAGGAACGCTCGGTAGGCATCCGGGTTGGCCTGCACCAGGTCATCCATCGTTTTCTGAGCCGCGTCGGGATCGTTCAAGCGATCTTGCTGGACTTCCGCCAGCAGGGCGTAGCTGCGAATCTGCTTCAAATTGATCCGGATCGCGTCCTCGAAGCAGCGCGCCGCCTGCGGGTAATTCTTGACGGCATCGTAGCACCAACCAAGCATGTGCAGGATTTCCGCCTTGTCGGCCCAGGAATCCTGGAGCTTGCGCAGGTTATCGATGGCCTCGCCGACGCGATCCAGGAAAATCAGATTGTGGACGAGCCGCATCCGCAACGCCTGCTGATTCGGCTTGGCCCGCAGCACCTGCTCCATCTTCAGCACCAGCTCGACGCGCTCGCCGACATCGGTTGCGCGCACGTCAAGCGCCTCGGCATATTTTTGCAGCGTGTCCACATTGCCGGGCTGGAAGATCAGATACTGCGCGTAAAAGCGGAGGGCCTTGTCGTAATCTTTGTCCAGGGCCGCCTTATCGCCGCGTTGCAGGAGCCGATAGGCGTTTTGCCGTAGTTGAAAGGCGTGCAAGAAATGGGCGCTGACGCCGAAAACCAGAAGGCCGGCGAGGACCATCGCCACGAGCTTGACATTCAACTTGCTTGGCATGGGGAGCGGTTCTCGGAAGGCGCGTTCTGGGAATTACCGTTATGCAAGTGTAGGTCACGAATTGCGGGCGAGAGCCGGGTTGGAATGCGGAGATGGATTTTGCCGACGGACGACCACGGAAACCGTGGCCGTGGCCTGTACACAGACCACGGTGCGCCGCCCGGGAGCGGGATTCACGCCGCGTCGCCCTGGAAACGTGTTTGAATTGGCAACCTGTCTTTGGCGGTTCGCCGTGGTCTGGGCACAGACCACGGCCACGGTCTCAGATCGGGCGGGAAGCTGATGATGGTAATCAGAAAAGAGCTGCGTCCCCCTTTTTTTCTTCCCATCAGTTTCACTCCGTGTCCGCGAAATTCCCATCGGAAATCATCGACATATGGTAAAGCGTGTGGTTGCCCACGTTTTGATTGACCCAGCGGACGCTTCCATCGCCGATCGCGAAATGGCAGCCGCCGGGGTGCATGCTGGCGGGCGCCCCCGCTCCGGGGAGGGTCCCGTAGACGCCGTAGAAATTGTTGATCCACCCCGCGGCAATAGGGTCAATGCCGCCCATCCCCCAGGAACGGTACCCCCAGGCGGGGCATCCGCCGTGATTTGTCGTGAAAACGGTTTCCGCGAGCATGAACGTGTTGCTCATGCCGTCGGTGACGCGGGCGATAGGGCAAAAGCTGTTTTGCCCGAACATATACGGCGATGGCGGCAGGTATCTGCCCCAAGAATTGCACGCTTCCAGGTCACCCTCCCCGACGAAAACGACAAAATCGTAGTTGGTTTTCGCGCCGGTGTAATTGCCGCCCGGCCCGTATACCGGCGTATAAGGCGAGGTGAGCGGTGATTGCGGGCCGCCGTCTGCCGGGATGACCGGGTCGCCGGGGTCCGACGGGCAATGAAAGATCGCCAGCTGCGTGCTCATCAACGCCAGATTACCGTTGTTGACAAGGTCGAGGTCTGCCGGCGCGAACGAGGATCCATTTTGAATTGGGTTGGAACCGTTCGGATCCTGGATAGTCGGCCAGGTGGGCCAGTTCGTTCCGTACGGGCTGGCGGCCAGGGAAAAGGACTTGGTGCGGTCCAATTGGGCGTCCAAACTTTCTTGGCCGAGGTACCCCAAAAGCAGGGAAAGCCCGCTCTGATTCACGATGTGTGGATCGCTCAGAAATTGCTTATCGCCTTCCTTCCAAACCTGACACCAGCCATACCCCGTCCCCGCCGGCGGCAGCGTCTTGTGAGCGACTTCGTATTGCAGAACCGCCAAAGCGATTTGCTTGAGATTATTGCGGCACACCGTCTGCGATGCCGATTCGCGCAGCGCGCTGCACGGCCGGCAGCAACATGCCGACCAGGATGGCGATGATCGTGAGGACGACGAGCACCTCGATCAGCGAAAAGCCGCGATGTTGATTCCGTATTCGCATAATCGTCTCCCGTTTTGCGTTTCCGGTCAGAGGACTTCGGGCGTGGTGCCAGCGGCGATCGTCGATAAATCGTAAAGGATCCCGGCACCGACGCTTTGGCTAATCCAGCGCACGCTGCCGTCCCCCATTGCGAAGAAGCAACCTCCGGGATGCAAGCTGCCGGCTGTCTTTGGTGCTTGGAGTGTGCCCAATTGCCCGCCCTGTCCCCAGTTGTTGATCCCGTACGACGGGTCAATCCCGGCCATCATCCACGAACGGTAACCCCAGGCGGAGCCCTGCCCGTGGCCGGTCGTGAAGACGGTCTCTGCCAACATGAGCGTGTTGCTCATGCCGTCGGTAACACGAGCAATCGGACAGTTGCTGTTCTGCCCGAACATGCACTGCGCGTTTCCACCCACCGGGTTTGGCACGTAACCCCAGGAGTTGCAAGCGTCAATATCCCCGTCGGCATACGCGACGAAATCGTAATCCGTCTTGGCCCCAGTGAATTGGCCTCCCGGCCCGTAGGTTGGGGTGAATGGCGGACTCGGCAAAGGGTCCGCGGGGATCACAGGGTCGCCGAAATCTGAGGGGCAGCGAAAAATCGCCTGCGGCGTTCCCATTAACGCGAGGTTGGTGTTGTTCACGAGGTCCGTGTCAGCTGGCGTGAAAGACGCTCCGTTCTGTGTCGGATTGTATCCGTTGGGGTTAGTGTTGCCGGGCGCCGTCGGCCAACTCCCGTCGTATGGGCTCACGGCGAGCGAGAATGCCTTGCTGCGGTCAAGCTTCGCATCCAGCGATTCCTGGCCGAGGTAGCTCAAAAGCAACGATAACCCATTTTGATTGACAATATGCGGATCGGGCAGGCAAGGCTCCGGAACATAGGTGCAATAACACCAACCATAGCCCGTCCCCGCCGGCGGCAGCGTCTTGTGAGCGACTTCGTATTGCAGCACCGCCAGCGCGATTTGCTTGAGATTATTGCGGCACACCGTCTGCGATGCCGATTCGCGCACACGCTGCACGGCCGGCAAGAGCAGGCCGATCAGGATGGCGATGATCGCAAGGACGACGAGAACCTCGATCAGCGAAAAGCCGTGATGTTGATTCCGTGTTCGCATAACCGTCTCCCCGTTTCGCTTTTCCGGTCGGAGGACTTCGGGCCTGATGCCGGGCGAGCGCCGAAAAAAGATCCTGGCGCCCTGCCCGACCAATAGATCAAAACGCACGGCGGACTGTCGTCGGCATCACCGCAGGAAGGGGGCAGATCAAAGAAAGGTTGCAAACCCGAAATGCAGCGGAAGAACAGCGGGCCATAGTGCCTTCCTTCGTGGACTGAGTGGGCCAAAGGAATCGATCTCTGCGTACATTTGTAACAAACCGACGTGAAGCGGCAACTGGCCGGTAAAAAGAATAATCCCTGAAAAGGTCTCCGCTTTCCCGTATCCAGCGCCACGCAACGAACCGTGGCTCCGATGGGTCGATCGCCCACGCTGAAGGTGCAACGCGCAGCCGGACGGCGGGCGCAAAAAAAAATCCCAGGAGCGCTTCCCCTGGGATGAATGCCTTCGATGCCCGACGGCTTACTCTTCGCCGCCGCCTTTCTTTTTGAATTCGAAGCCTTTCTTGAGTTCGAAGCCCTTCTTGTCGCTGCCGCCCTTGCCTTTTTGCAATTCGCCGCGGAGTTCCTGGAGTTCGCGGATCATTTGATCGATGCGGGCTTCGACGCCGGTGCTCTTGCTTCCGGAGGAGCCGGAGGAGGAACCGGCGCCTTCGCCGCCCTTGAATTTGAATTCGAATTTTTTGCCTTCGAAGCCCTTGCCCTTTCCTTCGAAGCCTTTTTTGCCTTCGCCCTTGCCCTTGCCCTTGGATTTGGGGAGTTCATCGTAGAGTTTTTTGTAGTATTCGTATTTTTCCTTGATGAGTTCGGGGGAGAGTTTTTCGGAGCCTTTGCCGTAGCCGCCTTTGCCATAGCCGCCATAGCCGCCTCTACCGAAGCCGCCCTTACCATAACCGTCTTTGCCATAACCGCCTTTGCCATAACCGCCGAAGCCTTTTTTGCCTTCGAAGCCTTTGCCTTCTGGGCCTTTCTTTTCGCCGCCTTGGATGCGTGCGAGCTTGGCTTGTACGTCTTTGACCAGGTCGAGGATCCGGTTGAGATCGGATTCGAGCTTCTTGATGTCGCCGCCACCGCCGCCTTTGCCGCCCTTGCCTGGTTGTGCATCCGTCTGCGAGACGCCGAACAGAACGGCGGCGACGCCAAACGAAAAGAGCACGATGCTTCGTTTCAACATGAGATTCTCCCTCAAAAATGTGCGTTCCGACAAGCCCCTTGTCGTGACCTTCTGGTAATCTACCAGGAGAAAATGAGGATTAGATGAAAAAAAAGACAGGTTCGCGGCGTGGGGAAATCTAGCCACGGATGGAACCTGGCGAAGCCTACGGCCGCAACCACGATGAAGAGGAAAACGGCGACTCGTTGGAATAATGTGATGTTATCTACGCATTCCATTTTTCCAGGAGCCGCCGATGCAATCCTTCTTACGCCGTTTTGCGCCCGTCGTCATGGGAGCTTTGAGTTGTCTGGACAAGGTGCGATTTCGCGGCGCGGTTCGTTGGTTGGCCAAGCCGGCGGGCATGATGCACTTTCTTTGGAAGGTGCAGGTCTTGCTCAAGGATTTTCCGGTTTTCGCCAAGGACACGACGGCAACCTTGCGAACCGCCATGGAACAAGCGGCGATCGAGCAAGGTCGGCCTGTCGAATATTTGGCGAGCAAGATCGACAAGGAGAAACGCGCGCAGGAAATCGCCCAGCGTGATGGCGTCAAGGAGGGCCTCGTCGCCGTGTTCACTTGCGTCGAGCCCTGCATGACGTATCGGGTTTATGGGGTGCGGGAGACGAAAAAGCTGGCCTTGAAATTGGAACTGAGCAAGTGTCTGCATTATTACCATTATTATTTGGACCCGAAAATCGGCTGGATGCACACGCGGCAGCAGACGTGGTTCCCGTTCACGAACATGACCTGTCTGAATGGCCACGAATGGTTGGCCCGACAGATGGATGCCGCCGGCTTGGGCTACGAACGGCGTGACAACTGTTTCGCTTGGCTGGAGGATGTGGACCAAGCGCAGGCGTTGGCCCACCAGCAATTGCGTACGGATTGGTCGGCGTTGTTGGAGAAATTGGCGCGGCGCAGCAATCCGTTGCATGGGAAGCTGTTCAGTTTGCCGTTGGATTATTACTGGTCGGCGGAGACGACGGAATGGGCGAGCGACTTCATGTTTCGCTCGCAAAAGGAATTGGCGCAATGGATGCCGACGGTGATCAAGCATGGCATGCTGGTGCTGGGCAGTGCGGACGTGATGCGTTATTTGGGCCATCCGATTCCGGGGCATGGCGGCGTGAATGGGCATTTTCAAGGCGAGGTCATCACGGATTTCAAACGCCGGCCGGAGGGAGCGCGTGTCAAGCATCAGGTCAAGAAAAACTGGATCAAGCTATATGACAAGCAAGGGACCGTGTTGCGGATCGAGACGGTGATCAACGATGTCGAGGGCATGAAATCGTATCGCGCTAAGGAGAACGATCCCGCCGGGCCAAAGGACTGGCGCAAGATGCGTAAGGGAGTTGCCGACCTGCATCGACGTGTGGAGATCAGCCAAAGCGCCAACGAACGCTATGCGGACTCCTTGGCGCGTGTGGAAGAATCGACAACGCTGAAGGACTTGGCCGAACCCGTGTGCCGGCGTGTGACCTGGCAGGGGCGGTCCGTACGGGCGCTGAATCCGCTGTCGAAAGAAGACGCCGCGTTGCTGGAGGCGGTAAACGCGGGCACATTCATGCTTCATGGCTTCCGCAATCGCGACATACGGGAGTTGTTGTACGGAGAACCGAAGACCGAGCAGCAAGGACGACGTGAATCGTCGTCGGTTACCCGTCAGATGCGGATGCTGCGGGCGCACGGCGTGATCGAGAAGATACGGAAAGAAAACCGCTACAAGGTGACGGACTCAGGCCGCCAAATAATTGCCGCCTTGCTGACCGCCCGCGCTGCCAACACCCAAAAACTGCTGGAGGCAGCGTAAAAAAAAATCTTCGAAAGACGCAAAGAAATGAACCGTTTGTAGTACGGATGAAACACGGATGCCTGGGAGAGGGACTTTCTCAAATGGCGCCATTCAATGCGGACAGTTTGTCCCGTAGTTGTTCAGGTGTCATTTTGCTCAGTTCCCACCAATCCACTCCTTCGGGCAACACCAAGCCGAGCCGTTCGTAAGGAGATTTTCCTTTGCGACGCCCGGTGCGGAAGGTGTGGCAGTTCCAGTACAGACGCTTCAGGTCCAGCAACCCTTGGGTCAACTTGCGATGCCGAGACTGATGCATGCGCAAGACACTATTGATCCCCTCCACCAGACTGCTCGCACGCCAGGTATGACGGAAAATGTGCCGCACTGCTTTGGTCATCGTGCTTCCTTCCTCGCCAGCTTTCGACAGAATTACGCTACACACCAACAACACCCCGCGCAGCGCTGGCCGCGGACATACCTTCACCCGCCAACAACTCCGGATGACGACGCAACCCCTCGGCACGCACCGCTGCTTCTTTCACCTCGGTCGATCCTGGCAAAGCCGCCAACTTGCGTTGCACTTCGTCCAAATACGTGAGTGTCTGCGGCTTGCTCAGCAGACGTTTGGCTTTGGCAAAGTCCGCGTCGGGCAACTCAGGCAACGTCTGGGTCAGCACCGCTTCGGCCTGCGCTCGGCTGTTCAACTCACCGGCCGGCGTGAACAGACGCAAGGCCTCTTGCGTTTGCTGCCAGGCCTTTTCCGTGCGCATCACCTGATCCATGACCGCTTCGGCCTGTTTCCAGTGCAGGCTCACCTTCACCCCCTCACCGGGCACGTGTTGGCCTTGTTGCCGATGGTGATCGTGTTCTTGCTGGGCTTTCTCCGCTTTGGTAAACGCCTGCTGCAAACGCAGAGCGCCTTTGCGTTGGCCTCGGCTTCCTTCACGCACGGTGTGAAAGTGATCCAGTTGGTCCGCCACCGGGGTCAATTCTTTCTCCACGCGTTTCTCGTTGAGCAAGGCCACCCCTTTGCCCAGACCGGTGCCGGCGTCGCGCGTCACTTGCTCCAGCGCGGGATAGGCGGCAAACTGCCCCACCCACACTTCCCCGGTGGCCTGCGTCGTCAAGCTTCCCGCCAGCCAACACATGCTGTCGGGTTCCACGACCATGAGCACCGGCGCCTTCACGTAGATCTCGTCGGCCGCCACTTGCTTGGCCCGCGCTCGCGCCAATTCGTCCAGCACCGGCAACAACGTGCTGACGTGAGCGGCCGTTTCGTGGGTCCAACGCCCGAGTTTGGCCACGCTGGGCGCACGACCGGGAAGTAAACGCTGCAGCCATCCTTGCACGGTGGGTAGACTCACACCTTCCGCCTGGGCCTCCGCCGCCAACCGAGCCATACACTCGTCGCCAATCACCACCGCCTGGCTCAAGTCGCTTTCGAGACTGACGACGCGTTGCTGCAGTTGTTGCACTTGCTCCTGCAAACGCTCGACGTGTGCGCACTGCGCGGCCCCTTGCAGCAACGCCGAAGTCTGGGCTGCTTCGCGATAGAGTGTCTGCCGCGAAACATTGCGTTTCAGAGATTGTCGCGTGACGTCGCCATAGACGCCGAAGAAAACGACATACGCACTAGCAATCCCTTGCGGCGGGGCTACCATGCCCATGGGGTGACTCCTGGCTAACGCAGTCTTCATCTACCGCGTTATTCCAGCTGTTCACCCCTTAACTGTCCAGTGCTTACCCCCTCTACCGAGGCGTTTTGAGAAAGTGCCCCCGGCGGGATCGTTCTCCTTAGCGCGATACGATTTCATGCCCTCGACATCGTTGATCACCGTCTCGATCCGCAACACGGTCCCTTGCTTGTCATATAGCTTGATCCAGTTTTTCTTGACCTGATGCTTGACACGCGCTCCCTCCGGCCGGCGTTTGAAATCCGTGATGACCTCGCCTTGAAAATGCCCATTCACGCCGCCATGCCCCGGAATCGGATGGCCCAAATAACGCATCACGTCCGCACTGCCCAGCACCAGCATGCCATGCTTGATCACCGTCGGCATCCATTGCGCCAATTCCTTTTGCGAGCGAAACATGAAGTCGCTCGCCCATTCCGTCGTCTCCGCCGACCAGTAATAATCCAACGGCAAACTGAACAGCTTCCCATGCAACGGATTGCTGCGCCGCGCCAATTTCTCCAACAACGCCGACCAATCCGTACGCAATTGCTGGTGGGCCAACGCCTGCGCTTGGTCCACATCCTCCAGCCAAGCGAAACAGTTGTCACGCCGTTCGTAGCCCAAGCCGGCGGCATCCATCTGTCGGGCCAACCATTCGTGGCCATTCAGACAGGTCATGTTCGTGAACGGGAACCACGTCTGCTGCCGCGTGTGCATCCAGCCGATTTTCGGGTCCAAATAATAATGGTAATAATGCAGACACTTGCTCAGTTCCAATTTCAAGGCCAGCTTTTTCGTCTCCCGCACCCCATAAACCCGATACGTCATGCAGGGCTCGACGCAAGTGAACACGGCGACGAGGCCCTCCTTGACGCCATCACGCTGGGCGATTTCCTGCGCGTTTCTCCTTGTCGATCTTGCTCGCCAAATATTCGACAGGCCGACCTTGCTCGATCGCCGCTTGTTCCATGGCGGTTCGCAAGGTTGCCGTCGTGTCCTTGGCGAAAACCGGAAAATCCTTGAGCAAGACCTGCACCTTCCAAAGAAAGTGCATCATGCCCGCCGGCTTGGCCAACCAACGAACCGCGCCGCGAAATCGCACCTTGTCCAGACAACTCAAAGCTCCCATGACGACGGGCGCAAAACGGCGTAAGAAGGATTGCATCGGCGGCTCCTGGAAAAATGGAATGCGTAGATAACATCACATTATTCCAACGAGTCGCCGTTTTCCTCTTCATCGTGGTTGCGGCCGTAGGCTGCGCCAGGTTTCATCCGTGGCTAAACTCTTGGATCCCAGGGCACGAGCAGCAATCCGCCGAATGCTGTGCCTGCCGCTCCGCAGGCCAGCCATTGCCAGGGAATCGCCGGCGTCGCGCCCGATTCGCCCAGGCCGACCAGCAGCAGGATCGTGTTGTGCAGGACATGCATGATCATGCTCGGCCAAAGGCTGCCCGAACGCCAGCAAACGACGCTGAGGATCAGGCCCAGGAGCGTGCTGGGGACGAGCCGTTCCAGGCCGAGCGCGCCGTCGAGGATGACGTGGGTCGCGCCGAAGAGCAGGCCGCTAACGCCGATCGTCACCAGCGTGCCGGCGCGGCTTCTTACCGCCGTCCAGAGCAGGCCGCGAAAAAAGATTTCTTCGAGGACGGCCGGCACGATCACCAAGGCGAGGACGCCGTAGCCGACGGCTTCCCGCGCTTCCTTGAGGCTTTCCAAAACGGCGCCGAAGCGCTCTTGCAGCACCTGCGAAAGACCGCTCTCGGCCATGAGACGCAGTTGCAACGGCCAAAGCGACACGCCCAGCAGCACCGCCGCCGCCAACCCGGACAGCCGCGGCATCCGCAAGCCGAGCGCCTGCCGAAGATCGAGCCGGCTCAGATACGCGAACAGTCCGGGCAAGGCGCCGAACAGGAGCAGATTGACCGCAACCCCGGCCATGATGGCGAGCGCCGGCGGCAGCGCCGTTCCTATCGCACGCACCAGCGCGAACAGGCTGAACTGGATCGGCACCATCAGCGCCAGGCACCACAGCGCCGCCGAGATCGTCAAGCATGATTGCGGCGTCGCCGGCCGGCGCAACAGATCGGCCCAGCTGCTCTGCTCGCTGTAGAGCACACTTTCCGACCCGAAGACGCGCGCCGCCAGCCCCAGCGCCGCCAGGGCGTAGATCAACGTGGTCACGATTACGATCGTCGCCATGCCGGGCTCCACGCCCCCTTCGAACAGGTCCCGCGCCATCAGAACGATGTTGACCAGCGGCAATACCGTCAGCACGCCTTCGAGCTTCAGGCCCGGCAGCATCGCCATGATGCCGGGCCCCAGCGACGCCAGCATCAGCGGAATCAGATACGCCTGCGCCTCCTTGAAACTGCGCCGAAGCTGGTCAGGCACAACAGCACGGCCGAGAAGAATGCCGCGAACAACAGCAGGAGTGCCAGGACTTGCACAAGCAGCTCCAGCGAGATCCCGACGCCGCCGAACACCGTCGCCGCCATGCCGCTCCAGCTCAGCGTGATCGCCATGCACACGAGATTGACCAGGGCGGTCAAGATGGCCACGCTTAGCACCGAGAGATATTTCGCCGTCAGAAGCTCGAAACGCGGCACCGGGGTGGCGACCAGAATTTCGAGCGTGCCGCGCTCGCGCTCACCGGCGGTCAGATCGATGGCCGGATAGACGGCGCCGGTGATGGTCATCAGGATGAGGATGAGTGGGACCAGCGCCGCCAGGGAGATGAGGCCGTCGGAGCCCGATTTTTCCAGGACAACGGGGCGCGGGCTTAGCATCAAGATGTGCGGCGACACCCCCGGCACGTTGAGGCGCTGCTTGAGGTCTTCGCTATCGGCGGCCGCCAGCGCCGACTCGACCGTCTTGAGCGCGTTCACGCCGATCGGATTGTTCGGCTGCACGTAAATGCGGCACGGCAGGAATCGGTCGGCGGCCGGTCCCTTCCTGCCGACATCGAGGTCGTGCGCGTCGAGATCGGGGATCGAGACGATCAGGTCCACCTTCCGCTCGCGCAGCCATTCCTCGAGGTATTCGAGATGCTGCCGGCGTTCCTCTTCCGTAGTCGGCTTGGGGAGGTCGGCATAATACCAGATGATTTGCGCATAAGCGCGTCTCTTTTTCGGCGCTTTGGGATCAGGGGCAGGCTCGGGCCGGGTGCGCTGCAGCGCCTTGTAGCCAACGTCGAAGCGGCGATCAAACGCCAGGGCTTCGGCGGTCGTCAGCGCGCCGATGTGGAGCACTGGGGCGCCCTCTGGCGCGGCTTTGCTTGCCAGCGAGAATTGCAAGAACACCACGCTCATGAGCGGATAAAGCAGGACCGGCATCGCCACCAGCGTGATAATGGTGCGCCGATCTCGCAGAATCTCGCGCAGCTCCTTGCGCGCAGGCGAAAAACGCGGCTCAGCCCGAAGGTGGTGGGATTTGGTTCGCGCATTGAATCTCTCCCCTTTCCCCACCGGGGGAGAGGGGCCGGGGTGAGGGGGCCATCTCACAAGATGACGCAGAATCGCCGGCTCGCCCGGTGGCCGAATTCTGTTCCGCTGGGGTAGCCCCCTCACCCCCGGCCCTCTCCCGGTGGGAAGAGGGGAGAAATCACTTCATCAGATCGAAATTGATCTCGTTCGCGCCCGTTTTAACCTTGGCCGTCAATCCGCTGGTCCGAGGCGAGGCGTATTTCTCCGGCAGCAGATTTTTGCCGAGCTTGCCGCTCGGCTCGAACATCGGCTGGCGCAGGGTCACCGTCACCATGTAATCGCCTTCCGGCAAGCCGTCGAATGCAGCCCATCCGCTCATCGCATAGGCGCCGTCGGGTTCCACGAATGCATCGGAAACGCGGATCGCCTTCTTGCCTTCCTTGTCTTTCGGATCGGGAACCCAGTAGCAAATCTGGGCGCCGACGGCCGGGGCGCTGTCGAAGGTCACCTTGCCACGCACCGGATGTACCGGCTTGCGGTTATAGACGATCGCGCCTTCCTCGTCGGTGATCGGTTTCTTGAGATTTTCCGGCAAGATGCCGTCGAGCATGATATTGGCGATGACCGGAGCGCCGGCGGGCTTCATGGTGACCCAGGCGATGTGATCGAATTCGCCGTAAGCGAGGCCACGCAACCGGCTGCCGCCGCCGGTGGTGGCGAGCTGATAGTAATTCATGCCTTGGCGGACGAATTTCTGGTAGTGATGGATGTGCCCCGCGAACACGGTGTAATTGCGGCCCGCCAGCGCACTCTCGATGTCGAGCCAGCCGGATTTGTCGAGGTTTTCTTGCGTCCAGATCGGCTTGTGCATACAAACGAAAATCCAGCGCACATTCGGATTGGCGTTGAGCACCTTCTGGAAATACTCGATTTGCTCCTTGCTGATGCGGCCCTCCTTGTCCTCGTGCGGATCATCCGAATTGATCGCCAGGAACAGCACGTCCTTGTAAAGGAAATGGTAATAGCGCTTGCCGAATCGCTCTTTCCACAGATCGGCCTGGATCGGATTGGAAACATCATGATTGCCCGGCACGTAGAAGAACGGCATCTTCAGCTTGGCAGTGTAGCCCTGGAACTCCTTCCACTGAGCGGCGAGCACGGCCGGGTCCTTCGAGTAGCCTTCGATGAGATCGCCGACGGAGACGACGAACGCCGGCTGCAGCAGGTTGATCTGCTCAATCGCCTGCGAGAAGATCCGCGGGCGGTGGCTTCCGGTGCGGTCGCTGACGACGATGAAGTGAAAGGTGTCCGGGGCATCGTTGAGGCGCAGATGCGTCCACGGATTGCGATTCTCGACCTCGATCTGCAACTCGGCCTTGGCGGGCGTCTTCTTGTTGCCGGAAAACGCCAGGGCGCTCAGAAGCAAGCCGACGACCACGGTAGCGAGCAGAATTCGTTTCATCGCGACCTCGGGAATCCATGATGAGGCAATGGTTTCGCTCAATTTAGTGCCGGCCGTGCTACAATGCTCGCGGAAAATTGTAAATTATCGAAGAAATTCAGAACCTAGCCACGGTTCAAACACGGATGTAACACGGATGGGAATCCAATAGCCGGATGTTTCGTTCCCCATCGGTGTTTCATCCGTGTTCCATCCGTGGCTAAATTTTTCGGAATGCCAGGATGGAATTGCATTCGCTGCGAATGTCATTGACCGAACAGGACCTCAACGATCTTCTGCGCAGGTATCTGCGCAACAATGCCGAGATCGAGGAACTGCGCGTCAAGCTCAGCCCGCAAGGCATCCATGTGAGCGGCATCTATCCTTTCTTCATCCCGGTGCGTTTCGAGACGATCTGGGAGGTCGGCGTCGAGACGGGGCACGCCAGCGCCCGGCTCGCATCGTTCAAGGCGATGGGAGTGCCGGGCAACATTTTCAAAAGCGCCGTCGTCAAAATCATCGAGGACATCGCCAAGCAGGAGAACTGGATTCGCATCGTCGGCGACCGCTTCCTGGCGGACCTGGAGCTCGGCTGTTCCAAATACGCGGTGCTCGCGCATCTGCATCTCAAATCGATCATGGTGCAGTCGGGGACATTGATGCTGGAGGCGGGGCATTGATTCCGTGGGCCTAATCCGCAATTCTAACCGGCGAGCTTGCCCGGTTGGTGCCTCGGAAAGAAGTTCGCTTCCACCAGTTTGCTGATGGCGTTGACGATGGCGTGCCGACTAATTGCGGGAATTACGACTAGCCCAGGGTGGGCGATGAATGGATTGCCGTGCTCGGTCTCCGCTTGCAAATCTTGGGCAAGTCGGACAGGGTCATAGAAGAAAAGCGAATGGACATCGCCATTTGAAAAGCGGACTTCGACGCCTTGAAGCCAACCCTTGGCCTCGGCTTCCCATTCGCCGCGCTCGTCGTACCACGGGGAGAAAACGACCTGGAAATCTGCTTTGGCGTTCATGTGCATTCTCACACGGGATTCAAGGAATCTTGGCCAGCTCCGCTTCATAAGCGTCAAGGGTAATTTTCATCCTCACGGCTCATTTCATAATCGGAAACACGCGCACCGTCTTGTCCCAGCAGCCGGCGGCGAGCCAATCGCCTCTAGGTGAATAGGCGATGCTGAGGATTTCGCCGGGGCACGGCAAGGCGCCGCGTTCCTTCCAGGTCGTCGTGTCATACAGCTTGATCTTCGACGGCTTCTTCCATTCGGTATCGACGGCGGCCAGCGTTTTGCCATCGGGGCTGAACGCGATCGACCAGACTTCGCCCATGTGGCCGGTGATGGTCTTGATTTCCTTCTTCGATGCGACATCCCAGGTGCGGACGGTGCCGTAACGATTGCCGGCGGCGAGCATTTCGCTGTTGGGACTGAAAGCGACGCAGCGGACCTCGCCGGCGCCGCCTTCGAGCGTGCCGACTTCCTTCACGATGTCGTCTTTCCAAAAGCGGGAGGTGTCCCATAGCTTAGCCGTACCATCAGAACTGCCAGAGGCAAGCAGGGAGCCGTCGCCATTAAATTTCAGGTCGTTTACCCAACTCTTGTGGGCTGCAATTACGCGGCTGGCTCGGTTTTTGAACAACCCGCCCCCAAAATCGATCTCGCCAGAAAGCAGACCCAAAACGACACCGCGTGACTTCTTCGGTATGGCGGCCACACAGTTGACGCGCTCCGTTGCTCCACTGCCCCCTGTGTATTGAACTAACTTGACATCCCACATGCGCCAAAATCCGTCAAGGCTGGCGGTGAACAGTTCTTTATTGAACGGGTCGAACGCAATGGCACAAACCGGAGCTCTATGAGGAAATCCCTCGTTAAGCAAGCCCTTCGGCTTCCACGTGCCGACTTCCCATAGCCGCACCACCTTGTCGGCCCCCGCGGAGGCGAGCGTCTTGCCGTCCGGCGAAAACGCGACGGCGGCGACCCAGCCCTCGTGCTTGAGTACGGTCGGCTCCTGTGCAAACAGCCAATGCGGCGTCAGGATGATGATCGATGCCAGCGCGATGCGTTTTCCGATCATTCGCGATTCTCCCGGCTGATCGATGTCCAAGCCGCCGCCCTGGGCGGCGGATGCCGACCGCCAGGCGGTCGGCTTGGGGGCTTGCGACGGTCCAGGATTGATGGTAACCTCTCGTTATGAAAAAATCCATCTTTCTCCTGGCGTTCCTGACAATTCCCTCCGTCGCCGGCGCGGGCGATGCCAAGAAGCCGAGCGCCGAGGCCGTGCTCGACGGCTTGCGCGCCTTCATCAAGAAGACCGCCAAAGCAGACGGCTCGTTCCAGCCCGGTATCGATCCGGAGTACCGCGGCATGTCCGACAGCGCGGCCAGCAATCTCGCGCCGGTGACGTATGCGGTCGTCATTCATCGCACTTTCGATTGGAAGTTGCCGAACGAGGCCAAGACGCTGACGTGGATCATCGACCGGCAGAACCGGGACGGCGCGTTCGCGAACACGGCCGGCACCGTCGATCCCAAATCGCCGCAGGGCCGGGTGTACAACACGACGATGGCGCTGATGGCGCTGAAGGGCCTGGATTCGCGGCCGGCGTACGATCCGCTGCCGGTGTTTGCCAAGGTGATGGAGAAGGATTACAAGCAGCTGCCGGCGTATTCGAGCAGCTTCTTCCCGCTGGCGTATCAACTCGCCGGCGCCAAACTCCCCGACGGGGCGGACAAGGCAATGCGGGCGACCATGATCCAGGCGGACGACGGCTATATCAACGATCACGTCGCGGCGACCTTCCACGCGGTGCACTACGATAAACTTCTGAACGCGACAACACCTAAGGCCGATCTGATCCTCAAACGCACACTGAAGGATCAACGGCCCGACGGCAGCTGGACCTTGAACCCGCTGCGCGCGATCGGCACGCTTGCTTCGACGCCGTCTTCATCCTCAAGCACCTGGGCGGCGGCCGCGAAGATTGCAAAAAGGCGATCGGCCGTGCCGCCGACTGGGCCCTGTCATGCCGCAATGCCGACGGCGGTTTCGGCCATTATCCCGGCAGCCCTTCCGACTGGGACGCGTGCTATTTCCATGTCGGCACGCTGGTGATGGCGGGCCGATTGCAGCCGGCGGCGAAATTGCCGAAGGACGCGCATCTTCTGGGCTGGGGGCATTTGTTTCCGTGACGGGCGAAGTTCAGGCCAGATCGAAATGGCCATCTCAATCGTCTTTGCTATGTCTAAATGTGTGCGATTTCAGGCTGTTCGTCCCCTCTGAATGGAAAAATCATGATGCCGAAATTAACACGCTGTCTCGCAGGCGCCCTTGCATCAGTATTATTCTGCGCCAATCTCATTGACGCCCAACCCAGCGACGGCCTGCCCCCGCGCAGCTTCCTGCGCATCGGCACGCCGAAAATGCGGCACGGCGATCGCATCCTTTGCCTCGCTTATTCGCCCGATGGGCAAATGCTGGCGGCAGGCGGCGGCAATGATCCCGTGCGCGTCTGGAGCCCCAAGACCGGCGCGCTTTTGCGCGAAATCCATGAGCCCTGGGCCCATGCCGTCGCCTTCACCCATAGCGGCAAATCTCTGCTTGTTGCCGGCTCACAGAAAAAAATACGCATGTGGAATTTCGAGCTTAACAAGGAAACGGCACAGCTCGAAGGGCACAGGGCGACCATCAAGGCCCTCGCCATTTCGCCCGACGACCAGATGATCGCCTCCGGCAGCCAGGACGGCTTCCTCATCATCTGGACCATGGAATTCAAACGCATCGTCGGGAGTCCTATCCCGGCCCACACCGACGAAATCACCGCTCTCGCCTTTTGCCCGGACAAGGACAGCAACCTTCTCGCCTCGGCCGGCAGTGATCGCCTCATCAAGCTGTGGAACACCGACAACAACCAACACAAACAAACCCTCGACGCCGGTTGCGGCGTCCTCGCCATCGCCTTCTCTCCCGACGGCAAGACGCTCTATTCCGCCGGCGACGATAACCTCATCCGCCGCTGGGATGTAGCCACCGGCAAGCAGACCGGCATCTTCAAGGGGCACGACGGCATCATCGTTTCGCTCAGCGCCCAGGAAAACACCATTTTCTCCGGCGCCCTCGATAAAACCATCCGCATCTGGGACGCCAAGACCACCGAGTCGAAACGCACGTTGCCGCGCTCAGCCGGGGACTGCGACGCCCTCGCCGTCACCAAGGCGGGCGATTTCCTGGCCACCGCCGGCACGAACAACACCATCCGCATCTTCGAGGCCGAAAAGGGCACGGAAGCCACCTTCGCGCCGGGCCCGCAAGCACCGCTCGCCGGCCTCGTCTTGTCCGCGGACAATAAACGCCTCGCTGCGATGACCAGCAATGGCCAGATCATCGTTACCGATGCAGTCGGCAAGCCTGTCATCCAGTGGGACGCCAAGCAGACCGGCGACCTGCTCTTCGGCAGCTCGCCCGATGGCAAAACGCTGGTCACCGCCTCCAACAGCGTGCGCTTCTGGAACGCGGGCAAAGGCATCGAGATCACGCAAATCCCCGCCAAGGGGTTCGACAACGTCGAAACCCTCGCCTTCTCGCCCGACGGCAAAACGGTCGCCCTCGGCTATCGCAGTTCCCAGATCGAGCTTTGGGATTGGCGGAACAAGAAATCGCTCGGCGAATTCAAATACCCCGGCTCGCTCTTCGCCCTCGCCTGGTCGCCGGACGGGAAGAAACTGGCGGCGGGCGGCGGCCCCAAGATTGTTATTTGGGATCCGCTTGGCAAAAACCTCATCAAATCCTTCGATGTCAAAGAAGGCCCCGCTCCGACCTATCCGACCGTCAAAGTGCTCGCGTTCGGCCCCGATAGCAAGACGCTCGCCGCTGGTGGATTCGACGCCATCGTGCGCATTTTCGATGTCGAAGCCAAAAACCCGACCGATCCGAAGGAGCAAAAGATTTGCGAGGGGCACACCAGCGCCATCTTTTCGCTCGCCTTTTCCGCCGATGGCCGTTTGCTCATCACCGGCGGCTTTGACCGGACAGCGCGCCTCTGGGAAGCTTTCAGCGGCCGACAGATCGCTAACTACCCGGGCCACATCGGTCCCGTGGTCGGGGTCGCTTTCGTCAAGGATGGCCGAAGCTTTTACTCCGCCAGCACCGACACGACCATCTTGCAGCGCGATGTGCCGGGACTGAGCAACAACGGCAAGCTGCCGGAGTTGACGTTGACTTTTCAGGAGTTGGAGACCGCGTGGGATACTCTGGCGACCGAGGAGACGCCGCGCGGCCATGAGACGCTGTGGCGCTGCATCGCGTCGGCCAAGCAGGCGGTGCCGCACCTGACCAAATATCTGCCGACCGAGGATCCGGAGCGCATCAAGAAGCTGTTCAAAGACCTCGATTCGGGTCATTATCCGACGCGCTTCGCCGCTCAGAACGAGCTGGCGAAGAAGGGCCGCTGGATGGAGGGGCGCTACGATGCGGCAATCGCCAATCCACCGTCGCTGGAATACAAGCGCCGCGTCGAAGAGCTCAAGGAAAAGCTGAACGCCAAGGATTCGCCGTCGATCGCCCGGGAACGGCTGCGTGTCCGCCGCATCATGCTGATGTGCGAGCAAGTCGGCGGCGCCGAGGCCATCGACGCCCTGCAAAAGTTGGCGGACCGGGCGCCCGAAGAAGACCTGCGCGAGGAGGCGAAAGCGTCGCTGCGGCGATTGAAGAAATAGTTCGTGGTGCGTTTAGCGTTCGCGCGGCGCCATGCGAACGCTAAACGCTAGCACGGAAAGCTCAACCCGCCATTGCCATCTTGCGAGGCGCCGGCTGCGCAATGGCCGGTTTGGCGGAGTCAATCAAGGCGCGGAACACCTGGATATCCAGGCCCGATGCCGACGGGGAGGCCGGCTGCCATTGCACGCCGACGGCAAACCAGTCGTCGTTGGTGTGCTCGATGGCCTCGATCACGCCGTCCAAAGCGACGCCGGTCGCCACGAAGCCGCGGGCTACGCGCTGGATGGCCTGGCGATGCTCGCTGTTGACGACGATTTCCCCTTCACCGTAAATCTTCGACATCAAGGTGCCGGGCGTCACGTTGATGGCGTGGCGCAAACCGGGCTCCGGGGGATGGCGGTGCTGGAGCGCTTCGGGCATTTCGCGCGCAGGTCGTTGTAGTTGAGCCCGCCAAAGGCTGAGTTCATGGCTAAGAGGGCCTTGTCGATGGTCAAGAGAGGAAAGCGATGCTCACGGCACCAGAGGCAGAGCGATTCGATATCGCCCATTTTGCCGCCTTGGTGATGCCCGCAGGCGACGACGCCGACGAAGCCATCGAGGATTTCGCCCCACGGCCGGGATCCGCTGGCCGGCTTGAGGAAGACCGGCGTCGCACCGGCCGCCGTCAGTGTGCCTTGGTATCCGGTGGTCCACAGGCCGACGCCGCGCCCCGTGACGGACAATTCGGAGCCGTACACCGCAACACGTAGAGGATTGTTGGAAGAGAACACGGATGGACTCCTTTCCAATTGAAGAAATCGCCAACCTTGGCATCTTCCGCGCTGGAAGAAAAGCTGAGATTGATTATAACAACCGGCTGCGAGGAAGGCCAGCAAAAAAACGGGCAAATTATAAATAAAAGATGCCGCGGGTGCAGGACCGTCTTTGCAGCTGCAAGGTGTTTGTCCTACAAAGATACACAGGGAGAAAAAACACTGTGTCGTAAGTTCATGGAGGGACAAGCGATGGCATCCTGGAGCATTTCCGACGATAAGCAAAAAGAGCTGCTCGAACTCGCACAGGCGTGGGGGAAAGTGGTCGCTCGGCGAGCATGTGAGAGCCAACCTCTCAAGGCCGACACGCACATCACACCGATGGAGGATGTCGCTTTTCAAGTTGGCCAAGCGCTCACCCAGGGTGTGCTGCAAGCCCTGTTGGAGCAGCACGCCCAGCAACTTCCTGCCGAGATCGCTTGCCCCGCTTGCCAAGCGCCGTGCCCGGTCAAACGCGAGCCACGGGTGTTGCATTTGCGTGGCGGCGGCGTCATCGAATACGATGAACCGGTCGGTGAATGCTCGTCCTGTCGGCGAGCCTTTTTCCCCCTCGCGACTGGAGCTGGGCCTGGACAATCATAGCTACACGCCAACGGTGCTTGCCAACATCGTCTTTGCGGGCGGCGATGCCAAATCGTTTGGCAAGGGCGAAGCGTATTTGCGTCGGCTCGCGGAGTTGGACATCACCGGCCGGCACGTGGGCCGCTTGACCGAGAAGATCGGCGCGGAGTTGGCACGCCAACGAGACGAAGAGGTCGCGCTCTATCGCCGCCGCGAGTTGCCCGCGGCGGTCGAGGTAACGCCGGCCGCCGTGGTGGTGGAAGTCGATGGTGGCCGCGTGCAGACGCGCACGCCCGCGCAGGGGTTTGGCGTTCACGATCCGCATTGGCGTGAAGACAAAGCCGCCTGCTTGTGCACGCTGCACAGCACGGAGTGCGCGACTGATCCGCACCCGGAAGTGCCGCGTTGTTACCTCAATCGCGACTATGTGCGCACGCTGGTAGATGAAATGCACGCACAGCGGGGAGGCGTGAAAAACCAGGGAAAACCCACAAAAAACGCCGACCCGCCGCCAAGCGTGGACGAGACCGCGCCGCCTGGCAAGACGCCGCGCTGGCAGCCGGAACGTCTGGTGCGCACGGTGGTGGCGACGCTGGAAGACAGCGATGCCTTTGGTCCGATGGTGGCGGCCGAAGCGCAGCGGCGCAATTTCTTCGCGAGTCCGCGTGCGGCCTTCGTGGGCGATGGTCAAGCCTACAACTGGACCATTCACCGCACGTGGTTTCCGAACTTCACCGACATCGTTGACTTTGTGCATGGCACCAGTTACGTGTATCAAGCCGCGCGGGCGAGCGTGGCTCCGGGCGAAGACAGTTGGCCGACGTATGTGCGTTGGATCACGGCCGTGTGGCAAGGACAGGTGGCGAACGTGCTGGCGGACCTGCGTGTTTTGGTGGGGCCGTCGTCAGCGATCCAAGACCCGGCTCGGTTAGCGGCGTTGCAAGAATCGTTGACCTACTTGCAGAACAACGAAAGCCGCATGGACTATCCGCGTTATCGTCGGCTGGGATTGCCGATCGTCTCGGCGCTGGTGGAATCGCTGGTAAAGGAAATCAACTGGCGTGTAAAAGGAACGGAGAAGTTCTGGAACGACCCGGCAGGCGCCGAAGCGATCCTGCAAGTGCGAGCGGCGTTGTTGTCCGAGGACGATCGCCTGACAAACTACCTCGCAAATCGCGTCGGCAAACCCTACCGCCGGGAACGTGCGCGAGCGGCGTGAGATAGCGAAGACCTACAATGGCGGTCCTGCACCCAGATGCCGCCGCCATTTCAGGGAGCAGGCGAGGCTGGCGCATCAGCCGTTATGGCGTCAACTCCAGCACCCCCCACAAGCTCGGATCCTCCCAGAACGGAAACTCCGGCGACAGGCTCAAAAGTTGCTCGCCGAGTTCGTCGTCGCGCACGGCGTAGAAGAAGCCGAGGCGGCGATGTTCGAGCGGGTCGTAGCCGGTGAGGGCGGCAGCGGGGAGGAAGGCTTCGAGGAGATAGCCGCTTTTGCGCTGATGGACTTTCAGGAGCACGCTGCCGGGCGTTGCCAGCGGCGCATCTTCGAGGGCGCGGTTGATCTTGGTCTGGACGAAGGCGGGTTCGTCATGATCGGGGCCTGCGCCGGAGGCGAGGACGTGGAATTGATGGCAGTAACGGCTGCCGCGATGGCTGGCGCGGGCGTCGCGGGTGTCGAGCCAGACGGTGACGCCGTCCGAGCCGCGTGGCCGATCGATATTGCCGACTGCCGGCTGCTGCTTGCCGCGCACTTCGACTTCGATGCCGATGCCCATTTCGTTCCATGCCAGCCGCACCTCGGCGAAGTTTCGGCCTTCATCCATGCCGGCGAAATTGTCGAGGCTGCAATCGGCAGGCAATTCCAGTAGACGCGCATTGCGCGGCAAGGGCATCGCCTTGACATATTGGCACGGATGAGCGACGCGAAACAAAAAGCGATGTGGCACGAGCGGCATTGGCAGAATCCTTTCGTTTAGCCGGCGCGCTTGCTCGCCGCTGCAAGCGATCCATGCGGCGAGCAAGCGCGCCGGCCAAACGCTCGCAAGCGACGGCTAGCTGATCTTCTTCTCCGGCTTCTGCGTGGGCGGCCTCGGCGATGAAGGCGTCTTCTTCAGCTTCTCCAGCGTCGCCTCCAGTCCAGCGCGCTGCGATTGATAGAGCCGGGCGTTCTCAATCGCCTCCGACCAGCGCGGCTTGATATCGTCAATCGAAATCTTGAGCTGCGTTTGCGCCTTGAACTCCATGTCGATCAATTGATAAAGGCCCGGATGGACATATTTGTTCAATTCATCGGTGCCGGTCATCTTGGCAACAAGCCCCTTGGTTTTCAACGTGTCCGCTTCCATTTCCGCATCGACGTCGCTACCTTCCTTTAGTGCGCGCTTGAGATCTTCGCCATATGTCTGGTACGACTTCTTGATGTTGGCCAGCGCCGTTTCCTCCTGGGCGGGCTTGCCGAGGGTGCTGTTCGGCGTGTCGAGGACGAGGCCCCCCTCCTTGAATTTCTTGACTTCCAGCTCGCCCGGGGCGAACTGGAGCCGCTTCATCTCGGCCCGGAAGTGCAGATGGTTGTTGGCGAGGTAGGCTTCATTTTCGCGAATCTGATCCAGGGCCGGCTTGACGTAGGAGTAGGTCAGATCGCGCGTGTTCTTGGCTTCGATCAAGGCCGCCTGGCTTTTGTCGATCGCCGACGCATGCCGTACCCACTCTTTCGGATTGCCCTCGGCGTCATAAACCAGGACTTCCCGGTGCGGCTCTTTCCAGCCGAAGTCCCTGGGCTGCAAAAAGAGCATGATCGCCCAGCCCATGCCGGCGATGCTCAGGATCGTGTGCACGAGCACCAGCGATTTGGCAAAGAAATTGATCATGGCTGCTTCTTGCCCCCCTTCTGGGCCGGCGTCTTGAAATAGCTAAGCTCCAAAGCGCGAATTTCCGCTTCGAGCCTGAAGTTCGTGTCGGCGGCGTCGGACAATTCGAGCAAGGCCTCGTGCAACTGCACCTGGAAAGTGCGCAACTCCTTGACGTACTTCTCGGTCCCTTGGCGGGCCTTGAGCAGTTTCTCGGAGACATCCTTGTACTGCGCGAGGCGCTTGTCGTAGAGCTCCCGGTATTTATCGCGCTGGATTTTCTTCTCGGTGAGCCGTTTCGCGGCAGCGTCGATCTGCTCGACGATGCGTTGCATGCGATCGATCTGGCCGGGCTGATAGTCGATGATGCCGCTGGTGCGCATTTGCACGAGCTTGTCCTCGACCTTGGCGGTGAAAGTCCTGCCGTCGCGATCTTCGTTGACGCGCTGCTCCATGCGCTGTTCGAGGACGCGCATCGTCTCCACATAGGCGATCGAGGCGTTAGTGAATTCGTACAGCCCGCTCACCGTCTGGGCTCGCTCGATTCCCTTGGCATAAAGCTTCTTGTCGAGCGCCGGCGCCTGCACCTGGCCAAGCGTGAACAGGATGAATGCGATCATCTGGCGTTTCTCAATGCTGTCGCGCTCCAGTGCCGGACCGGATCCTTGGCCGTCGGGCTTCTTGTTCCAAAAGTCGTCGCCCATGTTGAAACGGGCGTCATATTGGGAAGCGACAGCAGCTTGCAGGCGCTTATCGAGCAGCTCCTCCACGTCCTTCAGCTTGAACTTGCCACGGTCGGCAATGCGCTCGACGTCGGTGCGCTTGAGATCGCCGGGCCGGAACAGGTTGATCGGGGCGAGGATGTCGTAATAGATGCGCCGCTGCACCGCTTCATCGACGAGGGCATCCAGTTCCGCTCCCTTGGCGTTGGCGAGGTCCTCCTCGATTCGATCGACCACCCAGATTCGGCGTGGCCGGCCTTTATCCTTCGCCACATCGGAATAATCCAGGGCGATCGGGAAGAGGATCTTCTGCACAAGGGCCCGCTTGACGAGCTCATCCAGATCCTTGCCGGCGGCGTTCTTGATCTGCTCCTCCATCTTTTTCGCTTCGGCGGAATCCCACGTCATGATGAACAGCGACTTCTGCACGAACTCGATTTTCTCGGCGTCTTTCTTCTTTTCAAAGACCTCTTTCACCTGCTTGGCGGCGTCGGCGATTTGGCCGGGCAATTTCTGGCGCACAAAATCGATGGCTGCTTCGAGCGTGGCGAAGCGCTCATTCTTCGGCACGGTGCTGCCGTAGAGATCTTCGAGCAAGGCATCGGTCATGTCGTCAACGGTCAATCGCAGCGGAGGCGGTTCCTCGACCGGCAGGAAATCCTTTGCCTTGGAACCTTCGGTGCCGGGCCTTTTTTTGAATGCCTCCTCCAGCTGGCGACCCGTCAAGCGCATGACGGGCCGAGTCTCGTTGGAAATCGACGGATCGGTTTTCTCCTCGTTGAGCGGCAATCCCAGCATCTGCACGTAATTGAAGGTTGCTCGATAGGAATATTGGGTGCGTACCGCGTGATCCATGAAGCCAATCGTGATGAACGTCGGCACGGCGATCCAGTTGAGCAGGATCAGCGCGATGGTCGTCCGGGTCAGCTTCGCCCTCGGCGGCTTGGGCTTCTCTTCCGCTTCGTCCGCGCCGCCATGCAGCGCCCCGGCCCCGTCCGCATCGGCTTCAGTCATTTCGGCGTCGTCCGCGTCGGCTTGCGCTTCGTGTGCAGCGTCGTCGGTTTCGGCATCGGCCTCCCCAGCCTGCGCGATATCTTCGTCATCGACGACCTTCTTGCTGGTCGTCTTTTTGTCACGTTTGCTCTTGGCCATGGCATGCGTCTCGAAGTAGGAAGCCGCTTGAGTCAATTCCGGCGACCATTAGCAATTGTGGCCGATTTCGGGTCGGTTGCCAAGGGAAATATCGCTTGAAACGAGGGGAAATGCGCTATCGGCGGCGAGCTTGCCGATTTTGCGAATAAATCGGATGAGCCGGGCTCAACAAAACTCGCGCATCTCCCTTTTGCGAAAATGTTTCTATGGCTATCATAATATTTTCCCGAAGCCCCGTTGAAAGGAACATTATGAAGAGCAAATCGGCCCTCGCCATCGCCGTGGCAGCCGGCACCCTGGCAATCCTCGTGGCGGCCAGCGCACCCGCTCAGCCGCAACCGCAGCCCCAGCTTTTGACCACGCCGCTTTTTCCACTCAAGGTCGGCACGCGCTGGACCTACGCCGTGACCACCGGAAATGACCTGCCGGGCAAGAAAGAAGCCAAGAAAACCGTCACGATCGAAGTGGAACGCGAAGAGCCTTATCTCCGCAAGAAAAAGAACGCAGAGAACAAAGACGTTGAAATCAAAAACACCGGCTTCATCCTCAAGGCGGTCGGCGGCGCCAAGGAACAGCGCGATCATGTCGTCGTCCTCGAAGACGGCGTCTACAAGGTCTTCGTCGCCGACACCCAGATGAGTCCGCCTCTGTGTGCCATCAAGTTCGGCAAGGGCGAACCATGGCGAGCTGACAGCAAGAGCGGCAACACGACCGTCAAGGGAACTTACACCCTGAAGGCGACCAGCGTCAAGGTCCCGTACCGCAACTTCGACGACGCCAAGAAGACCTTCCTGGTTTCCTTCACCAACAACATTATCGGCATCGATCGCGTTGAGGTCGATTGCTGGTACGTCATCGACATCGGCATGGTCAAACAGCGCGTCCTGGAAAAAGGCCATGAGATCGTGCTGGAGCTGGAAAAATTCGAACCCGCGAAATGAAATCCGAAATTTGGCCACGGATGAAACACGGACGGAACACGGATGGGGAACCGTGCGTTAATCCTCGCTTCTCCCTGTCTTTTTCCGTGTTTAATCTGTGTTCCATCCGTGGCTGGATTTTTGGAAATACTGTGATTCGGAATCCGGATTAGCGTTAGGGAAATCTCATGCAATCATTCTTCCAGCTCATCGAGCGCACGTTCCTGGAGATGATCCACGATCCGGTCAATTTGACGGCAGGGCTGATTGCCTTGATCGCGATTTTCGGCGGCGCCGCCTACGTCCTTGTCTATCCGAAGTTGTTCATGCTGGGCCTGAAAAACCTGCGCCGCAATCTTGTCCGCACCCTGCTCACCGGCACTGCCATCGGCGTCCTCGCGTTCATGATCACGATGATCTGGACCGTCATTTATTTCATCGGTCTCGCCACCACCGAACGTTCCAAGGATCTCAAGATCATCATCACCGAACGCTGGCAGATTCCCAGCCAGATGCCGATGACGCACGGCCATTACCTCGATCCCTCCCCCAAGGGCAACCTGATGCCGGAACTGCGCGGCTCGGACGGCAAGCCCCTTTACTACGGTCCGGACGATTTCATGATCTGGTCCTTCTACGGCGGCACCATGGACCCCACCAAGCTCACCCTCGAGAATATGATCTTCTTCTTCGCGATGAGTCCCGACAGCATCGTGCCCATGATGGACGATCTGGCCGATCTCGATCCAAAACTCATCAAGGCGCTCAAGGACAACAAACAAGGCTGCCTGCTTGGCGTCGATAAGATGCAGACGGTCAACAAACGCGTCGGCGAGCGCTTCAAGCTGACCAGCATCAATTACAAGGGCATCGACCTGGAATTCGAGATTCTCGGCGTCTTGCCGGACGGGCGCTACAACCAGAGCGCCATCATGCACATCGATTACTTCAATCAATCCTTCGACGATTATGCCCGCAAGAAAGGCGTGGCCCATCCGCTGGCGACGCGCAACTTGAACCTGATCTGGATTCGCGTTAGCGACAAGGAGCAATTCGACAAGGTCGGCTCGATCATCGAAAACGCGGCGGTGCTGAAGGACCGGCCCGTCAAGGTCGAAACCGCGTCCTCGGGCATCAGCTCGTTTCTCGACGCCTTCAAGGATTTGCTGATGGCCCTGAAATTCCTGGTAGTGCCGCTCATGTTGGTGGTGATGACGATGGTGATGGCGGTAGCGATCTCGATCACGGTGCGCGAACGCCGCATGGAGATGGCAGTGATGAAAGTGCTCGGCTATCGGCCCAACCAGATCTTGTTCCTGGTGATCGGCGAAGCGCTTTTCATCGGGGCGATGTCGGGGTTCCTGGCGGCGCTAGTGACGTATGTGGGATTCAATCAGATATGGGGCGGCATCCCGTTCCGCATCGCGTTCTTTCCGGTCTTCCGCATCCCGGAGGTCTCGCTCTTCTGGGGCCTGGCCATCGGCGGCTTCACAGCCTTCGTCGGCAGCATCATCCCCGCCTGGACAGCGCGCGGCGTGAAAGTGTCCGAGGTGTTCTCGAAAGTAGCGTGATGCTTGCTATGCCGGCCAGGTGATGTGGTCGAAAAGTGCCTGCAACCTGGCGCCGTGTTCCGGATGAAGCATCCTGGCGTGGGCGATGCGCCCTTGCAGATGGCGGCGAAAATCGGCATGTCCGGTGCGATTCTGCGACGCCGGACCGTGGCGCATGCAGTTGTGCAACGTCGCCTTCAGCACGTCGAAAACATCGCGCCGCAGGTTCGGCCGGGCATTGACGACGACGCCTGCAAGCTGTTGCCGAACGCTGGTGCGCATGAATCGGCTCTTGTGAAAGTGCAATTCGAATCCCTCCTCGGCAGCGATGACAGCCACCAAAACTTGAATGCGCCGGGCCGCCCGTTCGAGCCGGTGATCGCCGGAGAACGCGAGGTCGTCGGCATAGCGAGTGTAGCTGGCGCCAAGCTTCTGCGCCAGCGCGTGCAGGCGCGCATCGAGCCGATAGACAGCCAGGTTCGCCAGCGCCGGCGAGGTCGGGGCGCCTTGGGGCAAATGTCGCGCTCGCCAGCGCGGCTCGGCGTGAACCTCCTTCGGCGTCCGCGTCGTGCAAAGCCCCGTTAGCAACCGAGCCGCATCGTGCGGATAGCCGACGGCGCGAAAAATCGCCAGCACCCGTGCCGCCGAAACGGACGCGAAGAAATCGCGCAGATCGAAGCGCAGTACGACGCGTCGGCCGACGTGCGGTTGGACGTACGACAGGATCGAACGGCCGGCGCGAAACCCGTGGGCGGCGGCGTGCGGCGGAACGTGATCGAGGACCTCGTGCAGAATGCGCCGCTGGATCGCCTTGAGCGCCGGCTTGGGCACTTCGAGCAACCGCGCCTTGCCCCGGCGGCGCGGCAAGCGAATCGTCACGTAATGCTGTAATTTCGCCTCGGATTGCTTGAGAGTTAGCCCCTTGACATCCGCGAGCCAATCGAGCCGGCGCGGCGGAATACCGAGCCAGGCCGCCATTTGCCCGGGTGTCGCCAGCACGGGAACGGTCCACCGCGATGTCATCGTTGCGGGCTCGATTGCAACCGAGCGTACTTCCGGCTCGTGCGGAAGGGACGGTAAAGCCTTGTGCAGAAAAGCGGCGAGTTTTTTTTCGCTCGGCCGCTGTCCAGCAAATTGCTCCCACACGATCGGCACGACCTTTTCGATTAGGTTTCGGTCATCGGGAAACGCAAACCAGCCACGTTCCCGCATGGCCAGGCGCGACCAGGCCCCGCTCAGTAGAACGGATGCCAGGCGTTGCAAAAAGGCAGGATCGGTGAGGGTTGTCATAAAGAAGCGGCGTGGCTCTCAACCATCTCGTCCTGCGCGACTTGGTCTGCGTGGAGCGCAGGTACAGTCGCGCGCTGAAACGCTCAGGCAAATCGCACGCACGGGGTAACCCCGCACAGACGGGCTCGCTGCCGAAGCAGTTGCCGTCTTCTTGAGAGTCGCGCCGCGGGGGTATTGTGCGTGGTGGATGGCCGACCGTCAATGCTCGCGGCCCGGCTGGCGTCCACTTCTGGGCGGATGGCGATATGTGGGGCATTTGTGCTTCCGGAGATTTTCGGGCCATCGCATTATGGTCACGGCTCATCGGGCGGAAAGCGCCGCATCAGCAGCCGATCCCCGATGGCGCGGCCCAGCATCTCGTCGATGACCATGAGCGGTCCGGTGAACCAGGGCATGAGCGTTTGCCGCTGGCGCTTGACGAGCAGGCGCACGATGCGATCGACGCATGTCTCGACGGGCCAGACGCGGAACGGCGGTGGGGGAGGCACGTCGTACGGTTTGCCATCGGGCCCCAGCACGTTGACGCGCAACGGCGTGGCGACGAATGCCGGCGAGACGACACCGACGTGAACGCCGTCGCGGGCTAGCTCCAGCCGCAATGCTTCGTACAGCCCCTGGATCGCGAATTTGCTCGCGCCGTAGATCGAATACGAGGGGATGCCGCGCTTACCGGTCAGGCTGCTGACGGCAACCAGTGAGCCACGCGTCTGCTTCACGTATGGCAAGGCGAAATGCGTGGCGTATAGCGTGCCGAAGAAGTTGACGCGCATGACCCGCTCCATGGCGTCGAGTTGCGAGCCGGCGAAATATGCGCGCATTGACAGGCCGGCGGATGCCAGCAGGATATCGAGCTTGCCGAAGCGAGCGACGGTTGCCTCGACGGCCGCGCGGACCTGCCGGGCATCCGTGACGTCGGCCGGCGCGACCAGCGAGGAGGCGCCGGCACCCTCAATCTCGGCGCGGACCGGATCGAGGGTGCCGCGATTGCGGGCCACCAGTGCGATCTGGGCGCCGTATTGCGCGAGCCTGAGCGCCGTCGCCTTGCCGATGCCGGACAACGCGCCGGTAATGAGGACGGTCTTGTTGCGAAAGAAATCCATCCGGAAATGATACGGCACAGGAACCGAAAGCCGAACATCGAAGCCGATTGATTGGCCCATTTCTTTGACCAGGCATTCGTCATCATCCAGCTTTGCACGCTTGGATTTCCAGGCGCACCGCATAGAATTGCAAAACCAGGACGTATCACGACAGGGGGATCGCTGTGAAAAAAATGCTTGAATCCGCGCGCATGGCAACAGAGGCGGCTCAGCTTGAAATCGCTAAGATCAGGGATCAATTTCAGTTTCCCCAACCGGAATTCAGCCTCGCGGATGACGCCCATCTGGGAGTTAGCCTGGCGATTACAAGATTGAAAGAGCTCCAACAGATTCTTTTTCCACCCCACCAGACTCCCTGAATCAGCAAGCGTTCGCGACGGGGTTTCAGAGCGGACCGTCGCTCACTTCCGGCCCGCCTGCGGGTGACCCAAGATTGAGCTTGAATTCGGATTTTATCCAAAGATGCGGCGGAAGAAGCCGCTGCTTTGCTGGTCCTTGGGGTTTACGTCGGCGATCGGAATGGGGCCGGGGGTTGCCCTGGCTTCGCCCTGGCGGCGTAGCGTGTTGAGGCGCTTGCGCAGCTCCGGGTTGCGGCTGGAGTTCTCGATTTCGCGTGCCAGGTCGGAGTGCAAGCGCGTGACTTCCTGGCGCTGACGGGCCATTTCGGCGCGCTCCTTGGCCAGGGTGATTTCCATCTGCCGCATCTGGGCCATCATGTCTTGCTCGTCCTGTTCGAGCTGGCGGCGCTGGGCTTCGAGTTCGCGTTTCAGGCGAAGGATTTCCTCGGCCTGGCCGATGCGGGTGCCGCTCGCGCTGACGGTACTGACCGGTCCCGCTTCGCTGCCGATGGCCGATTCTTCCATCTCTTGGATCTTCAAGTGCAGGCCACGGATGACTTCCGATTTTTCCTCGAGGAGCATTTCATATTCGCGCTGCCGCTCCAGCCATTGCTCTTCATCCGGGCTCGGCGGCGCCGCTTCCATCTCTTCGATGCGCGCTTTCAATTCGGCATTTTCGTTCCGCAAACGCACCAATTCGCCGTCGTCGGCACCCGCAGGTAGAACGTCATCCGCCGGCCCCCGGAATTCATCCATCAACTCCTGATTGGCGGCAGCGAGTCGCCGCAGCTCCGCCTCGAAGTCGCCCAAATCGAATGCTTCATCGGCTGCTTGATCTTCATGTGGGGCATAAATCAGGGACGCACCGCCGGCGTCCAAACGATTGACGGGTGTCATCTCTCTTCTCCGTTGTTCGGCTGGCCTGGCTTGATCGGAATGGTTCCGAGGCATTCCGCACAAACCTCATATCCACTATAGCTCGCAAAATCGGCACACGCGGAATAAATATCTCAAAGTGACTTTGACGTGCGCCCGCAATGAAAAAGAGGACGAAGATGACCGATTCGCTGAATCGCTACGCCGCCGTGCTGTTCGATTTTGATGGCACGCTGGCGGACAGCTACGCCGCTATTGCCGCCAGCGTCAATCATGTGCGAAGCCGGCGCGGCATGCCGGATTTGTCGATCGACGAGGTGAAACGCTATGTCGGCCGAGGCGCGGACTACCTGCTGACGCACACCGTGCCTGGCGGCAATCTGGCGGACGACTTTGCCTGCTATCGCGCCCACCATCCTAGCGTAATGCTGACGATGACGCATTTCCTCCCCGGCGCGGCGGCGCTCCTGCCCGCGCTGCATCGCGCCGGCGCCAAGATCGGCCTGTGCAGCAACAAGCCGCGCCTCTTCTCGCAAGAACTGTTGGAACACCTCAAAGCGGCAGTTTATTTCGATGTTGTCCTCGGCCCCGAAGACGTCGCCCATCCCAAGCCGGCGCCGGAAATGATTCTGCGAGCCATCGAAGTACTCGGCATTCCCGCGGCAAAGGTGCTTTATGTCGGCGACATGGTCGTCGATATCCAGACCGCCCGCGCTGCCGGCGTGCACATCTGGGCGGTGGCGACCGGGTCGGAAAATCGCCGCGCCTTGGAAGACGCCAGGCCCGATCGTCTGTTGACCGACCTGCGAGAAATGCTCGCGGAAATCGGACGGGTATGATAAGGTGTAGGAGCCTTGCATTTCTCGCCTCTCCCCATCGGAGGAGAGGGGCCGTGGGTGAGGGGTTACGCGTCGGAGGGTATCTTGTCCACCGGGCGTGCCTGGCATTTTTGTGTCGTTTCGTGGAATGGCCCCCTCACTCCCGGCCCCTCTCCCCCGATGGGGAGAGGGGAGAAATGCAAGGCCCGTTTGGGAGGCCCATCGCCGTGCCACGTTTGCTGGTGATCAAAGGCGCCGATGAAGGCAAGCAATTCGACCTGACCGAGCCGATCGTCTGCATTGGCCGAGACGCGTCGAATGGCATCCGCTTGCACGATACCGAAGTGTCGCGCCGCCACGCCGAGGTGCGCCATGCGGGCGCCGGCATGCAACTGCACGATCTGGGCAGCGCCAACGGCACCTTTGTCAACAACCACAAAATCCAGCAAGCCGACCTCGCCGGCGGCGATCATATCGCCATCGGCCAAACCGTGCTCGTTTTCAGCACGGGCCGTGACAACGCCGCTACCGCCGCCAGCGATCTCGCCGAAAAAATCAACCTCATCAGCCGCGCCGATGTCGAACTCTCCTCCGCCATCATCAAAACCATCGGCGAGGGGGAAGGCAGCCGCATTCTCTTGCAGCCGGAGAAGAATTCTCCCTGGTTGCGCAGCGCGCTGGCCAACCTGACCATCATGTACGAGGCGAGCCAGGCGACCAGCCACATTCTCGACATTGATCAACTCCTGGAGCGCATTCTCGAATTGATTTTCCGCTCCATCGGCGCCGACCGCGGCTGCGTTCTCTTGCGGCACGCCGACACCGGCGCTCTCGAACCCAGGGCGCTGCGCTGCGCAGGCCGGAGGATCGGCAGCAGAGATTCGCGCTATCGCGCACCATCGTCGATCATGTGCTCACGGAGCGGATTGGCGTGATCCTTGCCGATGCCGCCCGCGACGAGCGCTTTTCCAGCGGCGAGAGCATCATCCAGCTTGGCATCCGCGAAGTCATCTGCGTGCCGATGAAGGGCCGGCATGACTCGATCGGCGTTCTCTATCTCGACACGCAGACGGCGCCGCGCGAGGTTACCGATCAACCGAACCCGGCCGGCAAATTCAGCGAGGACCACCTCGCCCTTGCCATCGCCGTCGCCCACCAGGCCGCTCTCGCGGTCGAGGAAACGCACTACCATCACGCCCTGGTCCAGGCCGAGCGCCTCGCCGCCATCGGGCAGACGATTGCCGCTCTATCGCATCACATCAAGAACATCCTGCAAGGACTGCGCTCCGGCAGCGACATCCTCAAGATGGGGCTGAAAGACAAAAACGACAACCTCGTGCAGCAAGGCTGGCGCATTGCCGAGAAGAACCAGGCGAAGATTTATGACCTGGTGATGGACATGCTCAGTTACTCGAAGGACCGGATTCCCGCCGTCGAGCCGACCGATGTGAACGCGCTGGTGCGCGAGATTGTCGAGCTGTTGACGCCGCGCGCCGCGGAGCTGAACGTGAAGCTGGAGACGAACCTGGCCGACGGTTTGCCGAGCGTGCACGCCGACCCCGAGGGAATTCATCGGGCGCTCCTGAACATCGTCGGCAACGCCATCGACGCCGTCGAGGAACGCGAGAATCCGCACGTCACGGTGGGAACCCGGCTCGGAACCGAAGGCTGGGTGCGCATTGTCGTCCTCGACAACGGCCCCGGCATTCCCTCCGACAAGCTCAACGAGATTTTCAAGCCGTTCGTCAGCACGAAGGGCTCACGCGGCACCGGCCTGGGCTTGCCGGTCAGCCGAAAGATCCTGCGCGAGCACGGCGGCGATCTGGTGGTGCAGAGTCAGGCTGGTGTGGGAAGCAAATTCACGCTGAAGCTGCCGATCAAGAGCATGCTGAGCGGCGACATGGGATCAACCGCCCCGGACCTGACGGCCCTGCTGCCGCCGGAGCCGGACTGAATATTCGTTATTGCACCGCATAATCCTTCCTGCCGAAGATCCAGAACGCGTGCCCGGTCCATACCGCCGCCAGCGCCAAAAAGATCGCCTGTTGTCCGAGCGCGAGGAGCGGCGCCGATTGGCCGGCTTCCTTGACCAGTGCCAGTTCGGTCGCGGTGCCCAGAAGGTAGACGTAGTACGCAAGGATGACGACGATGGGCTTGCCCGCGGCGATGTGGGCCACGATCAGCACGCCCACGAAGCCGATGACGGCGATATTGGCGAACAGCGTGCGACGCACCAGCACCGACAGCCACAGCGCCAGGCCCCCCAGCATCAAGAACAGCGGCCACGGAATCAGCAGCAAGAACAGCAGGCCGATCCAATCGTAAAGGCCGCTGCCAAATCCCATGAGAACGCCAAGATAGGCAATGGCGAGGATGGGCCAATTGCGCCACCACGGGCCAAGCCATTTGGCGAAAAGGATCGCGCGGCGCTCGTCCGGGATCGTCAGCAGAAAAACCAGCG
Organism: uncultured Planctomycetota bacterium; assembly: GCA_963767835.1. Taxonomy (GTDB): domain Bacteria; phylum Planctomycetota; class Planctomycetia; order Gemmatales; family Gemmataceae; genus SIAQ01. The sequence continues at coordinate 105,388 of CAVYFY010000017.1, forward strand.
TCCCTTGCTCGCGCTCGCTGGCGACGGTCATCGTCATCTGGAAAAGGACTACGAGCGCATAGGCCAGCAGGGCGACGAAATAGGTCACGAAGGTCAGCGTGTACGCAAGTGCGAGGATGCCAAGCTCGCCCGGCCGCGGCGGATCGAGGCGGTGCGTGACCTGGAAGACCACGGCAATCGTTACGACCACGGCCAGCCCGCGCAGAAGCCAGCGGATGCTCAGGCTATATTCGGTGCCGTCCTTGATGCATTCCTTCCAGAAGAGGGCGTGGTCGCGCACTGGCCAGGCCCACGGATGGATGCGCGAGCCGGTCTGCCCGCGCTTGCCGATTTTCTTCGAGATCGGCCGATCATCGGTCAGCGTCAGCGCCCCGGTGGTCTTGCGCGGCTTGCGGCGTTCCTGGCGGCGCAGCACCTCCATCTGGATAATCGACTCGCGCAAAAGGATGCGCGTCAGCGTTACATGCGCAGCGGCCAGGAAGGCGAGAGGGCACCCGTACTGAAGCGTTCTGATCTGAGGGACGGAGCACATCTCCGGGCCCGCGAATGCTCCGATCATCGACGCCCCTCCAACAATCGCGAGCCAGAAATACGACGCGCTGATCGCCTGAAAAACGCTCTCGGATTTGGCCGACACCCAGATGCAGACGCTGCCGGCGCTCACGAGAAGCAGGAACAGGTGAATCTCGTGATAGACGAGCATGGCCGCATCGACGTTGCCCCACAGGTTCATGAACGCCAGCAGCGGGAAGGCCGCGAGAGCAAACGCCCCGACGTGCATCAGCCGGGCGCCCAGCTTGCCGAGCACCAGCTCGCGGTCGGTCAGGTGCGTCATCGTCAGCGATTCGAGCGTCTGATTTTCCTTCTCCTCGACAATCGCGCTCGCGACATACACCGGCAACAACGCCAGCACCAGCATATATTGCAGAACGATCAGCAGATAAGCGAAATTATTGGCCCGGCGGGCAAACTCGGCCGGACTCTTGAAGTTCACGCTTTCCCCTTGCGTGCGATCCATGACGAGCATGCTGACCAGCACGATGACCAGGAAGAGAACGCGTGCCAGCGTCGGCCAACCCTTGCGGGCCAGGCGGATCAGATCATAATAGAAGTGCGGCCCAAGCCAACCGGCGCCGAATCGATCACGGTCGCCGGAGATACGTTTGCCCATGCTGGCGAATCCTGCGCTGCCGAAATGTTCCGCGCGGAAGACGGATGTAACCAACTCACCTTGAGTCGTGGAAACCCGATAAGCCAAATATTCCTAGCGCGGCCGAAAACTACGCTAACTGATGTCTGTGCCAGGGTTTGGCAGAATGCTTAGCGCGCTATGCTGACAGGCATCCTCTCGCGCTAGGAATCTTCGTGAAAATGGGCACGATAACGCCGGAAATCAAGGAAATTCAAACCCCCTCTTAGGCATTCCTAGCGCGGCGGCCGGCGGCAAGAATTGTTCGCGGAACGATTGCATGCACGACCGACCTTGCACTTTCCGCCGTTGTCCCCGGTTATTTCTTCATCGTGATGGCCTGGATCGCCTCGGCGGCGGCACGGCGGATGTCGGCGTCTTGCGATTGCAGAGACCTGCTCAGCATCGGCAAAGCGTCGCTCGCCGCCGGACCAATTTTGCCGAGCGTGGCGATGATGGCTCTCTGGTCGTAGGGTGGGGCTTTATCGTGAACATTGACAAGCAATGGAACTGCGCTGCCGGCATGCTCGCCTTGTGCCCCAATGGCGTCGACAATTTGCCGGAAGGATTGCCAATCGTTCTGCACGCTTGGGTTGAACTTCGGATCGCCAGTCAAGCGCACCAAAGAACGAGTCAGCACGGGCGTCGCTTTTTTTCCGTCCGTCTCCAATTTGAGGTAAAATCTCAGCAAATCGCGCTCGCGGATCGGAGAATCATTCTTGTCGAGCAGTTCCGCGACCACACTCAGCGCCTCCTTGCTGCCCGCCAGCTGAATGAATGAATCCAGCACGGCCAGGCGCTCCTTATACAAATCATCTCCATTCCGATTTGGCGCTTTTTCACGAAGCGGCTTTTTGATTTCCGCGAGCAAATCCGGAATGGCAACTCCCGCATCCTCGCCGATCTTCGCAATCGCGGCAGCAGCTTCCCCGCGGTAACCGCCATCGTCCTTGAACTCTGCCAGAAGGGCCTGAAGGCGCTCCGCATTCGTCGGCTTGATTTGCGCCAGAGCATCCCTGTAGCAGTCCGATCCGCTCACAGCCTCGGCCCGCACCAGAGCTGGCACGGCGGCTTTCGCGCGAGGACCGAGGACTCCAAGTATAGGCGCTGCATTAGAATCGATATCAAGCAAAAGAGCATCGATGATGGCTTTTTCCTTCGCGCTTTTCTCGATCGCGCTGACCAATGCGGCTTTGTAGTCTTTTCCTTTTTCTTCCTTCTCGTCGGCGAGTCCCATGGCGAGTATGGCCGTTGCGCTCCAGCGGATTTGCTCGTTTTTTGCATCCAAGAATCCCACGAGGATCGGAACCGCCGCTGCGCCAATCCTCGTTCTGGGATGATAGGAGCGCTCCTGGTATAGTTCCCCGGCGGCGCGAAGCACGGCGGGGCGATCTAATTTTGCGAGCACGCCAGGTGACGCGTCCGGGCCGATCTTTCCCAATGCCCAAAGAATCTCCTTGATGACGCGTTGGTCGGGTGTCATCAATTCAGGTTTCGATTCATCGTAATTGAAGGCGCTCACGTCGTTGTCATAATCCTTGAGCAATTCGACGATCGCGGCGGTCGCTTCCTTGGCGTAGCCGCGTGAGCCGAAGGCGGCGAGGGCTCGGATGGCCTCGATGCGGCGTTCGGCTTTCAGTTCGTTGCGGCCGAAGCTCTCCCAGTAGGCGAACGGTTTGCCATCGTAGCGCAATTCGTCGCGCGGATCGGCGGGCTTTTTCCCGGCCGGCTCCGTTTGTGCCCGGCTAAACCCGGCAGCGGCCAGAAGGATCGAAATCGCCAACAGCAACGTGCGAGCCATGCGGGACTCCTTTCATGATGGATGCGGCTTGATCGAAAGATTGTAACCGGAACGACATGCCGGCGCGAAGGGGAACCTGTGCCCTTCCGAGATGAGGCGTTCAAAGATCTCACGCAAAGGCGCCAAGGCGCAAAGAACAGAGGATGGCAGCGATTGACGAACGTGTAGCTCGACAAGCCAAATTCCTCAACTCTTCTCTTCTTTGCGGCTTGGCGCACTTTGCGTGAGGTCTTTCCGTATTGATTGGATCCGTCGCCGCGCCAACACCTTGCGGTCCACGCTGCGGGTGCGGACGATTCGCCGGCCGGCGCACGGGCATCAGGGGTGCTCCGCAAAGGGATCAATGCGATTCGCCGGCCGCCGCCCCTCGGCGATCAGCGCGTCGAGATCGTCCACCCATTCCTCCGGGACGGGCGGCGAATCCTCCAGCGCGCTCAGGACGGCGGCGGACGTGCCTGCGGCGGAGGCGGAAGGCGTCACCACCACTTCGGTCCCGGCCGCCAGCGTCACCTGCTCAAGGAGCTCGACTTTTCCGTCGCGGATGATACCGCGATACGTTGCAGTTGCCATTGTGTCCTTTCCTCCTTTGAGCTTGCGCCTTCGGCAAATGCGGGCTGCCGCGCCGCCGCGGAGGCGCCCATAGCAAACCGAGCGGCCCGGTATCCAGCACGACGGCCAGCGTCATTGCTGCTTCTCCCGAAGATTAATGAACAGCTTGCGCTCCGAAGGCCGGTCATCATCGACCGCTCGCAGGACGTCCGCGTTCGCCGCCAGTTCTTCGGCCGTCAAGGATTCGTCTTCCTTCGCCCAGCCTCGCAACAAGGCGACCGCCGCCGCCTGACGAGCATCCAGCACCGGGGGCAAATGCTGATCCAGCACACCAATCGCCACCGTTTCTTCTTCCTGCCCGCGCCGCTTCGCCTCTTGCCGCAATCGCGCTTCGAGCCGCGCAGGCAATGTGATCTGCATGGTCATTGGTTTTCCTCCGGGTCGGGACACACCGTTGGCATTTTTTCGCAGACGCTGTTCCATTGCCAGCGGCGCGCTTTCTATCTCGCCCACAATTTCCGATCCAAACTGCGATAGCCGATCGCCTCCGACAGGTGCGTTTGCTTGATGTCGGCCGCTCCCTCCAGATCGGCGATGGTGCGAGCCACGCGCAGGATGCGGTCGTGGGCGCGGGCGGACAGGCCGAGCGAATCCATCGCGGTTTGCATCAGGCCCTGGCATTCGGTGTCCAGGACGCAGTGCTTGCGAAGTTGCCGGCTCGTCATGCGGCTATTGAGGCGTTGGCCTTCGCCGCCGAAGCGTTTCATTTGCACGTCGCGTGCTTGCTGCACCTGCGCTCGCATATTGGCGCTGGATGTGCCGTCTTGCCGGGCGGCCAATTCCTGGTAGGGGACCGCCGGCACTTCGATGTGCAGGTCGATGCGATCCAAGAGAGGGCCGGAGATGCGGCCCATGTAGCGCTCGATCTGCATCGGCGAGCATTTGCAGGTGTGCTTCGGATCGCCCATATAGCCGCACGGGCAGGGGTTCATCGCGGCCACCAGCACGAAGCTGGCGGGGAAGGTGGATGAATTGAGGGCGCGCGAGATCGTCACCCGGCCCTCTTCGAGCGGTTGCCGAAGGACTTCGAGACTGCGGCGATTGAATTCGGGGAGCTCGTCGAGGAAGAGGACGCCGTGATGGGCTAATGAAATCTCGCCGGGGGTGGGGATGGTGCCGCCGCCGACCATGCCGGCGTCGGAGATGGTGTGATGCGGCGAGCGAAAAGGGCGGGTGGCCAGCAGCGCTTCGCCGGGAGCGAGCCGGCCCATCGCACTGTAGATGCGCGTCGTCTCCAGGCTCTCGCTCGGCGTCAAGGGCGGCAGGATCGTCGGCATGCGGCGCGTCAGCATCGTCTTGCCGCTGCCGGGCGTGCCGATCATCAAGACGTTATGCGAGCCGCTGGCGGCGACCACGATGGCCCGTTTGGCGTATTCCTGGCCACGCACGTCGGCGAAATCGATGTCGTAATTGTTGAGCTTCTTGAACAGGTCGGCAATCTCGGCCTGGATCGGCGTCAGCGTGATCTGCCCGGTGAGCAAGCCGACCGCTTCGCTCAGCATGTTGACGCCGAAAACGCGGACGCCTTCCACGACGGCGGCCTCGCGACCGTTCGGCGTCGGCACGATGAGCTGGGTGATGCCCGCCGCCTTGGCCGCCATGGCGATCGACAACGCCCCCTTGACGGCGCGCACGCTCCCTTCGAGGGCCAGCTCGCCGATCATCGCCCAGCCGTGCACGTGCTCCGGCAACAACTGCCCGGTGGCAACCAACATGCCCAGCGCGATCGGCAGATCGAAGCCGCCGGCATCCTTGCGCAAATCGGCCGGCGCCAGGTTGATGATCGTGCGCCCGCTGGGCCGTTGATAGCCGAGGTTGGCGAGGGCCCGCTCGATGCGATGCACGCTCTCCTTGACGGCGGTGTCCGGCAGCCCGACGAGAATGGTCTTGGGCAAGCCGTGGGCGGTGTCCACTTCGACTTCGACCGGCAAGCGCGTCGATGCCAACAAGGGCGTAGGTGGTGAGCTTGGCGAGCATGGTGGGAGTAGTATAAGCGGTTGCTCGCGCGAAGGGAATTGTTTACTTGGCACGTTTCCTGAACCGCCAGACGTGAAGCACAGTAACCACCGCGTTCTGCGAATCGACGCGGTAGATAAGGCCGAGCGGCAGGAAAAACGCGATGCGTCGCCCATTGGGACGTGATTCGCCCTGGTCATCGGGATTCATGATGAGTTGTGCGTCGATCTCGTAGCTTGCCTGGGTGATCTCCTTCCGCACCTGAGATGGCGCTGCCGTCCAGGCTCTCGCCAACTCGTCCAGCGCAGACTGGAGCCACTGGATTTCATACTTCATCCGAGTTTCTCCAAATAGGCTCGGACCTCAGACGTCGTGTAGCGTTTCTCGTTGGCCTTTTCGCGGCGATTTAGTTCTTCTTCGCTCACCTGTGGCACCAGTGGTTCGTATTCCGACAGATCAATGGCGGGAAACAGGCGAGCCAACACTCGCCCCGACGAGTCACGTAGTTCTAATGCCTGAGAGAAATTGTGGAGTTTGCTTCGCATGGCCGGATCAACGACAACTTGGATCATTGTTCTCTCCTTCGCACAGAGGGGACGACACCGACCTCATTCTAGCCGACACGGAACCGGCTCGCAACGGCAAGCGCGTCGATGCCAACAAGGGCGTAGGTGGTGAGCTTGGCGAGCATGGTGGGGCTAGTATAGACGCCGATTCGTCGGAATGGAATTGTTCAAGTCTCGATCCACCGGAAAAACATTACGGCCGACGCGATGGCAAACCCAATGGCAAGCGTCCACGAATAACCCTTGGCAAGGTCTTTGATCCGGACGGGATACTTCTCTTGAATCATGTACCAGGCGACGATGAGATTGCTGCGTTCCTTGATCTTAATGACACGGTACGTGCAGACAGGAAAGAAAGGAATCCAAAGCATACAAAACCACTCGGTAGTCAGGTACGATTCGTCCTGGCGAATATCCGTCTTACCTATGAATCGTGATCCCGTGCCGTTGATGGATGTGAAATTGGCGGCCGCTCCCGTCTCTGGTCGATGCGAATCTTTGATTACGAGAACGAAAATACTGATAGCCATCCCGGCAAGGCCGCCGAATATCAGCCCTATTTGCTGGAGGTTTAGCACCCTTTCAAAGTCGCCAAAGGAGCCAAGCGGGACGAAGTACGAAATCGCAAATAGCGTGCCCGCCCCCAGCACGCCGCCCACCAAGAGTTTGGCGAAATGGCCAAACGTAAGATTCATGCTCCTTCCTCCACTACCGGCATAACACCTCTCGACAATCACCTACCGGTCTCGGCTCGGAAAGCATCACGTTCGGATTCGATGTCTTCCTGGGAGCGGAAACCAGTGCCACGCGCCTCGAGCACGGCGCGAGCCTCCTGCAATCGCTGCCACCAGTCCTTTTTTCCCTGCATCGGTGATGGGGCCGGCTCGATGGTGATCTGCACCGGACCAGCCGGCAGCGGGACTTTCTGGTCCAGCGTCAGGGCGCCGTCCGCGGTCACGTTTCCGCTCAAGACGATGGATGAATTGGTCATCGATTGCTGTCCTCAATCACAGGCATTTTCCCACGGATTATCATATCGCCTTTCTGATCTACTTCATTCTTCCACCACCGGCATCACCCCGGTCTCGACAATCACCTGCAACTCACGCGGCAACACCGACCAGGTGGTCTGATACGTCGCCTCCAGCGGCACCTTGATGTGGCGGCCTTCAAACAAAAACAGCGGCATGTCGGGCAGTGCGTCCCCAACCGCGATCGGCTCGACGTAAGCGGCTTTCGCCCGGCCCGCGTCATAGGATGCGAGGATGCGATCCTTGCCCGCCGGGAATTCGAACTGTACGTCCTCTTCCTCGAACTCGTCCCAGATCTCCCGGTGGACGCCGAACGGATCGCGTTTCGTCGGAGGAAAGAGATCGATGACGAGCAAGTGCACGCCGGCCTCAATGAATTCCAGACTTTTCTCGAGGAACTCCTTGAACGCCCGCTTGGAATCCTTGTTGCCCGGCGAAACGATCTCGATGACCGCAATTGTGCGGCCCAGCTTTTGTTTGACGACAATGCGATTGGCGAGATCAGCGTAGGACTCTTTCGTCCCCGCCCTCTCAACAAGGGCCGCCAACCCCTTCGGCAACAGGCCCGCATTCATGGCGTCCTTGACATAGATCGACCATGTCTGATGGAAATCGTGGAAAAGCCGCGCGTAAACACGAGTCCAATCGTGAACTGGCATCGCGAACCCTCCGACAGGAAATTGCCGCTCATTCGGCTGGTTTCTTATCAATTATCATATCGGCACGTCAGCCTGTGATGCCGTTCGCAAGAATATTTCATTTTCTCTGAAAGAATTCCCTTGTTCCCGCCATTTATCTCTTGGCGACCTTGTTTGACCACACCCCTGCGAAGGAGAATGCCATGAGCCGAGTGAAAATGTTGATCCGCTTGATTGCCCTTACCTTCGCCTCGCTAGTGCTGACGCTGCCGGCCTACGGGCAGTATAGAGGAGGCCGGTCCAGCGCGGCACAAGGGGGGATGCAAGGTCAATGCCAGAAGGGGCAAGGTCAGAGCGGCATGGGCATGAATTCCCGCTTCGGCGGCGGCATGGGGATGGGAATGAATTCTCCCTATGGCGGCATGGGCATGGGCAACGGCATGCAGAATCCGATGGGCATGGGCTATGGAATGCAGATGCAGAATCCCTACGGACAAATGGGCGGATTCCAGAACCCCTTCGCGCAATACGGCAACATGCAAAACATGATGGGGCAGGGATACGGAATGCAGAACCTCACGCCGCAACAGCTGGCCCAGATGCAAGCGCTGATGCAGCAAATGCAGGCCATCATGCAACAAAACGCCATCGCCCAGCAAAACCTGCAACTGCAGGCGGGCAACGCTCAACAGAACGTCAATCCATTCCAGCAAGCGTTTCAAGGCAATGGCCAGCAGAGATAGCGCATCAATGCAGCAGGCTCCGCTGCACCACCGCGCGGGCCCGCTCGAACTCTGGTTGCCAGGCGATTTCCGGCGTGCCATTGAGCAGGCAATCGCGCACCTTTTCCAGCGTGTTCAGGGCCATGTGCGGGCACTTGTTGCAGGCGCAGGTGATCCCCGGCACCGGATGATAGCGGTGGCGCGGGAATTTGCTCTGCATCTGCCACATCATGTTCGCTTCGGTGGCGACCAGGAAATCGCGTGGATCGGCAAAGGTACCGAGATATTTCAGCATCGCCTCGGTGCCGCCGATGAAATCGCTGTGTTCGCGGATGTTGGCGGGGCACTCCGGATGCGCGATCGTGATGCCCGCTGGAATCTTTTTCTTGAGCGTCAACAGATCGCCGACGCTGAAGATCTCGTGCACCATGCAAGCGCCGTCCCAAAGGATCATTTTGCGGCCCGTCACTTCTTCGAGATAGCTCCCCAGATGCCGATCAGGCACGAACAGGATTTCCAACTCACCCGGCACCCGGCGTATGATCTCCTCGGCATTCCCCGACGTGACCACCCAATCCGATAGCGCCTTCACGCCGGCCGTGCTGTTGATGTAGGTGACGGTGTGAAATTTCCGCCCGTTCTCACGCAGCATTTCCTGATAGCGCTCCAGCTTGACGGCCGGGCAACTCTCCGCCAGGCTGCATCCCGCCTTCAAATCGGGCAACAGCACACGTTTGTCCGGGTTGAGCATCTTCGCGGTCTCAGCCATGAAATGGACGCCGCAAAAGACGATGGTGTCGGTGCGCACCGTGGTCGCGGCCCGGGCCAGCTTCAAGCTATCGCCGGTGAAGTCGGCGAGCTCCTGGATATCGCCGTCCTGGTAATAGTGAGCGAGGATGGTCGCGTTCTTTTGTTGCTTGAGCTGGGTAATTTCGCGGACAAGATCGAGCATGGCAGGACTCCTTGTTTTTAGTGTGGCGGAGGATGAACCCACAGCACGGCTTTTCATTACCAGTGTATGGCTCGGCACTCGCATTGGACAATAGGCATCTCGCTTATGCGCTTGAGTTGCCGACGCGCCGCCGCTAGAATCCAGACATAAGGAGACATGCAATGTCCACGATCGCGCAAACGAAACTGCTGACGGCGGAGGAGTTTTTCCTGCTGCCAAAACCCGAGGACGGCTCGCAGCAAGAACTGGTCAAAGGGGAGATCATCACCATGCCGCCGCCCGGAGGAATGCACGGGGTTTCCTGTTCCAAGGTTGACCGCAAGATCGGCTATCACATCGACAGCCCCGGCGGTCCGGGCGGCACGCTGGTTTGCAACGACGCCGGATTCGTCACCTCACGCAAACCCGATAGCGTACGCGGCCCCGACGTTTCCTATTGGTCCAAGGAACGGTTGAAAGAAGTGCCGGTCGGCTACATCGAAATCGCGCCGGACATGCTGGTTGAGGTTCTTTCGCCGAGCAACACCTCGAAGCAGATTCGTACGAAGATCAAGGAGTATTTCGCTCGGGGCGTGCGCTTGATCTGGGTTGTCGCCCCAGAAGACCGCACGCTGACGATCTATCGCACCCCGGATGAAGGCCGCGTCCTGCACGACACCGCGACGGTGACGGGCGAAGACGTGCTGCCGGGATTTTCCTGCCGCGTGAGCGATCTTTTGCCGTGAGACGCCTACCCGCCTTGGATTACGGGCTGGCAGAATTGGATACGAGTCGTGTGGTTGCTTCATGTTAGAACGAACGTATTGGCCGTTTCCTGTTTTGAAGGTTGACCTATCCGACCATGATAGGGAAGTCATCGCATTCTTCGAAGCTGCATATGCCGAGGGTTTTCGTCCCTACTATGAAATGTCCGCCTCGTATGGGGCCGGAGATGAGACCGGCCGAGCCGTTTTCATGATTCACCGCGGCCGGGATCAACGTTGGGAGCCCTTGCTTTGCGAGAGGAACGAGGGAGTTTCGTGCAGCAAGTTTCTGCCGCCAGAAGCCGCTGGGCACACGATCTTCATCGAAGGCTTTAGCAGTGTTTCCCAAGTAATGTTGGATTGGTGTCGTGGCAAGGATGGGCAGGTGATCTTTGCTGGATTCGCCTTGCAGCCGTGGGGAAAATCATCCGTCATTCAACTTGTTCGGCCGGCCTCGACCAAACTAAATCAGTGAATCCCAAGCGGGCTTGCTCGTTTACAAATCGTTTCCATCGCATACGATTAGCCGCACAACAACCGGGAACTTCTCACTGGAGGATGCCATGTCGCAATCCATGTTGCTTCGCGCAGGAGGTTTGGCGATGGTGCTCACGACAGCGTCGGTGGTGCTGGGCGGGCTTCCGGAGCCGGGCAAGTTGCCGCTCAAGGCCGAGTTGCCCGACCCGCTCGTCATGTTCGACGGCACGAGGATCGCCAGCAAGGAGCAGTGGACCAAGGAACGCCGGCCGGAGCTCAAGAAGCTTTTCGAGCATTACATGTATGGCCGCGCTCCCGCCTCGCCGAAGGTCAACGCCAAGATCGAACGCGTCGATCCGAAAGCGCTCGGCGGCAAGGCGACGTTGAAAGAAATCACGCTCACGCTCCAGGGCATCGATGGGCCGAAGATACATCTGCTGCTCGTCATCCCGAACAAACGTAACGGACCGGCGCCGGTGTTCGTCGGCATGAACTTCTGCGGCAATCACGCCATCTTCGCCGATCCGAAGATTCACCTAAACACGAACTGGATCTACGCCAACCAGAAAGGCGTGAAGGACAATCGCGCCACCGAGGCGAGCCGCGGCACGCAGGTCGATGTCTGGAACATCGAAGACGCCATCGATCGCGGCTATGCGGTGGCGACGTTCTACTCCGGCGACGTCGATCCGGACCGCCCCGACGTGCGCGGCATCCAGACCCACTTCGGCAAGGAATACGACTGGGGCACGATCGCCGCCTGGGCGTGGGGCTATGCGCGCGTCATCGATTATCTCGTCACCGATAGCGACATCGATGCGACGAAGATCATCGCCGTCGGCCATTCGCGGCTCGGCAAGGCGACGCTGCTGGCCGGGGCGTTCGACGAGCGCATCGCCGTGATCATCCCGCATCAAACCGGCTGCGGCGGCAGCGGGCCGAGCCGGGCCGCCATCGGCAACAAGGGGGTCGAGACCGTCAAACGCATCAACACCAGCTTCCCGCACTGGTTCAATGCGCGCTTCAAGGAATTCAACGCGGAGCCGGAGCGCTTGCCGTTCGACCAGCATTGTCTGATCGCGTTATGCGCCCCCAGGCCGGTGCTGCTCTCGAACGCGGTCGAGGACAAGTGGGCCAATCCGGACGGCCAGTTCGAGCTGCTGATCGCCGCCGATCCGGTGTACCGCCTGGTCGGCAGCAAGGGGATCGCAGCGAAGAAGATACCCGCGGTCGGCAAATTGATGGACAGCCCGCTCGGCTACTTCATGTGCGCCGGCAGGCACTCGATGAACCGCGAAGATTGGCGGGCGTTCCTGGATTACGCGGACGCGCAGCTTCGCAAGAAGCAAACCTGAGATTGCGACCCCGACGCCAATGGCACACCGTCTTCCTCAATGAGGTTCGCGGGAGTCCTACCTCACGGGCCGCGCCGTGGCATTTGAAATGTCGTTCTCCAAAGTGCCGGCCTGCGGCATTATAATGATAATGACATCCAGAGAGGAAGCTGCATGCGAATTCTGCTCACCAACGACGACGGCGTTTACGCCCCCGGCCTGCGCGCCATCCGCAAGGAGTTGCAAAAGCTCGGCGATGTCACCGTGGTCGCGCCGGCCGGTGAGCAGAGCGCCGTCGGCCATTCGATCACGCTGCTCACGCCGCTGATCACGCAGGAGGTGCTCGATGAAGATCAGACGCCAATGGGCTGGGCGGTCGAAGGTCGGCCCGCCGATTGCGTCAAGCTTGCCTTGCTCGAATTGCTCGATTCCCCGCCCGATCTGATCGTCAGCGGGCTCAATGCCGGCTCCAACGCGGGCATCAACGTGCTCTACTCCGGCACCGTCGCGGCAGCCATCGAAGGGGCGTTCTTCCAGTGCACCAGCATCGCCGTCTCGCTCGGCACCAACAAGCCGAAACCGCCTAATTTCCCGAAGGCGGCGGAATACGCCCGCTCGGTCATCGAGCAGCTCGTGCGCCATCCGTTGGGCCGCGGCATGCTCTTCAATGTCAACATCCCGAGCCTCGACAAAGGCCCAATCCAGGGCATCCGCGTGGCCCGGCAGAACGTCGCCCCGTATCGGGAAACCTTCGATCGCCGCGTCGATCCGCGTGGCCGCACCTATTTCTGGAGCGGCCCCGACTTCGGCTGCCCCGACCCGCACCCCGACACCGACGAGACGGCCCTGCGCGAGGGTTTCATCTCGGTGACGCCGCTGCACTTCAACCTGACGCACGCGGCGATGCTGGAAAAGATGAAGGATTGGCAATGGACGCTGTAGGTTGTAAGATGCTTCTGGAGGTGAACCATGATTGAAACTGCATTCTCGACTTTGCCAGCCCCGCCGATTCCCGTTTCTCTGCCAGCCCCCAGCAAGTGGGAGCGCGAATACGAGGCTTTCCGCAAGCTGCTGCCAGAGTTGCTGAAGACGCACGCGGGCCAGTTTGTCGCTGTTCATGAGGGCAAGGTGGTTGACTGCGGCAACGACAAGTTGGAGCTGGCCCTGCGCGTGCTGAAAAAAATCGGCAATGTCTCGATTCATGTCGGCTTGGTCACCGACCAGCCGGCGCCGATTTACCGTTCCGGTGTTCTTCGAGCGATCACCACGCCGAGGACTACCGCTTAATTCGGTTCATTTACCGCTGCGTGCTCTCTCGGATTCCAACCCGGCCTATAAACAGCGGAACGAAAAAAAAGTTTCTTTTTCATCATTTTGCGCTTGCAAAATATTGGGGGGGGGGGGGTACACTAAATTTACAATTTATGCACGTGGCCGAATTCACCGGCATCCCACTGATAAATAGCCCTCGTTGCGGCTACCGGCTCGTGCCGAACACGGCAGGGGCCTCGGCCAGCCCCTCACGCCGGAGGTTACCATGAAGCGATGGATGTATTTGGCATTATCGTTGCCGTGCTTCATTGCGTCCTTTTGGCTAATCGCAGCGGCGTGGCCGGTTCACCAGCCCGACCTTTTCACGGAGAAGGCCGTAATTCACCTGGGCGACCTCTCCCAAGGCCAGAAAGCAGTTGTGGAGTTTGTCCTGGTAAACCACTTTTCGCAGCCCCTTGAAATCGTTGATGTCGTCAGGAGCTGCACTTGCTCAGAGGCGACGCCTGAGAGAAACCATTTGGAACCGAACGGCCGAACCGTGCTCCGGGTCGCATGGAGCACAGGGAGTTACCGAGGTCTCCACACCGTTAACGTAAGCGTCGTGTTCAAGTTGGCGGACGGCGAGGCAGGTGCGAGATCCCTCCAAGTGGAGGGAAATATCGTTCCAGACATTATTACGGAGCCCGGAAAGCTCGTATTTGATGGCACCAAGGCCGAGACTCAATCGCTGCATTTGAGGGCGGGTAGAATTGCGCGGTTTAAGGTCTCCAGTGCCCGATGCAATCACAGAGCGTTCACTGCGTCATTGGGCGAAAACGGGGTTGTCGACGTAACCTTTGACGGGCGATCACCGGTTTATGCAAACGGCATCGAGCCGATGTTAATCCTGGCAAACGACGGCCCCAATGAGCCGAATATCATGGTGCCTTTGGAGTTGCGGGCGCCGCGGCCAAGCCAATAAAGGGGATCCCGCCGGCAAAGTATTCCTTTTTTGACCGCGCCTTACGAAGGAGGATTCGATGGCCAGATTCGCCAACTTCTGCCGCGTTCTCGTAATCGCCGCCGTGCTGGCCGTTCCAGCCGCTCTGATAGTGGCTGCGTCGTATGCCAACGCGCAATGCTGTTCCCAATGCGCACAAACGGTATGATGTACGACGCCGGTCGGTGTTTTTTGTTCCGATTACAACGGAAATGAGGATGCGTGCACCGGTGCAATCCTCCAGATCACAACCCAAATGGGACTATTTACCTGTGTTAATTCCGCGGCAACAAACGATTGCATACCCGATACCAACAATACAGCCGTCAAATGTTTTACGTCGTGCCCATGCACCTATGACAGTCCGGACTGCATCAAAAATGTGCGCCTGTGCGTTACGGTGTACGCCCCGGCGTACAAAACGGCTGCGTGCTCGGAGGCTGCGAGGTAGCAGAACGCGTGTGGGTCTAAGAACCTAAAAAGGGGGACATAAGATGACGGGAATTATCGCGATCCTGGCGCTTTTTACCGCGGGCCAAGGGGCAAAAACTCCCGACCCGGGAGAAATCTTGGAGCTGGCGCTAAAACAGCGCCAAGGCATCAAAACCTTCGCGGGGACTTTCAGATGGACGCTGACAAAGTCCGGCGGCACGACGTCGGACTGGGGATTGAGGCTTTGGCTTGACGGCAAAAGGCTTCGGCAGGATCGGTTGGCAGGTGAAGGCGTCAAGGAAATCACGTGCATCAACTGCGAAAAGGAAGGGCAGTTTATCCAATTCCACAGCGCTGATAAGGTTTCGGTGCAGTATGAAAAGATGGACAGCGCGAACTACAGGGACATCATGCTTGTGGACCCGCGGGTCGTCGGCTTGCAAACAGCCCAATCGGGTTTCCTATGGAATTACAAATTGGACACCTCTCTCGGTTCGGCAGACCGGTCCGCCCCGACCTCCGAAAAGACGAAATGGAACGGGATCGACGGATACGTAGTGCGGTTCAAGCAAACCACCACCGGGAGGAAACTGACCTATTGGATAGTACCGTCGATGGATTATAGCGTCGTCCGCGTCGATTTCGAAATCACTGGCAAGAATGTTATTACTACTCGAAGCCTCAAATGCGAAATGGAAAAGCATGGAAAACCCGGCGTCTGGTTTCCCAAATCCTATGTCGCGGAGGAATACAAGGGCGGTAAGCTGACCTGGTCCGAAAAATTGGCCATTACCGACGTCAAGATAAACGAGGATTTGCCGGTTGACACCTTTCGATTTGCTGGCATGAACATCCCCGCCGGACGAACGATCTACGGGAACGCCTTGCCAACCAAGAGATCGAAGATTTATCAATGGGACGGGAAGGAAATAATCGAAGTGGACCGGGCCAAAAACAAAGAACCAACAAAGGAGATGTCGGAGGCCTCCCCCGTCAACCGCGGCATGTTGCTTGCCGGTGCTGGCGGCTTGTCCGTTGTTGGGGCAGTTGCGCTTTGCAGAGTTTTTTGGCCCCGCGGTTCCGGGAAACCCACCGCGGTCGGAGGCGGATAGACCAGTCCTGTCGTGGCCTGATTCAGGCTAATTGACGCCCGGCACGCCGAGCGTGGTCCGGGAATGCTGTGCGTCACTGCAGCCCCGGGATGCCGATTTCCTGATCCTGATTGACCATCGGATTGAAAAAGCGCATCGTCTTCAGCTTCCACTGGTCCCCCTCGCGCACGAAATCGGCCTCGGTGATGAACGGCCGGGGCTGCTCTTCGCCGACTTCCCAGGCCGCGACACGGAAGCGCGTTTTCGCCGTTTTCCGGTCCGGAGAAATCTCGGCCTTAAACTGACGGATGTCCACCGCTCGGACTTGATTCTTATGAATCGATTGACGGGCCGCTTCGTAGAGCATCTCGCGCGTCATGCCCTTGTATTTGAAATCCTTGGAAATGTGCGAGAAGAGGTCGTCCACGTTCCCATCCACGACGGCATCGGCCATCGCGTTCACGTTCATCTCGAGCTGCTTGCTGTCGGAGATGACGAATCGCGTCAACACAAAGATCATGCCCATGAACAGTAGCGGGATCACCGCCAGACCCAGGAATTTGACGCGCTGGTTGAACCGCCAGACGACCACCAGAGCCGCCGCGATGATGGCGCCCAGGATATAAAGTGCATTCGCGTTATCGACGAGCCAGGACATGAGCGTTCTCGCTGTTCACGCGCCCGCCATCGTGTCATGCGGCGGCTTCTTTGGCGAGCGTTTTCGCGCCGCCGGGTCGGGCCGAAAGAAGACGCATGCCGTCACGATCAAGCCGATGGCGCCGGCGATCGATGCCCGCCGCACCGTGGCATCCGCGGCAAACATCTCCAGCAGCGGATGGGTAAACGGCAATTCCTCAATCAGAAACGGCAGAGCGGTCACCACCGCGAGAAGCAGGATGGCAACGAGCATCGCGCCGCAAAACAGCATCAACGGTAACCAGTAATCGCGCAGTTCCTGCAGCATCATGCCAGTCCGTAGCGTGCCTGCGGACCGAGGTCCTCCTCGATGCGCAGCAGTTGGTTGTACTTCGCGATGCGGTCGGTGCGGCTCGTCGAGCCGGTCTTGATCTGGCCGGCGTTGGTGGCGACGGCGATGTCCGCGATCGTCACGTCCTCGGTTTCGCCGGAGCGATGGCTGATGACGGCGGTGAAGCCGTGGCGTTTGGCCAGCTCGATGGCGTCCAGCGTTTCGGTCAGCGTGCCGATCTGATTCACCTTGACGAGGATGCTGTTGGCGGCTTTCTTGTCGATGCCTTCTTGCAGGCGTTTGGTGTTGGTGACGAAGAGATCGTCGCCGACGAGCTGGATTTTGCCGCCCAGCTCGCGGGTCAATTTCTGCCAGCCGTCCCAGTCGTCTTCGGCCAGGCCGTCCTCGAGCGAGCGGATGGGCCATTTGGCGCACAGCTTCTTCCACAGATCGATCATCTCATCGCTGGAGGCGATTCGGCTTGGATCGCTTTTGAAGAAGCAGTAGCCCTTCTTGCCTTTCGCCTTGGCTTCCTCGAAAAGCTCGGTGGCAGCCGGGTCGAGAGCAAATGCAACTTGCTCGCCTGGCTTGTATCCCGCGGCTTCAATAGCCTTGGTCAAAAGCTCGAGCGCCTCGTCGGCGGATTTCAAATCGGGAGCAAAACCGCCTTCATCGCCGACTGCGGTGTTGAGATGCTGGTCGTGCAACACCTTTTTGAGATGGTGGAAGACTTCCGACCCCATGCGGAGCGCCTCGCGGAAGCTCGACGCGCCGACGGGCATGATCATGAATTCCTGGAAATCGACGGTGCTGTCCGCGTGCTTGCCGCCGTTGAGCACGTTCATCATCGGCACCGGCAGCACCTTGGCGTTGGTGCCGCCGAGGTAGCGATAAAGGGGCAAGCCGACGGAGGATGCCGCCGCATGGGCGACCGCGAGGGAGACGCCCAGGATGGCGTTGGCGCCGAGGTTCGCTTTGTTCGGCGTGCCGTCGAGTTCGAGCATGGTGCGATCGATTTCGAGTTGGTTAGACGGGTCCTCGCCGATCAGCTTGGGGGCGATGACATCGTTGATGTTGCGGACCGCCTTGAGCACGCCTTTGCCGAGATAGCGTTTCTTGTCGCCATCGCGCAATTCGACGGCTTCGTAAGCGCCGGTGCTGGCGCCGCTGGGGACGGCGGCCCGGCCGATGGCGCCGTCGGTGAGAACGGCGTCCACCTCCAGCGTCGGATTGCCCCGGCTATCGAGAATTTCGCGGGCGTGAATTTGTTGCAATTCCATGGATGCGACTCGTGTTTGAACCTTGATCGGCCTCGACTCCTCGTTGGTATAGGTTTTTGGCGGCTTGGCGTCTGTGGTCCGTGGTCCGTTGTCCGTGGCAGAATAATGGGCGGCCACGGACCAAGCACCACGGACCCCGGACACTTCAAAAAAAAGCCGCCGAGGCGCGGGTGGCGCTCGGCGGCTCGTCACGGCTGCTTCGGGGACCGCTTGGGGGAGGACGCTCGGGGTTGGGTTTCGCTGGGTGATGTCCGGCGGCCTGGTTGAAGCTGGCCGTGTGCCTCGGAAGTGCCGGCTGGGGGGCGCGGGCAACTTCCTTTCGAGGGGCGAGTTCCGCGGCGGCTCCGCCCTCCTGGCCGATTCGCCGCGCGCCTCTCGACGGCTGCCGGCCTCTTCCTTGGCCGACTGCTCGGAACGAACCGCTGACTTCGTGCGCGGCTCATCACTAACCCCAATATCGACGCAGCCGAAAAGACACTTGAGCCCCCTCATTTCTTTTTGCCCACCAAACTCCGCAAAGTGTGAAGGTTAATCACGTCCATGTCCTCATTGTTGGGCCCTTCTTTCGGCGTCTCCATGATCATCGGCGTCTTCTGAAAGCGCGGATCGTTGACGAGAAGTCGAAAGGGTTCCAGGCCAAGCTGCCCCTGGCCGATGTGTTCGTGCCGATCGACGCGGCAGCCAAGCGGCTTCTTGCTGTCGTTCAAATGAAACACCTTGAGCCGACTCAGGCCGATGAGCCGATCGAACTCGCTCACGGTTCTCTCGTAATCGGCTTGCGGGGCCAGCGGATAGCCCGCGGCGAAGACGTGGCAGGTGTCGAGACAGACGCCGAGCCGTTTCGGCTCCATCACCTGATCGAGGATCGATGCGAGATGCTCGAACCTCCAGCCGAGACTTTTGCCCTGGCCGGCGGTGGTTTCAAGCAACACCTTCACCTTGGCGCCGGGGCAGCGCCCGTGAACGATGTCAAGGGCGGCAACGATGCGCTTCAATCCAATCTCATCGTCACCGTCGGTCGGCGTGCCGGGGTGCATGACGAGATAGGCCAGACCAAGCGTTTCGGCTCGCTGCACCTCGACAACAAACGCTTCGAGTGAGCGCTGGTAGAGCACCGGCTCGGGCGAGGCGAGATTGATGAGATACGAATCGTGAGCGGTGGGGAACTTCAGTTTCGATCGTTTGAGGGCATCGCGGAAGAGCTTGATGTCGTCGGCGCTGAGTTCCTTCGCGTTCCACTGGTTGTTGTTCTTGGTGAAGAGTTGCACCGTCTCAAATTCGTGCTCCTGGGCAGCGTTGATCGCATGGTAACAACCGCCGGCGATGGACATGTGAGCGCCGAACAAGGGCATGATCCGACTCCGAGTTCACGTGATTCAGGCTGAGGGACGCTCAGCATTATCTTAGGAGGCCGTGCGGCTTTCACAATCGGGAGCTTTTCCCGCCCTTGCCGCGCAGGCGTTGTCGGCACATTCCGCTCATCCGTCTCGCCAATAGTGGCGAAAGCACCGGGCGGTTATTGACATTCGCCCGCACCGGCGCATACTTTTTCACACCTGCGAGAAAATCTCGGCGCTTCGGGGCCGGGATCGCTTCTTTGACGAAAGGAGTTCGGCCATGAAAATACGAAGACTGCTGGTTCTGTTGGTGCTCGTCGCCGCATGTTTGACAGCGGGCGGCTGTGCCCATCATCGCGCCCACCGCTATGCATGCTGCGAGCCGGTCTGCCCGTGTCCGTGCCCGTGTGCCCCAGCGTACCATCCCTGAGTGCGGCTTGAGCGCGCGACGGCGGCAGGGAACACCGCATCGTCCCGAAGCCGCCGCGTGAGCATTCCATCTCGAATGGCAGACTCTGGCTGTGGCGCGCAGTGTGAGGCTGCGCCATGCCGCGCATTTTTTGGTCGGTCCAACACTTCGCGCAAGATCGTTAATTGGTTGATTTTGTAAAACCCGCAGCCATCATGCGCGGTAATATCAAAGCATCGGCAACGCCCAATACTGGAGCAGAGCATGCGAATCGTGAGCTTTGGTGCAATCATCGTTGGACTTTCCGTGGCGACCTGTGCGAACGCTGGCGCCGGCGCGCGGAAGGAAGAATCGGCGTCGATCACGTTTACGGATGTGAATGGCCGGGTGCAGACGCCGCTTGCATTGGGAGACAAAAAGGCGACCGTGCTATTCTTTCTCTTGCCCGATTGCCCGGTCTCGAATAGCTATGCCCCGGAGATTCGGCGCATCTGTGCCGCATACGAGCCGAAGAAAATCGCGGCTTTCGTGGTGCACGCCGACCCCGATGTCACCATCGAGCAGGCGAAGAAGCACGCCAAGGAATATGGCCTTGCGTGCCCGGTGCTGCTCGATCCGGCGCACTTGCTCGCCAAGAAAGCCGGCGTGAAAATGGCGCCGGAGGTCGCGGTGCTGGGCTCGGATGGCAAGGTGCTTTACCGGGGCCGCATCGACGATTGGTACGCGGGTTACGGCAAGCGTCGTGCCGAGCCGACGCAGCGCGATTTGCGCAATGCCCTGGATGCGATCCTGGACGGCAAAGCGGTCGCGACGCCGGAGACCAAGGTCATCGGCTGCCATCTGCCCGAAGCGAAAAAATAACCGGCGAGCCGAGCCCCGTAAGGGGCCGGTTGTCTTGTGAAAACCGGCTCCTTAAGGAGCACGGCTCGCACAAAGTCCGTTGAAAGGGCCATTCATGCGAGTTCCTGCTTTGATGTTCGCCATCGCGGCGTTGACCGGTGCGTCGGCCGTGCACGCGCAAGAGAAAGCGGCGCCGACATTCAACAAGGATGTCGCGCCGATTCTGTTTAAGCAATGCGCGTCGTGCCATCGGCCCGGGGAAGCGGCACCGTTTCCGCTGTTGACGTATCAGGATGCCAAGAAGCGCGGCAAGCTTATCTCCCAGGTCACGCAATCCCGGCAGATGCCGCCGTGGAAAGCCGCCAAGGGGGATGTCGCCTTTCGCAATGAACGGCATCTGAAGGACGCGGAGATTGCGATTCTGCAGCAGTGGCTGAAGGCAGGCCTGCCCGAGGGGGACAAGCAAGACCTGCCGGCCCAGCCGACGTTTGTTGGCGGTTGGCCGCTCGGCAAGCCGGACCTGATCGTCAAGATGCCGAAGACGTATAAGGTTCCCGGTGAGGGGCGCGACATTTATCGCAACTTCGCCGTCGCGCTCAGCCTCAAAGAAGACAAGTGGGTCAAGGCGATCGACTTCCGCCCCAGCGCTCCGTCAGTCGTGCATCACACGCTGTTTTTCCTCGATCCAAGCGGGACCGCGGCCAAGAAAGAAGCGGACAGCGGCCAGGTCGGCACCAGCGGCGGCATGAGCGCGTTGGGCGGGCTCGGAAAAGGCAAAGGCAAGGGCGGCCTCGGCGGGCTTGGCGGCCTCGGAGGCGCTCGGCGGCGAAGGCGGATCGCAAGCCGGCAACCTCGGCCTTGGCGGCTGGGCCGTCGGCGCTCAGGCCCGCGCGCTCCCCGACGGCCTTGCCTACCGCCTCCCCAAAGGCGCCGACCTCATCCTCGCCACCCATTTCCATCCCTCCGGAAAAGCCGAGGAGGAAGCTTCCACCATCGCCCTTTACTTCGCCGACAAGGCCCCCACCCAGCGATTCACGGGCATCCAGATCCCCATCGTCTTCGGCATCCTCGCCGGCATCGACATCCCCCCCGGCAAAAAGGATTACGCCATCGAGGATTCCTATGTCCTCCCCGTCGATGTCAAAGCCTTCGGCGTCAGCGCCCACGCCCACTACATCGGCAAAGAGCTGCGCATGACTGCGACGCTCCCCGACGGCAAGGTCAAGACGCTGCTGCACATCCCCGATTGGGACTTCGGCTGGCAGGAACAATATCGCTTCCAGGATTATTACGACCTGCCCAAGGGGACCAAACTGAACGTGAAGATCAGCTACGACAATTCCGCGGAGAATCCCAGCAACCCGACCAACCCGCCGCGCCGCGTCAAGTGGGGCAAGGAATCAACCGACGAGATGGGCTCGATCACGCTGCAAGTCGTCGCCGCCAGGGAGGACGAATTCCCGCGCTTGCAAGAAGCGTATCGCAAGCACATCACCGAGGCAGCGATCAAGGCGGCCATGAAGAAATTCGGTGAGAAGAAGAGCGACAACCCGTAGCACCGGCGCACCGGCGGCAGTTTATTGACATCGACCCGTTGTATAGATACAATGTAATTACATGGGAATTCGGCATGAAAACGCGCATCATCAAGATCGGCAACTCGCGCGGGGTCCGTATTCCCAAACAATTCCTGGAGCTTGCCGGGTTGGACGGCGAAGTCGAGATCAAGCCGGCGAAAAACGGGATTGTGATCACACACCTGGCCAAGCCACGCGCTGGCTGGGCGGATGCGGCCCGGCAACTGGCCGAGGCCGGCGGCGATCAACTCCTGGATGACGGCGGACCGCCGACCCGATTCGACGAGGAGCAGTGGGAATGGTAGTCCGTCGTTTCGAAACGGAAAACAGGGCGATTTTGACTTCAACATTCGTGACTTCGCGCCACCTCATGAGCAATGGACCGAAGCCGGACGTCTCCGTGTGGGCATCATCATTTCGCAGCAACTCGGCAGTCGCCAATATGGATTTTCATGGCGCCGGAATCGTCGTGGCGTTCATCCAGGACCAGACCTGATTCTGGTACTGCGTGAGCCAAGCGTTGGAGACCGATTGCACATGGCCGTCCGCGAAGGTGACCAGGTTGACGCCGGGATGCGGCGAGCTCAGGTCGGGGGGACTATAGGTGTTAGGCGACAGATAGGCGCCAAGCGGCGCTTGAGAATCCGGATCGCTGTTGCCGCCCGTCGCGTTGTTGCAGTTGTACCATGTGGTGGGGCCATAACCATATTCCGCCGGGTTGACGCCCAGATGAGACAGCAGGGCCGTGTTGGAGGCCCCATTCATGTCGGAGATCACCGCCAGGCTGACCCCCGTCACGGGGTTCCAGAGGACGCACTGCGTGTTGGGCACGTTCCAGGGGACGAGAAGGTAATAGCCGTAGTCGCTGATTCCCCCGTAAGGCGGAGAGGTGCCCGGCGGCGCATTGGGTGATGCCTGTCCCGGCCGAATGCCCCGGCTCGGGCAGAGGAAGAGATTGAGCGTGTCCGTGGCGTCATTGACGGGCGTCAACACGCCGTCGATGAGTTGCACTTCGTTCCCCTCTTCAATGTAAAACATGAGCTGGACATGCCAGTCCTGATTCGGATAGGGATAGCTCGCGGCCATGTCCGGCTGACCTAGGCCGGCGACGTATTCGGTCGGCAGGTAGCCGAAGGTGCTGGAAAAATTGTGGGCGGCGAGTCCCAATTGCTTCAGATTGTTGGTGCAGTAGATCATGCTGGCGGCTTCACGCACTTTCTGCACGGCCGGCACCAGCAAGGCAATCAAGATGGCGATAATGGCGATCACCACCAGCAATTCAATCAATGTAAATGCGCGACGCGAGCGCATGGATGGCCCTCTCCTTGGAACGAAAATGAAGCGGCGGCGCGCCGGCACACGGCGCGCACCAGATGATGGATAACCGACGGATGGACGGACCGGCAGCGGAGACGCCGGCAAGAAAAGCGCTCAGACCGCTTCAAGGCGAGGCGGCGGATCAGAAAGGTCCGCGGCGAGAGCCGAACAAGATTGCTGCGCAAAGGGAAGAGAATAACAGAAAAGCCAACTGGGCTGCCAATCGGTCGGCACCGGACCAGGCAGCGCGACCTCGGCGCTGATCCAGTGCGTCTGCCCGCCCCGACACTTCTGGGCGGCAATGCCGACCACCCAGCGGAACTGCTTGTCTTTGGATTTTCCCGGCGTCTTGGCCGACTTCTTGACGCAGCAAGATTGCGCCTGCACCGGTTCCTGCGAACAGCAAATCTCGCATTGATCTTCCGGCGGCGTTTCCGGGCGCGCTGCGAACAGCCGCATCCGCCCGCCTGGCATTGCTCCGACGTGCCGCAACCGCAAGCTTGCTGTCCGCAGGAATGCGCCGGCGATTCTGGGACCGGGAAGCCGATGGCGGCGACGAGATATGCCAGGAGCGTCACGCCGCTCAGGAGGCGGTGCGGCCATGCTCGCCGGGGCAGGTTTCGGATTCTGAACGCCATGCCGCTTTTCTATGTCGCATATAAAGGATCGGCCACGCCGCCTGTTTTGCCTTGGGCTCATTTCCATCCCTGCGTATAATCCACCTTGCACCCCAGTACGGAGATGGCCCATGCAAGACACCAACGGAACGCCGGCCACGCGCAACCCGCTGCCCGCGCTGGACGATCCGACGCTTTACATCAATCGCGAGCTGAGCTGGCTGGCCTTCAATCGCCGCGTCATGGAGGAAGCGCTTGATGCGAACGTGCCGCTCTTGGAGCGCATCAAATTCCTGGCGATTTTCGCGTCCAATCTCGATGAATTCTTCATGGTGCGCGTCGGCGGGTTGCAGCAGAAGGTCGCCGCCGGCGTGATCGTCGGGTCCGGCGCCGATCGCATGGCCCCGCGCGATCAGCTCGCCAACATCAGCCACACCGTGCGCGAGCTCTTCCAGCTAGGCTACCAGTGTTTGCGCGAGGAATTGCTGCCTGCCTTGGAGAAGGAGGGCATCTTCCTGCGCCTGCACAAGGATGTGACCGGCCAGCAAAAAAGCGTTTTGACCGAGTCGTTCCGCCATGAAATCTTCCCGGTCCTGACTCCGCTGGCAATCGATCCGGGACATCCCTTCCCGCACCTTTTGAACAAGTCGCTCAATCTGGCCGTGCTCTTGAAACGGCCGCGCGAAACCGAGAAGCTGCTGGCCGTGGTGCAGGTTCCGGCGGTGCTGCCGCGATTCTTGCAGCAGAAAACCGACACCGGCTACATCCTCATCCCGCTCGAAACGGTGATCCGCCTGCACCTGGCCGATCTCTTCCCCGGCATGGAGATCGCCCACGCCACGGTGTTCCGCGTGAGCCGCAATAGCGAATACGAGATCGACGATGACGAAGTCGAGGATTTGCTCAAGGCAATTGAGGAGCAGGTGCGCAAGCGGCGCCGGGCCTTCGCGGTGCGGCTGGAGATTGAAGCGGGGGCCGACCCGGCAATCAGCAGCTACCTGATGCAAGCGCTCGACCTGGACTCCGGCGATGTCTACACCTGCGATGATTTTCTCGATATGACCGGCTTGTTCCAGGTGCATGGATTGCCGGGCTTTCCGCAGTTGCGCGATCCGCAGTTCGTGCCGCAGCAGGTGAATGAATTCGCCAGTGCCTCGAGCGTGTTCTCCGCCATCCGGGCCCGCGACATTCTCGTGCACCATCCCTACGAATCGTTCAGCCACGTCGTCGATTTCATCGAGTCGGCCGCCCGGGACGAGCGCGTGCTGGCCATCAAGCAGACGCTCTATCGCACGGGCAGCGATTCGCCGATCGTCAAGGCCTTGCAACTCGCCGCCGACAACGGCAAGCAGGTGACGGCCGTCATCGAGCTGAAGGCCCGGCTCGATGAGGAACGCAACATCCTCTGGGCCCGCGAGCTGGAAAAAGCCGGCGTCCATGTCGTCTTTGGCTTTGTCGGCCTGAAGACCCATTGCAAGGTTGCCCTGGTGGTGCGCCGCGAGGACACCGGCATCCGCCGTTACGTCCATCTCGGCACCGGCAATTACAACGAGCTCACCGCACGCATTTACACCGATCTCGGCTTCTTCACCTGCAATAATGACTTCTGCGATGACGCCTCCGCCCTCTTCAATTACCTCACCGGCTACTCCGAATTGCCCCAATGGCGCAAGCTGATCGTGGCGCCCAGCCGAATGCAATCGTTCATGATCGAGCGCCTGCAGCAAGAGACCGCCAACGCCAAATCGGGACGGATGGCACGCGTGATCGCCAAGATCAACGGGCTGCTCGAGCCGGCCGTCGTGCAAGCGCTTTACCGTGCGAGTCAAGCAGGGGTGAAAATCGACTTGATCTGCCGCGGCATCTGTGCATTGCGCCCGCAGATACCCGGCATCAGCGACAATATCCGCGTGATCTCGATTGTCGATCGCTTCCTGGAGCACAGCCGAGTCTTTTATTTCCACAATGGCGGCGACGCACAAGTCTACATCGGCTCGGCGGACTGGATGGACCGCAACCTGAGCCGGCGCGTCGAGGTGGTCTTTCCGGTGGAACACAACGAATTGAAGAATCGGCTGGTGCACGAGATTCTGGCGATCTGCCTGGCGGACAACACGAAGGCGCGCGAGCTTTTGCCGGACGGCACGTATCGGCGGGTGCAGCGATCGTCCGACCAGCCGGCCATGCGGAGCCAGGAGCGATTTTTGGAAATCGCGGCGCAAAGCGCCCAGCGTCGGCCGTTGGAGATTCCGGCGCCGCTGCCGGCGGTTGCATCGGCACCAGCCAAGCCGCGCCACGCCCGCAAACGCCGCGACAAGGCGCCGGGTTAACCCGAATATTCACCGCGGAGAACGCCGAGAACGCGGAGAGAAATGCAATGTGAATAAGGAAAGCAGGAAAGCAAGAAGAACGGCATTGTGAATTCCTGTTTTCTTGCTTTCCTTATTTTATTCTCCGCTGACCTCATAGATTCGGGAATCGGTGAACGGCTACATTTCCATCATTGCCTCTCTGCGCTCACCGCGTTCTCCGCGGTTAATTATTCTGCTACTCACTTCATTCCAGCAACGGCCAGACCAACGTCGCAATCACCAGGCCGCCGGCCAGCGCCAAGCCCAGTGTCAGCATCATCAGCGACAACCAGTACGATGCGGGCGAAGTGAATTCCTCGTCCGGCGGCGCCACGGTCCTCTTCGCTGGCGGCGCGGTTGCTTTCGGTCCCCGCGCATCTGTCTCCGTAGCCGGTCGTGGCACGGGTTCTGCCAGCGCGTAGGTCTTCTCCGGGGCGTTTTGATTGAGCAGCTTCGCCACGATGTCCGGCGGAAGCTGCCGGCGCAGGTCGGCCACAAAGTCAGCCACGTCTGCCGATAGCATCGCCTCCGCCATTGATCCGTAGGGCCGCAACAGATGATACGGGTTCGTCAGCAGCAAGCGTTTGCGCAGTCGCTCCGCTTCCTCAGGAATGCCGGCGGCAAGAGCCGCGTCGGCGGCCAGCACCAGGCAATTGTCCCGCTGCCGCGACTCGCCCTGCCGGGCGTAATGATTCGCCAGCTGTTCGTACATGTGCGGCAATGCGTCCATGTTCAGCTCTCAGCTTTCAGCTCTCAGCCATCACGGACGGCTGCAAGCGTTGCTCCATTAGCTCGTATCTTATACGCTATGAGTTCGTGTTTTCGGTTATCTCCCGGGCATCGGCTGATAGCTGAAAGCTGAAAGCTGAAAGCTCGATTATGTCTCCCCTGGCCGATATTCGCGTTCTCGATGCCTCGCGCGTGCTTGCTGGTCCATTCTGCGGGCAACTCCTGGGCGATCTCGGGGCCGAGGTCATCAAGATCGAACGGCCCGGCGTCGGCGATGAAACGCGCGGCTGGGGGCCTCCCTTCGCCGGCGCTCAGAGCGCCTATTTTCTCTCCTGCAATCGCAACAAAAAATCGGTCACGCTCGATCTGGCTCAGGCCGAAGGCTTGCAGATTTTCTATGAGCTGGCCAAACGAAGCGACGTGCTTCTGGAAAATTTCCGCGCCGCCAGTGCCGACAAGCTCGGCGTCAGCCCCGCCAAGCTGCACGCGCAAAACCCTCGCCTCATCATCTGCTCCATCTCCGGATTCGGCCGCACCGGCCCCTGGAGCGACTTGCCCGGTTACGATTTCGCCATCCAGGCCCTGTCCGGCTTGATGAGCATCACCGGCCCCGTCGCTGGCCCGCCCAGTAAGGTCGGCGTCGCCGTCACCGATGTCCTTACCGGCCTGTACGCCTCCAGCGCGATCCTGGCTTGCCTGCACGCGCGCGAAAAGAGCGGCCACGGCTACGCCATCGATCTGGCTCTGCTCGATTGCGCCATTGCCGCCCAGGTCAACGTCGTGCAGGCCTACCTGACGAGCGGCCAAATGCCGGCCCGGCAAGGCAATGCCCACCTACAGATTGTTCCCTATCAAGCGTTCCAGACCGCCGACGATTGGCTCATCGTCGCCGTCGGCAACGATGCCCAATGGCAACGCTTCTGCCACGCCGCCGACCGCCCCGACCTGGCCGCCGACCAGAGATTCATCACTAACCCCCTGCGCGTCATTGGCCGTGATGTCCTCGTGCCGATGATCGAGGGGCTGATGCGCAACCACAGCAGCACTGATTGGCAAGCCCGCCTCGGCGCCGCCGAGGTCCCGCACGCCCCGGTCCTCGATTACGCCCAGCTCTTCGCCCTGGAGCAAGTCAAGCAGCGCGGCATGAAGACGACGGTGCGCGACCCGGCGGGCAACGTGGTCGAGCTGGCGGGTTCGCCGTTTCATTTACAGGGAGTCGATCTGCCGCCGGCGTCGATGCCGCCGGCGCTGGGGGAGCAGACGGAGGAGGTGTTGCGGGCGGTGCTGGGATTGGATGCGGAGGGGATTGCGCGGTTGCGGGGGAAGAAAGTGACTTAATGGATCCAAAACCCACTGCTGTGCCAACGGTCGTACCGTTGGAGATATTGTCAAGGGCGTGCCTTCTTCGGGGATGAATTAGTCGGCGCGCCTCATGCGTATGCGTTTGCCTTTTTGATCTTCGACGATGGACGCGCGAAATCGGCGCTCGCCGGCTCAGTCCGCCTTTTCCAATTTGATTAGATTCCCATGCTCATCTTCAAGGACCAGCCGCCTGCCATCAAGAACTTTGATCGTTTGTACGCGGGTTCCTAATTCGCCGGTTTGATGGTTCTTGAGCGTGGCAATTATCTTGTCGTCCTCCACTCGGATCTTGGCTTCAATGATCCCCAGCCGGCCTTGCAAATTGACCCTGGCGACCATGGTGCCGCCGCGGTAGAAGTCGATGGTGCCGCCTTCATCGGGCCCTTCGGTAACGACCCATTTGCCCACGAGTGCCGATGGGACCGTATTCCAGACGACGAATTCGAGGACCGCCCAGGTGCCGCCGGCAACCAAGAGACAAAGCGCGGCAAGACCCCAGAGCTTCGCGGATGAGCGCGCGGGGAGCGTTTTGGGCGGCATCTTGGGCGCTGGCTTTTTCGCGGTTTTCTTCATGGCAAGGCTCGGTCAATACTCTGAGGCGGCAAGATTGAGGCAGCGAGCCGAGCTCCGTGAGGAGCCGGTTTGAGGCACGCGGTTGCCGGGCGCCACAAACCGGAGGCTTACGCCGCTCGGCTCGCCAAACCATTCATTAATCACGATTCGGCGCCTTGGGCGGCGGTTGCCCCGGTGCGGCGACCTCCACGATCACGCGGCGCAGCGTGCCGGTGAACGGATACTCGCGGGCCTTGCCATAATCGGCGCTGACCGGCGTCAGCGTGTCTCGGCCACAGGACAGTCCGTCGCCGGAAAGACTGTAGGCCAAGGGACACGTGACGGCGATCTTGCCGATGCCGACTTGCTTGCCGTTCACGAGCAATTTCACGCTCCCCGGCGACCCCTTGCCGGCCTTGAAGTCGGGAGGCCCGGTGACCTGGAACTGCATGCTCACGGTCAATTTCCCCTCCGGCAGCTTGTCGGCGGAGATGACCTTGTATTCGTCGAGGCCGACATAGTTGTGGGAGTACTGCAATTTCTGATCCTTGTTGACGAAGAACGTGTGCCCGCCGATCATTCCTCCCTGTGCCAGCAAGACCCCTTCGGCGCCGCCTTTGGGAATTTCCACTTCGGCGGTGATGCTGAAGGAACGATTGCGCGTGTCCGCGGCGTTGGAGAATTCCACCTCGCCGGTGCCGGGGAAGTAGACGTACTTGCTGCGCGGCCCAGACAATTGGGGCCGAGGCGCCGACAGGCGTTCGACGCTGGTGCTATCCAGCGGCAGGACCTTGTACTTGTTGGCCATGGCCCACCAGAGCTGCTTCATCTCGGCGAGCTTGTCCGGGTTCTTGGCGGCCATGTCTTCGGATTCCGAGAAGTCGGTGTCGATGTTGAAGAGCATCCATTTCTCGTTATCGAGGTCCTTGGACGTCATTTTCTTGCCGAACGGCCAGGGCGAATACGCCCGCCAGCCGTCGAGATAAATCGCGCGCTGGCCCATCATCTCGAAATACTGAGCCTCGCGCGGAATCTTGGCGTTCGGATCGTCAAAGGTCGCCGCAAAGCTCACCCCCTCGATCTGGCTCTGGGCGACGCCGTTGATGGATGTGGGGCTCTTCATCTTGACCACATCTAAGCACCGTGGGAACCAGGTCGATGGCATGGATGAACTGCGGACGGATGGCGTCCTTGGCCTTGAAGCCCTTGGGCCAATGGACGATGCACAAATCCGATGTGCCCCCACGAGCGGTTTCACGCTTCCAGCGGCGGAACGGCGTGTTGGTGGCGTGCGCCCAACCCCACGAATAGTGGGGATAGGTTGTCGGGTCGCCCCAGTTGGGCAGGTGCTTGAGGTTCTGCTTCACGGTGTCCGGGATGTTGTTGAAGAATAGATTCTCGTTGAATGAGCCCGTCGGACCGCCTTCCGCGCTGGCGCCGTTGTCGGACACCAGGATGATCAACGTGTTGTCGAGTTGGTCCATCACTTCCAGGAACGCGATCAGCTCGCCGATGTAATGATCGACGTAGGACAGATAGGCGGCGTAAACTTCCATCTGGTGGGCGAACATCTCTTTCTCTTGTTTGGTAAGCGTCTTCCAAGCCGGCACGTCGGGATCCGGGCGGCGAGAGCTTGGTCCCCGCCGGGCAGATGCCGAGCTTGATCTGATTTTCCAGGGCTTTCTCGCGGTAATCATCCCAGCCGGCGTCGAAGGCGCCCTTGTACTTGGCGATCCATTCCTTGGGGGCGTGGTGCGGAGCATGGCAGGCGCCGGGGCAAAAATACATGAAGAACGGCCGATCCGGCGCCACTTGTTTCAAGTCGGCGATGAACTCCTTGGCCTTGTCGGTCAGGTCGGGCACATTGTGATACCCCTCCTCCGGCGTTTTGGGCGGCTTGATGAAATGGTTGTCGTAGGTGAGCCAGGGCGTCCATTGATCGACTTCGCCGCCCAGGAAGCCGTAGAAGCGGTCGAAACCGCGACCGAGCGGCCACCACTTGCGATTGCAGCCGAGGTTCATGTCCTCCGCGGGAGTCAGGTGCCATTTGCCGATCGCGAACGCGGTCCAGCCGAACGGCGTGAGCATCTCCGAGAGGAAGCCGTTGGCAAGCGGCACGCGGCCGTAGGAGCCGGGGAAGCCGGTCGAGCCTTCGGTGATGCAGGCCATCGCATTGGAATGGTGATTGCGGCCGGTGAGGAACGCGGATCGGCTGGGGCTGCACAGGGCCGTCGTGTGGAAATTGCTGTAACGCACGCCGTTCTTGGCGAGCTTGTCCATGTGCGGGGTCTTGCAGACGGGAGAGCCGTAGCAACCGATGGCCGCATAACCGACGTCATCGAGAACGATGTAGAGCACGTTGGGAGCGCCCTTGGGGGCGGTGGCGAGCGGCGGCCAATCGGGGGTCGATTCGCCGATGGTGCGGCCGACCTTGCCCTTGAACGGCGGCGGGTTGGGCGGCGGCGTCACCGTGCCCCCATCGAAGGTGCCGGGGGGCGAGAAAATGCCTTCCGGACCCTTCTTCTCCTTCTCGCCGGCCAGCGCGAACTGGTCTGGCAGAAAAGCACGATAACTGGCGACGCCGAAGCCCAGCAACACGCCGAGCAGCAGGACGGCCGGGATCTGCAACTTCTTCCAACTCATGGTGAGGACTCTCCTTGTTCGAAAGTTTTAAGTTCTCGACAATCAATTCTCAGATTGCCCACGGTACTTGCGACTTGCGGTCCACCATATCACGACGACGGTCCAGGCGGCAATGGCCGCGTGGAGGCCGACGGCAGGCCAGAGGAGCACGCCGTCAAATTCACTTGTCGCGCCGGCCCAACCCAGCACCCATGCCGCCGCCGGGTTGTAGATCATCAGGGCGGCGAAGAGGCCGCGCTGCGCGGCGCCGCGCGATTCATTTCGGCCCAAGCAACACGCGGCGGCGATGGCCAGCAAGGCCGTCCCGGCAATCCGACCGACCAGACGCGTTTCCACCGCCGACCGTTCCAGGCCGAGCAGCAGAAAAAGCACCAGGTCCGGAAAACACAACAGCGAAAGTCCGGTGGCGGCTTCCACTAACGCAAATGAAATCAGAAGGGGTCGCGGACTCGCCATGGCGTCAGGCAGCGCTCAGCGGCGCCGATAACTGTAGTGATACCCCGTATTTCCGGTGTAGGGATTATGGTATTCCGTAGCTCGCGCGGAGCTGCCGGTGTAGGGATTGTGGTAAGACTGGTGTGCCGCCCCGCTGCCGGTGTATGGGTTGTAGGATGCGCCGGAGTGAGCCGCTCCGCCCGTGTAGGGGTTGTACGCCGTGGCCGAGTTGTGGTGGGCGCCGGTGTATGGGTTGTACGCGGAGCTTTCCCGCCCCGCCATTCCGGTGTAGGGGTTGTAGCCCGCCGTGGAATGGGCAGCGGTTCCCGTGTAAGGATTGTAAGCCGACGCTGAGGCGCCGCGTGCAGCAGTATATGGGTTGTAAGCCGCTGCGGCGCCGTAGCGAGACCCGGTGTACGGATCGTAGACAACTCCGGCGTACGGGTTGTAGGGATATTGCGCGTGCGCTTTCGAAGCACCGGCCGCCACACCCAGGAAAGCCAGCGCGACGAGCGCCAAATTTCTTCGCAGCATGGTAGCCCCTGTGAAAACGATTGACAACCTTCGTGGCCCAACTCAGCGGTGATAACTTCGCGAATAGCTAGCCGACCTGCCGGTGTACGGGTTGGTAGCCGACGCGCTGTGGGTCGCGGTCTGGGTATAGGGGTTGTAAGAGGTGGACCTTGCCGCGCTGGTGCCAGTGTAGGGATTGTGAGCGGCTTCACCCGTCGTCGTGGTGCCCGTGTAGGGATTGTGAGCCGCGCCGGCCACGGCGTTGGTGCCGGTGTACGGGTTGTGAGCAGTGCCGCCCGCTGCGGCCGCGCCGGTGTAAGGGTTAGACGCGGCGCTTGCATGGGCGGTGCCGCCGGTGTACGGGTTGTATGCCGCGGCATGTTCCGTCGTCGTGCCGGTGTAAGGATTGCGAGTGACGGCGGCCGCGCCGACGTAGGGATTGGCCGCCGGCGCGCCGTAGGCCCCCCCCGTGTACGGATTGTAAACGACCTGCGCCTGCGCGGGTCGGCACACCAACAGCGCCCCAGCGACGGCGGCGAGCGTGATGATTCTCGTCTTCATGATTCGACCTTTCGTGAAGGAATAAGACCGCGCGGGCACGCGGTCTTGATCCGCAAGTGATAGGAACTTACTTCTGAGGCTTGGCGTCGATCGGCTTGATGCTCGGCTTGCCGACGTCGCGCAGGTCCACGCTGCCGCGCAGTTTCAGGTCATCGCCGACTTTGCCGTCCTTGTCGATGGCGTAAAAATAGAGCTTTTTCTCGGCATTATCGGTGACGATGAGGTGGGCGCCGTCGGTGGAGACGACCGAGTACATGCTGCCGCCTTTGCCCCCGCCGCCCTGCCCTTCGACTGGTGAGCGGTTGGCCAGCAACACCGCCCCGGCGACGATCACGGCGGCCACGACGAACAAGGTTCCGTTTTTCCAGCTCATTGCGAAAGCTCCTCAATTGGTTGAAACGAATCAATACATCGCCAGACGCCTGGTCGATTTCAAGCGCATCAGACAGGTAGCATCCACGAACGCAACAGTGACGGGCTTCATTCCTTGAAGATGTGCCATAACCGACAGTCGCTATCATCCCTACAAACCGTCCAAGAATTTCCCTGGCATCCACATCTTATGAGTTTGAGAAAAATGTGCACCGCAAAAGTTTCGATATTCATGAAAACGTCCCTAGTTGTTCACCTTTGCGCGCATGGAGGCAGGCGATGCATTCGCAGATTTCGATTCGCAACTTGGTTTTGGCCGTGCTTGCTTTGACGGCGTCGGCATCGGCAGCGTTGGCTCAGGGAGGCCTCGGAGCGCCAACCCTGCCGCAACCGGCCGCTCCGATCAAAACGGAAATCAGCCCTGTCCCCTATGTGCCACAAGACAGCTCCCTCAGCGGTCTGGGCTTGTTCGACTTCGGGCGCAGCAATTCGGGATTCTTGAGCGGCAATCACGATTTCGACCGCTTCATCGGCTTCATGAGCAATCCGATCCAATCGATCGACCCACGTGCCGTCACCGAGATTTGGCCGGTCTACTCCGGCGGCTGGGCCAACGGCAACGGCCCGCTCCTGGCCGAGGCCAACGCCCAGGCTTACGGCGCCGGCATCTACGTCGCCCTCTCCGATCGGCTCTCGTTCGGCTTGAACCAGGGAGGCTACTCGGTCTTGAACGTCAATGGCACCCGCCAGGGGTTGCTCGCCAAGCTCGGCTTGCCCGTCCCGGAACGCGACATCGGCGGGCAGCGCGAAGGCTGGCTCAACCTCGGCGGCTTTGTTCAGTACACGCTCATCGCCAATGCCGAAAAGCAGTTTCTCCTCACCGCCGGCGTGCGCTGGGAAGCCCCTTCCGGCGCCGAGCAGCTCTTTCAAGGCGGCGCTAATCCCGCTTACCTCTCGCCTTATCTCACCGCCGGCAAGGAATTCGGCTGCTGGCACGTCCTCGCCACCACCGGCTACGAATTCCCCGCCGGCGAAGGACAGGCCACCACGAGCACCTGCTACTTCAACCTCCATATCGATCGCAAAATCGGCTGGCTCTATCCGCTCGTCGAATTCAATGGCTCCTACCACACCAGCTCGGTCAATCTGAATCTCCCCACCGGCCACGGCGTCCTCGATCTCGGCTCCTTCGACTCCTCCGGCAATCTGCTGACGGTAGCCGTCGGCGCCAACGCCGTTCTCATTCCCGGCAAGCTCGAATTCGGCGCTGTCTATGAACGTCCGATCGCCTCGCAGGACCATTTCGAATTCAATGCAGTGCTGGTGAAGATGACATTTCGGTATTAGCTCTTAGGGGGTTAGGGGGCGCGTCCTTAACCTCACATCCCTAACCCCTAACCCCTAACCCTAATCCCTAGCCCCTAATTCTTGTGCATCGACTTCTGCAAATCGATCATCGCCTGCTGGCTGACGGTGATGGTTCCCTCGATGCTTCGGTCCAGATCGGCGATGAGGTAAAGCACCCCCGTGAATGCGACCGCCAATCCCAGCATGGCCGGGGATCGCCGGGTCGCCGACAATCCGGCGTGATAACCCATGCCAACCATGCCGAGCACGGCGAGCGCAAAAAGCCCCGCCCAGATGGTCAGCGGGACCCGGCTGCGCAAGCCGACTTGCATCCGCCTGGCGTGCGAATCGATCACCTCATTCAGCGATTGGATAAACAGGCTTGTCATGATCGGATTGCCGTCCTTGTTCCGCGACGCTTGCACGGCTTCGCGCCAGAGCAACTCCTGCAACTCCTCGGATTGCGCGATCCCCTCCGCCACTTCTTGTTGCTGGACGGCGCGCACGCGCACATCCACGTATTCGCGCAGCAGCCGGGCGCTCTCGGTCCCGTGCGGCTCCGGCAAAAGGCGGGCGCGCAGGTAGGTCGTGCCGATGGCGTTGGCCTCGTCAAGAACGGCCTGGCGGCGGGCGTCGAAGCGGTTGGCGGCCAAGCCGAAGGTGAAGGCGAGCAAGAACGCCAGCAACCCGAGAATGGAAGCGATCATGGCGCCGACGGGCGTTTCCTTTTCCTCGGCGACGCGTGTATGCCGCCATTGGCCGAGTCGGTAACCGCCTTCGACGGCCAGCATCGTGACCGCGCAGATCGCGGGAAGAAGCGCCCAAAGGGGAATATAGTCGAGCGGCTCGTGATGCAAGATCGTGCTCTCCTTGTCATTGCTGGAACAGGATCCAGAGACCCGCAAGGCAGAGGATTGTCAGGAACATCGCCAACGTGATGCTCATGGGCCACTGGGTCAAGACCGGGGTTTCGCCGCGCCGGAGCCTGCGCAAGGCCAACCAGTGCGCCACGGCAGCGAGAACGGTTGCGACCATGCCCACGATAATCAGTGCCACGCCGAACTGGATTGCCCCTTCATGGAGCCTGACGGATTCCTCATTCGGGTTGTGTTCCCGCAGCGACCGGAAGAAGGCGACCATGCCGAAACCGAAGCTGGCCATGGTCAATGTCGTGCGAATCCAGGCGAGCGTGGTCCGATCCAGGGCCAGCTTCGTTCGAAAGCCGGCCTGGCGCGTCCGGTGCTGGGCCAAATCGACACGCGGATCGATCGGTTTGTTGGATTCTTCACTCATCGAGTTCGCCGTCCACTCGGTGCCTGGACCGATTTGCGTTTTTCGCCCGGCTGCGGCATTAATTATTGGGAAATCCCCGACAAGCGAGGCTTTCGCAGAATACTCTCATGTCCAGGCGCACATCCCAGGCACAAAACGCCGAGTTTGCCGAGGGATTCGATAATGCCGAGCATGCCGATTGTCCGATACAAGAAGCGATGCCGATTGCGTCGCACTTGGTCGGAGAAGGCGCGTCATGTTCACTATCTTGCCCAGGCGGTCACGAATTTCAAGGTTGCGTCGAGGCATTCTGCTTCTGGCGGGCCTACTTCTTCTTGTGGGCGGCAGTGGCTGCACGAGTCTGAGCGACTATATTCACAACGGCTTCAAGGTCGGCCCCAATTACCAGAAGCCGCCCGCCCCCGTCGCCGACGAATGGATCGACAGCAAGACCAAGGGGGTTAACGTCGCGACCCGGGACATGAGCGGCTGGTGGAAGGCGCTCAAGGATCCCAAGCTCGACGAACTTATCGAGAGCGCCTACCGGCAGAACCTGACTTTGCGCAGCGCCGGCACACGCATCTTGGCCGCCCGTGCCGAGCGCAACATCGCCATC
This sequence comes from uncultured Planctomycetota bacterium, assembly GCA_963767835.1. GTDB lineage: Bacteria > Planctomycetota > Planctomycetia > Gemmatales > Gemmataceae > SIAQ01. The sequence continues at coordinate 142,277 of CAVYFY010000017.1, forward strand.
GGCAATCTTTTCCCGCAGACACAAGAAGCCACTGCCGGCTATACCCGCAACCAGCTGAGCGCCAACGTCGCCAACCCGGCGCAGGTGAATGTCGGCAACTTCACGATCGGCAACCGCACCTTCAACGACACGACAGCCGGTGGCAATCTGTCGTGGGAAATCGATTTCTGGGGCCGCTTCCGCCGCAGCGTCGAAGCCTCCACCGCCGAACTGGACGCCTCCATCGAAAACTATGACGACGCGCTGGTGCTGTTGATCTCGGAGGTGGCGTCCACCTACGTGCAAATTCGCATCTTCGAGCAGCAGATCCAGTACGTGGACGAGAATGTCGTGTATCAGAAGAAGTTCGTCAATGACGCCGAAACGCGCTTCAAGGGGGGAATCGGCCGCAAGATCGACCAGGCGCAGCGGCGCTCGAATCTGACCAATACCCTGGCGCTGCGCGAGGAGCTGGAGAACGCCTTGCGGGATGCGAACAACCGGTTGTGTGTGCTCCTGGGGATTCCGGTGCGCGATTTGGTGCCGGAGCTGGGTCATGGCAAAATTCCGACGGTGCCGCCCGAGGTGGTCGTCGGCGTGCCGGCGGATTTGTTGCGCCGCCGGCCCGATCTACGCCGGGCGGAGCGCCTGGTCGCGGCCCAGAGCGCGCGCATCGGCGTCGCCACCAGCGACCTCTATCCGCGTTTCTCTCTGATCGGCGGCCTCGGCTACGAAGCTGCCAACCTCTCGCAACTTTTCGGCCCGCAGAGCTTCATCGGCTACGTTGGACCCAGCATGCGCTGGGACGTTCTCAACTACGGCCGCCTGCTCAACGGCATTCGGGTCCAGGACGCTTTGTTCCAGACAGCGGTCGTGGATTACCAGAACGCGGTGCTGGACGCCGGCCGCGAGGTCGAGGACGGCATCGACCTCTTTTTGCGGGCCCAGACGCGGACCATACAACTCAAATCTTGCGAGAAGGAAGCGAAGGAAGCGGTGGACGAGGCGCTCACTTTGAGCAAGGACGTGAAGTTCGATCTGAACCAGGCGTTCGTCACATCGAACTTCCTGGTTGGCCAACAGAATAAATATGCGCAAGCAGGGGGACATCGCGCTGGGCTTCATCCAGGTTTACAAGGCGCTGGGCGGCGGCTGGGAAATTCGCTTGCCCGTGGCGGAATCGGCGCCGGCGACGCAGAAGTTGCCAGCGTTTCGACAACAGCCGGTGCCGCAAGAAGTCGCGCCGATGAGGGCTCGCATTCTGCCGCCGGTAACGATGCCGGACATTGAAGCACCCCCCGATTTGCTGCGTCCCGCTGCCGCGGCCGATCGTTGATGTTGCCGGATTTGTCGCCAAGGAGTGATGCCGTGAGAACGAGTCGCTGCCTCGGATTTCTGTTGGTGCTGGCATGGGCCGGCGGCGCCGCTGCCGACCCCCCCACGCCTCTATTGCCCTGCTGGCAGCGCTGGTGGCTGGGGACGGCCAACTGCCCCTCCGTCGGCTGCTGCCCGGACGACTACACGCGCAAGCCGATCCCGTGCGTCCCCGTGGTGCGGTGCGGCGGGCCGGACGACTATTGCGGCAAGCCGATCCCATGCGTCCCCGTGGTGCGGTGCGGCGGACCGGACGACTACTGCTGCAAGCCGCTGCCGCGCCTGCTGTGTCCCCCGTGCTCGCCGTTCTTGCAGTGCGGTTCCCCGGACGGCTCGTGTCCTGCCTGCGGTCCGCGGCGATAATTCGAGCCTTGCAAATGAGTCGCGCACGAAATAAGCGGCACGGCGCCGGCCGCTTACTTCGTGCGCGGCTCATTTCGCATCCTTCGCTTCCGGCTCCTCAATGCGGATCAAGGAGAATTGCTGCGTGCGGTCCTTGCCGTAATGCACGAGCATGGTCGTTTCGTTCCGAGTGAGGTTGGCGATGCCTGCCTCGTAGATCGGCGTCTTGCGATCGCCGACGGTCCAGGCGGCACGCTGGGATTTTTTGTCCACGGAGCCGAAAACCAGCGCGGTGCTGTCGGTGACGGCGTCATAGTAGTTGCCGCGGATCACGCCTTGCTTGTTGACGGCGAGCTGAAAGATGTGGTTGGAGGTTTTTTCCTCCCCCTGCGCCATCGCGAAGACCCCCAGCGGCAGCCATTCCTCTTCCTTGCTAACCTTGGCCTCGCGGCCGGCGTCGGCCAACACGATCGCTTGCTGGGCGTACTCTTCCGGGCTGGCCACCGCTTCGCCGGCGATGGCGACGCTGTTGTCCTGGTAGACCACGTTCTCGCCGTAGTCGTAATAGATCGGCACGGCGGGGTAGCCGCAGTAGCTGGCGCATGCTCCCCATGTGGCGGCCCGCCAGACCGAATTGGCGGCCCAGCCGGCGGCGAACCAGGCGCCGGGGTAATCGCGATACCAGCCGGGCCGAAAACACGGGTAGCGAGCCACGCCTTGACGGACATAAACGGCCTGGCCACGCATGGCGACGCCGGAATGATAATAGGTGCCACGACCGGCGACAACGGTGGATCGGCCGGCGACGGCGCCGTAGGGGCCGCTGGCGACGGCGCCCTTGCTGCCGCCGACGACGGCGCCTCCCGGCCCGGCGGCGACGCCGACGCGCGACCCGCCTGCCGTGACGCCGCCTTGCGGTCCGATGGCGACGCCGCCTTGATATTTGTTGGCAAACGCGCCGTTCGGGCCCGAGCCGACGGTGGCGCCGGCCTTGCCCGCGACCGCGCCGCCGCCGGGGCCGGCGACCGCGCCGCCCGTGCCGACTTTGGTGGCCTCGCGGCCGCCGGGTGTGGTGACCTGGATGCCGCCGACGTATTTGCCCCCTTGAACGCCGCCCGGCGTGGTGCCGCCCACTGCCGCGCCTTTGTAATCGATGGTGGAGCCCCCCTTGGTGGTGTAGGAGCCGCCGCCCCGGCCTGCCTGTCCGGTGCCCCCGGCGGGACCGACGATTGGCGTCGAGCGGCCGGCGTACGATCCGCCGCCGTAGGGATTGACGGCGCCGCCGCCGACGGGACGACCGCCTCCCGCGCCGCCGCCGCGCCCACCACCGCCGCCGCCGCGCCGCCCGCCGATCACGGAATCGCTCACCGCCAGCAGCACTGCCAGGGCCACGAGGAACGCCAGGAAGATGATCTTCTTCATGGATTCACCTTGCCTTTCACGCGCGTCACGCGCACCGGCGGGATGTCCGCGATGGCTTCGCCGCCCACGCTGCGCTCGACCGATTGGAAGGTGAAGGTGTCCTGATCGATCCGCGTCAGGATGTTGGTGGCCGCCAGGACGCTGCCATCTTCGAGGACGCCGGCGGAATCCATGGTCCACTTCTTGCCGTCGTGGCTCCAGGTCGCTTCACCGAAGCTGCCCTCCTTGTCGAATGTCCATGAGCGAATCTGCCCGGTGGAGCGATCCTTGCCGATCATCTGGAATCCTTCCCGGACGGCGTCTTTTTGCTTGATGGAGATGTCGGCACGGATGAAGCTCTTGTCGCCCCACCATGTGTAGGTGGTGTGCACCTCGGTGTCGTCCTTCTTGGCTTCCCAGGCGCCGATCAGCCAATCGAGATCGCGAACTGAAATTCCTTCGCTGGGCCATTCGCGGACCATGGCCATGAGCCATTTGCCGTCTTCGCGGACGTGGAGAACGGTGTATTTGCTGGTCTTGTGCGCTTCCTTGCCGGTGCGCACCTTGAAGAATCCTTCCTCGATGGCGGTGTCCTTGGACGGGAAGCGGATGGACGTGATTTCGATGTGGGCCTCGGAGTGGCCCCCCTTTTTCGCGAACAATTCCGCGTAGGTCTTTTCGATTTCCGCCCGGCCACGCAGAACCGTGGCGTCGTCGGCAAAATATTCGCCGTTCTCGGTCCAGTGCGCCGCCATCGCCTTGGCGTCGCCGGCCAGGTACGCCTTGATGAAACTCTGGCCGGCCTTCTTGATCGCATCCACGTCGGCGGCGTTTTCTTTGCCGGGCGCCGATTTTCCCGCCGGTTGTTGGCCGCACAAATAGCCGATCACCGCCACCGCGATGGCGCTGCCGGCAAACCCAAGCCAGATGGTCTTTTTCATGATGTGTCGCTCCCGCAGAAGTGTGGAACCCACCTTCTTCTTACGAAAGCGCACCGGGACTGCCCAAGAAATGAAAATCCCAGGGATTCAAAACACCGCACCCCTGGGCTTTTTATCTTCAACGCATGGCGTCGTCGCTCATTTCTTGCGGCACGCCGAAGCGAGGCAGGACCGCGATCACCATGCTGGCCAATGCCAGAAGCGCGCTGACCGCGATGACCATTTTTCCTCCCCCGGGCAGGAATGCGTCGCCGCCGATCAACGTGCTGAATGCACCGAATGCCACCGAGGTCAAGGCGCAGGTCAATGCCGCGACGTACCGCCATGCGCAACTGCGAAATGCCGCGATAAATTGACCAATCCCTGCAAGCAGCAGGATCGCGGTCGCAACGGCGATGATGGTCGCACTGTCCGCATTGCCGTCGAGAAACGAGAGCACCGCGACCGCCATGATGAGCGTCGCCAGCAAGAACCCGCCGGCAAATACGAATCGAGATGCGGTGATCCACCGAACCAGCAACAACCCCAGCGCAACCAGAATTGCGCCGCCAAGCACAAAGACAGCGACGTACCCCAGCAAGATGCCGAACACGTTGACGCCTTCCACGGCCGCACCCCGCTTTGCAATTAAAAAGTAGAAAGAAAAAAAACAAAAAAGTATAGAAGGTAAATTGCGACGCCTTTTACTTTTTATTTTTTTCATTTTTACTTTTTACTTGAAGGATAGCTGGCTCGGACGCACGCCCTTCTTGAATCGATCGTTCCCGAAGCGCGTCGGCTGATAATCGCCCACGATGTCCACGCTCAGCGTCGGCGTGATTGCCTTTTCCAGGCCGACGCACCAAAGCGAGGCGTTGACCAACATCCGGCGCGTGCCGGCGGCTTCCAGGTCTTGCGAGGCGCCCATCGTCGTCGCGAAGATTCGGCCCCCCTTGTACTCGCGCGTCCAGGCGATCGGCATCATCGGATCGTTCTTCTTGCCCTTGAGCGGCTCATCGGTCGCTTTCATGCCGGTGAGCACCTGGCCGTAAACGAGGATGGTGGAGGGCGTGAGCGGATTGGCGCCGTAGACATCGGTTGGGCCCCAGATGTCGCCGTCCTTCAAGCCGGTCAAGATCGGGTGCTTGGCTTCGTCTTTGTTGAGGATGCCGCGGGTGCTTTGCGAGCCGTGGCCGCCGTGATGGCTGATCCATTGTTCGCCGAGAACCTGGCGACCGAAGCCGCCCTTGAAATCCTTATCGCCGGCGCCGTTGTTAAACTTGGCGAATTTTCCTTTTAGGCCGAGGAAGGCGTGGGTCGCGGTGCGCATGCCGATGATCGGCTTGCCGGCTTCGATGTAATCGGCGACGTGTTGCATCTGTTCGTCGGGCAGATTGCGAAAGCGCGTGGCGATAATCATCAGGTCGGCGGTCTTGAGCGCTTCGAGGCCGGGGATGTTGTCAGTGACGTTCGGATTGATCTCGCCGGCCTTCGATATCAATTCGACCTTGCCGTTTTTGTCCTTCTTCGTGATGTCCGTTTTCGCGATCGCGAAGAGGACGGTGCACTTGAAGCCATGGTGCTTGGCGAGAATCTTGCCGAGCTGAGGCAATGCTTCTTCGGAGCGATATTCCTCATCGCCGGAGACGAGGACGATGTGCTTGCCTTTGCCGGGCCCATCGCCGCCGGTGTAGACGACCCAGGGATTTTCCTGAGCGTAAGCCGCGGGAGCCGAGGCAATTGCGGCGACAATGAAGGCGATACGGGGGATTCGTGGATGCATGTTTCCTCCGAAAACGATGTTAATTCGGCGAGCCGAGCCGCGTAAGCGGCCGGCACTACATAATCTACCCCCCTCTCCCTCCGGGAGAGGGGTTGGGGGTGAGGGCAGAGGCTTCAAAAGAACTTGCCAAACGCCCTCACCCCCGGCCCCTCTCCCGGAGGGAGAGGGGAGAAAAACTCTTGCCGCTCGCCTAAGCGGCCGGTTGAAGCGTTAACCGGCTCCTTACGGAGCTCGGCTCGCCACGCTTTTGCTTTTCTGGGCTTATTGCCTGCTCTTTGGATCGTCGATGATTGTCAGCGTCAACGGCATTTCGGCGTTGATGGCATCCGGCTCGTACTCGACGACGAGGCGAACTTTGGCGCTCTGAGGATTAGTTCCATAGGACACGCGAAAGACGTATTCACCCTCCTTCTTGTTTGCGGGTATCGTCAGCTCATTGGCCTGAACACCGGGCGGAACATCCTTGAGGGTAACCTTGACGGGGCCGGCGAAATCCACGCGGTCGAAGAACACGAACAGCCGATTTTGACCGGGAGGCGACTCCTCTTTTGGGTTAGCAAACCGCACTTTGGTGATGACGATCGAGCCTTTTTTCTTCACGGGGCCACGCCAAAACATGAGCAGCAGCCCCAAACAGGCAAGGACGGCGACGCCGAACGCTGCGCCGGCGAGGATCACGATCAGCTTGATGGAGAATCCGGTTTTTGCCTTGGGTCTTGGGCGCCGCGAGGACGGCGCGGTCCCGCCGGCAGCAGGATCGCGGCCAGTCGCCGACATGGCGAGAAAGGCGGGCTCCTCGGCGGGGGCCGAAGCGGGCGGCGGCGGGCGACGCATCGCCAGATGCGGCGGCAATTCCAGCGTCGCGGCGCTAACCTCGCCGTCAATCGGCAGCGCCACCGCGATCGGCTCGACCGGCGCCGCCACCGGCATTGCCAGCGCCACTTCCCCGGCGCCACCGGCGTGGCCAAAGGCACCGGCGCTGCCGCGGGCGGCACCGCCGTGAATGGCGCCAGCGCTTGCGCAACCTCGATGGGCGTCTGATAGCGATCCTCCGGCCGCCGGGCCATCATCTTGCGCAGCACCTCTTCCAATAGCGGCGGCACCTCCGGGCGAGCCTCGCGAATCCACGGCGGATCTCCCGTCACCCGCGGGCCCAGTTTCTCCACCATCGTGTCGCCCGCAAACGGCGGCGCTCCCGTCAGCAGGCAATGCAGCGTGCAGCCCAGGCTATAAATGTCCGCGCGAATGTCGGCGTCACGGGCGTTCTGTGCCTGTTCCGGCGAAATGTAATCGATCGTCCCCAGCAGCCGGCCCACCTGCGTCAGCCGGGCGGCCTCATCGCTTTCACTGTCGAATCGCGCCAGCCCGAAATCCAGAATCTTGACCACCGGCAGCGTGTCGCCGTTCCCCTTGAGCCCCGTCACGATCAGATTGGCCGGCTTGATGTCGCGATGGACGATCCCCTTCTCAAAGGCGTGCTGCAAGCCGAGCGCCGCTTGCCGGATGTATTCCACCGCCTCGGCGATCGGCAACGCCCCATCCTGCTTGACGCGCTGCGACAGATTGTATCCCTCGATATATTCCATCACCAGGAACGGCCTGCCGTCGGCCTCATCGGCATCGCGCACGTGGGCGATGTTCGGATGCTCGAGCTGCGACGCCGTCTCGATCTCGCGGCGAAAACGCTCCATGGCCTTGGGGCTGTTGACCATCTCCTTGAGAATCGTCTTGACGGCGACGACGCGCAGCGTGCGCGGGTTCCACGCCTTGAAAACCTGCCCCATCGCCCCTTCGCCGATGCGCTCGCGGACCCGATAATTCCCGAGAATGAGCTGATCGCGCCGGCCCTGTAGAATCTGGTTGACCTGATACGGCGTGAGCCAATCGCGGCGGATCAGTTCTTTGGCAAGGGAATGGCAATCGGGGAAAGAATCGGCGATGGGCCGAATCTCACTGATCTGCGGCGGCGTGAGGAATTGATTTTGCTCGAGCCAATCCAGAAGCTCGGAAGGGGACAACGTCGCCATGCACGCACCGGCTCAGGGATGAAATCTCCTGATGACATGATACGGAGCATGGTCGGCGCTGCATAGTGGAACAGGCCTTCGCCACTATTTCAAAAACGTCCAGTGCTGGTAGAAAATGGAGTTGAACGGCGCCATCAGCAAGCGAATGCCGCTCAGGATCGCGCTGGTCACGCGCGGCAGCAGGCTCGGCCGCAGGATGTCCAGAAACATGCAGTAGCGGACCGCATCGGAATTGTTGCACGACTGATGCTGTAGCGTGTCGTCGAAGATGAACAGCTTGTTGTCTTGCCAGTAGTTAATGTGATTGCCGACCTTGATGTAGGCGCTTTTGTCCTTCATGTCGTTGATGTTGTAGAGCACGCGCAAGGTCACGCGGAGTGGGCCGTAGTGCTTGCCGGTGGATTGCTTCTTGTTGAAAACCGAGACGCCGATGGTGCGGATGAATTTGAACTGCTGGTGGAATTCGGGGATGTCGAGCAAGTTCTCGATGTTCTTGCCGTACCATTTGAAGAAGATCATGCCGCGTTTTTGGCCTGCCATTTTCGCTTCGAGCTTGCCGACCAAATCCTGCTTGAGGGAAGCCTCGATCACGATGTTGATCTCGTCCTGGTGGGTTTTGGGCAGATCGCCGATCTGGTAGATGCCCTTGTTCCAGTAAGGCAGCGACAGCAAATCCATGAAGAGATTGAATGGGGACAGCAGCAGCGTGAATAGGCCATTGCCCGCGAAATAGCGATCGAGGGTGGAGAAGGTGCGCCGGCGATTCCGCAGCACGTCGAGGGCGCCGCAAGACAGGAAGAATGCGGTGATCGCAGGGATGAAGTAGATCGCCAGGCCGAGGACCGCGATCTTGCGCGTGGTTTTGAAGGCCCTCTTGAAAATGTGCGAAGCTCGGCCTTTCACGGGGACGGCGCCGACGGACATCATGTCACCACGCCTTCTTTGAATTTATCGCGGCCACGGATGCACTTTTCATCGGCCAAATGCGTATGAAAGTTGAGCGTTCTCGCGTACGCGCCGCACAATCGCTATTGTCCGCCAATTCACCGGCTCTACAACAATAGCTTTTAGTCATCGGCTCTCAGGCGCTGCGATTGGCTGATAGCTGAGGACTGATAGCTGAGAGCTCTATGCTGGGCCCGATTTTTAACCGCGAATGGCTCACCTTGCCGCGCCGCGCCCGGCATTACTTCACCCGCTCGCTTTACCTGGGCGCCCTGTGGATTCTCCTGCTGACGATTTGGCAAACCACGGTCGGCTGGCAGTTCCCGGCCACGCTCGGCGATCTGGCCCGCTTCGGCTTGATGTCCTTTCGCGTCCTCGCGTTCGTGCAACTGACCTTGCTCTTGTTCTTCTCCGCCCTGTCCGCCGCCAGCACCGTCTCGCTTGAAAAAGATCGCCGCACCTTCCTGTTGCTCCTTATCACCGATCTGACCAATTACGAAATCGTGCTGGGCAAGCTGCTCGGCAGTCTGCTGCAAATCCTCTTGATGCTCGTCGGCTCGATCCCGGTGTTCGCGCTCTTGATGCTGCTGGGCGGGATCGATCCGTGGCAGATCGGCGAGGCAGTGCTCGTGCTTGGCACCACCGCGCTGGCCGCCGGCTCGCTGGGCGGACTGGTCGCTCTCTGGCGCGACAAGACGTTCCAGGCCCTCGCCATGACGGTCCTGTTTCTCGTCCTCTATCTGTGCCTGGTGCAGGCGCTGCCGTTCATCCCGGTCGCGCTTGACGCCTTTGGTTGGTCCATTCCCGGCGTTAATGCCGACTTCATGCAGCAATGCAAGGCGGTGCTCGATCCGTTCACGGCGCTGGGGGAAGTGCTCGACCCGCCCAGGCTATCGGAAGGCGCGAGCGCGGCCCAGAAATTTGCCCTGACCATGCTGGCGCTGACGGCACTCTTGAACGGCTGCGGCATTCTGATGCTGCGCGTTTGGAACCCGAGCGGCGAACCGATCATGCAGCGCGAGGTCTTCGGGGCCAAGCCGACCGAACCGCAGCGGGTCCATGCCGCGCCCGGAAAAGTCCGGCCCGTCTGGAGCAATCCGATCCTATGGCGCGAGGTGCTGACGCGCGCTTACGGACGCCGGCCGCTCTTGGTGAAGACGGCTTATTTCGTCGTCTTGGGCCTGGTGAGCTATTACGCCTTGCTCGCCCTGGACCCGCGCGAGTTCGGAGATATTTTCGAGGTCAAGGCGGCCAGCGTCGAATTCGCCGCGGGTTACGGACTGGTGCCGATCAGCATTTTGAGTCTGCTGCTCATCAGCGCCCAATCCGTGACATCGATCACGTCCGAGCGCGATCTGGGCGCTCTCGATCTGCTCCTCGTCACCGATCTTTCGCCGCGCGAGTTCATTTTCGGCAAGATTCTCGGCATTCTCTACAACACGAAGGAATACATCCTGCCGCCGCTGGTGCTGGTGGTAATCTACGCCATCCGCGGCCAGCTCGGCACGCCGCCGCGCAACCAGCCCGACTTGCTCATCACCAAGAACATCGAATCGGCGCTCGCGCTCATCGTCGGCATGGCGATCCTGATGGCGTTCACCATCATGCTCGGCATTCACGTCGCGTTGCGCTCCGACAACAGCCGACTGGCCGCCATCAGCGCGCTTGGCACCGTTTTCTTCCTGTCGGTCGGCACGATGATCTGCATCTACCTGATCCGCATCCAGAGCAGCTTCGTGAACCAATGGTTCAGCTTCGCCGGCTTCATCATCGCGGGCATCGGCGGTCTGTGGTGGGTCTTGAGCGCCGAACGTCCGTCGGCGGCGCTGAGCCTGGCCAGCGCCCTGTTGCCGATCGCGGTTTTTTACACGATCACCAATATTCTGATCGGCAAGCCAGTCACGGGTGAATCAAGCGATCCGCTGATCCCGCTAATCGTCACCGGCGGCGCCTTCAGCTTCGCGGTCGCGGCGATGGCCGTCCCGTTGATGAGCGAATTCGATGTCGCCGTCGGCCGGGCCAGCGCAATCGGCGAGTGAACACCGCTTGCGGCCAAAGTATCGGAGTATCCTCATGTCCGCGACCAAATCGCCAACCGTCGATCCGACGCCGATCTTCGAAGTCTTTCGAGGCAACTACGCCACGGAACTTCTGACCGCGGCCGTCGCCCACTTCAACCTCTTCGGCCGCATTGCCCAGCAGCCAATGACGCGGGCGGAGTTGGGCAACGCGCTGGGCCTGGCCGAGCGGCCAACGGTGGTGCTGGTGACGGCGCTGCGGGCGTTCGGGTTGCTCGGCGCCGATGCGAGCGGGCGATTGCATCTGACCGAGTTGGCCCGCGAGCATCTCATGCCGGGCGGTCCGTTCGACGTGGGCGATTACATCGGATTGGCTGCGAATAGTCCCGGCGTGCTGGCGATGGTGGAATGCCTTCGCTCCAACAAGCCGGCGAGCCAAGAGAGCGGGGTGGCCTTCATTTACCGCGAAGGGGTCAAGTCGGCGATGGAGAACGAGGCGGCGGCGCGGCATTTCACGCTGGCGCTGGCGGGCCGGGCTAAGAACGTCGCACCGGTGCTCGCCGAGCGCGTCTCGTTGGCGGACGCGAAAGTCCTGGTCGATGTCGGCGGCGGCACCGGCATCTACAGCATCGCGCTCTTGCAGAAGAATCCCGCGCTGACCGCCATCGTCTTTGACCGGCCCGAAGTCCTTAAGGTTGCCCAAGAATTCGCCCAGACGCATGGCGTCGCCGGTCGATTGCACATGCAGCCCGGCGACATGTTCCGCGATCCGCTGCCGACCGCCGACGTCATCCTGCTTTCCAACATCCTGCACGATTGGGATGTCCCGGAATGCCGAACGCTGATCGCGTGCTGCGCGGCGGCACTTCGGCCCGGCGGGCGCTTGCTGATCCACGATGCGTTTTTGAACGACGCACTCGACGGCCCGTTGCCGTTGGCTCTTTATTCCGCGGCGCTCTTCACTTTGACTGAAGGGCGCCTTTACAGCGCGGCCGAATACGGCGTTTGGCTTGGAGATGCCGGTTTGGAAGCGCGCAAGGTCGTGCCGACCCTGATTCATTGCGGCGTGCTGACCGGCACGCGCGGATGAATTTGCCCAAAGCGATTTGATCGGCCATCTTGCTCTGCGCCATGACCGTGCTAAGATGACGGCGTGCGCTCGCTTTATCCCGCCGCTTGCTATTCACACGAAAGAGAAATCTCATGCTGGGTCACACCCGCTCGGTTCTCCGCGCCGGCACCGTTCTTGCAATCGCATTGACTTTGGCATGCTCGGCATACGCCGGCGACAAGGGGAACGTCAAATACGCGCCGGCGGTTCCCGGCTTCACGCGCTTCCATCAGGCCGAGCCGGCGAACGTCGAAGCGGGGCAATTGCTGTACAGCACGCTCAATTGCGCGAGCTGCCATGGCGCTCCATCCGAGGTCAAATCGGCGCCGATTCTCGACGGCGTCGGCTTGCGCATCAAACGCAGCTACCTCAAGCAATTCCTTAGCGATCCCCATGCGGCCAAGCCCGGCACCACCATGCCAAACCTGTTCGCCGATGATCCCGACAAGGCCGCGAAAGTCGAAGCTCTCGTTCATTTTCTCGCCTCCACCGGCACGCCGACGCAAACGCGGCCCGACGGCAAGGGGATCAGTAGCGGCCAGGACCTCTATCACAAGGTCGGTTGCGTCGCCTGCCACGGCACACGCGATTCCAAAGGCGATCAATTAGCCCCCGGCGACTCGCCGGGGGCTAAATACGGCGTTCCCCTCGGCAATCTCAAGGCGAAATACACGCTCGCCAGCCTCAAGACCTTCCTCGAAAACCCGCACAAGGTTCGACCCAGTGGCCGCATGCCCGGCATTGTCATCGGCAAGGAAGCCAGCGATGTCGCCAATTATCTCATGCAAGGGACCGTCGCCGGCGCTCTCGGCGTCAACATGAATTATGCCTACTACGAAGGCGCCTGGACCAACCTCCCCGATTTCGACAAGATCAAGCCGATCAAATCAGGCGTTGCCAGCGATTTCGATCTCGGCGTCGCCCGCCGCATCGAGGATTGCGCCATCAAGTTCGACGGCTTCCTGAAGATCGAAAACGAGGGGAGCTACAAGTTTTACACCAGCAGCGACGACGGCAGCAAGCTGTGGATCGATGGCAAGCTCATCGTCAACAACGACGGCGTCCACGCTCCGCAAACCAGGTCGGGCAAGATCAAGCTGACCAAGGGAATGCACAAGCTGATCGTCGGCGTCTTCAACGCCGGCGCCGGCTTCGAATTGAGCGTTGAAATCGAGGGCCCGGGTTTGGGCCGGCAAGCGCTGGGGCAGCACGTCTTCCTCGCCGAGAAAGCCGAGCCGCCGCCACCGGCGAAGAAGGACGACGAGGGGCTTGATCTGACGCTGGTCGTCAAAGGTAGGGAATTGTTCGCATCGGTCGGCTGCGCTAATTGCCATCAGATGGAAAGAGGGACCAAGCGGCTTGAGGCGCCGGTGCTTGCGAAACTTAAGGCGGAAGGCGGCTGCCTGCAAGGAACGCCGAAGAAGGGGATCCCTTGGTTCGGCTTGAGCGCCGCCCAGCAGACGGCCCTGCGCACGTTGGTGCGAAACAAGGACGCGGACGTGAAGCCGTCGCCCCAGGCCATCGTCGAGTTCACGATGAAGCAATTCAATTGCTATGCCTGCCACGAGCGCGGCAAGATCGGCGGCGTCGAAGAGGCGGTCAATCCGCATTTCACCTCGACCTTCAAGGAATGGGGCGATGAAACGCGCATTCCGCCCTCGCTCACCGGCGTCGGCGCCAAGCTCAAGCCAGCCTACTTCAAGAAAATCCTCGCAGAAGGCTCGCACGATCGCTCCTACATGAATACCCGTATGCCCAAGTTCGGCGCCAGCGTCGTTTTTCTCGTCGATCTGCTCGGCAGCATTGATGTAGCAAAAAAATCGCCGATGATCGCGATTGACGAGCCGGCCGCGAAACTCAAGGCGGCGGGCCGAAGAATCGTTGGCGTGGGCAATCCAAAATCGCCTGGCTTCGGCTGCGTCAATTGCCACAACTTTGGCGGCGTCAAGACCGCGGGCGTGCAAGGCATCGACATGACCATCATGACTGCCAGGCTCAAGCGCGAGTGGTTCCACGATTATCTCATCGATCCCAACAAATATCGTCCCGGCACGCGCATGCCCAGCTCCTTCGACGGCGGCAAATCGCAAATCAAATCCGAATTCAACGGCAGCGCCGATGCCCAGATCGATGCCATCTGGACCTATCTCGCCGACGGCAAGCTGGCGACGCTGCCGCTCGGACTGAACAAGCAATCCATCCCGCTCGTTCCGATCAACGAAGCGATCATCTACCGCAACTTCATCCAGGGCGCCGGCCCCCGCGCCATCGGCGTCGGCTTCCCCGAGCACGCCCACCTCGCCTTCGATGCCAACGACATGCGCCTCGCCATGATCTGGCAGGGCCTGTTCATCGACGCCCGCCGCCACTGGACCGATCGCGGCGTCGGCTTCGAGCCCCCCATGGGCGACAACATCTTGCACCTGCCCGCCGGCGTTAGCTTTTTCGTCCTCGCCAAGCCCGATGAAGCCTGGCCCACGAAATCCGCCAAGGATCTCGGCTACAAATTCCTCGGCTACCGCCTGACCGACGATCAACGGCCCACCTTCCTCTACAGGTTCGGCGACATCAAGATCGAGGACACGCCCAACGCGGTGGAGACGAAGGCCAGCCCGATGATTCGCCGTGCCTTCACGCTGACGACCGACAACCCGATCGACAAGCTGTATTACCGGGCCGCGGTCGCCGACAAGATCGAAGCGGAAAAGGACGGCTGGTTCCGCGTGGGCGACTGGCGCATGCGCATCGAATCGGAAGGGACGCCGGTGATCCGCCAGGCGGGCAATAAGAAGGAGCTGCTGGTGCCGATTCGCTTCAAGGGCAACAGCGCGAAGCTGGTGCAGGAGTATGTGTGGTAACCTGGAGACCGAGTCATGCGAAAGAAAAATCGCCAGGGAACTCTTGCGGAGTATGTCGCCGAAATTCTCAAGAATGCGGTGTATGAGAAAGGCGAGCAGCTGGATGTGATCGTGGCCGAGGCGCCGGATTTGCCCGGTTGCGTAACACAGGGGGATTCCGTCGAGGAAGCGCGCGAGAATCTTGTGGATGCCATCGAGGTTTGGCTGATGTCCGGGTTACGAAGCGGCGAAGACCTGCCGGTGGTAAATGGCTGTCGTTTGGCCATTACCGTGGCGCCACGGAGGCGGCCGGATGCTAAGGCCCGTATCAAGGCGTGAAATGGTTCGCAAGCTCAAGGTGCTGGGCTTCGATGGTCCGTTTCCGGGCGGCAAGCACGAATGGATGCGACGCGGCGGCCTGCGCGTGACGATCCCGAATCCACACGGCGGCGTCATCGATCCCGGCTTGATCCGGCGAATCCTGCGACAGGCTGGGATCAGTATTGAAGATTGGCTGGGCGCGTAGAAAATGGTGATGGGCGTGGAGGCGAAGCGATGCCGGCGCATGATTGGACCAAGGTTCCCGCGGGGATCTTTCACCACTTCCACCTCGAGTGGATCGCCGCGATCGCGCAGTGCGCTAAACCACGGCCTGTTGCCGAAGGAATATTACGCGCTCGCCGAGCAGTACGCCGGTGTTTTCGGTCCCGACGTGTTGACGTTGCAAGCGCCGGCGAAAGCTGGCCGAAAAGCGAGCGGCGGGCAGAGTAGCGCGGTTCTCGTCAGGCCACGGCAAAAGCCGATCGCTCGGACGGAAATGGACTTCTACCGTGCCAAGCAAAAGACGGTGACGGTTCGCCACGTCAGCGATGACGAAATTGTCGCTCTGGTTGAGATCGTTTCGCCGGGAAACAAAAGCCATCGCGGCCGCTTCCGGGACCTGGTCGAGAAGGCGGCGGCGTTTCTCGATCATGGCGTGCATCTGTCCCTCGTCGACCTGTTCCCGCCCGGTCGGCGCGATCCCGACGGCCTGCACGCCGCCATCTGGGAGGAGATTTCCGGCGCGGAAATCCGCTTGCCGCGCGGCAAGAAAAATCGCCTGGCGGCAAGCTACGAATGCGGCCCCCTCGTGCAGGCCTACACGAGTTATTTCGGCATCGGCGACCGCTTGCCCGAAATGCCCCTGTTCCTGGAGTCGGGCGGCTGCATCGAGATTCCGCTGGAGACGACATATTGCCAGGCGTTCGCGGAAGTGCCGGCCCGGTGGCGCGCTGAATTGGATTGAGGGCGACATGCTGACCATCACCAAACGCAAGACGAAAATCGGCCCGGACGATCATGGCCGCAAGATGTCGCTCAAGGATTTCGAGTTCGTCGAAACCGAAGAGGGCTATCACTATGAGCTTTCACGGGGGTTTATCTCGGTTGCAGATATCATTCGGTATGATCATTCCATGACAATCGCGGAGTTGCGCAATCAGCTAATAGCATATGGGATGGCGAACCCCGCACCTTTCTTCGTGGTCTTAGGTTCAGGCGATTGCAAGCTCTTGGTCCGCGAATGGGAAAGCGAACGCCATCCCGATCTATCGGTTTTCCTGACGAAGCCGAAGGGCCGCGATGACAGCAGGCTGTGGCGTCGCTGGTTGCCGGAGCTGGTGATCGAAGTCGTGTCCGAGCGCTCCATCGATCGCGATTACATTGACAAGCGGCAGGAATACTTCGACCTGGGCATCAAGGAATACTGGATCATCGATGCCAGGCGCGAACAGGCCGTCATCCTGCGCCGCGGCAAATCGGACTGGATCGAGAAGCGCGTCGGGCCGGCCGGCGGCGTCACGACCAAGCTGCTGCCGGGATTTGAGCTGCCGTTCAAGGCGATTGTTGACGCGGCAGCGCAGGTTGGAATGGACGACGAGTGATTCTTCCTACGCCGTTTTTCGCAAAATCATGAGGAGATGACATGTCGATTTACGCCAAGCCCGTCCGCCTGCTTATGAAAGACATGGCCAATGACTTTGCATTGAAGCCAGGTGAGTCGTTTAGCAGGCGACGAGCGATAGATTGGTTCGCTCAACACTACCCGAAAATAAAACCTGGGACGGTAACCGCGCATCTGACGCGCCTGTCGACCAACGCACCGAGTCGGCTTCACTATAGCGCAAGTGCCGACGACGACCTCTTCTACTACCAGGAGGACAACGGCACGTTTCGCCTCTTTGATCCTAAACGTGATCCTCAGCCAATCCATGCGGCGGCAGAATCGCTCGAACTGAATCCTCAAACGCCGAATGAAGAGGAAGTGGAAGAAGCGAGCGAGTTTGCCTACGAGAAAGATTTGAAAAACTACCTTGCCAAAAATCTGGGGAAGATTGAACGTGGCCTGAGAATTTACGAGGAAGAAGGAATCACGGGAATTGAATTTCCAGTCGGTGGCCGGTGGATCGACATATTAGCCATTTCAGCGGCAGGCGAACTCGTCGTAATTGAGTTGAAGGTATCGCACGCATACGACCGCGTGGTTGGTCAGCTCGCGCGCTACATGGCCTGGATTCGCAAAAACCTTGCAGAGCCGAACCAGGCGGTACGCGGGATCATTGTTGCAAGGGAAATCAGCGAAGACCTGCTACTTGCGTGCTCGCTGCTTCAGGGTGTCCAATTGTTCGAGTACGAGATGTCCGTTTCGCTCAAGACTATTACGATTTGAGGGTTCAACCAAAGGAATTTTCCATGAGATACGCTTGCTTTGTCGTGTGCACTGTGTGTATTTTTCTTAGCGCAGCCTCAGGCGCCAGCGCCCAAAAGAAAAAGCAGCCCCCGCCCCAAGCGGCCGCGGAGGAGAACGATTACTACAAGCTCCTCACCTACCCCATCCCCGAAGGCGAAGTCGTCGAAGCCGGCGCCATCGAGATGCTGCCCGGCAACAAGATCGCCGTCGGCACGCGGCGCGGCGAAATCTGGATCATCGAGAACGGCCTGACCGACAATCCCAAGGACGCCAAGTTCACGCGCTTCGCTCATGGCCTGCACGAAATCCTTGGCCTGGCTTACAAGAAAGACGGCTGGCTTTACGTCACGCAGCGCCCCGACATCTCGCGCATCAAGGACACCAATGGCAAGGGCGTCGCCAATCTGTTCGAGGTCGTCAGCGATGGCTGGGAGGTCAACGGCGATTACCACGAATACGCCTTCGGCTCCCGCTTCGACAAGAACGGCAACATCTGGATCACGCTCTGCCTGACCGGCTCGTTCAACTCCAACAGCAAGTTCCGCGGCTGGGGCGGCAAGGTCACCCTCACCACCGACCCCTCTCCCAAAGGGCGAGGGGAGAAATGGGAATTCGTTCCCACCACCAGCGGCGTGCGCTCCCCCGGCGGCGTCGGCTTCAATGCCGAGGGCGATGTCTTCTACACCGACAATCAAGGCCCCTGGAACGGCGCGTGCGGGCTCAAGCAACTCGTCGTCGGCGGGTTCGTCGGTCATCCCGACAGCTTCAAATGGTACAAGGAACCCGAAGCGAAATATCTCGGCCCCGCCCCACTGGTCCCCAAGGACAAGAGCCGCATCCACATTGAGGCGAAGAGGATTCCGCAGTTCGTGCCGCCGTGCGTTCTATTTCCGTATCAGAAGATGGGCCAATCGGCGGCCGGCTTCGATTGCGATCTCTCCGGCGGCAAGTTCGGGCCGTTCGAGAAACAGCTCTTCGTCGGCGATCAGACGTACTCGACCATCATGCGCGTCAGCCTCGAAAAGATGCCCAATGGCCGATACCAGGGCGCCTGCTATCCGTTCCGGCAGGGGCTGACCTGCGGCGTCGTCCCGGTTTGCTTCGCGCCGGACGGCTCACTCATCGCGGGCGGCACCAACCGCGGCTGGGGCTCGCGCGGCACCAAGCCGTTCAGCGTTGAGCGCATCGCCTGGACCGGCAAGGTCCCCTTCGAAATCCGCGAAATGAAAGCCGAGCCGGACGGCTTCACGCTCACCTTCACCAAGCCGGTCGATCCGAAAACCGCCGGCGATGTCAATTCCTACAAGGCCGAGACGTTCACCTACATCTATCGAGCGGAATACGGCAGCCCGGAGGTGGATCGCACCAATCCGGCCATCACGAAAGCAACCGTCGCCGCCGACAATAAAAGCGTGCGGCTCACGTGGAGCAAGCTGGAGGAAGGGCACATCCATCAGTTGACGGCCCCCGGCGTGCGCTCGGCGGAAGGCGCGCCGCTGTTGCACAATATCGCGTACTACACGATGAACTACATTCCGGCGAAATGAGGCATGCAAAACAGAGCGCGAATCGCTTGTTCATCCATCGTCGCCGCCGTGATATGCTTCGGTGTGCTCTGGTTCGCCGACGCGCAAACCGGCAAGGATTCGAAGACGCCGTCGAAGCTTGCTCCGGCTGACGCCGCGAAGAGCTTCAAGGTCGCGGATGATCTGCGCTTCGACCAGGTGCTCGCGGAGCCGATCGTCAAGCAGCCGTTGTCGCTCTCCTTCGACGAGCGTGGCCGGCTGTGGGTCGTGCAGTATATTCAGTATCCGCATCCGGCGGGCCTCAAGGTCCTCAGCCGCGACATTTTTTGGCGTGTCGTCTACGACAAGATTCCACCGCCGCCGCCCCATCCTGTCGGCAGCGAATTTCGCGGCAAGGATATCATTTCGATCCATGAGGACACGCAAGGCAACGGCATTTTCGACAAGCACACCGTATTCCTCGACGGCATGAACATCGTCACCTCAATCGCTCGCGGCCGGGGCGGCGTCTGGGTAATGAATCCTCCCTATTTGCTGTTTTACCCGACCAGGGAAAACGCCGACTCGCCGACCGGTGCTCCCGTCGTGCATCTGCAAGGCTTCGGTCTCGAAGACACACACTCCTGCGCCAACAGCCTGCGCTGGGGCCCCGATGGCTGGCTTTACGGCGCTCATGGCAGTACCGTCTCCGCCCACATCACCCGGCCCGGCACTAAGGACCAGCCCGTTCAGATGATCGGCCAGCACATCTGGCGCTATCATCCCGAAAAAAAACGCTTTGAAATCTTCGCCGAAGGAGGCGGCAATGCGTTCGGCGTCGAGTTCGATGCCCAGGGCCGCGTGTATTCCGGGCACAACGGCGGCGATACGCGCGGCTTCCATTACGTCCAGGGCGCCTCCTACCGCAAGGGCTTCGAAAAGCACGGCGTCCTGGCCAATCCCTATTCCTTCGGCTACTTCGAGGCGATGAAAGCGAACAAGTCGCAGCGCTTCAGCCACACCTGGGTGCTCAATGAAGCCGACGGGCTGCCCGCGCAATATCGCGGCAAGCTGTTCGCCGTCGAGCCGTTGCAGGGCCGGGTGATGCTCAGCGAATTTCAGCCGAATCGCTCGTCGTTTCAAACGAAAGACCTCGGCGGCGTGGTCACGTCAAGCGACACCTGGTTCCGGCCCGTCGATATCAAGCCGGCGCCCGACGGCTCACTCTTCGTCGCCGATTTCTACGAGGCGAAAATCGCGCATCTAGGCCACAACGACGGCGTCATCGACCGCGACACCGGCCGCATCTATCGGCTCGCCGGTAAAGATGCAAAATTCATGAAACCAATCTTTCTCGGCAAGAAGAGCTCTGCGGAATTGATCGATCTGCTGATATCCGACAACCGCTGGCAACGCGAGACGGCCCAGCGCTTGCTCGGGGACCGCAAGGACAAATCGATTCTGCCCGCGCTTACCAAGCAACTCTTCGCCAGCACCGGGCAGCTTGCGCTCGAATCACTGTGGGCGATCAACCTGACCGGCGGCTTTGATGACCATTTGGCCGAGAAATGCTTGCGGCATTCGGAGCCGCAGGTGCGCTTATGGGCGGTTCGGTTGCTCGCCGATGACCATCGGCTCGGCGACAAGATTGCGGCGAAGCTGGCGGAGATGGCGCGATCTGAACCGAGCCTGCACGTGCGCAGCCAGTATGCCGCCAGCGCGAAACGGCTGTCCGCGTTGGAAGGACTGCCGATCGTGCAGAGCTTGTTGATGCGCGACGAGGATGCCGGCGATGTCCATGTGCCGCTCTTGCTCTGGTGGGCGATCGAAGTCCATTGCGGCAAGGATCGCGATCAGGTGCTCGGCATGTTCCGTGAGTCCTCCTTGTGGCGAGCGAGAATAGTCGAGGAAACGATTTTGCCGCGCCTCATCAAGCGGTTGGCGATGGCCGGCACGCAGAAGGATTACCAAGCCTGCATCGAGCTGTTTCGGGTCGCGCCCAGAAAAAGCAGGGGCAGATCCTGCTCAAGGGATTCGAGGAGGCGTTTAAGGGGCGTTCCATCGCCGGGCTGCCGGATGAACTGCTCGACCAGATCGCCAAGCTCGGCGGCGGCTCGATTGCGTTCAGCGTGCGCCAGGGCAAGACCGAGGCGATTGACAAGGCGCTCGCCTTGATCGGCAATCCGAAGACGCCGCTATTGGATCGCCTGGAGCTGATCGACGTTCTCGGCGAGGCGAAACACCCGCGTTGCGTGCCGACGCTGCTCGCGCTCCTGTCCGCCAAGGAGCCGGACGCGCTGCGCAAGGCGGCGCTCGGGGCGTTGCAAGCGTACCAGGATGAAAAGATCGGCGCGGAGGTCGTCAGGTTGTTACCGGGCATGTCGAACGAGGTGCGTGAGACGGCGGAATCGTTGTTGGTGGGGCGGCGTGAATGGAGCCGGCAATTGCTCGCGGCGGTCGATAGCGGGAAAGTGCCGGCGAAGTCGATCCCGCTGGCGACGCTGCGAAAACTGCTCCTGCACAAGGATAAGGAAATCACGGGCCTGGTGCGCAAGCATTGGGGCGAAGTCAAGGGGGCAACCACCGCCCAGATGCAAAAGGAGATCGATCGCCTCGGCCTCGTCGTCGCTGCCGGTAACGCCGATCCTTATATCGGCAAGAAGCTCTTCACGGCCCGCTGCGCCAATTGCCACATGTTGCACGCCAAAGGAGGCAGCGTCGGCCCGGACCTGACCCCGTTCAAGCGCGACGATGTGCTGCATCTGCTCTTGCACATCGTCAACCCGAACGCCGAGATTCGCGAGGGCTTTGAGACCTCGGTCATCACCACGGAGAATGGCCGCACGCTGATCGGCATCGTCGTCGAGAAAGATGCCCGCGTGGTAATCCTGAAGAGCGCCGACGGCCAGCGCACCGTCTTGCCGATGGACGACATCGCGAGCATGAGCGTATCGGGAATATCGCTTATGCCTGAAGGCTTGCTGGACGGCTTGAGCGACCAGGAGGTGCGCGATTTGTTCGGTTATCTGCGCTCCGGCCAGCCGCTGAACGAACGGAAATAGGTGGTTCTTCGCGATCGCCGGCCGGACCAGGTAAAATCGCAGCAATTCCAGGAACGGTCAGAAACGCTGGAAATTCGATGCAGCTGTTCGTAATCTAATAGAGCAGTCTATTCGCCCATCTTACCCATTCTGCGAACGGATTCGCCGATGAAACCGCACACGCCGCGTATTCACCTTTCCGCAGACAATCTTGTTCGTCAGGTCCGCTCCGACTTGCGACAGGTTCCCGATCATCGCAAGGAACCAAAGATCCCTTTAGTCGACGTCTTGATGGGAGGCTATGCTCTTTTCGCTCTCAAATCCGCTTCCCTCTTGGCCTACGACGAGTACGCTCGCAGCAACGCCTTCAACCTGGCCTCTCTCTTCGGCATCCAAGAAACGCTCAGCGACACGCAGATGCGAGCCAATCTCGATCCCGTCGTTCCCCGGAACCTTCGTCCCGCGTTCACCAGCGTCTTTCGTCAACTGCAACGCGGCAAAGCGCTCGAATCGTTTGTCTTTTGGCAAGGGCACTACCTCATCGCCGCCGATGGCACCACCTATCACGCTTCCGACAAGATCCACTGCTCCTGTTGCCTCGAAAAGAAAAGCCGCAACGGCGTCATCACTTACTACCATCAGTTGCTGGGCTTGGCCTTGGTGCATCCCGACCACAAGGAAGTCATCCCCCTGTGCCCCGAACCGATCGTCAAGCAAGACGGCAGCACCAAGAACGACGGCGAACGCAGCGCCACGCGGCGGGCGTTGAAGGATCTGCGCCGCGAACATCCGCATTTGAAAGTCATCTTCGTCGAGGACGCCCTCAGCGCCAACGCGCCGCACGTGGAGGACCTGAAGGCCGCGAACGTGCGTTTTTTGCTAGGCGTCAAGCCAGGCAGCCATGCCTATCTGTTCGAGCACATGGCACGAGCCCACGAAGAAAACCGAACCCAAGTCCTCACCCTGGTCGACGCGGACGGCACCCTGCATCACTATCGCTGGCTCCCCAAGGTCGCCCTCAACCAATCGCATGCCGACCTCGAAGTCGCGATGCTGGAGTATTGGGAAATTCCTCCCCACGGCTCCAAGACGCCGATCCGTCATTTCAGTTGGGTCACCGACCTGTCCTTCGACGAAACCTCCGTCAGCCATCTCGTCCGCGGCGGCCGCTCGCGCTGGCGCATCGAAAACGAAACCTTCAACACCCTCAAGAACCAAGGCTACCACTTCGAGCATAATTTCGGTCACGGCGAGCAGAACCTGTCGGTGGTGCTCGCCTTCCTGATGATGTTGGCTTTCTTGGTCGACCAAGCCCAACAATTATGCGATCCGCTGTTTCAAGCCGTGCTGAACAAACTGGGCCGCAAATGTCGACTTTGGGAACGCATGCGGCACCTGTTTCACTGCTTTCGTCTGGAATCGATCCGACATCTGTACGAAGTGTTGCTCTCCTTTCAGTTGGTCGAGGTGCCGACCGTTCCCAGCGGATAGCTGAGAGCAGCTCGAACGAATCCGAACGACTTCCAGTAAAGGACAAGGGTGTCCCATGGTCGCCGTGCGCACCCAACAGCGTCGGCCAGCATGAATACGCACCAACGCACAATCGCCACCTCCGCAATCCCCTCGCCGCCCCAAGCCGCAAGCTCTCCGCGCGATAAAACAGGAAAACCGGGCCGACCCAAAAACCCTCGCCGGGAATTGCTGGTAAAATCGAGGCATTGGGCTATGCCGGCTGATCGGCTGCGGTAGCGGGGATTTCATCGGCTTGCCCGGCTTGCCCATTTTTTGCAAGGGTTTTGCCCTGCCGGTTCTTGCTCTTGATTCTTTCGCGCGAATCTGCCAAAACCGGCGCATGCCCACGGATTGTTAAAAACCAGGATGGTTGGCAGTCCTTATGACGAGTGCGATAGAAAATCCCGGCAGCAAGGTAGGCCGTGCGCGCCGCAGACTCAGCCAGCTCTGGCAGGCGCCGGCGTTTCTGTTTGGGCTATTCATTTTTCTTGGTGTCGCCGTCAGCGCACCATGGCGGGTGACGCCGCAGGCTAGGGTCTTGGATCACCAGCTGGCCAGCTTGCGTGACGGGCTGGGGCAGGAGGATGCCGACGCCGATCTCCTGGTCGCTCAGGCCGAGGACGCGTTGCAGCAGTTGAGCAGTTTCCCCTCTCGTGCCGGTGAAATTCAATTCCTGGCAGGTTCCGCCTACTATCGCCAGGGTCAGCAGAAAGCGGCGAGCCTTGCCAAGGAGATTTGGCCGCGCGCCGCCGAGCACCTGGAGCAGGCCCACAACCTCGGCGGCGCCGACCTGGATCGCGCCGCCCTGCAATATCGGCTCGGCTATGTGTTGCTCCAGCAAAATAAAGACGTGGAACACGCCCTCGAAATGATCATGCTGTCGGTGGAGAAAGGGGCGGAGCAGCCGTTGCAAGGCTACCAGTTGCTGGTGCGCGCTTACCTCCAGCTTCCCAAGCCCAACCTGGACGCGGCCCTGAAGGCGAACCAGCGCATTCTCGACTTGACCCCGCCGCGCAATGCCGAGGCGCTCGCCCAGGCCCAGCTGCAGCAAGCGGAAATCTTGCTGCGCAAGGAGCAGCGCAGCGACGCCGTCAAGGTGCTTGATCAAATGAGCGCCAAGGCGCCGCGGCCCATTCGCGTCAAGGCTAGGCTTGTACAGGCGCGCTGCCTGGAGGAAGATGGGCACTGGGACAAGGCCATCGCGACCTGGAAGGAACTGCTCGCCGATGCTCCCGTTGTGGATGGCGGTCGGGCGCGCATCCAATATCAACTCGGCCTGGCGCTCCTGCGCCTGGAACCGGGC